>CADCIB010000005.1 GCA_902801375.1 uncultured Prevotellaceae bacterium | reverse complement strand
CTCAATGCCGGGAATCTTGCGCAGGTCGGCATCGATGGCATCGGCATGATTGCGCGTGTCGGGCGCTGTCGGCACCACCATCACTTCGTCCTTGTCGAAACCATAGTCGGTGTGAAAGATGAGGTAGCTCTGCAGGTACATGATGCCCACGCCAATGACCAGCATGAACGACACGACGAATTGCAGGCAGATCAGCGAGGTGCGCAGAACGCGACCCTTGGGCGACAGGCCGAACGAGCCTTTCAGCACCAACGCAGGCGGGAAGGACGTGACGTAGTACGACGGATAGGTCCCAGCCAACAGTCCCACCACGATGCTGATAAGCAGGGTGACGCCTACCAGCCACAGGTTATCTTGCAACAGGATGCTGCCCTGCACCAGCTTCTGCAAGCCTAAGTCGTGAGCCAGATAGACCATCGCCATCGCCCCCACGAATGCCAGCAGACTGATGATGACGGCCTCGGCCAGCAGACTGCCGCGCAGACTCGCCGTTGATGCGCCCAACACTTTCTGCGTGTTGATGCTGCGGATGCGCAGCGGTGTCTCGGCCAAGGTGAAGTTCATGAAGTTGACGGCGGCTATCACGACGATCAGCAGCGAGAAACAGATGAGCAGATAGACGGAACTCCTACTGACCGACTTGATGTTGGGCGAATCCTTGCTGAGGTCTTTCGCGAAATGGGTATCGGCAATAGGCGTCAACACCACTTGCAGGGCTTCCTCCTCTTGCTTGGTCTTCATGTTGAAGTCATTCTTGAACAACTCGATGGCTTTCTTGCGCATGGCAGTAATAACGTTCGGCAGGTTGGCCGAATCGTCCACACGGATATAAGCCTGATAGTTCCAGTTCTGGTAGTTGCCTTCGTTTTCATTAGTGCCTCTGAAACAGACGCCGTGCAGGAAGTTGTTTTCCGGATAGTCTTCTATCACGGCACACACATTGAAGATCCAACCTTCCACCCATTTGTATTTCAGGGTCTTGCCCACTGCATTTGCAGTGCCAAAGATGCGCATGGCTTCTGAACGCGGCAGCACGATATTGGGCAACTGGTTCAAGCCTTTCAAGTCACCACAGATGACGGTTGGCTTGAATACGCTCATAAAGTCGTTGATGCCATACACCAGATTCAGCGAATATTCCTGATCGCCTGACATGCGCTCGGCTTTGCCGCTTGGCTCTGCCAAGAACTGGTCGAAGTAGGTCCAGACCTGTTCGATGCCATAGCCCTTGATGTGCGGCGACGCTGCCGCCAACTGTTCCACCAGCGGGCGAGGCAGCATCACGCCGTAGTCCTCCATGCCCGGCCCTAACTTCATGGTCAGGCGGAACAGCTTTTCGTGCTCCGTAAAACTCTTGTTGTAGCCCAGGTCGTAGTTGACCTGCGTCATGATGACGAAGAACGAGGCGAAAGCCAGGCTCAGGCCCAGCAGGTTCAGCAAGCTCGCCGACACAAACTTGCGGAACATGGATGTGAAGTTTCTGACAATAGTCTTCATACGTTTTATACTTTTGACGATGCAAAGTTACGAGAAGAAAACGAATCCGCCAAGGTTTTTCACCCTGGCGGAAGCAGATTGTCTAATAATTAGACACCTCAGCGTATGATTCTTTGACACATCCTTATTGTAGTTTATAAGAACCTTCTTCTAAACCATAATCCAAAGACGGGGTCTGTAAGATATAACTGCCGCATCTCTGAATAGATGAGATCGCGCTCGATAAGTGCATCACGCAATCGTACTAGATTTGACGGACTGCCTAAGTCGAACATAGAACGGACGCGTTTTTCATTATAACCAGAGTGAATGCCAGAGACAATAGCCTTTAATAGATTCATCTGATAAGCAGAAAGAGGCTCTACCTGTTGCATATATAGTGCTTCATTGGTACTTATCAGTTCAGAAATTGCAGATGACATCATGTCGTCAGTAACACTTCCGCCCTGAGGCAGATGGTTGAGGAGGATTGATGACAGATGCTGAACATACGAGGGGTAGTTGTCCACTACTTCGCAGATGCGCTCAACGATTTGTTGAGAGACGTGTTTTCCCTCTGCCTCAAAATGATTGATGATATAATCCATCCAATCACAGGTAGGTATCTTCTGTAGCCACAACAGATCTCCAAACTGATAGAACGGCATACTGCGATTGAGAAATATATTACTCATCATGTGACGCTTGCTGCCATAGAGACAGTATGAAGTGTAGTGATGATGTTGCCAAGCGGACCGTAGTCTTGCTTGTACTTGTTTCGTGTTTTCAAACTCTCCCACTTGCTGAAACTCGTCAATACACACCACGATATGACGGTTTTTGCGTTTAGCAATGACTTCCACCATATTAAGAACCTCCTCTGGCGAATGTGTCTCTGGGGTTATCCCAAGCGAGACACTTATTTCAGAGACAGGATCGACAGGTATTCCAATTTTTGGAGTGAGTCGGACAAGAAAGTCACGCGCCTCCTCCATCCATAGTTGTAGCTTTGAGGCGGTCTGCTTTAACACCGCAACAGCCAGAGCATTATAAAATTCGTACTCTGTCTTACAACCGAAGATGTCAAGTCTGACAATAATGATATCCTCTCGGTCCAAGTTACGGCAAACGTGATCTACCAGCGAAGTCTTTCCATAGCGACGCGGAGATATTAAAACTGAATTGATTCCAGCTATAAAGTTGGATTTCAGACGACGGGTTTCTTCAGTCCTTCCCGTAAAATTATAGTCCGTAACAGCAATTCCATAAACAAAGCTCTTCTCCATAACACTCTCATTTTGAGCACAAAGATAGGTATTATATTACAATTACACAAGTTTGTGAATCACAAACTTGTGTAATTTAAGAATTCTTAGTAAACCTAGTCTTAGAAGCGGTCATATAGAATATAACCTTGGCAAATATCCATCAGAACTGATAGCCAATGGAGACATCAGCCGTGATGTTCTTCGGATATCCGCCAAGCATGAGGGAAGAAATGGCATTGCCCACAGACTGGCCGCCAAAACCGGCATCGCATACCTTGGTCAGACCTACCGACACATTGCAGCCAATGATGAAATGCTGGAAAATCAGGTCCACGCCGCCGAAGGCTCCTGCATCCCAGCGGTTGAACTTCGGATAGCTCACGCTGTGACTCTCCTTATCATAGGTACAGCTATTGAAGTCGAAGGCGTCGCTGAAATGATTTGTGCCAAAGGTCTTATGATAATCAGTGTTTAGTAATTCCATGCTTGTCTTGCCGCTGAGACCGTAAGCCACGTATCCACCTGTCCTGATGGTGAAGAAGCATTCCTGACCTATCCTTAGGCGGGCAGCCATCTGGAGCGGCAGTTGTAGATAGTTGAGGCGAGTGCTGTATTCCGCTTCCATGATTTGCTCGTTGCCGTAATAGCCATCGAACTTCCAGCCTTTCCTCACAAACTGGAGCGATGGCTGAAAGCGCCAAACGCCATTTTTAGAAAGTCCGATGTCAGCACCGCCGCTGATGTGAAACCCCATGTGGTCGTCGATATTCGTCACGCCGCCAAACACGTGGGCATAGCCGATACCAACTCTCGCCTGCCAGTTGATGTCTTGTCCTTTCATGACTAAGGGCAGACCTGTTAGCATTACTCCAATCACTAATGTTGCTATTCTATTCATTGTCTCTTTTGGTTGATTATTCTATCTACACTAACGCAGTATGGCGAAAAATCTTGCAACAAGAACAATTAAAATTTCTGAAATTACTCATTACAATATTTCTAACTTCCTGAATATCGATGTAAAGTTTCTGATTATTGTCTTCATACGTTAAATCTGTTAAATCCATGCAATCCGTTGTTTTACTTCATTACTAATACTTCATTATCTTTAAATGCTTCGTAGCCGCTGGTGACAACACGCTCACCGGGCTCCAGTCCCTCCAGCACTTCGTAGTATTGCGGGTTTTGGCGTCCGATACGGATGTTGCGGCGATAGGCTTTCTGCCCACTCTTGTCGAGGACAAAGATCCATTGCCCGCCCGTAGTCTGGAAGAACGTGCCGCGAGGAATGAGGACAGCCTGCTCCGGCTGACCCAGTTCGAGGTCGATATAATAGGTCTGGCCCGTGCGAATGTTTTCCGGCCGCTCTCCACGGAAGATGAAGTCGCAGCGGAACTTGCCCTCGCGTACCTCTGGATAAACCTTGCGCACCAAAAGCTGATACTGCTTGTCGCCACGCGTAAAGGTGGCAGTGAGGCCTTGTCGCACACGGTCGATATAGTGCTCGTCTATCTGCGCCTGCACCTTATAGTCGCTGAGGTCGTTCAATTGGCCAATCTTCTGTCCAGGCTGAATGCTCTGTCCCAGTTCTACATCGAGCAAGCCCAGCTCGCCGTCGATGGCAGAGCGCACCTCAAGCTTATCCTTGCGCTGGCGCACCAACACCACATTCTTGCGCATATTCTGCAGGTTATCCTCCATCTGATCCATCTGAACGGTGCGATAGAGCGAATCCTGCTTCAGACGCTTCGACACCAAAGACCGCTTCTTGGCAGAGAGTTGATAGTCCTCCTGCGACTGCAGATAGTCCTCGCGGCTGATGAGCTTCTCTTGATAGAGTCGCTTGTTCTGCTCGAAGGTGCGCTGCTTGCGATGGGTGTCCATATCCAGCTGGGCCTGCTCCGTCTGGTTGCTCAGTCGGTCTTGCTGCATCGCCACTTGGGTATTGCGAAGCAGGTTCTGCTTCTCTGCCAGTTCAGCCTCCGCATTCAGAATCTGCAGGTCAAGATTACTGTTCGAGAGGCGGACGATGACATCACCCTTATGCACCATCGTGCCTTCTTCCACCACCTTCTCCATCACGATGCCGCCTTCCTCTGGCGAAATCTGAACAATCTGGATGGGCAGCACTTGCCCGTTGGTGCGCACATAGTCCTTAAACTCTGCACGCTGCACATTGCTGATGGTCAGCTCGTCACGGCTGACTCTGAGCGTAGAGGCGTGGTTGCCCAACATCAGCCAAGCCAGCACCACTATCAGCAGACAGCCTCCTGCTGCGTACGGCCAGTATTTCATCAGCCGCTGCGTTTTCGTCTTTTCAATTATTCTGTCCATATCGTGTTTCCTTGATAATATCTTACTAATTGTTCCTTCACCATCGCCATCAGCTGGCATTGCAGTAGGGTGGCCTTCGAGTTCAGCAGCTGAGAAGAAGTGGTGTGCAGGTCGATAGCGGTGCTCAATCCCTCTTCAAACTGGCGAAGTGTCAGCTGGTGGGCCATGCTGTCGGCCTCCACCTTCTTCTCCATCTGAGCTGCCTGCATCAGATAGCCCTGCCAGTCTTGCCAAGCCTCGCGACTCAGTTTCTCCAGCTCCAACTGTTTCTGGGCGAAAGTCTCCTGAGCCATCCGATAGTTGTTCTTTGCGCGGCGGATGCTGGTGAGCGTTTGCAAACGGTTGAAGAGCGGAATGCTCACCGATATGCCCAAGTACTCACCCATGTTGTTCTTCAGCTGATGGCGGAATGTCTCTGCGGCTTGGCTATGAAGCGTCTTGTAGTAAGTGGTGCTCAGGCCCGCACTCAACGAGAGAGATGGAAAAAGGGAAGCACGGGCCTGATGCCACTCATGTTTTGATGTCTGCACCTGATAGCGGGCAGCTTGCAGTTCTGGGTGAATCGGAGAAATCGAGGGTACGGGGGTGCAGGGGTGCGAAAGTGCGAGGTTACTTTCTGCGTTAGAACGATTCTCATACCCTCGTATCCACGTACCCCCAACCCCCCGAAAACTCGACAGCATCAACGTATCCTGCAAGGGGAAACTCATCTCCTTTTTCAGTTCCAACAAGGCTGAAGCATAAAGATTCTGCTGACGGAGCAGTTCATAGTCGGCTGCTGCCCGTTGCGCTTCCACCTGAGCCACATCGGCGGCACTCTTGCGCCCCACCTCTTCCAGCAGGCGCGTTTGTCGGAGCAAGAGCGCAGTCTCTTCCACCTTCTCCTCTGCCATACTGACCAGCCCTTCATAATAGGCCACATGGGTAAAAGCCTGCAGCACATTCAGGGCCGTCAGGTCTTGCTGCTGCCGAAGAGCAGATTGCCCCATCAGCACACTGGTCTTCGCAGCACGGAGCGCATGCAGACGGCTGAAGCCATCGAAGACAGGCAGTGAGGCCGACAGTTGATAACCATTATAAAAGGTACTGACATCGGTATAGCCGTTGGTCTCAGGATCGATGGCACGGCCGAAGTTATACTGCGCTCCGATGCCAGCATCCAAAGAAGGCAGGAACCGACCGACGGCACCTGTCTGGCTGGCCTTGTAGTTGTCGAGCTCAAGCGCTGTCCGTTTCACCTCATGGTTGTGCTCCACAGCATATTGCATACACTGTTGCACGGTCCATTCAGTCTGCGCCGTAGACTGTTCGACAGCCCATGCCAGGAAGATCATCAATACTTGCTTCATACACTTTTTGTTTTGATGGTGCAAAATTATTCCTTATCCCTCAGAACTACAAGGATTATGAGGACTCCAGATGCAGATTGTCTAAAAATTAGACAGTCATGCGTATGATTTTTAGACAGATTCTTCGTAACTTTGCACGCGAAACCAATAAGACTTGGCTCTATGAAGCAATACGGCACGATATTAATAGTCGACGACAATCGCTCCATTCTGACGGCGATGCACTATCTTCTGGACAGCACATTCGAACGAGTATTGACACTGGAGAAACCTGATGAGATTCTCAAGACGATGGCACAGGAAGAGATAGACATCGTGTTGTTGGATATGAACTTTTGGAACAGCGAGTGCCAGGAAAGCGTGCTTTCTGATGGCCAAGTCGTGACAAAAGTCACGCAACGAAATATCTCATTAGGTGTGAACAACGGGCAGGAGGGACTGTTCTGGCTACGCACCATCCGCAAACACCATCCGCAGACACCCGTAGTGCTGCTCACGGCCTATGCCGACGTGTCGTTGGCGGTAAAAGGCCTGAAGAGCGGGGCTGCCGACTTCATCACCAAGCCTTGGGACAACGACGAACTCATCCGCAAATTGAAAGATGTGCTCGAAATGCAGAGTGAGATTGTCACGCTCGACGAAATAGAGAAAGAGCATATCCGCCGCACCATCGACCATTGTCACGGCAACCTCACACAAGCGGCAGAACTCCTTGGCATCACGCGGCAGACACTCTATAATAAGATCAGAAGCCTCACACCAAGCCCCTCTCCCAAAGGCGAGGGGAGTAGATAGACTTTTCGCTTATGTGGCTTTTTATTATCATCATAATCGGTATTGCCGGCTTGCTCGTATGGTGTCTCATTCGTCGGCAGCACTCGCTGAAGCTTCGTGCCCATCTGATGCAGGAGGCTATCCGCAATCGCGACTTTACCTTCCGCCTTCCTACCGACGGTCTGCTGCCAGGCGAACGAGCCATGCAACAGACGCTCAACCAATTGGGAGAGTGCATCCGTCAGCAGGTGAACCAAAATGAGGTGGAATCATGGGAAAGCCTCACCCGCGTGCTGACCCACGAGATCATGAATGCCGCAGCACCCATCACCAGCATCAGCCAAACGATGCTGGGTCGACATGATGTGAAGAACTCTCCGCTGGAACCAGGCATCCAGGCCATCTACGACACCAGCCGCCATCTGAGCGACTTCGTGGCCAACTATCGGAAGATGACGGAACTGGAGAGGCCTGTTTTGGCGGATGTGAATCTGTTCTCTTTGGTCGACGATGTTTGCAAAGCCTATCCACATTTGAGTTGGGAAGTGAACATACCCGCCGACATCATCGTTCGTGCGGATGCAGGAATGCTCCGACAAGTGCTGATGAATCTGGCGAAGAATGCCGTGGAGGCCGAAGCCCATACAATGGTTATAGAGCAAGTGGAGCAGTCGGCAACCACACAACTGCTCACGCTTTACATTGGCAACGACGGCCTGCCCATCCCTGCTGAGAACCGCCAGTCGCTCTTCGTTCCATTCTTCACCACGAAGCGCGGGGGAAGCGGCATCGGACTTTCACTAAGCCGTCGGATGATGATACAACAAGGTGGCATGCTCGACCTTGCTGAAACACCGTTGCATGGCTGTCGCGTGGGATTCCTCCTTTCCGTTTCTCTTGGTTAATTGTGTTTTCTAAGTTAGAAAACGATGTTTTCCAAGTCAGAAAACAATAAGAACGCCGCCACTTGTCGGAATGACAAATGGCGGCGCTTCTGATCAAACTCTGATTATGATTGATTACTTTACATACTCTGAGAAGTCGGTGAGGTGCATGTCGCCCTTGCGGGTCAGCGTGTCGTGCATAGCGAAAGCTGCCGGCAGGTAGAAGTGGGAAATTTTGATAAAAAGAATGATTTTCTTCCAAAATATTTTGAATTATGGAATAAATACATTACTTTTGCAGCATGAACGATAGAATTAGAGCAGCAACATATACGAAGGAGTTTGACGAATACTATCAAAACTTGCCTCAGAAGATAAAAGACAAATATGATTATGTATTCGAAATTATGCTGACAAAATACGTTGTTAGTACGAAGTTTGTCAAGCGTCTCGAGAAAACTGAGTTCTATGAAATGCGTGTGTCAGTCGGCAACAATGAATACCGCACTGTGCTATTTGCCATCGACGCAGACAATTTTATGGAATGTCATCGTATGGTGATGCTCAACTCCTTTGTTGAAAAGAGTTCGAAGCAGTATCCTGCTGAGATTAAGAAAGCAGAACGACTATTAAAAGAATGGGAGGACAGTTTATGATAAAGATTAGTGAAGAAAAGTGGGCAAAATTGCCACAAATTGATGACCGTCTAACAGAAAAGTACGGTCCTGTAGGTTCACCGTCGCGCAAGGAGTTTCAGGCGAAGGCAGAAGCCTGGTATTATGCTGAATTGTTGCGTGATGAGCGCAAGCGCCAGAAACTGACTCAGCAGCAGTTGGGCGAACGTATTGGCAAGAAACGCGAGTATATTTCCTCGCTTGAGCAAGGAAAAACTGACATGCAGCTCAGTACGTTTATGCTCATTGCCAATGCGCTTGGCTTGCGATTCTCTTTAGTAGTAGGTTAGAAACGACCAGGCTATAACACAAAAAATTCACGGATTACACGAAACGCGTTTACCATAAATATAGGTAGCGACGATTCGTGTAATCCGTGAAATGCGTTGTTAGAATGATCTCCGAGAATCTGTTGTTACTTCACATACTCTGAGAAGTCGGTGAGGTGCATATCGCCCTTGCGGGTCAGCGTGTCGTGCATAGCGAAAGCTGCCGGCAGGTTGTGGTGCGTATGACCGCTCACGGAAATCTTCAGGTAGTCGTTGAGCAACGGACGGTAGTCGGGATGTGCGCAGTTGTCGATAATCAGACGGGCGCGCTCCATCGGGCACTTGCCGCGGAGGTCAGCGATACCCTGCTCAGTGATGATGATGTTGACGTCGTGCTCAGAGTGATCCTGATGGCTCACGAAGGGAACGATGCTGGAAATCAGACCACCCTTGGCTGTCGACGGGCAGGTGAAGATAGAGATGTAGGCATTGCGCTCGAAGTCGCCTGAGCCACCGATGCCGTTCATCATCTTCGTGCCACAGATCTGAGTGGAGTTCACGTTGCCATAGAGGTCGCACTCGATGGCGGTGTTGATGGCGATGACACCCAGTCGACGAATGACTTCCGGGTTGTTGGAAATCTCGCACTGGCGCAATGTCAGGTGATCCTTGAAGTAGTCGATGTGGTCGTAGACCTGCATGAGGCACTCGTTATCGACAGAGAGCGAGCACGATGAAGCATCCTTCACGCGGCCGGTGAGCATCATGTCGATGACGGCATTCTGAATGACTTCTGTATAGACGTTGAAGTCGGGCACATGCTTGTCCTGTCCCAGGGCACCGAGGATGGCATTGGCTGTTGAACCCACACCACTCTGCAGTGGGAGGAACTCCTTGGGAATGCGCCCCTGGTGCATCTCGTTGACAAGGAACTCAGCGGTCAGATAACCAATCTTCTCCGTCACGGGATCGCTGTCCTTGAAGCCACGGGCCTCGTCGGGCAGGTTGCACTCCACGACACCTACGAGTTTCTCAGCGGGCACTTCCACGTAAGGCTTACCGATGCGGTCGCCCACATGCTCGATAGGAATAGCCTTGCGGTAAGGCGGGTCGAAGGGCTCGAACACGTCGTGCAGGAGTCCAGCCTGCGGGTTATGGAAAGCATTGAGCTCGAGCACCACATGCTTGGCCAGACGAGCTGCAGTGGGGCTGATGCCACCCGATGATGTCAGGAAAGCATGATACACGTCGCCCACCTTCTCAATGGCGCAGACTTCGAGGATGGCCCAGTCTACCTGTCCGTAGAAACCGTAGCGCAACTCCTGTGCCAGATGGCTGAGGTGAATGTCGTTGTAACGCACGCCACCAGCGTTGACCCATTTACGGAAGTCGCTATTGGTGGTATAGGGAGCGCGGTAAGAGATGGCCTGTGCCTGTGTCAGCACACCATCGGTGCTGGGACCAGTGGAAGCTCCGGTGAAGAGTCTCACCTTGAACTCGCGGCCTGCTGCGTGCTCTTGCTCAGCAATCTTGGCCAACTCTTTTGTCACTGCCTTGGGGGAACCGGCGGGTGTGAAGCCGCTCAGTGCCAAGGTGTCACCATTTTTCATCATGGCAGCTGCCTCAGCTGCCGAAATTTTCGGATAACTCATTTGATTGTATTTTCTTATAAAGATTGATTACGTGGTTTTGAAACCTTTGGTGCTGATGATGCGAATCACGTCGCGGATGTTCATCTCCTGATAGTCGCCAGCATGCTGATATTTGGCAAGTGCCTCAGCCTCGGCCTCATCATTGTGATAGTTACAGGCCTTTCCTTTGGCCTCTGCCACTGCCCATCCTACGAGGGCCACTGCCACGAAAGCGGCAAGAACTGCAATTGTTGTCATAGTGTGTTCGTTTAATTAATCGTGCAAAAGTACAAAGAACTAAGCAAACGACAAAACAAATCACGGTTTTATTAGCAATTTTTTTCGTCAGCACACAGAGGAATGAAAAAAAAGTCGTAAATTTGTGGCCATAAACGAACTGTGTATGAAAATATTCATTATTTCACTGAGCATTCTATGCTTCGGCGTTCATACTGCCATAGCCGACGAAACACCCCTCGAAGCCCACTTCACGGCACAAGAGGCCTCAGTACCTTATTATAAGATGGGGTGGGACTCTGCCGACGAAGCCGCCACATGGACCTACAGTGGGGTAGCCTCGGGCTACTTATCCTGGCACTTGGAGGAGAACACACCCTACATAGGGCAGCCCCCTTTCAGCAGCATCGATCCCGACAGCAAGTATTCGCTCTGTGTCAGATATGGTTCCAGCGCACAGAACGAGGTGGCCACATCGCCCGCCATTGCCATCCTTCCCAACACCACTTTGGAGTTCTATGCTTGCTTCCGATCCGTATACTTGGTTTTTGCCGACTGGAAATTCATCATCACAGATCAAGACACTAGCGAGACGCTCATGGAATGGAGCGCTTTCCTATGGTCGCAACAGAACGGATTCACTGGCCCCACCTGGCAGAAAATCACATTCGATCTTTCGGAATATGCCGACAAGCACCTGACCTTCGCCTTCCGTTACATGGGTCCTGACGGCGAAGACCTGGCCATCGACGGTTTCCACTTGTACCAGATCATCGACGACCCCAACGCCACCATCACCATCGACGAGGGTGGACTGGTGCATTTCCTTGATACTTCAACGGGCGAACCCACGCAATGGCTTTGGACCTTTGAGGGAGGCATACCCGCCACTTCCACAGAGCAGCACCCTGTGGTCAGCTACAACACAGCTGGCTCCTACACCGTCAGTCTCACTTGTTCGACAGACAACGGCGCCGTAGCATCGACCATCACCCGCGAAGGCTATGTCAACGTGGTGGCGCAGGCTCCGCAGGCACTCATCGGACTGCCCGACGAAGGTTACCTCTCGCCCTGGACAGCACTGTTCATCCCCACCGATACACCCATCGTCTTTCATGATCTTTCCTCTGGACTGCCTACCACATGGCACTGGACATTCCCAGGTGGCATTCCAGAAGAGAGCGACGAACAGAATCCCACTGTGGTCTACCATGAAGAGGGAGTCTACGGTCTGACGCTCGACGTCAGCAACGCTGCCGGCACGTCGAACGACTTCCTGGCCAACGCCATACAGGTGGGTGGCACGCAATATGTGTGGAACATCGGTCTCGACGAATACGAACAGATGGGCGAAATCAACTTTGGATTGTACGGCTACTACGGAGGCACCAATTGGTTGAACATCGAGAAATTTGCAGAACACTTCAAGGCTCCGCAGGCTCCTGCCACGATAGACCGTGTGCAGGTGTACTTCTACAGCACCACCGCTGCCACGACCGATGCTGAAATCACCGTCAGCCTCTGCATGGTAGGCAGCGACGGCAATCCCGCCGACGTATTGGCCTCGACTTCTGTACGTGCCGGCGAATTGGCCTACGACCCAGAAGAGATTGTGCCTACCGACTTCATCTTCGACCGACCCGTCAGCATAGACAAACCTTTCTTCATCGTCATCGGACCTTTCCCCCACAACGATGGCGATGCCATCAGCATCCTGGCCGTGAAACGCGACGAGGGGGAGACATCCACCACCTGGCATTTGCTCGAGGACGAAGACCCCATCACCTTCGAACCACTCGGCACTTACCAATGGTTTGAGAACACAGACTCACCCGTGTCGTTTTGCATCACTCCACAGCTATCATACGCAACCATGCCCGTCACCAGTATCGACTCTCCCATACGCCATCCGCTGCCACAATCGTCCATCTACGACTTACAGGGACGCCGCATTGAGCAAACCAAGAAAGGGATTTACATCCGAAACGGAAAAAAGATAGTGGTCAGATAGTGCATTATTTGATTAGTCAAGAAATATGAAAGAGTTTCTGAAAGTATTGCAGCGGTTCATCCCGCCATATAAAAAATATCTGTGGCTGTCGGTACTGTTCAATGTGTTGTCGGCAGTGCTCAACATCTTCTCATTTGCCACACTCATCCCCATGCTGAACATTCTGTTCCAGACGGGCAACGGCGCCAATGCCACACGGTTGATGCCTTGGACATGGAGCCATATCGACAAGGTGGCAATGAACAACATGAACTACTACGTCAACCAGCTCATTGAGTCGTGCGGTGCAACGACGGCCTTGTTGGCCATCGGCGGCGTGCTGGCATTGATGACAGCCCTAAAGACGGCTGCCTATTTTGCTTCGTCGGCCACCATGATTCCTATTCGCACGGGCGTGGTGCGCGACATCCGCAACCAACTGTATCAGAAAATCACCTCTCTGCCCTTGGGATTCTTCAGCGAAGAGCGTAAGGGCGACATCATCGCCCGCATGAGTGGCGATGTACAGGAGATAGAGAACAGCATCATGTCGTCGCTCGATATGTTGTTCAAAAACCCCATCCTGATTGTAGTCTACTTCGCCATGCTGCTGGTCATCTCGTGGCAGCTGACACTGTTCACGCTTGTCTTCGTGCCCATCTTCGGTTGGTTCATGGGGCAAGTGGGCCGCAAACTGAAGAGGAAAAGCATCAAAGCACAAGCTCTTTGGAGCGACACCATGAGCCAGGTGGAGGAAACGCTGGGCGGTCTGCGCATCATCAAGGCATTCTGTGCTGAGGCGCTGATGAACAGACGTTTCGACCGCACCAACACAGCCTACCGCAACGACATCATGCGGGTGAACATCCGACAATCGATGGCTCACCCCATGTCGGAGTTTCTCGGCACTGTGATGATTGTCATCGTGTTGTGGTTTGGCGGTATCTTAGTACTGAACAACATGACGCTTACTGGCCCGGTCTTCATCTATTATATGGTGATTCTCTATAGCATCATCAATCCACTGAAGGAGTTCTCGAAGGCTGGCTACAACATCCCAAAGGGTCTGGCTTCGATGGAACGCGTAGACAAGATTCTCAATGCCGAGAACAACATCCAGGAACCAGAACATCCGAAACACATTGGCGCATTCGAACACCAGATAGCGTTCCGCAATGTGTCGTTCAAATACGGTGAACAATGGGTGCTGCGCAACATCGACCTGACCATCGAGAAGGGCAAAACGGTGGCACTGGTGGGACAGAGCGGAGGCGGAAAGTCAACACTGGTGGACCTTATACCGCGCTACTACGACGTGCAGGAAGGCGAGGTATTGATAGACGGCATCAACGTGAAGGATTTAGGCATTCACGACCTGCGACAACTCATAGGCAACGTGAACCAGGAAGCTATTCTCTTCAACGACTCGTTCCGCAACAACATTGCCTTCGGTGCACCCAACGCCACAGATGAGCAGGTGGAGGAAGCAGCAAAGATTGCCAATGCCCACGAATTTATCACGCAGTCGGAACAAGGGTATGACACCAATATCGGCGACCGTGGCGGTCGACTCAGTGGTGGACAACGGCAGCGGGTGAGCATTGCCCGCGCCATTTTGAAGAACCCGCCCATCCTGATTCTCGACGAGGCGACTTCAGCACTTGACACAGAGAGCGAGCGCTTGGTGCAGGATGCCTTGGAGCGACTGATGAAAACGCGCACCACAGTGGCCATCGCCCACCGGCTGTCGACCATCAAAAATGCCGATGAAATCTGCGTGCTGCACGAAGGACGCATTGTGGAACGCGGCACGCACGAGGAGCTTCTTGCTCGCAATGGCTATTACAAGAAGCTCCACGACATGCAACAATAATAAAAACTGCTTATTTACCGCGCTGCTTGACACCAGTACGAGCCTCGACCACGTTGACCACGTAGTCGGCCAGTTTCTCGCACTCGTTGATGAGGTCCATGTAAATGGTACCCACACCGTAAGTGTAGAGATGGTTGTTGATGTCGTTGATGTTCTGGCTCTTCAACTGATCGCGATAATTGTTGATTTCGATTTCGGTATTGAACGAGCGGTTCACATTGAACGCATCCTTGCGTCCACCCATCAGCTGGTTCATCTGTGTCAGGGCGTTGTCTACGAGTCCCATCATCTGGTGGATGTGCTGATAATGGCTTTCGTTGAAGTGATCCTGTTTGGCGGCAAATTTGCGGTTGATGGTACGGGCCATGTTGAAACAAGAGTCACCGATACTCTCCAGTTCGCTCACCTCACGCAACATGGCGCGAATCTTACCCTTGGTTTCGTCGGAGAGATGGGCATCGCTGACATTCTCCAGATAGCGGGCAATCTCGATTTCCATATTGTCGGAAATGCCTTCGTACTTCTCAATACGCGAGAAGAGCTTATTGTAGGTGTTCTCGTTGTCCTTCTGCTTACTGGCCTCACTCGACGAGAGATTGAGCAGTTCCTGCACCATGCCGAACATACGCTGCATACGCTCGGAGAACGATGTGATTTCCTTCTGTGCCTCCAGCACGGAGAGCTCGGGCGTACGCATGAAACCGGCAGTGATGAAGTGCAGGCGGAAGTCTTCTTCCTCGTCCACACGCTTGGGCTTGATGGCCCAGCAGACGAGCCTTTCTATCTGCGGGATGAACCAGATGAGGATGAATGTGTTGGCCACATTGAAGCATGTGTGGAAGGCAGCCAGCACAAAACTCAACTTGGCGGCATTGGCCATAAAGGCCTCTACACCCACGGCTTCCTTCGTCATATTGACATCGTAGCCCACCATTCCGCAGACAGCATCGATGAACGGGCGGAACACAAACAGAATCCACACCACACCGAAGAAGTTGAAGAACATGTGCGACAAGGCGGCTCTACGTGCCTGCGTATTGGCCGAGAGGGCAGCGAGGTTAGAAGTGACAGTCGTTCCGATGTTCTCACCCATCACCAAGGCGATACCTTGATAGATTGGCAGTGCACCCGACGAACAGAGAATCATGGTGATGGCCATCACGGCAGCCGACGACTGTACACAGAAGGTCATCACACCACCCAACAGCAGGAATACAAGTGTTGTGGAGAAAGACGTGGGGTCGAACGAGCTGAAGAAACTCAGCAATGCCTCGTTTTCGCCAAGATTCATCTCCGTGCCCGTCATTCGAAGCGTTCCCAAACCCAAGAGCAGGAACGACAAACCGAAGAGGAAGTCGCCGATGAAGCGGTATCTTTTCTGATAAATCAAGATGATACCTAAAAGGAAAGCAGGATAGACGGCACTCGTGATGTCGAACGACATACCTGCCGACATAATCCAGGCGGTCAGCGTAGTACCAATGTTGGCACCCATGATGACGGAGATGGCCTGTGCCAGTGTCAGCAGTCCGGCATTGACAAACGAAACGGTCATCACCGTGGTGGCTGTCGACGACTGCACGGAGGCCGTCACCAGCATACCCGTGAGCATACCTGTGAAGCGGTTGGTCGTCATAGCACCCAATACGTGGCGCAACTGGGGTCCTGCCATTTTCTGCAGGGCATCACTCATCGACTTCATACCAAACATGAGGAGAGCCAACGAGCCTAAAAGCTTAAAAATGATTGTAATGGACATCTTTAATGAAAGATTTGACGGTTTATTGCTGCAAAGTTACAAAAAAACGAGGGAAACACAAAAGAAATGCAAGAGAAATGCCAAAATTATTTGCATTATTCCGCTTTTATTTGTACCTTTGACTGCGAAAAGATACATTACGTTATGGAAAAGACAGTTAAGGTGAAATGCCTGAACAACGGTGAGGAACTGGATGTTCCCATCGGCTCACAACTTGAAGATGTGTTCGCACAGTCAGGACTGCAGATGAAATACGGTCCAACGAGTGCACGTGTAAATAATAAGGTGGAGGGGATGCACTATCGTGTGTATCGTCCGAAGACGGTGGAGTTTCTCGACATCACCTCCGCGTCGGGCAACCGTGCCTACATCCGCACCCTGTTCTTCATCTTCTGCAAGGCAGTGAGCGACCTTGGTTTCGATCCCGCCAACGTGTCGATCGATATTCCCGTTTCCAATGGTTACTACGTCAACATGCAGCTGCCGCGTCCCATCACGCTCGAAGACGTGGGCAATATTCGCCAGCGCATGCAGCAGATCATCGATGCCGCCATTCCCATCCACCGCCACGAAGCAGACACAGAGGAAGTCATCAGCATGTTCCAACAGATGGGTGAACTCTCGAAGGTGAAACTCTTCAGAAGTACAGGACGGATGAATACCATCTACTACGACATCGATGGCTACACCGACTACTACTATGGGTCGTTACTGACCAACACCTCGCAAATTTATCTCTTCGGTCTGGAGAAATATCGCGACGGCATGCTGTTGCGCATACCCTCGACCCAACACCCAACAGAACTCGACGAGATGACGCATCAAGACAAGATGTTCGCCATCTTCCGCGAACACCACCAGTGGCAGGACATCATCGGCATCCGCACGGTGGGCGACCTGAACGAAGCCGTCAAGCGTGGCGACACCTCACTGCTGATCCAAGTGAGCGAGGCGCTGCAAGAGAAAAAAATCGCAGAGATAGCCGAGGAAATAGCCAGGCGAAGCAGCAGTCTACGTTTGGTGCTCATCGCCGGTCCGTCGTCGTCGGGTAAGACCACTACGTGCAAACGCCTCAGCGTGCAACTGCTTGTGAACGGCATACGCCCTGTGGGCATCTCGCTCGACGACTATTTCGTGGATCGCCAATACACACCACGCGACGAGAAAGGTGACTTCGACTATGAACACCTGCATGCACTGAACCTACCCCTCCTGAACGAGCATATCAACGCGCTGCTTAACGGCGAGGAAGTGGAATTGCCGAAATACGACTTCCACACTGGAAAGAGCAAATCGTCGGGTAAAAAGCTACGCCTCAAGAAAGATGAAGTATTGGTGATGGAGGGCATTCATGCGCTTAATCCTGAGCTCACCGCTCACATCCCTCAGCAACAGAAATACCGCATCTACGCTTCAGCGCTGACCACCATCCTGTTGGACAACCACAACTACATCCCCACGACCGACAACCGACTGCTGCGCCGCATCGTACGCGACCATAAATACCGTGGTGTGTGCGCGCAGGAGACCATTCGCCGGTGGGCCAGTGTGCGCAAGGGTGAGAATCGCTGGATATTCCCCTATCAGGAGAATGCCGACGCGATGTTCAACACGGCCATGCTCTTCGAACTCGCCGTCTTACGCGAACAGGCACTCCCCCTGCTTGAGGAAGTGCCTGAGCAATGTCATGAATACGCCGAGGCCTATCGTCTACGGAAATTCCTACGCTACTTCGCCCCCATTCCCAACAGAGAGATTCCACCCACATCGCTGCTGCGAGAGTTTCTTGGCGGAAGCTCGTTTAAGTATTAAGCGGGGGTGCGGAGGTGCCCTCGAACATATCTTCTCTTACCTGATAACGGCTATCTTGGTTACAACACCCTTCTTGCCTTCTGCTGTGGCGGTGAGTACCATGTAGACACCCGTGGCAACACGCTTGCCGCTGGTGTCGCAACCATCCCACGTGAAGATGCCGCCATTGGAGCGTCCCTGTGCGACAAGTGTGCCATTGGCCGTCACAATCTTCACATCGGCATCAAGACTGAGACCAGTGACGGTGATCAGACCTGTATAGTCGGGCCTCACAGGATTAGGATAGGCATAGACATTGTCTTTTTCCATTTCTTCGGCAGGTGTCACTGTGTCGCTCATGAAGGAGCATAGTCCATATTCCGTTCCAAAGAACACCTCACCCGTCTTGTCGTTAATGGCGATGCTCTCTACATTGTTGCTGAGGAGCGGACTGTTGGATGAGAGGAAATGATAGATTTCCTGCATGTTGTCGGCACTGATGAGGTAGACGCCGTTGCCGAAGGTGCCTATCCATTTTCGTCCTGCCTTATCAATGGCGATATTGGATATCCACATGTTCTCAAGCAGGTAGTCGGCCAGGTTGGTGCCATCGTTGCGCGGCACTTTCACCTGAATCAGCTGGGAGCCATCGCTGGCTATCTCATCGGCAGTGAGCATCATGAGGCCGCCATGCGTACCTATCCAAATGTTACCCTCGTTGTCGACAGTGGCTGCCGTTACGAAGTCGGCCTTCACCTCTGAACCATCCTGATTGGTGAAATTGTTGTAAAGCTTAGCCTGCTGGGAGTTTAGGTCGACACGGATGAGCGAAGCCGAGCGCCACGATTCGTTGACAATCCAGAGATAGCCTTTATGGAAGAAGGGTGCCTTGAGGTTGTGCAGACAGTCCACATCGTATCTCCACGTCGTGTCGTTAACCTGCATGAGAGGCACGAGATCTCTCATCTGCGGGGGTGTGATATCCACCCACTCTCCCTCTTTGGTGAGTTTCAGGAGGTTGTTGGGGGAATAGTCGTTCATCACGATGAGGTCACCATTGGGGTCGAATATCATTCCAGAAACAACGGTCTGACGATATCTGGCCCCTTTGTAGGCTTCTGCCAGCATACTGTTGTTGAAAGTGTAGAAATTCTTGTAAGCGCCATCGTAGAACTCATAGAGTCCGCTCATTGCCCCGAAGAACACATGCTTGTCGTCGTTGGGGTCGATATCGAATCCCAATACATCGACATAATCGTAGAAAGAACTGTTGACAATGGTGTCGAGACGGTCTTGATAGATTTGCCATTCGTTGTCGCCAGTCATCACCTGAAATCCTCCAGGCCGTTTATACGGTGTCTGGTTGATGAGCGCACCCGGGCAGGAATACAGTTTATCGTTGTGGTAGCGCATGCTGTTGAAGTGGTTTTGGTTAGGACCATCGGGTATAAGGTCGGCATGAGTCACCACGAGATTGTTCTGCTCGTCGAGGATGAAGGCCTGTAGTTTGTCGTCGGTCTGGTCGGCCCAGAAGCAGTTGTTCGTGCGGTCGTAGCTTAGTATGGTGATGTCGGGTGTGGGGAAATTCACCATTTTTCTGTTTTTCACATCCACGTATGAAGTATTACCCTTGAAGACCAAGTGCAACCGTCCGCCCGTATTGCTGACATACTGCAGGTTTTTGTAGTTGTCGCCGATACGCGTGTGCGAGAAAGACTCAGGTGAATAGAGCAGTGTGTAAGTGGAAGCCACGCCCACAATGTTGTCGTTGATATTGAAAAGCCGTGTTGTGGCCAGCGTATCGACCACCGTCCAATTGGCTTTGTCGAGCAGATTCTTGTTCATATCGCCGCAGAGCAAACTACCATTCTTAGTGGTATTGGCAGTATGGTACGACGTTGAAGAGGCATAGATATAGTTTCCCTTGATGGCCACATCGTTGATGTTGATGCCGAGGTTGTATGTATCGGCAAACTCCGCCTTTTTCATGTTGAGTTTGATGATGCCGAACTGCGTAGTGAGATAGGCATAATAACCGTCTATGGTGACGTTGTTGATTTTCTTACCTGTATTGAGGCTTGCATTATAATAGTCGGAGATATTCGTCACATTCCCGTCGCTGTCGAGCAAATCGATATTGAAATCGTTGTAGACAATCAGCAACTTCTTTGCACTTGCACTCCATGCAATGAAAGAAATGTTCACCCCATTGAGTCCGTTCATACGGTCGTAGGTGGTGATGCTATCGTCGTTCGTGTTATAGGCAAAGAGTCCGCCGCCGGAAAGCACGAAGATTTTATTATCGGCAGGTTCTATGCAGGTGATGTCACGATAGCCTAAATAATACTTCCACTGTCCGATGCCGATGGCCTGAGCCGTTATGCTGAACGTCAGAGCGACGAGAGACAACATCAAAAACTTTTTCATAATTCGGTTTGTTTGTTCAACGATGAATAATAAAGGAGCTTGTATATATTAAACAGAAAAACTTGCGGATTATTGTGTTGCAGGTTGTTTTTGATGGCTTTTCCTACCATTTTATAAAATAAATTAACGATTGGGAGCAGATGGAAGGCCTTCAAACGGTTGTAACAGTGGAGTAGGGTGGAATAGCCAGCCAGTTGTTTCCGGAAAGTGAAAAGGGTGCGAAGGGCCTCTTCGTTTTTGCTGACAAAAGTGGGATTATCCTCAAAATCGTCGAGGAGGATGGGGTTGTCGATATGCGTGATGCGCACATTGCTTTCTGAAAGCGTCTTTCCAAATAGCACATCCTCATAGCCGTAATGAAGGAAATGCTCGTCGAAAGGGTATTGCAGGATGACGTCGCGATGCACCATAAAATTGGTGGTACGAAACTCCTGATGAGTCCGTTCTGCCCGTCGGTTGGCATGATGGGCAGCCTCGCACCGCTTTTCGTAGCGATAGCGCAGGTTGTTTTTCCATTGGTCGCCGCCAATGGCGATGCCGCCTACGATGACGGGTGAAGTGGGGGGTGTCGCTGCAGAACAGTGAGACACAGGACCTAAAGAGGCGGCTTCTGCATAGCGGGTGATGAAGTGGGGATTGTCGAGCGTGAGATCGCCATCGATGAAGATAAGCCACTCGTATTGCGACGCTCGAGCCAGCAGGTTGCGGATGGCCGAGCGCCCAACATTAGTGGGATGAAGGATATACCGCACGTGGCTGAGCTGCTCAATGGCCTTGTTCTTCTCCACAAACGAGCGATCGGGCGAACCATCATCGGCCACAAGAATCTCGAAAGGAATATCCAAAGGCTCACACTGCCTGTGCAAGGCCTTCACAAGGTCGATGCACAGGCAGTTGTAGGTGGGTAGCAATATGGAGAGTCCTTTCTTCATACTATTCTAAAACCAACGGGAGGAAGCGTAGGACACCTTAAGCATTCAAGAGAAATTCGGCCAGTTTGCTGACGGCATGGGCACGATGAGAGATGTTGTTTTTGATGTCATTGCCCAACTCGGCAAAAGTCTGGTCGTAGCCATCAGGTTGGAAGATAGGGTCGTAGCCGAAACCTTCGGCACCGCTCTTCTCCTTCGTAATCACGCCGTAGACCGTTCCCTGAAACAGGCTCACTTTCGCTTCAGGCTCACCTTTCTGAATCAGGGCGATGACCGTACGGAAACGGGCATTGCGGTTCTCCTGCCCATCGAGTTTCTGCAGCAACTTGTCCATATTGGCCTCACTGTCGTGGTCGGTTCCTTCGGCATAGCGAGCGCTGTGAACACCCGGCTCCCCATTCAGGGCTTCCACTTCCAGACCCGTATCGTCGGCAAAGCAGTCCACGTGATACTTGTCGAAGATGTAGTGAGCCTTTTGCGCTGCATTGTCTTCCAATGTGTCGAAATCCTCGGGAATCTCCTCATGACAACCGATGTCGTTGAGCGACTTTACCTCGAACTCCTCACCCAGGATGCTGCGTATCTCACTGAGTTTATGCTCGTTGTTGGTGGCGAAAACAATTTCCTTCTTCATTCTTTCTTCTCCTTTCTCTTTTCTATTCCTACCTTGATGGTGTCGAACCCTTCACCAAACACACCAATTACAGCACTCTGCGAGACAAAGGCTTTCGGGTCGATGAGCTTGATGAGGCGGAAGATGTTGTTGCTCTCGCCTTTGTGGGCTACCACGCAAAGCACTTTGCTCTCTTTCTTGCTATACCAGCCTTGACCTTCAAGGATGGTGATACCCAGGTCCAACTGCTTGCCGATGGCGTCGGCTATCTCTTCCCATTTCTGCGAGAAGATGAGGAACTGCACACTGGAGCGTCGCTTGTTATAGGTGTAGTCGAGCATGAAGTTCTCCACATACATCGCCACCAGACCCATCACCACCATCTGCACGCGGTGGTGCATCTCTCCGAACTGTGGGAAGAGCACACACGAGCCGATGACGAAGAAGTCGAGCACAATCAGCACAGAGCCGATAGACATATTATAGTATTTGTTCACGGAAGCGGCGATGATGTCGCTGCCCCCCGTCGAACCATTGTTGGCAAAGACGAAACCAAGTCCCATACCCGTGAGCGAACAGCCGAGCACGAGCGACAAGAAGTCCTGCCCGTCGCCCAGCGTCTTGATCATCTCGCCAGCTGCATCGCGAGGCACAAACTCTTTCCACATACCCAGGAAGAGCGACATTCCGAAAATGGCATAGATGGTTTTCATCAGGAACTTGAAGCCCAATATCTTCAGTCCTCCAATGAGCAGGACGACGTTGATGATGACCACCGTGTACTGAACGGGAAACTTCGTGGCATACTCCACGATGGCGGCCATACCGGCCACACCACCTGTCACAATCTCGTAGGGCATCAGGAAGAACGTAAAGGCGAAGGTGTAGAGCAAAAGTCCGAGGGTGATGCCCACATAGTCGCGTACTTCGTTCTTCAACAGCTCTTTGCTTAAATTGATGTTCATAGTTAATGATATTTATTGTGGCTATTGTATCCTTTTCGAGGAATGAGAGCGTGGTCGCCTACTTGACAACCACATTGACCATGCGCTTGGGCACCACGATGACCTTCATCACCTGCTTGCCCTCGATATACTTAGCGGCCTTCTCGTCGGCCAGCACAGCTTCCTGAATACGCTGGTTGTCGGCATCGGCGGGGAACTCCATCTCGAAGCGTGTCTTACCGTTGAAGGCAACACCCAGCTTCACAGTGTTCTCCACGAGGTATTCCTCGTTCCAGATAGGCCATGCAGCATCACAGACGCTGCCTTCACCGCCCATCATCTCCCAAAGTTCCTCAGCAATGTGGGGAGCAAACGGAGCCATCAGCACCACGAGCGTCTTGAAGATTTCGCGGTTCTTACACTTCAAAGCAGTCAGCTCGTTGACGCAAATCATGAAGGCCGAGATGCTGGTGTTGTAAGAGAACTGCGGAATGTCCTGCGACACCTTCTTAATGAGTTTGTGCAGCGACTTCAACTCGTCGGGAGTGGAAGGTGAGTCATTGGCAGCATCCACCGCCACCAAGTTCCAAAACTTACGCAGGAAACGATGACAACCATCGATGCCGTTGGTGTCCCAAGGTTTCGACTGCTCCACCGGTCCGAGGAACATCTCATACAGACGAAGCGTGTCGGCACCGTATTTCTCCACAATCATGTCGGGGTTCACCACGTTGAACATCGACTTCGACATCTTCTCGATGGCCCAGCCGCAGATGTACTTTCCGTCTTCCATCACAAACTCAGCATCCTCGTATTCAGGCCGCCAAGCCTTGAAAGCTGCGATGTCGAGCACATCGTTCTGTACGATGTTCACGTCCACATGAATGGGTGTCACGTCCTTATATTCCTTGCGCAGACCGAAGCTCACGAACACAGGATGACCCTTCTCGTGACTGGCCTCATTGTCGCGATAGACGAAGTTCGAGCGGCCCTGTATCATTCCCTGATTCACCAGTTTCTGGAATGGCTCTTCCTTGCACGACACACCAAGGTCGTGGAGAAACTTATTCCAGAAGCGAGAATAGATGAGGTGACCCGTTGCATGCTCCGTTCCACCCACGTAGAGGTCTACGTTCTGCCAATAGTCGTCGGCCTCGCGGCTCACCAGTGCCTCCGTGTTCTTCGGGTCCATATAGCGCAGATAGTAGGCGCTGCTGCCAGCGAAGCCAGGCATTGTGTTGAGCTCCAGCGGGAAGACGGTTTTATTGTCGATTTTATTACAATCAACCACTGAACATGAGGCGATGTCCCAGGCCCAGCGCTTGGCGTGTCCGAGTGGCGGCTGTCCGTCGGCAGTCGGCTTATATTGGTCGATTTCGGGCAATTCCAATGGCAGACACGCTGCAGGAATCATATAGGGCATGTCGTCCTTATAGTAAACGGGGAAAGGCTCGCCCCAATAACGCTGACGCGAGAAGATGGCATCGCGCAGGCGGAAGTTCACCTTGATGCGCCCCAGTCCGTGGTTTTCCACAAACTCCTTGGTCTTCTGGATAGCCTCTTTCACACTGAGTCCGTTCAGTGAAAATCCGTCGAGGGTTTCCACCCCTGCCTTCGGTGAATTCATCACCGTACCTTCCTTGGCATCGAAACTCTCTTCCGAGATGTCGGCACCCTCGATGAGTGGGACGATGGGCAGGTTGAAATGACGGGCAAAGGCATAGTCGCGCGAGTCGTGGGCAGGCACAGCCATGATGGCGCCTGTGCCATAGCCGGCCAGCACATATTCTGAAATCCAGATGGGGATATTCTCTCCTGTGAACGGATTGACGGCATACGAACCAGAGAACACGCCCGTCACCTTCTTGTCGCTGATGCGGTCGCGCTCCGTGCGCTTTTTCACGTAGGCCAGGTATTCGTCCACCGCTGCCTTTTGTTCGGGTGTGGTCAGTTGCTGCACCAGTTCACTCTCAGGAGCCAGCACCATGAAGGTGACACCAAAGATGGTATCGGCACGGGTGGTGAAGATGGTAAAATGAGTTTCGCTTTCCGCCACCTTGAACTCCATCTCGCAGCCTTCCGAGCGGCCAATCCAGTTGCGCTGTGTCTCTTTCAGCGACTCTGTCCACTCCACCTGCTCCAATCCGTCGAGCAGACGCTGGGCGTAGGCACTCACTCGCAGGCACCATTGGCGCATCTTCTTTTGCACCACAGGGAAGCCTCCGCGCTCCGATACACCGTCCACCACCTCGTCATTGGCCAGCACCGTGCCCAGTCCTTCGCACCAGTTCACCATCGTCTCGCCCAGATAGGCAATGCGGTAGTTCATCAGCACCTGCTGCTGATCTTTCTCCGACATAGCCTTCCACTCGTCAGCAGTGAAACTCAGCGGCTCTGAACAAGCCACGCGATAGGCCTCTAAGCCTTCCGTTCCATGCTCATCAAAGTATGCAACCAACTCGCTGATAGGATGTGCTGCCTCAGAGTTTTCACTCCCCTCTCCCTTTGGGGAGGGGTTGGGGGTGAGGCCATAGAACGAGTTGAACATCTGCTGGAACGCCCATTGCGTCCATTTATAATAAGGTGGGTCGCAGGTCCTTACCTCGCGGCTCCAGTCGAACGAGAATCCTATCTTGTCCAACTGCTCGCGATAGCGCTGGATATTGGCTTCAGTAGTGATGGCCGGATGCTGGCCAGTTTGTATAGCATATTGCTCAGCAGGCAGTCCGTAGGCATCGTAGCCCATCGGGTTCAACACGTTGAATCCCTTCTGTCGCATGTAGCGGGCGAAGATATCGCTGGCGATGTAGCCTAAGGGATGACCCACATGCAGACCGGCTCCGCTGGGGTAGGGGAACATGTTAAGAACGTAGAATTTCTGCTTGTTCTGATCTTCGGTCACTCGATAGAGCTGCTGCTCGTTCCACCGCTGATGCCATTTCTTTTCAATCTCTCTGAAGTTGTATTCCATATTGATATCTCAGTTTTTGTGTGCAAAGGTACGATTAAGTGAGAACAATACAAAATAAAAAACCATTTTTTTATTTTTATTGTCGAATGCAAGTACCTTCGGCGAAGCCAAAGGTACGATTAAATGAATGAAAAACCAAATGTATTTTGATTTTTCTGTTGGTAACTATATACGATTTTACCCCTTAGGCACTCACCGACCCTTTTAAGGGGTGGAGCGCAGCAGCTCCCCGCCCCTTTTAAGGGGAGGGGTTGGGGGTGGGGTCAATATCTTTTCATCTCTTTAAAGAATAATTTGAGGAAAAATGAAGCAGATACGAAGTTTTTTTTTTAATTTTGCACCAAAATACCAAATATGGATGATCAATGACTGACGACAATGTCGTGCTGCCCGCTGGTTGGTGAGCGAAACGATCATAGAATAAAGTATGAAATATCAAGAGGAGATACACAGCTGTCAGGAACTGATGGAATATATCCAGCAGGTGGGATTCCTTCCCCTGTTGGATAGTGGCATCGCAGGCTATTCGGCAGAAGCTGTGGTCGACGACGACTGCCGCTATGTGGTGTTCGCAGACGGCGGATGGGACTGGCCACTATGGAAATGGAAAGGACCCATCATTCAGGAGGGCATCTGCGTGTATGGGAAGTTCTTCGCTTCCAAGGCAGGATTCATCAGCCGCGAGTGGTGGCCCGACTTCTGCAACTACCGACGCTCGAAGCATCCGCGACCAGCAGAGGGCAGCATCGAGGAAGCCATCCTGCTGACGCTTCAGGAGCACGGCAGTCTGATAACACGCGAACTACGGGCGGCCTGTGGCTTCACTGGCTCGAAGATGCGCAGCAGGTTCGATGCCTTCGTCACCCGTCTGCAGATGGCCTGCCGCATCGTCACGGAGGATTTTGTCTATCCCCTCGACAAGCACAACAACGAGTACGGATGGGGCTGGGCTCTGCTCACCACGCCTGAGCAGCTGTTGGGCCGCGACCATTGCAAGTGTCCGCATACGCCAGAGGAATCCTACCAACGCCTGCACGCACACTTCCACTCCATCGTGCCTGAGGCTACCGACAAGCAAATAGCGAAACTCTTAGGTTAATACCATTAAAGGATAAAAATATGAACTACAATATCAACGATTTTGAAATCATGGCCCCTGTGGGGTCGCGCGAAAGTCTGGCCGCCGCCATCCAGGCAGGTGCCAATTCCATCTACTTCGGCATTGGCCAGCTCAACATGCGGTCGCACTCAGCCAATCCGTTCACCATCGACGATCTCCGCGAAATCGCGCAGACCTGTCAGGAGCACGGCATCAAGACCTACCTCACCGTGAACACCATCATCTACGGCGAGGACATCGAGACGATGCACCTGATTGTGGATGCTGCCCGCGAGGCCAACATCACGGCCATCATTGCCAGCGATGTGGCGGTGATGACCTATTGCAACCGTGTGGGTGTGGAGGTGCATCTTTCCACACAGCTCAACATCTCGAACATTGAGGCTCTGCGCTTCTATGCCCAGTTTGCCGATGTGGTGGTACTGGCCCGCGAACTGAATATGGACCAGGTGGCCGACATCTACCGCCAGATTGTGGAAGAGCACATCTGCGGCCCACGCGGAGAACTCATTCGCATCGAGATGTTCTGCCACGGTGCGCTGTGTATGGCCATTTCGGGCAAGTGCTACCTGTCGCTTCAGAACACAGGACGATCGGCCAACCGAGGCGCCTGCATGCAAATCTGCCGCCGTTCCTACACGGTCACCGACAATGAGACGGGCACGCAATTAGAGATTGACAACAAATACATCATGAGTCCGAAAGACCTGAAGACCGTGCGGTTCATCGACCGCATGATGAAGTCGGGCGTCAGGGTGTATAAGATTGAGGGACGTGCACGTGGACCAGAGTATGTCTACACCGTCATTCAATGCTACAAAGAGGCCATTCAGAGTGTCATCGACGGTACTTTTACGGAAGAGAAGAAGGACGATTGGGACGAACGCCTGGCACGCGTCTTCAACCGCGGTTTTTGGGACGGCTACTATCAAGGGCAGACGCTGGGCGAATGGAACAGCAACTACGGCTCGAACGCCACCGAACGGAAGGTCTATGTGGGCAAAGGTCGCAAGTATTTCTCGAAAATCGGCGTAGCAGAGTTCCAAGTGGAGGCCACCACTTTTGAGCCAGGCGACAAACTCCTCATCACGGGTCCTACAACGGGAGTGATGTATGTGACGCCAACCGAAATTCATGGCAATCACGGGCCCATCCCTCGTGCCGAACAAGGCATGCGTGTGTCCATCGCCGTTCCCGATAAGGTGCGCGAGAGCGACAAACTCTTCAAACTTGTGAAAGACGAATAATCAGTCGATTTTTATAACCAAAACGGCGTTTTCGCCCGAAAAAATCACTTACAAATGCTCATCGAGGAAGTGCAGGATACGTTCTTGCACTTCTTTGTTGCATTCATGCGGAATGTCCCAAAGCTCCGTCTGCAGAAAGTGATCGGCCTGCTGACTGCGCCACACGTCGTGCATGATGCCAAAAGCCTTTTCCACACCCTCTACAGGAAAAAGTTTATCTTGCCGCCCATTCATGAAAAGCATGGGTTTCGGACAAGCCAACGAGGCGATATGCGGATAGTCGAGATAGCGCCGAAGCCCAGGAATGCAATTGGCAAAACCGCCATTTTCCTTGCGTCCGTAGTGCCAGGTCATCTGCACGTCGGTGGTCACCATCCAGCAATGCGCCACACCTGTCTTTATCCGCTGGCTCAAAGCCGACAGCATCCACGCACGATAGCCGCCCATCGAGAATCCCACGCACCCCACACGCTCTTTGTCCACCTGGGGCAGTGAACAGAGAAAGTCGGTGGCCGTCAAGTCGTCGTAGGTCATCTGTGCACACAGATTATATCCATACATCATCATGTTGCCCGCCACCACATCATACTGACTGCGGTCGGCACCTTCCTCACGGCCGCGCTCTCCCCACATGGGCGCATCGGCTGAAAGCACCACATAACCGTTCTCAGCCAGATAGTTGCCCAAATACTGTCCACCATAGAGTTTTTCCACCCATCGGTCGGCGTCACTCAACACAGCCTCTTCCATACCCACTGGGCGAATCATTTTCTCCTTACCTATATATAAATGAGCACCATGATCGTGCAGCAGGTTCACAGCAGGGAAAGGTCCTGCGCCCTTGGGAATGAGCAGCAAGGCGGGAATATCGTAATAAGGTGAGGCAGGAATCAGCAGCCGATAGGTGTCATAAGCCGTGGAATTGTCGTTCAAACACTGAAGTTGAACACCTTCAAACTGCGGCTCAGCATAATTGAGCGAAGGCCCCATGCAGGCAAACACCTGCCGAAGGGCCTTCTTTTTCCATTTTGCGAAACGTTTTGTTTTGTCGTTGCCCCATGCCAAGGGATAGTCGGAGTGGGCAATCAACGAATCGGCATAGACGGGGAAATTCTTGTAGTACTCATAGCGCTCACGCTTCTGACCCCTTGCCGTCAAACCGACAGCAAGCAGCAAAACCGCCAGAATCATCCATTTTCTTGTGATTTTCCCCATTTGCTATATCATGATGATCACGATAGCTCCAACATGCGGTTGATGGGCTTCACAGCCTCGCGGGCTGTCTCTTCGTCCACCTCCACGCAGGGCCATTCATACCGCAGGGCATTGTAGATTTTCAGCAGCGAGTTCATCTTCATATAGTCGCACTGATTGCAGCTGCAACCCACACCACCTTCGCTGATTTCTGGCGGAACTGGATAGAAGGTCTTGCCTTCGCACTGGCGCTCTATCTCGTGCAGGATACCAGCCTCTGTGGCAATAATAAACTCCTTCTTGTCGCTCTCCACGCAATGCTTCAAGATGACTGCCGTGGAACCCACCACATCGGCCAGAGCCAACACGGGTCCCTTGCACTCAGGATGAGCCAGCACGATGGCTTCCGGATGCTGCTTCTTCAGTTCCACAATAGCTTCCACAGAGAAGCGCTCATGCACATGGCAACCGCCATTCCAAAGCAGCATATTGCGTCCCGTGATGCTATTGATGTAGCTGCCCAGGTTCTGGTCGGGACCAAAGATGATCTTTGCATCCTCAGGGAACGTATCGATGATTTTCTTTGCATTGCCGCTGGTCACCACCACATCAGTCAGCGCCTTTACGGCCGCCGTCGTGTTCACGTAGCTCACCACTTGATAGCCCGGATGCTCCTCCTTGTACTTCTTCAGGTCTTCAGCCTTGCAACTGTCGGCCAACGAACAACCGGCATTCAGGTCAGGACACAGCACCAGCTTCTCCGGACAGAGTATTTTGCAGGTTTCCGCCATAAAGTGCACACCACACATCACGATGATCTTCGCATCGGTCTGTGCCGCCTTCTGTGCCAGCGCCAGTGAGTCGCCAATAAAGTCGGCCACCTCCTGAATCTCGCCCACCGTATAGTAATGCGCCAAAATGATGGCATCTTTTTCTTTGCACAATTCCCTGATTTTGCTTTTCAGGTCGGTGCCTTCTGCAACGGGTTCGTCAATGAATCCCTGCTTTTTCCACATTTCTTTGATTTCCATTATCATTTATTTTTATGTTTTATTTTTTTTAAAAGAAAAGAATAATATGGTGATGGGCTGTGGATATGTTGATAAGTTTTTTCCTTTTTATTTTGTTTTTCCATTATCAACACATGAAAATCACTTATCCACATCTGTTTCTAATTATTATTTCCTCGTAACTAATTATTTACGTCACTTATCCACATTTCTACTATCATCGTGCAAATATAATAAGTTTATATCTTTTCTCCTATTATTTTTGTGGAAAACTGCATTTCTTCTTGTGAATAATTTGCTTTTTATGCACAACCGCTGTTGTTTTTGCTGAATATTGTGGATTATCCACAAAGTTATCCACACACTTATCCACACTTTTTTCAGAGTATTCCACTGAGTATTTCCAGTTGGGCTTCCGTCGTGGCCCAGCTTGTCACGAAACGACACACTGTGTGATCCTCGTCGTAGGGTTCCCAGTGTGTGAACACTACCTGTTGTTCCAACGCGCGTACCTTATTATTATTAATGACGACGAATTGTTGGTTGGTGGGCGAGTCGAGATAGAGGCGGTAGCCCTTCTCTGTCAGCATATTTTTCATCTTCATCGCCATGTCGATGGCGTGACGCGCTATGTTGAAATACAGGTTGTCGGTAAAGAGGGCATCGAACTGCAGACCGATGACACGTCCTTTTGCCATCAGCGCTCCGTGCCGTTTCACGATGGAGAAGAAAGCCTTCGGTGCATTATTCCGCGGGAAGACCAGTGCCTCGCCGCAAAGTGCACCTACCTTCGTGCCGCCGATGTAGAAGGCATCGCAATGATGTGACAGATAGGGTAGGTCGACATCGTTGCCGTGAGCCATCAGTCCGTATCCCATCCGCGCACCGTCAATAAAGAGTTTCAGTCCGTAGTGGCGACAGGTATCATAGATTTCCTCCAGCTCCTTGGCAGAATACAACGTGCCATACTCTGTGGGGAAGGTAAGATAGAGCATGCCTGGCTGCGCCATGTGGTCGCGACTCTCGTCGTGGGTGAACACCTCCATGAAGTGCCGCAAATCTTCTACATGCATTTTTCCCTCGTAGGAAGGCAGGCCGATTACCTTATGTCCGCTGGCTTCGATGGCCGTCGCCTCGTGCACGTTGATGTGCCCGCTGTCGGCTGTGATTACAGCCTCATGGCTCAGCAGCATGCCGTCGATAGCTGTGGCGTTGGTCTGTGTGCCGCCTGCCAGGAAGTAGATGTCGGCCTCAGGAGCCATACAGGCTGCACGGATTTTCTCCCGCGCCTGTTCGCTATATTTGTCGAAACCATAGGTGAGCGTCTGTTCGTCGTTCGTTTCCAATAGGTGTTGCAGCACTTTCGGGTGTGCCCCGTTGTTGTAGTCGCATTCAAATGATATCATCTTCTTTAGGTTTATTTCCGTGCAAAGATAGCATAAAAGGCTGAAACCGCCAAACGATTTCTGAAAGAATTGAGGCAATTCTTTTATTCACGCTTCGCTTTTGCTCACTTGATGGCATTTAAAGGGTGTTTTATTATCATGTTCGTAGACGATTATAGATTACAGTTTTCTCAGAAATAGGGGTTAGAGGAGGTCAATCAGCGAGGGGTGCTGAGCAGTTACGAGGGTGGCGCAGCGTAAACGATTACTTGCAAGTATTCGCGAAAAAGTTTGCATGTTTCGCGAAAAACCGCTTACTTTGCACTCAATATTCAACAATCGGTTTATTCACTAAAAAAATCATGACTTATGAAGAAAATTTTTACTTTAGTTTTATTGGCAATGACGGTCTTCGCCGTACAGGCAGAAACGGTGGCCGACTATGAGCGCGGAATTGGTACTTTCACTGCTGGGGGTACGTGTAACCTCGCAGGCATAGTGAAGATTCATTTGAATACGGATGCCATCAACGGCATTCAGTTTGCCAACAGTTATACGTCGGAAGGCGTGATTAACGCAAACTATACCACCGTGACCTGTGAGGGTGGCTTCAAGGCTGGTGACGTCATCTCGATTGCCGGTGCTTTCAACAACTCTGACAACTCGAAACAGTCGGCTATTGACATCTTCGTGCCCAACGAGGACAACACAGCGAACGTACTCTTCACCACCCAGCAGTTCATCAACGGACGTTCTTCCGCTGACGACCCTGTGGTGGAGACTTACACACTTGAGGAGGACATCGATGTGCTCTACCTGGGACGTAACGGCAATACCAGCACATTCATCACCGTGTTCAAGGTGGTGCGTGGCGAGGAAACGCCGATAGAGCCGGAAGTGGAGCCTGAGCCTGAAGAAGGTGTGATATTCGACGGTGGCATGATTGCCCAAAACAAGGACAAGGAGTGGATCGACAAGTTCGGCACCATTGAGTTCTTTGGCACTTGCTCGTACGACGGTGTGAAGGTGCATGAGAATGTGGACAACCTGCCGTGCATCCTCTTCGAGAAGAGCTATAAGAGCGACAACGAGCTGAACACCTACATCATCGTGCATCCGAATGTGGAAGGCGGTTTCAAGGCTGGCGACAAGATTTCGATTGCCGGTGCTTTCAACAACAGCGACGAAACGAAGACGGCTGCCGTGATAGCCTTCACGCTCGACGAGGAGAACAACGTGACGGAGCTCTTCACCACGGAGCCGTTCATCAACGGACGTACCAGCAGCGAAGACCCCGTCGTGGAGGAGTATGTGCTCGAAGAGGACGCTGAAGTGCTCTACTTCGGACGCAACGGCAACACCAAGACCTGCATCACCACGCTGAAGATTGAGCGCGGCGACGAGCCTATCGTGGAAGACCCGACGAGCATTTCGTCTGTGAATGTTCAGAACAATGGAGTGGCTTACAACCTCGCTGGTCAGCAGGTGAAGGATTCTTACAAGGGCATCATCATCCGCAACGGTAAGAAGGTGCTGAAATGAGAATAAGGAGCCTATTTCTGACAATAGCCGTGATGACCCTCTTTCAGGGCGTCACGGCTACTGTGCGCTATGCCTCGCCCACAGGAACCGACAGCAACGGCTTGTCGCCTGAGACACCAGGCAGGCTGACGAACATGATTAACAAACTCGTGGCGGGCGATGAGTTGTACCTGCTCGACGGACAGTACGACTTCACATCGTCGGTGTCTATCAACAAGAAGGGCACGGCAGACAACTATATTCTCATCGCCGCTTATGAGGGCGCGAAGCCTATCCTCGACTTTCGCGAGTCAGCGCTGAAGACCAATGCGCTGAAGGTGGGCGGCAGCTACCTGCATCTGAGGGGCTTCGTCGTGCGCTACTCGGGCTACAAGGGCATCTGGGTGGAAGGCGGCAAGTACAACATCCTGGAGAATCTGGAGGTGTACGGCTGTTGCAATGCCGGCATCCAGCTGCGCAGCGGTGGCTATAATATGGTCATCAACTGCGACGCGCACGACAACTTCGACTACCAGGACAACGGTGGCAATGCCGACGGCTTTGCCGACAAGCAGGGCGACGCCTGTCCGGGCAATATCTATATCGGTTGCCGCGCGTGGAACAACAGCGACGACGGATGGGACTCGTTCCAGCGCGTCACCAGCGGTACGCCGACGGTGTATGTCAACTGCATAGCCTACGGCAACGGACCGGCCACCTTCGACCTGAGCAACCATCCGCGGGCCAACGGCGTGGATGCCTCATTCTTCGAAGGTAAGGACTTGGCCAACTATGCCAACGGCGGCAATCCCAATGGTTTCAAGCTGGGCGGAAAGGGAACGGAACACGACACAGAGCTCTACCGCTGCCTGGCTGTGGGGCATCGCTCGAAGGGGTTCGACCAGAACAACAATGCGGGCTCTATGACCATCGTGAACTGTACGGCCTATAAGAACAAGACGAACTACGGCTTTGGCAACGAATATGCCTACACGCTGAACATTTTCAACTGCATCAGCCTGAAGCCTACAGGCGGAAGTGGCCAGAACTACCATCTGGCCACGTCGAAGGATGGCACCGTGGTGCAGAGCAACAACACGTGGCTGAGCGGTTTCAGCACTTCGGAAAGCGACTTCGAGAGCCTCGACGAGAGCCTTATCCTCGCTCCGCGCAATGCCGACGGCACACTGCCTGAGACGTTGCTGTTGCGCCTGAAGGCATCGGCTACGAACCTGATCGACAAGGGCATCGAGTATAACGATTTCCAGGGAGATGCCATCGGCGACTACGTGATGTTCAATGGCGCTGCCCCTGATCTCGGCTGCTACGAGACCACATCTGGCGGCGAAGCGCCCACAGCGCTTAATAGCTGCACAGACACAGCCAGGAAGTCGGCTCCCGTCTTCGACCTGCAGGGTCGCCGCGTGGATGCTTCCTATCATGGCGTGGTGGTGAGCAAAGGCAGGAAATACGTGCAGTAGCGTTTCCGCACTTTCTTCTCTTTTCCGCAGATTTTTCGACAATTATCGAGGAATCTGCGGAATTTGTTGTATATTTGCACCCTGAATATTTAAATTTGGAATAGTATGTCATTAAAATGTGGTATAGTAGGACTGCCTAACGTCGGCAAGTCCACCTTGTTCAATTGTCTGTCGAGCGCGAAAGCACAGGCAGCCAACTTCCCCTTCTGTACGATAGAACCCAACGTAGGCGTGATCACAGTGCCCGACGAGCGGCTGACGAAGCTGGCCGAACTGGTGCATCCAGGACGCATCGTGCCGGCAACGTGCGAGATTGTCGACATTGCCGGACTCGTGAAGGGTGCCTCGAAAGGCGAGGGTCTGGGCAATAAGTTTCTGGGGAATATCCGCGAGACGGATGCCATCATTCATGTGCTGCGCTGTTTCGAGGACGACAACATCACCCACGTGGATGGCACTATCGACCCCATTCGCGACAAGGAAATCATCGACACGGAGCTGCAGCTGAAGGATTTGGAGACCATCGACTCAAGGTTGGCCAAGACCGAGAAGGCTGCCGCTGCTGGCAACAAGGACGCGAAGATCGAGGTGACGGTGCTGAAGGCCTACAAGGAGGTGCTGGAACAGGGCAAGAATGCCCGCGTGGTGGAGTTCGACACGAAGGACGAGCAGGACTGCGCCCGTAACCTCTTCCTGCTCACGGCGAAGCCCGTGCTCTATGTGTGTAATGTGGGCGAGGCCGATGCCAAGTCGGGCAACGATTTCACGCGCAGGATAGAGGCGCTTGCCCAGGAAGAAGGAGCAGAATCGATGGTCATTGCCGCCAAGACGGAAGAAGATATTGCCGAGTTGGAGTCGTACGAAGACAAGCAGATGTTCCTGGAGGAGCTGGGCTTGGAGGAGAGCGGCGTGAACCGCCTCATCAAGAAAGCCTACGCCCTGCTGAACCTCGAGACGTTCATAACCGCCGGTCCGATGGAGGTGAAGGCCTGGACATACAAGAAGGGATGGAAGGCTCCGCAGTGTGCCGGCGTGATCCACACCGATTTCGAGAAGGGCTTCATCCGCGCCGAGGTGATCAAGTACGACGACTACCTCAAGTACGGTTCCGAGGCTGCTGTACGTGAGGCTGGCAAGATGGGCGTCGAAGGCAAGGACTACATCGTCCAGGACGGCGACATCATGCACTTCCGCTTCAATGTGTAGATTGGATGAAGGATGAAAGAAGAAGGATGAAGAATTATTAGTGTAAACAAAGATAATATGGATAGTTTTTATTTTAGAAAATTAGATGTATATCAGAATGCAAAAAGTCTTTCGAGATTTGTTTGTGCATTATTGAAAAATTATCCTATTGATGAACGATTTGGTCTTTGCCTTCAGATGCGAAGAGCTGTAACATCAGTAGCCATTAATATTGCAGAAGGTTTTGGTCGTTTTTCTGCAAAAGAAAAGGCTCATTTTATAGAGATAGCTTTTGGTTCATTAACTGAGATTCTTTGTGAATTGGAAATATCCCTTGACGAAAAGTATATTTCAAAAGAAGAGTTTAATAACGCAGAAAACCAGATAATACTCATATCCAAACAACTCTCACGATTACGTTCAGCTATTATTGAAAACGGAGATTCAAACAACAAATAATCATAAATTATGATACAAATAAGTCTTTATATTTCTTCCATTATTCTCCATCTATCATCCTCCATGATGGTAACAAACCTTCATCTTTCATCTTTCATCTTTCATCCATTATACATCAATTGGAACCCCAGTCTGACGCTGGGACCCATCCGTTGGTATTCGCTGTGCTGGCTCATCGGTCTGGCGCTGGCCTATATAATCGTGAGAAAGCTGTTCTATGAGCAGAAGATAGCCGTGAGGACGGTGACGAAGAACGGGAAGAAAGAAGAAGAGAACGTCTTCGACCCACTCTTCATCTACTGCTTCCTCGGCATCCTCATCGGTGCCCGACTGGGCCACTGCCTGTTCTACCAGCCCGACTATTTCCTCACCTCAGGCAAGCACTTTGTGGAGATGTTGCTGCCCATTCATTTCCTGCAGGATGGCTCGTGGAAGTTCACCGGCTATGAAGGGCTGGCTTCTCACGGCGGCACCCTCGGCCTCATCATCGCCCTGATGCTCTATGTGCGTTGGTCGAAACTCAAGGTGTGGACGGTGCTCGACAACATCGCCATCGCAACGCCCGTCACGGCCTGTTTCATCCGCTTGGGCAACCTGATGAACTCTGAGATCATCGGCAAGCCCACCGATGTGCCCTGGGCCTTCATCTTCGAGCGCGTGGACATGCTGCCGCGCCATCCAGGACAGCTCTACGAGGCCATAGCCTACGCCATCTTCTTCTTCATTGGCTGGTGGTTCTATCGTAGGTCAGTTGACAAGTTGACGAGTAAACAAGTTGACGAGTTGTCACTCATATCCGTCGGCACCGGCTTCTACTTCGGCCTTTGCCTGACGCTCATCTTCACCTTCCGCTTCTTCATCGAGTGGACCAAGGACATTCAGGAGGATTTCGAAGCCGATATGCTGCTCAATATGGGACAGCTGCTCTCCATCCCCTTCATCATCATCGGCATCGTCTGCATGGTGCGGGCAGGTAAGAAATCATAAAAATTGGGCTTGCGGCGGTCGCCACAACTCCGCATTCCATATAAACGGTACCGTCATTCCTATGCAATTGTACCGCAATAGCATATCAATTGTACCGTAATACCTATTTAGCTGTGCCGTAATACATTTTTGCAGTCTTGAGGATTTGTTTAATTCCAAATACAGTGACTCAATTAAGATCAAAGAAATTGATGAATGGTGGAGGATGTACAATGAGAGCAAATAATAAGATGTTTAATAGGCTTTTTCTCGTTTTCCTGATCTGTGTTTTAGGAGGATGCAAAAATAATTACATAAAATATGATGCACGCTCCAAAACAATAGAGGCTGACGACGTAATTCTATTCTTAGAGTTGGATATAAAAGATAGTTGCAATAAAGAATACGTTTATCATATCATAAAAAAGAGAGGAAAAAGAGGAACTAAGCACTTGTGCTTCGATAGCATTCATGCAGATTATGGTGTGTTTCTCTGTAGCGTAGACTCTATTCAGTTTGGAAATCGATTGTCTCCTGTTTTTTTGAATAAATACATTGTCGATTATGACTATCCTGTGGTTGGAGTTGAAGTTTATAACAAATTAGATCTTTCTATTGGTATGCATTATTCAATAAAGAATTATTCTTATGGCGATGCTGCTTCATGTGAGATAACAAATTAATTAAATTGAATCCGAATATGCGAACAAGACATACCGGACAGGTGGAGCAGCGCAACATGTTCTACCCCTATGGTGCAAGCCGTGCCGACTGCTGGTCAGACTCGGCGATGGTGCAGCGGTGGAAGTACAGCGGCAAGGAGCTGGACAGCCATTTATTATTATGGTGTCGTTTTCTTGTTTATAATAGTCATTCTACTTCTTTCATATAGAGGTTGAATTACTTTGGGTGTTAAATCAATAAAACTAATAAAATGAAAGAAAAAAAATGTTTGTTACTCTCAGTGCTGTTTGCCATCGTGACAGTGCTGATGGGATGTGGTGACGACTCCAATAGTCCGTCACCAGAGGAAGTAGATGCGATGGTGGAGTCTTTCTTCGGAGAAGCCCTCCCCATGTTCTTCACAGAAACAGAATACGACGTGGACACCTGTTTCGTCATCAACAGCGTGAAGGAATTACAGTCGGCATGTGGCACGACTCACAACCTGCCACCCATTGATTTTTCAAGCAACACCCTGATAGTGGGCAAGCTGTATGTGACGGCTGGCGATTATGTGAAGAGCCAATCCTTGCAATACGAAGATGACCATGCCGTACTGTTGCTTGTACTGGGTAAAACAGAAAATGCCATCGCATCGATGGCCAATCGCTATTACTGGGGACTCTATCCCAAATTGAAAACAAATAGTATTACAGTAAAGAAGTATTATGATGAACAGTATTACAATTAACAAGAGGTTCTTTATTTATTTGCTTGCTTCACTTTTCTGCCTTTGGGGTCAACTGTAAACATAACGGAAGGAATGATACGTTAATTGCAGATAATGCAAACAAAATAGTCGCGTTTAAAGAAAATATGCTATATTTGCAGCGAATAACTATTAATTATATTGTACTTTATTATTTCTGCTTATGAGAACTATAAGATTATTACTGGGCTTAACCCTTCTGTTGGGCTGGCAGGCATTGTCTGCACAGGATGTCTCGCTGGTGAAGGAGGGCAAAGTGTGGAAGTGGCAATCAATGAACATAATGTCTGGATCCCGTTATGAGTACGAGTACTTCATCCAGGGTGATACGCTGATAGACGGTGAGGCGTATAAGAAACTGTACACCATCGACGAGGCCATGTACAAGACGACGGAACCCGTCTATTGCGGAGCCTTGCGTGAGGAAGGTTCAAAAGTCTATTTCGTGCGTTTCAATCATGAGAACGTGGAGTTCCTCTATGACTTCGACCTGCCTGTTGGCGAGAGGATGTATTTCGGAGAGAGAGCGGCAGTAGCCGTGAATCGGGATGCAATCACCGTTAAAGGCATTGAGCGCAAACGGGTGAAAGTGGAAGAACAACATACCAGCTCCAATTCGGAATGGTATGGTACGGGCTTGACCGGTTATTGGGTGGAGGGTATAGGCAGCACGAGCGGCTTACTGGAGTCCGTGATGTTTGATACCGGCATCTATTATGATAAGTTGCTCGCTGTCTATGAAGGCGGAAAGTGCATTTTCACGGGTGAGGACTTCTACCCGAAGAAAAACAGCTTTGTGAGGGAAGGCAAGCGTTGGGAATACGAGGTGACGAATCTCTATTACGGTAGCCGCTATGTATATACTATGCAGGGCGACACGCTGTTTGATGAAGGGAGTTATAAGAAACTATACCTGAGCGTCAACGACGGCAAACCCACCTACCAAGGTGCTATCCGCGAAAGGAATGGAAAGATTTACATGGTGGACAAGAGTAAGTCATGGGATGAATGGGACATGCCTGACTTTGAGACCGTTCTCTGTGACTTCAACGCGCAGGTGGGCGACGTGGTGTTCTGCAAGGAGGAGTACGGAGACACCTACCGCCTGACGGTGGACCACATCGACGAGGTGACGGTTGACGGCAATGCCCGCAAGCGGCTTGTGCTGAAGGCCACAACGACCCACGAGGACGGAAGCGTGGAGGACCGTGGTTCGATGGAATGGGTGGAAGGTATCGGCAGCACGGAGGGCTTCAGCGGTCCGATGGGGCTGTTCTACGATGGTGGGCTCTATTCCCACCTGATTGCCTGCTACGAGTACGACGAACCCGTCTTCATGCAGGAGGACTTCTACGGACGCATCATCAACGGAAGGAATTATGAACTGGACGAGTCAAGAGAGCATGAGAATGTCAAATACATCAACCTTTCGTTGGAGAACGCAGTGGTGCTGAAGTCCCAGGGCGACCGCTTGGTGGTTGCCGACCGCGAGAATGGCGCGGCCATCTGTCTGTTTGGCACGGGCCTTGAAGCCGAAGAGGGAACGGAGCTCAAAGGCACGATAGCTGGTCTGCTCTGCGAGTGCAACGACCTGTCCACCCTGTTCCCCACACGTTCCACCGACCTCTCCACCGTTGAGAAAGGCGGAAAGGCAGAGGGCCTGGCCTTTGAAGAGTTTTCCGTAAGCAACCTGAGAACGGACTATAATTATTGGTACAAGGTGATGAACATCCTTGGTGTACGGATTATTTCCACCGACCAGGGCATCTTCGTGGCGGGCGACGACGGCAAGCCGTACCTTCACCTGAACGACATATTCGGTGTCTTTGACGGCATTTCTCTACCCATGACGGCACAGACGCTTTTCGGCTGTTTCTCGCCAAGGATGTACAAGAACATCACCCAATACTCCTTCGTGCCGCTGTCGGTCGAGGCAGACGAGAGCACAGGAATACATGTCTCACCCTTCAACTCCCACGCCTCATCCCAATATGACCTACAGGGTCGTCGCTTGGACGCTAATCGCACGCTGCCCGCTGGCGTGTACATCAAGGATGGCAGGAAGGTGGTTGTCAGATAATTGAGCAAGCGCGTAGCAAGGCTACGCATTAAGAATAGAGTTGTAAATGTTTTGTGTTGGACGCGCCGCAAGAAACGTACAAGGGGGTCGCCCCTAATATACGGAAATGCGGCGCGGGCCGATTTTGATGTGATTGCTCCACTTTTCTGGTTTCTATTCACTCAGTTTCTGGTTGCAGTTCATTCATCTCGTGATTGCAATGGAACGAGCTCATGACTGCAATGCAATGACCTCGTGACTGCAATGCGATTGCATCGTGACCGCAATACAATTACCTCGTAATTAGCGTCTATTCACGCAGTCAGTAGTATCTGTTCGCATTCCAAATGATATTCGCTGACACTCTCACAGATAATCTCCGACACTCTCATAGATATTCTTTGACACGCTCGCAGATGATTTAAGACACGCTCGCAGGCTATCTCCATCACTCCCGCAGGTTATCTGAACCGACTGTAGGGACATACTTTTATGTATGTCCGAATTATCGATTCATTTATCTGTAGTATCGGTGGGGAGGGACGGATATACATAAAGGATACGCCTGCGCTTAGCTTGTCCAAGATATCCCTACAAACGGCAGGCAACGGACATACATAAAAGTATGTCCCTACACGCAATTGATGTTTCGCATTTTGATACCCTCGCAGAATCGTGCTGACAAGAAGAAGGGCATTGGGTGACCTCCCCTCGCCTCTCCTTAGGAGGAGAACTGGATAGCTTTCACATGATTTTTGCCGAAAGTGTGTAGGGTGTGAAGGGTGGGTGTGGCACCCTTCACACCGTAATCCTTTTTATATCTTCAGGTTATGTGCCGTGTGTAAGGGTGAAGGGTGTTTCGCAACTTTCGTGGGAGAAAGTGCAATAATGGTTTTGTCGATAAAAAGATCTATTTTCCTGCGACAATCTTTTTGATGTCGTTGAGTTTGTTCAGGGCTTCCACAGGGGTGAGGTTGTTGATGTCGAGGCCGAGAATTTCGTCGCGCACCTGACAGAGCACAGGGTCGTCCAACTGGAAGAAGGAGAGCTGCATGCCCTCCCTTTGTTCGGAGGAAGGATGATTGGTGATGGGCGAGGAAAGCGTGTTAGCATTTGTGTTTCTCTCCCCTCTGTCTTCTTTGCTCTCCAGCTGCTTCAGGATTTCGTTGGCTCGCTTCACGATGCTCTTGGGCATTCCGGCTATCTGTGCCACATGGATACCGAAGGAGTGCTCCGACCCACCGCGGACGAGCTTGCGCATGAAGATGACGCGGCCGTCGGCCTCGCGCACGCTTACATTATAATTCTTGATGCGCGAGAACGACTTTTCCATCTCGTTCAGTTCGTGGTAGTGGGTGGCGAAGAGCGTGCGGGCACGAGCCTTCGGATGCTCGTGCAGATACTCCACAATGGCCCAGGCGATGGAAATGCCGTCGTAGGTGGAGGTGCCGCGTCCCAGTTCGTCGAAGAGCACGAGCGAGCGGGGTGTGGCGTTGTTCAGGATGTTCGAGGCTTCGGTCATTTCCACCATAAAGGTCGATTCGCCCAAGGAGATATTGTCGCTGGCACCCACGCGGGTGAATATCTTATCCACCATTCCGATGCGGGCACTCTCGGCCGGCACGAAGCTGCCTATCTGCGCCATCAACACAATCAGGGCGGTCTGGCGCAGCAAGGCCGACTTACCCGCCATATTGGGACCCGTGATGATGATGATTTGCTGGCGTGTGGTGTCTAACAGAATGTCGTTAGGCACATATTGCTCGCCCAAGGGCAGTTCCACTTCGATGACAGGATGGCGGCCTTGATGGATGTCGATGACATCGCTGTCGTCGATGACGGGCCGCACATAGTGTTGTTCTTCAGCCGACTTGGCGAAGGAAAGTAGGCAGTCCATCTCTGCCACGAGCGTAGCGTTTTGCTGAATGGCGGGAATAATCTGTCCGAGGGCGACGACCAGTTCGTTGAACAGGCGTGTCTCCAACGACAGAATCTTGTCCTCTGCCCCTAAGATTTTCTCCTCGTACTCCTTCAGCTCCTGCGTGATATATCGCTCGGCCTGTGCCAAAGTCTGCTTGCGAATCCAGTCGGCGGGCACATGATCCTTGTACGTGTTGCGCACTTCGAGATAATAGCCGAACACATTGTTGTAGCCAATCTTCAACGACGAGATGCCTGTCTGTCGGGCTTCGCGCTCCTGTATCTGCAAGAGATAGTCCTTGCCGCTGTAGGCGATGTGGCGCAGTTCGTCGAGTTCCGCGTTCACGCCGTTGCGGATGACACCGCCTTTGTTGACGAGTTGTGGTGGGTCGTCGGTCACTTCGCGGGCAATGCGGTCGCGCATCTCCTCGCAGAGCTGCAACCGTTCGCCCACCTCGCGGATGGCTTCGTTGTCGCTTTCCATACAGGCTTCCTTCACGGGTACCAAAGCCATCAGGGCGGTCTTCAGCTGGTTCACCTCGCGGGGAGTCACCCGTCCGACGGCCACTTTCGCACCGATACGCTCCAAGTCGCCCACAAGGGCAAACTGCGCGTCCACCAGTTCGCGGAACAAGGGTTCGCGGAAGAAATGCTCGGCCATATCCAATCGGCGGTTGATGGCCTTCTGTTCCTTCAAGGGGAACACCACCCATCGCTTCAGCATGCGTGCCCCCATGGGCGACACGGTACGGTCGAGCACATCGAGCAGCGACCGTCCGCCCTCCTGCATGGGATAGAGCAGTTCCAGCGAACGCACGGTGAACTTGTCCAAGCGCACATACTTATCCTCCTCGATTCTGCGGAGCGAGGTGATGTGACCAATCTGTGTGTGCTGCGTGTTCTCTAAATATTGCAGGATGACACCTGCGGCAATCACGCCGCTGCGCAGATGATCCACGCCGAAGCCTTTCAGCGACTTCACTTTGAAATGCGCCGTGAGTTTCTGCAAGGCGGTCTGCTCAGTAAACACCCAGTCGTCCAAGACGTAGGTGAAATACTTGTCGCCAAACGAGCGCTCGAACAGCTCACGCTTGCCACGTTCGTAGAGTATTTCTTTAGGTTGGAAGTTGGTCAGGAGTTTTTCTACGTAGTCGTAGGTTCCCTGTCCAGTGAGAAACTCACCCGTGGAGATGTCGAGGAAGGCCACGCCGCACGCAGCCTTTCCAAAGTTCACAGCGGCCAGGAAGTTATTTTCCTTGTAGTTCAGCACGTTGTCGCCCATCGCCACGCCTGGCGTGACGAGTTCCGTGATGCCGCGCTTGACGAGTTTCTTTGTCAGCTTCGGGTCTTCCAACTGGTCGCAGATGGCCACACGCCGCCCTGCGCGGATGAGTTTCGGCAGGTAGGTGTCGAGGGCGTGATGGGGGAATCCCGCCATCTCGTCCTTGCCCTTCGCCCCAGCCCCGTTGTTGCGATGCGTCAGCGTGATGCCCAGGATGCGGCTGGCATCGACGGCATCGTCGCAGTAGGTCTCGTAGAAGTCGCCACAGCGGAAGAGCAGCAGCGCGTCGGGATGTTTCTCCTTCAGCGAGAAGAACTGCTGCATCATGGGGGTGAGGGTCTTTTCTTTCGTAGCCATCTGATGTGGGGTGATATTTCGATTAGTCGCGCAGGATGGGCATCGTCATGCAGCGGGCGCCGCCTCCAGCACGGGGCAGTTCGGCACCTGGGAAGGTGGCCACGAACTTCTCGTAGTCGTCCATCGAAACCTTTCCGCTGATGATGTCCTCTGAATTCAGTACGGCGAACCCTGCATGGTCGAGGGCTTCAATAGTGTGTACATTACGGCGATAGCCTATCACCTTACCGTTGCCGATAGAGAAGAAGTTAGCGCCGCTGTGCCACTGCTCGCGCAGCTGTACCCACGGGTCGCTGCCGCCGCCGATGACGGGGTCGATGTCCCAGCCCAGTTGCTCCAGGCCTTTCAGTATGCTGGGCACCTGGCGGTAGCTGATTTTCCCGTTGTCGATGCTGATGAGTGTGGTATCTTTGTCGCTGAAGAGTCCGTTCTTCTTGAGCATCGGCTCGAAGGCCATACACTGATGGCTGCCCAGGAAGGTGAACACCATATCGAGGTGGATGAACGACTCTGGGTCGTGGGGCAGTTCCTGCACCAATATATTAAAATGGTCGCGCTCACGGGCAAAAGTCTGTGCCAGGTATTCTATACCTTTGGCGTTGGTACGGATGCCTTCGCCCACGCAGAGCAGGTCGGGCGAGGCGATGTGTACGTCGCCGCCTTCTGTGCGCGCCTTGTTGTTCCATTGGGTGGCATTGAGCAGCTCTACGCCGAAGAAATGGCGGAAGATGGCTTCGTAGATGAGTGTCTCGCGTTCGCGCACCTCGAAGCTCATGGAGTTGATCAATACGCGGTTGTAGACGGTCGATGAAGCATCGCGGGTGAAGAAGAGGTTGTAGAGCGGCTCCAGGAGGTAGCGGTCTTCGCTGAGGCCGTCCCACTGCGGGTTCTCATAGCCCTCGATGAGCACACGTGCCAGCTGCACGCTGTCCATCTCCATCAAAGTCTCGAAGAGGCGGTCGCCCGTCGTTCCGGCTTGCTTCACCGGCCGGCGGCCATAGTGGAACACGCTCTCGCGCACCAGGTCGGTCTTGATGTCGTCGCGGCGGAGCAGTTCCTCCAGAATGTCTTCCACGTAGTAGACGTTGGTCCAGCGTTCCAGCACGCCGCAGAAGTTGCGGTATTCCTGGTCCACGCTGACTTTGTTGAGAATGTCGCTGTACAGACAGTGGGCGGCATTCAGCGGGGTCATGCGCTCTATCTCCACTCCGGGACGATGGAGCAGCACGGCTCGTAAGCGTCCCGTCTCAGACGATACGTTCACCTGACACGGGGTTATGTTTTTTTCTTTCATGGTTTTTTAGTTGACAAGTTAACAAGTTGACGAGTTAACGAGTTGATACTTTTTTAGTGACAAGTTGACGGGTTGTATGAACAAATAGCTTGTTTACTTGTCAACTCGTCAACTTGTCAACTGAATAAAAACTTACTTCAGATACGTGTATCGGTAGTCGGTGGGCGACACGAGGGTCTCCTTGATGACACGCGGGATGATCCAGCGGATGAGGTTGAACTCACCACCGGCCTTGTCGTTGGTACCGCTGGCGCGGGCACCGCCGAAGGGCTGCATGCCAACGACGGCTCCCGTCGGTTTGTCGTTGATGTAGAAGTTGCCGGCGGTGTAGCACAGGTCGTTCGTGATCTTCTCCACAGCCAGACGGTCGCGGCCGAAGACAGCACCCGTCAAGCCGTAGGGCGAGGTCTCGTCGAGCAACTTCACCGTCTCGTCCACCTTGTCGTCGTCGTAGGGATAGACGGTCAGCACGGGGCCGAAGATTTCTTCTTCCATCGACTTGAAATGCGGGTTGGAGGTCTCGATGACGGTGGGCTCCACAAACCAGCCTTTCGACTTGTCGCACTTGCCGCCAAGCACTATCTTGGCATCGTCGGCCTTCTCAGCGAAGTCGATGTACGACTGGCACTTGTCGAACGAAGCCTCGTCGATGACGGCGTTGATGAAGTTCATCGGGTCCATCACGTCGCCCATCTTCACCTCACCGGCCATACGCTTGATGTCCTCGAGCACCTCAGGCCACATCGACTTCGGAATGTACATGCGGCTGGCAGCCGAGCACTTCTGTCCCTGGAACTCGAAAGCTCCGCAGAAGGCAGCCGTAGCCACAGCCTTCTTGTCGGCAGAAGGATGCACGAAGATATAGTCCTTGCCACCCGTCTCACCCACCAGTCGCGGATAGGAGATGTATTTGTCGAGATTGCTGCAGGCCTGCTGCCATAAAGTCTTGAATGTTGCCGTAGAACCTGTGAAGTGGATGCCTGCGAAGAATTTCGACTCCGTGGCCACCTCGCCAATCAAGGCACCGCTGCCAGGCAGGAAGTTCACCACGCCGTCGGGCAGACCAGCCTCCTTGTAGAGCTGCATCAGGTAGTAGTTCGACAGCAATGCCGTCGTGGAGGGCTTCCACAGGGCTACATTACCCATCAGCACCGGCGTCATGCAGAGGTTCGAGGCAATCGACGTGAAGTTGAACGGCGTCACGGCCAGCACGAAGCCCTCCAGCGGACGATACTCCGTGTGGTTCAACTGCATGTTGCCATCCTTCGGCTGCATGGCATAAATCTTCGAAGCATAGTGCACGTTATAGCGGAAGAAGTCGATGGTCTCGCAAGCCGAGTCAATCTCTGCCTGATAGATGTTCTTGCTTTGTCCGAGCATGCAGGCGGCGTTCATGATGGGGCGATATTTCGTGGCCAGCAGTTCGGCCATCTTCATCACGATGGCGGCGCGGGTGGTCCAAGGTGTCTGGCTCCATTCCTTCCAGGCCTTCATGGCGGCCTCTACAGCCATCTGCACTTCTTTCTTTCCTACTTTATGATAGGTGGCGAGCACGTGGTTGTGGTCGTGCGGACAAGTCACCTTGCCAGTGTCGCCTGTGCGGATTTCTTTGCCACCAATGATGATGGGGATGTCAACGACGATGTTCGACTGGCGCTGCAGTTCCTCTTCGAGTGCTACACGCTCTGGCGAACCTGCCAGATAGGCCTTTACCGGTTCATTGGCCGGTACGGGGAATGTGATTACTGAATTGTTCATAAATGCTATTAGGTTAGATTATTTTATCGTGCAAATTTACGAATATCCATTGAGATTATATGCAACCGAAAAGTTTTTTTGTCACATTTAACTTTTTTTGAGGCTCATCGCAAAATGGTAACTACTCAGCATCCCTCGCTGATTGACCTCCCCCATAGGAGGTTCATTACTAACCCACTATCTTATCAAGAAAGAGATTCGTATAGAGAATCATGTTTTTTTTGGCAAATTGTTTGGTAAGTTTTAAATAATGTGTTATATTTGCACTGACGTAATGAATATCATCGCAAAAAATAATTATATAACCAGTTAATCATCAAAACTTTAAGAACCAGACAACTACAACATTTCCAGGGATGAGGAGCGCCATGCGTGCTGCGCCCACAAAACTATGCAAACTAATTATTTCAACATAAAAAACAGAATTGCATGAAAAAGCTATTAACAAAAAAACTAATGCTCGCGGCCATCATGATGGTCGCTGGAGCTGCGAACCTGTTGGCCGACGTAGGCGACACGTTTATCACAAAGACCAAGGAAGGTGTGAGGATGACGTTTTCTGTCACTAATGAAGATGAAAAAACATGCCAGGTTAGCATGAATCAAGATGGCAGCGCATGTATCGATAAAACTGTGACAGGTACGGTGACGATTCCTGAAACCGTCATGGGATATACGGTGACTGGAATTGGAAGTTGGGCATTCAGTGATTGTTCTGTTTCTGAGGTAGAGATTCCTCAGACAATAGTGGAGATTGGTCAAATGGCATTCAACGAGTGTACGAATTTAAAGAAATGTTGGCTCCCCGAAAAGCTTTCAATAGTACGCGTTGCTTTGTTCTATGGTTGCACGAATCTGGTGGATGTTTACATCCCGCATCAAGTTATAACCATAGATAATCTTGCATTCAGTGATTGCTCCAGTCTGTCTTCTGTTGTTATCCCGGCTTCCGTGAGAAACATTAATAGTAGTGCGTTTAAAGGTTGTTCACTGTTGCAAAATATTATTTTTTTAGGTAGCGAATGCCCCAATTTCGAATTTGATGTTTTCTACGATACTTATTATGAAGAATACTACGGCATAAAGTACTGCATGGCAAATGTCTATACCGTCAGTCGTAATACCAGCGAATGGATGAATAAGCTGAGTGAACAGTTCAACAACAATAAGGAGTATTTTTATCCCCAGACACTGGAAAACTGCAATGTTATTATCCGCGACCGCGAAACCTTGGGCTATATGGCAAATCTTCGTGTGTCGAAATACAACGAGCTCAACGAGCGCTATGAGTGCAGTTATCTGGGAACGGAAGAGCAGGTAGGCTCTGACGTCACCACCTTCACCCTTCCGGAGCAGATGTTAGGCTTCGACATCACAAAATTGTCTTCCCTCGTAACAGGTTCAGGATCGATGGACTATGTGACGAAAGCCGTTGTGCCCGGAACGTGCAAAACGATCAGCGATTTTAATCCTTACGGCGATACTCATGGTTTCAGCCGCCTCACGAACCTGATGGAGGTGGAGCTGCAGGAAGGTATTGAGGCCATCGAATACAAGGCTTTTGCCAATACGGCTATCAAGGAGCTTCGCCTGCCCAAGTCGCTAAAGACTTATCGGTTTGGTGCCGTGATCAATTGCAACAAACTGACGGATGTCTATCTGGCTGGACATAATGTTTCAGGAAGTGGTGTCTGGGAAGGGATCCCATCCCACTCGAGTGCCACTTTGCATGTACCCTTCGCCAATGCCTCCGTCTATACAAACTTCGTGCCCGACGAGTTCGCCAAAATTGAGGAGATGGAACCGCAGGACGGCGACATCTTCTCCTATCCATTCAAGAGCGGACACGACATGATGTTCCAGATTATCAGCGCGGCCGACAAGACCTGCCGCGTGTATGGTCAGGACTTGTTGACGCCGAGCATCGACGATAAAACGGAGGGAACGGTCAACATTCCCAACAAGCCCCTCGATTTCAAGGTGGTGGAACTGGGCGACTATGCATTCACGATGTGTAAAAAAATCACATTCGTAAGCATTCCCAATACCGTAGAGCGAATTGGTGTCTGGGCACTGGCAGGTTGTGATGAGATGGTGTCGGCAAATGTACCGGCTTCTGTCAAGGTGATCGACGAATATGCCTTCCAGTCCAACAAAAAACTGGTGAACGTATTCCTCTCAGAAGGTCTGGAGAAGATTAAAGCTCATGGGTTCGCCTTCTGCCCTGCACTTGAAACCATCACGTTGCCCGAAAGCCTCACTTATCTGGGAGACTATGGTTTCTATGGATCTGTTCTCACCAGCATTGAGATTCCGTCAGGCGTGAAACGCATTGAAGAATACACCTTCCAGGAGTGTAAGCAATTGGAGAGTGTTGTCTTAAACGAAGGTCTCCAGTACATCGAAGGCAGTGCCTTCAATGGTTGCGAGAGTCTCACCTCCATCGACCTGCCTCGTTCTGTCAGAAAGCTTTACAAAGGGGCATTCAAGAACTGTCTGAAACTCGCCGACGTGAAGATTCGAAACTCCAACATCCAACTGGTTGACTTCTGGGGCGATCCGATCGACAACAACGAGGCCTTCGACCTGAAGACCGACCGCTATGCCGAGCTCACCGTGCCGGAAGGCTCCCTCGACCACTACAACTGCGACCCGTGGTTCCTGTGGTTCAACAAGATTAATTACAACCTGCCCAACATCCCGACGGGCATATCGCTCCCCGCTACCCGCACCACGCTTCCCGCAGCATGGTACACCCTCGACGGCCAGCAGCTGCAGACGGCGCCCACCAAGCCCGGCCTGTACATTCAGAACGGCAAGAAGACCGTCGTCAGATAAAAAGAGGAACTGAGTGTAAGCGTCAATCAAGAAGGGGCAAGTCCATTGTGGCTTGCTCCTTTTATTGTTTTATTGGACTACGGGGTTGGAGTTGTTTTCTGACGCGGAAAACATCGTTTTCTGACTTGGAAAACAATATTTTCTGACTTGGAAAACAACGTTTTCTGACTTGGAAAACAACTTAATGCTGTAGTTGTTGTTGCTACTATTGTGATTGATAACAACGAAGAATACACGTTAAAAATGCGAAAGAAATGATGGAATAAGTGGTTTCGTGTTCGGTATTTCACGCAAAACATGCTATCTTTGCACCAAACTTTCCTATAAAACGATGATGACTGAACAAAAAAACGCTCAGAAAGTAAAGATTACAGCCATCCGCCAGACGGTCTACCCAGACTTGATGCTGCGATTCGAGAACCCTATTGAGCATACCTGCGACGTCAGGGAGGGGCAGGTATGGATTTCCGAGGATGGGAAATGCCCTGAAGGCATGTGCCCTTCTGCTTGGTCGTCGATGCGTGAGTTTGTGGAATCGCTGGCCAGGGGCGAGGGCAATTTCTACGACGGATGGATGAAGAACCCGATGAGCGCAATGATCAGTTGCAACGATGGCTTCCGTCCGTTCAGCTTCTACATTGAAGCGATGGATGAGCAGGGCACTGCTTGAATCGACCCTGAAAAAGAGAGAAAATGTCAAACGATTAACCAATAAATAATGATGAAAAGTTTCAAATCTACATCGTGGCTGTTGCCACAACCCGTGCTGATCATCGGCACTTTCGACAAAGACGGGAAGCCCAACGCCATGAATGCAGCGTGGGGTGGACAGTGGGATATGCACGAAATCATGATTTCGCTGGGTGCCCATGCTACGACGGACAACCTGGCCGTGAATCCTGAGTTCACCGTGGCCTTCGCTACGGCAGAGACACTGGTGGCCGCCGACTATGTGGGCATCGTCAGCGGCAGGAATACGCCCGACAAGATGGAGAAGGCGGGATGGACTTGCGAAAAAGCCCCCCATGTGAATGCTCCTGTGTTCAAGGAGTTGCCCATGACGTTGGAATGCCGCGTGAAGCAGAAAATCGATGAGTCGGCAACGGGCTTTTATCTTGTGGCCGAAATCGTCAATATCCTCTGCGATGAAAAGTACTTGGCTGAAGATGGCAAGCCCGATGTGGAGAAGATGGGACTGATCACTTACGACCCGGTCCATCACACCTATATCCAGCTTGGCAAGACCGTGGGCAAGGCATTCGCTGACGGTAGTAAGTTGAAGTAGTTTTTGAATAACAACAATTGAAAGGATATGAGAATCAAACACATAATGCTGATGGCAGTAGCAGCTGCCGCGCTGACTGGCTGTAGCAGTAATGGGGAGCAGCCCCCGACGACAGATTTTGTAGATGACGTGAAAGTGGCGCTCGCTGACAGCGGACGTATCGACCTGGGCAAACTCCAGTGGACCCGGGAGCCTGCAAGCTCTGAGGTCAAAGGTGATACCATCACGATTACCACTGCTCCGCATACCGACCTGTGGCAGCGCACCTATTACCACTTCCAGAACGACAATGCCCCCGTGCTTCAGATGAAGACGCGCGAGAAATTCTTCAGCTTCGTCGTGAAGACCGACTTCACGCAGAGCCATCACCGCTTCGACCAGTGCGGCGTCGTGATGTATCTCGACAGCGAGAACTGGCTGAAGGGCTCTGTGGAATACGAGAATGAGGCGTTTCAGCATCTGGGCAGTGTGGTGACCAACCAGGGCTATTCCGACTGGGCGACCACCGCCATTGCTGCCGATGTGAAGACCATGTGGTATCGCTTCTCACGCCGTGAGGACGACTACTGCATCGAATGCTCTGCCAACGGTCAGGATTTCAGTCAGATGCGCATCTGCCACATGCCGGCTGCCGCTGAGGAAATCAGCTTTGGCATCTATGCCTGCTCGCCAGAGGAATCGTCGTTCACGGCAGTCTTCACGGACATGAAGATAACGGAGTGTGCTTGGAAGGCACACGACGGCCAACAGCCCGACGAAACGAACTGATGGCACTGGGTCAACTGGGTGAAAGTAGCAATATCCAAAACCTATAAAAAACACTTGCAATGAAGAAACTATCAACCATCCTGATGCTGATGCTGGCACTATCGGCAGAGGCACAGACTTTGGAAACGCAGGCCGATTTCCCCACGGGCTATATCGCCACATCGTATTTCACGGCATCGAACACCATCAAGAGCATCGATGGTGTGCTGTACATGATCTACGACGACATACCCATTGCCCTGGTGCGCTATCCGGCCATGAACCCGCGCGAGGAGTTCGAGGTGCCGTCGTCGGTGCGTCGTATCTGCAACAATGCTTTTCAGGGAACGAAATACCTGAAAACCTTGAGAATCCACAACGAGGTGAGCGATGGGCGCAACTTGCACCTGCTGATAGGCGAGAGTGCCTTCAACGACAGCTCGATAGAGAACTTTGAGGTGATCGAAAACCACGAGCAGGCAGCCACGCACAGTAAGCCGGCTACCGCTGCACCCCGCGAAGAGACGGCACGCTACGATGTGGCAGGGCGCAAAGTCAGCGATCAGACCAAAGGCCTGCAGATAGTCAGCTACAGTGATCATACCGCACAGAAGGTGGTAGGCCGCTGACCGAAGGGCGTCGGTCCACTGCCGATGCCAAGAAGGGGGCAGCGGTTTGGAAAGTTTTTTTCTGCCATTTAACTTTTTTTGTGCCGTTGTGTGATAGAAAGATGCGGGATTCTCATTATCTTTGCACGCGATTTAGAAAAAACAACAATCGTATGCAGAACCGTAACTTAATTTCAATCACAGACCTGACCAAAGAAGAGATTATCAAGCTTCTTCGTCGGGCAAAAGAGTTTGAGCAGAACCCCAACCAGCGAATCCTTGAAGGAAAAGTGGTGGGGTCGTTGTTTTTTGAACCCTCTACTCGTACGCGACTGAGTTTCGAGACAGCCGTGAACCGCCTGGGCGGACGCGTCATCGGATTCAGCGATGCCTCCACCAGCAGCCAGTCGAAGGGTGAGACGCTGAAAGACACCATCGTCATGGTGAGCAACTATGCCGACCTCATCGTCATGCGTCATCCCCTGGAGGGTGCAGCACGCTACGCCAGCGAGGTGTCGAAAGTACCCATCATCAATGCCGGTGATGGTTCCAACCAGCATCCCACTCAGACGATGCTCGACCTCTACACCATCTACCAGACACAGGGCACGCTTGAGAACCTGACCATCACGATGGTGGGCGACCTGAAATACGGACGCACCGTGCACTCGCTGCTCGAGGCCATGCACTTCTTCAAGCCACGCTTCAAGTTCGTATCCTGCAACGAGTTGCGCATGCCGGAGCAGTATAAGGCTTACTGCCGCAAGCTGGACATCGAATATGAAGAGACCACTGAGTTCAGCGAGCGTATCATCAACCAGACCGACATTCTCTATATGACGCGCGTACAGCGCGAGCGCTTCAGCGACCTCATGGAATATGAGCGCGTGAAGAATGTCTACACCCTCACCGCTTCCATGCTGAAAGGCTGCAAGCCGAACATGCGCGTGCTCCATCCGCTGCCACGCGTCACAGAGATAGCACAAGATGTGGACGACACGCCGCAGGCCTACTATTTCGAGCAGGCACGCAATGGCCTCTATGCCCGTCAGGCACTCATCTGCCGCGCACTGGGTCTTTAACAAGGTAATTTTGTCCGCTCGGCCCGAAAGGGGCGCTTGCAAAGCGAAGCGGAGCAAGAACTCGTAAACTTGTCAACAAAAAAGATTATGAAGAACAATAAGAAAGAAATGGCCGTGGCCGCCCTGTGCAACGGCATCGTGATAGACCACATCCCTTGCAACTCCCTGTTCAAGGTGGTCAACCTGTTGGGTCTCGACAAAATGCAGAACAGCGTCACCATCGGTAACAACCTCGACAGTGGCAGCATGCGCAGAAAGGGTATCATCAAGATTGCCGATGTAGAGATTCCGGAAGAGACGCTCAACCGCATCGCCGTGATTGCTCCCAATGCTGTGGTGAACCTCATCCACGACTACGAAGTGGTGAAGAAGCACAAGGTGGAGCTGGCCGAAGAGCTGATTGACATCGTGAAATGCAACAACCCCAAGTGCATCTCCAACAACGAACCCATGCACACCCACTTCCATGTGGTCGACGCTGAGCACACCATCCTGCGCTGCCACTACTGCGAGCGCATTGTCAACAGCGACGAAGTGGTGCTGAAATAAAAGGCACGAAGAGAATTCGTATAATCTATCAAATAATAAATTAGTAAATCGTAAATTAAAGTTATGCCAAGAAGTTTATCAGGAAGAAGTTTCTTGAAATTGCTCGACTTCTCCACTGAAGAGATTCAGTATCTGCTTCAGCTTTCAAAAGATTTCAAAAACCTTAAGCGTACCAACACACCGCACAAGTACCTGACGGGTAAGAACATTGTGCTGTTGTTTGAGAAAACATCTACTCGCACACGCTGCTCATTCGAAGTGGCCGGCAACGACCTCGGTATGGGTGTGACCTATCTCGATCCAGGTTCATCGCAGATGGGTAAGAAAGAGTCGCTCGAAGACACCGCCAAGGTGCTCGGACGCATGTTCGACGGCATCGAGTATCGCGGTTTCGACCAGCAGATTGTGGAAGACCTCGCCCGCTATGCAGGCGTTCCCGTATGGAATGGTCTGACCACCGACTTCCATCCCACACAGATGCTTGCCGACGTGCTCACCATCGAGGAGAACTTCGGTTACTATAAAGGCCTGAAGATGGTCTTCATGGGCGATGCCCGCAACAATGTGGCCAACTCGCTCATGGTCGTTTCGGCCAAGCTCGGCATCAACTTCGTGGCTTGCGGCCCGAAGGAGAACATGCCCGACGAGAAACTCGTGGCTACCTGCCGTGAGATTGCCAAGGAGAACGGTTGCACCATCACACTGACCGACGATGTGAAGGAAGGAACGAAGGACGCCGACGTCATCTATACCGACATCTGGGTGTCGATGGGTGAAGCTCCTGAGCTCTGGGAACAGCGCATCAAGCTGCTCAGCCCGTATCAGGTGAACGACGCCGTGATGGCCAACGCCAAGCCGACCGCCATCTTCCTGCACTGTCTGCCCTCCTTCCACGATCTGGAGACCACCATTGGTAAGGATATCTACGATAAGTTCGGCCTGCCCGAGATGGAAGTCACCGACAAGGTGTTCCGCTCGAAGCAGTCGAAGGTGTTCGACGAGGCAGAGAACCGTATGCACACCATCAAGGCCGTGATGTACGCTACACTGAAATAACAATCAGTGGTAGGAAGTCAGGGGTGAGAGGTGAGAGATAAGCTTCGTGTCAGTGTTGCACGAATCAAGGGCTATTCTCTCACCCCTCACCCTCACCTCTTTCTTCTTACCTCTCCCCTCTCACTACTCACCCCTTATCATTACAATCATGAGAAAGCGCTTAGTAATCGCTTTAGGCGGCAATGCCCTCGGCAAGAAACCGCAAGAGCAGTTGGAGCTCGTGAAGAACACAGCCTCTACCATCGTCGACTTGGTGGAGGAAGGCTACGATGTAGTTATCGGCCACGGCAACGGTCCCCAGGTGGGCATGGTGAACCTGGCCTTCGAATACTCTGCCAACAACGGCAGCGGCACGCCTTTGATGCCCTTCCCCGAATGCGGAGCCATGACTCAGGGCTACATCGGCTACCACCTGCAGCAGGCTGTGCAGCGCGAACTGGCACGCCGCAAGATGGACGTGCCCTGTGCCGCCGTCGTGACACAGGTCGTCGTCGACCCCAACGACCCTGCCTTCGAGAAACCCACCAAGCCCGTGGGCATGTTCTACTTCAAGGAAGATGCCGAACGCATGGCCAAGGAGACGGGCTACACCTTCGTTGAGGATGCCGGCCGAGGCTATCGTCGTGTGGTGCCTTCACCCATACCCGTGAAGATTGTAGAGCTTCCCGTTGTCGAACAGCTCCTGAGTGCCCACAACATTGTCATCACCGTGGGCGGTGGCGGCATCCCCGTCATGGAGAAAGGTCCTGGCGACTACGAGGGAGTGGCAGCTGTCATCGACAAGGACCGAGCTTCGGCCAAGCTGGCGCTCGACCTGAAGGCCGACATGCTGGTCATCCTCACAGCCGTCGACAAGGTGTCGATCAACTTCAACAAGCCAAACCAGTTCGACCTGAGCCGCATGACCATCCCACAGGCCCGCGAGTATATCCGCCAGGGGCATTTTGCTCCCGGCTCGATGCTGCCCAAGGTGGAGTCGTGCATCTCGTTCGTCGAGAATACCGACGGCGGGCGCGCCTTGATCACTTCCTTGGAGAAAGCCCGCGAGGCGCTGCAAGGCAAGACGGGCACGATGCTCGTGAAAGATTAACCATTGCTCTGTATGGTCAGAGAGCTCTTGAGGCTTTTGTGACCCCCAGGGCATAGGTTTCATCGCTTATCGTGATTTGCGCCATATCTCAATCGGATGTGGCGCAAATCACTTTTTTTGTTGGTTTGCATGAACAAAAAGCCAATCGTCTCTTTGTCGTTTGAAAATTAATCGCTATATTTGCAGCCAAGAAATCAAGATCATATGAAGAAGTTTTTGTTATTCACAACGTCATTAGTGGCCTTGCTCATTGTAGGAGCTTGTGCCACCACAGCCGAAAAGGCCGAACGTGAGGCTGCCCGCGTTCGTGAAGTGGCGGCAGCATTGGCCGACAGGCATTACCAGATTGATGTGCGTATGATGCACCCGATGCGAGGCAAGAGCAAGATGCTGTCGTATGGTTATTCTGTGGAGGTGAAAGGCGACACGCTTGTGAGCTATCTGCCTTATTTCGGACGAGCCTACAATGTGCCATACGGTGGGGGAAAGGCGCTCAACTTCACGGCTCCCATCCGTGGCTATCGCGAGGGACGGCTGAAGAAGGGTCTGACGCGTATAGAGATAGCGACGCAAAACGAGGAAGACCAGTATCTTTACACCCTCGACATTTTCGACAACGGTCGTGTCACGATTGATGTTGTGGCGCGTGAACGCGAGAATATCCGCTTTGATGGTGAGATGAAACAATGATGAAATGACGTGTTATCCGATATGATGAAGAAAGCATTTGCTATATCGCTGGCCTTGACCTGTATGACCACAGCTTTTGGCCAAGAGAAGACCGACTCGTTGGTGTTCACCACGTTGATGGAGAACCCCATCACGACGATCAAGAACCAAAGCCGCAGCGGCACTTGTTGGGCTTATGCCACTTTGGGATTCTTCGAAGGTGAGATCCTGCGGAAGACCGGCCGTGAATACGACCTTTGCGAGATGTTTGTGGCCAACAAGAACTACATGGACGAAGCCATCTACCATGTGCGTTTGCATGGTGACAGCCGTTTTTCTGAAGGAGGCTCTGCCGACGATGTGCTGTGGGTGCTGCGCACGCATGGTGTGTGTCCTGAAGAGATGATGCCTGCTCCTGGATCGCTTACCGGCGACTCGCTGGCCAACTTCCACGAGTTCTTTCCGCTGCTGACCCCCTACGTCGAGGCAGTGGCCAAGAACAAGGCCAAGAAGTTGTCGGGCCAGTGGAAAGTAGGCCTGCAGTCTATTCTCGATGCCTATCTGGGCAAGTGCCCTGAGCAGTTCGTGTACGAGGGGAAGACCTTCACGCCTCGTACGTTTGCCGACAGTTTCGGGCTCAACTGGGACGACTATGTGAGCATCACCAGCTTCACGCATCATCCTTTCTACACATGGTTCACCATCGAGGCGCCCTACAAATGGCGTCCGCAGCTTAGTTACAACGTGCCCCTTGAGGAGTTGATGGATATCATCGACACAGCCCTCGACCTCGGCTACAACGTCTGTTGGGGAGGCGATGTCAGCGGCAATGGCTTCGACCGCCAAGGGCTGGCTCAGGAAGAGACCCCTGCCACGCAGGAGCTTCGCCAGCAGCGTTTCGACCAATGGGACGCCACCTACGATCATGTGATGCTGATCTACGGTCGCGCGAAGGATCAGTACGGCAATGACTACTACAAGGTGAAGAACTCGTGGGGGCATTTCGGCCAGCACGACGGCATCTGGTACATGCGCCGTAACTACATTGCGCTGAACACCACTTATATTTTCCTTAATCGCGAGGGTGTGAGTGGTGAGTGGTGAGAGGCTCATTCACCTATCCCGTCTTTACGCCGGCGAAAGAGGACCATGGCGATGACGGGTGCTCCGACCAGAGCGGTGACCGAGTTGACGGGCAGTGCCCCCTCGAATCCCGGCATGCGGGCGATGAGGTTGCAGGTGAGGGCGAGCGCTGCTCCGCAGAGCATGGTGGCGGGCATGAGGATGCGATGATCGCTGGTGCGGAAGAGGGCGCGTGCGAGATGAGGCACGGCGAGTCCGATAAACATGATGGGCCCGCAGTAGGCGGTGACGATGGCCACGAGGACGCCCGATGAAACGATGACCAGCATGCGACTGCGGCGGATGTTCAGGCCGAGGTTGGCGGCATAGCTGTCGCCGAGGAGGAGGAGGTTCATGGGTTTCACCAGCAGACAGGCCAGCGGCAGGAGGATGCACATCAGTACAACGAACAGCAGCATCTCGTCGCCCGACACGCGCGAGAAAGACCCCAGCCCCCAAACGACGAAAGCTTTCACGTCTTCTTCTGGCGACAGGAATTTCAGTACCCCGATGATGGCGTTGGCCAGATAGCCGATCATCACACCGATAATCAACAATGTAACGTTTCCCTTCACTTTTTGGGAAACCCACAGAATCAGCATCATCACGGCCAGTGCCCCTACGATGGCAGCCACACTCATGGCGGCATCGCCGAGGTAGCCCAGGCGAGAGAGCGCCACGCCGCCTAGCTGCCCGGAGAGCAACACGACGAAGGCGACGCCGAGGGCGGAGCCATTGGAGATGCCCAAGACCGACGGTCCTGCCAACGGGTTGCGGAAGACCGTCTGCATCTGGAGTCCGCTGACGGCGAGTCCTGCCCCTGCCATGATGGCGGTGAGTGCTTGCGGGAGGCGGCTGCTCAGCACGATGTTGCGCCAGATTTCGAGCCTCACCCCCAGCCCCTCTCCAAGGGGAGAGGGTAGCTTAGGGAGGGTGGAGGAATCAAAAGCGGAGAGCAGTATGCGCAGGATGTCGGCGACGGGGATTTTCACAGTCCCGATGAAGAGGTTGGCCACCAAGAGAAGGAGGATGGCCACGAGAAGGAGCACAAGCTTTATTGTTACTTTCATGTTTTGGGGGTGAGAGGTGAGGGGTGAGAGGTGAGGGGTGAGAGGTGAGGGGTGAGAGGTGAGTTTACCGTTCTTTCTGCAAGAGTCGATAGTAGGTAGGCTGATAGTCGGCCTCCACCAGTTCCGGATGGAAGATGGCGACAAGGTCTTTGAGCAGGACGTCGGGCTGTACGGGCGTTATCTCGTAGTAGGGCGTCTGCTTCATGTTGCAATAGATGACCTTTCGCTCCTTGAAAGCCTTGAAGAGCGCATTGCGCGGCTCACTGGCTTTGAGCGCCTCGTAGGAGAATTCGCCTGGGAAGCTGTTGAGAATGCGCCAGTAGTCGGCGTTGGCGGCGAGTGCGTACATCTTCTCGAACTCCAGGTTCTCGCCCGCCGTTTCGTCGTCGTTGAGGACATAGTCGGCCCCTGCGTCGCGGAAAATCTGCGCCAGGTAGTTCTTTCCGCCCACGGCGTGCCACGTGCCGTAGTGCATTTCCCCACTGGTGACGGTGGGTCGCTTTGCTACCTGCTGAGCCTTCACTTTCAGGCTGTTGTATCGGCTCTCGATGCCGGCGAAGATCTCGTTGGCCTCCTTTTCCTTTCCGATGAACATGGCGACGAACTTGATCCACTCCGCCTGTCCCAAGGGATCGAGTTCCTTGTAGCCCAAGTGCGGCACGAGTGTGATGCCCGTCTCCTTGATGGCATCGTAGCCCCCCCGCTTGAAGGGCGAGATGAAGATGACGTCGGGATTGGCGGCGAGGATGAGCTCCGTGTCGAACTCCCCCTCCATGCCAATCTTCACGATGCGTCCGTCGTTGACCCTCTGTCGGATATCGCTGTTGAAGAGATTCTTCGTGCCCGTGATGCCCTTCACGAAGTCGAGCGCATTCAGGATGGTGAAGTTGGAGAGTTGGAGGGCCGTCATGCAGATGGTGCCCTGGATGGGAACACGTACCGCAGTATAACCGTCGGGGACGGCAGGCTCGTCGGCAGAACCGACGCGCGCAGTAGAACCGTCGGCAGGACGGACGGGCACCAGCGCGAAGTGGTCGCGCTTGCCCACATCGACGAGGCGTATGCCCGCTGAGTCGCGCACGGAGAATCCCGTGGCATATTTCACTTGGATGGCTGCCAACGAGTCGTTGGTGTCGCTTCCCGTTACAGCATGACTGCGTTTATTGCCGCTGGGAGAGCAGGCGGCGATCATCAAGCTTGCGATAAAGAAAAAGAATGCTTTTCTCATGTCTATGGTTTTGGTTTTAAATAGATTCATATCAGATAGCGGCAGGCGACGAGCAGCACCATGATGACTTCGGTTGCGTGGTTCACACGGATGGCCGTCTTCATGTCGCGTGTTGTCAGGGGTCGGTCGTTCTCGCCGATATATGGTTTTGGGAAGAGTTGTCCGAAATAGAAGTGCGGTCCGCCGAAGCGGCAATTGAGGATGCCTGCCAAGGCCGCCTCAGGATAGCCACTGTTGGGACTGGCGTGGTTTTTTCCGTTGCGCCAGACGAACTGAACGAGGAAAGGTTTGCCCGCCACCAACACCATCAACAGGGCTGTCAGACGGGCGGGGATGTAGTTGGCGACATCATCGATGTGTGCTGCCCAGCAGCCGAACAGCCGATAGCGGTCGGTCTTGTAGCCAATCATTGAGTCGAGCGTGTTCACCATTTTATAGGCCAGCATGCCCGGTGTGCCGAGCAAGGCGAACCAGAAGAGCGGGGCAATGACCCCGTCGCTGAGATTCTCAGCCAGCGTTTCGAGGGCTGCCGTTCGCACCTCCTGAGCCGAAAGCTCCGCTGTGTCGCGCCCCACGATGCGCGCCACCTGCCGCCGCCCCTCGTCGAGCGAGCGGTCGAGAGCAAGGAATACAGCTCGCACTTCGCGGATGAGCGAGGTTCCCGCCAGGCAGAAGAAGACGATGAGCGCATCGAAAACAATGCATAAAGCATCGTGCATCTTGCCCAATTGAAGACGGAGAAACCAGGTGATGAGGAAGGTCAGGGCGATGAGGCAGACGGCCATCAGGGCCCCTTTCAGCATCCGATGGTTCCCCTTGTTCAGCCGGTGTTCGCCAAAAGCGATGGTTTTCCCAAAGCCCACGATGGGGTGGGGGAGCCATCGGGGGTCGCCCAGGAGCAGGTCGAGGAGCCAGCCGACGAGGAGGGATATGAGAGGTTGAAGAGTCATGGCATTGTTTTTTGAATGGGTGGGGTGACGGCAGAGCCGTCACTTACAGAACATAGGAAGAGGTGGATGGCGTTGAGGAGGGCATCGTTCTTCTCTGGGGTTTGGGCTGCCAGTCGGAAGTGGTGGGGCGTGAGGCCTACGAAGTTGGATGCATCGCGGATGAGCATGCCGTGATGGAAGGCTAAGTATTCTTTCAGTTCGTGGGCTGTCGCCTGTTCGATGCGGCAGAGGAAGAAGTTCGTCTGTGTGGGATAGGCCTCGATGCCACGGATGGCGCTGAGACATTGGCGGAGTCGCTCAGTCTCGTGCAGGTATTCAGGGAGATTAGCGATGCCCGGTTTTCCGTTTCTGACGAGCCATTTCCCAGCCTCCAAGGCAAGGGCATTGACTGCCCAGGGGCGGTATTGCGCGCGCAGGAGGGCGATGATGTCGGCCTTGGCCGTGATGAATCCCAGTCGCAAGCCAGGCACCCCGTATCGCTTGGTCATGGAGTGAAGCAGGATGATGTTGTCCGTCCGTACCGTTTCGTTGGGTTGCCATAGCGTCTCCAACGTATAGTCCTCATACGATTGGTCGACAATGAGCATTCGATGTTTGGCAGCCAGCCGCCTCATCTCCTCAGGAGAGCGCACTTCCCCCGTGGGGTTGTTGGGGTTACACACCCAAGCCAAAGCCCCGTTGGGCTGTTCCTGAAGCCCGAAGGTGCGGCAGGCATCGGCATATTCATTGAAGGTGGGTTGCAGGATGTGGCACGAACCGTAGTGCCGGAAAGTCTGTGCGATGAGGTAGATGGCATCGGTGGCGCCACTGGTCACCATCACCTCGTCGTCGGCGATGCCGTATTCCTGGGCAATCATCTGCTCCAAGGAGTGGGCTGTAGGCTCCGGATAAGAGCGCACCACAGACAGTCTGGTGCGCAGGAACTCCTCCAGTCGGTCGGTAGTTTCTGTCGTATCGGCAAAGATGTTCGTACTGAAGTTCATCCGTATGCCGTTGTATCGGTAAAGGTCGTCGCCGTGTCCGTCAATCATTGTCCTGTAGTATTTGGTAGATTCTCTGCATGTCCACATGCCGGCGCACATGGTCGGCGAGCAGGTCGTATTGCGTTTCCTTGAATGCCTGATAGTCGAAAGCTTCGGCCTTTTGGTTGATTCTGGTGGCGTAAGGCTTCAAGAGGAAGTCTACGAACGAAGCGTTGTCGAGAATGCCGTGCAGGTAAGAGCCCATGCATTGAGGGCTGACGAAATAGCCGTCGGCCCTTCCGTCCTCAAGCAGGGCCAGCGGCTGAGGCTTTGCATCGCCAAAGGGCAGCGTCTCGCCTTGGTGTATTTCGTAGGCTTTCCCCGATACATGGTCGGCCTGTGTCAAGCGGAAGGAAGTCTGTCGGGTGACTTTCCCGCCATTCATCGTGGTGCTGACAGGGAGCAGTCCCAGTCCCGGCAGCCTTTCGATGTCGCCCTCCACATGGTCGGGGTCCGACACTTCGACCCCCATCATCTGGAATCCGCCGCAGATGCCGAGCACGGTGGCACCCTCGCGATGGGCACGGACAATGGCCTGCGCGCAACCATTGCGGCGCAGTTCGTAGAGGTCGTGCAGGGTGGATTTCGTTCCCGGCAGAATGATGATGTCGGCTTTCTGGAGGTCTTCCACGTTGTTCGTATAGAAAAGATGTATGCGCGGGTCGCGTTCCAAAGCGTCGAAATCCGTATAATTGGAGAGATGGCGCAGCATGACAACCGCCACAGACACTTGTGAGAGGTGAGGGGTGAGAGGTGAGGTGTGAGAAGGACTCACATTTTTTGTTGCCAGCGCCACGGAGTCTTCCTCTTCGATATGGATGTCCTTGAAATAGGGTATGACGCCAAGAACGGGCACGTGGCAGATTTCCTCGAGCATACGCCGCCCCTCGTCGAAGAGACGCATGTCGCCCCGGAACTTATTGATGATGATGCCCTTGATGCACTTTCGGTCGTCGGGTGTCTGCAAGGCGATGCTGCCATAGACTGAAGCGAAGACCCCGCCACGGTCGATGTCGCCCACAAGGATGACATCAGCTTGGGCATGACGAGCCATTGGTAGGTTTACCAGGTCGGTGTCGCGCAGGTTGATTTCCGAGATGCTGCCCGCTCCCTCCATCACAATGGGGTTGTAGCGCGCGGCCAGACGGTCGAAGGCGGCGCAGACCTCTTTGCGGAAGTCTATTTGCTCACCGTTCATCGCAAACCTCTCACCCCGCCGCCAATAATCGTAGGCATCGCGGTTGCCGATGGGCTTGCCGTTGAGCACTACCTGACTGGTGTGGTCCGATTGCGGTTTGAGCAGCAAGGGCTGCATGTCGGTGTGGCAGGGAATGCCCGCTGCCTCGGACTGCACAGCCTGAGCGCGTCCTATCTCCAGGCCTTCGGGTGTGGCATAAGAGTTGAGCGCCATGTTCTGCGCTTTGAAGGGTGCAGGATGATAGCCGTCCTGCCGGAAGATGCGGCAGAAGGCGGCGGCTACGATGCTCTTGCCGACATCGCTGCCCGTGCCAACGAACATGATGGGATGAAGCTGCTTCATATCTGATAGAGGTGTGTATAGCTGGCCAATACGTTTTTGAATCTGAAAATAGGAGTGGCTACGGGATTGCCTTTCGCATCATAGACCTGTATCAGGCTATCGGGCGATTCTCCCAGGAATTGCGTGTAGTGGAACTCATGTCCACGATACGCTTTGCCATCGAGCGTGAACTGCCGATAGCCCAACGAGAGCCGTCGGTCGGCCCTACGGGCGGTGATGGAGTAGGGCAGTACGCCGCACATCGGGTATTCGCCATCGTCGGTCACGATGCGCTCGCAGAGATACATCATGCCGCCACATTCCGCCACGATGCTTCCTCCGCGTTCAGCATAATGCTTGATGGCCATTCGGCAGGCTTCATTTTTCACCAAAGCCTCCAGATGTTTCTCAGGATAGCCGCCTGGCAGATAGAGCAGGTCGACTCCCTCCAAGAGGGGTACGTCCTTCTCAGGGTCGAAGAAAGCAACGTTTGCCAAGCGGTCGATGTTCTCCTGATAGATGAACGAGAACGACTCGGCATTTCGTGCGATGAGTGTATTTTCAAGGAGCAAGGGGCGAGGAGTGAGAATCGTATTTAGGGGTGAGGGGTTGGAAATATCGAGCAGGCGATTCCATGCAATATGTTCTGCAAACACATCATTCACCTTGTTTCCTATTCCCTCATCTTTTGTTTTCTCACTAAAGTCCAGTCCCAGATAGCGTCCGCCTACTTCCAGTTCAGTTTGCTTAGGCAGGCAGCCGAGGCACTCTATGCCAAGGTCTTCGCACACTTGTCGCAGCATGGCGGCATGTTTGCCTGACCCTACCTTATTATATATAACGCCCGCGAAGCGAATGTCTTTCCTGAAGTTGATGAACCCCGAAAGCAGGGCAGCCATTGAGTAGGCCGCCGAACGGGCATCGACCACCAGCACGACGGGGATGTCAAGTACGCGGGCAATCTCATAGGCCGACCCGCGTTCGCGGTCATAGCCGTCGAAAAGTCCCATCATGCCTTCCACGATGCAGAGGTCGGCTTCGTCACCATAGCGGTGGAACAGCTCGCGCACATGCTCTGGCGAGGCCATGAAAGTGTCGAGATTGATGCTTGGCCGATGGCAAACCGCCGTGTGGAACTTCGTGTCGATGTAGTCAGGGCCACACTTGAAGGGCTGCACCGTGTAGCCCTTTTGGGTGTAGAGACCCATCAGGCCACGGGCAACCGTTGTCTTGCCCGAGCCGCTCATGGGGGCTGCTATGAGAAAAGCCGTATTCATAAGAAGTTATTAAAATGCAAAATTACAAAAAAGCGGGCAATTGGCTACCAATATGCGACAATTATTAAGGAATTTTCAGCTTCTTCCGATACTATGATTATCGTTTGTTTATTTTCCGTCTGAGATAACGGATGGTGAGTAATAACCCCGTAACCGATACAATGGTGCCCCCTAACATCAAAACCCACATGATTGCAAGTCGAAGCATGGGATGAGCAACGAAGAAAGGTAGGTTAAGCGCATGCAATCCCGTGTACATCCACTTGCCTGCGCGACGATTATTGTTGAAGTAACGGCAATCGCCTGTCCTCGGATTGATGTAGTAAGTGCTGCGGTCAGCATCTTCTACCGTCACCTTGCAGACGGGCAAAGGCATTGCTCGCTTTTGACTGATATAATAATTGTCGTAATTGTTCATCATCATGGCATTCACACGTTCCGAGGCCTCGTGAACCTGCTGTACAGCCTTGCGGCAATCAGCCTCGTTGAGTTCCACGCGATGCAGCACCGTATCGGATGCATCTAAGAGGTATTCGTCATTGGCTGTCCATACGCGGTAGTACGGATGCTTTCCTATTTCCATCCATTCCACCCGTCGTACGTCATCTGCAGCCAGTACATGATTGATATCCAAACGGTAGTGGTCAACCTTCAAACTGTCGGCATACAGTTGCCGTGCAGAATGTTCCTTGTGGACAGGCCACAAGAGTTGCGGTGCATCGGCTAGCGACATAAAGCCACTGAATATCCATGTCAGCACGAACAGTCCGAAAAATAGTCCGAAAAGATGATGCCAACGGAAAAGCGGTTTGACGTAAAGCGACAGACCAGCACCTTTTCTTTTACGGGCTTTCCACATGGAATGCAAACCAACGATGATACCACAAATCACCATGAGGATGCCGAACCCTGACAGCCACAGTACCGTGTCGGTCCAAGGCTGACGACCTGTTGCGCGTAATTTTGTAATGTAAATCCAATGGGGTATAGCCCCAACCCACGCCCAAAAGCGGCTCTCTCGATTGGTCAACTGCAAGGCCTGTCCCGTCCTTGACGAGAGATACAACTCGGAACCTTCCCTGTCGTTTAGCGAATAGTGGTAAACGGGAAACTCCTTGAAGGGCATGGCGCCGATAAGCCATATGTCAATCTCGTTGAGCGTGTCCTTGAGGATAGGCGCAGCCGATGACCACCGGGCTGCGATGGACTCCATTTGCTCTGGCAAAAAACTTTCAATCGGTTTGCCTGCCAGCGCATCGACTTGACTTTCTCCTTCAGCAGTTGACATCAGGAATATGGGGCGGCCAGCCACTTGTTGTAGGGAAAGGGCTGAGAGACCTTGAGGCATTTTTGGTGGTGATATCGCATCACACATGATAATCCGCTCGGCATGGGCCATTCGTTGCTGTTCGGAAACGCTGGGATAGGTGCGGTACATCATCACCATGCCCGACAAGAACCAGACAAGGAACAGGATACTGAGCACGAGGCCCAGTACCCTGTGAATGCAAAGAAATAATCGAGAAAGCTTCATTTACAAATTGAATGTGGCTGTGAAACGCACGTTACGGCCCTCTTCCGGCACATAACCCGTGGTGCTGACAGCATACATGTAATAGGTCTTGTCAAAGATATTGTTGAAATTGAGTTGCAGTTTCCAGTGCTTCTTAAAGCTGTAACTGATCATGGCGTTGGCAATGGCATAGGGGTCGAACGTCATCGTGTTGGCAGCATTGACAAACACCTTGCTCGAATAGTTGAAGCCAGCACCTAATTTCAGTCCCTTCAGAGCCTGAGGGAAATCGTAGAAGGCCCAGCCGTATGCCATGTGCTTCGGTGCGTGTTGCAGGTAGTTGCCTGCCTGTGTGTTGGCGGCATACTCCGTGACAGAGAACTCGCGCAGCTTGGCAATGGTCAATGAATAACCTGCATCAAGTGTCAGCTGGTCGAAAGGAAGTGCTTGGAAGCTTAACTCAAACCCCTTGGAATCAGCACGTCCTACCTGACCGCTGACGTTGGTACCATCTTCTAATTTGCCGAGGCTCTGCACCATGTTGTTTTTCACGATGTAGAAAGCCGAGAAGTCGCCCTGCAGGCGTTCGCCAAGATTGAAGTGTGAGCCCACCTCGAACTGCTGGCCAGAGATGGGTTTATAGATACTTCCGTTCTTGTCGCCATCAAGTTTCTTACCATTGCTGTCAATGTAGATGTATCCGTCGGCCACAGCAGTACGTGTCGGTTTGAAGAAACTACTGGCAGAGGCATAGACGTTGATGTTGTCGTTAAACTCATACAGGGCGCTCAGACGGTAGGTCAGGGCATTGTTATGCTCGCTGGTTTTCGGGTCTTTCGAGGTGATGGTCTTGTGATTCGAGTATACCATCTGGTAGTTGCGGTGGAAATAATCGTAGCGCAAAGAGGCCAGTACGGTGAACTTCGGCGTGAAGTGGATGTAGTCGGCCACATGAAGGCTGTAGTCCTGTTCCCATTCCAAACTGCGCTTCTGCCAAGGACAGCCGATGTTTCCTTGGTTCAGTATCGGTGTGCGCACATCGAGAATGGCATTCTTGCCAGCTCCCGTGGCGGCCGAACCGTAGGATGAGCGCCAGCGTGGCAGGTAGAGATTCGAGTAGTTGGTGGAGAAAAGCAGGTTGTGCTTGATGCTTCCCGTCATGGCTTCACCGTGCAGTTCCAGCTGGTTCTGCAGCAAGTTGGTCTCGTAGGCGAAGAGGAAGCCCGTGCGCTTGATGGAGTCAGTGTTGATGTAGGTCTTCTTGTCGCCGCTCATGTAGTAGTGTTTGTAGATGGGTTGCGAAGAAGTCAGGTAGCTCAAACCCTCTGATGCGTAGTAGTCGAGGTCGCCATAATAGTACGACAACAGGTCGATGAGTTTCCATCCAGAATTGCCAAAGACATGACTGTATTTCAAGGCAACGGTCAAGTCCTTGTCGGTCAGATGGTCGAGCGGGTCGTTAAAGCGCGTGCGGCGGTTGATATACGAGGGGATGTCGCCTGCTTCCCACACCTTGTTACCACTCTGGTCGAAGATGTCGGAGGTGAAATGCGGCTGTCCGGTATCGGTGCCGTAGTAGTCGTCTTTGGCCTGTACGGAGAAGCGAAGCTTGTCCCAGTCGCTCAGGCGGAAGTCAAGGGCGAGCCAGGCATTATAGGCCTTGTTGTCGGTGTGCCGCCATCCGTCACCACCGCTCATGGAGAAGTCGGTGCGGAAGTTCACTCCCTTTGCAATCTGCCCGCTGGCCCCACCGTTCACTGAGTAGCGTCCCCAGCTGCCGATGCCCATACCAGCGTTGACATGCCGCTGCGCGGTGGGTTCCTTGTGGATGACGTTCACCACACCACCCAGTGCGGAATGGCCGAACATCACCGAAGCGGCACCCTTCAACACCTCAACGCTCTGCACTGAGGCGAGGCTGGTGCTGGGAGCCGACTGATAGAGATTATGGCGTTCGTCGCGGATGCCGTCGTTCAGAAGCACGAAGTCCGAGAAACCGCGAATGGTGAAATAGAGGAAGCCGCCGTAGGAGTTGATGGGGCGGATGCCCGTCGTCGTCCTTGCCGCTTCATTCAGATCCTGAAGGTTCAGTAGCTCAATCTTCTCGCGGCCGACGCTCGACACCGTCAGCGGTGCCTTGTTCAGCGGCACGGGAAGCTTACCGACGGCCGACGGTTGGCGGTGATAGCTCGTCACGACTACTTCATTCAGGTTCAACGTAGTGTCGTTGTCCTCGCTCTGGGCAAAGGCACTACACACACACAAGCTCAGCAGAGCCGAAGCAAAAACATTTGCTTTCATAAATAATAAGGTATTAAATTGTTAATAATAATCCCTCTGACCCCGGAGAGACAGTTACTTACTGAAATAGGCAGGTCTCCTGACTTCCCCCGAAAAGCTCGCCTTCCCGGATTCCACCCAATAATTCTTCCCGTTGAAAAGAGAATGGGGATGGGTTACATCCAGTGGCTCTTGTGAGCTTTACATAACAGGGGTTACAGTAGCGGGCACTGTCCAGGATTTTCACCTGATTCCCTTTTGAAGACCAGACCTTTCGGCACTGGTCTACCTAAATCTGACGGCAAAGGTACACATTTTTTGTTAAATCCAATGCAGTTTTCCTAAAAAAGTGTACCTTTGCGACATAAATTCAAACAATAATGAAAACAATCTTTACAATCTTGGCTGTTTTAACGGCCTTTTCCGCTACGGCAAACGCCCAGTCGCCAGCCTCTTCGTCTGACGTCATCGACCGCACGGCGCTGCTCATGGTGCATTTCGGCACCACGCACGATGACACCCGACAGCAGACCATCGATGCCGTGAACGACCTGGCGCGGCAATCATTCCCACAAATGGACGTGCGCGAAGCCTACACCTCGCGCATCGTCATCAAACGGCTCGCCCAGCGAGGCATTGTCCGCAAGACACCCCTTGATATGCTACTCCAGCTGCGTTCAGAGGGCTATCAGCACGTCGTCGTGCAGCCCACCCACATCATTCCCGGCGAGGAGTACGCCACGTTGCTCGACGATGTCAGGCAGGTGAAGCATCTGTTTGCCGACATTCGCGTGGGCAAGCCCCTGCTTTACTCGCTTGACGACTGCCAGGCGGTGGCCACGTTGTTCAACAGTCAGCTCTCGGCCGAGGCCGACAAGCGTTCGCATGTGGTATGGGTGGGACACGGAACCGCGCATCCCGCCAATGCCATGTATGCGCAAATGGACTACCTGCTGAAGCGCCTGAACCCCCATTTCCATGTGGGCACCATCGAGGGGTTCCCCAGTTTCGACGATGTCGTGTCAGACCTGAAACAGGCGAAAGCCCGCCGCGTGGTGCTGGTTCCCTTCATGTTCGTGGCTGGCGACCATGCGAAGAACGACATTTCAGAGGAGTGGAAAGCCGCATTAGAGAAAGAAGGTTTCCACGTGGAGCTTCGTTTGGAAGGTCTTGGGCAAAACAAGGGGGTGCAGCAGCTTTTCATGAACCACATCCAATAGGCCGTTTCCCATGGGCTTTCCATACGGCGGCCATTGACATTCCAAGCCATTTCTGATGTCGTTCCTATTGTTTCCCGACCGTACATTAATAACCTACGCTACGTACATTATTAACCTACGCAGCGTACATTATTAACCTACGCAGCGTAGATTATTAATGTAGGGTTGGCATTCAATATCAACGACATCGCGTTTGAACACCTTCTGCCACGCATTCCTTGTCAAACGGCAGTGGCTGGGGGTGAGGCCCGGGAGGGGCTGGCGTGGGGTCGAATGGTATATAATTGCCTAAAAATACATTTTCTTGTGCTTTTTCTTGGCTCTTTCCTTGCTTATTCGTACCTTTGCACCCGCAAATAGGCAATCGGGCGGCAGAATGTCGCTCCGACGTAAGGGAATCCGGTGAGAGTCCGGAGCTGTTCCTGCAGCTGTAATCCCCCTTGATGGTCTGTTCGTATAACGCCACTGGCCCTGTGCTGGGAAGGCAAACAGACTGGGGAAAGCCAGAAGACCTGCCTTGCTGCACCGTAAATATAAAGCGCGTTCAGGAACAAACGCGGCGGAAAAGCAACAAGATGAATAAGAAAAAGCTCATGGCTGTTGTCGCCATGTCATATCTGTATGGTATGGCACCGGCGCAAGACATCTGGCGGACGGACACTCTACAGGAGGTGGTCGTCACGGGTACAGGTACGCAACACCTACTGAAAGATGCGCCCGTGCAGACGGAAGTGATCACCCGAAAGATGCTCGAGAACTATGGAGGCAGTTCCCTGGAGGATATCCTCGCGGGTCTGACGGCGTCGTTTGCCTTCAACGAGGGCGACATGGGGTCGCAGATGCAGATGAACGGATTGGGCAACTCCTACATCCTCATCCTCATCGATGGCAAGCGCATTCATGGCGACGTGGGCGGAGAGAACGACTTGGGACTCATCGACCCGCACAACATTGAGAAGATTGAGATTGTGAAAGGGGCCTCGTCGGCGCTCTATGGCTCTGATGCCATTGCCGGAGTCATCAACATCATCACGAAGAAGCGCGACAGCGGACTGATGGTGGAGAACACCTCGCGTGTGGGCAGCTATGGCGATGTGCGCCAACACAATGGCCTTGGTCTGTCGATTGGCAAGGTGAAGAGCTACACCAACTTCCACCTGCAGCATTCCGACGGATGGCAGAACACAGCGACGGAGGACAAGAACCAAACGGAGTTTCTCATCACCGACTCGCGCAACAAAACCGTCAACCGCTACTCCAATTGGCAGGTGTCGGAGCGCCTGACCTACGAACCCGTCAAGGGATTGGAACTTTATGCCGAGGGAAGCACCTATGGCAAGCACATCTACCGCCCCTGTGGCAAGTACGCCGCCGTGGATGTGAAGACCTACGACTTCAAATACCGCAACCAGAGTCTGGGCTTTGGAGGATTGTGGAAACATTCAAATAGCCAAATATCCCTCGATGTTGATTGGAATCGTCACGCGTACTATTATTATTATACGGCCATCACGCTGACCGATGGCTATGACCCGCAGGGAAACTTCACACCCTATTACCCCTATTTCCCTGGCGATGAGGAGTTGCAGAGCGACCAGCGGCGCTGGATGGCTCACCTGAAGGGGGTATTCTCCCTGCCCTACGACAACCGCCTATCTGCCGGAATGGAGTATCGCTACGACCTGCTGAAGGCACCGATGCGCGTGGCCGACGGTCGAGCCACCGACCATACTGAGGCGCTTTACGTGCAAGACGAGTGGAAGAGTCCAGTATGGCTTGGTTTCGCCACGTCAACCATCACTGCCGGTCTGCGCCTCAACCACAATGGGCAGTTCGGCTATCGGCTGACACCAAAGGTTTCGGCCATGCTCGCCTTAGGGCAGAACTGGCGCTTCCGCGCCACTTGGAGCCAGGGTTTCAAGACCCCGACTCCCAAGGAACAGCATTACCGCTACGTGCGCTATATGAGCGGTACCTATCTTTATTTAGGCAATACCGACTTGCAGCCGCAGACCTCCAACTATTATTCGCTGAGTGGCGAATGGAATTGGAGCGGGTTGAACCTGACACTGACAGGCTATCTGAACGATGTTGACGACATGATAGCCCTGGTGACCATCCCCAACTCGCAGGCGCCCGACTACTACATCGCCATGTATGATCCCACGAAGACGCGACAGTATAAGAATCTGGAAACAGCCACCACGAAGGGCATCGACTTCTCCCTGCGCTATCGCATCAACCGCGAGTGGATGGCGGGTGCTTCCTACAGCTATCTCGACACCGATGCCCGCCAATACGACACGACACACGATCGCCTAAAAGATGTGGTCATCGATGGTATGGCCCACCACAAAGGCAGTTGGTTTGCCACATGGAACCACACCTTCTCCTCCGACTACAAGATGGGAGTGGGACTCTACGGCCGCCTGTCGTCGAAACGTTATTACCAGATCAACGGTGATGGAAAAGGCTACCAGATATGGCGGCTCACCACCTCTCACGACTTTGGTCACAGCAAGAAAATGACCTATCACGTGGAAGCAGGAGTGGACAACATCTTCGGCTATGTGGACCGCACTCCCCACGGATTGCACCTCGGAACCACTACTCCTGGCCGCACGGTCTATGCCACTCTGACTGTACGATTCAATCATGGAAAAAAACTGAAGTTCACAAACAATAAGTCTAATTTTAATTCTAAAAACAACAATGAAGAAGATTAAGTTTTTGATGCTTGCCTTCGTGGCAGCATGTGCATCGTTCTCGTTCGTGGCTTGCGACGACGATGAGAAGATTGTGGAAGTCATCAAGGAAGTGAAAGACACCGTAAAGATTGAGGACCAGACAAACTGGGCCCGCTATCAGGCACTGGTGACGGCTGATGTGAAGGCCAACAAAAAGCACGACAAGGTGATCCTGCTCGTGGCCTTTGGTTCTACCTGGGAGCAAGCTTTCAATGCTTTCGACGGTACAATCACCGCTTTCAAGGATGCTTTCAAGGGTTACGATGTGTTCCTCTCCTACTCATCGGCTATCTGCATCAACCGTGCTGCTGCTGGTGAGAATGGTGTGACACGCAACTACTATGCTCCTAACTTCTGGCTCAATGCCTTCGCTGACAAAGACGTACGCTACTCGGAGATCGTCGTTCAGTCGCTGCAGGTGATTCCTGGTGAGGAGTACACTCGCGTGATCAACTACATCAAGGACTTCGCCAACAATGCTAACGGCGACCTCGACGACAGCTATCTGGCTGGTGTGACGCTGAAGCTGGGTGTGCCTCTGCTTCAGGATGCTGAGGCCGACGTAACCGAAGTGGCTAAGCAGCTGAACGAGCTCTACAAGGCTCAGGCCGCTGAAGGTGTTGTCGCTTTCATGGGTCACGGCAACCCCGACTCTTACGACACCTACAAGGCCAACATCCGCTACACCCAGCTGGAAGAGGCGCTGCAGCAGTATTCGAAGAACTACTACGTGGGTACCGTCGACATGATGGGCAACTTCAAGACTCACTTGCTGGCTCGCATGCAGGCCAACGGCATCACCAGCGGTAAGGTCTACTGCCACCCGCTGATGTCGATCGACGGCGACCACGGTCACAACGACATGGCTGGCGACGATGTCCAGGAAGGTGTGACGAAGTTTGAAGACCTCGAAGTGAACGAGGAAGGTGAAGTGGAAGACACCAGCTGGAAGGTCTACTTCAACCTGGCTGGCTACGACTGCTCTGACGCTACCATGATCGAGAAGGGTCTGCTGGAACTCCCCACCGTTCGCCAGATCTGGATGAACCACACCCAGGATGCTATCGACGGTGAGGCTCTCGACTACTACCACTCAAAGAATCCTGAATAATCAGCGTGGCAGCTGATAGGTATTCACTATTCAGTTAACAACGTATTTCACGGTTTTCACGAATTCCCATTTATGAAGAATCCGTGGAATCCGTGAAATCCGTTGTTATAAACCAATATAATAATGAAAATACGAAAACTACTTGTATTATTCTTGACAACGGTGACGCTGTCGGCCTCTGCACAGGTTCACCGTATGGAACATCGCGACTCGTCGATGACGGAGCGCGTGTATAACCTTAACCCTATCGTGGTGACTGGTTCTGGCCACCATCAACGACTGAAAAGCACCACCACGCCGGTGAGCGTTCTCTCGGCTGTGGAGATGAAAGAGCAAGGCATCATCACTCTCGACGGAGCGCTGACGCGCATGATGCCACAAGTGTCGATGGCCCCGTCGTCGATGGGTTCATTCCTTCGCCTGAACGGACTGTCGGGCAAATACATCCTCATCCTCATCAACGGTCAGAAAATGACGGGCGACATTTCCAACAACCTCGACCTGAACCGTATCAACATGAGCCGCGTGAAGCGTATCGAAGTGCTCGATGGCGCGGCCTCGTCGCTCTATGGCAGCGATGCCATTGCCGGCGTCATCAACATCATCACCGACCAACCGACGTCTGAACTCATCAGCGTCACCAGCAATACCCGCCTTTCTGGCAAAGGCCAACTGACCGAGTCGGTCAATCTCGACATCTTTACCCACGGATTCGGTTCCTACACCACCTATACGCGCGACCAAGCTGACAGCTACCAGACCACCGACCTGGAATACGTGAAAGGCTCGGACACGGAAACGCAAAAGACCATCGCCCCGCTCTTTACGGGCTATCGGTCGGACATCCTTTCGCAGAAATTCACCTATTCACCCATGCGTCAGCTGGCGCTGAATGCGGGGTTCGACTACTCATATAAAATCACCGACCGCCCTGAAACCCGTGCAGACATCACGGGCGGAACTGACTATGAGATGCGCTACAAGGGTCTGCGCTGGAATGTGGGCGGCATCTATAAGTTTACAGACCGCAACTCCCTGCAGGCATCGTTCACCACCGACCGCTTCCGCTATGGAAAGGAGTACGACGTGGAGACCAAGAACAATGCCATTGGTGACTATGTGCAGTCGAAGAAGCAGCGCGCCCACGAGGCCGATGTCAAAGCCATCCTCGGTCTGATGAAGGGCGGCACCACCATCGTGGGCATGAACTGGCGACAGGACTTCCTGCGCGCCACTTCGGGCAATATCGACGAGAACGCCCAGACCTTCGCCGTCTATGCTCAGCACGATGCCAAATATGCTGTGGGCAATGGCTTTGCCGCTTTCACTTTAGGCCTGCGCTTCACCCACCACGAGACCTTTGGCAACCACCTCACGCCTAAGGCCACGCTGATGTATGCGCCAGGAAACTTTCGTCTGCGTGCCACCTATTCGGCAGGCTTCCGCGCACCAGGACTCGATGAGTTGTTCTATCATTATTTCTCCGTGAACCGCGGAAAACCGCAGATTATTTTTGGCAACCAAGACCTGAAACCTGAGAAGAGCCACTATTTCGCACTCAATGCGGAGTATCGGTCGGACTTCTTCTCTGTCGGGCTGACGGGCTTCATCAACCGTCTGAACGATATGGTGGTGCGCAAAGACATTGATGTGGATGCGGCGAAGCTCACCATGTTGCAGAACGAGTTTCCTGAAATGACCGCCGATGAGGCACAGAAACTTCTGCGCTATTCGCTCTATCAGAACGACGACAGAGGCTTGGTGAAGGGACTGCAAGTGAACTTCTCGGCCAATCTGTTCAAAGGGTTCAACCTTTCCGGCCATTATGCCTGCACCTATGCTCGCAGCAAGAGCGGCGACACCTGGACCGTGCTGGAGCGGAGCATCCGCAACGCAGCCACCCTTGCCGCCAACTATCACCATTCGTGGAGAGGTTATGGACTGAATGTCAATCTGAACGGTCGGCTGCAGTCGAAGACCTACTACACCTCGTATGAGAACGCTCCAGGCTTCGGCATCTGGAACTTGCTCACCACACATACCTTCGAAATGGTGAAATGGGCGCTCGTCGAACCCAGTCTGGGTGTGGAGAATATCTTCGACCGTGTAGACAGCCGCATCGACTCCGCCAACCGTAAGTATGCCCTCTATTCGCCTGGCCGCATGCTGGTGGTGGGGCTGAAAGTGAAATTCATGTAAAACGAAAGAATATGGGAAAAATCATCGTGGCCGGCATCGGACCCGGAAGTCGTGAGGACATCACACCCGCTGTATTGGAAGCCGTTCAGCAGGCCGATTACATCGTGGGCTATAAATACTACTTTCAGTTCATCCAACCTTACGTGAAGGAGGGGTGCGAGTGTATCGACACGGGCATGAAAAAGGAGCGCGAGCGGGCAGAGCAGGCTTTCGCCTTAGCTGAGGAGGGCAAGACCGTGGTGGTCATCTCCTCGGGCGATGCTTCCATCTACGGCATGTCGCCGCTCATCTATGAGATGAAAGGCGAGCGGCAAAGTCCGGTCGAGGTGGAGTCGTTGCCTGGTATCTCCGCCTTCCAGAAGGCAGCCTCACTCCTGGGTGCCCCCATCGGCCACGATACTTGCATCATCTCGCTCTCCGACCTGATGACACCGTGGGAGGTCATTGAGCGGCGCATCCGTGCGGCGGCCGTCGGCGATTTCGTCACCGCCATCTACAACCCCAAGTCGCATGGGCGCTATTGGCAGCTCTATCGTCTGCAGGAGCTGTTCTTGAAGAAACGGAGCGCCGACACTCCCGTGGGCTATGTGCGTCAGGCTGGGCGTGAGGAGCAAGAGGTGAAACTGACCACGCTTGGAGCCTTCGACCCTGAAGACGTTGATATGTTCACCATCATCATCATTGGCAACTCGCAGTCGTATATCGCTGATGGGAAGATGATTACGCCGAGAGGGTACGGCCTCACCCCTAATACGGGGGGAAGCCTCACCCCCATTCCCTCTCCAAAGGGAGAGGGGCATGAATACCTTCAGGTGCAGGAAACAACCGCCAATCATATTACGCCCCTCTCCCTTCGGAGAGGGGGTGGGGGTGAGGCTTCCCTCCCTCGGAGAGGGAATGGGGTTGAGGCCTTTCTTGGCCAGAGTATCATGATGGAGTCGTTCCGCACCATAGCTGGCGAGCTTCGCCACAAGGACTGGCCCCTTGACCACAAATGGGCATTGCTCCACGCCATCCATACCACCGCCGACTTCGATATGGAGAACATTCTCTATACCGACCCTCTGGCTGTGGAGACAATATATAATAAGGTAAAGGGTGGCGAGCTGAAGACTATCGTCACGGACGTGACGATGGCTTTGAGCGGCATTCGCAAGGGAGCTTTGGCACGCTTGGGCATCGAGGCAAAATGCTATCTTGGCGACCCGCGTGTGGCAGAGATGGTGGCTTCCTCTCGAGAGAAGGGTGGCGAGGGTATCACCCGTACGCAGGCAGGCATTCGTCTGGCCGTAGAAGAACATCCTGATGCGCTCTTCGCCTTTGGCAATGCGCCGACGGCCCTCATGGAGCTATGCGACTTGATTCGCAAGGGGAAAGCCCATCCGGCGGGCATCATAGCCGCTCCTGTGGGGTTCGTGCATGTCCGCGAGTCGAAACACATGGTGAAACCTTTCAAGCAGATTCCGAAAATCATCGTGGAGGGGCGCAAGGGCGGGTCAAACCTTGCCGCAACGCTCTGCAATGCCGTCCTCACCTACGACGATGCCGAGCAACTGCGCCCAGGTCGGGACCTTTGATGTTTCCTGAAGTTGGTGATCAAGATGGCAAAATATATGACCAAAAATTAAAGGAATAGAACGAACAATATGCAGCGATTCTTTGTTATAGGCATTACAGACCAACCCAACCCTTGGTTTCCGCCCGAGGTGTTGGAGGTGATCAAGGCTGGGAAGGTGTTCTCAGGCGGCAAGCGCCATCATGAGATAGTGGAACCGCTGCTGCCCGAAGGGGCGGAGTGGATAGACATCACCGTACCCCTTGATAGCGTCTTCTCCCGATACGCCGCTTGTCCTACAGAGAGCATTGTCGTCTTCGCCAGTGGCGACCCGCTGTTCTTTGGTTTTGCCAACACCATCAAGCGCAAGATGCCTGAAGCGGAAATAACGGTCTATTCGTCGTTCAACTCCCTGCAGCTCTTGGCCCACCGACTGGTGATGCCCTATCACGACCTGCGCATCGTGTCGCTCACGGGGCGCCCTTGGATGGAGTTCGACCGCGCCCTGATAGAGCGTGCTCCCAAAATCGGAGTGCTGACCGACCGCGAACACACGCCGGCTGCCATCGCCCAGCGTATGATGGACTACGGCTATAACAATTATCAGATGTACGTTGGCGAGCATCTGGGCAATCCTTCGTGCGAGAAGGTGTCGCAACTGACGCTTGAAGAAGCAGCCAACGGCGAATATGAAATGCCTAACTGCCTGATTTTGAATGGCTGTGGCGACATGCCCCCAAGGCACTTCGGCATTTCGGAGAAGGCTTTTGCCCTACTCGACGGTCGCGAGAAGATGATCACCAAGGCGCCTATTCGTCTGCTCACCCTTTCCGCCTTGGAACTGCAGAACAAGCATTCGTTTTGGGACATCGGCTTCTGCACGGGCAGTGTTTCCATAGAGGCGCGATTGTTGTTTCCGCACCTTCGCATCACCGCCTTCGAGATTCGTGAAGAGGGTAGGCAACTGATGCTGACCAATAGCCGACGCTTTGGCGCGCCCGGCATAGAGACCGTCATTGGCGATTTCCTCTCTCTTCCCCTCTCTCAGACACTAAAACCTGATGCCATCTTCATTGGCGGTCATGGAGGCCGTCTGCCTGAAATGATGCGCAAGGCCATCGACTGGCTGCTCCCAGGTGGAGTCATCGTCTACAACTGCGTGTCGCCCGATGCCGTCACCGACCCGCGCATCCGCACCGATAGCCGCCAGTTGTTCGAGCAGACAGCCCGTGAGTGTGGGCTGCGTCTGGAGCCTGCACTCCACGTAGCCGTCAACGACCATCATCCCATCGACATATTGAAAGCAAGAAAGCAATGAAAACAGCCATCATACAAGTGAACGAAAGTAGTCGGCGCGTGGCCGACATCGTGAGACAAGAAACCCGTGGAACGCTCCTCTCCCGTCAGGAAGTGTCGACCCAATGGAGCCAGTTCGACGCCTTTGTATTCATAGGTGCCCTTGGCATCTGCGTGCGCACCATCGCCCCTTGCGTGGACGACAAGCACACCGACCCTGCCGTCGTCTGCATCGACTCTACGGGAAAGCATGTCGTTGCCGTGCTCAGCGGTCATGTGGGGGGTGCCAACGACCTGGCCCGACGGTTGGCGGCAGCATTGGGCGTAACCCCTGTCATCACCACACAGAGCGACAATCAGGGCCTATGGCCGCTGGATACTTTGGCGAAGCGCTTCGGGTGGACGGTCACTGCAACAAAACTAATCAGTCCCCCTCCTACAGGAGGGGTTAGGGGAGGTCAATCAGCTCCTTCTCCCTCTCTCAACCCAGCCATTTTCGCTTTCGTAAACCAAGAGCCTACCGCCCTGCTCCTCGACATTTGTGACGAAGGAACTGACTACTTGAAGTCATCATTGCCCTCGCATGTCACCATCGTCGACAACGTTGAGTGCATCACCCCGGAACGCTTCAAACTGGCCATCATCGTGTCGCCTAAAACTTATGGCGAGATAGAAGGTGTGCGCACCCTTCAATACATCCCACGTGTGCTGACGCTTGGTCTGGGCTTGGCTCATCAGGCGGGACCTGTCGAGGAAGTCATCAGTCAGATAGCCAGTCAGCTTGCAGCCCACGGCTATTCCCTCACGGCGGTTAACGACGTAGCCACCATCGACGTGAAGGCTGACGAACCCGTCGTCGAGCACCTCCGGCAAGAGGGGTATCCTGTGCGTTTCTTTACCGCAGAACAGCTCAGCGAAGTGGACGTTCCTACGCCCAGCACCACCGTGGAAAAGCATGTGGGCACACCCAGCGTGTGTGAGGCGGCAGCCCTCCTCGCCGCTGATGGCGGACGACTTTTGCTCCCCAAGCAAAAGGGAACCAACTATACCGTCGCCCTATCCCTCTCCTCGCAATACGACTCTCATGCCTCGTGCCTTGCATCTTCCACAACGAATCATCCCCACATCGAAATCGTAGGTGCCGGTCCTGGCGACCCAGACCTCATCAGTGTGCGGGGTCGCAGGATGCTGCAACAGGCCGACTTGATACTGTATGCCGGCTCTTTGGTGCCAGAGGAGCTTACCCAGTGCCATAAGCCGGGCGCTGTGGTGCGCAGTTCAGCAGGCATGAATCTGGAGGAGCAATGCGCCCTGATGAAGGAGTTCTACGACCAAGGCCGTTTCATTGTACGTCTGCACACGGGCGATCCTTGCATTTTTGGAGCCATTCAGGAGCAGATGGCCTTCTTCGACAAACATGGAATGAAGTATCACATCACGCCAGGCATCTCCTCGTTCCTTGCCGCCGCCGCTGAGTTGCGCAGCCAGTTCACCATTCCTGAGCGGTGCCAGACCATCATCCTCACCCGTGGGGAAGGGCGCACCCCTATGCCCGAAAAAGAACAACTGCACCTCTTGGCCCGCAGCCAGAGCACGATGTGCATCTTCCTCAGCGCCGCCATTGTCGACGATGTGCAGCGCGAACTGCTCAAGGAATACCCAGAAGAAACTCCCGTTGCCGCCTGCTATCACCTGACGTGGCCCGACCAGCGCATCTATCGCGGGCAGCTGAAAGACCTCGCCCGCATCGTGCACGACAACCACCTGACGCTCACGACTATGCTCGTCGTGGGGGAGGCCATCGACAATCGTCACGGGCTCTCTGAACTCTACAATGCCCACTTCACCCATCTGTTCCGCAACGGACGTGATTAGAACGTCCGTTGCTGCCTTCCGTGAAGCTCAGAGACATCAGTTGGCGCGAATAGAGATATCGTTTGATTCACTTAGAGATATCAGTTGGCGCGCTCTTAGATATTGGATGAAAGCCTCTTAGCTATTGAATGTCACGCCCCCCCTTGATAGACACAATATATGATAACAGGGATGGAAAATGATAATTATTTATAAATGTGGGCGCGTTTGCATGGGATAAAGGGGAAAAAGAGGTAAATTTGCAAACGAATATGTTAAAGTACGCACGTAGCATCCTGCTGGCGGCCTGTCTGTTTGTGGCCGCTGTGGCAGTGGCACAGGGCAATAAGCGTGGCCATGTGAAGCCTGAAGACATGAAGGTGGACATGGACAACCCTACGTTTGTGCCTATGGTGAAGGTGAGCAAGACGCTCTACGAGGGCGACAGCATCCAGTATGTGGAGCTCAACAACATCTACGTGTCGGAAGAGCCCGTGTTCAAGAACGAGAAGCAGCGCCAGGCCTACAACCGCTTGGTCTACAACGTGAAGAAGGTGCTCCCCATCGCCAAGGAGGTGAACAAGATCATCGTAGAGACGGGCGCTTATCTGGAAACGCTGCCCAACGAGAAAGCCCGCAAGGAGCACATGAAGCGCGTTGAGGCCAACCTGAAGGAAGAATATGGGCCTCGGATGAAGAAACTCACCTATTCGCAGGGCAAACTGCTCATCAAACTGGTCTACCGCGAGTGCGACAGTTCGTCGTATGAGCTCATCCAAGCCTTCATGGGACCTGTCAAGGCCGGCATCTGGCAGGCCTTCGCCTGGGCATTCGGTGCTTCGCTGATGAAGAAATACGATGCGCAGGGCGTGGACCGACTGACCGAACGAATCGTTCTGCAGGTGGAGGCAGGGCAATTGTGAGGAAGAATTTGAAAATTAAAAAATTAGAGAATTAGAAAATTAAAGAATTAGAAAATTAGAGAATTATAAGATTCGGAAATCAGAAAAGTTGAAAAATCAAAATATCATTATGAATTACTTAGACAGAAACGAATTTAATTTTGAGCCGTCGGAATTGGTGAAGGAAACCATCCGCAACTTCGACATCGGCAAGTTGGCGTTCTATACACGTATCTACGACGAGGGGAAGAAAAGCATCTTTTCGGTTTTCCTCAGCGAACTTTACGACATCCCCGAGAGCCAGGTGCTCTTAGGCTATGGAGCCGAGGACTTGCTGAAAAAGGCCGCCCACTACTTCCTGACAATGAGTCATTCGAAGAAGATGCTCATCCCGAAGTTCTCGTGGTGGTACTATAGCAGCATCGCTTCAGAGGTGGATGGCGAGGCTATTCAATATCCTGTCTATGAAGAGGGGAATACCTACCGCTACGACTTCGATGCCCTGCTGGCAATGGTGAATGAGCACAATCCAGCCATTCTCTTGGTGGCTTCGCCCAACAACCCCACGGGCAATGCCCTGACAACCGACGAGATGGAGCGCCTCGTGGCCGACATTCCCCAGAGCACCATCGTCGTCGTGGATGAAGCCTACGCCTCGTTTGTGTCGAACGATGCCTCGTATATCCGCCACTTGGTGGAGACCCATCCCAACATCATCGTCTGTCGCACGCTCAGCAAGTTCTACGGACTGCCCGGCCTGCGCATGGGCTTCGGATTCATCGGCAAGGGTGAGGTGATGGAGCGCTTCGCCCGCTATGCCAACATGTATCTTGGCTACGACCGTCTGTCGGAGGAGGTGGCCATCGCCGCCCTGAAGAGCGACGAACACTACCGCGAGGTGGCCCGTGTGATGCAGGAGGCTCGCGACATGTACACCCGTGAGTTGGGTCCGCTACCGGGCTTCAAGGTGTATAAGAGTCTGGCCAACTTCATTCTCATCAAGTACCCCATCCGCCTGAAATCGGCTCTCCAAGAGGCTTTCAAGGCGCAAGACTACAAAGTGAAGTTCATGAACGAACCCGACATCAATGAGCACATGCGCATCACCTTGGGACGCAGAGAGCAGAATCGCACGGTCTGCGACACCATTCTTTCAGTAGTTCGTGAAGGGAATTAACCCCATTAAACCCTTAGAATAATGATCGCAGTGATATTGGCGGCAGGTGTCGCCTCGAGGTTAAGACCGCTGACCGACGAGAGACCGAAATGTTTGTTGGAAGTGGGAGGCCGCACCCTTTTGCAGCGCACCTTCGATGCTTTGATGGCCGCAGGCATCCGTGATTATGTCGTCGTGACCGGCTATCGGGGCGAGATGATCAGAGAGTTCCTGACCGACCATTACGACATCATGCCCGTGTCGTTCCTTCCCTCGGAGGATAGGGCAACGGTGTGTTTCGTGAACAATCCCGACTACGCCACGACCAACAACATCTACTCGTTGTGGCTGACGCGACCCTACGTCAGCGGTATGGACTTTCTGCTCTTGGACAGCGACATCCTGTTCGACCCGAAAGTGGTGGAAAAGGTGCTGCAGACCGAAGGCAACGTGCTGGCCCTGAACCGCCACGAACTGGGCGAAGAAGAAATCAAGGTGATTACCGACGAGGAAGGCAAGGTGACAGAGCTCAGCAAGACTTGCTCCATCGAAAAGGCTATCGGCGAGAGCATCGGCATCGAGAAAATCATGGCCGACTACTCGATGGCCCTCTTCCAGGAACTGAAGTTGATGATCAACGGCGAGAAGCAGGTCGACGTGTTCTACGAACGTGCCTTCGAGCGCCTCATCCCGCAGGGACATCATTTTGGCGTAGTCGATACCACGGAATACTTCTCGATAGAGCTCGATACGGTGGACGACTTCCAAAACGCGCAAAAACTCATCCCGAAAGAGCTTTTCTGAAATGGCAGACTACGACTATCTCATAGCAGGCGCAGGCCTCTTCGGGGCTACCTTTGCCTATCAGGCAGCACAAAAGGGGCTCCGTTGCCTGGTGGTCGACCGCCGGGCACACGTCGGGGGCAATGTCTATTGCCGTGAGGTAGGGGGCATTCATGTGCATGAATATGGAGCCCACATCTTCCATACCAACAATAGTGAGGTGTGGCGATTTGTCAATCGCATCGTGCCTTTCAACCGCTATACCAACTCGCCTGTGGCCAACTATCGCGGCAAGCTTTACAACCTGCCGTTCAACATGAACACCTTCTACCAGATGTGGGGGGTCACCACTCCTGAGGAGGCTCAGCGGAAGATCGACGAACAGCGGCAAGACGCCATCAGGGCTATGCACGAAGCGGGTGTCAGCGAGCCTCGCAACCTGGAAGAGCAGGCCTTGCTGCTCATCGGGCGCGACATCTACGAGCGGCTCATCAAGGGCTACACGGAGAAACAATGGGGGCGGCCGTGCACAGAGCTGCCGGCATTTATCATTCGCAGGCTGCCCGTCAGGCTGGTGTTCGACAATAATTATTTCAATGATGCCCACCAAGGAATACCCATCGGTGGCTATAACTTGCTCATCGACGGGCTCCTTCAGCAGGCCGACGTGCTCACCCATATTGATTTCTTGAAATGTCGTCGCACCTGGGATGCTGCATCCCAGACTTACCACGTCAGCGGCCAGCAGCTCGACATCGTGTGTCGAAAGATTGTGTTTACGGGTTGCATCGACGAGTATTTCAACTACCAGTTAGGGCCGTTGGAATATCGCACCGTGAGATTCGAGCACACCACATTGCCTTGTCCCAACCATCAGGGTAATGCTGTGGTGAACTATACTGAGGCCGAAGTGCCCTACACGCGTAGCATCGAGCACAAGCACTTTGAATGCTTCGGACAGGCGGTCTACGACATCCCACATACGGTCGTTTCACGAGAATACGCCACTGAGTGGAAGCCTGGTATGGAACCCTACTACCCCGTCAACGACGAGCGCAACAGCCTGTTATATAATAGGTATAAGGCTTTGGCCGAACGTGAGCCGAACGTTATCTTTGGCGGGCGCCTCGCCGAATATCGCTACTACGATATGGCCCCCATCGTGGAGAAAGTACTCCAGATGGAAGTCTGACCTCTCACTCCTCTCTCCTCTCTCCTCAAAAACATCCCCACAATCATGCGAATCGTTCTGTTCTGCGAAAACAAATATGCCATCGACATCCTCATGCCCTTGCAGGAGGAGGCTCGTCGGGAAGGTGGCCACGAGGTCTTGTGGTATGTCCATAAGAAACGCATTCCCGATTTCCCGCTCAAAGACCAGGTGAGCTGGACCAACAGTATGCAAGAGACCTACGACTTCCGCCCGGAAGCCATCTTCGTTCCTGGCAACATCGTTCCCTATTATCTGCCTGGCGTGAAGATAGAGGTGTTTCATGGCTATGCCGCAGAGAAGAAAGACCATTGGGTGATACGACGCTACATTGACACCTACTTCACGCAGGGGCCGTTTTTCACACGCGGCTTTGAGCAACTGGCCAAGAAATACAAAGACTTCGAGGTGCTGGAAACGGGATGGCCACGCCAAGACTGGATCTTCCACAATCTCCACACGTTCGATCCAGAGCGCGAGCAGTTGCTGAGGCAGAGTGGCAAGAAGCGCATCGTCTTGTATGCGCCCACCTTCTCGCCGTCGCTCACCTCAATGCCTTACATGAAGGAGGCGCTGGTTCAATTGGCCGAAGAGCGCGATGCCCTCGTACTCATCAAGTTCCATCCACTGGCCGCCCAGCAGTACATCGACGAGTACAAGCAGTTGGCAAAAGAGCACGACAATATCCACTGGGTAGACGACTACTCCGTGACACGATACATGCTGATGGCCGACCTGATGATCAGCGACACCTCTTCTACCATCTACGAGTTCCTGCTCTTAGACAAGCCCGTCATCACCCTGCGGGCAGTGGCCAAGGACCTTTACTGGAAAAACATCGACGACCCAACCCAGTTGCTCGAAGCCTACGATGAAGTGGTGACGACAGACAGCATGAAGCAACAGCGCCAGTGGGTCATTCAAAACTACGATCCTTATCTCGACGGACAGGTGGCCCACCGTATGCTGGAGGGCGCACGCGACTATATCCGTCGGCATGGGGTGCCCACTCACCGCAAACTGAACCTCTGGCGCAAGTACACCAGTATCAAGACCTTCGGTCGTGTGCAGCGTAATTCCATTGCGCCGACCCCTCCCCTCCCTGCCATTTGGGAAAAGGAAAAGGAACTGCTGCGTGCCTTGCTCGACGTCTGCCAGCGACATCATTTGCGCGTATGGGCAGATGGCGGAACGCTCCTTGGTGCTGTGCGCCACAAGGGATTTATCCCTTGGGACGACGACATCGACGTTTGCATGCCGCGCGAGGATTACGACCGACTGCTGCAGTTGGGCCACGAGTTCTCGTCGCCGTTCTTTCTCCAGTCGGCCTATTCTGATGTCGACTATCATCACGGACATGCCCAGTTGCGCAACAGCGCTACGGCGGCCATCCGACCTTCCGACTGCTTCCTGCCTTTCAATCAGGGCATCTTCATCGACATCTTCGTCCTCGACGGCGTTCCCGACAACGATGAAGAGCGAAAGGCGCTTGCACGCTCCACCCGCAAGACCCTGCGCTTCTTGAAGGCAAAGAATACTCATATCTTGGCATCAGGGCGGTTGGGATTGGTATTCCGTAAGTTGAAAAGCCGCATCGCAGTAAGGAAACGGGGGTGGCAAACCATCTATCGCGAGATGGAAGACCGGCTCAGGGCTCATCCCTTCGACCAAAGCCGCATGGTCGCAGAACTCTCGTTCAGTGGCGACGATATCCTGTTAGATCGGCATATCTTCGACGATACTGTGTGGCTTGACTTCGACGACATGAAGATTCCCGCTCCCGTAGGCTACGATGAACTGCTCCGCACACAATACGGCGACTACATGACCCCCGTCAAGCAGCCTAACTATCATGGCACACTCGTATTCGACACCCAGCAAAGCTATACGCAACTGCTGCCGCAAGTGCGCAACGACTACCGCCGTTCGGCGTTTAACCGTCTTTGGAAAAAACTCATCTCTTAACTTTCACCCACCCTATGAATTATTTCATCCAGATAAAAAGTCCCAACAAGGCCAAGAACGATATCGACGTCCTCTTCCACGAGATGGGGTACACCAATCTTACACCCCATAACGAGAGCGGAGGAGCCATCGGTCGATTCTTCTTCCGGCTTGCCGCCGTAGGCAGAATACTCACAACGCTCCACAAAGGCGATACCCTCTGCCTGCAATACCCCATGAAGAAGTTCTACACCGTTGCCTGTAAGCTCGCGCACGTCAAGAAGGCAAGGGTGGTCACAATCGTACATGACCTTGGAGCCTTCAGACGACATAAGCTGACGGTTGAGCAAGAGAACCGACGGTTGTCAAATACCGATTTCCTGATTGTCCACAACCAGAAAATGCAGGATCATCTCATAGCACATGGGTTCCAGCACCCCATCTTCTGTCTCGACATCTTCGACTTCCTCACAGCCTCTCAACCCTCTCCGCTCTCCGCTCCTCGCTCCTCGCTCCCCACTCCCCCAGTCCGCGTCGTCTATGCCGGCAATCTGGCGCGCTGGCGCAACGAGTTCCTCTACCATCTCGACGAGGAGATGGGACAATGGACGCTCGATGTCTATGGAAAAGGATTCGACGACGCCTCCAACCACAATCCCAATTTGCACTATCATGGCTCCCTGCCACCCGACGATTTCGTCGCACAAGTGAATGCTGACTTCGGCCTCGTATGGGACGGCAGCTCTCTCGACGAGTGCGATGGTGAGTGGGGACGCTACCTCCTCATCAACAATCCGCATAAGACCTCCTTCTATCTCAGGGCAGGTATTCCCGTCATCGTCTGGGCGGAGGCTGCAATGGCTCCTTTCGTCTTGAAAGAGGGCATCGGCATTGCCATCCATTCTATACGCGAACTGAAGGAAATCCTGCCCGCGATGACGTCAGAAACCTATGCACGACTGAAAATGAATGCCATGAAATTCTCGGAAAAGTTAGGAAGTGGCTATTACACACGCCGCGCCTTCGAGGCAGCAAATAATAAGGGTGAGAAGTGAGGGGCAGAGGTGACTGAACACCACTCACAATTCTAATTTGAACTTGATGCGGTGCTTCTTGCCGAAGCGCTTCCAGAAGGCAGCGCGTGCCTCCAAAGCGATGCGCTCTGCCTCGCTAATGTCATATCCCCGTGCCTCAGCGTAATGCCTGACCACTAACAGGAAAAAGCGCTTGGGACCCCATAGGCGACACAGATTGCGACATCCCTGCACCATTCCGACCGGGCCGAAATACATGCGGTTGATGTCAACAATAGAGAATACGTACTGAGATGAAGATTCTCCTCGCTCCTCATCCCATAGGATATTACCTGGGGAATAGTCACGATGCATCACTCCACAAGCGTGCATGTGAGCTGTGTAGCGCCCGAAGGCCATAGCCAATTGCTCATAAGTTCCCTCGGCGGCATCGCCTAATTCGTAAAAAGTATGCTGATAGGGACACTGAAGCGTCACAAGATAGCTCTCCCGCAACAAGCCCAGCCTCCGACGCTCCATATAGGCTAAGGCTTCTGGGGTGTCGATGGATAGGGAAAGCAGTTTCGATGGATACTGAAAGGCCCGCAATCCTTTCGGTTTACGCAGGCCGGATGAGTAAATGAGTGCATTGACTCCTCGCGGAGCATGGTAGCGCTTCACATTGATGGCCGTACCATCGGGAAGCGACAACACCTTAATCAGATTCCGCCCCGTATAGATAGTGCGGCCCTCATGGTCGAAGATTTTGGGAATACTACCCAGATAATCCTCCCATTGCTGATATTTCGCATTGACAATCATCACGTCTGTCTTGTTCTCTTCCAGCGGTTATGGGTCCACAGATAGTATTGCGGGGCGCGTCGAATGCTTTTCTCCAGTTCTGCGAAGTAGGTCTTGGTGAGCTCTTCGATGCTCATCTGCTCTGGATGCTCGCTGATGAGCTTGATCGTGCAGACATACTTGCCACGCTCCGGACGCTCCATGTCGAGATAGAATGTTGGCTGTCGCATCTTCTGGATGATGCGCTCCGACCCCGTAAACACAGGTGTGTCGTGGTTGAGGAAGTTCAGCCATAGGTGTATGTTTTCCCATCGTGGACTTTGGTCGGCGATGTATCCGAACAACGACATGCGTCCTTCTTGCTTCAGCTGCACCAATTTCCGAAGGATGTCTTTGCGCGAAACGCAGGTGCCATATTTCTTCTGACGTATCGTCAGGAATAGACGGTCCATCGCATCGTTGCGCAGCGGCTTGTAAATCAGCCCCATCACTGCCCGACTCTCTCTCCTCGAACTCTCTCCCCCTTCTTCCGGTTCTACTCCCCATCGCTTCATTCCCAAAGCAGTCGCAGAGAGGTATTCCCAATTGCAATAGTGTCCAAGCAACCAGGCACAAGGTTGTCCGTTGTCGAGGCATTGTTCCACCGCTTCAGTGCCACGAAACTCGAGGTGGCGCACAAGCTCATGGTCGCTGACTGTAAGCAATTTTATCGTCTCTACGGCGTAGTCGCACAGCCAATGGTAGAATTTCTGCTCAATGCTGACGATTTCATGGATACTTTTCTCAGGAAACGATGTGGTGAGATTCTTGCGCACAATGCCCCGTCTGTACCTCACCACGTAATAGACAATCAGGTACAGAAAGTCACTCAACCCATACAGCAACCTGTAGGGTAGCAGCGAAATGAGCCACGCCAGGCCGTAAAGCAGGTAGTACGTCATATCACCCAGTCGCTCATGGTAGCGCAGACCGCCTTGATATAGTCCTTCCGTTTGGTCACACGCTCATGGAATACCTCCTGGCATTGACGCACCACCTCATCGGGGAAGGAGTCGCTCAGCGACAGCCATGAGAAGTTGCGAACGCAGCCCACGACTTCAATCTGTGCGATGCGATGGGCCAACTCATCCGATGTAGCCCCCTTGAAATAGTGTCCTATCATGCGTTGCCATACGTCCTTGGCATATTCCTCTGGCAGGCCGATGATTTGTTCATAGTCGCCCACAAGTGCCATCATGGCTGAATACGAGTGCCCAAGGTCGATGATGGGGTGGCCGTAGCCCACCTCACCCATGTCGATGAGCATCAGTTCGTCGCCCTGCACCATCGCGTTCTTCGTCTGCAGGTCGCAGTGCAGCAGCCGGTTGCCCTGAGGAATGGCATTGACAATCTCCATCAGCAGGTCGATTGAAGCTGTGTCGAAATAGCGGCCGATATGCCTGATGGCCGACTCCTCACGCACCATCGCACTGGGGATGTTGCCTCCTTGGGGCACTTCAATGCTATGAAGCTGACGAAACAGGTGGGCGTATTTCACGGCAAACTCCTCCATACGCTCTGGCTCACGCTTGATACAAGCGCTCAGTGTGTCGGCATTCAGTAGTTCGTACACCAGTCCATACTGGCTGCCCACACGCACGATGTCAAACGAGATGGCGGTAGGCATGCCCAGGACAAATGCTTCCTTTGCCATCGTGATTTCCAGTCTTACCTCCTCGATGGTCGTTCCTTCGCGGAATACCTTGATGATGGTGTCGTCGTCGATACGGTAGACGACGCCCACACCACCGCGGCCTATCACCTGGCAGCCTTCGATACTCATTCGCCGCAATGCCTTCTCGATGTGCATGATCTTCACAAAGCCCGTCATCTCAAACACTGGCCATACCTCCTGGCTGACTTCCACTACGCGGAAGTCCTTGTAGCGTTTTGCCAATCCCAGCAGGATGCGAAGACCTGAACTCGAGATATAGCTCAAGTCCGAGGCATCGCATGTCAATGACTTCACTTCGCTGCATGATGCGAGTTGGCTTTCAATCTCGGCTGTCACCACTTGGGTCGCTGCTGTGTCGAGCCTGCCTTGCAGGCGCAACACCACGTTTCCCTGGTTGTTTTCCACTATCGCTTTCATATCATTTAGTTTTTTTGTCTTATCACTTCATCATAAACAGCTTCGTGAAGCCAGTCATATCGAACACCGACTTCAGCTTGCTGTTTAGTCCGCGAATGAAGACACGGCTGTTCTTCAACTTCGCGTTTTTCAGAATGCCTAAGAAGATGCGTAGACCGCTCGAACAGATATACTCCAACCTTGTGCAATCGAGTATGATATCATGATCCGAGCAGTCGTTCAGCGGCTCCATGTCTTTCTCCACCTGCATGGTCGAAGCCGTGTCGAGCCTGCCGTCGAAATACATCACATAGTCGCCATTTTCTTCTCTAAATGTTGTTTTCATCTTCAAATACTATTATGATTGTCACTCATCTCTCGCCTCTCACTTCTCACTCCTCACTTCTAACTTCTTCCTCAGCGTCAGCACGTTCTTTCCCTCCACACGCTCATAGTTGATAGAGTCCATGATGCTTCTCACAAGGTGGATGCCAAGACCGCCAATCGGACGCTCCTCCAACGGCAGCGAAGTGTCTACCTCGGCCCTTACCGTCGGGTCGAAGGGTACACCCGTGTCGCTGATGGTGAACTTCAACCTCACATCGTTGGCCTGCGCCTCAATGTTCACCTCTCCCTTTGTGCCAGGCAGGTAGGCATATTTCATCACGTTCACCACAGCCTCTTCAATGGCAAGGTTCATCTGCATGGTCTCCATCTCGTCCATCTCCATCGCCGCGCACACTTCATCCACAAAGGCTGAGAGCTTCGGCACGGCCTGCACATCGTTCTCTAAGGTGAGGCTGCGCAACAGGCGCACGTCGCGCTGCTCCTTCGTATACTGAATGGCAAGCATCGTCAGGTCGTCGCTCTGCTCCGCACCGTCCACAAACGCTCCGACGCGCTCTGTCATTGCCTGCAACAACACCGTCGGTTCGGCACTCGTTGCTGCGAGGGCAGTTTTCATCACGTTCTCTTCTCCAAACTGAGCGTGATCCGCATTCTCGGCCTCTGTAAGGCCGTCGGTGTAGAGGAAAATCGTCGTATACGGACGCATCAGCCCCTCCTGCTGCGTAAATCTCCAATCTCCCATCACGCCAACGGGGATGTTTGAGTCTACTTCAAGCATCCGCGTCGCTCCGCGCTGCTCTTTCGTCGCTCCACTTTCTATCATTAAGGGTGCATCATGCCCCGCATTGCAATAGCGCAGACGGCCGGTCGGCAAATCCAGCACTCCCACAAACAGTGTCACAAACATGTTCGTGTCATTCATGTCCGACATCGATTCGTTCAGCAACTGCACAATGCGGTCGGGAGCCGACTCATGGGCCGACACCGTGCGGAACATGCTCCGCGTCACCGCCATCACCAGCGAAGCGGGAACGCCCTTTCCCGATACGTCGCCAATGCAGAAAAACAGCTTCTCGTCGCGAATATAGAAATCATATAGATCGCCACCCACTTCCTTTGCAGGCACCAGCGAACCGTATATCTCCACATCATCGCGTTCAGGATAGGGAGGGAACGTCTTTGGCAGCATGCCCATCTGGATGCTGCTCGCAATGTGTAGCTCACTGCCAATACGCTCGTTCTCGGCATGCGACTCCTGCAGACGTTTGAATCCCCGCACCACTCGCGTGATGATGAAGGCCATCAAGGCCAGACCGGCAAGCATCATCAATGTCAGACCGCCGCTCACCTTCCGAAGGTCTTCAAACACCTCTTTGTCGCTGCATACAACGGCCATCGACCAGCCCATGCCGCCCTCCACAGGGGCGTAGAAGACATAGTTCTTGCTACCGTTGTCATACACCGTGGCATGACCAGTACCACCCGCCATCATACCGCGATTGATTGTGTTCACCGATGTGTCTTTGATCTCACGCGTCATCTCCTGAATGCTCCGACGCAGCACAAGGCTTTCCTCTGGGCACACCATCATTTGGCCTGTCCTCGAAATCATCAGGTTATACGACGAGGGATATATTTGTCGGGCATTGATCACGTCGCTCAACCATTCCAACGAGACATCCGCACAAATCACGCCAGCCACCTCGCCCGACGGCGAGTGGAAGGGCAGGATATACGAGCAGAGCATCATTTTTGCACCAGAGTTGTCGTAGTAGGGCTCACTCCAATAGCCGTCCTCACGACCGCTGCCCATCCTGTACCATTCTGAATCCAGATAGTTGTGCGACGACGAAGCAATCTGGCGCAACTCCATCGTGCCTTGTGAATTACGGAAAGCGTATGGCTCGTAGAGCTGACCTTTCTCTGGATAAAAGTTTGGCTCAAAGGCAAGGGCACAGCCAACCATCATCTCCGTGTTCTCCACCAGATGTCGCGCCAAGTCGTACATACCGTCTGCCGACGACAGACGTTCCTCCACCGCCCAACGCATGTTTTTGGTGGCCATCTCCACGCCCACCATCACCGTACGTATTTCCAGACTCTTCGCCCGTAGTTCGCTTTCCGCGCGATGCTGAACCTCCTCGCGGATGCCCTTGGCGGCATACCAATTCTGCACCACACTCATCAGCTCCATCAGCACGGCAGACGTGATGATGATCAACAGCGTGGAGCGCGTCTGCAACGACTTGAGCCAAAGCTTCAGTTGTTTTGTTCCCCCTCCTACAGGAGGGGTTAGGAGAGGTCTACACTTCATCGGCATAAGAAATCACTGCGGCAAAGTTACAAAATATAATGCAACCCTACAAAAAAATACGCATTTTTTTGGCAACTCTCTGCTATTTCGCCTCCTTCTTTTTTCTACTTTTTCTGCCTTGCGACGCGGATGGGTTTGTAATTTGCGTCAAATTACCGCCTGATTTGCGTCAAATAACGTCGTTGTTTGCGTCAAATTGCGGGGTGATTTGCCGCAAATCACAAAGCAGGGGATAAATGGTATATGATTCCTTTGCTTTCGAATCGTTGCTCCGCTGGGCTGTGCGGCTTGGTGACCTCCCCTCACCCCTCCTGTAGCTGTAGGAGGGGGAGTAAAAGGAATCAGTCCCAGAGGTAGGGCTGGGACTGATTCTCTTGTTTCAGGCTGTCGCAGCCTGCCGGTTGGCCTTTCTCCCTGGCTGCGATGTGGGTAGAGGCTGTGAGCAAGTGGCCGCCGTGTGCAGCCACTTGTCTCACGTCAGGTTTTCTATAGTTTTTCCTATGCATACTTAAGTGACCTCCTCTAACCCCTCCTGTAGGAGGGGGACTAAAGTCTACTTGACGGCAGCCTTCATGCTCTTCGTGCCATTGGCTGTGGTGACGTTCACCACATAGACACCAGTGGGCAGACTGTTCAAGTTGTAAACACCGTCGGCGATGCGGCTGATGCGCATCATCTTGCCATCGTTGCTGTAGACCTGTACGTCGCGATAGTCGCCCTTGATGCTCAGTCGACGGCCATCAACGCTTACCTTCAGCTCACTCTTCACAGCGGTCATTCCCGTAGGAACATCCACGGTGAAGTCGATGGTCGACATCTCTGTCTTGCCTGAGGTGTAGCTGGCGATGACACCTGCGGTGTGGTCACCGTTTCTCAGATTCTGGAACAGATAACTGTTCTCGTCGGTATCAGCTACCTTCACATTGTCGAGGTAAACCTCATAAGCGCCGTCGAGGGCAGGAGCCTTGCGCGGAGCACGGGCAGGCGCCTGATAGTAGCCGTTGTTGGGCATCACGCTGGGCAGTCCGAACTCGATGTCGTCGATGATGAAGATGCGTTTCTGGTCGCTGACGCACTGGATGGCCACATACTTTGCCTCCTTCGGAACGGTCACGGAGTAGCCCTGGTAGTAGCTGTAGGCCGTGGTGTTCTCCTTCAGGGCGATGAAGCTCTCGGGCTGCATGTCGGTGGTAGAGTAGAGCACGTTGAAGGTCTCCAAGTACTGATAGTCTACGCAGCGAGCCCAGAAGCGGAAGGTGAAGTCCTCCTGGAAGTGGAGTTTCGGTGTGATGATCCAGTCGTTGTTGGCCACCTCGTAGGATGCCCATGTGGTCAGCATCTTCTGTCCGGTGCGCGGCTGCAGGCCATACATATATGATGTGATGCTCGTTCCATTCTCGTCAATGGCGAGATCGCTGTAGGGATTGAACACCTGGAAGGCCATCTTGCTACCGAGGTTGGGCCAGCTGAAGCCGTAAACGGCACCTGTCTCAGCATCGTCGCCATCGATATACTGCCATCCGATGAGTCCCGGCGAGTTGACCGCGAAGTCGGGATGATCCTCGAAGCCCTCGTAGAAGTAGTCGGGATAGTTCCAGATGAAGTTCTTCTGCGTGGGCTGTCCCTCGATGTCCTCGACGATGAGGTTATAGGGCTTGACTTGAATCTCGTTGAGCGTCAGGTCGAAACTGTAGGAGTCCTCGGTAGAGAAGTCGTAGTTGGCGGCGATGGTCTCGAATCCGTCGAGCGAGATGGTGACGTCGTAGCCAGTCTTCCATACGTTCTCAATGGTCACGGTGCCTTCGTCGTCGGCTGTTGCCTCGTAGTAGTGGCGACCACCGCCATTAATCAACTGCACTTTAGCACCGAAGGCCTCGTTCTCCTCGGTATTCGTGTTCAGGTGGAAGGTCACGGTGGTGTTCATCTTGTTGCCGATAGAGTCGGCCAGCACGATGTCTGACTCCTTCTCTCCAGTGTAGACAGCCTTCACACCATAGTAGTAAGCACCGCTTTCCAGACTTGTCCAGTCGTTGTCGGTCAGCGACAGAGCCTGCGTATGGTCGGCTAAGAGCGTCCACTTCGACTCGTCGGCCTGATCGTTCGTGTTGAAGCGATAGACGTTGTAGCGCACACGCTCCTGAACACTCTTGCGCGGACCGTTGCTCATCACGGGCTCTGCCACCTCGGTAGTAACGGGCTCTGCCTGCAGCTCAATCTGGTTGTCGGTATTCTCGTGGTTAGGATAGTAGAACATCTTGGCTCCTGTGGGCTGCACGTCCTCGTCGGTCTCGAACGGAGCGGCATACGGGCGCATCATGAAGTTGTGGCGCAGGGCCTCATTCTGATTGTCGAGATAGAGGAAGGGCTGCGTCTGATAGTTGCCCGAGAAGCAGCTGGTGAGCGGTTTGAACGGATAGTTGGCAGTGTCGCCACCAGCACCGCCGTCGATGCCGATACCAGCCCATGTGTAGTGCGAGATGGCGATGTAGTAGCCATTCGGGGCATCCACCGGAGCGGGCAGCGTGTAGTGCGTCCACTCATTGTCGAGTGCCGGTACGTAAGTGTTCTCATACAGCTTGTTGCTGGTAGGCTCACCATTCTCGTCGAGGTCGAAGATGCGGAGGTAGACGCTGTAGTGCTGGCTGACCTGAGCGGTAGCACCGAGCAGGAAGTCTACTCCGAACACCGTTGAAGGTGTGCGGTCGACGACACCGAATACGGCATCCGAACCACCGATGCCCCGCTCGTTGTCGATGGCAACGCCTACATAAGTTGACGGTGCGCCATCGTCGAAGCGCACCCAACGCGGGTCGTTGGCGGGCGAGCCCCATTCTACGAAGATGCTCTGTCCGTCTTCATTCTCGGTGGCATTGACAAAGCGCGGAGCCTTGATATTGTCCTCCATCTGGAGGTCGAGCGTCAGGTCAGCTGTCAGTTCGAAGCTCTGCTGCAGCGTCACGTACTTGTTCTTCGTCACGCTGATGCTGTAATAGCTGCTCTCGAACATGTTGGCAATCTCGAACGTACCATCCTCGGCCGTCGTGGTGGTATAGGTGTTATAGCCTGTCACCTCGATATCGGCATTGATAATCGGGTCGCCAGCCACGTCCTTCACGGTACCTGTCAGCGTGTGCTTGGGCAGAGCCGTCATCGTTACGTCCATCGTGGTGGTTTCTAACGATGCGACTGTAGCCGTCACCGTCTGGTTCTCATAGCCCAAAGCCTGAACGTCTACGTTGTATTCGCCTGCGGGCAGGTAGTTCAGGATATACTTACCCTGAGCATCGGTCTTGGCATTGAACTGTCCACCATTGATCAAGAGGAGGGCTCCCTCAATGGGTTCGCCTGCCTCGTTCTTCACTACGCCGGCGATATAGCCGTCGGTGTCTTCCGTGATCTGCACGTTCTCGAGATAGACGCCATAGCCCGTAGCCTCGTAGCTGCGATAGTAGAAGCCCACATGATAGGTAGAGTCCTTGTCCACCACAGGCAGATTAGCACGGAGCGAGTATTTCTGCTTGTCGGCAGTCGGCGTGATGTGGAACTCGGTGACGCTGTCCTGAGCGGCCAGTTCGGTGCTCTTGGCAAACGTGATGTCGAGGAGCTCCGGCACATTCTTCGTGTTCATTGTAGCGTCGAAGGTCAGCTTGTAGTGCTTGCCAGCCTCGAAGAAGATATAGGGCGACACCAGCAGGTCGGCTGCTACCATGTTGTCGTACTGATAAGAAACGTACGCGCAAGGACGATAGAGCGGCCAGTACTCGCTATAGGACCAACTGTAGCCGTTGCCATTGAGGTCGTAGCTCTTCCACAGGTTGAACTGGTTCTGGTCAGCAAAGCCGATGGTGGCGGGGATGGTGAATGCCGGACCCACCATCACGGCTGCCGTAGAAGCCTTGTCGCTGTCGTAGCCACCTGCATGAGCCACGATGTCGTAGCTATAGTAACCGATGGCAGGCACGGTCTCGTCGGTGAATTCCGTTGCGGTGATGCCCTCAGCCACCTTCACATTGTCGGGCTGACGAGTTAGGTCGTAGGTCAGGTCGGCTGTGTCAATCCACGACTTATACTTACCCTCCGTAGGAGCCGACCACGAAATCTTGGCATTGGCCCCGTCGGGCGTTGCCGTTGCATTGGTCACAGGCATCGGGTCGCCGGGACCTACATAGATCGTGATGCTGGCACGGTCGCCTTGTCCGGCACTGTTGAAGCCTGAAAGCCGATAGCTGTAGTTGCCACGCTCAGGAATATCGCTATCCGTCCATGTCTCATGACCGCCAATCTCCGGGTTGTTGACGGTGTGAACGAGTTCACCGTTGCGATAGATTTCGATGCGGTCGAGCTCTTCCAGCGTACCGCCACGGGCATAAGTCTTGGCGGGGTTGTCCCATTCGAGCGTCACGCTCAAGGCACCGTTCTCGCCACGCGTAGCTGTCAGCTCCTGCGGAGCCTGTGGTGCGCTGGCCTCGGCCACGGAAAATACAATGCTGTTGCCCACGAAGTGATGGCCGTCGGTGTCTTCGATATAGGTGACATCGGCTGTCTGCAGGTCAACCTCAAACAGCGCATAGCCCGAGCCAATGCCTCCGTAGCCGTTGGGAACATACTGCGACGGCGGGTACTGATACATATAGAGGTACATCTTACCATTGTCGTTGTCGTAGACAAGGTCGCAGGCACCCTGATATTGGAAGGCCACCTGACCGTTGTCAGGATTGGGGCAAGCGTCCTTCATGGCACCGATATACTCACAGTCGCCCGTGGTGGTGTTAATCTTATACAGGCCACCCCAGTAGCCCACGCCATAGAGGTCGCCATCGTAGGTCATGGCCATGCCGCAGATGGTGTGCGCGTAGTTCTCAGGATTGGAAGCCCACGAAGGCTGCTCCGTGATGTTGAACTCGGCCACGGTGGCCAGTTCGCCTGTGTTCAGGTCTACGGTGAGCAGTTTGCCACCACCGCCCTGGAAGCCGTCGGCGGCATACATCACCTCGTTCTGGAAGTCGTAGGTCCAGCTGGCACACGAAGGTCCCTGCTGCAGGAAGTCCCAACTGGTGAGTTGCACCGTTGTCTTCTCTTCCAAATCATAATAATAGATACCATCCGACTGATAGCCCTCCGCATTGAGGTGGGCCATCGAATAGTAGTAACGGTCGCCGACGAGTGCACCGCCAGAGATCCTGTCGCTGTTGTTCAGCTCGGTGCTGAGGATCATCGGATTGATGCACTCCACGTCGCTGATACCCTGAGGACTGATGGTGTAGTGATAGATACCGGCTTGTTCGCCGCTACTGATCACACCGTAAGCCTCACTGCTCTGTGCCATCGACTGTGTCACGCCTGCAAACAACAGGGTAAGCACTGACAGCAAAAAGTTGAATCTGTACTTCATAAGCTTTGTTTTTTTGAGGTTAATAAAATTCATATAGGTTTTGTTTTCTTTACTTGCAGTATAGCCCGAATATATAATTGGACGCTGCAAAGATAAATAAAAAAAGGCACAAAACCTGCGGTAAATAGGCATTTTTTTCGCGTTGTCAGTTTTTGTCTATACCTTTTTAGGGCCAAAAAAAGAGGAGAGAGGAGAGATGAGGGTGACCTCCCCTAACCCCTCCTGTAGGAGGGGGACGTGGAGAGGAGGGGGGGAGGAGCCTGCCGTTTGCCGCAAACGGCGACCGTAGGTTAATAACCTACGCTGCCTACCTTATTAACCTACGCTGCCTACATTAATAACCTACGCTGCCTACATTAATAACCTACGCTGCGTAGGTTATTAACCTACGGTTGGCATTTGCCGTCTGCGACATCGCGAAATGTATGGGATAGCGGGGAGAAAGCTATCGGACGCGCTGTTTTGCAAGCAACGCAATGAGGCCTTGCAGGCATTTTTTTTCGCGCTGTCAGTTTTTGTCTATATATATAAATGTACGCGCATGCGAGAATTTTCGTATCTTTGCACACGAATAATAACCACGTAGACAGATTGCATTATGAAGAGACTTATCACACTTACGACAAGCATCGTCCTGGCAAGCAGTATGCTTCTGGCCATGCCTGCCTGGAAAGGCAAGTTGACGAAGAAGCAGAGCGACGGTACGGTAGTGACTTATTTCCTGCAAGGCGACGAATGGGGACACCAGTTGTTGTCGGCCGACGGCCTGCTCTTGCAGGAAGACGAGCAGGGCAGCCTGCGCTATCAGGGGGCGGAGGCGCCCCTCGTTCACGACCCCGCTATGCGGAGTGCAGCGGAAAGGCAGTTCGTGGAGCAACATCGTGAGGCGCTCACCAGCTACCCTTCACTCTCCTCTCGCCAAGCCGACGGCAGACGCAAGGCGAAGGCTTCCGACTACCAGATTGGCTCGTTTCCCACGAAGGGCGATGCCCACGGGCTGATCATCCTGGCCGACTTTACGGACAAGAAGATAACCTTCAGCCAGGAGTATCATCAGCGGATGATGAACGAAGAGGGATTTGCCGACTACGACGTGGAGGGCGACATGGGCTTCACGGGGTCGGCCCGCGACTACTTCATCGACCAGTCGATGGGACAATTCCAGCCCACCTTCGACGTGGTAGGCCCCGTTCCCCTCTCGCGCGAAATGGCCTACTATGGCCGCAACGACGGCATCTACAACCAAGACCAGAATGCCGAGGCCATGATTGTGGAGGCTTGCAAGCTGGCCGACAGCAAGTTTGACGTCGACTTCTCGCAATACGACTACGACAACGATGGATTCGTGGATATGGTCTACGTCGTCTTTGCCGGTTATGGAGAGAACGCGGGAGGTGGTGCCAACACGGTGTGGCCCAAGAAATGGAACCTCACGAAGGCGGGCTACGACCTCTCGTTGGACAACCGGAAGATCGATGTCTTCGCCTGTTCGTCGGAACTTTTCGGCAACACAGGCGAGCAGACGGCCAGCATCGCGCAGTTCTGCCACGAGTTTGGCCATGTGCTGGGCTTTGCCGACCACTACAGTACGACGGACAGCCGCCAATACAACCTGGGTGCCTACGACCTGATGGACTATGGTGCCTACAACAACGACTCGCGGACGCCGCCCTCGTACAATGCCTTCGAGCGGATGAGCGTGGGCTGGATGACCCCCGAGGAGCTGACGGAGGTGGCCGATGGTGTGGAGCTGGACAATATCAACACGAGCAACAAGGCCTACCGGCTGACAACCCTGCGCAACCCGCAGGAGTTCTATCTCCTGGAGAACCGGCAGCAGACGGGGTGGGATGAGTTCCTGCCGGGCAGCGGACTGATGATCACGCATGTGGACTTCGACATGCAGACATGGAACAGCAATGTGGCCAACAACGAGGCTTCGCACAGAAGGTTCTATCTGGAGTGTGCCGACAACGAGCCTGGATATAACGTTGTGCTGGAAAAATACACGGAAGAATACGACCTCTTCCCCTACGATGGGAATGACTCTTTCACCGACTCTTCGCTGCCCAAGGCCAAGCCTTACACCGGCGAGACACTCGACAAATGGCTGACGAACATCAGGAACGAGGACGGACGGGTGACGTTCGACTTCATGGAAAACCACCTGAAAGTGCCTTCTTCCCTCACGGCCCGCGACGTGACCGACCAGTCGTTCACCGCCCATTGGACCAACAACGACGACCGCACGGAGAGCTACAGCCTCCGGCTGACCCACATGATGCGCGAGCAGGAGCAGAAAAGGGCGGTGGACGAAGGCTTCGACCTGATGGCGAATGGCTCGAAGGAGCAGCCCGACGCAACGGACTGCTCGGGCAGCCTGGACGACTATATGGTGTCGAAAGGCTGGACGGGCGAACAGATTTTCATGGCTGGCGGTGCGATGATGCTGGGGAAGGTCGGCATAGACGGATGGCTGAAGTCGCCCAAACTGAACTTCGCGAGCTTCGATCGCGACTTTGCCGTGCTGCTGAAGGTGAGCTCGGCTACGGGCAGTCAGCCTGTGCTGACCGTCTCGGCCAATGGTTTGCAGGCCAAGCACCGCCTGACGAGCACGCCGCGCATGTATCTCTATCAGTTTGCCGGAGCCGGCCTGACGGCCACCGACATCACCATCGCCGTGAACAAAGAGCGGGCTTTCATCGACTCGCTCATCATCATTCGCGGCAATGATGCCGCCGAATACTATCCCAGTGCAAAGGTAGTCAGCGTGACGGGCGAGGTGGCTTCCACCGACGACGAACCCTTCGAGCAGCAGTATATAGAGGCCGAGCAGCAGGTGTTTGCGGACATTGCCGACACGGAATACCTGCTCGACGGGCTGACCACGGGGGAGTGCTACCGATGGGAAGTGCAGGCTCTGGGCGGCGACATGACATCGCGATGGTCTGACGAGCACCGTCTCATCGTCAGTGCCGACTATGTTCCCACCGCGATTGGGAAGGTAGAATCGGGACGAACGATAGAGAACGGTTATGCTATATATAATATAAAAGGTACGCGCGTGAGCGACCTGAATCAACCAGGTGTCTATATCGTGAAAAGCAGTTCAACAATATCTAAAGTTATCATCAAGTAGTTTTTTCTCATAAGCATTTTTTCAAAGAAAAGCCCCCGCGTCGCGACGACGTGGGGGCTTTTTTAGGGGTGAGGGGTGAGAGGTGAGGGGTGAGAGAGGTGCGGTTACGAGGGATGTTACTTCACCACCACCTTCTTGCCGCCGATGATATAGATGCCGGGCTGTAGGCTGTGCCCGCTCTTTGAAACAACCCGCCCCTGAAGGTCGTACACCGCAGGTTCCGTATGACGCTGTACCACAGCGCCGAACTCAACGGCTGTGGGCTCTGCGCTTTGCTGGGCGATGGGGCATTTCTCTGCGTTGAGGATGGCGCCGCTCTTGCTCAGGAGGAGCACCACGAGCTCGGCGTTCTCTTTGACAAGCACCGTCTCGGGCATGTCGAGCTCCATCTGGTGGGTGAAGACATCGCCTTCGCTGATGTTCTTTGGGAACAGTCCTTCGATGCCTTTATAGCCATCGGTGCCGTCGTAGCCGCGTGCCACATCCTGATACCAGATGTCGTCGGCATTGACGATTCCAGGAAGGTTCTCAAAGCCGTAGCACTCGCCCATCGCACCGCCGGCGTATGCGTTGACCTGGTCGTAGCCGCAATAGTTGTCGAGGATGCCTGTCTCGGCGTGGGTGCGGTGCACATCGTTCTCGATGACGATGTAGGCGAGCTTGAAGTTCGTGTTGTCGAAGTCTTTGGCGAAGAGCACTTCGGTGTCGGCCGCGATGCGGTTTGTCTCGGGGTTGTAGGTGGCGGAGAGCGTGAGTCCGTAGTAGTTCTGCCCGTTGCGCTTGATGGAGGCCGCCGTGGTGGGAATGATTCCTGGGTCGATGGAATACTGTGCGTTGCGGTTGAGGACGCAATGGGGGTAGCCATTCATGCTATAGGTGGCCATGACCCACTTACGGTATTCCTCACCCGAAATGGCCATCGAGTCGGGAACAGTGGAGCTACTATTGTTATGGATGGCGATGCCGATGAAGCCCTCAGGGTCGTTTTCGCGCATGTAGTTCATGGCTCCGATGCCTCTGACGCAGTATTGGCACCAGGTGCCCGTCACCTCTTCGGCCACCACCTTCCAGAGATAGGCCGAGAGTTTGCCCCGGATTTCGCTCTGGTCGTCGCCGGCCTTGATCCATGCACGATAGTCGGCAGTGGCGTTCTTCTCGAGGAAGGCCGTCTCGGAGAGCGCGAAGGGGAGCTGCACACCAGGCTCGAGCGTGTTGTTGAACGTCTGCTCGATGGTCTTTCCGTTCATCTCGAAGCCGATGGTGTATTGCTCGACGGGTTGTGAGAGCGTGGCGTAGGCCTTGCCGCTGATGGTGATGTCGCCATAGCCGTCGTAGCAGCGACCGAAGTCGAGCGAGAGTCCTACTGCGGCAGGAACGCCCACAAAGATGTCGTCGATGTAGAGGCATGTTTTGTCCTTAGAGTCGTTGACGAAGGCGAGATAGACGGTCTGCCCCACATAGTCGGCAAGCGAGATGGTGTGAAGGTTCCAATCGAAGGTTTCCTTGTTGGTGCTGTAGAGCGGTGAGAGAAGGTCGAAGTCGTCGGGCATGATGTAGTCGCGCCCGGAGTCAGCGTCGGGGAAGTGCCCGATGTAGAGCTTATATCCGTCGCGCAGGTCTTTGTCGGAGGCTCTGGCTCGCCAGATGATTTTAGCCTCGGCGTCTTTGATCTCGATGGGTGGTAGCACCATCCAGTCGTTGGAGGTGCCCGCATTCTTGTACCACGATGTGGAGCAGGCTACAGCGTTGTTGTCCTTTCCCTCGGTGGTGACAATCCAGGCGGTGCCGATGGTGAAGCCGAGGTTGGCCATGTCGGTGGACGGCTGGTTCTCGTCGATGTCCCAGTTTTGGAAAGTCTCGGGTATTCCCTCGTCGAAGGAAGTGGCGAGGTAGGTTGTCTGTGCTTGTGTGCTGACGGCGATAAGGGTAGCCGCACAAAGTGTAGATAGATGTTTAAGCATAATGAAACGGTTTTTTAATGATTATTCTGCTGTTGCAAAGTTAGGCATAAAAAACCAGAAAGCAAGGGGAAAAAGCCCTGTTTTTTGCGGCTGTCAGTTTTTGTCTATATGTTTTTGGGACCGCTATAGAATGAAAGAATCGAAAAGATTTAGGGAAATCTCTCCTATCTCCCCCACACTCCCTTTTTCACTGCTTCTGCCTTGCGATGCAGGTGGGTTTGTAATTTGCGTCAAATTACCGCGTTGTTTGCATCAAATTACGCCGTTGTTTGCGTCAAATTGCAGGGTCATTTGACGCAAATTACAAAAGCAGTGGGCAAACAGTAAATTGCTACCATCATTCAAGTATGATAGAATCGGGGATATTAGATCTTGCGGACGAAGTCGTCGAGCGATTCACCTCGTGAGAGCCCGAGCTTCTTGCGGAGCCGGTAGCGGTTGGAGTTGACGGAGTCGGCGGTGATGGAGAGCATCTCGGCAATCTGCTTCGCGCGCATACCTATTCTTATATAGGCGCAGAGGCGTAGGTCGTTCTCAGTGAGTTCGGGCGATGCCTCCTTGAGCTTGTTGAAGAAGTCGGGATGCACGGAATCGAAGTGCAGCCGGAATCGCGACCACTCGTCGTCGTTCTTGAGCGAGTCGCCAATGACGGCGTTCACCTCGCGCACGAACTCGCGGGGCACCTTGCCTTCGTCGCTGTAGCGGGTGGTGATGTCGCTCAATTGCTTGAGCACTTCGTTCTTGTTGGTGAGGAGGAGTGTGGAGGAAGAGATCTCGCGGTCTTTCTTCTGGATGTCGTCTTCGTAGTTCTTGAGGTTCATGGAATAGATGATGGCCTCCTGTTCCAGCGATTTCTGCAGCTCGCGGTTCTCCATCTTGTGCATGCGGTTGCGCTGGAAGACGTAGACAAGGAGCGCGCCGCCGCCGATGAGGATGGTGAGACCGAGGAGTGCAAGCACCCAGAGCCTGCGACGGTTGAGCTCGGCCTCCTGCTGCAGGAGCCTGATCTGGTCGTCTTGGCGGGCAATGGCCTCGCGGGCTTGTGCCTTGGGTATCTCGTTTTTGAGAATCTCCTCCTGCTGCATCCGGTATTTCCTGTTGTAGAGTTCGAGGTAGCGGTAAGCCTCGTCGCGGTGTCCGAGCTTCTCGTGGGTGAGCCATAGCTGCCGGTAGATGCCCAGCATGAGGTACTCGTCGCGTAGCTGGTTGCTGTGCTGAAGGAGGTCTGTCAGCTCATTGAGCGTCTCCTCGTAGCGTCCCTGTTCGAAACGTATTTTGGCGTGGTTGAGCGCTATCATGGCATGGAAGATGACGTTTCCAGGGGAATAAGTGCTGAGCATGTTGAAAGCCTCCTGGCTATATGCATCGGCCTCATTGGCCCGTCCCCGCTTGAGGAGCAGTTCGTTGAGGTTGATATAGGCTTGGAGGGTCATGCCCCAGTCTTTGTTGCCCGTCTGGATGGCTTTCTTGTAGAGCGCGATGCTCTCGTCGTCGCCCGTCGTGAGAACGGCCTGATAGAAATAGATGCGGTTGAGTTGGAAGCCCGCCTTCTGGTAGTTGTCGCGTGAGAGGTCGAGGAGGGTTCGTGCTTCGTCGTCGCTACTGATTTCGTGGAAGAGCTGCACCAGGAGCAGGTAGCTGTTGCCGAGGAAATAGTGGTCGGCGTATTTCTCAAAGACGGGTATGGCCTGCTTCGCTTCGTTGTAGCACTTGAAATATTGTCCGATGCGGTCGTAGTTGCCTGCCAGCTGGTAGTGAATGCAGGCTGCGTCGTAGTCATAGTTTTTGTCGTCGTTCATCTTCAGTGCTTTTTCCAGCAGGGGGATGCACATTGAGGGCTGGGCACTCATCTGCGTGGACCGTATGCGCCAGTAGATGGCCCTCACCTGCAGCTGCTTGTTGGACTCCTTCTTCGCAATGCTGTCGAGCTGGTCGAGCCAATGAGGGTCGATGCTCTGCCGTTCGTTGGCGAAGTCGGCTTGGTTGAGCCGCTGCGCTATGGCGTCGAAGCCTTCGTGGATGGGCTTGAAATGATAGGTATAACCAGCCTTCGCTACTCCGGCAAGGAGCAGGATGGAGCAAAGCAGCAGTATTCGTCTAAAGTGAATCATGGCGTTTACGAGTGAGGTGATGGCAAATCCCGATACCAGTTTTTGGGTGTGTATCGGGATTTGGTTGAGATTGTTGGCCGGTGGGCCGCGGTCTACTCCTCGGAGAAGTCTTCTTTTCCTACTCCACAGAGGGGGCATACCCAATCGGCAGGAAGGTCCTCAAAGGCCGTTCCGGGTTCGATACCATTGTCAGGATCACCTACTGCGGGGTCGTAGACATAACCGCAGACATCGCATACATACTTTTTCATTTTCTCGTTATTTTAAGGGGTTAGTATAAACTATTTTCGAGGAGTGAGGAGCGAGGAGTGAGGTTAGGATGATGTCTTGGCCTCATCGAGCAGTTGCTCCACCTTATTTATAATACGCGCGGGCGCGATGTCGCGCAGACAAGCATAGTCGCCCCGATGACAAGGCTTGTTGCCGTAGATGCTGCATGGTCGGCAGGGCATATCGAGCTGTATAGCATTTTCCTCTTTCTGTCCGAAACCCATGAATCCCGCGTAGGGATGGGTAGCTCCCCACACGCTGACTACAGGTGTTCCGACGAGTGAGGCCAGGTGCATGTTGGCGCTGTCCATAGAGACCATCACGTCGAGCTGCCGCATCAGATGGAGTTCTTCGCGCAGGTTGCCTGCCTGCTGCGAGGCATTGCTGCACTGCGGATAGCGCTGGCACCAGCGGCTGAACACCTCCAGTTCCTTGTTGCCTCCACCAAACAGCAGGATGCGGCAGTCTGGATGAAGCTCGCAAAGCTGGCTCACCATCTGCTCCATTTGCTCTGTGGGGTAAATCTTGCCGCGATGGGCGGCAAAGGGGGCAATGCCGATGGTGGGAGGTTGGGGTGAGAGATTGCCCTCACACCGTCGCACCGTCGCACCGTCGCACTCGCGCGGTTCCATTTTCACAGGATACCCCAACCGCTCGAAAACCTCGCAATAGTTCTCGATGGCTGTTGGCTGGCGCACCAATTCCTTGTTGTTCTTTGCCGTCAGCCGACGTTTGCCCTTGCGATGCTTGTTGATGTGCTCTACACGGATATGGCTGAGATTGAAGCGCAGGCGTAGAAAATCAGAGCGCAACACGTTGTGCAGGTCGGCCACAGCCGTGAAGCGCTTTGCCGTGAGTCGGCGGTAAAGGGCGTTGAGCCCTTTCACCCCGTGGTATTCTTTGCTCAGGTCGGCTTCCATGAAGCTGACGTTGGGTGCCAGGTCTTCAAAGAAAGCCCGTGCGAACCCCCGACTGAGCATGGTGAAACGAACGTCGGGATATTGCTCTGCCAACGCTTTCACAACGGGTACGGTCATCGCAACGTCGCCTAAAGCGGAAAACCTGATGATCAGTACATGCTCTTTTTTCATCTTTACTTTCACTACTCACTGCTCACCTCTCACTTCTTATACAGAACAGGATTGGTGGCAGGATCGTTGTACATCTTCATCTGGCGGTACACCTTCATGAACTTCCGGCCAGCCTCTATGTCGTCGAGCAGTTGGTCGATGGCTGTGCTCAGGTCTTTCTGTTGCTCCAGAAGCACGTCGAGCTTGGCCTGGCAAAGCTGACGGTGCTCTGGCGTGGCATCAGCCCGTTCTGCCTGTTCGCGCATGTGGTAGATTTTCAAGGCAAGGATGCTCAGCCGGTCGATGGCCCATGCCGGGCTCTCTGTGTTGATGCGGGCGTCGGGTAGTACATCCACATTGGCATATTTCTCGCGGAAATAGGTGTCTATCTGTTCCACCAAGTCGGTGCGGTCTTGGTTGCTCTTGTCGATGCGTCGCTTCAGTACCAAGGCTTCTGCAGGATCTATCTGCGGGTCACGGATGATATCCTCGAAGTGCCATTGCACAGTGTCAATCCAGCACTTCAGATAAAGTCGGTTCTCGATGGTACCTTCTTCATAGGGATTAGAGACAGGAGTGTCAATGTTGTCGGTCAGATGATAGTCTGCTATCGCCTGAACGAAAATAGGATTGCTCAATTGTGTAAAACTCATGATATTTGCAATTGATGATATGAATGCATAATAGCCCACAAGGAGCACATGATAAAATAATGCTGCAAATATAGATATTTATTTTGAAACATCCAACGTTTTTGCGAAAAACGTGCAAAATAATGCACAATAGGGGGGGTGGTGTGCATTATAAAACACTTTTTTTATGAAAAAATTTGCACACTTGAAAAAAAACTTGTTCCTTTGCACCCGAAAAACTGCCTTCCTTGTGATAATGGCGAGGCTGCGGCCTAGCCATTGTTATTCAAAACAAGGAGGTTTTTTAAGGTAAGAAGAAAATAGTATTAATTTAAAAAGATTAGAATTATGTCAGAAATTGAAGCAAAAGTAAAGGCTATTATCGTTGATAAACTTGGTGTTGACGAATCGGAAGTGAAGCCTGAAGCAAGTTTTACAAACGACCTGGGAGCTGATTCTCTCGATACAGTGGAACTGATTATGGAGTTTGAGAAAGAGTTCAACATCTCTATTCCCGACGACAAGGCTGAAACAATCGGTACTGTAGGCGACGCCATCAAGTATATTGAAGAGAACGCAAAGTAACTTTCCTAAATAGGGAATGAAGAATGAAGAATGAACGTCAGGCCTGTTGGGCTGCGATTCTTCATTCTTCATTCTTTTCGTTTAATCATATTATATGGATTTAAAAAGAGTAGTGGTAACAGGCTTGGGAGCCGTTACACCCGTGGGTAACACGCCTGAAGAGACGTGGAAGAACCTGTTGGCCGGTGTCAGCGGTGCTGCGCCTATTACCCAATTCGATAGCTCGTTGTGCCGCACACACTTCGCTTGCGAGGTGAAGGACCTGAACATCAACGACTATATTGACCGCAAGGAAGCTAGGAAATTGGATCGCTACACCCAACTGGCGCTCGTCAGTGCCATTCAGGGTGTGAAAGACAGCGGTATTGACCTGGAAACGGTCGACAAGAATCGCATCGGTGTCATCTATGGTGTGGGCATCGGTGGCATTCGTACTTTCGAGGACGAGGTGGTCTACTACGGACAGCATATGGACCAGGGACCGAAGTTCAGCCCGTTCTTCATCCCGAAGATGATCGGCGACATCGCTTCCGGACATATCTCCATCCACTTTGGTTTCCACGGACCCAACTATACGACAACGAGTGCTTGCGCTTCGTCGACCAATGCCCTGGCCGATGCTTTCAACCAGATTCGCTTGGGCAAGGCCAACATCATCGTGGCCGGTGGTGCCGAAAGCGCCATCTGCATGTGTGGCGTGGGCGGTTTCAACGCCATGAAGGCCCTCTCCACTCGCAACGATGAACCAGAGCGTGCCAGCCGCCCGTTCAGCGCTTCGCGCGACGGTTTCGTGATGGCTGAGGGTGCCGGCTGCCTCATCCTTGAGGAACTGGAGCATGCCAAAGCACGCGGTGCAAAGATCTATGCCGAGATGGTGGGCGAGGGAATGAGCGGTGATGCCTATCACATCACAGCCTCTCATCCCGAAGGACTGGGTGCCAAGCTGGTCATGGAAGCAGCCCTTCGCGATGCCCAGATGAAGCCCGAGGATATTGACTACATCAATGTGCACGGCACTTCCACCCATGTGGGCGACATCTCAGAGGCCAAGGCCATCAAGGAGGTGTTCGGCGATGCTGCTTACAAACTCAACATCTCCTCGACGAAGTCGATGACCGGACATCTCCTCGGAGCTGCAGGTGCCATCGAGGCTATGGTCAGCGTACTGTCCGTCAAAGACGACATCGTGCCGCCAACCATCAACCACGATGAGGCCGACAAGGACGAAGAGATAGATTATAACCTGAATTTCACATTCAACAAAGCCCAGAAACGCCTGGTACGTGCTGCAATGAGCAATACGTTTGGCTTCGGCGGCCATAATGCTTGTGTCGTATTCAAGAAATATGAGGATTAACGAGTTGATTCAACGACTGAGGCTCCCTTTCCGAAAGGAGAAGGAGCTTTATTCGTCTTTGTATCAGATTATCGGATTCTATCCTGAAACCCTTGCCTACTACAAGCAGGCTTTACTCCACAAGAGCATGCGTGAGCGCAACGAGAAAGGTCGCTTGGTGAACAACGAGCGGCTGGAATTTCTCGGCGATGCCATGCTCGATGCCGTTGTGGGCGACATCGTATACCGGCATTACGAAGGGAAAGGCGAAGGCTTTCTCACCAACACGCGGAGCAAAGTGGTGCAACGCGAGACCCTTAACCGCCTGGCTGCCGAAATGGGGCTTACCGAACTGATTCAGCAGCACAGCAGCAATTTTTCACACAATAGCTATATCGGCGGCAACGCTTTTGAAGCCCTCGTGGGAGCCATCTACTTAGACAAGGGCTACGATGCCTGCATGCGTTTCATGGAACAGCGCGTGCTGAACAGTTTCATCAACCTCGACCATGTGGCTTACCAAGAGGTGAACTTCAAGAGCAAACTCATTGAGTGGAGCCAGAAGCACCGTGTGAATCTGGAGTTCAGACTTGTCTCACAAGAAAAAGACAAACATGGAAACCCGACTTTCCTGACCACCGTCTTGCTTGAAGGTGTGGAAGGCGAGAGTGCCAAGGGCTTTTCCAAGAAAGAGAGTCATCAGTTGGCTGCCAAGCTCACGTTGCAGCAACTCAAGAAGAAACCCCAGTTCATCGATGCCGTATTGGCAGCGAAGTCGGAACGCCTCAACAGGGCGCGTGCCCAAGCCGACGAGGAGGCACGCAAGAAAGCTGAGAAGGAAGAAGCAGCAAATGCAAATGCTGTGGCCGCGAAAGCCGACAGCGCCCCGGCAAGGCGCAGCCTCGAAACGGAGCCTACGGTCTCTGTTGTGACCGACGATGATTTCGACCTCTCTGACATCAAGCACGACTTCCGTCAGCCCTCACGCGAGGACATCATTGCCGCTGCTGAGAAAGCCGCCTTCGAAGGGCAGGAGTAATCCCCCCTTATGATCCTTCATCACCCCATCACCTAACATCCCCCATCACCTATGGAACAGACACTCCTTATTTATAATACGCTGCATCGCCAGAAAGAGCGTTTCCAACCCATCAACCCACCGCATGTGGGTATGTATGTTTGCGGACCGACCGTCTATGGTGACCCCCATCTGGGTCATGCACGGCCTGCCATCACGTTCGACATCCTCTTCCGTTACCTTCGTCATTTGGGCTATAAAGTGCGCTATGTGCGTAATATCACCGACGTGGGCCATCTGGAGCACGATGCCGACGAGGGCGACGACAAGATTGCCAAGAAAGCCCGTTTGGAACAGTTGGAACCGATGGAGATCGCGCAGTACTACACCAACCGCTATCATGAGGCTATGGACGCCCTGAACGTGCTGCGTCCGAGCATTGAGCCGCACGCCACAGGCCATATCATCGAGCAACAGCAGCTGGTGAAGCAAATCCTTGACAACGGTTTCGCCTATGTCTCGAACGGCTCCGTCTATTTCGACATTGAAAAGTATAACCAGAAATACCACTATGGCAAGCTCTCTGGCCGTAACCTCGACGACGTGATTAACAACTCACGCGAGCTCGATGGCGTAGGCGAGAAGCGCAACCAGGTGGACTTTGCCCTGTGGAAGAAAGCACAGCCCGAACACATCATGCGTTGGCCCAGCGAGTGGAGCGATGGCTTCCCCGGCTGGCACTGTGAGTGTACGGCCATGGGGCGTAAGTACTTGGGCAGCCATTTCGATATCCACGGCGGCGGCATGGACCTTGTCTTCCCGCATCACGAATGTGAGATAGCTCAGGCTACTGCCTCGCAGGGCGACGACATGGTGAAATACTGGATGCACAACAACATGATTACCATCAACGGACAGAAGATGGGCAAGTCGTTGGGCAACTTCATCACCTTGGAGCAGTTCTTCACGGGCAACCACTCCTTGCTCTCCAAGGCTTACAGCCCAATGACCATCCGCTTCTTCATCCTCTCGGCACACTATCGCAGCACAGTGGACTTCTCTGACGAGGCCCTGCAAGCCAGCGAGAAGGGACTGGAGCGACTGATGAACGCCATCAGCGACCTCGACCGCGTGCCTGTCAGCGACAAGTGCGACGCACAGACTGAGCAGTTTGTCAAGGCGCTGCGCCAGCGTCTCTACGACGACATGAACGACGACCTGCAGTCGCAGATGGTCATCAGCCACCTCTTCGAAGCCTGCCGCGTGGTGAACACCCTGCTCGACCATAAGGCACAGATCTGCAAGGACTGCCTTGAGGAGCTCGCTTCGACCATGCGTCTCTTCACCATCGACCTTCTGGGACTCAAGCCCGCGAACGCTCAAGGGGGCGGCAGCGAGGCCCGCGAGGAAGCCTTCGGCAAGGTGGTCGACATGGTGCTCGACCTGCGCGCCAAAGCAAAGGCCGCCAAGGACTGGGCCACCAGCGACCAGATTCGCGACGAGCTGGCCGCCGCCGGCTTCGAGGTGAAGGACACCAAGGACGGCGTTACCTGGAAACTCAACAAGTAATTTTGCTTAACAACGCATTTCATGGTTTTCACGGATGTACGGGCTAACTTGCTGCTCTACATCCGTGAAATCCGTTATGGGGTAAAAACAAATGAGTACCCTCCCTCTCTCCTCGAGATTTTGCGTTACTTCATGCGCTTATAGATATGGAATCACACCCTCATCTCTTATCTCCGGCCGCCTCACAGACCATAACTGACGACCTGTGAAAGCATCAATGGCATCGAATGGCTATGAGACTGAAGCGAACACCTAAAAGAAACCTCACAACCTCACATCACCCTCTTGAAACACTTATAAACAGAGGGTTCGCGGCATGTGAGGTATGAGAGAAAAACCTCACATAGACCTCACATGATGAGTTGTTTATGCAATTATATGAGGTGTGATGTGAGGTGTATGTGAGGTTTCTTCTATACACCTCACATGCCTCCGGCCCTTTGTTTGTCGGCCTTTCAGGCACATCATGTGAGGTTGTGAGGTTTAGTTCGGTCATCTGTTCAGTCTGCACAACGTCATCAAGCCTTCTTCTTTTACCTCCACATCTCCTCTACTCCTTGACTCCTGAAAGATACAAGTCTGATTGTAATACATCGAACTTTTCTTTTGTCATGTGTATTTCTAAGAATGTTTACAGCACTCCGCCCCGCCGCACCTGTTTTTTGTGCGGCGGGGCGGATACTATCAGCCACGGATTATCAAAAGGACTTATAGTCTAATCCTCATCGTCCCAGAAGGAATTGTTCTCGTTTGAGTATACTTGACTATCTTCCGTGACCTTGGTGGAACTCACGTTCATGCTCTCTACAGTGAGATTTTGCAGCATCATCATTGTGGCAGCTGCGCAAACAGGTGCTTGATATGTTTTCTTTTCCATTTTCATGTCCTCCTTATTTTACGATGACTTTCCTGCCATTGCTCACATAGACACCTTTCTGTGGCTGGTTCACATTGCGTCCCTGCAGGTCGTAGAACAGAAGGTTTCCTTTCCTTTCTTCCTGCTTACATGATTCTATGCCCGTTGCCGCATCGCCTTCGTCAAAGGTCAGTCCCGTGCGAGCCGGTATATCGCCCGTGTAGGCCAAATAAGCCTTATACTGTCCTACATGTATTCCCTCGTTTGCATTATAAAATCCAGGGGTTCCGTCATCAAGGTTCGATAGAACATAAATATTCTCGCCCTCCACAGTATATGCTCCACTGGCCGTTCCAGTAAGTTGATTACTGCTCACGTCGTCAAGCGTCTCTTCGTCTGTTGTCTCCAAAGAATAAGTGTTTTCCGAACCGGCAATTCCTTTCAGGATAAGTCCCGTATTGGCGGGAACCTTCGTCACCTCATGCAACTGAATGCTCTGACCATTACAGTCTTTGGCAATGAAGGCTGTCAGCCCGCTGTTCGTGAAGTCGAGTGCGCGCGGCCAGCTGAACGAGGCATAGCCCAGAGTGGTCACCGTGGCATTGATGTTCACAGTGCAGTTGTAGGTTACGGCTTCGGGCTTATATTTTGTCGCTGTTTGAGTAGTGCTATTATACTCCGTCATTTCAATGTTGTTGATGTGAGGAGTGAAAGTTCCGGTGCTCACCTGATCTGAGGCAATAAGTGTGAGTGTTAAGACCACATCTCCCGAATTGCCTTTAAGGTTCTTATTCGTATTATGGTAGACCATAACTTTAAAAGCGCCATTCGATTGGTATTGAGAAACGACATTATGTGCATTAAGCAAACGGTTGCTTCTTGCGACGCAATACTCTTCCTCATCCTCATCGAACTTCACGCTTACACCTTCGGGAAGCTCCAATTCAAATTGAAATGCCGTGAATGTAACGTCATTATACATCTTCACTTCAATGTCCTTCTCCTCTCCCGCTGCAATGGCGAAATCTTCAATAGCGAGAGTATTTTCGCCCCATGCTGAGGTCGAGCATAGTAGGATTAACCCTAATAATATTTTTTTCATTTTGTTGTTATAGAATTTAATTATTCATGACTAGGCTCACCAGCATGACGACATCTGTAACGCTGACTTCTCCGTCATCGTCCATGTCATATTTCGGCAGGTAGTCGATAACCGTTGAATCCATTACGGCACTCACCATCATGACTACGTCGGTCACGCTCAGTTCCCCGTCGCCATCGATGTCACCCTTCAGTCCTCCCATGTCTACATTCTCCTGATTACCTTCCGGGTCGCCGGGGTTGGAGGGCACGAACCTGAAGCGGGCGGTGAGGGTGGTGTTACCCATAGGCATGGTGTAGTAGAATCCGGCTGTTGAAGAAACCAACTCTTCGCCCAGATACCAGCCTTCGAACACAAAACCTTGGCTGGCCGACGGGTTGAGCCACACCTGTGTGCCAGCCTCTGCTTTCGCGCCACTGGTGCGGTTAAACGAGCAGGAGCCTTCGGGCTGCGGTGTCAAGTAGAGGCGGAATTGATTGATGGTCTGCGGATCGCTGGGGTTGTCGGGATTGAACTTATAGACAGCCACGAACTCCACGTTCTCGGCCTCCACCGTGTAGGTGAACTGGCGGTCGGTGGTATAGACCACGCCGTTCTTCGTCCAATGCAGGAACTCGTAGTTCGAACTGGCGGCGCTGGTGTTCAGACGCACCTGCGTACCCATGGTGTACGATCCAGAGCCGCTGGTGTAGTTTCCTCCCGTAGCCTTGGCAACCACCTTATAGAGCATATAGGGGTCGGGCGGGTTTGATGGATTGAACTGCGCCCATGCCGCCGCCCCTCCGCAGAGGAGCAGCAGCAAGGTCCACAGCATTCTTCTTGTATCTTTCATATTCATCCAATGCTTAATAATTCACCACCTTCTTGGTCTGGCTGTTCTGCTTCACCACCACAATGCCCTGCGGCAGGTCGCTCTGCGGCAGCAGCTTGCCGTCCAGGCTATAGACAGTATTTGTTCCCTGCTGGTCGATTTCAGCCTCGGTGATGGCCGTAGCCACGCTGTTGGCAGGTATCAGCACGAAGCGGTTCTCCCAGGCTCCGGCTTCCGTGTCGAAAGTATATTCGCCGTTCTGCAAGTCGTGGGTGGTGCCCATCAGCAGGTCTTTCAGGGCTACATGCTCATCCATGCGGGTGGTGGCGATAGTGTAGGTGCCTGCCTGCGGGGCGATGAAGCCCAAGTTCACGCTGCCCTGCGGACGCTCGTTGATGGCGTAGCGCACATCCTGCCCTAAAGAGTAAAGCTGCGGTACGTCGGTACTCATAAACTTGGCGGCATCGCAACCCAAATCATAGTCGGCCGACTGCTTCGCATTGAACACCACGCGTGTCTGGTCTGCGTTAATGCCGTCGCTCAGTATGAGATTCACCAACAAGCGGTCATTCGGCTCCACATCGTGGCGGCGCACCTTGTTAGAGTGAGCTTGTTGTGCACCATTGTAGCCCATGCGATAGTCTTTCTCGTAGGTTGGCTGCTCGCTGCCCTCGGGCTTCTGCACGAAGAAGGCCTCGAAGGGACTCAGCTGGTAGTTGTCGTCGCCGGGGCGGTAGGCCACGTAGCTCGAGCCGTTCCAGATAGTGAGCGGTGCCGTGTAGCTCAGGTCGTTGATGTCGTAGTAGCTGGTCAGCGGGTTGCCGATGAAGTTCCAGCTGGCATGCTGGATGTTATCGGCCACGTAGGCCTGCAACTCGTTGTGCTTGTTCTCTCCATGCCAGTAGAAGTCGGGGTTATCAACATGTATCTCGAGTGTGCCGCTCTGGCTCGACTGGAAGATATAGCCCACGCCAGGCTCCAGCCACTCGGTGCCGGCCTCCAGCTCGGCCCAGCCCGTTGTGCCCTGCTGAGCGCGTTGCGCACCGTCGTAGCGGCGGAACACATACTCACCAGGAGCCGTCACGTTCTGCAGCTGCACTCGGAAGGGGAAGGCGAAGAAGCGCCACTTGTTGCCCGTCACGGGAATGTAGAAGTTCACACCGGTGGCCGTCAGGTTCTCGTCGGCTATCACGGCGGCGGTCTTTGTACCGTCGTTGTAGAGGTTCATCTCGCCTAACTCCTGGTCGCCGCTGCCCTCAATGGTGAAACTCGAACCGGCATTGCCCTTGAACGTGATGCCCGACTGCGTCTGGGCTCTATTGGGCTGGCCCAAAGGTTGCGTGTAGCCAGTGTTGAAATATTTGGCGCCTGACTGTGTCTCAGCGGTAAAGCGCTTACCTTCAGGCAGCGTGTAGTCGTTGCTGATATAGAAATAGGAGTAGGGCTCGTTGAACGTCACAATGTCTGCAAACTGGCCCCACTGCGCATTACGGAAATAGGTACTCTCGCTCTGTTCAGGAACATGGAGGGTGGCAGAGGCGTAACTGCTGAAGGTGTTGGTGTTCATGTTGATAGGATCCACCACATAGACATAGACATCCTTCAGGTTAGAACAGCCATTGAAAACGTTCTCTCCTATCGATTCCACAGAAGCAGGGATATGAAGTTCTGTCAGAGCGTTATTACCTTTGAAGGCTTGGTATGCGATGGAAACCAAGCCGGTAGGAAGACTGACCGAGGAAATTGGACAGCCAGAAAAAGCCTTATTGCCAATGGTTTGAAGCGTAGAAGGAAATATAACCGAAGCCAAGGTTGAGCAAATATCGAACGCACTGCCCTCTATCGTAGTCAAACCGATTGGTAGCGCAACCGAAGTTAAGTTCTGACAATTACGAAAAGCATATTCTCCTATTGTTTCCAGCCCATCATTAAATACAATTGATTGGAGTGGTAATTTTGGAGCATTAGAATTATCACCTGTAGCAAAAGCAAACCTACCTATATATGAAAGACTTGAAGGAAGGGTGATGGTTTTGATACCGCATGCCGTAAATGCACCTCTGGGATTACCAGAAGACCCCGAACCATTATCAATCCTTTCAATGCCCTCGGGAATGGTTACATCGCTCAGATATCTACATCCGTGAAAAGCATCCCCCTCAATGCTTTTCGCACTGGTGGGAAGACTGACGGAACGCAGACGCAGTAACTCATACAATCCTCCAACGCTATTGGCCTGGGTCTTTCTCCCCGATGCATATTCCCTGTCACTGGCCATGATGGTGGCATCGGTCAGGTCAAGATGGTGGAGGTTGTACATGTTGTTGCGCATAAACATGATGTCTTCGCTATCGATGTTACCACTCACTTTCAGCGTCATCACATTCACTAAGTTATTTTGGCCGATGCCATCAAGAACAGGAGCTTGCACATCCCACACATGCTGGGCATTCTGACCAATAATTTGCATACGGATGTCTTTCCAGTAATCAGCAGACCTATAGATTTCCAAAGCATCATCTGGCACGAGGAATGTAGTACCGTTGTCGCAGAAAGTTTCTGTTAGAGTCGGTGGCGTGGCGGGGAGAGTAACGCACTCAACTCCACAACCAGAAAAAGCAAAACCTCCGATGGATGTGCAAGCACTCAGGTCGCCGATGCTCGTCAGGCTGCCGCATTGATAAAAAGCGTAGCCTCCGATGGATGTGCAGGCACTCAGGTCACCGATGCTCGTCAGGCTGCCGCATTCTCTAAAAGCCTGGTCTCCGATGGATGTGCAGGCACTCAGGTCGCCGATACTCGTTAGGCTGCCACATCCAGAAAAAGCGTATTGTCCAATGGTTGTGCAGTCACTCAGGTCGCCGACGCTCGTCAGGCTGCCACAATTATTAAAAGCGTATTGTCCAATGGTTGTGCAGTCACTCAGGTCGCCGATGCTCGTCAGGCTGCCGCATTGATAAAAAGCGGAGCCTCCGATGGATGTGCAGGCACTCAGGTCGCCGATGCTCGTCAGGCTACTGCAATACTGAAAAGCGGAGCCTCCGATGGATGTGCAGGCACTCAGGTCGCCGATGCTCGTCAGGCTGCCACATTGATAAAAAGCATCGTTTCCGATGGATGTGCAGGCACTCAGGTCGCCGATGCTCGTCAGGTTGCCACATTGATAAAAAGCATTGTTTCCGATGGATGTGCAGGCACTCAGGTCGCCGATGCTAATCAGTTTTTTGCATGAATAAATAGCAAAATTCTTAATACTTAAAACCTCATAATTTTGTCCTTCGTACTCCACCATTCCATTAAGAATAATATCACCCTCGTAACTGGAATTATATCCAGTCACCTGAACGGTCAAATCCTCCGCCGATACCACGGAGTATTTAATACCCTCCACCTCAAAGTTTTGGGCGCTCATGCCGATGCTACTGAGCAGCAGCACGAATAATGTCACTAACTTTTTCATACGAATTATTGTTATGGTTTAGAAATTGGACTTGGTTTTGTGCTTTTTAAAATGTCCGTTGCACTCTTGGGATACCTGTTCCTTGAATTCTTGTCATCCCAATAATTAACGATAAAATAATCTTCGTCGAAGCAATAGACTTTATAATTGATGCCAGACTTTATAACGCTAAACCGTGTGGGGACATACTGGTCTAAAAGTTGTGTCCCTATTCGTTTTCCGAAGCACAATCCAACTTTAAAATCGCTGTTCTTGACAGCTTCTAACAACACATTTAGCACTCTATCTTCAATCAGTGCTTTGTGTTTTTTGAGATTGGTTTTGTTGATGCCAGGCCAATTGTCGGAGTGCCAAGCGCATATCTCCATAGCAAACGGCAACTTGTCTGATTCAATTCCTTTTATCAGATCTGCTATCCACTTGGTTTTCTGGTTCTGCCACCAGCCCCTGCCAATAGAATCCTCAAACCACAATTCTGTTGGAGAAAGCGGACGATACAACGGGAACGATTTGGCAAAACCGCTGTACTTGTGCTTATTGACTTCGTGAATCATACATTCAGGAGTGTTAGCACAGGTGCGGTAAGTATGTCTGCTGTCCAGACAGGGGCCTGAATTGTAGTTCATGATGACAACTGAACAGTTTTCCGGATCACCCCAGTAAGGTTCAGGCATCCGATTGTCAATGGAATCATTCGGAATTTTCAAATCCCCTGCAAACGAGGCTTGTTCAGATAATGGATAACTACCATAGCTTTTTAGCAGCCATTGTGCAATCAAATCGTCCCAATACTCCATAAAACCATGAATGGAAGAAGGGTAAGTAGTAAATTTTTTAGCCATAACTGTAATTATATTAGTGAATCATTCTTCTTTGTACACAGCAGTGTGAGCCTCCTTGACATTCCTTGCCAGTAGGTTCTGCAATACCCGTTACAAAAAGAATGAAAATCAGCTCACACCTGTAGAAGAGATATAGGCCGAATGACGGCAGCCCAATGGGGGCTTGATCAGACGGGATATGATATGCTCAACAGGTGGAACAGCTTCCGGCTCTCGCATCTTGTAACAGTGAATTTTGCAGATTTACTGGGCAATGCGTGGCATGTAAGCTTCCACTTGCGTGCATACTTGATCAGCATGCGCCTGCAAAGATAAGCATTTTTTTTTGAAACACGTTCCTTTGTGAGCTGATTTTTTTTCAATATTTTTTGGAACGGGCGCACCACCGCGCGTCTGGATTGCGATTGCGAAGATACGAAAAAGTGTGCGAATGGCGGTGTTTAGAGTTGGTTCAAATTGGTTCAAATGCTGATTCAAATTGGTTCAAACGAATTACGGAACACGAATCATGGCGGAATGAACACAAAAACGCGGATTAATCAGATATGAAGAAGAACCGCAGATTACTTACTCCACCCCCTGCATCGAACGACTCTTTCTACACTTCTTTGGAAATGAAGCCGATGACGCAAATATCAGGTGCCCCTCTATTCCTTTACTCCTGCAAGTGAAATGCTTAACTTGAAAATTTAAAACAGAAAATGCTATCACAAATTTGTGAATATCAAACAAAATACTTATCTTTGCACCCAAAATAGAGAATGAAGAATGATTGTCACTTTCGAAGAAACATATCTCAGAGAACTCTATGAAGATGGGCAGGCCAGCGACAAGAAACATCGCTTTCAGCCTCAAATCATCAAAAAGTTCACTCGCGTGGTGGACTTGATGATGGCCGAGACAAACGTGATGGGACTAACAAAACATGGCGGTCTGCACTACGAACATCTGCACGGAGACAAAGAGGGACTCTCGTCGGTCAAGGTTAACGATCAGTATCGCATAGAGTTTCGCGAGATTCTTGAAGGCGATAAGACCATTGCAGAGATGGTTAGTTTAACGGAATTGTCAAACCATTATAAAAACACATGAGTATGGTACACATAGAGGGAAAAGATGACAGAATGATTGCGAACAACTTGGAACCGCACTTCCTTACCCATCCAGGCGAGGTCATTAAGGACGAGCTGGAGTTTCGTGGCATCAGCCAGCGACGCTTGGCTACGGAGATTGGCGTGCCCGCCAATCAGCTGAATGAGGTTTTGAACGCCAAACGCCCTCTGAGCACTGAGATGGCACTACTTATTGAAAAAGCATTAGGCTTAGACGCGGCTCCATTGCTGACGCTGCAGATGAAGTACAACTTGCTGTCGGTCAAACGTGACACATCGTTCCTGGAGCGACTAAAAGAAATACCAAGAATAGCTGCGGTGTTCTAACACTGATATCGGGATTTTGACCACGAATTGTCACAACCCCATCTTTCGCACAAATGGAAACGACCACGGGGCTTTGCTTTCATTTTTGAAAAGTTTGCTACAAACATAATCAAAAGTGTTCAGTATGCAAAACATTTTTGTGGATTATTTGTTCTGCATACTGAACATTTAACACTCATAAGGTGTCTTAAGCACCGATTTTGTCTTTCTTGATGAACAAATAATTCATCAATCTGTTCTGTCTGCACAACATCATCAAGGTCAGTGAAATAGCATCACCATGCGCAGCCAATCTGTTAAATCCGTGAAACCTGTGGTGATAATGAAACGACAAAGACCATGTTGTTACGCTGCGCCAGCGTCAGCGGCCTGTGAACAGGGTGCTGGGGTTGCGGAGTGTTTCGATATCAGCGATACGGGTGAGGTCGCATTGGTCGAAGACACGCTCCCAGACGATTTTGGAGGAATCGCTTTGGATATGCGACATGCGGTAGACACCTAGAAAGACATAGTTGGTGTCGACGAGGTTCTTCATGAACGTGATGCGCACCTCGCCCATGCGGCGCAAGAAGTCATAGCGGTCACGGTTGTAGCGGGCCACCACCTCAGGAAGGGAGTCGGGTGCCGACCACCACTCGGTGATGGTGGGCATGAGACTATCGACGTTGCCCGTATTGTGCCAGTTGGGGTGCTGGTACTGCGGCCCCCAGACGAGGATGAGCTCGTGTCCAGGGAGGGGAACGCCCCAAGGGTCTTTGGCTTTCTCGATGCCGAAGAGCTGCAGGTATTCTTCTATGGAGGCGAATTGTTGTCCTTTGTGAATGATGTACGACGGCTGCTCGTAACTGCGACACATCTTGAAGAGAAAGACTGCCGCAAGAGCGACGATAAGAGCAGTCAACAGGAAAAACAACCAACGGGGTGATGGTTGGCGAGTGGTGGAATCCTTATTGGCACTGCTATCCGTAGCCTCGGAGGGGTGGGGAGTGAGAGGGGGTTGGGGGTCGAGTTGGTGACAGAAATCCTGCCAGTCGTTGTTGCCAACGAACTGTGACAGCAAGTCGAGGGTGGATGTACGTGGTATTGTTGTCTGCGGCACATATCCCCAGATGCGTTTCAGCGTCGAGGCACTGATTCTTTCATGCAGTTGCTCAAAGATGCGTTCGGCCAGGAACTCAAAGTCTTTCGGCGTTTGTATCTTCCTGCCGACTTTGCTCTCCACGGCCTCGCATAGTAGCTGTAGTTCATTCTTATCTTCCAACATAACAAATTGATGCTTCGATTATTTCACGACGGCGGTGATGGGGTTGCGGTTGCCCTTGATGCTGGTGAGGAAGGCCTTGGCGGAGCCGAACTTCAGGAACATGTCGAGGCGGACGGGGATGTGGTTCTGGTCGTCGGTGACGTAGAAGCGCACGATTTCTTTCCATTTCCCGTCGTCGAGCTCTTTGTAGGAGAGTTCGAGGCAGCGATATTTCTTGCCGTTATCAGCCTTGATGGTCGATTTGCCGTTGTAGACGAGCTGAGCCTTGTCGATGCCGTTGCCATCGGCGATGGGGATGTTCACCACATTACCTTTCTTCCACCCCTCGGGGTTGAAGCTGCGGGCGCGCAGGAAGATGTTGAGCATGTCGTAGACACACTCTTCGCGGGTGTTGTGGATGGTCTTGCTGGTGCCGTCCTTGCGTAAGCGTTTCTGCGTAAGGTTGCACTTGCCTCCGCTGTAGTCGTACCACACCTCGTCGACGGTGTAGCGACTCCCTTCGCGAGCTCCCTTGCGGAAGTAGAGAGGTGCCATATCGGTGGAGCAGTAGGCGAGGAGGGTGTCGCGCAGGACGAACATCTCGTCGACCTTGTTGTTGCCGCGAGTGGTGAGGCTTGCGCGGAAGGCCTCTTTCCCTTTGTACCGACTCTTGACGGTAGACATAGATGCCGAACCGGCCTTCACCCAAACGAACTGCCAGTTGTAGTAGAGGTTGTATGACAGGAACTCGCCGCCGTTGAACGCCGTGTTCTTGAACGTGCACTGAGCATGTGTGGTGAGCGCCAGTGCTGCTATGGTGATAATGGTAAATATTCTTTTTCTCATGTCTTTTTTGTCTTTTTGAATACCACCCTTTTGACCATCCTTTGTCGGGAAAGTTTAACAGTGGAACCTTTAAAAAGATTTAAGGCTCACAGGGTGAACTTTCCAATTGTCTGACAGGGAAGGTGAAATAGGTGTCGGGGAAAGGTTCGTTTCGAAGTGTGAAGTGCCACCATTCGCTACTGAGCGGTTTGAATCCGTGGCGGAGCATCGCCTCGCGGAGAATCATGCGATGAGCGAACTGTTCGGCGGTGATGTCGCCTCCCGTGTATTGACCAGAATGTGGGTTGCCGCAATGGTCGGGATGGCTCTCTGGTCCGAACCAATCGAAGGTGCCGCCCATGTCGAGTTCTTTCCCCGTTGCCATGTCGAAGAGCGTCAGGTCGACGGTGGAGCCTCTTGTGTGCCCACTTTTCTCTGCGATGTACCCCTGTTGGAAGAGTACACCCTTGTGGAGATTGGGGTAGAAATAAGGCTTCATGCGGGTGTCGGTTGTATCGGCAGCCCAACGCACGAAGTGGTCGACAGCCATTTGCGGGCGGTAGGCATCGTAGATTTTCAGTCGGTAGCCCATTCTCATCACATCGTCGCTCACCGCCCGTAGGCTGTCGGCAGCCACACGTGTGAGGAGCGCTGTGGGTTCGAGATAGCCATCGATGCGACTGCCTACGAAGTTATATGTACTGAAGTAGCGTATCTCCAGGATGGCGTCGGGCACAGCCTCGGTGAGTGTCACGAACTGCGATGTGTCGTCGGTCGGCACCACGTCGGTGCTTTCTTCATACGGAAAGCGGAACCCCATGACCACCAATGCGTAAACGACTGCGGTGACCGTGAGCATCCAAAGATTCATCTTTCTTGTCATTATCGGTATCGTATTGTGCGTCAGGAACGGTTTGTGTCGACGAGACGTAATCTCGTCGCACTTAGATGTCGGGGCGCTGATCGTCTTGGATAAGTTTGAGCAACTGTTGGACAGCCTGTTCCTCTGGGATATTCTTCATGACACATTCCTTGCCTCGATAGAGGGAGATGCGTCCACGAGCGGCTCCCACGTAGCCATAATCGGCATCGGCCATCTCGCCTGGACCGTTCACGATGCAGCCCATGATGCCTATCTTCAGTCCCACCATCCCCTGTGTGGCCTCCTTGATACGCCGGATCGTGTCCTGCAGGTTGTAGAGCGTTCGTCCGCAGCCTGGACAGGAGATGTATTCCGTCTTGGTGAACTTGATGCGGGCTGCCTGGAGGATGGAGTCGGCGAGGGATTGGAGGTCTGAGCTACTGAATTGCTCAGCACAAAGCTGCAGCTTGGTGGCTTTGCGGTCGATGAAGAGGGCTCCTACGGCCATAGCGGCCTTCAGCTGGAACGTTTCCCAGTCGGGCGCGTCCAGGCAGAGGGTCACGGTGTCGTCTTTGATCGAGGCTTCGGCCTGCGCCCTGAGTCGGGCGCACTCTTCGATGTTGTCCACGAGTTTGCGGGCCACAGGAATCTCGTATTCTGGATCCTCGGAAAGGCTGACGCGGATGGTGTCGCCGATGCCCTCAGTGAGCAGGGCACCGATGCCAAGGGCGCTCTTGATACGTCCGTCCTCGCCCTCGCCGGCTTCGGTAACGCCGAGATGGAGGGGATAGTGCATGTCCTCGCGGTCCATTGCCTGGACAAGGAGGCGGACGGAAGTGACCATGACCACCGTGTTGGAGGCCTTGATGCTGATGACCACATCGCTGAACTGCTCACGCTGGCAGATGCGCAGGAACTCCATGCAGCTCTCGACGATGCCTTCGGGCGTATCGCCGTAGCGCGACATGATGCGATCGGAGAGCGAACCGTGGTTCACTCCGATGCGGATGGCAGTATGATGCTCGCGGCAGATGTTGAGGAAGGGGATGAAGCGCTCCTCAATCTTTTGCAGCTCAGCCTGATACTCCTCATCGGTATATTCCAGATGCTTGAAGGTGCGAGCCGGGTCGACGTAGTTTCCAGGGTTGATGCGCACCTTCTCTACGTAGCGTGCTGCCACATCGGCCACATTGGGGTTGAAGTGGACATCGGCCACAAGAGGTGTCATGTAGCCTTGCAGGCGCAGCTCGCGGCAGATGTTCTGTAGGTTTTCCGCCTCGCGGGTGCCCTGCGTGGTGAGGCGCACCAGTTCGCCACCCATCATGATGATGCGCTTGGCCTGCTCCACACAGGCATGGGTATTGTTGGTGTCGGTGGTAGTCATCGACTGCACGCGGATGGGGTTGTCGCCGCCGATGGCGGTGTTGCCTACCTGAGCTACGGTGGTGTGCCGGCGGTGATAGGCGGGGAGGTCGCTGTGCAGCGACATATTGGACCCTGAGGGTTCAGTTGGTTTTGTACTCATAGGATACTTCTTTAAGTTCGCGGTTGGCTTTTTCTATCTTCGCGCTCAGCCCGGCTTTGTAGTCGTGCATACGGCGGGCCAGTTCCTCGTCGGAGAGGGCAATAATCTGGCAAGCAAGGATGGCTGCATTCATGGCTCCGTTGATGGCCACAGTGGCTACGGGAATGCCCGGCGGCATTTGTAGGATGCTGTAAAGGGCATCCATTCCATCGAGCACACTGCCCTTGATGGGTACGCCAATGACGGGCAGTTCGGTACTGGCAGCAATGACACCCGGCAAAGCGGCGGCCATACCGGCACCGGCTATAATGACGCGGATGCCGCGACTCTGTGCATTCTTGGCGAAGAGCTCCACAGCCTCAGGTGTGCGGTGGGCAGAGAGTGCGTTGACTTCGAACGGCACGTGCATGTCGTCGAGAAACTTCATGGCTTTCTCCATGACGGGCAGGTCGCTGGTGCTGCCCATGATGATGCTGACGATAGGTTTCATTTGGGAATATTCTTATGGTTGATGATATGTTTTTTTCGAGGAATGAGGAGCGGCCCACCATTTCGTTATACATGGATGACGGCATAGAGCGCGATGATCATGCCGATGAGAAATCCCGTCACCACCTGTTGGAGCGAATGCTGGCGGAGTATCATGCGTGCGGTTCCTACCATTCCGGCCAGGAGGATGACGAGGCAGAACCACCAGGTGGGGTTGAACATAAACATGACGGAGAAGGCGAGCAATGAACCAGCCACACCGCCGATGGCAGCCATGTGGGTGCTCACCTTCCACCACAGGTTGATGATGGCGCATACCACCTGAATGCCCAGCGCTGCCACGATGATGCTGCTCATGAAGTGGGGGATGTGGAGCAGGTTCATGAGGTAGTAGCAGAGGAAATAGCATACGATGGCGATGACATAGGGAATCATGCGGCGCTCTTTCATGCCCAGTTCGATGCGCGACCATCCCTGATAGCGTCGGTAGATGTGGATGAGGAAGGTGGGGAGCAGGATGGTGCAGATGTACACCATCGCAAACACCGACAGCTTATAGCCCAAGGGCAAGAGGCTGAGGTAGCTGAACAGAAAGAGTATGGCCAATCCGATGATGGCCAGATAGAACGGGCTGAACAGAGCACTGACAACCCGTGCGGCAAATATGATGTTTCGCTCTTTCAACACTTTACGCTTTCACTATTATATTTTTCTCATGCGGGCAACAGGTATGCCCAGCTGCTCGCGATATTTAGCCACCGTGCGGCGGGCGATGGGGAAGCCGCGTTGTTTCATCAGGGCGGCAATCGCGTCGTCGCTCAGAGGGTGGCGCTTATCCTCCTCGTCGATAATTTCTTGCATGGCATTCTTAACTTGATGCACCGACAACTGCTCGCCGTCGGCAGTCTTCACGCCCTCGCTGAAGAAGTAGCGCAGACGGAAAATGCCCCAACGCGTTTGGCAATATTTCGAGTTGCAGACACGCGATATGGTGCTGATGTCGAGACCTGTTCGCTCTGCGATGTCTTTCAAGACCATGGGGCGAAGCAAATTCTCATCGCCCTCGACAAAGAACGGGAGTTGAAAGTCGATGATGGCACGCATGGTGGCATAAAGCGTGCGGCGACGTTGCTGCAAGGCGCTGATGTAGGCTTGTGCCCGTTCTATCTTGTCTTTTGCATAGACGAAGGCATCCTTCTCCTGACGGTTGAGTGCTTTCTTCCCTTCCCCCAATGGGACAGCCACCCGCTGCTGATAGTTCTTGACAATATCAGTGAACATGGGCGATACGGCCAATTCGGGCACCCGCCCTCGGTTGATGTAGAACGTGACGCTCCCGTCGTCGGCAGTCTCTACGATGAAGTCGGGCGTTATCTGCTGTGTGCTGCGCCCTTCTGTCTCGCCCATAGCGGCACCCGGTTTGGGATTCAGCCTCAGTATCTCACGCTGCACGTCGCGGGCGGTCTCATCGCTCATGTCCATGCTTTCGGCAATGCTTTGCCAGTTGTTGTGCGTGAAGTCGTCGTAGTGTTGGGTCAGCACTCGTTCGCAAAGATCGTAACGCCCGACATCATCTTTTCGTGAATCGCGCAGACGCTGCAACTGAATGAGCAGGCATTCCTGCAACGAGCGTGCCCCGATGCCTGCTGGGTCGAAGGTTTGCAGTATGGCAATGATGTGCTCTACCTCCTCCTCCGAGATGTATATATTATGGTATAGGGCCAGTTCGTCGCATAGTGTGGAATTGTCCTTGCGCAGCAGCCCGTCGCTGTCGAGCGACCCGATGATATATTCCATGACATCTTGCTGTTGCGGAGAGAGCGATACCTCGCCCATCTGCTGCTTCAGCAAGTCGTAGAAAGAGGTCTGCTCACCATAGGCCATCGACTCTCGCTCAGCCTCATCGGTGTAGTAGGAGCGTGCCACAGGAATGTCGTCGTCGGCTCCCATCCGTTCCAGGGCATCGTTCAGCGCCTCGCGGCGTTCTTCCATCTCGAACGTCTCTTCTTCCTTGGTTCCCGGCTCTTCAAAGCCCATTTCCAACTCCTCACCGTTAGCGCCAGACTCTTCCAAGGCTGGGTTGTCGTCCACCTCAGCTTGCACATGCTGCTCCAGCTCAGCAAGGGGCATCTCCACAAGCTTCACCTGCAGGATTTGCTGTGCCGAGAGCCTCTGCTGTTGCACAAGCTTCTGCTGTTGGGTTTGTATCAAGGTATTCTTATTCACTTGGCCGGAAGGTTAATGTTATGGAATTTGCTTGAGATTCTTCTACTCGAAATAATACTTCAGTTGCGCTGCCAATGCCGCGAGCTTTTCAGGATTTTCGTTGCCAAAGCGTTGCCACACTTGTTGGCAGGGCTTGAGGAATTCGCTCACCATCAGCACGTCGCGCTTCAGGTAAGGGTCGCATATCTGGAACACCTCCAAGATTTCCACGACGGTGTCTGTGGGCAGGTCGATCAACTTCGACAGGGCGCGCACTTCAGGCGTTTGCTCCACCATCGTGGCGGGGGTCAGACGGAAATACTGGTCCAGGATCATAATGAGTTTCACGGGCGGCAGCTCGCCTTGGAAGTCCTGCTCCCATTCTTCGGCGATGGTTTCCACACCATTGTAGAAGGCGTCAGCGTTGCGGAATCCCTTCATCTCGCGCAAGAGCTTCACGCCTTTGGCCAGCCGTTTCGGGTTGTTGCCATATTGTTGCCACAGACGTTCCATACGCGGTGTGTCCAACTGCCTCAGTTTCAGCATTTGCTCATACAACGCCTGTGGGTGAATGTGCAGCTCTAAGGCCAAGTCGACCATCTGGCGCGAATACATCGGTTTCACTCCCTTGGGCTTTTTCAGATACAACTGCATCAACAGCAGCCAGTTCTCATCATGCCATGTTTCTTTCTTTGTCGCCATATACATCACGTCTGTTTGGGGGGCAAAGGTACGTTTTTTTTTTGATTTTTCACCATTTATTTATGAAACAATCTTAAAAATAAACTGAAATTAACCGCGATTCGTAACTTTTCCCGTAACTTTGCACGCTAAATGAGCTTAACAGGAATAGTCAGGAACTTCTTTCTGCCGCGACAGAAAGAGTTAGAACGCCATTATACACAAGGTATGGCCCTGCAGAAAGAAGTGCAGGACTACCTTGTGCGCCATGCTCGCGACACAGAGTATGGACACGCCCATCTTTTCGCCAACATCCACGACTACGACAGCTTCGCGGCACATATTCCCCTGAATACCTACGAAGAACTGAAGGAATACATCGACCGCATGCGTCACGGCGAGAGCGACATCCTCTGGCCGGGGCGCACCAAATGGTATGCCAAGTCGTCGGGAACGACCAACGATAAGAGCAAGTTCATTCCTGTGACAGCCGACGGACTGAAAAACATCCATTATGCGGGGGGAACCGACACGGTGGCCCTGTACCTGCGCAATCATCCCGAGAGCCGGCTCTTCGACGGCAAAGCACTCATCCTGGGCGGCAGTCATGCGCCCAACTACAACGTCAGCCATTCGCTCGTGGGCGACCTCAGCGCCATCCTCATAGAGAACATCAATCCCTTGGTCAATTTGGTGCGTGTGCCCAAAAAGCAAACGGCACTGCTCTCCGACTTTGAGCTGAAGCGCGACCGCATCGCGCGTGAGACCCTTCACAAAAACGTCACAAACCTCAGCGGTGTGCCTTCCTGGATGATGTCTGTGCTTTCGCGTGTGCTGGAACTTTCCGGCAAGCGTTATATCAGCGATGTGTGGCCCAACCTCGAAGTGTTCTTCCACGGTGGAGTGGCCTTCAGCCCTTACCGTCAGCAGTATGAGGAGCTTATCCCCAAGGCCGACATGAACTACATGGAGACCTACAACGCCAGCGAAGGGTTCTTCGGACTTCAGGACGACCCCGCCGACCCGGCGATGCTGCTGATGCTCGACTACGGCGTGTTCTACGAGTTTATCCCCATGGATGAGTTCGGCAACGAGCATCCCACCGTGCTGCCCCTCTGGGGCGTCGAGAAGGGCAAGAACTATGCCGTCGTCATCTCCACCTCGTGCGGACTCTGGCGCTACATCATCGGCGACACCATTCGTTTCACCAGCACCGATCCCTACAAGTTCATCATCACCGGGCGCACCAAGCATTTCATCAATGCCTTCGGCGAGGAGCTCATCGTCGACAATGCAGAAAAAGCATTGGCCTACGCCTGCCAGCAGACCAATGCCGAAGTCAGCGAGTATACGGCAGCTCCCGTGTTTATGGACAACCGTGCGAAATGTCAGCATCAGTGGCTCATCGAGTTTGCCCGCGAACCCCATAACCTACAGGCTTTTGCCGATATCCTCGACCATAAATTGCAGGAAATCAACTCCGACTACGAAGCCAAGCGCTACAAGAACATCACGCTCCAGCCCCTACAGATCATTAAGGCCCGGCCAGGGCTCTTCAACGACTGGCTCAAGGCCAAGGGCAAGCTGGGCGGACAGCACAAGATACCGCGCCTGTCGAACTCCCGACAATACATCGACGAGCTGATAGAGATTAACAACTCCGCAAAGAACGATTAAAATCAGGGCGCGTAGAAAACTACAAGCCCTTCACCTTGTCGCGTACATATTCTATGCCGAGCTTCTTCGCCCGCTCGTAGTTTCGGTTGTTCACGGTCTTTTTCTTTTCTCCTTTCTGTTGGATGAGTTCACGGGGCTTCTGGCGGTAGACGGGACGTAGCGTGGGGTCCCAGGTGAGCGTCAGGTCCCATTTCTCCTTACACTCTATCTCGTCGGGATAGTAATACACCGTCTCGGGCTGCAGGTCGAGCAGGTAGTCGCCAGTGTCCCAGAGGCTGTTGCGGTTGTCGTCGGTGAAAAGCCGCATATAGTAGGTGCCGGCTTTCAGGTAGAAAAACTCTGCAACGCCGTTGTCTGTCTCCACGCTTTTCACCACCTTGTCGCTCTTGTCGAGCAGTTGCACGACGAGCGGTGTGCCGTTCATGCCCTCGATGGTCATGAAGAGTGTTGCGAACTCGTCGTTGGAAGCCACCTTGAAGCCTTTCTTGATGGGGTCGGAGACAAGGCCGTAGAGGTCGCGGAAGGCGGCGGAGTCTATCTCCAGGCTGTATTCCGTGTCTGGCCGCCACTCGCCTATGAGCTCATAGGTGCGGGGCACCTCGTAGCCGTTGTGGGCCAACCGGTAGGGGTGGAAGTCGTAAGGTGCTTCATACCATAGCGTGTCGCGTTTCACGTAGAGGTGGATCATCGACGTGTCGGGCTCGATGATGGGGGTGGGCATCGTGATGAGGATGCTTTCGTCGGGTGAAAAGGTGGAAGGGGCCTTGAACTCTACTTCTAAGGGCTTCACGGGCATGATGGTGTCGTAGGGCTCGCCTTTCTTCTTCAGCTTGTTTTGTTTTTTCTTCCATTCAGAGAACTCTTTCTCTTGCTGTTTCATGCGCTTTTCATAAGGTTCCTTTGAGAGGATGGTGAGCGTGTCGTTGACGCTGTTGAGCTGTAGCTGTGCTTTCGCATATGGTACGTCGACGGAGTCGTTTTCAGCCTCAGGATAGGTGTAGGTGTTGTAGGCGACGGCCACGGTCAGCGTGTCGGTGTTCACAAGGGTGGTGTCGGCCAGCCAATAGGTGATGGTGTCGCCCCGTTCAGAAGATTCTACAAGGAAGGGGTGGGGAAGTTCCCCTGCTGGATGGGTCGCAGGATCGGGTTGCCAGACGGGCGAGAGGAGGCTGAGCGTGGGCATGATGCTGTCGCCGTAGGTGAAAAACAGGGAGAACTTGTTGGCCTGCATGCGCTCAGCTTTCAGGAAGACGCGCTCGGTCTGCTTGGGGGTGAATGCCCGCAACACGATGTCGTCGGGCAGATAGTGGGTGTAGGGTACGCGGATGAGCGAGTCGATGCGCAACGAGTCGCGCCAAATGGTGTCGTGGCGCACGTCGGGCTTCGACGAAGGCACTATGATGTCGTGGTTGAAGGCCTGCTGCTCTCCACGCTGGCTCAGGTGGTAGTTGCCGTCCATGTCTTGCAGACCAAAGATGCGGTAGGAGCCTGGCGCGATGCCTTTGACCACGAAGTGCCCGTCGTCGTCGGTGCGTCCATTCCGTAGCATGGGCTCGGAGGTGAACGCGGAGTCCTCCAGATTGGCATACAGGCCTACCTGAATACCCTTCACGGGCTCCAGGTTCTCGGCATCCAGGACATAGCCCGAGACTTCCATCGTGTCGATGGTTTCGCCGGTGGAGAACGTATAGGTGAAGTTGCCCAAGGGGTTGCCTTCGTTGTTGTCGGTGATGGCATCGCTGAAGTCGATGGTATAGGTGGTGTTCTCTTTCAGCGTGTCGAGCAGGTGGATGAGTATGCGCTTGCCTGCGCCCTTTATTTCTGGCACTTCCAGTTGGGGCGGCGACACAACGACGTTCTCCGTGGGGTTGTCCACCTTGATGTACTCGTCGAAGTAGATGGCCATGTGCTGCGTCTTCACGCCTGTGGCTTTGTCGGCTGGGGTGGCGCCGACGACGCGTGGAGGCTGCTCGTCGTACCATCCGCCGTCGGGGTGACCCATGCGGGCGCACGAGGCTACGACCGTCAGCACAAGGGCGGCAACCGATATCTGCAAGATGCGCCAACTGTGGCGCTGCGAGGGTTCTCTGTGGGTGTTCATCATTCTATATTGTGTATTCCGTTGTCAAAGCCCCTGCTGGGTCATCACCGTCTTTCGGCGGGTGGCTGATGAGGTTGCGAGGGTGGTGGTTCAGTATTTCCTCACGCAGGGTGTGGGTGTCGATGTGCGTGTAGATTTCCGTGGTGCCGATGCTCTCGTGCCCAAGCATAGCCTGGATGGCGCGAAGGTCCGCTCCCCCTTCGAGAAGAGCGGTGGCAAAAGAGTGGCGCAAGGTGTGAGGACTGATGGTCTTTTTGATGCCAGCTTCCTCTGCCAACCGCTTGATGATGATCAGGATCATGGTGCGCGTCAGGTGGCTTCCACGACGGTTCAGGAAGACGTAGTCCTCCTCGCCGGGCTTGATGTCCATGTGCCTACGGTCGTCGAACCACAGATGCAGCTCCTTGATGGCCTTGGGCGACAAGGGCACGAGGCGCTCTTTCCTTCCTTTGCCTTCCACTCGCAGAAACTCTTCCTCAATATAGAGGTTCGAGAGTTTCAGCCCCGTCAGTTCGCTCACGCGGAGGCCACACGAGAAGAGCACTTCCACGATGGCTCGGTTTCTGTGGCCCTCCCATTTCGTCAGGTCGATGGCTGCCTCCAGCTGGTCCACTTCTTCCGTGCTCAGCACTTCTGGCAGGTGTTGCCCCACCAGAGGCGACTCAAGCAGCTCCGTCGGGTCGCTCTCTATACGGCCGTCCATGCGGAGAAAACGAAAAAACGAGCGCACACCGCTCAGGATCCTTGCCTGAGAACGCGCCGCTATGCCCACCTCGTGAAGCGTGGCTGCGAAGTGATGCAGGTGCTGGGTCGTTATTTCCTTCACTTCCAGTCCTTCGGCTTCCGCATACTCAAGCAGTTTCTCCACATCACGCAGGTACGCGTCCAGCGTGTTGCGGGTGAAGTTGCGCTCCAGTTTCAGGTAGCGTCCGTAGGAGCGCAAGAGCGCTGCATTCCTCTTCTCCATAGAAATAATGCTGCAAAAGTAATGTTTTTCCACGAAACAACACCATTATTTCATCATTATTCATTAAATTTGCAGCGATTTTACACTCATCGCCTATGAATATCATCATTATCAACGGGCCTAACCTCAATCTCTTGGGACAGCGCGAACCTGACATCTACGGGCATACTCCCTTCGACGACTATCTCGAAAACCTGCGCGCGCGCTATCCGCTCATCGAGATAGATTATTTCCAGTCGAACATCGAGGGCGAGCTCATCGACAAGCTCCAGCAGGTGGGGTTCTCCGCCGACGGCATCATCCTCAACGCTGGAGGCTATACGCACACCAGTGTAGCCCTCCGCGACTGCATCAGCAGCATCGCTTCGCCAGTGGTGGAGGTGCATATCAGCAATATCCACCAGCGCGAACCTTTCCGCCACCAGTCGTTGCTGTCGGCTGTATGCCGCGGGGTGATCGCTGGCTTCGGGCTCGACGGCTACCGCCTGGCCGTCGAGGCTCGTTAACGAGTTAACAAGTAAACAAGTTATGTGAATTGTTAACTCCACAAATAGATAAAAAACTCAACTCGTCAACTATAAAAGAAACAACTTGTCAACTCGTCAACTCGTTAACTTGTCAACTAAAATAATGAAAGAAAACTATATTCTCAGTCACATCGACCCAGAGGGCGATTATCTCCACCGACTCTGGCGCGCCACCAACATCCACCTCTTGGCGGGACGCATGGCCAGCGGACATCTCCAGGGGCGACTCCTCCGCATGCTCGTGCGCATGATTCGGCCGGAACGGATTCTCGAAGTGGGCACCTTCAGCGGCTATAGCGCCATCTGCATGGCGGAGGCGCTCGACCCGGGCGGTAAGGTGTATACCTTCGAGATCGACGATGAACTCGAGGACTTCACGCGGCCGTGGATAGAAGGCAGCCCCGTGGCCGACAGGATCGTGTTCGCCATCGGCGACGCCATCACGCAAGCGCCCCGCCTCGGCATCGTCTTCGACTTGGTCTTCATCGACGGCGACAAGCGCACCTACTTGCCTGCCTACGAGATGGCGCTCTCCGTGTTGCGGCCCGAAGGGTTCATCCTCGCCGATAATACGCTTTGGGATGGCCATGTGCTGGCGCCTCCACGCCCCGCCGACCGGCAGACGCAGGCCATCCTTCAGTTCAACGATTTCGTGGCCGCCGACCAACGCGTCGAGCGGGTCATCCTGCCCCTACGCGACGGCCTCACCCTCATCCGGAAAAGGTAGTCCTCACCATCCCCCCTCTCCACGTCCCCCTCCTAAGTTCCCCTCGCCCCTTGGAGAGGGGTTAGGGGTGAGGCCGGGGTTAGGGGAGGTCACCCTCATCAATACTCTCTCCATGAAATTCATTTTTATTGTATTCACGTTAACGCTCGTTTCCTATACAAAGGGCTTTGCCCAGGAATGGCTCCCGCTCCTCGAACAGGTGGCCGACGACGAGGAGTCGGAAGAGGCCTCCCAGCAGGTCGTCGACCTCCTCTCCGAACTGGCGCAGCAGCCCATCGACGTCAACACGGCCTCACGAGAGCAATGGCAGCAGCTGCCCTTCCTCACCGACAGCGAGATCGACGGCATCCTGGAATATGTCGGTCGCTATGGACCTGTGAAGTCCTTGGGCGAACTGGCCATGGTCCCCCAGATCGACTGTTTGAAACGACAACTGTTGACGCATTTCGTCGTTATCAATAAACCGGTCGTCGACGGGAAACGCTTCCCTCGTCTCGCCAGCATTCTCAGATACGGCCATCACCTCCTGATGGCCACCGCACGCATCCCGTTCTACGAGCGCCAGGGCGACCAAAACGGATATCTGGGCTATCCCTTCCGACACGACCTCCGATACGCCTTCAGCTACGGGCAACGGCTCCAGGCGGGGGTCATCGGCGCGCAAGACGCCGGGGAGCCGTTCTTCTCCAACCGCAACAAGATGGGCTACGACTTCTATTCTTTCTACGTCGTCCTCCGCGACATCAAGTGCCTGAAGGCGCTGGCACTGGGACGCTACCGGCTCAACTTCGGCATGGGATTGGTCCTCAACAACAGCTTCCTTCTGGGCAAAGCGTGGGCCAGCGCCGCGATGGGAGCCAACCGCAACGCCATCCGACCTCATGCTTCGCGCTCCCAAGCCAACTACCTGCAGGGGGCAGCTGCCTCGGTCGATGTTTCCCGAAACCTGCAGCTGACGGCCTTCCTCTCGCTCAGAGACATCGACGCCTCTCTCAACGACGATGGCTCCATCGCCACGCTCGTCAACTCGGGCTATCATCGCACAACCAGCGAGATGGACAGGAAAAACAACTCTTCGCAGTTCACAGCGGGCATGAACGCACGCCTCGCCGCCTCACATTATTCCGTCGGGGCTACAGCCCTCTACACGGCCTTCAACCGTGACCTGCATCCTGACATCGCCTCGCTCTACCGGCGACACAATGCCCGCGGACGGGAGTTCTGCAACATAGGCGTCAACTACGCCCTCCTGCTCGGACCACTCTCCTTCCACGGGGAGACGGCAACCTCCAACGGAGGGGCCTTCGCCACGCTCAACCGACTGGCCTGGCAGGTCAACGCAAAACTCAACCTCACGCTCCTCCAACGTTTCTACGGCATGAAATACGTTGCGCTGCTCGCCAACTCTCTCAGCGACGGTGGGCATGTGCAGAACGAGAGCGCACTCTATCTCGGCTTCGATTGGAAACCTTCAAGGCGATTCTCCGCCCAAGCCTACGCCGATCTCGCCTACCATCCCTGGGCGCGCTACCAGGCAAGCCTATCGTCACATTCCCTCGACTGCTTCTCCAAAGCAGCCTACTCTCTGAACAACAACTGGCAACTGGTCGCACGATACCGACTCCGGCGCCGACAATACGACAACAACGACAAAACACACCTGATCTGGAAAACGGAACACCGCGCACGCCTCGCTGCCATCTGGCAGACCGACGCCCTCAACCTTCGCACCCAACTGGACTTCACGCAGTCCACCTTCAGGACCAGGAGCCGCGGTTGGATGTTGGGTGAGCACGCTGTCTGGACCCTGCGTCGCTCAACAAAGCTTGCGGGGAACATCGCCTGGTTCCATACCGACGACTACGACAGCCGTATCTACGTTTATGAGCGCGGTGTGCTGTATGACTTCTCTATGCCCGCATTTTATGGTGAAGGCATCCGCTATTCCCTGATGGTCAGTCATCAGTTCGGTAAGCACTTGTCGCTGACCGGCAAGTTGGGCGTGACCGATTATTTCGACCGCAGCACGATGGGAACGGGCTATCAGCAGGTGAATGGTTCGTCGATGACCGACTTGCTCCTCCAACTCCGCCTGAAACTATAATCTTTAAAAATACTAAAAATATTTGGTCATTCCGTTTAGTTTGCGTACTTTTGCAACGAAATATTCATCCCCATACAAATTGTCTTCTTATTTTTATGTAAAGTTAGACAAAGAGTATTGTTCAATTGGACACGAAAAGGCCGCACTGTGAAGCGCGGCCTTTTCTCATTTCTTTCTTGAATCAATACGATTAGCTCTTCTTCGTCTTCGTGGCTTTGACAAAGTAGATGATGAGGAGGATGTAAGCCACCAGGGAGCAGGCTTCCGACAGCGGGTTGGCCAGCCAGGCAGTGTTCACCGCATTTACCCCGAGGAAGCGGAGCAGAGCACTCACCACGCCCATGAGGGCGCCTCCTGCGATGAAGCCCGAGGCGATGAGCGTCCCCTTCTCACCACGGTCTTTGTTCACCTTGTCGTCAGAAGAGCGGCTCGTGACATACCAGTTGACGGCACCCCCCACCAACAGCGGGATGTTGAGCTGCAAAGGAATGAACATGCCCAGGGCGAAAGGCAGTGCGGGAATCTTGCAGAACGTCAGCAGGAGGGCGATGGCTGCACCGATGGCATAGAGCAGCCAGGGGGCGCCTACACCGCTCATGAGCGGTTCGATGACCGCCGCCATCGCATTGGCCTGAGGAGCTGCCAGTTCGCCGGACGCAAAGTTGTAGGTCTGGTTGAGCAGCATCATGACGCCGCCTACGGTAGCCGCACTGACCAGCGTGCCGAGGAACTTCCACTGCTCCTGCTTTCTGGGCGTTGTGCCCAGCCAGTAACCAATCTTCAGGTCGGTGATGAACGAGCCTGCCACCGACAGAGCCGTACACACGACACCGCCCATGATCAAGGCGGCGAGCATTCCGCCGGGGCCCTTCAGACCGACGGCCACCATGACGACGCTGGCCAGAATGAGCGTCATCAGCGTCATGCCGCTGACAGGATTCGACCCGACGATGGCGATGGCGTTGGCTGCTACGGTGGTGAAGAGGAAGGCGATGACGGTGACGAGGAGGATGCCGACCACAGCAAAGAGCAGGTTGTCCATAACCCCGAACCAGAAGAAGAGGAAGGTCACCAAGAGGGTGACAACGGAGCCGATGGCGATGATCTTGAACGACAGGTCGCGCTGGGTGCGAATCTGGTCGCGGCTTTCAGACGAGCCGCCCTTCATCTCTTTCGAGGCGAGGGAGACGGCACTGCGGATGATGCCCCACGACTTGACGATACCGATGATGCCTGCCATGGCGATGCCGCCGATGCCGATGGACTTGCCATAGTTGGCAAAAATGTCCTCGGGCGACATGCTGCCCACGGTGTCGGTGATGGAGGGATTCCACATGCTGAGCACCTGATCGCCAAACAACAAGGCCATGCCCGGCACGATGATCCACCACACGGCCAGAGAGCCGAGGCAGATGATGAAGGCATATTTCAGTCCGATGATGTAGCCCAGTCCGAGGACGGCGGCACCGGTATTCACCTTGAACACCAGCTTGGCCTTGTCGGCCAATGTCTCACCCAAGCCAACCATGCGCGTGGTGACATTCTCGTTCCACCATCCGAAGGTGGCCACGACGAAGTCGTAGAGTCCGCCCACCAGTCCGGCGATGAGCAGCGGTTTGGCCTGCGAGCCCCCCTTCTGTCCAGAAACCAACACCTGAGTGGTGGCTGTGGCCTCCGGGAAGGGGTACTTGCCGTGCATGTCGCTGACGAAGTATTTGCGGAAGGGGATGAGGAACAGGATGCCCAGCACACCGCCGAGCAAAGAGCTGAGGAAGATGTTGAGAAACGATGCGCTCATTTCCGGGTACTTAGCCTGGAGGATGTAGATGGCAGGCAGGGTGAAGATAGCCCCTGCGACGACGGCACCCGAGCAGGCACCGATGCTCTGGATAATGACATTCTCGCCCAAGCCCTGCTTGCGCTTGGCGGCGGTAGACACGCCCACGGCAATGATGGCAATGGGGATGGCGGCTTCGAAGACCTGCCCCACCTTCAGTCCGAGGTAGGCTGCGGCAGCCGAGAAGAGCACGGCCATGAGGATGCCCCACGTGACCGACCATCCGTTCACTTCGGGATACGCCTTGTGGGGCGCCATCACCGGTTCATACTGTTCACCTTCTTTCAGTTCCCGAAACGCATTGTCGGGTAGCTGAATGTTTTCGTTTTCTTTCATATTTTATTAGTATAGTTGACGAGTTGAGTTTTTTATCTATTTGTGGAGTTAACAATTCACATAACTTGTTTACTTGTTAACTCGTTAACTTGTCAACTAAGATTAATTATTTCTTCTTTGCCTTCACCTTGAAGTGGTCGAACCCTTGGCCATAGACACCGATGACGGCACTCTGCGAAACGAAGGCATTCGGGTCGATGCTGTTGATGATCTGGAAAATCATGCCGCTCTCACGCTTTTTGGCGAGGACGAAGAGCATGTTGTGCTCGCGTCCCGTATAAAGCCCTTCCGACTTGATGACGGTGCAGCCGCGGTGTCGCTCGTTGATGATGGCATGTCCGATTTCCTCGTACTTGTCGGAGACGATGAAGAACTGCACACTCTGTCGCATGGAGTTGACCACCTGGTCGACCACATACGACGAGACGAACAGCACCACATAGCCGTAGAGCACCTGGTTCCAGTCGCGCAGCACGATGTAGGAACTGGTGATGACGAAGAGGTCGACCATCAGGATGAGGTGTCCGAGCGAAATGTCGCGGTATTTGTGGATGATGGCAGCCACGATGTCAGTACCACCCGAAGAGCCGTTGCTCACCAAGCCCAGTCCGATGCCGATGCCGCAGAAGCAACCGCCGATGATGGCCGCCATGAAAGGCTGGTCGGGGAGCAGGCGCGTGTCGCCCACCAACGACTGGAAACACGACAATACGACGGTCATCATCACTACGCCGTAGATGGTCTTGATGCAGAATTTCAGCCCGAGAATCTTCAAGGCAAGAATCAGCAATACGGCATTGACCGAGAAGAAGGTGGCCTGCACCGGTGTGCCCCACGCCCATTTCAGGATAGACGAGATGCCCGGCACACCGCCCAACGCAATGTTGTTGGGCAGCAGGAAGAGCGTCCATCCGATGGTGTAGCTGATGAGTCCGATGAGAATGACGAAGTAGTCTTTCGCCTCGCGAAGGATGGCTTTCTGGTTGATATTCATATTATTCTTACTATTAATGACAACTTTGAGCAAGTATTTGAGTCAGTTCTTTCATTCCCTCGCTGGCTCCTTTCTGAATATGACGGATGCGCCTGCTGCCGGCACCAGCCACGGGGTTAGGGTCGATGAGAAAGATGGGTACATCGCGTCCGACGTATTGCACGAGTCCAGCTGCAGGGTAAACCACGAGCGACGTACCGATGATGATGAAAATGTCAGCCTTCGAAGCCTCCTCGGCAGCAATGGATATGTTGGGCACTCCCTCTCCGAAGAACACGATGAAGGGCCGCAACAGAGAACCGTCGCCAGCCTTTTCGCCGGGCGCCACATCCAGGTTGGGGGCAGAGAGCGTACGCTGGAAACGCGGATTGTCCACATCGCGGCTGCTGCATACTTTCATCAGTTCACCATGCAGATGGATGACCTTCGACGAACCTGCCATCTCGTGCAGGTTGTCTACATTCTGCGTCACCACCGTCACATCGTAGTTCTCCTCCAGGGCAGCGACGAGGCGATGGCCTTCGTTGGGCTTGGCAGCCACGAGCTTCTTGCGCAGCATGTTGTAGAAATTGTTCACATACTCAGGATCGGCCTCCCACCCCTCGTGGGTGGCCACGCGGCTGACGGGGTAGTTTTCCCACAGTCCGTCGGCATCGCGGAATGTGCTCAGACCGCTTTCCACCGACATGCCGGCTCCCGTCAAAACGACTATCTTTTTCATACGATTATGGCTTGATGTTATATTAAGAATGTACAAAATTACTAATATTTCTTCAATTACGACAAATAAATTCAAAAAAAAGTGTACCTTTGCCGCGATTTTTTCGGATTACACATTATTTATTATTATAAAAAGACAGAAAAAACATGGATAAACTTAGCTACGGCTTAGGACTTGGCATCGGCCAGCAACTGCTCCAGATGAACATCGAGGGGCTTGAGCTTGACGACTTTTTTGCCGCTATCAAGGATGTGTTGACTGGGCGTCAGCCACAAGTTGACCACCACGAGGCTCAGAAAATCGTGAGCAGCTATTTCCAGAAGAAGCAGGAACAGCTGGAGAAAGAGCGCGAGGCCGAGGGCAGGAAGGCCAAGGTGGAAGGCGAGAAGTTCTTGTCAGAGAATGCGAAGAAAGACGGTGTGAAGTGCTGCAAGAGCGGACTGCAATATATGGTTTTGAAGGAAGGTACGGGTCGCAGTCCGAAAGCCTCCGACAAGGTGCGCTGCCACTACGAGGGATTCCTCATCGACGGCACCTTGTTCGACAGTTCCGTGCAGCGCGGCGAGCCCGCCGTCTTCGGCCTCGACCAGGTCATTGCTGGTTGGACCGAGGGTCTGCAACTGATGAAGGAAGGAGCCAAGTATCGCTTCTTCATCCCCTATCTCCTCGCCTACGGCCCCAGCGGAGCCGGTGGCAGCATACCTCCCTATGCAGCACTTATCTTCGATGTGGAGCTGCTGCAAGTATTGTAAATCCCAAACAAATTAATCAATAAAAGCAAAATGAAAAAGTTAACTTTCGTAGCCGCTATGGCTATTGCAGCCGCAACCATCACTTCTTGCGGCAATGGAACTCCGAAGGCAAACCTGAAGACCGACGTCGACACACTGAGCTATGCCATTGGTATGGCACAGACCCAGGGTCTGAAAGACTATCTCGTACAGCGCCTTGGCGTTGACACAGCCTACATGGATGCATTTATCAAGGGTCTGAACGAAGGCGTGAACGCCGGTGACGACAAGCAGAAGAATGCCTACTATGCTGGTGTACAGATTGGTCAGCAGATTGGTCAGCAGATGGTGAAGAACATCAACCATGAGATTTTCGGTGAAGACTCCACCAAGACGATCTCCCTGAAGAATTTCATGTCGGGCTTTATCACCGCCACAACAGGCCGCACGGGTCTGATGACGATTGAGCAGGCTCAGCAGTTGGCCCAGACCAAGATGCAGGAAATCAAGGCCAGAGAAACAGAAAAGACCTTCGGCGACAACAAGAAAGCCGGTGAGAAATACCTGGCCGACTATGCCAAGAACAAGGACGTGAAGAAGCTCCCCAGCGGCGTGCTCTATAAGGTGATCAAGGAAGGTACGGGTGCCATCCCCACCGACACTTCTAAGGTGAAGGTTCACTACGAGGGAAAGACCATCGACGGTAAGGTGTTCGACAGCTCTTACAAGCGCGGCGAGCCCATCACCCTGGGTGCCAACCAGGTGATCCCCGGATGGACCGATGCCCTGACCCACATGCCCGTAGGTTCTACTTGGGAAGTGGTTATCCCGCAGGAGAAGGCTTATGCTGAGCGCCAGCAGGGCGAGATCAAGCCATTCTCTACCCTTATTTTCAAAATCGAACTGCTCGGTATTGAGAAGTAAGTCATGAAAAAGCTGATTATTCTATTTATGCTTCTTGTCCCGTATGTGGCAACATCGCAAGCCACACCCGACAAAAAGAAGACCAAGAAGCAGACGGAAAACGTCGTCAGCACTCCCGCCGTCGTGCTCAACACCACAGCCGACAGTGTGAGCTATGCTGCAGGTATGTCGCTGACCAATGGGCTTATGCCCTTCCTGCAGCAGCAGTATGGACTGGACGAGACGTTCATGGACGACTTCTTGCGCGGCTTTGAAGAGGCCATCCGGGCAAAGGTCGACAATGCGACCAAGGCTTATGGGGCTGGCATCAGCATCGCTGCTATGCTCGAGGACCGCATGGTACCTGGCATCACCGAAGAGTTCAAGGACAGCGACAGTCCCATCCAGCACGACCTGCTCGTGCAGGGGTTCATTGCTTCCCTGAAGAAAGACACCACTTTCTTCCAGCAAGAGGCAGCTGAAACCCTGATGCGCACCACACGCGATGCCGTGAAGCATGCCAAAGAGGAGGCTGCCAAGGAGGAGGGACGCAAGTTCCTCGCCGAGAATGCCACCAAGGAGGGCGTGAAGACCCTGCCCAGCGGACTGCAGTACAAGGTGCTGCGCGAAGGCACAGGTAAGGTGGCCGACGTCAACGACGAGGTGGTGGTGAAGTACGAGGGCCGACTCATCGACGGCACCATTTTCGACAGTAGCTACGAGCGCAACCCGCAGACCAGCAAGTTCCGCCCCAACCAGGTCATCAAGGGATGGACAGAGGCACTCTCCATGATGCCGGAAGGCAGCAAGTGGGAACTCTATATCCCTGAGAATCTGGCTTATGGCGAGCGTCAGGCTGGCAAGATACCCGCTTTCTCCACACTCATTTTCACTGTCGAGGTGGATGAGGTGATTAAGGCAAAAGCCGCCGAAGAGGCTGCACCCGCCACTCAACCAGCAAAAAAGCCCGCTGCCAAAAAGACAGCAAAATAAGCGGTTAGAGATTGGTTCTTATATCAATATGCAACAATTTGGCTTGAAAAAGCATACTTTTTCTGTCAGATTGTTGCATATTCCATTTTTAATGCCTACTTTTGCTTGCAGAATCTTACCGATAAGTAAAACTTTTCATTGAACATGGAGAAAATTGATAGTCTGGACAAAAAGATTATGGGCATCCTCTCGAAGAATGCCCGCATGCCTTTCAAGGATGTGGCTGCAGAATGTGGCGTGTCGAGAGCTGCCATTCACCAACGGGTGCAACACCTCGTCGAAGCGGGTGTCATCGTGGGCAGTTCGTTCGAGATCAGTCCCAAGGCTTTAGGGTATTTCACTTGCACTTATGTGGGCATGAACCTCGAACGAGGAAGTATGTATAAAAGCGTGGTCGAGAAACTCAAGGGCATCCCCGAAGTGGTGGAGTGCCATTTCACCACGGGTCCCTATACCATGATGGTGAAGCTCTATGCCAAGGACAATGAACAGCTCATGGACTTGCTCAACAACCAGTTGCAAAGCATTCCCGGCGTGGTGGCCACGGAGACGCTCATCTCCCTTGAGCAAAGCATCAAACGGACCATTCCCGTCGAACTCTAACAACCTGCCCGCTCGTTAACTCTAACAACTTGTCAACTCGTTAACTCGTTAACTTGTCAACTAAAATAATGAATAATTTCAATATAGAGTCGCACTTAGACAAGGTCTATGCGCACTATCCGGAGGCTCCCCAAAAGCCGCTCATCGGTATTACCGGAAACCATACCGACGGCGATGTCTCTTTGCGTGAGAAATACTATCAACAGGTCATTGCCGCAGGAGGTACGCCCCTCGTCATCCCGCCCGTTGCCGACAGCGACACGCTGGTGAACATTCTCGATCACCTTGATGGACTGATACTCAGCGGGGGAGCAGACTACAATCCGCTATGGAGCGGTGAGGAACCCACTACGGGACTGGGACACATCAACGCCCAGCGCGACCTTTCCGAACTGCTCATCACCCGATTGGCCTACAACCGGCAGCTTCCCATGCTTGGCATCTGCCGTGGTATGCAGACCTTGGCCATGGCCTTGGGCGGACGGGTGGCACAGGACATTGGCGAGTTGCCCAGGATTCGCGAAGAGATGGAACGCGAAGCGAAAAGTCAGGCAAAAGGAAAGAAGCCGGCACTGAAAGCCATCTCCTCGCTCATCTCTTCTCACTCCTCATCCCTCGCCTCTCAACCCTCACCCATCAAACACAACCAGGACTGCATACAGACGGAACTCACCCATTCGGTGTTTTTCGAGAAAGACAGCATCCTATTTGATATCTATCAACAGGAGAAAATCTATGTCAACAGCTTCCATCATCAGGCCGTTGCCGATGGTGGGAAGCGCTTCCGTATCACCGCACAGGCTGCCGATGGAGTCATTGAGGGCATGGAGAGCTCAGAGTTCAAACCTATCCTCGGCGTGCAGTGGCATCCGGAATGGCTGGAGTCGGGCCTGCCCGTGTTCCAGTGGTTGGTGGCACAGGCGCAGCTATTCCACCAGGCTAAGCTGGTGCACCACAGCATTGTCACCCTCGACACCCACTGCGACACACCGATGTTCTTCCATCAAGGCATTCACTTCGACCAGCGCGATCCACGCATCCTCGTCGACCTCCACAAGATGACAGAGGGCCATCAGTCGTCGGTCATCATGGCCGCTTATCTGCCACAACCCAAAATCGGGGAGCAGTTCTCGGCCATCGTGCCTCTCTCTTCTCTCCTCTCTCCTTCCTCCTCGTCTATCACCCCCTTCTCCTATGCCAACCTCATCTTCGACCATATCGAGGACATTGTGAAGAAGAACAGTCAGTACATTAGCATTGCCCGCACCCCCACCGACCTCTATGAAGACAAGCGGAAAGGTCGCAAGAGCATCATGCTGGCCATCGAAAACGGACTCGCACTGAACCACGAACTGGCCAATGTCAAGCACTTCGCCCAGCGCGGCGTGGTCTACATGACGCTCTGTCACAATGGCGACAACGACATCTGCGACTCAGCCCGCGGCTGCAACACCCACAACGGCGTCAGCCAGTTTGGCGAGAAGGTGATTCAACAGATGAACCAATGCGGCATTATGGTGGACCTGAGCCATGCTGGCGAGAAGAGTTTCTACGATGCCCTCGACATCAGCCAGACACCTATTGTGTGCAGCCACAGCAGTTGCCGTGCCCTCTGCGACCATCCGCGCAACCTCACCGACGACCAGATGCGCGCCCTGGCACAGGCGGGCGGCGTGATGCAGGTGACGCTCTATCACGGTTTCCTGCGCCAACAGGGCGAAGCCACCGTCATGGATGCCTTGCAGCATCTGGAGCATGCCATCGACGTGATGGGCATCGACCATGTGGGACTGGGCACCGATTTCGACGGCGACGGCGGCGTCTGTGGCCTCGCCGACAGCAGCGAAATGATCCAGTTCACCCAGCATCTGTTGCGCCGTAAGTACAGTCTGCGCGACATCGAGAAGATATGGGGAGCCAACTGGCTGCGTGTCATGGCGAAAGTCCAGGCATGCGCGACGACGCTTCTGATGGCTTTGATGTTCGTGTTCTCGTCGTGCAAGAGCAACAATCCTTCCACCAACAACACCTTCGCCACGTCTGTCGGTCCTACCTTCGTGGCCGACTCTGCCTATGCCTATTGCGAGGCGCAGTGTGCTTTCGGTCCACGTGTCATGAACAGCGATGCTCATGACCAGTGTGGAGAATGGATAGCCCAAAAGTTCCGCTCTTTCGGATGCGAGGTGAACGAGCAGAAGACTACTCTCAAGGGTTATGACGGCACCGCACTCCGCAGCAACAACATCATGGCCTCGCTCAATCCCAATGCCGAGCAGCGCGTCCTGCTCTGCGCCCACTGGGATAGTCGTCCGTGGGCCGACAACGACCCCGACTCCGCCAATTGGCACAAGCCCGTCATGGCGGCCAACGACGGAGCCAGTGGCGTGGCCGTCATGCTGGAGGTGGCCCGCCTGCTCAGTGCCGACGATTCGCTCAGCATCGGCGTAGACTTCGTCTGCTTCGATGCCGAAGACTGGGGCACACCACAATGGGCATCGCAGGGCGACCAAAGCGACACCTGGGCCTTGGGCGCCCAATACTGGGCGGCGCAATATGCCGCACAGCCAGAGATGCTACCCGCAAACCCCCTCTTTGGCATTTTGCTCGACATGGTGGGCGGGCAGGGCGCACGCTTCTATCAGGAAGGCTATTCGCTCCGCTATGCCCCCAGCACCGTTTCGCTCGTATGGCAGGCGGCGCAGACCGTAGGCCATGGAAGCTATTTCCCAGAGGCTTCCAGCAACTACATCACCGACGACCATGTACCTGTCAACGAAGTGGCGGGCATTCCCACCATCGACATCATACCCTATTATCCTGACTGTGCCGCTAGTTCTTTCGGCCCCACATGGCACACCGTCGTCGACGACATGCAGCACATCGACCGCACCACCTTGCAGGCTGTCGGGCAGACAGTCGTGCAGGTGCTGTATTCCATTGTGAAATAAGTGGTAAAAAGAAATAAACGTATGATTACAATCAACGAAATACAAGACGCAGTGATTGAAGAGTTCTCCAGTTTCGACGACTGGATGGACAAGTATCAGATGCTCATCGACCTGGGCAACGAGCTTGCGCCCCTCGACGAGAAGTACAAGACGGAGAGCAACCTCATTGATGGTTGCCAGAGCCGTGTGTGGCTGCAGGCCGACTATGCCGACGGGCTGGTGAGTTTCCAGGCAGAAAGCGATGCGCTCATCGTGAAGGGCATTGTTGCGTTGCTCATCCGTGTGCTGAGCGACCATACCCCTCAGGAGATCCTTGATGCCGACCTTTACTTCATTGACCGCATCGGCCTGCGCGACCACCTTTCGCCCACCCGCAGCAACGGGTTGCTCGCCATGGTGAAGCAAATGCGGATGTATGCCCTTGCCTTTCAGCATGCGAAACAATAAGAACCGGAAAGCAAAACAATAGGGAACCGGCGGGTGAATCAATACAAATCCCGACCGTACATTAATAACCTACGCAGCGTACATTAATAACCTACGCTGCCTACATTATTAACCTACGCTGCCTACATTAATAATGTAGGGTTGGCATTTGCGTCAAACGACACTGCCAAAGAATAGGAACGACATCGCGAAACAATAGGGAATATGCGCAAACTGAAGACCATCGAGATGAACCGCCTTAGCGTGGACGAGTTCCGCGAGGCTGAAAAACTGCCGCTTGTCGTCGTCCTCGACGATGTGCGGAGCATGTACAACGTGGGCAGCGTACTGCGCACCAGCGACGCTTTCCGCGTGGAGGAGGTCGTTCTGTGTGGCATCACGGGCCGACCGCCTCATCCGGAAATTCACAAGACTGCGCTCGGCGCTGAGGACAGCGTCAACTGGCGTCATTGCCCGTCGGCCCTTGAAGCCGTCCGTGACCTGCAATCTCGCGGTTATTTCGTCTATGCGGTGGAGCAGGCGGAGGGAAGCACGAAGCTGCATGAGTTCTCACCTCTCACTTCTCACCCCTCAAAAGCATACGCCATTGTCCTGGGCAATGAGGTGAAGGGCGTGCATCAGGAGGTGGTCGATGCCTGCGACGGATGCCTCGAAATCAAGCAGTTCGGCACCAAACATTCCATGAATGTGGCCGTCACCGCAGGCATCGTCATTTGGGAGTTCGCCCGCAGAATGATGTATAATGGTTGTTAATTCTTTCGCCTGCGTGCAAGAAATTACTTGGGCAGGCATCCCAGCCCGCCAACCGCTCGGATATCAATTTTTGGAATATTTAATCAAATGATGAGAAAAACTATTTTACACGGCACAAGGCATGTAGTCACAACGCTCTTGTTGGCAGCAGCCTTCCTTTCCCTGGCGCAACCGTCAGACGCTGCGCCCATCACAAGAAAGCAGGCGGAGCAACGCGCTGCCAAGTTCTTCCACAAGCGAATGGCGCGCAGGGCAGCCCCCGTTCAGCTTTCGTTGGCTTTGGAAAAGCCGACGGATGCCACTTCGGCAGGCTACTATATATATAATAAGGTAGGCGGTGGGTATGCCATCGTCTCGGCCGACGACACGCAGGCGGCCATCATCGGCTTTTCCGACAGCGGCCACTTAGACTATTTTAACGACACGTTCATTGTTTATCGGTCGCCAGATTATCTTGTCGCTCCCTTTGTCGTTGTTCAAACCTATCAAGACAATGTGATAAGCGAGCAAAAACAACGAGTCGTTGACAATTGGACAATCCCAGATAATGCGCTCTTTGTTTCTTTCCAGAATGCAATTCAGACGGGTCGGGTGATGTCAGTCACGCCCAACCAAAACCCTAATACGGTTTATCTCATCGGTGGTGACCAACCCATTCCTGTTGGTTTGGAGGATTGTTTCGTCATCAATAATACATATCTCAACGAAGAGGAATTCCATATCGAAGACGGCTATCCGGTTACAAACAAGATCAGAGGATCGAGGATTGATTATCAGCTGCATTTCAACGACGGCGAATGGATGCTTCTTGGCAGCCCCTTCGATATGGTGTTGGACACCGACGCGCTGGCGCAATTGGATGAGATCATGACTTTCGACCGTTTTCAGGACAACACCCTCTATTTTAAAAAGTATGACAAGAACTTGGATTGGTCAATTTGGAATCAGCCACAGGTGAAGGCGCGCTATGCGACCGACGGCAGGGCTGTGGGCAGCGGCTATCGCGGCATCGTGGTCGAGGTGGACGGCAATGGGAAAGCCCGCAAGGTTGTCAGGCGTTAGACCTTCCGTCAAGTCATGTCTCAGTTTGTTTTCCAAGTCAGAAAACACGCAGGGGGCTATCAGCGAAAGTGGCCTCTGCCACTTCTCATTTCGCATTTTTTTTTGTTAAAAATGTGTAATTATCTTGTTCGTTTGAAAGAAAAAGCGTAATTTTGCCATGTCTATTGCGGATGGAAACTCTGTTCGATTCTACTTATTGTAACAAACAAATCATATGAACGCATCGGTGGGGGGATTTTTACCCGCCGTTGTATTTTTTCACTAAACCTAAAGTAATATGAAGAAGATTACCTTTTTCCTGATGGCCGCCATGATGATGGCTACCACCGGTCTGGCACAGACAGGCCAGAAGAGAGTAGTTCAACTGCCTGGCACGACGAAAGGCGTCGTCAAGGAGATGAAGGCGCAGCCCAGAATGGCTGACATGCAACGGCAACACCGTGCAACACCGCCGCTGCGCAATATGCTGGCAAGCCGCAGTCAAAACAGCATCCCCAAAGCCCCCTGGCAGCGGAAGATGGTTAACAAGGAGATAACCGGTGGCAAGTTCATCTCCGAGCAGCCCGCCGGTGAGTATGTATCTTACGTCCGCAGCGGCGATGCTTACGCCTACACCATGTTCGGACCCATGTACACCACACTGGCTGGTGGCTTAGGCGATGTGGTGTTCGGCGCCGACAACAAAGTGTACATCCGCAACATTATCTCGCAGGCTCCGCTGAAGTACTCTGCCTGGATAGAGGGTAAGCTGGAAGGCTCTACCATCACCTTCGAGATGCCCTCAAAGGTGGCCGACTATAACGGATATGAGCTGTATGCTGCCATGATGACATACGACGAGGCCACCCAGAGTTTCGTCAACACACCCGAGCTGACATCGTTCACGCTTAACTATGATGCCGCCACACGCGCCATTACCACTCCCGCAGGAAGTGTTCTTGCCGACGGCAACGTCATTGTCGGACTCATCTGGGGCGACAATGAGTCGTGGATCGGCTGCGGCGACTGGAACATGTCGTTCGAGGTGATGAACGACAAGCCCGTCAGCGTTCCCGCCGACCTCAAGACCGAGGAGTATGCCGTTACGGCTGAAGGCTTTGCAGGCTGCCTGGCACAGGTGGGCTTCGACGGCAACGATGTCTACGTGCAGGGCTTCTATCCCAACATGCCCGATGCATGGATCAAGGGTACCATCAACGGCGACAAGGTGACATTCCCCAACGGACAGTACATCGGCGGCGACAAGGTGCTGGGCTACCACCAGTATCTCATGGGCGGCGGCGTGGAAGAGGTCTACGACCCCGATTGGGATGAGACCTACGAAGACTATACGCTCACCGGCGAGGACATCGTCTTCGACTACGATGCCGCTACCAAGACGCTCTCCAACAGCTCGCTCTTCTTCGTCAACGCCGGAACAGAGGAACCTTTCGTAGCACAAACATACGACAAGGCCCGCATCAAGCCCTTCACCGAGGTGGCTGCCACACCGGCAGCTCCCGAATGGGTTGAGCTCTACGAGGGCGGCTATGACTACTACAGTTCAGGTTGGGGTTGGGGTTACTTCAACTTCGACATGGTGACCTCCGACGTGGACGGCAACTACATCCTGCCCGAAAAGATTTCGTATGCCTTCTATGCCCGTGTCAACGGTGAGGAGATTCCTATCAATTTCTCTACCAATGACTATCTTTATATCGATGAGGACATGACGGAGATTCCCTTCGGCTACAGCGACATGTCCAGCTACGACATTGCCAGCTCTGGCATCAACATGTATGTCTACTACTACGTGATCGGTCCTGAGGCCTTCGGCATTCAGACCATCTACCGCGGAGCAGGTGAAGAGCGCCGCTCCGAGATAGCTTGGCAGGAAGTGTACGACCTTGGCAGCGAAGTGCAGCCAGAGGCCGCTACGCCCGAATATCCTGAGGTGGCAGCCGACAATGTGGGCGAGAGCATCGACTTCAGCTACTACACCGGCAAGGAGGATGTCAAGGTATGGGGCGAAGCCAAGCCGCAGACCTACGACGTGGCTATCCGCCTGAACGAGTCAGCTCTCGTAGGTACACACATCGACAATATACAGATTCCGCTGCAGGGACTGGACAATCTGAAGAACGTGAAGGTGTGGCTCTCGTCGCAGCTGCGCGTGGAGAACGGACAGAACGTGCCCGACCTGGTGAGCATCGACGTGACGCCTACTGAGGAAGGCTTCACCGTGGTCGAGTTGCCTAAGCCTTACACGATTCCTGCTGAAGGTGTGTACGTGGGTTACTCTGTGACCATCGACGAGGTGCTTGACGATGATGCTGCCTATCCTGTTGTACTCTGCCAGGGCAACAAGACCGACGGTCTCTTCCTGCACACCTCGAACGGATTCCTGAAGTGGCTCCCCATGGCCGCTGAGATGGGTTTCAACTCCATGATCAAGGTGAGTGTGTCGGGTAAGGAGGTGGTAGGCAACGCTGCCTATGCAGAGGACAACAATACTCATTACGTCTTAGTAGGTGAACCCTTCGAACAGGAGCTGACCTTCGTCAATCACGGTGCCAACGGCATTCAGTCGGTAGATGTCGAGCTGACACTCAACGGTGCCACCACCCAACAGCACATCGATCTCGATGAGCCTATTCAGGGAGCCTATGGACTGACCACGACACAAGCCATCTCGCTGCCTGCCATTGCCGAGCGTGGCAACTACGAACTGAGTGTAAAGGTGACAAAGGTGAACGGACAGGACAATGAAGAGGCGGGTGCTGAGTCGCTCACCCCCATTGTAGCGTTGAACACCGTTCCGCAGCACCGCACGCTGCTCGAGGAGTACACCGGCACTTGGTGTGGATGGTGTGTCCGCGGCTTCGTAGGCTTGGAGAAACTTGCTGAGCTCTATCCCGACGAATTCGTCTGCGTGAGCTATCACAACGGCGACCCGATGGAGGTGGTGGACGCAGAAGAGTATCCTTGGAATGAGTTCGTTTTGGGTGGGTTCCCAGGATTCCCCTGTGCATCCATGGACCGCATAGCAGAGACCGACCCCTTCTGGGGAACTAACTATGGAGTGAAGCCGATGGGTATTGTCGACGACCTCACAGAGCGTGCCAAAGAGTTCGGACATGCCAGCATCGACCTGCTCGCCGACTATGATGCCGACAACGATGCAGTGAACGTGACGGCCAACGTCACCTTCGCGTATGATGTCGAGGACGCTGACTTTGCCCTTGAGTACATCCTGGTTGAGGATGGCCTGACAGGAGAAGGCAGCGGCTGGGCGCAGAACAACTACTATGCTGGCAATTACGATGAGTCGTGCGCTGAACTTGATCCATACATCGAGGGCGATGCAGTTATCTCAGGCTTGAAGTTCAGCGATGTGGCTGTCATGGTTTCTGAGATAGGAGGCATCGAAGAGAGTATTCCTGCCACCATCAAGGCCGACGAGCGCATCACGCATACCTATACCTTCGACCTGGCCAATGCACTGAACACCGATGGCGAAAACATCATTCAGGACGTCAACAAGCTGAAGGTGGTGGCGTTGCTCGTGAACACAGCTACGGGCGAGGTTGTCAATGCCAATAAGATTGCCTTGAGTGAAAGTACGGGTATCAGCAACGTGAATGATGACATCCGCAACATCCGCAGCATCGAGTACTTCGACCTCAGTGGACGTAAGGTGACTCGAGCCCAGCAGGGTGTGAACATCATGCGCATTAACTACAACAACGGCAAGAGCCGTTCGATGAAAGTCATTCGCAAATAAGGAGTTAGCCCCCTCTAACTCCCCCTCAAGGGGGAGGACAAGTTACTACTGAGCCCCCTCAAGGGGGAGGACAGTTAATCACAAGCCGCAAGTGTTGAGACATTTGTGGCTTGTTTTTTATAGGTAATGATATAGCAATTGACCTTTCATGAGGGTGAGGGGAGGTCATACACCTGCGAACCCTTTCGGGTCAACTTCTTTGTTATTACTCTTTTATATGCTTTTCCTCGTGAGATAGAATAAGACGTAATAAATGATTGTGCCACTGAGGAGTCCTGCGAGGGCATCAATGGCATAGTGGGCCTGAATATAGACCGTTGAGAAGCAGAGCAGGACGAAGAAGGGCAGCAGGACAAAGAACAGGCGTCGCTCCCGGGTGTGCCAAGCGAGGAACATCAGGATGGTGCTGATGCCGACATGACTCGAGGGGAAGGCTGCCGTGGGTCGTTCGCCGGCGGCTTTCGCGTTTTCCACCAAGTGGTAGAAGATGCCGTCGGTGTAGCCTGGCGAGGGCATGCACTCCTGATGGAGATTGAAATAGCTGCCAAGGTTGGGGAAGATGCCCTGCGCAATGTTGTCGATGCCTACGGCCTGATAGTAGAAGGTAGGCCCCGTGACGGGTACGACGATGAACACGACATAGAAAATGAAGAAAGCGGCAAGCACGATGAATGCCGCCCGCTGGAACTCTTTATAGCGAAAGAAAAAGTAGTAGATGATGACCGTGGCGATCATGGGATAGTAGGAAGCATAGCCAAGGTCCATCAGTTCGCTGAAGATGTTGGAGACAAGGGTAGGGAGGTGGGCGGTGAGTTGTGAGAAGAGGAGTGCGGGTTGACAACCGAAGAGCTGTTGCTCCCAGGTGGCAAAGACATGGTCAAGGTTAGGCAGCATGCGGTTGAGCTCGTAGGTGTCGGGATACCACCACGAGAGGAAGGCCAGCTGGACGCCGATGCGCGCCAGGCGCGTCAGTCGGCAGGGCAGCATGCGGTAGACGGCATAGAGGGCTGCCGTGGTGAAGAGGATGCGCACACGCCCCCAGAGCATAGCCTCGGGGTTTTGCACCTTGGTGTAGCAGACGACGATGATGAGGGTGGTGAGCAGCCAATAGGCCAACATGGCCCATTCTGCGGCGAACAGACCTTTATAGATTTTGGTTTCTAATTTAAACAGTTGCTTCATGGGGGTGGTTTTTTTGATGAGACTGTGTGACGGAATCACGCAGCACGGTCGGGGGGGGCTGGGTGACGTAATCAGACAGCACGTTCAGAGCCAGTGTTGGTCTTTATACCATTGGATGGTGGTGGGCACGCCAACAGAGAGCGGCCATTGGGGCTGGTAGCCCAGTTCATCGCGCGCCGGCTGGATGTTGCACCGCCAGTTGCGCTGCCGGAGGATATGATATTTGTCGTTGTTGAGGGCTGTGATACGCCCTGTGAGCCGACCGAAGTATTCGCCAAAGAAAGTGGCGACGCGGAGGACCCATAGCGGTGCTTTGATGCGGAGGCAGAAGGGATCGCCCAGCTCTTGCAGGATGAGGTCGCTGAAGGTGCGTGAACTGTACTCATAGCCGTCGCTGAGGAAGTATTTCTGGCCGACTTTTCCTCGCTCCAAGGCCAGAAACACCGCCTGCACCACATCAAGGACATAGACGAAGGTGATGACCTGTGGCTTGTAGCCTACGGCGAAGTCCACATGTCCGCGAATGCTCTTGGCCATGAGGAAGTAGTCGCGCTCGCGCGGCCCATAGACCCCTGTGGGGCGAAGGATGACGCAGGGAAAGTCCTTCGCCTCGCGCTCTATCCACAGCTCTGCCTCAAGTTTGCTTCGGCCATAGGCCGTGTTAGGCTGTGGAGTGTCGAGCTCGGAGATTTCCTGATAGGGCATTTCCTCGTGGATGGGACCGAAGATGCTCAGGCTACTGAGGTATATGAACTTGCGCAAAGGCATGCCTATGGCCTTGAGCGCGCGGATGAGGTTTTTTGTGCCCTCAGTGTTGATGCGACGGAAGTCATCGCGGTGGATGCACTTCGTCACCCCAGCGGCATGTACCACATAGTCGAAGGCGTGACCTTCGAGCTGTCGGCGGAGGTCATCTTCCGACGAGAGGTTCAGTTCGATGAAATGGATACGCGGGTCGGAAAGGTACTCTCTTGAGCTGCTTTTCCTGACGGCTGCCCATACTTCCATCTCACGGCGAAGGGCTTCTTCGACAATGAAGCTGCCGATGAAGCCCGATGCGCCGGTAATCAGTATTTTTTCCATGGTTGGTATTCTTAGAACTTATACTTGTAGCCAAGGCCGACGACGTGGAGGTCAGGGTCGTCGTCGTGGCTGTCGACATAGCGATAGAAGGCTCCGAGGACGTGTTGCTTAGTCAGTTTCCAGTCAGCACCTGCCGTGTAGCGAATCTTCTGCAGTCCGCCTTTAGCATGGTAGCACTCGACACTGGCGTAGGGGTCGACCTTGCATTTGGGTATGTCGTACTCGGCCTGCAGTCGCGAGCGTAGCACATGTTGCGCCTTTCCGTCCTTCGTCTTGGTCTCCCACTCGTCATCGTCGATGTCGTAGCGGTCGACAGTGGTTTCCGGACGGTAGGTGTATTGCCATCGTTCACGCAACGAAAACTCTATGCGCCCGGGCTTTAGGGAAACCGTTGCTGAGGCAAACAGGCGGTGTTTGGTGCACCACCAGGCGGGCGTCCACTTGTTGGGGTCCACACCATTGTCCTTCCACGTGGTCTCGTCGTCGTTCAGCACTCGCAAGAACTTGTAGCCGGCATCGAGTTTCAGCCATTTCACGGGCTTGTAAGCCGCTGAGGCCGAGAGTGTCCATCGGTCGGTGGAGCCGAAGTTCTCACGCAGACGGTATTCGGCTTCGGCCGAAAGGCTCCATTGCTTGTTGAGCTTTTTCTGCACCTCAGCACTCGCCCAAAGTCCGCTTTCGGTGTCGCTCTGTGCCATTGCGGGCAGCGAAAGGAAGATGGCCAGCAGTGTGAACAGGGCGGGTTTGGGCATTTTCAGAATGGCGTCGGCTCCGTTTGTACGTTGAGACTCACTTAGGTAATAGACCTTCAGGATGGCCGTGTCGCGCAGGAAATCGATGCCCCCCACTTCAATCTTTTTGATGTTCAGGCCCAACCGCTGTTCCAGGTCGGCCTTCAGTTCCTCCTCTCGTTCGGGTTTCACCAACTCGATGCGGTCGTATTGTACCAGTTTGATATGCTGTATGCCCAGACGCTTCTCACAAATCCAGAAGGCAAAGATCACGATGATGTTTGTGACGATCAGTTCAACCAGCGACAATGTGGAGCCGAGGGCGTTGACCACCGACAGGGAGATGAGCACGAAGAGATAGGTCATCTCTCGCACCGGCATGGTGTCGGTGCGGTAGCGCATGATGGAGAAGATGCCGAAGAGACCTATGCCTATGCCGATGCCCGTTTTGCCCTTCATGTCCTCGAGCACGAAGATCATGAAGAATACGAGGAAGAAGATGGCGATGGAGATGAGCATGAACGTGAAATAGAAGTCGCGCCTGCGGCTTCTCACGTAATACAGGCGGTCGATGATGAACCAGTTGACTACGACAGATATCAGAAAGCGAACCAACATGTGGGCGAAATCAGTGGAAAAATTCAATTCAAACATATTGTGAAAATGAAAGAATATAAATAATTATAGAATAGAATTGACCAGTCGCTCCACATCACGAAGCTTTGGTTTGAAGAGGTTCACCGGCAGGGTGGGGTCGGTCAGTACGGCTCCCATACAATACTTGCTGAATCCATGAGGGTGGATGTGCAGTTGTCGGAGCATGCCGAGAATAGGCGACGTGCAGAGTCCGTCGCGTTTCAGTTCGATGATGACGAGCGGATTCATGGCGCGCTCTTGTCCGCTCAGGATATGGTGATACCGCAGGTCGGTGTCGAGGGTGACCCGTTCGGTGCGGTTGTGGTTGACAAGTGTAATGCGGTGAAACTCATTCTCAAGGGTAGGCCGCAGACTGAAAGCATCATAATGCAGCGTCTCTTGTAGGAAGGCCAACTTCTCGTCGTTGAGTGTCCGGTCGACGGCTTGTATGCGCTTCTTCTTTGTGCGCCCGTGGTTGTTTTTGGTTTTCACCTCCAGAAACTGCAAGTTGGAGTCGACATAGGTGCGATAGCGCATCTTTTGGCGGTTAGCGTGCCCGTGCTGGTGGGCATTGTACATGTCCATCCGCTCAGTGTCGTAGTAGACCGTGCGATAGAGCATGTTGCGATTGCCGTTGATTTCCTGAACGAAGTATTCTTGAGAGGCCATGTTCAGGAGTTGCAACAGCATGGGAGTGGTGGTGATGAATTTCGTGTCGATGCGATTCATCAGGCGTATACCCTTCATCTCGTCAAGGGAGATGGGCTGGAAGGTAGTGATGAGCTGTTGCATGTTCATTGTCGATGTTGACTTAAAAATAGGAGTCGAGGGGGCAATCTCTAATAATGAAACATAATGAGTGAGAAGACAATGTGTAAGATTTCCTCCTCGGACTCCTTTTTTAGTTGTTTACCTGAATTACAAATCTTCATTGCAAAGTTACTATGTAATAAGGTATGGCTGCAAATTAATTCAGCAGAAAACGATTATTTTTCAATTAAAAGCCTAATTTGTGGTTTTGCTTTCAGACACATTTTTGTCCATAGCTTCTTGGATTTGCCTGATTTTTGACTGCCGTTCGATGGAGAAGGTGCGGCTGTGTCTGTCGATGAACAGGAACATCTGCATGGCACGTTCCAAGAGCAAGTCTCTGGTGGGACCTGTCTTGATTTCTGTTTCGGCATAGTAAAGTTCTGCCAGCATCTCCATACGGTAGAGTCTCTCTTCGACGGGCCATTGGGTAAATGAGTCCATCACGTCGTCCATAGCTGCCGTATGGTAGAACACTGGGTCGCCCACATAGGCAGTGTAGAGTTCTATGATCTTTTCCTCTTTCTTCTTGATGTCTTTTTGCCTGCTGACAAACAATTGTAAGGCTTCCATGAATTCACGGATGATCCTCAGGATATAGTCTTGTTGTATCATTTTTTAGTGGTGGGTGGTGCGGGGTGAGAAGTGGGTGATGAAAGATTGAATGCTTCTTGTGTCATCCACACACCTACGGTCTTGGCCCGTAGATAGTTTTCACTCATGTACATCAGTCCCTTGAAGGGATTCTCTGTGCCCCACGAGTTCTTACAGATGAAGTATTTCTTGCCCTTTGGGGTGCGAGCGATACCTATGATTTCCATGCAGTGGTCGTCGGTGGTGTTGAACCGCTCAAACTCATATTGGCGTTTTTCCTGCGTGACGGGGGAGCGGTCGTCGACGAGCCGCGCCCTGCCTTTAGCAAACGAGAAGAGAGCCTCGCTCGTGTCGCCTTCCCAGCACACGGGATGTCCATTTCGCAGAGCTTGCTCAATATGGTGTGTCAAAGTGTCCAATGGCAGGTTGAGAAAGGTATAGTGCCCATGGTTGTCGGGCACTTCCAGGACAAACTTCTCGCCGAAGGGATGGTGAGTGAAACTGGTCAGAGCCACATATTCATCGTCACGGCATACACTGCGAGAAAATTCCTGAGGCGTGTATTCGGCTCCGTAGAGGAAGACGTATCGCAGGTCGGGCCGTATCTCCTTGTCAAGAAGATTGCCCAACTGTTTTTTCAGTTGTTTCACCCCTATGCGGCGGCTGATGGCTGTCTTGCAGAGTTCTTCCACTTTCCGCGAGAGTACATTGTAGTTCACTTGAGACTTGTAGGAGTCGAACTGACAGATGCCGTTGCGCATGATCAGGTCGATGAGTTGTGAGCACACTCCGCGCATGACGATGGGTTTACGCCCGTCGGAGAGATAGTATTGCTCGGCCTGCAACTCCAGCATGTGGCGTGCTACGAAATGGGGAGAGAGGTTCACCGAGTCGCCCCTCATTAGGTGTTCGCTCTCGATGGTGGCCAGCATGGCATACATCCAGCACAATGAACTCTCCCCCTGGTCTTTCACGGGGGTGTATTTCACGATGCATTCCGTCTGTGGCGGTGACGCTGGCGTGTTGTCGTCGGCTTTTTCGCCACGACATCCACTTAGCAAGAATGTCGACAGCATGCAGGCTGCAAGCAAAGTCCTTCTCATTGGGTGCAAAGTTACGAATTTTCGCCTAATCGGACAAAGGATATAGGTTATTTAACATGTCCTTCCGCAGAAAACGGATGCTGCCCACGTGCCGTACAAGGTTCATGCTCATGAAAAAAAGAATAAGCCCATTTTAACGATTCTTCTAATAACTTTTCATATTCATTGCGAAAAAAGTTGTATCTTTGCACCGTCGAATATAAAGCAACCTTATAATATTTATACGTTATGGCAAAAGGCAAGAACAAAGGCAAACGACTGACCAAGCGGCAGTTGGTGGAGATGTTGGAGGCTTTCTTCCAGCACAATCAGAATGAGGCTTTCTCGTTGAAGCAGATCTTCAAGCAGCTTCACCTCGATACCCATCCAGCGAAGATGCTGGCCGTGGACACGATGGAGGACATGACGTGGGACGACTACTTGAAGAAGGAGTCGGACGGACGTTTCCGCCTGAACCTGCAAGGCCAGGTGATGGAAGGTACCTTCATCCGTAAGGCCAATGGCAAGAACTCGTTCCTTGCCGATGGCACCGACAAGCCAATCTTTGTGGCCGAGCGCAACTCGATGTTTGCTCTCAACGGCGATCGTGTGCGGGTGACGATGATGGCGCGGCGCCAGAACCACATCAAAGAGGCTATGGTGACCGAGATTTTGCGTCGTGCTCACGACCAGGTGGTGGGACAGCTGAAGGTGGAGCGCAACTTCGCTTTCCTCATCAGCGACGGCAACTTCTTTGTCCATGACGTGTTCATACCGAAGCGAAAGCTCAAGGGCGGTAAGACGGGCGATAAAGCCGTGGTGCGTATCACCGAGTGGCCCTCTATGGAGAACAAGAACATTGTGGGCGAGGTCATCGACATTCTGGGCAAGACAGGCGAGAACAATGCCGAGATGCATGCCATCTTGGCCCAGTACAGTCTGCCCTACAAATATCCAAAGAATGTGGAAGAAGCCGCTGATCGCATCGATCCCGGCATCACACCCGAAGAGATAGCCCGCCGCGAGGACTTCCGCGATGTGCTTACCTTCACCATCGACCCTGCCGATGCCAAAGACTTCGACGATGCGCTGTCGTTCCGCGAAACCGATGGCATGTATGAAGTAGGTGTCCACATTGCCGACGTTTCGCACTATGTCAAGGAAGGAAGCATCATCGACAAGGAGGCACAACGGCGCGCCACCAGTGTCTATCTCGTGGACCGCACCATTCCTATGCTGCCCGAGCGGCTCTGCAATTTTATCTGTTCCCTTCGTCCCGACGAGGAGAAATTGTGCTACAGCGTGGTGTTTCTGCTCGACGATGAGGCCAATATCCACTCGTGGCGACTCGTCCATACCGTCATCCGCAGCAACAGAAGGTTTGCCTACGAGGAGGTACAGGATATAATTACGAGGAGTGAAGAGAGAGGAGCGAGGAGAGAGAAAAGTAATCATACCTCTCAGAACGCTGAGGATGTCAGCATCGAGCAAGCTATCCTCACCATCAACCGTCTGGCCCAGAAACTGCGTGAGCGTCGCTTCAAGAACGGGGCGATGAAGTTCGACCGCGAGGAACTGCACTTTGAAATCGACGAAACAGGTCGTCCCACACGCGCCTTCTTCAAGCGCTCAAACGAGGCTACACAGCTTATTGAGGAGTTCATGCTACTGGCCAATCGCCAGGTGGCCACGTCAATCGGACGTGTGCCTAAAGGTAAGAAGGCCAAGACGTTGCCCTATCGCATACATGAGCAACCCGACCCCACTAAGCTGGAGAACCTGCGGCAGTTTATCACGCGTTTCGGCTATAAGGTGAAGACCATGGGAACGAAGGGAGAGATATCTCGTTCGCTCAACAAACTCATGGACGATGTGAAGGGAAAGAAAGAGGAGAATGTCATTCAGATGGTGGCCTTGCGTGCCATGATGAAAGCCAAATACAGCGTCCATAATGTAGGGCACTACGGTCTGGCCTTCGACTATTACACGCACTTCACCTCGCCCATCCGCCGTTATCCCGACACAATGGTACACCGGCTGCTAACCCGATACCAGGAGGGAGGACGCTCTGCCAACAAGGACCACTACGAAGAACTCTGCGAGCACTCCAGCGACATGGAACAGACGGCCCAGCTGGCCGAGCGCGACTCCATCAAATACAAGATGGTGGAGTTTATGTCGCAGTTCATCGGGCAGGAGTTCGATGCCCATATCAGCGGTATCACCGCCTATGGCATCTATGCCGAGATTGACGAGAACCACTGCGAAGGCATGGTGCCGCTGCACGACCTTGACGACGACTACTACGACTTCGACGAGCGCAACTACCGCCTTGTCGGTCGCCGCCATCACAACAAGTATCAGCTTGGCGACCCCATTCGCATACAGGTGGCCCGTGCCAATCTCGACAAACGGCAGCTCGACTTTATCATCGCCGACTAAACACCCAAAACTCTATGTGGCACGGTTCTGCCGCGCCCTTCCCAATAGCAAATGAAGAAACTGTATATTGAAACTTACGGCTGCCAGATGAATGTAGCCGACTCCGAAGTGGTGGCCGCCATCATGCAGATGGCAGGCTACGAGACTTGCGACACCCTTGAAGAGGCTGATGCTGTTTTTCTGAACACCTGTTCCGTGCGCGACAATGCAGAGCAGAAAATCTACCATCGCCTGGAAGAATTGAATGCGCTGAGGAGAAAATCCCCGCTCCCTTCCTCCCAAAAGGGAGAGGCTCCAGAGAAGCGGGCTCCAAAGCTGCCCACTTCGGCCATCCGCTCCATGCACTCTCCCTCTGGAGAGGAAGGGGGAGGTTTCATCATCGGCGTGCTTGGCTGTATGGCTGAGCGCGTGAAGGATGATTTGCTGAATCGCCATCATGCCGACCTCGTGGCAGGTCCCGATGCCTACCTCTCGCTTCCCGATCTTATCGCACAGGCAGAGACAGGGCATAAGGCCATCAACATCGACCTTTCCACCACTGAGACCTATCGCGATATTGTGCCACGACGCATCTTCGCTTCGAAGATAAGCGGCTTTGTCAGCATTATGCGCGGCTGCAACAATTTCTGCCACTATTGCATTGTGCCTTACACCCGGGGGCGCGAGCGGTCGCGCGACGTGGAGAGTATATTGAAAGAGGTACGCGACCTCCGCGATCAAGGCTATCGCGAAGTCACACTGCTTGGGCAGAATGTCAATAGCTGGGGAGCCCCCATCGTGGGAGCCGAGAAGGGGACTTTCTCCCAACTGCTTCGCCTTGTGGCCCGCGAGGCACCGCAGATGCGTGTGCGCTTCACGACCAGCAACCCCGAGGACATGAGCGAGGATATCCTCCATGCCATTGCCGAAGAGCCGAACCTCTGTCCGCATATCCACTTCCCCGTGCAGAGCGGAAGCGACCACATCCTGAAGCTCATGAACCGCAAGTATACCCGTGAGCAGTATCTCAACAGCATAGATGCCATCCATCGCATCATTCCTGATTGCGCCATCACCACCGATGTCTTTGTGGGCTACTGCGATGAGACAGAGGAAGATTTCCAGCAGACGCTGTCGCTGATGCGTGACGTGCAGTTCGATGCCGCCTTTATGTTTAAGTATTCCGAACGGCCGGGTACGTTTGCTGCCCGTCATTTTGCCGACAATGTCCCTGAGGAAGAGAAAATACGCCGCCTTAACGAACTGATTCATCTGCAGACGGAGATTTCCGCACAGCGCAACCGGCTCGATATCGGCAAGACGTTCCCCGTATTGGTGGAGAATTTCTCCAAACGTTCACGCGAACAACTCTGCGGGCGTACACCCCAGAACAAGATGGTGGTATTCGACAAAGGCGGTCACCACATCGGCGAGACCGTCGAAGTCCGCATCACCAATAGCACCAGTGCCACATTGCTTGGAGAAGCGTTGTAAGGCAGATGCCCAAAAGAACGCCCCGCTACTGTACAGCCGTACAACAGCGGGGCGTTCTTTTTTTGCACAACGTTGTGCGTGGGATGATTACTTCACCAACGTCTTCACCACTCGGCCATCGGCCATGCGGACGATGTTCACACCCTTCTGAGGCGCGGTGAGAAGCATGCCGCTGAGACTATAGTGCATGTACTCAGCATTATTGTCGTTGCTCATTTCTGTAATGCCACTGGGAGTATTCACGATGACGTCGGCGCTCTCGCAGTTATTGACAGCCATATTCATCACGTCAATATTTGAAAGGTTGACGATGGGGGCAACGAATGCGACAACCTGGAGATTCTCAATATTGAAACCATCGGGTATGGTGTAAGTGAAATCTTTGCTGAAGTTGTCACCGTCCCAAGTGATCTCATCGCCTGTGGTTTTGGTGAACATCTTGCGCAGCACATAGTGGTGGGTGAAATCCTGTACCCATTTGCCCTCGTTGAGCTGCTTGGCCACGATTCCGTTCTCTGTGAGCAAGGCATAGAGTCCATAGCCGTTGAGTACCTCTGCGGCCTCGTTGACACCTGCACCCTCAACGGTAAAGGTGAGTTCACGTGTGCTTGCATTTGCCTCTGGATTGAGTGTGAGCGTTACGAACGAGGGAACCTTGGCTGTTTCGTCAATGACTTCACTGAGCATATTGACTACTTGTGTGCGGTATGACATATTGTAGCCGAGACCGTAGACAATCTCATTTCCTTCAGCAAGATCGGGAACAAAGGTGCGGTTATAGGCTGCAGAGGGATATCCAGTTACCCCTAAGTAACTCATAATCTGGTCGCATTCGTTGATGCGGAAGATGTCGGTTCCGTTCATATTGCCATGAATAGATACCCATGTGATGTCGTCGCGTTTCTCCATGAGGTCTGAGAAGAAGGTGACGCCGCGTGGGCAATAGGTGCAATACTGTGAGGTGAATTGCTCAATCAGGTTCTTCTGACGGGGTACCGACTCTTCATAAGCGTAGAACGAACTGCTGAGTGATTGTTCTTCTTCAACAGCCACTCCGTCCACTTCGGCCAGTTTCACGGTCAGAGTGTGTGTGCCGCGCTCTAAATCTTCTGGCAGGGGGGTGTCGGCTTTAATGGTTTTCATCTCCAGCGAGGGCAGTTCTTCGCCTTCAAGTGTTTCGAAGGGAGTGCCGTCGAGTTCCACGTTCAGCTTGTAGCTGCTAACAGTTCCTGTTCCGAAGTTGTGCAGAGCGACGGCATAGCTGATGTCCTCGCCTGACTGGAAGTAATTGCTGGAGAGAGTCATTTTGTCGAGGATGACGTTTATGGCCTCAAAATTCTCGTTCTCCACGATGGCCTGCACACTAAGGTTGCCATAGTCGGCTCCCATGTTGTACCAGTCCTCGCCTTGTCCGAGATTGCCAAAGATGAATAACTCGTAGGGCGTTCCCTCATCAACAGTTGAAATGGGGTAGTTGGAGGCAGTTTGCTTGTACTCATAACCCATAAGGACACCTTGGTAGCTGCTGAGGTTCAAAGTGAATGGTTCTTTCGGTGTCACCTCGTTCCAACCCTTTTTCGCATTACCACTGAAGTCTGCGGTTATGATTTCCTCGATGTTGCCCGATTGAGAAATACCATAAATGAAAGCATTGGCTATTGGCGTAGCAGAGTCTAATCCCACGCGGAACTTGACAACCTTGCCACCGTCGAAAGGCAATACTTGGTCGATGGGAAGAAACACGGCAGCCTTTAGCTGGCCAGGTACGCCGGTAACTCCAAGGCCGTAGCCCGACTGGCAGAGGGCGTCAGATGTGTAGGCACCCATGATCAGTTGGTTCTCGCCCAGCTCAATCTTGCGGGGAGCTTTGCGGGGTGTTGCCTGCAAAGAGGCGTTGTTCGACTGCTGAAGCACCTGCTGTGAGGGTTTCAGGGTTTCAAATTTGGCATTCTGTGCACAAGCGCTGCCTGCGGAAAGGATGAATGCCGTAGCGATAAGTAGATACTTTTTCATATTTAAACTTGATGGTTTAATTATCCAAAATCGCTGCAAAATTACTATTTTTCCTTTTAAGAATCAAAGAAAATATGAAAAAATTTGTGAGATTCTTGGAAATGCCTTAATTTTGCAGGCAATTATTTACCATTATCTATTAAAGTTATAAATTTATGAAGAAAGTTTTTACGCTTGTAATGATGATGCTCGTGGCTGGTACCACGTGTGTGTTTGCGGATGTAGACGAGACCTTCCAGTTCATGGATAAGGACGGGAATGTGCTTGCCGATGGTGCTGAGTGGGTAGCTACAGAGGTGGAGAACGACGGTTGGGACGACATGGTCGTCAGCGGTCTTTATGTGAAAAACAACTCCACTGTAAGCAATCCTATAGCGAAGTTGGTTTGTACAATCGAGGAGATGCCAGAAGGATCAACATTGCAATGCTGCTTCCCTGGCAATTGTATGCTCTGGAGTGAAGTTGGTGAACATGCCAACGGTCCGGCTCAGTACGGCTCAAGTAATATGCAGACGGAATGGATTCCCGTTTCAGGTGAACCTGGTGAGTGCAAAGCGACTTTCCAGTTGTTCTATTGCAAGAAAAAGACTTTCGGTGATGGCTATAATGAGACTGCCGGTCCGACCATCCACGTGACGTTCCGCTATGGTATGGGTGACGATCCCAGTGGCATCAACCTGTCTACTCGTCAACTTGACAACTCGTCAGCTATCTACGACCTGCAGGGTCGCAAGCTGCAAAGTGTCCCGCAGCACGGCATCTATATTCAGAATGGTAAGAAATATGTGAAGTAAAATAACGCATTTATTATGACTTAAAAACGGACTGTTTCAGACAAAGAAACAGTCCGTTTCTAATGCAGAAACAGACGTTTTTTTGACGCAGAAACAACACGACTAACGGTTGCGGAGGTCGTCAGCGGTGATTTGTAGGACGGCTTTGCCCAATTGAATGGCGTTTTGAGACTGTCCCACCGTTTGTTTTTGAGAGTTTAGGTCGTAGACGTTGAAGCCCGTGTTATCCACCACAGAGAACCCTTCCGGGAAAGTATGCATGGCAAAGGGATGCGTGTAGTCGGGGCTAAGGACATCGCGGCTGAAGGTGAAATCGTCGTGCTTCATGCGCAGTTGACCGAGTAGGGTGGCTGCCAAATCACTCTGGTTGCATAGGCGGTCGATGCGCTGCGGACCGTCGACCACACCGCCCGTCCAGATCATCGGGATGTGGGAGCGTATCTCTTTCGTTTCATCTTGGTCTTTGTATTTGATGCCGTGGTCGGGAATGATGACTACGAGCGTATGGTTCCATGCCTCAGTCTTGCGGAACCGTTCAATGAATCGACCAAGGCATAGGTCCAGGTAATAGAACGCGTTGAGTTTCTCGTCCTGGAACTTCGTGGGCATTGGCACCGTCCACGGCTCATGTGAGCTGAGCGTAAGGAAAGTGAGAAACCACGGAGAAGGGTAGGGGACAGCCATCTCATACAAGCGGTCGAAAGCAATGCTGTCGCACACTCCCCACTTGCTACTGCCGCGCTGCTCGCTGGTGAAGTCGTCTTCGCTAACGATAGTTTCTACTCCTGTCGACAACAGATAGCCGCGCGTGTTGGTGAAGTTGGCATCGCCGCCATAGAGAAAAGCCGTTTTGTAGCCTTCGCGCTGAAGGGTGCGGGCTATGGATGGCAGGGTGCGTACCTTCGACGGCATCTTCATGATGGACGTCTTGGGCAGGGCGGGGTAGCCGCTCATGATGGAGAGCATGCCCCGGTCGGTGCGCCAGCTATTGGCATAGCAACGGGTGAAATAGATGCCTTCATGGGCCAGACGCGTTAGATTAGGCGTGACATGGGCGTTGCCACCCAGTTCGGTGAACTGTCCACCGCAGCTCTCCATGATGATGAGGAGAACGTTGGGGGGTGTCGGGGGTGTTTGGATCGTTGTGATACAACGACTTACTGAACCTTGGGGCGTGGAGAAGAGGTTGCGGGGGAGTTGTTCGTCGGGGAAGAAATGATAGTCAGGAATGTCGTTTGTGGACTTGCCGAACGAGGCCAAGAACGAGAACACTGGGTTCACAGCCGAATGATTGAGGAATTGATTCTGCGAGAAATATACCTGCCCCACATTGGTGGTCGATACGCTGGTGCCGCCGCGAATGCCGACAACAAGTAGGGGAATGAGGAGTAGGAAGAGGATAGTGGTGAGAAGTGAGGAGCGAGGGTTTTCGAGGGTGCGGGGGTATGAGGGTGCGAAGGAGCGAGTAGCGAGAAAAGGCTTCCTGATTCTCGACAAAACGAAGAACAGCAAAGCGGCTACCGCAAGAAAGCAAACGAATCGGACGACGACAAACCCCGTGCTGACACTGTCGGTCGCGTGGCCTGTACCGTCGAGAAACTGCAGCACAGAGGCATCAAGCTTGAACCCCCAGAACTCATAAAGGCTGGTGTCTGCCACGAAAGCGAGGGATAAGACCAAGGCAGCGATGGCATAGTAGATCTTCAGGATGCTGCCCAACACCTTTCGCGACGGCCACCATGCGGAAACCATTACCACTAGATAGGGCAGCAAAATGAAATAAAGAGCGGTAGAAAGATCGAGCGACAGCCCATGGCGTATCACTTGCCAAACGTCGCCGAATGTGAATGGTTGCGCATTCGTTTGGTAGACCATAAAAGCGGGCTTGGCCAGTACGAATGCCAGCACAAACACCACATATACCTTAATTATATACAGAATCCGTTGCAGCATGACTCTTGGCACGAATCTTTATTTCTGCACGAAGTTACGGACAGGCAACCACACAGAAGCGAAGCCTACTGCCACGACGGTAAGGAAAATGAGAATGATGTCAGTGGGGTGGACGCTCACGGGATAGGCTTCCACAACGAAACTGCCACTCGACTGTCCGAGCGACACCAGTCCGAAACGCTGTTGCAACCAGCACAACAACAGGCCGATAAGGATGCCTATGATGGCTCCGATGACCGATATCATGCGCCCTTCGAAAAGGAAAATGCGCGAGATGAGGCGGTCGTTGGCACCAAGGTTGCGCAGGGTCACCACATCGTCTTTCTTATCGATGATGAGCATCGAGAGCGAACCGATGATGTTGAAACAAGCCACAATGAGGATGAACGTCAAGAAGATGTAGGCAATGAACTTCTCCACCTTCATGATGCGGAAGGTGTCGGCCTGCTGTTCGAAACGGTCTTTCACCTCATATTTGTCGCCGGCTATGCGGCGCATTTCTTTTTTCACGGCGTCGATGTTGCTGCCCGATTTCAGGCGAAGCTCCAATGCGGAAACCATACCCTGCTGGTCGAACAGTCCGCGGGCGAAGCCTATCGACGTGAGGATGTAGTTGCGATCGTATTTCCCCTGCTTCACGGCAAACACCACACCGGGCGAGAGCAGTGAGTCTTCCTCGAAGCCACCGCTGGGGTCGGTCATATCGAGCTGTCCTTCGCGCTTGGGGGCATAGATTTTCAGATAGTCGTCCCAGTGGGCAGTGAGGTTCATCTGCTGTGCCAAACGGATGCCCGGCACACCATACTGAAGGTTGGCGGCCTGGAGGTCGAACTGTCCGTCGCCGTAGAGTATTTCTGTGATGTGAGTCAGTTCGGCGAAGTTGTCGTCCACACCCTTGATGATCACCATTTCCTGCTGACCTTCGTAGATGGCCAGGGCATTGTCCTCTACGGTCTCCGTGGCGACGTCTACCTGCGGCAGTTGTCGAATCTCAGTGAGGATGGGATCGTCGGCTGGAGCAGTCTTTCCCTGTGTGGGCGTGATTTTTAGCTGCGGGTCGAAGGCTGTGAAGAACGAGGCCACCATATCGTGGAAGCCATTGAACACGCTGAGTGTCACCACCAGAGCCATCGTGGCCACCGCCACACCGATGACCGATATGGCACTGATGATGTTGATGACGTTCGTGCTCTTCTTTGAAAAGAGATACCTGCGCGCGATATAGAAAGAAGTGTTCATCTATCTCTTAACCCTTCAGAAGTTCGTCGATGTGCTCAATGTAGTCGAGCGAATCGTCAATGAAGAAGCGCAGCTCAGGGATGATGCGCAGCTGGTTTCTGACGCGAGTCCCCAACTCATAGCGGATGGTCTGCGCATTCTTCGTGATGTTTTCGATGAGTTCCTCACCGCGCTCTGAGGGGAAAATGCTCAGGTAGGCGGTGCAGACACTGAGGTCGGGACTGATGCGAACACGCGTCACCGATACCATCACGCCGTGCATCATGCGCGTCTGGCTCTGAAAGATGAGGCTCAGCTCTTTCTGCAGCAGGCGGGCTATTCGGTTTTGTCTTGTTTCTTGCATATCATTTTTGTTTGTCGGTGCAAAGGTACGAAAAAATCGAATAAGCGAAGAAAGAATCGGTGAAAACTTATTATTATGTGTGTGAGATTTCTATTGGACAAACGAAAGAAAAGCCGAATAATCAAATGCTCATTACGCGTTTTCATCATATTTAACATGTCATTTGTTGCATATATCTAAAACTTTTCGTTACTTTGCAATCTGTAACGACTGAACAATCTACCAAACAATTACTTGATTATCAGAAGATAAACTTTAAATTCCTTGGATATGAAAAAGCTAATGTTCTATCTTTTTGCTCTGGTGTTATGCGGATGTGGCGGAAACGCAGAACTCAAGCGCGTGGCTACAGGCGAACCCATTCTCCCAATTCGGGAGGCAGGTGACACAACAGAGGTGTATCTGACAGACTATCTGCCCAGTGTGGACTTAAGCAAGGTCGGCAAAGTCAGTGTGACCGACGGCTACGACAACCTCATCGTGACCGACAGTGTGGTGACACTCTATGGCTCTGCCACCCAGGTGGGCGCGTTGAGCGTGGGCAAACGCAGCAGTAAAGTGGACATCCCCATTCTGCCAAAGTTGCCGACCGTGCAAGGATTGACCACTCAGGGTGTGAAAGACGGCCGCATCGTGTTGGCTGCCGACAAGGCGTTCCTTCCGCTCCATTTCCGGCTCTTTGTGCAGAACAGGCAGCTTCCGGAAGAGGCTTTGGTAGACAACCAGGACGGAACCTATGGTGTCGAGCTCAAGAAACTGCCGAAACTGAAGGGGCGCAGCTACCTCCGCGTCTACGCTTGCAACGGCAAGGCATTGTTGAATGATTTGCTGATTCCACTGAACGATGGCGCTCCCGTGCTCAATGCCAGCGAACTCACACGCCACGATCCACACGCTCAAGTGTTGTATAGTGTATTGGTAGACCGTTTCTTCAATGGCAATCCCAAGAACGACGCACCGTTGAACCGTCCGGATGTAGACCCGCGTGTCGATTACAAGGGCGGCGACCTGAAAGGCATCACGGCCAAGATCGAAGAAGGCTTCTTTGACAGTCTGGGTGTCAATACGCTTTGGATTTCGCCCATCACGCAGAACCCGAGAGACGCATGGGGACAGTATCGCAACCCCGATACGAAGTTCTCAGGCTATCACGGCTACTGGCCTATCTATAACACCAAGATTGACGACCGTATGGGTACGGATGCCGAACTGAAAGAGCTGCTGGCTACGGCTCATAAGCACAATATAAACGTCATTCTCGACTATGTGGCCAACCACATGCACATCAATTCACCCACGCTGAAGGCTCATCCCGACTGGATCACAGACAGCATTCTGCCCGACGGACGGCGCAACTTCGAACTCTGGGACGAGGCTCGCCTGACTACCTGGTTTGACAAGCATATTCCCACGCTCGACTTGGAGCGGCAGGATGTGTGCGAGGCTATGACCGACACGGCGCTCTACTGGATTGACAACTACGATTTCGATGGCTACCGCCATGATGCCTGCAAGCACATTCCGCTGAACTACTGGCGCATGTTCACCCACAAGATGAAGACACGCTACCCCGAGCGTCCGTTGTGGATGATTGGCGAAACCTATGGCGACTATGAGCTTATTGGTTCCTACGTGAAGACGGGTATGCTGAACGCTCAGTTCGACTTCAATGTCTACCATACAGCCATCGACGTATTGGGAAAGCCCGGCATGTCGATGAAACAGTTGGCGCAGAGCATCAACGAGTCGCTGGCAGCCTTTGGTGCCCACCACACGATGGGCAACATCTCTGGCAATCACGACAAGACACGCTTCATTTCGCTGGCAGGTGGAGCTGTGCGCTGGGACGAGGACGGGAAGGCGGCAGGTTGGAATCGCAACATCGGCGTCACTGCCGATGGCGACCCTGTGCGCGAAGCCATCGCCTTCAAGAAGGCTCTGCTTTTGGAAGTGTTGAACCTCTGCATTCCTGGCGTGCCGTGTATCTATCAGGGCGATGAGTACGGCCAATGCGGCGGCAACGACCCCGACAACCGCCGTATGATGCGCTTCAGCGGTCTGTCAGCCAATGAGCAGTGGCTCTTGAAACAAACAGAGCAGCTCATCCACCTCCGTCGAAGCAGTATGCCGCTTCTCTATGGCGACTACAAGCAGCTCTATGCTGACGACAATGTGCTTGTTTTCTCCCGCACCTACATGGGCGAGACGGTGGTCGTGGCGCTGAACAATGGTCCGAAAGACTTCCGCCTTGAAGTAGGAGGAAGGCACATTGAGGTCAAGACCTATGGCTATACGATAGAATAGCGGAGAGAACTCGATAAACAAACTAAATAACAACTAAAAACTAAACACATGATGAATAGGAATAGACAAATGCATCTTCAGGAAGAAGCGGCACGATGCCTACTTTGTTTGGACGCTCCATGCAGCCAAGCGTGTAAAAAAGGTGACCCCGCACGAGCCATCAGAGCAATCCGCTTTGGCAACGAAGGCTTGGCCGGACAATGGTTCGTTGGGTGTACTGACAAGGATCTGGTGGCAGCAGAGAATGCTTGCATCCATTATGACAGGCCCATTCGCATTCAGGAACTGGCTCATTCGGTGTGTGGTGAGCCAGTCGGGGCTGTATCTTGTGGCCCTGCCGAATCGAAGGTTCCCTCCCTCGCCATCGACTTCTGTGGCATTCATTGTGAGAATCCCTTCTTCTTGGCTTCCTCTGCCGTTTGCACCAATTATGAAATGGTGGCGCGCGCCTTTGAAGCAGGATGGGCAGGTGTGTTCTACAAGACAATCTGCCTGCAGGAGATTCGCGAGGTGTCGCCCCGCTTTGATGCTGTGCAACAGGAGGGTCAGTCTGACTTCTACGCTTTTCGCAATATGGAGCAGTTGAGTGAGAATCCCACAGAGGTGGACTTCGACATCCTGCGCCGTCTGAAGCACGACTATCCCACGAAGGTGGTTATTGCCAGCATCATGGGACAGACCGAAGAACAATGGATAGAGCTGGCCAAGATGGCCGAGGCGGCGGGCGTAGATGCCATAGAACTGAACTTCTCATGTCCACAGATGCGACTCGCAGGCATGGGCAGCGACGTGGGACAGAATCCTGAATCGGTGATGTTCTATACAGCTTACGTGAAACGTTCTGTCTCCATCCCTGTCATTCCCAAGATGACACCCAACATCACGCAAATCAACCAACCTGCCTGCGCTGCCTATTTTGCCGATGCCGATGCCATTTCGGCCATCAACACTATCAAGAGCGTCACGATGGGTAATAGAGCCAGAGTCTCTGGCCACAAAACCATTTCCGGCCTCTCTGGCCGTGCCGTCCGTCCTATCGCACTCCGCCATATCTTGGAGATGGCGAAGAGCCCTATGCTGAATGGTACGCTTGGCAAAACATTGGAACTCAGTGGCATTGGTGGAATAGAGACGTGGCGCGATGCCTTGGAGTTCATTCAGATGGGCTGTCGCAATGTTCAGGTGTGTACTGCCGTGATGCAGTATGGCTACCGTATCATCGATGACCTCATCTTGGGTCTTCAGAACTATCTGGCAGAACGTGGCATCACCCATCTGGCTGATATCGTGGGTGAGGAACTGCCGAATTTCGTGCGGCCCACCGACTTGGACCGTGAGACCATCGTTTATCCGAAGATAGACCCCAACAAGTGTATGGGCTGCGGACGCTGCTATGTGTCCTGCATGGACGGCGGCCATCAGGCTATTGTCTTCGATGCTGCCAACCGCAAGCCCCGCATGGTGGGTACCAAATGCGTCGGCTGCCACCTCTGCCGTCTCGTCTGTCCAGCAGGAGCCATCGGAACCACAAAACGCATCCCTAAGAAGAAATGAATGTAAAGAGTCAGGATTAGTCATTTTCCTGAGCGTTTGCCGTTTTGGTCGTCCCTCTTTGACGATGCATAAAGAAAGCGCCCGTGCGAATCAACTCGCACGGGCGTTTTCATTAATAACTTAAATCTCAAAAATCAATACATTTTATTCCTCAGGCAGCATCACCACGTCGATGCAGTTGCCAGAAGCCTTGATCTGCTTGAAGAAGTCGGCCATCGTCTGCGGAGTCAGGCTTTCCACAATCTTCTTGTAGTCGCTGTGAGAGTCGAAGCCATAGTCGAGCCAGGTGGTGATGACACCCATCCAGTGGCCGTTCTTCTTGGCGTCCTCATCGGCCTGCTTCAGCATGAACTCCTTCACCTTGTTCAGGATGTCGGCGTCGATGGTCTTGGTGCAGTTTTCGAAGCCCTCGTTGAGCAGACGGTTGGCAATCTCCTGCTTGTCGGGATTCATCGGGCAGTAAGCCTGCAGCTGCATGATGGCATCCTTGCCACTCAGGTTGAAGCCGCCATAGGCACCTACTGAGTAAGCAGCACTCTCGTCTTCGCGGATGGTCTTGAGGTAGATCTGCGACAGAATCTGTCCGGCAGCGCTGAGCTTGATGTCGTTCTCCAGGGTGTAGGGTGCGTATGTGTTCCAGATTCTCACGGCTGTAGCCTTGGGCGAATCGCTCTTCACGCGGAAGTGGTTCTTTACCTGACCCATAGCCAGCGTGCGAGTTTCCTTGAAGTCTTCGGGCTTAGCCTTGGTAGCGGGCAGTGAAGCGATGTACTGCTCGATGAGCGGACGGAGCGTAGCCTCGTCGAAGTTGCCGAGGAAGACGAAGGTGAACTGTCCTGCGTTCTGATAGCGCTCCTTGGCGATCTCGAGGATACGGTCGTAGTTGATGTCCTTCAGATCCTCCACATCGAGGCTGGCGAAACGCGGGTTGTGGCAGTACATCGTGTTGACCAATGTGTCGTTGAAGATTGCATCGGGCGACAAGTATTTGTTCTTCAGGGCCATATCGAGCTGAGTCATGAGGTTCTGCATCTGGCTCTCGTCCTTCTTCACGTCGGTGAAATAGAGGTAAACCATCTGCATCATGGTCTCAATGTCCTTCGGAGTGGAGTTGGCCGTCACATACTGGCGGGTCTTACTCATCGACAGGTCGGCGTTGCAGTTCTTGCCAGCCAGCGCCTTGGTGAGCTCGTTGCTGGAGAAGTTGCCCAGTCCGCTGATACCAATTACGTTGCCGAACACTTTCAGGTTGGTGTAGTCAGCCGGTCCGTAGAGCGACTCTCCGCCCTTCGAGAAGCCACGCATCACGATCTCGTTTTCTTTGTAATCAGTCTTCTTCAGGATGACCTTGGCACCATTGGAGAGTGTCAGTTCCTTGTAGCCGAACTGTGCGTTCTCTTTCTCGCCCGTGATCTTACCGGCCTTCGGCATTTTCTCAGGAGCGATGAGCGGCTCGTCCTTCACGTTGTCAACATAGGCTTCCAGCTTTTCTGCGCGTGCGCTTTCCACTGCTTTCTTCATGTCGGCTTCAGTGGGGTAGGTCAGACCGTCGGCTTCGCGTGCCCATTCGATGACCACGAGGTTTTTCTCAGAGTCGCTAATGAGCTCGGGCAGAGCCATGTTCACCATTTCCACAGGCAGCTGCGGGGCGATGCTGTTCATGATCTGATAAAGCATTTCGATGGAGGGGATGGGCTCATTGGTCAGGTAGTTGTCGCGATAGTCATTGCCGAACTGATCGTTGTGGATCTTGTTGCGGTTGGTGTACTGCTTCTCGAGCATAGCGAGGTAGTCGGCCTTGGCACGCTCATACTCAGTGGCGGTGAAACCGAAGTCACGGGCACGTTTGGCCTCGCGGATCAGAGCCTGCAGCGTTTCCATATCGCGGCCTTCTTTGGGTACACCAATGAGCTGGAAGGCATCCTTGGTCTTCGAGATCATGTACTGTCCGTCTTCGGCTACAGCCTGGAAGAAGGGGCAGTCGGGGTTCTGAGTCATTTCGTTCAGGCGCTGCGAGAGCATCTGGCCGATCACGCCCTTGGCAAACATCTCAATGAGGTAGGAAATGCTTGACTTTTCCTCAGGTGTGGTAGTGTCGTGCTTCATGAACACCATGATCTGGTTGATGGCCTGCTCCTTGTCCTTGTCGAAGATGTAGATGGCCTGCTCGTTGTCGGGCACGGGTACGTCTTCCACCTGAGCGGCGTCGGCGGGCACTACGATACCAGAGAACAGCTCCTTGATCTTGGCCTCAGTGTAGTCGACGTCGATGTCACCCACCACGATAATGGCCTGGTTGTCAGGACGATACCACTTCTCATAGTAGTTGCGGAGAGTCTGGGGCTGGAAGCTGTCGATGATTTCCATCAAGCCGATGGGCATGCGCTCACCATACTTCGAACCGGGGTACATCTCTTTGAGCGAGCGGGTGATGAGGCGCTGCTGTGCGCTCTCGCCCAGACGCCACTCGTTGTGCACCACGTCGCGCTCCTTGTCAATCTCATCGGGCTCCAGCAACAGACCGTTGCTCCAGTCCTTCAGGATGAGCAGGCAAGAGTCGAGGGCTGCCTGGCCCTTTGTGGTGGGAACGGCGCAGACGCGATAGACCGTCTGGTCGATAGAGGTGTAGGCGTTCAGGTTGCTGCCGAACTCCACGCCGAGCGAGCGTGTGAAGTCGATCAGACCGTTGCCGGGGAAGTGCTCAGAGCCATTGAAGGCCATGTGCTCGAGGAAGTGAGCCAAACCGCGCTGCGAGTCGTCCTCATTGATAGAGCCGACGCGCTGTGCGATGTAGAAGTTGGCCGACTTCTCGGGCCATTCGTTGTGACGGATGTAGTAAGTCAGACCATTGTCCAACTTGCCGATTCTCACGGCTTCATCCACGGGGATTGGCGGCATTTGCATTTCCTGAGCCACCATGCCTGCTGTGCCAATAACCATCAGCAACAGGGCTGCGAAAAACTTTTTGATTTTCATTTTGGTTTGAATTTGTTTAAACGACTGTACACTATAGACGGCATGAGGGCCGTGAAAGCTACACATCGGGTGATTAATTAATATTTTTTATGATTCTCATTCTTCTTCGCTGTAGGCCAAGATGTCGCCTGGCTGGCATTGCAGTTCGTGGCAGATGGCCTCCAGAGTGGTAAAGCGAACGGCGCGCGCTTTCCCTGTTTTCAGTATGGAGAGATTGGCCTGTGTCAGCCCTATGCGTTCTGCCAGCTCACCGAGCGACACCTTGCGCTTGGCCATCTCTACGTCTAAGTTCACGATGATCTTTCCCATTTCGCTTTTCGTCTTATTCTTTGTTTCTTCATCCATCATCTCTCATCCTTCATCCAATTAGATCGTCAGGTCTTGTTCTTCTTTCATCTTCAAGCCCACGGCGAAGATCTCTGCCACAATCAGGGCCACCAGTCCTACGGTGAGTTCCATGACGGAGATGTAGCTGAAATAGTCGGGAGCGAAGCCCTTCACGGCAAATTGCTGACCGATAATCGAGGCGCCATAGATTTGCAGGACGGTGGTCAGGATGCTGGAACCCAGCACGATGCCTCCCAGCCAGCGGAGGAGCCTCACGTTTTTCCATTCGAAGACGCGGCCTTTGTTCACGCGGACGATGATTTTCAGGAACAGCACCATGATGACGATAAGCACCACATAGACTAGCCACTGCGTCACTGTGTTCATCACCGTGAACCATCCGGGATAGTCGATGGGCGTGTTCACCATCACTCGTTCAGGCCAGATGCTTACCTCTTGTCCTGTCACTTCGTTGCGGATGCTGCCCATGGTCAGTCCTTCCAACCGTGCCGGCATCAGATGAACCGACTCAGCGTTGACAACCTGTTCTATCTCTGGAACATCGTTCTCTTGATAGTCACCGCTTGTTCCTGCCTGGAAACCGACGCCCATAGCGTAAGCGAAGGGCAGGATGCCGATGGCCATCACCACGAATACCATCAAGCAGAGAATATTCAGTCTTTTCTTCATTTCATCAATCCTTTCTTTGTTTCAATAATTATTTATCGATTTTCGATGTGCAAAAGTAAGCCCTTTCTTTCAAACCACCAAACATTTTTCAATAAAAGTTTATCGATTATCAATATTTTAACGTTCTTAAACGATATATCTTCCATTCTTTACATTCCTTAGTGTATTGAAAGCTTGCTTTGCGACTTGTAGAAAGGCAGCGATTAAGTGAGAGGAAACAACAGTCCGAACGTCACAGGCTGCACGGGTTGTGACGTTCGGACTGAAAGAAGCGAGCGGCAAGAATCCGCTCAGGAGGGAAGCTGCGGTGCGTCACTTGACGACCAGCTTTTGTCCGTTTCGGATATAGACGCCGGCGTTTTTGGGTTTCTGTTTGCCATATCGGATGCCCTGCAAGGTAAACCACGGTGAGTGGTTATCTGCCGGCTGATCGTCGGCCATATCGCGGATGCCCACAGCTTGGAGCGCCTCATAGACGTCGATGACCAGCGGCTCCCACGGCGTTCCGAGGTTACCATCGCTGACGTAGGAGAGATCGTTGCGGAGCGCGATGATCTGTCCATCGACAGCGACTTGCAGTTGGATGGGCTGTCCGCTGCCTTCGCCAGCGATGAGCAGGTAGTAGAGCGGCTGTTCACCATCGACGTCGGCCGTTGTCGCGCCGCGGCACTCCCCATTGATGAAGGCCGCTATCTCGGCATCGGCGAGGGGCGAGCCATTCTCGGTGAGCAGGATGACCATTGTCATGTTGTCGGGGTAGTCGGCGGGGTCGACGGGGGAGAAGGCGATGTTTCGAGGAGCGAGGAGCGAGGAGCGAGGAGCGAGGAGTGAGGAGCGAGGAGCGGGCGTGGGATAGACGAACGTCTTGACGACCGTGTCGGTACTCAGGTAGAGATAGCCCTTACCGCTCTCCAAGGCTTCGAGGTTGCCCTCCCACCCAGACTGACCGTAGTAGGCGAATCCTGTCTGCGACTTCACCTGGTCACCCTTTTTGGGATTAGCACCTGCGAGCGCTTGCCCGAGCGGCATGGTGGTGGCGGGTGTATAAGGAATCCAGTTCCATCCACTCTTCAGGGTGACGGGCGTATCGGCGAGCTTCACCTGCTGTCCGACGACAATGAGCGGCTGCGGCAGCTCCTTGCTCTGCTCCAGCCTGGTGAGCAGCAGCTTATACATCGTATTGGCCTGCACCTGCTTCAGGTTGCCCGTCCAATAGGCGCCATTACAGTATTGCACGCCAGAGTCCTTGTCTTTGAGTCGCGCCTCCCAGGAAGTGAGGTCCTTGAACACCGCAGAAGTCTTGGGGTTGGACGGCTCCACACCCAGCGACAGCCAGTTCCAGCCACTGTTGAGGCTGAGGTGCTGCTCGACGAGGTCAGTCTTGGTGAAGATGATCGGTGCGTCGAAGGAGCCGTAGCTCTTTGCCGGGTCGAAGACGAGCGAGTCGGTGACGGTGCTGTCGGGCAGGGTGATGCTCACGTTAGAGTAAGTGATGCCCGTCGTGGCGTCCCACAAGCGGAAGGAGATGGCGCGTCCCTTGTCTAAGTCGGCCGGCTTGTTGTTGACGAGCTGCTGCGCCGTGCCATAGATGCTCAGCGGCACGTAGGCTGCGCCGCGCAGCTGCTTGGGGCTGGCCACGCCTCGGCACTCATCGTCGATGAAAGCAGCCAGGAGACTCTCGCTGTTGCCCATGAGGATGCCGTTGACATAGACCTGACCCACGACACTCATCATGTTCTCGTATTCGTTCGGAAGGACAGCCCACGCCGGCTGTTCGCCGCGCACCTTCATGGCGATGCGCAGCGGTTCAAGAATCCCGTTGTTGCCCTGCAGTCCGATGGAGACATCGTAGTTGCCGACCGCCACGAGGGGATTGATGCGGAAGCGAAGCGTCTTTGTCTTCTGCGGAGCGATGTCGTCGGTGCGCTCGCTGTCGACGAGCGTCAGCCACTCCGGCATATTATATAAGGTATAGTACTCGGTGTGGCCGCCCCGGTTCTCGATGGTGACGTCGAAGGAATAGTCATCGCCGTAGGCCTTGATGATGTTGACCGAGTCCTTCGTCCACTTCAGCGTGTTCAGCTGGCAATAAGCCTGCCATCGGATGGGGAGCGACTCATTGCCGTGCATGTCGTGAATCTTGTCGATGGTGATGTTGAGCGTGGTGCCCTCCACATCGCGTGCGGAGATGCCATCGCCCTCCTCCAAGCTGACGACGATCTTCCGCTCGGAAGCCACCGGCTTGGCAATGAGTCGGCTCTCGATGGGCGCGTTCTTCAGCGGCGGACAGAAGGCCACCAGCATATGTTTGCCGAGGGGGGTGATGTTTCGAGGATCGGGGAGCGAGGAGCGAGGAGCGAGGTCCTCGAGTGTCGGTACCATCGTGTCCACCCCGTCGACGGTGCCCCGTTTCTCGAATGGATAATAGGCCACCAGACCGCGTGAAGAAACATCGGTGGTGTCGATGCAGTTGTATAGGTTGCTCAGCAATCGGCTCTCCGAGAGGGCGGCGTGCCAGATGCGCACTTCGTCGACGTTGGAGAACGGTTGCATGCCACTGCCAATGGTGAGACGAGCCCCCTGCAAAGGCGGCACCTCCGTCTCGGCGATGACGGCCGTGCGCTGTCCGTTGAGATAGAAGCTGGCCGTCTGTCCGCGCACCACGTTGAGGGCCACATGATTCCAGGTGCTCTCATTGGGGAAGTCATTATGGCTGGCCACCACCTGCACATGCTGACCATAACGAAGGATCCAGTCTTTCTGACCGTTGAAGTAGAGCCCCAGCCGGTTAGACTCGTTGGAGCCCGCCTCGAAGATGGTGGCGACCTCATCCCCTCTTGCATCAGGAGTCGTCCACATCTCGATGGCATAGCTGTCGCCCGTTCCCGTGTTGATGCGTGAGATGTCGGCCTCCAGACCTTTCCCCTCGTCGAGGCGAACAGAGTAGTTCTTGTTGTCCAACAGCCAAGTGTTGTTGACTTTGAAGTCGTGGGTGTGACGCATGTCGGAAGCCACCTTGCCATGCCCCTCCTTCATGGGCCAGTAGTTGACGAGCCCATAGTTGTAGTTGTCTTTCTCCTGATTCCTCGAAGCAGCGGCCTCGTTGACATCCCGGCAGATGTTGAACAGGCTGAGGTCGTGGATGGCCCCGTTCATGTCGCCCAGGTAGAGCCGGTTGTCGTCGGAATACTTTATCTGCTGCATCAGCTCGTCGGACACAGAATAGTCGGTGAACAGTCGGAGGGTGGTAGTTCCATACAGGGCGAGTGCCGAGATCGTCTGAGTGGTCGACTGATAGCTCAGCACCAGGTACGTCCATTCGTTCTTAGGCAGCACGTCCTGGCTTGTGAGCTTGTTATGCCCGATGCTGACCACGAAGTGGCTGTCCGTGTCGATGCCAATGGTGAACTGTCCGCTGCCAATGCGCAGGATGCTTCCTGGGCTTTGCCATTTCATCCAGCAGTCGATTGAGAAGTCGCCGTTGAGGAAGACCGGGTTGACGGTGGCCTGCTCGTTGCCGTAGGGAAGGATCTGCTTGGCCACGTCGTGCTGCACCGGCTGCCCGTTGAGTTTGGCGGTGACAATGATGTTCTTGTCGTCGACATATCCTGTTACGATGTCCTCGTTGAATTCCACGATGATGTCGTCGCCGTAGCGCAAGATGCCATCGCTGGGTTGAGGTGTCGTGAGGTTGCGTGGGCGCCTGTTGTCTTTCACCACGGTGATCTCACTGCTGTAAACGTTGATAGGTTGTTCAGGGCCATAGAGCGTCGTGGTGTAAGCACGGAAGGTATAGGAACCCTGCGGGAAGAAGATGTCGTCGCTCATATTGAAGCGCAGTCGGAGGTCGCCAGTCGGAGGCAGTACCTGGTCGTGGAGCTTGGTGGAGTCGGCCCGGTTGACGAGGAACGTCAGCGTGTCGGGTCTTGTCCAGGAGGTAGAACCTTCGTAGCGGTATTCGACACCCAGTTTGTTCATGCCCTTGAACTGGCGGTTGAAGCCGGTGACTTTCAGTTCGAGGTCGCCCTCGTTGCGATCGAGCGTCTCGATGTTGAGCACAGGCTCACTGATGACGAGGTCGATGGGCGACGATGAAGGAATGAAATAAGCATTGAGCGTCACCTCATCGTAGATTTTTCGCGGCTGATATTGCGAGCAGAATCGAATCTTGATGCCCTCGTAGTCGAGGATGCTCTGGTCGGTCTGCCGTATGGTGAGTACCTTTTTCGTGGTCTCGCTCTGGTTGAGCAGAATAGACCGCCCATTGACGGGCACGCCATCCATGAGAATCTCCAAGCCTTGGTCGTTGGTATTCTCAACAATCAGCAGGTTGTAGCTGAAGTTCACCCCCTGGTGCGCGTTGGCCATGTTGGTGCAGTAGAGAGTGACGTTGGCCTCCTGGCCAGAGGGGATGTCGGTCACGGTGGCGTTCTTCGACGGGTTCTGGTTGCCCACGCCGATGGCCAAGGTGGGTTGCTCCATCTGCTGGGTGGAGTTGCCGAGTGGCGTTCCCGGCAGATAATACTGCGTCACCTCCTGATTCTGATAAGGATTGTAGGTCTGTCCGCCGAAGACGCTGAAGAAGTCGCTGTACTTCGTTTTTTTCGACTTATAGATGTTGATGGAGAGGTCGGTGTCGCGGTTGCCATCCACGATGGAGTATTCCCACTCGGTGTAGTTCTCCGTCTTGGTGCCGTCGCCCCTGATGAATCCGCCACCGTCCTCGGTACTGATGTGCTGAATATCTCCTACTGTGGCTAAGCTCTTGCTGCGAATTCCGAAATTTTCACCCAGCACGAGCCCCATTTTCCAGTTGACCGTCGTCTGATCGTTTTCCGAGTGGCTTGTCTTCTTCGAGTAGCTGTAGGTTGAGCCACCGTCGATGGAGATGTTCTCAGGAACGGTAGACGCCATCAGTTCCAGCTTGTTTTTCTCGTTAGCCTTGATAGCATCCTCCCAGGCTTTAATCTGGTTGTTGCACCACCCCACGCTGTCGATGGCGGCTCCAGCGGGTGGCGGCGAGGTTTCCCAGCTCACGGGTTTCACCCAGCGATAGTTTACGCCATCTTCATAGTCGTCGAGGTTGAGACCTTCCCACGTCAGGTAGACCGACTCTTGGCCGTTGTTGACGTAGGCCTTTGCCTCAGCCTCTGATGCCACCTCGGTGAGGAAGGTACGGCGCATGTCCTTCCACTTGGGAATCATGACCGTCTGCAGTTCATATTGCGTGTACTTGAAGGCAGTGGCGATGGAGTCGCCGATGGCGATAGCATCTTCCAACTTCAGTTCATACTGCCCCGTCTGGAGGTTCTTGTCGATGAAGAGGTGTCGGCATCCGCCGATGAGGAAGTTGATGGCTGTACCGATATAGACATCGCCAGGAGCCCCCACATAGGGGTAGGCGCCACTGGTGGAGACGTTCTCCGTCGAGGCCTCCACATCAACCTCGTCGTAGTTCCACAACTTCTCCCAAGTGGTGTTAACACCGATATCTAACTGGTTCTTTATTTCATGACCCGTTATGACCATAAAGCCCATACCTGTGCCCTGTACTGCGGTTATTCCCCAAACGACATTGTGAAGCCAGCTGTAGTTTCCGTAGGCGCGCCGTGTGTCGAAGGTGGTCTTGGTGGTGATCTTGCCTTTCATCAGCTTTGTGGTCGACTTGGCTCCCTGCGGGTCGCGCAGCACGAAATTCACCTGATCGGGTCCCTTGGTGACGAAGTTGCTGCCGTAGCTCAGTTGTCCAAGCACGACGGCATCCAAGTCGACGGGAGCGTATACGCGGTTCTTGCGGTTCATGGTGATGGAGAAGTGTCGTGTGTAGGGTTCTGTGATGTTGGGCAGTCCCACGCCCCATCGGTAGGTGAGGTGTCCGTCACCTCCAAGTGGTGTATTATTGGCCTTCAACTCGTAAATCTCGCCAACCTTGTAGGGCAAAGAAGGATCTTCCACCTTGTAGATGACTTTCTGCTCGTCGCTCATCTCATTGACAAGCGTTATCTCCTGCCCCGGCAGGGGTACGATATCGGTTACGTCTTCATTGCCGTCGTGGTTCACGTAGCGTTCGAATGCGAAGATGTCGTACTCCACCTTCTTACCCATTTCGTAGATAGGATAGCCCAGCAAATACTTCACAGAGTCGCCGTCCAGCGTCCATAGGTCGCCGATGGTATATTCCTCTCCCTCATCGTCAGTGTAGACGATTTCCTGCATACCGTAGACACCCGTGTCGTGCTCTTTCTCGGTGATGGTGACTTCGGGTGTTGCATAGTAGGTGAACACTTTCTTGGTGTTGTACTTATAGGTTACTGTCACGCTGTCGCCCACGGTATCATCCCAATGCTGGAGCGAGTCGGTGAGTGAGATGCCCGGTTTGGTAAGGTCGATCTCCGACTGCGGTCCGAAATCGATGTCAAGGTTGTTGTCAACGCTTATGCTTTTGATGACATATTTCAGCGGGGGCAGAAGGGCAGAGAACTCTCCGGAAAGCGAGTCGGTGCGGATGACGATGTACTTCGAGTCGTAGTCGATACCCGTCCGTGCCGTGCTCTGTATGGTGATGGTGTCGCTCTGCCAGGTTCGTTCAGTGGTGGCTGTGCTGATGTGATCGTCGAGGCAGTTGAACGAGAACGACTCGTTGAGCAGACCCAAGCGTATGGTGGCTATGCCGATATTGTTTTTCGACTCGGCGAAGCCCACAGCGAGGGTGTCGTTGCGTTCGCCGCCGCCCACGCGTCCCACGAAGTTGACGAGTGTGGAGTCAGCGAAGTCGTGGGTCATGGCGCGGTCGAAATAGAACGTGCCCTGAGTGGGGAATCGTCCGCCATCCACCATCTTGTGGTTGTCGAGCTTCGCTTCGACATAGTGGTTGCCGATGGGAACCGATATGTTGTATTGGCCTTTGCTTCCGGTCATCACGTTTTGTCCGTCCTTCGACACGGGCATTCCGTCGATGTAGAGCGGAATCCCCTCGGCGGGTACGTTCGTGCCGGCATAGTAGACATAGCCGCTCATGGGGAACGACGACACGTCCTCGAAATCGGCGGTGTGTACAAGTGCGTTTCTTCCCACGAAGACCAGCGTCTTGGCGGGGTTGAACTCATGTACGCCATAGAGCGGAACGACGGAGTAGGTAGTGCCCTCGCCTGTGAACGGTATGCCTTGAATGATGTAGCTACCATCGGCATCAGTCTTGGCTTTCAGCCTCAGCGCACTGGGTGTGAGGATAGAAGTCTGTGCGTTGCTGCCTATCTGGCCGTGGTGCTTGCGATAGTTGGTGCCATCGCGCGAGTAGTCGAAGAACTGTGTGCGCAGTCCCTCGTCGAAGGTCCAGTAGGTCTCCAGCTGCTGTTCGTCGCCGACGAGCAGGTGGTCGTAGTTTTCCAGGATGTCGGCTTCGCTGAGACATTTCGTCCACAAGCGGAACTCATCAGCCGCTCCTTTGAAGTGGCCCAGGCTGAATGCTTTCACGCTGTCTATGGGTAGCGAGTTGCCCGTCATCGTCAGGGTAGCTTTCTGCACATTGGGCTCATTGCTGTTGGCATCGAGCGTCAGCACGTAGCTACTCAGCGTTGCACCGCTGCGGGTCAGTACGATGTGGTTATAGGCATTCTGCTGGAGCTGGATACCGTCGAAAGTCGGGGATTGCAAACCTCCTCCAACAAAGGACAGTCCGCCGTTGGCTGTCATGCCCAAGCCGATGCCGCTGCCGAAGTCGACAATCGTGCTCTCGCTGAACGACTCGGGATAGAGCCACATCTGCAGGGAGAAGTCGCCAGTGGCGAACTTATCAATGGCGTAGCCCTTTGAGGGATACTCCCACGTGACGGCTCCACTGATGTCGGTGAAGTACATCGAATGGAACTGCTCCAGGCTTTCACCCTCGCTGCTGGTCATATTCATCACCACCTCTACACCCTGCACGGCGGAGCCCGTAGAGCCGTAAGCAATACGTCCGGTCACAGTGCCAGTGCTCTTGGCAAAACCGATGTTGCTGACTTCGCTGTTGATTTTGGAGCCGTCGGCGCATTTGTCTTCTACGGTGACGCGGTAGTCGTAGTAGACGCCTGGCGCCGCCGTCTCATCGGTATAGAACAGATAGTCATCATTGCTCGAAAGGCGGGTGAGCGTCTCCCACGCCTCGTCTTCCAGCTCGGCACGTCGGCGCTCCACGATGTAGGTCTTGGCTATGATTGAACCCTGCTGGTCGACATGCCAGGAGAGTTTCACCGAACCTTCGTAGACGCCCTTCGAGGCATCGAGCGTATAAAACTTCGTGGCCTCACCGATGGCCTTCGGGTTGATGTCGTATGAATTGAGCACAGTGTTGCCGATGACACCATCTATGCGGTAGGTGTGCGGGTCGCAGGCATTGAGGGGCTGCTCGGTGTATGGCACGCCCGTCTCCGGGTCAATCTTGTCCTGTGGATTGGTGTGTTGGTCGGTGGTGCGGTGTTCCCACTGTATGGTGTCCTGCATATTGGTTGGCGTGAGCGTGTAGATGGGGGTATCGCTGTCGCCCACGTAGATGCGGAACTTGTGGCCGAATCCCTCGGGATAAGCATCGGTGATCCATGTGAACACGATGCGGTCGGCCTGCTGATCTACCTTGAGGTTGCGGACGGGCACGGAACGTGTCGTGCTGACCGTGACTCTGGCCCTCGTGTCGTAGCGCTGTGTCGTTGAGTCCCAGAAGTTCGACACGTAGTAGACGTCGTAGACGGGATTCGTTTCGTTGGTATAGCCGCCGTCGGAGAAGGAACGAGCGTTGTGGCCCAACTCAGCCAACTTCTTACCATCACGATAGACCACCCACTTATAGTCGGAGTAGTTGCCAGGTATGGTAGGTGCTTCCCACGAGAGGTTAACCCGTTTGTCGCCTTGGTTGAACACGCCTTTCAAGTTGTTGGCCTTGACGATGGGCGGGTGGATGGTGACGGTTCCTGTGATGGGTTCACTGTTGTTGGCGAAGACGATGTCTTTGGCCGACTTTCCACTAAGATATGCCTCGACAGTATAATTGCCCACGTTGGTGGCGCGAGGTGGGGCCGCCGACCAGCTGCCGTTGTTGACTCTGTAATAGAGCGTGCCATAGTTCTTGTCCCACGTGTCTTTGGTCACGAGTTCCTGCGCATTTCCATCGAAAGTGAGATCTGATGCGAAAGTAGGCCTTTCCTTCCACTGGAGCGTCTGCTCGGTGAAGTGCTGGTGAATGTAGATGTCGTTGCCGCCGGCATCTCTGTTCATATCTGCAACGCCGTTGTAGCCTTTGCCTGTATTAATGTTGTTACGCCAGGATATTGCAGCCGTCCTCGAGTCGCCATCCTCGACTTGGTTTGATACCGACAGCCTGGTCATCACGCGCTTGTTGCCGCCATAAGATCCCAGTTTATAGCGGTCGCGGGTGTAATAGGCTATGATGTATGCCGTTCCTGAACCGCAACCTCTGTTGAGGTCGCCGTTGAAGCCGCTGTTATTGGGTACTCTGTGATAAGTTCGCTCTTCGAATATGAGGAGATCTCCATTTTCATGGTCAGTAACGCAGATGTCGGTGATGTAGCCCGTCTCTGGATCGGCCGTGCTGCTCGTCTTGTAGGCGATATAGATGTCCCAGCCGCCAGCACCCGCATTCAGGTCGGAATTAACCACGATCCAGCCTTTGTCTTCGTATTCTTTCCTCACTTTCCAACCGTTGCCTTTCGAGGCACCGATGGTCATCACATCAGTGATGTATTCTTGGGCCAGCGCTTCGGTTGTTGCTCCGATGAGCATGAGAACCATCGCGGTCAGTCGATAGAATAGTCTTGTTTTCATATTTCTATTGGTTTTTAATTGTTGCTTGTAAGTTTCAGTTCTACGGGATAGTATTTTCCTTCTTTGAGAGTAGCCTTGGCCGTACCGGTGTAGGTGCCGGAGCTATTGGTTACGGTGAAATGGAAATCAAATTTAGAAATCGGTAAAAGTGCAACATAAACCCCATCAGTGGTTTCCGAGCCGAGAGTAACGGTAAGCGGATTCCACTCTTCTGAGCCCACAGGTACAGGCGAAACATTGGAAACATCTGCTGAAGGTGTGACTGTGGCGGTCGGGGGATATCCGACATTCTCATCACCATAGTTGACATTCTCATCACCATAGTTGATAGTCAAAGTCTTCACGGGAATAGGATTTGTGCCGTCGGTAAACGTGAACTTGGCCACTGCCAGCAGCGACTTCATATTGCTGATGGTGGCATTGGCCGTATTCTCGGTCACGGAAGTCACCTCTGCCACACCATAGACGTAATGGAAGTTCTTAGCGATGGTTGCAAGTGTTCCATCCTGCCCAGCGAGATTGACGGTGAACTTGCCTCGGTTTGTGCCTTGGCTGGGTACGTCCTGATGCGGATAGAAAAGTGCCACCATGTCGTGAGTCGTGCAATAGACGGTGCCTGTAAAAGCAGAAGTGCTGGCCGAGGCAGAGGCTGTCAGTACACCACTATGCATGACATCAAGTCTGAAGGTGGACACATTGAAATATGTTGCCAGGTCGCCTGCTTCCCATGAGGCGCCGAGCGTTGATCCGCTGTCGCTGAGTGTGGCCCTTGTGACAGGCACTTCGGCAATCGTGAGCTGGCGCAGTTTCCTGCCGTCAGTGTTCTGCTGCTGCTCATCGTCAGAAGAGCAGGAAACCAATGCTATGCCTAATAGTAATAATGTTAGAATGCTTGTATATTTCATAATCTTTATTCTTCTTCTTTTTGGAAAAAACCAGATTCTTCGTCGTCATCAGACTGATAGCCAGATATCGTGGCTTCGAAACCGCCGCTTTCACTCGCAGCAAGCAAAGGTCTGTCGTCTTCTATAGGCGCGACCTTCATGGTAGGCTTCTTATAGAGTAATTTCATTTTTTTGATTTGAAGTGAGATAATTCGTGCAAATTTACAAAAAATTCATTTTTTAAGTACAAAACCCTCAAATATTTAACTTTTATTGTTATCTTTCCCACGTTGTTGTTGCCACTCCATATCCCGCTCCTAAGTGCCCTGTTTTCAGTGAAATTCACCATGTGTACTCTTTGTGTACACATGGAATCGCTTTTGGGTACTCGAAAGTTTGGAGGGCAACAAGAAAAGTAGTAATTTTGCAGTCGGAAATCCATCAAACGAATTGTTGAACAACTTCAAATCATGAGCAATATGAAGAGAAAAAGACTATTCACGGTATTGGCCGCATTGCTGACGGCCACAGGACTTTGGGCACAAGACATGCCCGAAGAGCCTAAAGAGATCGACCTGACCAGTAATGAACGGCAAATGGCCCGACAGAACAACGGCTTCGGCTTCGACCTCTTCCGTCAGGCGAGGAAGAACGAGAACCAGGTGATGTCGCCGCTGAGTATTACCTATTTATTAAGTATGCTCAACAACGGGGCCGCAGGACTGACACGCGACGAAATCTGCCAGGTGCTGGGCTTCGGTAACTTCACCACCGACGAGGTGAACGCCTTCTGCCGGAAGATGCTGACAGAGAGCATCGCGCTGGACGAACTGACGAAGGTGAACATCGGCAACGCTATTTTCTTGAACCAGCCGTATGGCATCTGCGCCGACTTCGAACAGGCGGCACGCGACTACTACTTTGCTGAGGTGAGCACGCTCGACTTCCACAACGATCCGGCAATGGACATCATCAATCAGTGGGCTTCCGACCAGACCAACGGCCTGATTCCCGAGATTCTCAACGTGAATTCTTTCAACCCCGATGCCGTGAGCTATCTGCTCAACGCCATCTACTTCAAAGGCGCGTGGACGCTGAAGTTCGATAAAGAGGAGACCATTGACGAGCCTTTCGACGGCGGACTGGATGTGCCGATGATGCACTTGCACAACTTGCTGCCCTATACCGAGAACGATGTCTACCAGATGGTGGCGCTGCCCTACGGCAATCAGGCCTATCAGATGAACATTTTGCTGCCCCGCGAAGGCAAGACCATCGACGATGTCCTTGCCAATATCAACGGAGAAAGTTGGGAGAGCAGCCTGTGGTTGAGTACGGCTGATGTGGACGTGAAGATGCCGCGCATCGAGACAGAGACCGACCTGCCGCTGGTGGACATCATGAAGAGCTTGGGTATGGAGAAGGCTTTCGACAAGTACCTCGCGGAGTTCCCGGGTTTCTACACCAATGTCGACGGCAACACCTATATCGGAATGATGAAGCAGGTGGCCAAGATCAAGCTCGACGAGGAAGGCACTGAGGCCGCCGCCGTCACGGTGGTTGAGGTGGCCTGTGAGAGTATCGAAGACCCTGAAGAACCAAAGACCTACGAGCTGCATGCCGACCGCCCCTTTGTCTATGTCATTTCGGAGCGTAGCACAGGTGCCATCTTCTTCATCGGCCAGTATGTCGGCCCCGGTGAAGGCTCGAAGCCTTCGCCTGGCGAGGATGTCATGGGCGTTGAAGACATTCAAGCATTAAAGATTCAATCATTAAAGAATCAGGTGTACGATCTGCAAGGCCGACTGGTATCTTCGAGGAGCGGAGAGTTTGGAGCGAGGAGCGAGAATGCTGATCTCTCACCGCTCACCTCTTGCCCCTTACCCCTGAAAAAGGGCATCTACATCACCAACGGCCGCAAGGTTATAGTCAGATAAGATTTATGAAAACCCATCCTTTTCTTTGGCTGCTGCTCTTCTTCTGGGGCGCTTCGTCTGCATCAGCTTTGTCGTCACCCGCCCCAAGGAGCGATGATAGTAATCTCGCACCTTCGCACCGCCGCACCGCCGCCCCTTCGATGGATGACAACGAGTGGCGGATGTGTGTCTGCATAGGCAACAGCTGGCATGCCTTCGATGTATCGCACATCGGCGAGGTGACTTTCCGTCCTGACAGCTTCCTTGTGGAGCGCTATTGGCAGTATGCCTACGAGCAGATGGACAGCTTGGTGTTCCGCCAGTCCGATTTCCCTGCGGTTGAACTGGGTTGGTGGGGGAAGATGGAGAATGACTCCTGCCACTATCAGGATATGTTCCAATGGGAGGAAGTGGCCGATGGCCTGGTAGACTACCGCATGACCAGTGAGGATAGCGTCTGCCTGTCGGCTCGCTGTGAGCTGTGGTTCCCTGATGAAGAGACGGCACACCAGTTTTGGTTCACTGTCATTCAAAATCCGGAAGACATCTACTCAGGCGATCCCTATATCTACGTGAAGAACACGCAGACAGGGCCGAGGAAGTTCGAGATATGGGAAATGGGCGGAGGCGTCACTCCCGTCGGACTGACATGGGAACAGTCAGGCTGCATGCTCTCTGCCGACTGCACAGCCTTGCTTGCAGGCCGGCCGATGAGCGAAGTGATGGAGATTGTAGAGGCTTGGGTGCAACAGCCTGCAGAAAAAATGTTAAAGCCAACGGATGATGAGCCATGAAGCATAGTCTGATGTTTTTAGCCCTTGTGTTGCTCTGCGCTTGCAACAACCGTCAAGCTGGACTGAACACCTACCACGAAGCCTTGGCGCTGATGGAGAAAGGCGATGCCCCCTCGGCATTGAAGAAACTGGAAGAGGCCGGTCGACAGGCACGCACCGACAGTCTGCGCGCGTTGGTGGAGAGCCAGAAAGGCACACTCTACTTCTCGCAACGACTGCTCGACCGCTCCTTGGCGTGCTATCAGCGAGCCTACAAGATCGACTCTCTGGCGCGCGACACCGTAGGACTGATCTATGACCTGCGCGACATGGGCAATGTCTATCGCGCCTGTTTGAGTAGCGAGGAACTCCCCACTCCTCGAATAAAGAAAGGTAGCGAGGACAGCTGTATGATTTGCTTCGAGCAGGCACGACTGTTGGCTATTGCCACACACGACCTGCCGATGCAGCGCGATGTGGAGAGCCAGTTGGCGGCCTATCACCTCTATCGCAACCACCTCACAGAAGCCCGCCGCCTGTTGATGCCTGCCATGAAGTATATCAACGACGACAACCAGAGCGGACTGCTCTTTATGATGGCCGACCTCTATCACCGTTCGGGGCAGCGCGACTCCGCCTCCTTGTTCTATCATGAGCTGCTCAGCAAGGGTGCGCTTTATGCACGTCGTTCGGCCCATCGCGTGTTGGCGGAATATGCGTTGGCCGACGGAAAGACCGACGAAGCCCTTCAGCACCTGAAGCAGTACGAAGTGCTCACCGACTCGGCTCATGCTACCAGCGATGCTGAGGCGCTGCGCCGCATGTCGGCCATCTACGACTATTCGCAGGCACAACAGCAGGCCGCCCATTACCAGACCCGCCTCATCGTGGCTGTCGCCATAGTCGCCCTGTTGCTCGTCTTGCTCGCCTCCTTCATCCTCTACGGCAGGCGCAAGCGCGACATCTACTGCCTCCGCCTGCAACGCTTGGAGCAACTGTTGGAGAAGGCAAAACGAGGGGTCGAGGGTACCGCCGTACCTCCCATCCCCCCTTCTCCCCCCATCATCCAAAAGATGAACCGCCTGCTCAACGACGTGCGGCAAGAGGCTTTCACGGATGACGACTTCCACGAACTGGAGTCGGCCATCGAGCAAAGTCACCCAGGTTTCCTGTTCCAGTTGCAAGATTTCTGCCGTCTCTCGCCCCAGGAACGGCGCGTCTGTCTGTTGCTGAAAGCCGAAGTGCCACCTGTTGGTATCGCCCAACTGACAGCCCACTCGAAGCAGTCGGTCACGAACACCCGTTCCCGCCTCTACAAGAAAGCCTTCGGCCGAGCGGGAACACCCGCAGAATGGGATGAGTTCGTACACTCTCTGTAGACACTTGATTTTTATTTTACTTGATATAATTGTCGTTTTTCTTGAAATACTTTGGTGGTTTCCTCAAAAAAAGGTATATTTGCACCACCTATATATAATAAGGAGGGAAGAATCATGAGAAGGAGAATAACATTGGCCTTCGTGGCCGCAACGATGGTGATGGGTGTTTGGGCACAGTCAGAAACTGACGAACCTAAGGAAATCACTCTGAGCGAAGCAGAGCGCGAGCTGGTAAGTGGAAACAACGGTTTTGCCTATGACCTGTTCGAGAAGGCTAAGGGCGATGAAAGCCTCATCCTCTCGCCGCTGAGCATCACCTACGCCCTGGGCATGATGAACAACGGAGCCACTGGCGCTACGCAGCAAGAGATCAACCAGATGTTAGGCTTCGGTGAGGCGGGTGCCGATGCCATCAACAACTTCTGTCACAAGCTGATGATGGAAACGGGTACACTCGACGAACTCACGCGCGTGAACATTGCTAATAATATCTACATGAACACCTTGCGAGGGGATGTTCAGATGACAGAACTCTTCGAACAGAAAGCGCACGACTACTACGACGTCACGCCCGAGTTTCGTGATTTCTCGCAACAAGAGACGGTGGACGCCATCAACCAATGGGCCAGCGACAATACCGAGGGGATGATAGACAAGGTGATAAGTGCGGAGGATATGGACCCCGACTTCATCAGCTATCTGCTCAACGCTATCTATTTCAAAGGGGAATGGACGGCTAAGTTCGACCCTGAGAAGACGGTGAAGATGCCCTTCGACGGAGGCAAGGCGACGGCAGACATGATGAGGCAACAGGGCGAGTTTCTCTATTATGATAACGATGTCTATCAGTCAGTTATCCTGCCTTACGGCAACAAGGCCTACCAGATGACCGTCTATCTGCCTCGTCAAGACAAGAGCATCAGCGATGTCATTGCCAACCTGAAGGAACAGCCGCCAACGACATCGTGGTATGAAGTATACGATGTGAACTTAGGTTTCCCGCGTTTTGAGACCAAGACCGACCAACAGCTCATTCCCATAATGAAATCGTTAGGCATGGAGAATGCTTTCAGCGGGCTGGGTTTCTTGAACTGTTGCGAGAATCTTGACGGGTCTGAACATGCCGTATGGATTGCCATGATGAAGCAAGTGGCCAAAATAAAGGTCAACGAAGAGGGTACTGAAGCTGCTGCCGTGACGATTATCGGCTACACCGATAGTGCCGTGATGCCTACCGACTTCATCGCCGACCGCCCGTTCTTCTATACCATTACCGAGCAGTCAACTGGTGTCATCCTCTTTATGGGGCAGTACATGGGTGAGCAATCAGACAATCAGCGTGGTGAGATTCAGCTCTCACAAGAGGAGCAGCAACTGGTGAAGAGCAACAACGACTTCGCCTTCAACCTCTTCCGCGAGGCACGTGGGGAGGCCGATAGGCTGCTCTCGCCGCTGAGCATCACCTACGCCCTGGGCATGCTGAACAACGGAGCGGCTGGACAGACGCAACAGGAAATCAACCAAGTGCTGGGCTTTGGCGATGCGGGGGCCGATGCCATCAATGCTTTCTGCCACAAGATGATGACGGAAAGCAACACGCTCGACCAGACTACCCAAGTGAACACCGCCAACAACATTTATGTGAATCAGCCCTACGTGCTGCTGCCCGACTTCGTGCAGACGGCACAGACTTACTACGACGCCACGCCTGAGAGCCGCGACTTTGCCGACGGCGAGACGATGGACGTCATCAACCAATGGGCCAGCGACCATACGGAGGGGATGGTGAACCAGGTGTTGGACGAAGATACGTTCGACCCCGAAGCCATCAGCTACCAGCTCAACGCCATCTATTTCAAGGGAGTCTGGACTTACCAGTTCGACCCGTCGCTCACCAAGGAAGAGTCCTTCAACGGCGGCGAGTCTGTGCCGATGATGTGTCAGAGCGGGGAGTTCAGCTATGCCGAGAACGACCTCTACCAGGCGCTGGTGATGCCCTATGGCAACGGAGCCTACCGCATGACCATCTTCCTGCCGCAGAAGGGCAAGTCCGTCGGCGAGGTGTTGGACAAGCTGAACGGCCACGAGTGGCAACCGAAGTGCCAAATCTATGAAGTCGACGTGAAGTTGCCGCGTTTCGAAACCCAGACCGACCTGCGGTTGGAGGACATCATGTCGGCCTTGGGCATGCCGTCGGCTTTTATTCCGGGCTTGGCCGACTTCTCGAATTTCTGCAATGTGTCCTGCTATATCGACCTGATGAAGCAGGTGGCGCGAATCGAAGTCGACGAGGAAGGTACAGAAGCGGCCGCCGTCACCGTCATTGGGGAACGGAAAAACGGCGAGGAAAAGGAGTTCCATGCCACATGCCCGTTCCTCTATGTCATCAGCGAGCAGTCCTCTGGCACGATTTTCTTCATCGGCCAGTTCACGGGTAAGCAGGACGACAGGGGCGAAGCCGACTCCATCGAAAAGTTTACAACAGACAATCAGCAATATCCTATAACCAACAATTTGGGCGATGATGCCGTTTACGACCTGCAAGGCCGCATGCTGAAAAACGGTTATTGGTCATTGGATAACGGTTCTTGTAAAAAGGGCGTTTACATCCGCGATGGCCGCAAGATAGTGGTGCGTTAAGAGGCGGAATCACTCCTCTCGCCTCTCACTACTACAACTTCTCCCCGTAGCAGAGGTCGCCGGCATCGCCGAAGCCAGGCACAATGTACTTATGGTCATTCATGCCAGGATCGATGGCAGCACACCAGATGGTGGCTCGGTCGTCGGGCAATGCCTGACGCACCACCTCGAGGCCCTCGGGCGTGGCGATGACACAGGCAATGTGCGTGTGCTTGGGTTGTCCGGTCTTCACCAAAGCCTCATAGCCGGCGGCCATCGAACCGCCCGTGGCCAGCATCGGATCGGCAATGATCAAGGTCTTGCCCTCAGCACTGGGGGCTGCCATATACTCCGTGTGGATGCCCACCTCCGTGTGTTCGCGGTTGGTGTACATGCGGTAGGCCGACACGAAGGCGTTTTCAGCATGGTCGAACACGCTGAGGAATCCCTCGTGGAAGGGCAGGCCGGCACGCAGGATGGTGGCCACCACCACGTCGTCTTGCGGCAGGGCGATGTTTGAAGTGCCTAAGGGCGTCACCACCTCCTCGTCTTTGTAGGTGAAAGTCTTCGAAATCTCGAAGGCCATATACTCGCCGATGCGGCGGATGTTGTTGCGGAAGAGCAGGCGGTTCTGCTGATACTGCTTGTCGCGCAGCTCTGCCATGAAGCGGTTCATGATGGAATTCCGCTCAGTAAGGTTGATAATCTCCATAGATGCTGATGGTCTTTTGTTCTACAATCTTGCGTGCAAAATTACGACATTATGCTGAGATAACCAAGAAAACGCCCCATCTTTTTAGGCTGTCCGCCCGCGAAGGGATAGCAACGCGTTTTTTTTCGTGCCTATTTTTATGCTCACAATACCAATTACTGACAATTGATAAATCCATTCCTACGCTCGGTCGGTGTTATTTTCCGCGTCAGAAAACGTTGTTTTCCCAGTCAGAAAATATTGTTTTCCAAGTCAGAAAACGTTGTTTTCTAAGTCAGAAAATACTGTTTTCCGCGTCAGAAAACAAAGCCTGATAGGTTGGCCCCTGTAGGCACTCTCCGCCAAATGCCTGATAGTTTGGCCACACCAAAGAGTCGACACACGAAATCGGCAGTGAGTTCACCGTCGAAGGTTCTGTGCCTGGCCTGCCGTCGGTTACCGATGAGCACCCGCAGTTCCGCTGGAACCTCGTCTGGTACTATGTCAAGGATCAAGGCGGCGTCTACCCAGTGGTGAACTATGTGGTGATGCCCGCGAAGTGATTCCAGAACAGTAAATCATCAGCATAGGCCGCTTTAGGGGGCGTGCCCAAACTGATGTACAACGGATTTCATGGATTATACGGATTTTCCAAGTCTCTGCTTGTCAGCAAGTCTTGAATCCGTGTGGTCCGTGAAATCCGTTGTTTGTACGGCCTATGCTTTGTCGCTTTGAAAAAAAAGCGCATAAAATGGACGGAATGTTTGGTGCGTTGTGGAAAAATCCTTAACTTTGCACCGCTTATTACGAATCAACAGTTATTCATTAGTTTAAATAATCGGACTATGGCAAAATTTGAAAAGTCAGTATTGGAAAAGTACGGTATCACCAACGTACAGGAAGTGTTGTACAATCCTTCGTATGAAGTGTTGTTCAATGAGGAAACCAAGGAAGGCCTCGAGGGCTACGACGTGGGTCAGGAGACCGAGCTGGGCGCCATCAACGTGATGACGGGCGTCTATACCGGCCGCTCGCCTAAGGACAAGTTCATCGTGATGGACGAGAACTCGAAGGACACCGTGTGGTGGACCAGCGAGGGCTACAAGAACGACAACCATCCCGCCTCGATTGAGACTTGGAACGCCGTGAAAGAGCTGTCGCTGAAAGAGCTGTCGGGCAAGAAGCTCTATGTGGTCGACGGATTCTGCGGCACGCATAAGGACACCCGCATGAAGGTGCGCTTCATCATGGAGGTGGCTTGGCAGGCACACTTCGTGACCAATATGTTCATCCGTCCTCAGACAGAGGCCGACTTCGAACAGGAGCCCGACTTCATCGTCTACAATGCCTCGAAGGCAAAGGTGGAGAACTATAAGGAGCTGGGACTGAACTCTGAGACTGCCGTTGTCTTCAACGTCACGAGCAAGGAGCAGGTCATCATCAACACCTGGTATGGTGGTGAGATGAAGAAAGGTTTGTTCTCCATGATGAACTACTTCCTCCCGCTGAAGGGCATTGCCGCTATGCACTGCTCGGCCAACACCGATATGGAAGGCCAGAACACGGCTATCTTCTTCGGACTCTCTGGCACAGGTAAGACCACGCTGAGCACTGACCCGAAGCGCAAGCTCATCGGCGACGACGAGCACGGCTGGGACGACGAGGGCGTGTTCAACTTCGAGGGCGGCTGCTATGCCAAGGTGATTAACCTTGACAAGGAAAGCGAGCCCGACATCTACAATGCCATCCGCCGCGACGCACTCCTTGAGAACGTCACCGTGGACAAGGACGGCAAGATCGACTTCGCCGACAAGAGTGTGACGGAGAACACCCGCGTTTCTTATCCTATCTACCACATCAAGAACATCCAGCGCCCCGCTTCGGAAGGCCCCGCTGCCAAGCAGGTGATCTTCCTCTCGGCCGACGCCTTTGGCGTGCTGCCTCCCGTGAGCATCCTCGACTCTGAGCAGACGAAGTACTACTTCCTCTCGGGCTTCACCGCCAAGCTGGCTGGTACAGAGCGTGGCATCACAGAGCCCACGCCCACCTTCTCGGCTTGCTTCGGACAGGCCTTCCTCGAACTGCATCCCACAAAGTATGCTGAAGAACTGGTGAAGCGTATGGAGAAGAGCGGTGCGAAGGCTTATCTGGTGAACACAGGTTGGAACGGCACAGGCAAGCGTATCTCCATTAAGGACACACGCGGCATCATCGACGCTATCCTGAACCATAGCATCGACCAGGCTCCGACGAAGAAGATTCCGTTCTTCAACTTCACCGTGCCCACACAACTCGAGGGCGTGGATCCCAACATCCTCGACCCGCGCGACACCTATGCCGACCCGAAGGTGTGGGAAGAGAAGGCCAAGGACCTCGCTTCGCGCTTCATCAAGAACTTCGTGAAGTACGAGTCGAACGAGGCTGGTAAGGCTCTCGTCGCTGCTGGCCCGCAGCTCTAATCCTCTTTTTTCAGATAAGGGAGGGATGAAGGATAGTGTCTTTCATCCCTCACCTTTTTCCCTCCACCTTATTTTATATACTACCGCATTTTTTTATTACTGCCGCAGCGACTCCAGCATTTGGTCGATGCACTTGCGTTTGTGCTCCATGTTGGGATGCACATAGACGTTGAGCGTCGTGCTGATGTTGGTGTGGCCAAGAATACTGCTGACCGTTTTGACGTCGCAGTTGCTCTCTATGCAACGTGTGGCAAACGTATGGCGCAAGGTGTGGAAATGCATCTGGGGCAGTCCGGCGCCCTTCAGCACCTGCTTGAAATGATTGCGGTAGGTGCGCGGCTCTATCGGCTTCGGCTTGTTGGTCAGCACATAGTAGTCGGGATGGGAATAGCGCTTTGAAATCTTGATCAGTTCAATCAGCTCGTCGCTGATGGGGATGATGCGGTTCGACGACTCCGTCTTGGGCGTCCCGATGGAGAGGAACGTACGGTGTTGCCCGTTGCTGCTGGGGTAGTAGACGCGAGAGACGGAGCGAGCTATGGTGATGCAGCGCTCGTTGAGGTTGATGTCGCCCCACTGGAGTCCGCACACTTCGCCAATGCGCATGCCTGTGTTCAGACAGATAAGAATGCCCAGGTTCCTGAGCGAATAGTTCATAGCCAGATAGTTCATCAAGATCTTCTGTTCTTTCTGGCTCATCACGGAGAGTTTCTTGACGTTTTTCACTGGCGGGTATCTCAAATCCCAGGGACGACAGATCCACCAGTCATTCTTGTCGGCATAGCGGAGAATCATTCTCAGTACAATGATGCAGTCTTTCGTAGTTTTCTGCGATAACCCGTTTTGTAGTTTCTGGATGACAAAAGCTTGGGCATCCCTTTCCTTAATCTCTGTGGCATCCTTGAATACTGGCAGCAGATGCTTTTCGGCCAGCAGCAAATAAGTAGCCATAGAAGACTCTTTCACATACAGCATCTTCTCGGCTTTCCAAGCCTCAAAGATTTTTCCAAAAGTTACCATTTCCATAGTTTTTGCATAAAGTTATTAAAGGCGGCGAACCGCATATAGGACAGATTATTGTTATTTTCAGTGCAAAAATACAAACTGATTCGTTAAAAACTGCATTTTTTTTCCAATTTTATTTGTGGTATCAAGAAAATTATCTAAATTTGCACGCCATAATTAATACCATGTCTTGATATTACTAATAAAAAATGTAGATATAAGAAAAGCAAGTTTATGAAAAGAAGATTGCTAAGTACGATGGCCTGTCTATTCCTTTTCATGGGGATAACAATGGCCCAAACGAAGATTTCGGGAACGGTAATTTCTGCCGAAGACGGCGAGCCGGTTATCGGTGCGTCGGTGATTGTGCAGGGCACCAAGCAAGGTGTCGCTACCGATTTCGATGGTAATTTCTCGCTCACTACGAGCGTAAGTAACCCTAAGATCACTGTCACCTACATCGGTATGGAACCTTGGACCGGTAAGGGTGGGCAGAACATGAAAATCACGCTGCAGCCCGACCAGTCGACCCAGCGCCTCGACGAAGTCGTCGTGACGGGTATGGTGAAGATGGACAAGCGACTCTTCACTGGTGCAGCGACGAAGGTGGATGCCGAAAAGGCCAAACTCGACGGTGTGGCCGACATCTCGCGCTCGCTCGAAGGACGTGCAGCCGGTGTGTCGGTGCAGAACGTGTCGGGTACCTTTGGTACAGCTCCTAAGATCCGCGTTCGCGGTGCCACCTCTATCTACGGTAGCTCTAAGCCGCTGTGGGTGGTCGATGGTGTGATCATGGAGGATGTCACCGAGGTGGATGCCGACCAGCTTTCCTCGGGTGATGCCGCTACGCTGATTTCCAGCGCCATCGCTGGTCTGAATGCCGACGACATCGAGAGCTTTGACATTCTGAAAGACGGTTCTGCTACCTCTATCTATGGCGCGCGCGCCATGGCCGGTGTGATTGTGGTCACGACGAAGAAAGGTAAGGCAGGTACGTCGAAGATCAGCTACACGGGTGAGTACACCATGCGTCTGCGCCCCAGCTACGACATGTTCAACATCATGAACTCGCAGGAGCAGATGGCCGTCTACCGTGAGATGATGAACAACGGTTTCCTCTCGTTCATGAGCTCCTACCGCGCCAGCACCAGTGGTGTGTTCGGTAAGATGTACCACTTGATGAACGAATACGATCCTGCAACAGGATTCGGACTGGCCAACACAAAAGAGGCCATGTACGACTACCTGCGTCAGGCAGAGTTCCGCAACACCAACTGGTTCAACGAACTGTTCTCCAACAGCATCTCGATGAACCACTCCGTGTCGATGAGCTCTGGTACCGACAAGGCTCAGTATTACGCTTCGTTCTCCATCATGGACGACCCGGGATGGACAGAGCAGAGCAAGGTGCAGCGCTACACCGCCAACATCAACGCCAACTACAACCTGAGCAAGCACGTGTCGGTGAACCTCATCGGTAACACCAGCTACCGTAAGCAGAACGCTCCGGGTACATCCAACCAGGGCGTCGACGTGGTGAGTGGTGCCGTGAGCCGCGACTTCGATATCAACCCCTATTCTTATTCTATCAATAGCTCGCGTACACTCGACCCGGATGAGTTCTACATTAAGAACTACGCCCCCTTCAACATCCACCACGAACTGGCCAACAACTTCATGAAGCTCGACGTGACGGATATGAAGTTCCAGGGTGAGTTGAAGTATAAGCCCGTGCGTACCGTTGAACTGAGTGCTATTGCCGCTTACAAGTATTCAACCACCACGCAGGAGCACTTCATCAAGGAAACCAGTAACCAGGCTATGGCCTTCCGCATGATGGACGACGCCACCATGCGCGATGCCAACCCCTGGCTCTATACTGACCCCGACGTGCTCAACGCACTGCCTGTCACCGTGCTGCCCGAAGGTGGTTTCCACCGTCAGACCGTCTACAAGATGAACTCTTGGGACCTGCGTACCACCGTCAGCTACAACGATGTCTACAACGATCAGCACATCGTGAACTTCTATGGTGGTATGGAAATCAACAACATCGACCGCCGCAGCATGTCGAACACCAACGTGGGTGTGCTCTATGAGCAGGGACAGCTCGGAAGCTTCGACTACCGCTACTTCAAGCAGGCCAGCGAGGAGAACAACATCTACTACTCGCTGAACAATGGCTATAGCCGCGAGGCTTCGTTCTTCGCAACAGCCACCTATTCTTGGAAGGGTCGCTACACCCTCAACGGAACCGTCCGCTACGAGGGTTCTAACCGTCTGGGACGCGCCCGCAGCGCTCGCTGGTTGCCCACATGGAACGTGTCGGGAGCCTGGAACGCTCACGAGGAGCCTTGGTTCGAGAAGACGTTCAAGAACGCGCTGACACACGCCACCCTGAAGGCTTCTTACTCGCTGACGGGTGACAAGCCCGCCGTGACCAACTCGATGGTCATCATCTCGGCTTACAACCCCTGGCGTCCGTACTCCAACGAGAAGGAGTCGGGTCTGGACATCTCCAGCTTTGCTAACCCCGCTCTGACTTACGAGAAGAAGCACGAGCTCAACATTGGTGTCGACCTCGGCTTCCTGAACAACCGCATCAACTTCCAGTTCGACTGGTATACCCGTAACAACTACGACCTGATTGGTCCGAAACGTACAACGGGTGTTGGCGGCCAAATCGTGAAGTACGCCAACGTGGCTTCGATGAAGTCGCACGGTGAGGAGTTCTCACTGAGCACACGCAACATCGTGACGAAGGACTTCCAGTGGTCTACCGACCTTATCTTCTCGCACACCCATTGCGAAGTGACCGACTTCGAGTCGCGCAACCGCGTCATCGACCTCATCACCGGTTCCGGTTTCACAGAGAAAGGCTATCCCTACCGTTCGCTCTTCTCAATGGACTTCCAAGGCCTGAACTCCTTTGGTCTGCCGATGTTCATCAACGAGTCTGGCGACGTGACCACCAGCGACATCGACTTCCAGTCGTATGAGACAGGTCATCTGATCTACGAGGGTCCCACCGATCCTACCGTGACCGGTTCGCTCGGCAATACCTTCTCATATAAGAACTGGCACCTGAATGTGTTCATCACTTATTCTTACGGCAATGTGGTTCGTCTCGACCCGTCGTTCGCTGTGTCTTACTCCGACCTCGTGGCTATGCCGCGTGAGTTCGCCAACCGTTGGGTGGTGCCCGGCGACGAGGAACACACCTATATCCCCGGCATGGCCGACCTCCGTATGATTCAGAACGACAGCCGTCTAGGCTATGCTTACAATGCCTACAACTACTCGACAGCACGTATCGCCAAGGGCGACTTCATCCGCATGAAGGAGATTTCTCTGGCCTACGACTTCCCGAAATCTTGGATCAGCCACATCGGTATCAGCAATCTCAGCGCCAAGCTGCAGGCCACCAACCCGTTCCTGATCTATGCCGACAAGAAACTGAACGGTCAGGATCCTGAGTTCTTCAACTCGGGTGGTGTCGCCGTGCCTATGGCTCGCCAGTTCACCTTCACCCTCCGTTTAGGTATCTAAGACTTACGTTGAACAAGTATCATGAACATATTAAATATAAATAAAATGAAGATATATAAGCATATTTCAGCATTTGCACTGGCAGCACTGGCCATGCTGAGCTTGGCTTCTTGCGACGACTATTTGGACACGCTCCCCGACGACCGTGCAGAGATTGATACCGAAGAGAAGGCGCGCCAGCTGATGGTGTCGGCCTATCCTACATCGGCTACCGTGCTGCTCAACGAGATGACGTCCGACAATATCGGCGACAATGGCCGAAGCTATTCCTCCAGTGTGCTTGTAGAGCAGCTCTACAAGTTTGAGGATGTGACCGAAGAGGGCGGCAACGACTCTCCCTACAGCATCTGGGGCGGTCTCTATCAAGCTGTGGCAACCGTCAATGAGGCCATGCAGGCCATCGACAAGATGGAGATGACCGAGAACCTCCATGCCATCAAGGCCGAGGGTCAGATGATCCGCGCCTACTGTATGTTCCAGCTCGCACAGACCTTCTGCATGGGGTGGAATCCCGAGAAGGCCGACGAGTATCTGGGTCTTCCTTATCCGTTGGAGCCCGAGCAGGACATCAATACGAAGTACACCCGCGGCACGCTCCGCCAGTTGTATGAGGCCATCAACAAGGACATTGAGGAGGCATTGCCCTATATCAGCGATGCCATCTACAAGATCAAGAAGTACCACTTCAACCGCGCAGCAGCTTACGCATTTGCCGCTAAGTTCAACCTCTGCTACATGAACTACGAGAAGGCCATCCAGTATGCCACACAAGTGCTCGGTTCTGACCCGACTACCGTGATGCGCAACTACGAACCGTATCGCTCTTTGGGACGCACCGACTTCGCCAACCGCTGGATCCGCTCGGAAGAAGATTGCAACCTGTTGCTCATCTCCACCTACTCTTCGGCTTCACGTCAGCTGGCGCTCGGTCTGAGCTCTCGCTACAACCACAACTCGGCAATGGCATCCTATGAGACTTATTGGGTGGACATGCCTTGGGGAAGTGGTTCTTCAGACAACACGATTATCTATGCCAACAAGCTGTACGGCTCCAACCAATGCGTGTACTATCCTTCTGCCGACGAGCAGTTTGAGTACACCGACAAGGTGGCTGGCATCGGTTACGTACACATGGTCTATCCCGTCTGCACGGGCGACCAGACCATTCTCGACCGCGCTGAGGCTTACGCACTCATGGGCAACTATCAGGCAGCTGTCGACGACATCAATACTTGGATTGTGACACACTGCGCTGAGACGTCAGGTCCCACCGTTCGTCCTGTGATGACCATCGAGTCAGTCAACGAATGGGTAGAGAAATTTGACTATGCTCCGCGTCAGCCTGATGGCAACCGTGACCGTACTTTCCGTAAGATCTTCCACCCGCAGGGCTTTACCGTGGCCGCAGGAACACAGGAGAACCTTCTGCAGTTCATCCTCCACATGCGTCGCATCGAGACCGTGGCTTATGGCACACGTCTGACCGACATCAAGCGTTACGGTATTGAATTCACACACTTCGTGGCTGGCAGCGACCCCGTCATCTTCATCCAGGGTGACCTTCGCGGTGCCATCCAGATTCCTCAGACCGTCATCACTGCCGGCTTGGAACCCAACCCGCGCATGGATCCTGATGCATTGAAGAAGTATATCGAAGACACCACTCCGAAACCCGAAGAAGGTGAAGAGGAAGAATAGTAACTTGTTTAACAACTTAACGACAGTATAAGATATGAAACTAAGAAATATAAGTCTGATGCTGCTGGCAGCCGGCATGTTCGGCCTGAGCAGCTGTAGCGACGACGACCTCAACCCGCAGAGTGTCTTCGAGGACTTGTCGAACGTGCAGAAGAACGAGTTCGACAAATGGTTGGAGGAGAACTACCGCAAGGAGTACAACATCGACTTCATGTATCGTTTCACCGACAAGGAGTCTGACCTGTCCTACAATGTCATCCCTGCCGACTACGACTGCTCGGTGGCGCTTGCCATCCTCGTCAAGCACATGTGGCTGGAGACCTACGTTGAGGCACTGGGTATCGACTTCATGCGTACCTACACCCCGCGTCAGATTCAGCTGACGGGTTCCTACAAGTGGAACGCCAACGGCTCGCAGGTGCTGGGTACTGCTGAAGGTGGATTGAAGATTATGTTCTATGGTGTGAACGAGCTCGACATCGACAACCCTCGTATCAACGTAGACAATCCCTATGAGAGCCATGCTGTTGTTCCTCTTGACATGAACTACTGGTTCTTCCACACCATGCACCACGAGTTCTGCCACATCCTGAACCAGAAGAAGGAGTACGACCCCTCTTACCAGAACATCAGTGCTGCCACCTATCATGCTACCGACTGGATCAACCTCGAAGACAAGAACGTTGCTAAGGAAGGCTTCGTCTCGGCATACGCAAGTAGTGAGGACCGCGAGGACTTTGCCGAGATGTATTCCACCTACATCACCAACTCTGAGGCCGGATGGCAGAAGATCCTGGATGCCGCTGGTGAGGATGGAGCCAAGATCCTGAACCAGAAGATGGACATGGTGAAGGAATACTTCAAGAACGAGTGGAACCTTGATCTCGACCACATGCGCAGCATCCTGATGCGTCGTTCCGCAGAAGTGCCCGACCTTGATTTACGTACCTTAAAATAATTGACGGCTATGAAGAAGATATTTTATTTCATGACAATGTTCTGTGCCGCACTCACCATCGTGTCGTGCGAGCTCAAGGACGACAAGGAATATTTCGACGAGAATGCCTCGCAGCGTTCTTCTACGAATATCGAGAATGTTGAGAAGATCTTGAAGTCGGCTCCCAACGGCTGGCTGATGGAATACTATGGCAACCTCGGCTATGGAGGCTTCAACGTGATGGTGAAGTTCGACGGCGACCAGGTGACGGTGGCCAGCGAGCAGATCGGCCCGAGCCACAAAGCTGGCATCGGCGACGACGGTAAAGTCGTGACCAGCACCAGCCACTTCAAGCTGGAGCAGAGCATGGGTACCATCCTCTCGTTCGACGACTATAACCCGACATTCCACTATTTCTCCATGCCGAACAATCCTGACGGCATTGGAGATACTAGTGAAGGTATGTATGGCGACTTTGAGTTTCGTGTGATGAAGTGTACTCCCGACAGCATCGTGCTCAGCGGCAAGAAGCATCAGAACCGTATCTACATGCTTCCCATCCCCGCTGACAAGACGTGGGAAAGCTACATCACTGATGCAGAAGAGACAGAGTCGTACATGGCTTCCCGTTATTATACTCTTGAAGGCCCTGATCGTAAAGATACAGTAGACATCCATGTGGAAAGTTCTGGCCGTTGTTTGGTATTTACCTATAAGGATTCTACGAATCTCACTCAAACAGTTGTTGCACCTTACATCGTCAATAAAGACGGCTTTGAGTTCTACACTGCTGTAAATGTCAACGGTTATGAACTCGATGGCCTGTTGAAGGGTGATACTGATGAGTATTTCGTTTTTAAGAACAATCCAAATCTTCGTCTTGCCACTGCTTTGCCAACACTCGTTGAGAGCCTAACAACAGGTACATGGTATATCCGTCACAGTTCGCTGGGTGACTATGCACGGCCTAAGTGGGATGCCATGCTGGAACCCCTCAAGACCGCAGGCAAGAATAATACTGAGATTAAGATTTACCGTGCTATGTTGGGCCTGTATTCCAATAAACTGGGCATACACATGCTGGCTGGTAACGATTCCCCATATTATGGATTCTCTACAAGCGATGTCAATGAAGCTGGCGATCAGGTGACACTTAAATGGATGTCGAGCCAGAGTAACCGCGACGGCCGTGACTATTACCAGAAGTATGGTTGGAAGGATGCTATGGAACCATTCTTTGGTGCTCGTGGCAGAACATTCAAACTCAGTTGCGATTATCCACGTAAGCCCACCTACATTACATTGACTGATGTTAACGAACCCACCAATGTTATTACAATTTGGGCAGATGCATCTTATTATATGGATGATAATATGAATTATTATCAAGACAACTAATCAATAAACAAAGCGTGTGTCCAGCTTTCAACTGGACACACATATTATTAAAATTAAAAAACAAGAATTATGAAAAAGTATTTACTTATGGCTACAGCTTTAATAACGGCTGTGAGTGCCAGTGCACAATTTTTACGTGTACAGAATGATGGTATGCTTGTCCAGAAGGCAGATAAGCAGAGCAAGTCTATTGTTTTCAAGAAGGCTGCTTCAAACGTCGCTAAGGTAAAGTCGAATGCTCCTACTGCATCCAATATCTATGGCGATTATTTGCGTGTATCTATTGCTTATGAAGATGCTGTGAATACTATTCAGAACTTCACCATTTCAGAGGCAAGTGGCTCTTTTGAAACCAGCGAGTTTTTTTATGAGACTCCTTTCACATTCGAATATAATATCAAGATTGAAGACTTGATATGGACTGGCAGTGTTCTTTATGGTTCTTATGATGCAGAAACGGGTGAAATCTACGTGCCAGTACAGAAGGTTGAGGAGTTGTCAAAAGCAAACGGTTATCAGGAAGACTATGGATGGGCTTATTTCACATCCTTGTTTGAGAATGAAGATGGAGAAACTTATTCTGGTGGCGAATTCCTTTTGACTATTGATGACGATGGCAACATTGAACTCGGAGAAGATATCTTAGGTTATATGTGCATGGTTATTTCGGATGAAGGAGAGAGCCTCGGTCGTTTTGAAGATCCTGCATGGGATCTTAGAATTATGAAGCCCAATGGCACCATGTCCTATATGACAAGAGCTGCTTGGCTGAAAGATGAGAATCTTTCAGAAAGCTATGATCCGGGTAACGCTAAGATTTACGTAGAGGATTGGGACAATCAGCTCGTCGTCTATGGATTCTTTAAATATTTCTCAGTTACCATTGATATGGATGAAGACGGTAACTGCACCATCCCGTTCCCCCAGTGTGTATATAACTATGAACAAGAAGTAACTGTCAAAGAAGGTGAAGATCCTGTAAAACTAACTGATTTCTATATCTATGGTTCCGATGAAGATGGACAATTACCTGGGCTTTTTGAAAAAGGAGTCAAAGGTTATATCGATGGTAACTTTGTACATTTCTATGATTTAGAAGCTGTCGATGAACAGGGAAATGTAGATCCTAATAAGTATCTTGGTTACATTTTCCTTGGCTTCTTGCCCTACGTTGATAAAGATGGCAAGTCGCATGTTTATGGACATGGTTGGAGCACCTTGATTGACTTCGAGTGGAGTAATGGTGAAGATGATCCGGGTGAAGTCACTGGCATCCAGAACTTCAACAACACACTGGAGTACAAGGTTAAGAACACTCCGACTTACAACATCATGGGTCAGCAGGTGAACCGCAAGGACGTGAAGGGCCTGATGATTCGCGACGGCAAGAAGTACATCGCCAAGTAAACTAGTAAGAATCTAAGGGTTCTAATCCCATACATCATTCACCCACGGCCAGTTTATCGCTGCCGTGGGTGAATTTTTTTTTGCACTGAGGTGTTGCATAATTTTTGGTAATCCAACTTTCGCAAGTGCCAGATAGTGCCCCACGTAATAATTATATTGAAAAAAATGTTTATTTGCTTTGTGCTTCGGTCGATTCTTTGTAACTTTGCAACCAAATACAATTATTTGGAACCTATGAAAAGATTTTTAATGATGGCGCTTGTCGTGCTGACAAGCTGTTCTTTGGCATGGAGTATTCCTGCCCGACCTGGAAAAGTGAAAGTAACCCAACCCGATGGAACCCAACTCACCATTGAGCTGCACGGCGACGAGTATCGCCATTTCACAACCACTGCCGACGGCTACACCGTGGTGAAGGCTGCCGACGGTTTCTATTATTATGCCGTGAAGAATCAGACAGAACTGCTGCCTTCGCAGTTTATTGCTCGCGACGCTGAGCACCGCACGGCAGCCGAGAATCTGTTTCTTTCAACCACGAAGAAACGCATCATGGCCGATATGACTGCCGAGCAGAAAGAGTTCCAGCAGCGTGGTCGCAGCCTTTGGGGTAAGCCGATGCTGAAAGCTCCCGCGAATGCTCCTGCAAAAGCGCGCTACGACTATTCGAAGTTCAAAGGCCTGATTGTGCTCATCGAGTGGAGCGACCGCTCGTTTGCGCGTGAGAATACCAAGGAACTCTTTGAACAGATGGTGAACCAGGCGGGTTATACAGGCTATCAGGATGATTTGTTAAATCAATATGTTTCTTGCACTGGCAGCGTCACAGACTATTTCTCCGACAACTCCGAGCAGATCTTCCAGCCGCAGTTTGACATCGTAGGCCCCGTGAAGGTAAACTACACCTGTACCTACCCCAATGGTGGAAAGAACCTTTACCCAGTTATCAACAGTGCTTTCCAGCAGCTTGACCCCGATGTGAACTTCGCCGACTATGATGTCGACAAGGATGGGCGCGTGGATATGGTCTACTTCATCTTTGCCGGCTATGCCAGTAGTTCAGAAGGCAACGACTCGCGCTATGTGTGGCCGCATGCCTCAACGCTGGCCTATTATAGCAGCCTCCGTTACGACAACAAGCGCTTTGGTCGCTATGCTTGCAGCACAGAGTTTGATGGTTTCGAAGCCAACAATCAGGTTGATCTCTGTGGCATCGGTACCATCTGCCATGAGTTCAGCCATGTGTTAGGCCTGGCCGACCACTATGATGCCGACTATGAGGATGGCGGTGGTCAGAGCTATGACCCAGGTTCGTGGGACGTTATGGCTAACGGCAGCCATAACGCCAACAGCCGTACACCTGCAGGCTACAATGCCTACGAGAAGTTCACCCTCGGCTTTATGCCCGCTCCTGAGGTCATCGACATGGAGGGACAGAGCTACAGCTTGGAAGCCTTGAACACCAGCAACAAGGCCTATCGCATCAACACCAAGCAGAAGAACGAGTTCTTCCTGATAGAGAACCGTCAGAAGACGCGTTGGGATGCTGCACTGCCTGGCCATGGCATGTTGGTGTGGCGTGTAGACTCCACAGATGTGTCGATTTGGAATGCCAATGAGGTGAACAACTTTCCCGATCACAACTATTTCGAACTGGTGCGTGCCACGCCCTCGGGCGGCGACTCGCAAGGCGACCCTTATCCCGGTTCGGGTAAGGTGGAAGACTTGACCAACGATACTGAGCCAGGCAGTTTACTCACTTGGGCGGGTTATCGTTCGGACATTACCCTGACAAAGATCAAGGAGAGCGACGGTACCATCTACTTCCGCACGGCAGGTCCTGACGAGCTTGCCTTGTTGGAGACCTTCGAGCTAATTGGTGTAGGTACAGGAAACACCAATGGTGTGGAAGGTGTCTTCTGCAACTGGGATATGGATAAGGTGGAGATAGTCCCCACGCAGGATACATTCGGCGTAGAGAACCAGATGCTGGCCATGAACCGTAGTGGCATCATCACTTCGTCGGCCATCGACAGCCCCATACGCTATGTGACGTTCAAGGCGTGGAACAGCAGTAAAAAGCAGGTGCAGATTACTTTCAGCGTCATGAATCCCGGCGAGACCAAGTGGACTACTGTGAAGGAAGTAACAAGTAATACAAACTCTTTGAAATTGGATAAGAACGAAATCGCTAACTTGCGCTATATCCTCAACTCGAAAGCAGGCACAAAATTCCGTTTCCAATACCTGTCCACTGTGAACAATACCGTCTGCTATGTTGACAACATCAAGGTGGTACTCGAAGACCCCAACAGCATTGCTACAGGCATTGTAGACGTGAACCAAGAGATCCCAACCGACGAGCGTTGCTACAACCTGAACGGCCAGCGCGTGAGCCCCGACACTAAAGGCATCATCATCCGCAATGGCAAGAAGTATTTGAACAAATAATAGAAGAATATCGAAAGAAGATGATTCAACGTTTATGAATCATCTTCTTTCCTTGTTGGATAAAGACTCCGTAGTCCGGCATCCCATTGATAGCCCTACCGTTCAAGTCATAGATGAGCGCGTCGTCGGCTTTCAGTGGGATGCTGATGTTTTCAATGCCGATGTGAGGACTCGTGGCAAGCTGGCGTATGCCTTCCAGGCGTGAAGAGGCCATAAAAAATTCTATGCCCGTCGCAACGTGCGTACTGTTGGCGAAAGAGTTGTAGAAGGTCACCCATTCGCCCAGGTGGGCTCCGGCACTCTCGTAGTTCTCGTAGGGTACCACCTCGTCGCCCGTGCTATGGTAGAGAAAGAGTGGATGCTGTGGTGTCCAGTTGCGGGTCAGGTTGTTGTGTTCCAATGCCAGATGCAGGTCTTCTCCCAGTGAGCCACCTTCTGGCAGTGGTACCCCCGTGGTGGCATAGTCAGGATTTTCCGCAAGCAACTGGGTAAAATAGCTGAGCGCCTCCTCCTTCATGATATTGCTCAGCCGTGCGTCTCCGTTGCGGGTCAGTACCGAGCGGTAGTACGTCTCGTCGCCATCCTTCCCTTTGTCGTAGAGCTTTTTCCATTCATCAGTGATGTTGTCGGTACTCATGATCTTCGAGTCGAGCCAGCCGAGAACACCTGTCTCAAGGAAACGCTTATCGAGGAAATCACTCACCTCATATTTGCTCAGCGTCTCGTCATAGCAGCAGAGCCCCTTCAGCATCATCGGCAGTACGACAGGCATCGATAGCGCCTTGCCCTGCTGATCCTTTTCTAAATAATAGAGGATGGTCGATACGGGGTCGTATGGGCCGTCGCCGCAGAGTGAGCCAGCCAGATGGAGCTCTTCGCTGAGGTCGTTCTGTTCGATATAGCGCTGGGTAGCCATCGCCACGGCTCCTCCCTGCGAATAGCCTGTGCAGATAGTCCGCCAATCGTCGCGGAAGTTGCGGCGTATCGCTTCTGTCTGTAAGTCGTTCTGATAGAGTGTGATGCCCGCCTTAACAGCGTCGGTCACCTGTCGGCCGGTAATCTCCTCGCATAGATAAGGATGCGCCCGCTCTCTTGTGATGCCAAAGCCTTCATAGTCGGGCAGGATGACAAGGTTGTTATAGGCCATGTCGCCCTGTCCCTGACCCGTGTTCCCTGCCAGTGTCATGGTGAGAAATACATCGCTGAAGTTGTTGCCAGTCTGGTTGAATCTTGAAGGGCATTGCCTGTTGGCTGCTATCGTGGCATGGCATCCCACCAGGACATTGTTGATGGTTGCCTCGTTGTTGTCAGGCATGCAGGCCAGAGCCGAGAGCATGATTTCTTGTCCGTCCCCACTGGTGGAGGGATACTGATAGGTAAACCAGCAAATGTTGAAAAAACTGCTTGTCCCCTTGTCGTAGAGTCCTTCTTCGGCATTCCCAGCTGACTGTTTCCTGATGGCTGTCGCGTCGTCTCTCTCTTCAAGAATGATCTCTCCCTTCTGGCTGAAGATAATCGTGGCATGACCCATGTCTGTGATTTCCTGTGCATTCATATTGTGAACACCCATCAACAGAAAGGCCATGCCCACGGTAAGCATTTTTCTCATCGGCTATTTCACCTCCCAGGTGTCGTTGGTGTCGAGCAACTCCATGAAGTTGTGGTACTTCTTCTGGGCCGACACTTCGGCAATCTGCTGGTGGAGAGACTCCTCGTAGGTGGGAGCCTCCACGTCGCGGATGACGCCAAGGGCCACGGGGAAGCCGTTCTCGTTGGTCATCTCGGCCAACTTCAGCTGCAGGGTGTTGTCCTCGCAATGGGCGTCGTGCACGAGGATGTCGTCCATCGTGACGCCGTTCTCACCAATCTTCACCACTTTCAGGCCAAAACCTTCCTGAACCAGACCAAACTCGTTGTTCTCGCCGAACACCAGTTTCTCGCCGTGGCGCACGTAGATGCAGTTCTTCTTGCGACCCTCCTTGGTATAGACGGGTTCGTAGCAGCCGTTGTTGAAGATGACGCAGTTCTGCAGGATCTCGCAGACGGCGGCACCCTTGTGCTGCTTGGCGGCCTTCAGAATCTCCACGGTCTCAGCGGCATCGGTAGCCACCGAGCGGGCGAAGAAGCGTCCGCGGGCACCAAAGCAGAGCTCTGCTGGGCGGAATGGGTCCTCCACCGTTCCGTAAGGGCTCGACTTCGAGACGAAGCCGCGCGGTGAGGTGGGTGAATACTGTCCCTTGGTCAGACCATAGATGCGGTTGTTGAGCAGGATGATGTTCAGGTCGATGTTACGACGCATGGCGTGGATGAAGTGGTTGCCACCGATGGCCAGTCCGTCGCCGTCGCCAGAGACCTGCCACACCGTCAGTTTCGGGTTCACCACCTTCGTACCCGACGCGATGGCGGCGGCACGACCGTGGATGGTCTGCATGGCATAGGTGTTGACGTAGTAGGGCAGGCGGCTCGAACAACCGATACCCGAGATAACCGCCGTCTCATGCGGCGGCACGCCGAGTTCTGCCATCGCCTTGTGCAGCGAGGCGAGGAAGAAGTGGTCGCCACAGCCAGGACACCAACGCGGCTGGCTCTTCTTATAGTCTTGAATTGTGTACTGTTCCATACTGTAATATCTTTTGTGCTTACAATGATTTGTATTTATGTTATTTTTAAACAACGAATTTTACGAATTTTGCGAATTTATTAAACGGTCATTCTTCATACAAGCCTTATCTTGTTTCTTTGACTGTCATTTCGCAGGAAAACGCTCACTTATCAGTGACGATTCTCCAAAATTGATAAGCAATGCCAGCTTAAGGCCTGCCACTTTCGCATAGTTAATGGCCTGTGAACGGTGAACATCATCAAGTTCTTTCACGGCTTTCAACTCAACAATAATCTTATCAAAGCAAATGAAATCAGGAACGAAAGTACCTTCCAATACCACTCCTTTATAGGAGGCATGTAGTGTTACCTCTCTCTTGTAAGGAATGTTTCTGTCGTTCAGTTCGATGGCGAGTGCGTCCTGATACACTTTCTCGGTGAAGCCAGGACCAAGTGTGGCATGGACCTTCATGGCGGCACCAATAATTTGATATGATTCTTGGGCATAGACCACGCTATGATGGCACGACACTGTTTCCATGGCTCAGAGACTCTGCTTTTTCAATTCGTTCAATTCGTATAATTCGTTGTTTAAAAGAATCATGAGAATAGTGTCTTGAAATAAGAGGTGAGTTCTTCCACCTGGAACGGTTGTCCCTTCACTTCGTTGTATTGAACGGGTACGAAACCGTTGACCTTGGCGCGGAGGAAGCCAGCGAGCTGTCCGAGGTTCTGTTCGGCCACCACCACTTTCGGGTACTTCAGAAGTACCTCTGCCGTGTTCTTCGGCAGCGGGTTGATGTACTTAAACTGAGCCAAGGCCACTTTCTTGCCTTGATGGCGCAGCTCCTCCATGGCACTGTAGAGATGGCCGAAGGTGCTGCCGAAGCCCACGATGAGCAGGTCGGCATCGTCTTTGTCGCCCAGCACTTCCAGGTCGGGGACGGGGATGCGAGCCACTTTCTCTGCGCGCAGACGGCACATGCGGTCGTGATTCTCAGGGTTGGTGGAGATGGCACCCGTCTGTCCGTCCTTCTCCAGACCGCCGATGATGTGCGTGTAGCCTTCCTGTCCGGGGATGGCCCAGTAGCGCACCAGCGTTTCCGGGTCGCGCTGATAGGGTGTGTAGTTGTCCTTCAGTTCCGGAGTGACATAGTGCGGCTGAATCTTCGGCAGTTCGTTGATGTCGGGCAGACGCCAGGCAGCCGAACCATTAGCGATGAAAGCATCAGTCAGCAGAATGACCGGCGTGAGGTGTTCCAGTGCTATCTTCGAAGCCTCGTAGGCGGCATCGAAGCAGTCGGTGGGGCTCAGGGCGGCAATCACCGGCATGGGCGACTCGCCGTTGCGGCCATAGAGGGCCTGCAAGAGGTCGGTCTGTTCGCTCTTCGTGGGCAGACCCGTGGAGGGACCGCCACGCTGCACGTCGACAATCACCAGCGGCAGCTCATCGATGACGGCCAGGTTCATGGCCTCGCTCTTCAGGCAGACGCCAGGACCGGAGGTCGAGGACACGGCCAGGGCACCAGCAAAGGCGGCACCGATAGCTGTGGCGCAGCCTGATACCTCGTCTTCACATTGCACCGTCATCACGCCCAGCGACTTGTGCTTCGACAGCTCGTGCAGGATGTCCGTAGCTGGAGTGATGGGGTAGGAGCCCAGAAACAACTTCAGTCCGGCGCGTTCGGCGGCGGCAATCAGTCCGTAGGCCGTAGCCTTGTTACCCGTGATGTCCATATAGCGGCCAGGCATCTTGATGCCCGACTCGATGCGATAAGTGGCTGGCACGCTCGAGTGCGTGTTGTGGCCGTAGTCAAAGCCAGCCTGCACCACGCGCATGTTCACGTCGGCCAGGGCCGGTTTCTTGATGAATTTCTTCTTCAGGAAGTTGTTTACTAATGAGAGGTCGCGGTTGAACAGCCAGCATACCAGTCCCACGGCAAACATGTTGCGACATTTCAGCACGGCCTTATTGTCCATGCCCGAGTCCTTCAGGCACTCTTTCACCATTGTGGTCAGTGGGCACTGCACCACGCGGTCGGGGTCGATGCCCATCTCGCCTAAATAGTCTTCCGTCTGGAAGGCAGCCTTCTTCAGGTCGGCGGGGCCGAATGAGTCGGTGTCGATGATGATGGTGGCCTGCGGTTTTGCAAACTTGTACTGCGTCTTCAGGGCGGCGGCGTTCATGCACACCAAGACGTCGCACTTGTCGCCAGGTGTGTACACCTTGCCACTACCGATGTGTACTTGGAAGCCCGACACACCCGTGAGCGACCCTTGCGGGGCGCGGATGTCGGCAGGATAGTCGGGAAAGGTGGAGATACCATTGCCCACTGTTGCCGAGACAGTGGAGAAAATGTTTCCGGCCAGCTGCATGCCGTCACCGGAGTCGCCGGAGAAGCGGACTACCACTTCCTCTAGCTCTTTTACTTCGAGTTTTTCTGCCATATTATTGGTTTTGATAGATGATCCTATAGGAAATCGGGTGCAAAGGTAGCTATTTAATTCCTAATACACAATTCATTAATCATAAATAAACAAAAATAGCGGTGAAATCAGGCAAACGTGCTGTTGCCGCGAGGCATTAATTAAGTTTAAATAAAGCCCTTATGTTGCCTTGCCTGAAAGATATATTCTTATGTTTTATAAAGTAAAAACGGTTAATTTACCGTAAATTTGTTGGCTGTTTGCCTCATAATGTGTAATTTTGCAACCTAAACCATATTGTGCTTGATGAAAAGAGCTTTCATTCAACGATTGAATGCCTTCTTGGCATCGCTGATCGTCATGTTGGGATTCAACGCCTGCCATACGGTCAAAACCGCTGAGGGTGACAAAGGCGACAAGGGGAAAACCGAAAAAACCGAGAACTCCAACCCGCCCGTTGTTCCTCAGCAAGGGCCTACCATCCGCGAGCCGCAGCCCGTGGTGTATGGACCTCCCCCCAGCGACTATAACAAAAAACCGTGACCCTGCCAGCCACCTGAGCCCACGGGTTGCACAAACAAAGAGAATGAAGAACAAACTCCTTGGAAGAACGCTGACCGCTGTCTTCTCCGCATTGCTAACCCTGCTGGGGTTTGTCGGATGCCACGTACCGCAGCCCTGCGAATACGGCGCACCCGCCCCAGAAGACCGATGGAAGACCGACAGCCTTGATACTCCCGACAGTGGAGACAGCACCGCTACGGCTGATGCCGACTCGCTATGTTAATGAGCTTATGAATAAAAGATCCTTCCTTTTGGCAACCTTGTTGGTTGTGATGTGCATGTTCTGCTACGGTGCAAGAGACGCCGTGAGCGACTATGCACGACTGTCGAAACTTTCGTCCGACAGCCTCCTACGCTTGGGAAGGAAATACTATGCTGACAACCAACCCAATCAGGCCATGACCTGCTTTACCATCGTCAGCGAACGATACCGTGAAGACATGACCCCCGACGACACAGAGCTTTGCCTGCGCGCCATCAACAACATGGGATGCGTGTTTCGGTTCTTCTACTACGACTATACACAGTCGTACGAGGCCTTCAACCAAGGACTCATCATCAGCAACGATGTGGGCAACGAACCCATGCGGCTCATCCTTATGAGCAATCTCAGCGAACTGCTCGACGAATATGCAGCGCGATACTCCTCCGAGCAGATGGAGAAGCAGGCGTGGGAGATGATGGACCAGTGCATCATCAAGGGCTATGAGACCCAAAACTGGGCTGTCATGGTCACCGCTTTCTTCAACATGACCAACCTCAACTACGACGCTAAGATTGATAAATACAGTTTCATCCTGTCGAAAGATATCCCCGACGATATCGACAACCTGAAGTACGTGCGGCTACAATACCGAGCTCTCGAAGCCATGCAGCAGAAGAAATACGATGCAGCCCGCCGATATTTCGAGCAGCAGCTCAACGCTATCGACGTCAAAGAGCAGCCTGAGCTCAACATCCTGCCCGCCTATCTGAACATCGCGAAAACTTACGAGCAGCAAAACGACCTCGTACGCGCCGTGGAATACGTCCGCAAGGCCCTCGACAGAGCACAGCAAGACAGTGTGCCCGACTACGAGCAGATCTGCTTCAAACAGCTCTCCGACTACTACAAGCTGATGGATCAGCAACCCCTGTCGCGCGAATACTACATCAAATACCTCGAGAAGAAAGAACAGATGCAAGCCATGCGGCTCTCTACTGTGGGCGAGATGAACTACATACAGCAACTCCGACAGGAAGAACTGAAAGCCGAGAAAATGGCCGCCCGCCAGCGCCTGCAGCTCTTCTGGCTCATCTTCGGCAGTGCCTTGCTCCTTATTTTGGCGGGTTCCGCTCTGCTCCTCTACCGCAAAAACCGCCAGCTCCTATTCAGCAACCAGAGTCTTTTCCGCAAAAACCAGGAGGTGATGCGGGCTGAAGAGACGGAGCACCAGCTGCGCAAAGAATTCGAGCAGAAACTGCAACTCTACCACGACAACCAGCAACGTCTGGAACAGTTGTCGGCCGAACAGATTGAAGAGGCGCACGAGAATGAGCATGCTGCTCACCTCTCAGACCCCACGTCTCAGCCCTCACCTTCCACGCCCCAGAAGAAATACAGCAAGAGCAACCTCAGCGACGAACAGCGGGCCACGCTCATCTACCGCATTCAGGAAGCCCTCAACAATCCCGACGTCATCTGCAGCAACGACTTCTCGCTGGCCAAGCTGGCCAAGATTGTAGGGTCGAACACCGCCTATGTCTCGCAGGTCATCAACGAGCAGTACGAGCAAACCTTCAGTACCGTTGTGGGCAGATACCGCATCAAGGAGGCCTGCCGTCGCATCAACGACACCAAGAACTTCGGCCACCTCACCCTCGAGACCATCTCCGAGGGTGTAGGCTTCAAGTCGCGCTCCACCTTCATCAACGCCTTCAAGCGCCAAGTGGGTCTCACCCCCTCGGAATACATCAAGATGGCCGCCGAAGACAAAGAAACATAACGCTTTATGATTATCGCTGAAAAAACGATCCGATGATGAATGATTCCATGAAGACAGGGCAGGGCAGCCCCGCGAGCCCGGCAGAAACTGAGAGCACAAAGCGCGCCTCCACCGACAGGGCACATCAGATTATCCGCACCAGTTGGATAGGCATCGCAACCAACGTCTTGCTGGCTGGCTTTAAAGCCGTGGTGGGCATCCTGTCCAGTTCCGTTGCTATTGTGATGGATTATGGCGAGTGATTTCAAACTTAATACACTTTTGCCACAAAAGAGGCTTTTTCCACCGCACGAATGCGATGCCTAAGTTTAAAAAAATATAAATATAACGCCGTTTTCGCGGATAATCCGGTTTTTTCTTGTCTGTTTTATAAAAAATATGTATCTTTGCGTTTGCTAAAGGTGCGAACTGCACCTTAATAATATACATGCGCGCATAATGATGTGCGCTTCAATCATGAATATATTTTTAACTCATTATTATTAACTAAAAACTCAAAGCTTATGAAGAAGATTAGATTCTTGATTCTGGCACTTGTCGGATTGCTTGGAGGAGTTGTTTCTGCTTCAGGCACCACCGTGTATGTTGACCCCGTGGGCAACGGAACATGGCTGGACGCCAATGCTAAGATCTCGCTCAACGTCTATACAGACGGACAGAGCAACAACGCGTGGGTAACAGAGCGCGAAGAATTGTCTGGAGGAGTCATTAAGTTCACCTTCGATGACACCTACAACCGTATGATTATCGTACGCGGTGAAAACCAAGATGCGTGGGGATGGAATCAGACAGAGAACATCACACCCGCCGCAGGTAAACTCTACAAAGCCAATGGCTATTCTGGCGAACAGTTGGCTTACACCGTTGAGGACTACACCGAGCCCGCAGCCGCAGGCTACCTGATTGACTTTAACACGTCTATTCCAACAACTTCTAGTCATGATTGGACGTTAGGAGCAGGTTGGGATCATATTGTCGCAACGAACAATTACGATGGCTATGGACCATACTACATGCAATACGGCTATGCTTCAGATGAAGGTATTGACGGCTCTGGAACCCTCAAGGCCTTCCGCCAGTATGCTGGTGACAATTGGGGAGGAGCTGTAGCCAACGACGTACTTGTATCACCTAAAGTTAAAGGGACAATCAGTATGTTTGTAAAAGACATCTCTACGGGGTCTTATCCTTCTTTTGTCGAGATATATGCAGTTGACGAGAGTGGGACAACACTTGGCGAACTCATTCAGAAGTTTGAGACGGATAAATATGTGGCATCCGATGAATATGACGGATGGAGTACTATTACACTGGAGCTTTCCGAAGCCCAGCGTATCGGTATTCGCGCTCAGTATACTCAGATGGATAACTTTACGGCCACATCTGCCACCATACCAGAAATTGTCCGATTGTCGTTCAATACTATTGCGAAGACAGCTGATCAAGGCTCAACGGCATACTATAACCAGAATGAAGATGGATCTGTAAATGCAAGATTCTTAGTCTCCTTGACCAATAGCGGAACCGTAAACTTCAAAGCTGGAGAAACAGAGAACTACACACTCTCTGTGACTGCAAGAAGCTATGCCAGTGGAAACAATCTCTTTGAGCCGGTAGGCAGCTTTGACATACCTGTCGACATTGCAGCTGGCAAAACATCCGAACCCTTCGAGGTCTCCATTAATGTGCCAAAGGAGAATATCAGCAAACTTCCTTCAAATGGATGGGCATACTGGTTTCTGAAGGAGAACGTTTCTGGTCAAATTTCGTCTTCTTACCTCTATGCAGGATTGGTGAAGTATGAATCGAAGTTTATCTTCGACAAAGAAGGAACCACATACTACAGTAGCTCAACCGCAACGACGACACCTATTGACTTCGGGAAGATTGAGGCAGAAACAACCGTTAATTATGAGATTTACAATGCAGGAACAGCACCTCTTACCATCAACGGAGTAACTGTTGACAAACCCTTCACGACAGACGCTCCCACATCAGAGTTCGTGGTTGCTGCTGGAGAGAAGAAGGTTGTGAAGTTCACTTTGCCCGTTGATGAGGGTGGTGTGTTTGCAGGAAACCTGACTATAGTCTACACCAACGCTAATGAAGACGAGGCCAAGACCTACTCATTGCCCATTCAGGGAACAGTGTTTAACGCTTCCAAAAACTATATCACGTTCGACAATGGTAAGGAAGGTGAAGAGCTTGACGGACAATTCCCCGCTGGTTCAATCCATACTAATCAAGTGTATATCTCAACAAAGACAGAGAACGAAGTAACCAATTACTATCTTCAGAGCACGAGTACTGTAACGAAGTTTGTTACTCCGCTGCTTACAGCCAAGGCTGGTGAGGCTTTTACCTTCGATTCATGGTATAGCGGTTACAGCTATTCAGCTGGTATTACCGTTTACTCCTCAACAGACCGAATCAATTGGACGCAGATTTATAAGACGTCACAAGGTGCTTTGGGTTCTGCTGTAAAGACATTTACGGTTGCTGTTCCTGAAGCTGGCGACTATTACATTGCATTCGAACTGAATGGAAATGCCCTGCTTGACAACATCTATGGCTTAGAACCAGCAGAAGCACCTGCTCACGACTGGTATCTTACTGATGAGGCCAACATACCGGCTTCTGGCAAGCAGAATGATGACTATACGGCAAGCATTAAGGTGAAGAATATCAGCGGTGAAGCCGATGTCATCGAGACTGCTACGCTCTATGTCGGTGGCGAGGCTGTTGCAACTGTTGATAATACTGCTCTTGTTGGCAACGAAATGACAGCTGTAGAATGTACAGGAAGAACCAATAATTATAGCAATATCGAGAATCCTGTTGAGTTGACATTCACTTATAAACCGCACGTTTATGGTACTCTTCCTGTTTATGTTGAACTAAAGAGCGGAGAGTTTACACAGAAAACGGCAGCTGTTGATGTTGATTTTAAGAAGGAAGTGACCGAGGGCGATGAAATAGTTGTAGGTACGGCTTCTGAATCGGCAAGTTACAACAATGCTATTATTGACTTCTTTAACTTCGAGCAAGCAAAGACATCTGATATAGTTTATACGGCCGAGCAACTGAATAAGTTCGGTATAAAACAGGGGGCGGCTATTAGCTCTTTCACTTTCAAGGGTTCCTGTTCTTCAGCAAAGACACTTAGTAGTTCTCTGACAGCATGGTATGGCTTCAAGTCAGGTGAGATTACACCTAATAGTCCTGACAAGGAGTCTATGACTGAAGTGAAGCTGTATGAAGGTTCGATTCCTGTAGTCAGCGGTGAGAATGTGTTTACTATTAATCTTGACGAACCGATTGTTTATGACGGAACTTCAGATTTGCGCTTCTACTTCGAAGGCGGCGGTGGCGGCACATGGGCCAGCATTCAGTTTGAATACGATGACAATTACCAGAATATGTATTGGAGCAATGCTACGGCAGCCAAAGGAAATCCTATCCTATATGTAGAACTTGCTGCGGAGCCGAATACTCTGAGCGGCACCGTCACCGACGGTGAGAACGCTGTTAAGGGCGCTAAGGTGACGATTCGCAACAACGAGAACGACATCGAGTACTTCGCAACGACCGACGCAGAGGGTGCTTACACCATCGACGTGGTTCGCGACCAGCTGACCTACACCGCTACGGTTACTGCCGACGGCTATGAGACGCTGACCGACGAGACCGTTCTTAACTTCACAGAAGGAAGTCAGACGAAGGACTTCGTCCTTACAAAGGAAGGCGCATTCAAGCTGGCTTACGACAACAGCTGGACAGGCAAGGCTGGTCTGAAGAACTGGAAGAACAGCGTTGACATGACTGTTGAGAATGCACAAGTAGGCGACATCATCCGCGTGGCTTACAACTATGAGACCACGATGCTCCGATTCTCAAACACCCAGAACTGGAACGACATCTATGTCTATGCTTGGGATGCTAATGAGAACGCCCTGACCGCAGCATGGCATGGTGACAAGATGGAGAACTTCTCCACCAACGACTATGGTGAGAAGGTATACGACATCTACATTCCTGAGGGTGCTGCGGGTGTGGTTATCAGCAATGGCTATGAGCAGCAAACTGCAAATATCACCGACCTGACCCAACTTGGCTACTATGTAACCAGTGATCAGCGCGATGGCGAAGGCCATTTCGTTGCCATTCCTTGGCCCGACAATAACGTGCAGCTGCAGCTGCAGGATGCAGAGGGCAATCTCATCAACGGTACCGAGCAGACCAACATCCCGTCTGGCGAGAACTCTGTTGACATCATGATTACCAGCGACATCCTCGCTCAGCTAGCCAACAATGCCGTGGTCAGCCTGAAGGGTGAGAACGCCACCATCACCGGCATCTCTCTCATTGAGAAGGAGCCCATTAGCGTGACCATCTCTGCTTCTCAGTATGCTACTCTTTATTACCAGAACCTGAACCTCACAATTCCGGAGGGTGTAACTGCTTATGCAGCCGTAAAGAATGGAAACACCATCGAACTGAACGAAATTGCTGATGTTATCCCCGCTGGAGTTCCTGTCGTGATCAATGGTGATGCCGGCACATACGATTTCCAGATTGCTGCCGAAGCTAACGAGTTCACTGGCGAGAATGATCTCACTGGTACGGAGGAAGATGTGAAGGATGAAGAGGCTGGCTACAAGTACTATGTACTCTGTTGGAAAGACTCGAGCAAGTCTGCTGTAGGCTTCTACTTCCAGAGCGGTTCTAACGGTGCCTATGCTCAGGTGAAAGCTCATCAGGCTTATATGAAGATCAATGCTTCTGAGGCTCCAGCCAAGGGCTTCGACATCTTCATCAACGGTGATGCTACTGGCATCGACTCTATTGAGCTTAGCACTCTGAACGACAACGATAAGGTTTACACCCTGTCGGGCGTACGTGTCAATGCTAACCGTGTGGCTAAGGGCGTTTACATCGTCAATGGCCAGAAGGTGGTGATTAAGTAAGAAAAGGGAGAGCCCGGGATTCTCCCTCGCGGAGAATCCGGGTACCCTCATTAGTGTGACTATCAATTAAAAGAAAGGATATAATATGAAGAAATACATAGAACCGAGCATAATGCTGGTAAGCATCCTTAATCGCGAATCAGTTCTTAATACTTTGTCAGGTGGAGACGAAGAAGGCTATGGTGAACCCATGGCCAATATCAACGGATACAACGACGAAGCGGATGATCGTGATGGAGGCCGCCGCGGCAGAGGCGGTGCCGTGTGGGACGACTTTGACGAGGAGGAAGACTATTAATCTCTTCCTGACGAATCATCAAGAAAAGGCGGCAGCTCCTATGTAGGGGCTGCCGCTGATTGTTAGGCAACAGGTCAACACATGCCATTATTGTTTGCAATTTGGCAAAAAAAAACTTGATAAGTTTGGAAATATCAAGAATAATACCTACTTTTGCAACATCAATAACCCCCGTGATGACAGAAGCTGGGATAGAATAACCATGGAAAAGAAACTTGAGCGGCTCTGGAACCGCAACTATTGGAAGGTGATGACTGCGAACTTCACGATGTCGTTTGCCTTCTATCTGCTCACGCCGTTGCTGCCGTTGTATCTGAGCGAAACATTTGGATCTACAAAAGACATGATAGGTCTGGTGCTGTCGGGCTATACGCTGACGGCACTGCTCATCAGGCCCTTCAGCGGTTTCATCGTGGACAGTTTTCCAAGGAAACGGGTGCTGATGGTTTGTCTGTTGCTCTATTTCGTCTGCTTTGGCGGCTATCTGCTGGCCAGTTCGCTGTTGCTCTTCGCTGTGGTCAGAACGCTGCACGGCGGACCCTTCGGTGCCTCAACAGTGGCGAACAGCACAATGGCCATCGACGTGCTCCCCTCTTCGCGTCGCACAGAGGGCATCGGCTACTATGGCATCAGCAACAACATTGCCACGGCCATTGCTCCTACCATCGGTATCTTCATCTATAAGTATGTCCATAACTTCGACCTGCTGTTTTGGCTGGCCTTCGCCGTTGCCGGCTTCGGCTTCTTCGTGGTGTCTACCATCGACGCGCCTGAGAAACAACAAGTGCGACAGAAAATCAAGCTCTCTTGGGACCGATTCTTCCTACTTCGCGGCTGGACCATTGGCGCGAATATCGCCTTCTTCGGCCTCTGCTATGGCGTGCTGTCTAACTATCTGGCCATCTACGGCAAGGAGGTGATGGGCATCACGGGCGGCACGGGTGCCTATTTCATGCTGCTTGCCATCGGACTTATCCTCTCCCGACTGCAGGGAGCCCGACAGCTTCGTGAAGGGCACTTGGTGCATAACGCCTCGGAGGGTGTGCTCATCAGCACAGTGGGCTATCTGTTGTTCATCGCCTGCCCCAATGCCGTTGGCTACTACGGGTCGGCATTGCTCATCGGTCTGGGCAACGGACATTTCTGGCCGGCCTTCCAGAACATGATCATCGGCGTGGCTTCCAACAGTCAACGCGGCACGGCCAACTCTACCATCCTCACCTCTTGGGACTTAGGCATGGGAGCCGGCATCCTCATGGGCGGTGTCATCGCTGAACATGTCAGCTACGGCGCTGCCTTCTGGAGCATCGTCGCCGTACACGTAGTGGGCGTTGCCTGGTTTTTCCTCAAGACAAAGCCTACCTACGAACGCTTGACACAATAACAGAGGACATACAGGCAGGGTAATAAAAGGCAGGGTATTTAAAGACAGAGTAACATAAGAACAAAATTATTGCGTACAATCTGTTCCTCTGTTACTCTGTCTTTTCAACAGTTGCTGTGTCTATAATCCAGTTCCTCTGTTACTCTGTCTTTTCAACAGTTGCTGTGTCTATAATCCAGTTCCTATGTTACTCTGTCTTTTTAACAGTTACTGTGTCAGAGCAGGATTTCTTTTGAAAGCAGGCTTTCGAGCTGCTCGGCCGACAGTCTGAGTTGGAACTCCCCGCGCATGGCCACGCTGATGCGCCCAGTCTCTTCTGAGCAGACGATGGCAAGGGCATCGCTCTCTTGCGAGATGCCCAAGGCGGCGCGATGGCGTAGTCCCAATTCCTTGGGGATGTCCACGGTATGCGACACTGGCAGGATGCAGCCAGCGGCACAGATACGCTTGCGGCGGATGACCATTGCTCCGTCGTGAAGCGGAGAGTTCTTGAAGAAGATGTTCTCGATGAGTCGTTGGTTGATGTTAGCATCAATCACATCACCCGTCTGAATGATGTCGTCGAGTGGTGAGTCGCGTTCCAGCACGATGAGTGCTCCCACCTTCTTCCTTGCCATGTTCATGCAGGCCATGACGATGGGCATGATGGTGGCCTTGTCGGCCTCAGCCTCTTTCTTGCTACCCGAGCGGAACAGACGCGTCAGCGACTTTATCCGCTGATGGGCGCCGAGATTGTAGAGGAACTTGCGGATCTCGTCCTGAAACAGGATAATCAACGTCAGTGCACCCACACTCACCAGTTTGTCCATGATGCTTCCCAGCAGGCGCATCTCCAAGATGCCGCTGACGAAGAGCCACAGCAAGATGAACACCATGATGCCGATGAACACGTTCAGCGAGCGCGATTCCTTCATGAGCCGGTAGATGTAGTAAAGAATTACGGCCACAAGGAAAATGTCGATAAAGTCTTTTATACCAAAGTCAAACACTGTATTTACTTTTTATTTGTTTTTTGTCATTTCTACAAGTCTTACGGCTTCCACGGCCTGTCGCACATCGTGGACGCGGAGGATGGCGGCCCCCTTCTCGAGGGCAATGGTGTTCAGCACCGTAGTGCCGTTGAGTGCTCCTTCGGGCGTGCAGTCCAATAGTTTCCAGATCATGCTCTTGCGCGAGACACCCACCAACAGGGGAAGGTTCATGACCGCGAGCTGCTCCAACCGCGCCATCACCTGATAGTTCTCTTCCACCGTCTTGCCGAAGCCGAAGCCCGGGTCCAGGATGATGTCTTTCTGTCCGTAGCTGCGCAACCGTTCCACCTGCCGGGCGAAGTCCAGGAGCATGGGCTCCACGTCGTTTGCGCGCGACATATATATATAAGGTACGCGTAGGGCTGCCACCATGCGAAACATCGCAGGGTCCTCCTCCGTTTCGTTGCCGACGGTGCCGCCGAAAGCTCCTTGCGTATTGCCGCCCGACACATCGTTGATGATGTCCACGCCATATTCCTCTACTGCCATACGCGCCACCTGCGGGCGGAATGTGTCGACGGAGATGATTGATTCCGGCTGCTCACGCCGCACGATGGCAAGTGCGAAGCGCAGTCGCAGCATCTCCTCCTCCTCGCTGACTGCTGCTGCACCCGGCCGTGTGGAGTAGGCGCCCACGTCGATCATCTCGCCACCCTCGGCAACAATCTGGTTGGCGCGCTCGGCAATCTCTTGTTCTGTCTGCGCCCTGCTGCCTTCGAAGAACGAGTCGGGCGTGGCATTCAGGATGCCCATCACGCGTGGTTGCGACAAGTCCATCAGCTGTCCGCGCAGGTTTATTGTCAGTTGCCTATCTTTCATTCTTTTTCATTTTCTGTCCTATGAAGCCATAGTCAGCAGGGCGAGGAGCGCGGCGATGATTCGCGTGTTCTGGGGGAAAAGACTCTGTCTCATTGCTTGAAGAATTTAAAGGATGTATTGTTTGCTTTCACATTATATGTCCCAGCTGACAGAGTATAGCTCGATGGTCGTGCCGTCGGGCAGTCCGTCGAACGCCATCTGATTGTTCCCCTGACGGAAGACGACATCGCGCGAGTTGATACCCGTCGGCCCGATGTGGGGTATGTGGCCCTCGTAGGTATATCTGATGATGTTCGATAGCTGGTAGGTGGTCTGCACGGTGTTGGTGGTAATCACCAACAGTCCATTCTCAAAAGCTGTGCGTGGCTCCTCTGCGAGGTCGAAATAGACTTTCTGCCCGCCTTTCTGCCACACCACGAGGTGCTGCGTGTCGCTCTGTGCATGACCCGTCTGCATCATAAAGAGTAAGAGCAGGAGCGTGAAGAGTCGTCTTGCTTTCACAAGGCGCTCGCTGGGAACTTGTAATGCTATTGTCTTCATTTTCATTGTTGCTTATTATGTTTAGTCAAGTTTCGCATGTTTTCACATTCTCACCTCTCACTTCTTACTACTCACCTCTAAACTGAAGTAAGGCGGAGCTTGCGAAAGTTGAGTGATGTTTACGTGTGCAAAGATAATGATATTCGGGCAAAACACAAAAGAAAAGTACGTTTTTTATTTCATTTGACACAAACGACAATGCGGCGGCCAGGGGAGAATTGTCGGCTTTTGCGTGAAAAGACAGTGAATTGTTTGGCGTGTTACACAAAAAGTGCTACCTTTGCACATCGACAATCAACAAAACAATATGGATATTCAAAAACTATATCAGCTTTATCAAGAGCATCCCGTCATTACCACCGACAGTCGCGACTGCCCTGAAGGCAGCATCTTCCTGGCCTTGAAAGGCGACAAGTTCGACGGCAACCGCTTTGCCGAAGGCGCCCTGCAAAAGGGTTGTGCCTATGCCATCGTGGACGATAAAGAGGTGGTGAAAGACGAGCGCTATATTCTCGTAGACGACTGCCTGCAGACGTTCAAAGATCTGGCGCGCGAGCATCGCCGGCAGTTCGACATCCCCGTCATCGCTATCACAGGTACTAACGGTAAAACCACGACCAAAGAACTGGTGCGGGCCGTGCTGGCAGAAGAATACAACGTGCTGGCTACGGAGGGCAATTTCAACAACGACGTGGGTGTGCCCAAGACGCTGTTCCGACTCTCCGACGACCACGACATTGCCATCATCGAAATGGGTGCCAGCCATCCTGGCGACATCAAGACACTCGTGGAAACGGCTGAACCCACTTGTGGACTGATTACCAACGTGGGGCGTGCCCACCTTGAAGGCTTCGGTTCGTTTGAGGGGGTGAAGCAGACTAAGGGCGAACTCTACGACTACCTGCGCCACGAGCAAGACAAAGGCGACCCAGACAGTGGCTTCATCTTCATCAATGCCGACGATGCCGACCTCACGCAGATGGCCGACAGCCGCGGCATCATGATGCAGTTCGCCTACGGAACGGGCTCTTCGGAAGACATCACCGTGAAGGGCGAGGTGGTCAGCTGCAATCCCTTCCTGACCTTCCGCTGGTGGATCAACGATGACGAAGACGATGCTGGGAGTGATTCCTGCGATTCCGTCGCTGGATATCCCGACGAGACGTTCACCGTCAGCACCCACCTCATTGGTGCGTACAATGTCTACAATATGTTGGCAGCCATCGCCGTGGGACTCTATTTTGATGTGGATGAAGAGCAGATCAATCATGCGCTGAGCCACTACCAGCCCACGAACAACCGCTCACAGCTCACACAGACCGACCACAACACGCTCATCGTGGATGCCTACAACGCCAATGCCACAAGCATGGCCGCCGCCCTCCGCTCGTTTGCCGCACTGGAAACGGGGCAAGAGAAGATGCTCATCTTGGGCGATATGCGCGAACTGGGCATGGCTTCGGGCGAAGAGCATCAGCGCATCGTGGACTTACTGGTCACGCTGAAACTGCAGAATGTGTGGCTCGTGGGCGAGGAATTTGGCCATACCGACAGCCCCTTCCGCAAGTTCGCCAATGTCGAAGAGGTGAAAGCAACCCTCGCCGAGCAGCTGCCCGAGCATCGGCTCATCCTCCTGAAAGGCAGCAATTCCATGCGGCTGGCAGAACTGAAAACGTGCCTATAAACGCAAAAAAGCATGACTCAAGGGATTGGAAATCACGGTTTCCATGTGTTTTGCATGTTTTTTTGTTAAAATTCCATGCAAAGTTGCACGTGTTTCAAAAAAACATTGTACCTTTGCAGCCGGTTTTGAATAAACCACCTGCTTTCCATGGAAAGCATCGGGATGTAGCGCAGTTGGTAGCGCACTACGTTCGGGACGTAGGGGTCGGGCGTTCGAGTCGCCTCATCCCGACCGAAGGCGGCAAGTGAGACTTTTCACTTGCCGCTTTTTCTTTTTCAAACAAACACGTTTCTTTGACGAACCCCTTAGAATTCAAAGAAGAAGAATACGGCCGCTTGATGGCGCGGGACGCCTGAGGCATGCCCGATGGTGTGGTTGTTCTTATCCTTCACAGTTCCCCACGAATCGATAGATCCTAACAGGTGTCCATTGCTATCGCGAACCTCACCATTCGACTGTACTTCGCCTAATTTGCTGTACCACCGGCTCCTCACCTCACCACTTCTGCTGATATGCCCAAGAGTATGGTTGTTGGCATCTTGTACGTCGCCAGTCCACGTGATGCGGCCAAGGACATGATTGTTGCGGTCATACAGTTTGCCACTCGAATCAATCTTCGCCACAACGTGGTTGTTGCTGTTTAAGAAATCGAAGAATCCCATATTATCTATCTGTTCAGATTGTCATATTCCTTTGCAAAGGTACTGCTTTTGGATGGAATACGACTTAAAGTGGTGATGGATTTAACGTAAATTGCACACTCCCTTTGCTGCCCATTCCTATCGCGCTTAAACATGAAGTTTGCAACGGGTGTTTCAAAGAAAATGTTAAAAATGCAAGCAAACGATAAAATATTTACGAAATAATTTGGTTTATAAAATAAACTTGTCTATCTTTGCACCGTGAACCGGACACAATTGGCCTTTGACGCGCTTTCTGCAGGAGCACGGCTGAGGCCGGAGAGTAGTAAAACAAACCAGAACATCTTAAAAAATGAAACAATTATGGAAGAGAAGAATAAGCTGACTGCCGAGCGCAGTCTGGAAATCATCGCGGAGCAGATAGAGCGCAGCCGCAGCACAATCAGCAAGAACTCATCTACATCGCTCATCTCATGGGGCTTTTGCGTCTTTGTGTTTGCCCTGCTCATTGCCTATCTGTGGAAGCATCACGGTGGCCCCGTGTGGAACGTCCTGTGGGCAGTCATGTGGTTCGTCGGTTACTTTGCCGAGAGACTCATCGGCAGGCAAAAAGAGTCTGCCCCCACCAACTTTGTTGGCAAGACCATCGGCCAGGTATGGTCCACGTTCGGCATATTCATAGGTGCCATTGGCCTCATCTTTTGTCTGGCAGGTTGCGGATTGTTGAACCTGACGTTCACCGTATCGGGCGATTATCCCGACGCTCACCTCTACATCAACCTGACCAGCATCATATCGCTGTGTTTCGGTATTGCGTCGACCATAACAGGCTTCATCCTGAAGAACCGCGTCGTACAAATTTGCGGCTTCATAGCCGGATTGGGTGGGTTCTTCTGCGCTTTGCAATACCCCTGGGCAGAACAACTCTATGTGATGGCTGCCGTTTCCGTGGTTGGCCTTATCGTGCCTGGATTCGTCATCTATTTCCAGAATCATCAATAAAGGAGGTGCGTCAATGTTCAAGCCATTAGACCCACTGCTGCACTCGGAGTTGCGACTGGCTGTGATGTCGCTGCTCATCAGTACCGAAGAAGCTGAGTTTCCGTATATCAAGGAGCAGACGGGAGCCACGGCGGGCAACCTGAGTGTGCAGATTGACAAACTCTCGGCGGCGGGCTACATCGAGGTGGAAAAGACCTTCAAGGGCAAGAAGCCCTGCACGCTCTGCCGCATCACGCCAGTAGGGCTGAAAGCCTTCGAGGACTATGTAGAGGCGCTGAAAAGCTATTTGGAAGTGAAATAGCGACACCTAAGAATGAAGGGAAAGAGGATTGGCTCCAAGACACCAGTCCTCTTCCACTCTTCGTGTTTGGACGTATTGTCACGTAGACAACATCATGGATGTCTATCTGACCATCTCTTCAATGCCTTATCACGGGCTCTCCGATGTCTGATCCCGGAGCCGCTACCATCTGACTGTATTTTACTTGACCCTCTCAGGGTCAAATAGTATATTATTGCCGTTGAAAAGGCTTAATGGTGGCGTCGTGCTTTCGGTGTCTGCTCTTCGCCCTGTTTCAGTTGCAGGTGGGGAGGTTCCCATATCTGCCAATCGTCGATTTCCTTGAACAGGCGGGTGAGGACATCTTTATAGCCGTCGGGATAAATCATCGTACAGACGAACCAGAGTTTGTGATTGGGCATCACCTTCGTGTAATAGCTGTAGCCCTCCATGCTATTCCCGTTTTCGTACTGAGGGCCAGAGAGGATGAAATAGTCGCTGCCGAGCTTACAGTCTGTGGCATGAAGCACACGGGCCAGTGAGTCCATGCCCGACTGGAGCGACTGCCCCTCGTTGTTCATCACCTGACTCTCGATGACGATGCTGATCCATTCATCGCCATATTCGAAGCGCATGCGGCCTTTCTCCTCTTGGAGAGAATCTGGCTGAGCCATGAAGAACGACGGAATGCTGACCACATAATCGTAGTCCACATCCTTGTATTTACGGAAGTCGGCATAGGCGAGCTGGCGTGCAAAGACCGCCTTGTGCGATTTCAATCCACCACACGACTCATACCACTCGATGCTTACTGCCACGACGATGATGGCAGCGAAAAAGACGACGACCTTTCTCATGGGCCTTGCAGGATTCCCGTGTCAGTGTCCTGGTGGTTCATGGTGCGCTGGATATGGCGATACTTACTGCCCGACGAGAGGTTCCACGAGAGGTTGAGCGTCAGCATATTGCCGAAGTCGCGCTCATGGTTGACAGCCACCTTGTGGATGTAGCGGCTTTCGACCTCCGTCTTGTTGCTGAGCGGATGGGCAGAGAAGGGGTGCTGGACATAGAGCGAAACGGTCAGCCGTTTCATCCGATAGGCAGCTGACATATACCAAGCGGCACCCTGATGGCCGCGATGCTCACCCTCCATGAAGTGCCAGCCGTTATCGGCGTATGCCGACAAGGTCCAGGGTCCAAGATATGCCTCAAGGCTGGCACCCCCGTTGAAGGCGGTATAGGTATGGCGGTAGTCGTCAGTGAAGTTGAAAAAACGCCAGATGCCGCCATAGAGCGTGGCCGAAAGGCGGTCGGGCACAATCTCCCATTGGTTGTAGTTCTGAACGAAGAAGAAGCTGCACTCATTGTCGGCGTTGGTTTGCGTCTTGAAGAAATGGTCGGCCTGTCGGTCGTACCGCTCCATGTTGCAATGGGCGTTCAGGCGGTAGTAGCCCTGCAGTTCGGTGGTGAGTCTGGGGGTGGAGTAAGTCAGGCGCAGGTCGTGGCTGGTCACCCGGTTAGGCCGTATGTCGGGGTTGCCAACCAGCGTTTCCAGGGCATTCTGCTTGATCGACACATCGCTCACGAGTGCTATCTGCGAGATGTGCTGCGACACCTCGAAGTCGTATTTCACCTTGAGTCTTTCTGTCAAAGGATAGGCAACGGTGAGTTTCGGGCGGAACAGCCAGAAGCGGTAGTCGTGGTCGGTCTGACGGCAGTAGTAGTTGCTGGCACCCAGGCCGCCCATATAGCCCAGCTTGCCCAAGTGGCCTTTCAGCTGCCCAAACAGATAGATGGCCGACGAGCGTATGTCGTTCGTGGCGTTGGTGCCGCCCGCATATTCGTTGTGGATGTACTTCTGGTTGTATTGCAGGCCGGCAGACAGGGTGAAGGGCTGCAGTTGGTTCTCGTAGATGGCCTCAGTAAAGAGCGATGAGGTCCTGCCCGCTACCGTATAGTTGTACGGAAAGCCTTCGTTCTGCTCGGCATAGCTGTCGGTCTTGATATAGGTGCCCACGGCATTGGCTGTCAGAGACTGGTGTCGCGCGAAACGACGGTGGAAGTAGAGGTCGAGGGCAGGTGAGAAGCCACGCTTGGAGGAATGGTCTTCGCTGACCTGCCCGTCCACCGCCATCTTCGTATAGCTGCGCTGGGGCTTGATGTCGCGACGGGCGGTGAGCTTCCCCTGAAACACATAGTCGGAGTCGCTCAGGCTGTAGGTCAGCTGCCCATTGTGATAGAGGTGCTTGTCATGCCCTTCAAGCTGCTGGCGAGCGATGGAGCGGATGTCGCCTGCAGCCAGTTCGTAGTCTGCCCGTTCTTCATAGTCAGTACCCTTGAAGTCCTGATAGCCCAGGGTGTAGTGCAGGCCGAGCTCACTCTTCCCTCGATTGAACTTCCCAAAGACCGTCTCCTTGCCGTTGACCGTCGTCAGCGTATTGGTCAGGTCGGCGCCCAGCACACGTCCGCTCGTTGCCTTCCTGACCACCATGTTGACGACGTATGCCGTTCCCTCGCCATAGCGCACACCTGGATTGTCGATATATTCGATGCGCTGCACCGCCTTGACATCGAGAGCCAGCAGGTCTTCCTGCGAGGCCACAATGCCGTTGATGCGCACCTGCACGGCCCCCAGATTCGACAGTGCCGTGATGGTGTGCTGAACGGGGTCCACCCGCATGTGAGGCAGCGTCAGTTTCGAAAGGAGCGAATAGCCGTTGGTGGAATGCTCCAACTGCTGACGACTGGGATAGATCCACTGCCCGTCGGCGCGCTGTACCGTCTTGGCACCCTTCACCGTTACCTCTTCCAACTCCACTTCCTGCTGTGCCGAAGCAGAGCATGCTGTTGCCACGAACAGACATAGAAAAAAGAATCTCTTCATACCTTGCTTGCGTTTTTGGCTGCAAAAGTATGAAGAGATGGAGAAACGCCCAAAGATTCTTCCTGACAATTGTCTGACATTACGCCGACATTCCCCTGTCGGTTTTCTATCTTCTTGATAGTCAGGCGATACGCCTTGCTGCGGTCTGACTCGATTTTAAGCTTGGAATACCGCTCCACGACGGGTTTCAGTCTTCTGACAAGCGTGTAGAGCGTGTCGTTGGCATCGGGTTTCTTGGGCCAGAGGGCATCGCAAATCTCCGTCTTCGTCAGCGTATGGTTAGGCGAACGGAAAAACATCTCCATCAGCTGATGCTGCATCGGGGTGAGCTGCACCAGGTTGCCATCGGCGGCATAGAAACGGCAGTCGGTCTCTGAGTAGGTCAGCCCGCCAAAACTCTCGCCCTTCTGGGGGCAATGAATCTCGCTGCTGGGCGTCAACCTACGACGATAGCACAGGAACATCGCCCAACACCCCGTCAATGCCCACAGCAGCGTGGCAGGCCGCTGGTCTGACAGGCTGAAGACCGTAGCTTCCGAACACTTGGCGTATGCCTTGAACTGCTGCCCCCTGGCATCAACGGCCAAGGTGACCTTGCCGCGGAGTTCGGCAATCTGCAGGTGGCTGTTAAACTTCCGGATGGTGTCCTGGCTGATGACATTGCTCTGCTGCTCGGCCATCGTCAGCGCCAATGCCTGTTTCATATCGTTGCTCACCCGACTGTCTGTCATCTTATAGCTGCCGAAAGACGTCAGTCCCGACACGACAATCAGCACAAAGAGCACAATCACTGCATGTTGTTGCTTCATATTCCTATTGTAGTTCGATTTCCGTTTGCAAAGATACAAAAACTGTCATGAACAGTCAACGTTAAGCCCCTAAAATGCCCATCATGCCACAACTCTTAACGTTTCTTTCACTTTGTTCGTACTGTCCATCCCAAATCATCCTTTGGATGGCACGATGGCTCCTACAACAGTTGCGTATTCAGCATAGTTGAGTGTGCCATTCTGTAAGACAGCTTGATAAAGCATCTCCTTTATCGGGTCAGAGCATGTTTTTATCGGGTCAAAAGTAACTTTTATATATAGATTCATGTGGGATTGTTTTTCTTTCTCGTAAGTGATTGTAACACAATATAAAATAAGAACGCCTCAAAGCTACGCAATCGCAACACCATAGAGTTCCTTGGAATATGGGAGCGGCTGATGAATCCGAATTTTAATTCCCCCGAATTCGAGGGAATTAAAAATGCAGCAGGCCTGAATCGCTTCATCCTCTCTGTAAAGCAATGGGTGGAAAAGACTAACTCACGCGGAATCATTGCCAAGGCTGGCCGCTACGGCGGTACTTACGCCCATAAGGACATTGCTTTCGAGTTTGCTACATGGGTATCCCCACAGTTCAAACTCTATTTGATACAGGAGTTCGAGCGAATGAAGACAGATGAGCAAAAGCTGCTCGGATGGTCAGCAAAGCGTGAACTATCGAAAATCAACTATCGCATTCATACTGATGCTATAAAGCAAAACCTGATTCCAGAAGAGGTGACGGCAGCACAGGCCAGCATCATCTATGCAGAGGAAGCAGACGTGCTCAATGTTGCCATGTTCGGACAGACGGCCAAGCAATGGCGCGAAGCCCATCCTGAACTAAAAGGGAATATCCGTGACTATGCCTCCATCAATGAACTGATTTGTCTGGCTAATATGGAGAACATCAATGCAGTTCTCATTGATGAGGGAGTGCCACAGGGCGACCGACTTGTTCGGCTCAATCAGATTGCCATCAATCAGATGCGTGTGTTGGAGAACGACGACAATAGGAACTTGTTAAAATAACATGAGCAGATAGGACATAACATAGAACTACATAAGTAAGCGTTGACTTTTTGATTCTTGTTCCAAAATTCGCCAAAATATTAACCTACGAGATGATAGAAGTTGATGCTCGCGTTTAGGCGCGAGCTGAGACTTG
>CADCIB010000004.1 GCA_902801375.1 uncultured Prevotellaceae bacterium | reverse complement strand
TGTGACGGTGACGAGCTTGGCAGCAGTCAGCTTACCTGTAATCACGATAAGATTCAGACCCTGATTCGTTTGAGTGAACACAGGGAAATCGTAGAAGCCTCCTCCATCGCCGGGTGCATACTTGATGACGCAATCGTCAAGACCGGTCACCGTGATCTCATCGAGCGGACTATTCCAGCCTGATACAGTTGTGTAGAGTGTCACCAAATCGCCCTCGTTCTGTGCGTCGAGGATAAGATTGAGAATAGCATTCACGGCAGCGTTGGAGTTGGCTGCCACCTTGAGACTTGTGCCTTCTGACATGTCCGCAGCAGTGAATGTGATACCCGAGAACTCGTTGAGCGCAGCAAGCGCTGTCTCGTTTTCCCAAGTTCCCATTACGGCCTGAGCGCCCCAGAACTTACCCGTTCCGGCAGGCTCCTGGGTGATAGCCACCTTGTTCCCGTCTGGGAGCACGTCGGACTCCCATCCGTTCACACCGTTCGGACCACCAAGGATGGTCTGCGCCGTAAAGGCACGCCCATCAGTGTTGGTGCCGAATGCCACTACGGCATCGGCCATTGCAATTGCCGCACAAGCAACAAAAGCAAACATAAATAATAATCTTTTCATACTTTGAATAAATTAAGGTAAAAAAAAGTGATATATTGATTAATCGCAATTATATGTGTAGTCAGCAGGACCATCGGCATCGACAGGCCAGCCCGGATTCTGATAGAGCATGCTCTTGCCAGCCGCGGTCGGGGTGACACCTTCATCGCTGACATTGAGCAGGAACTCCGAGATGGGGATGGGTTCCAGATAGTGCTGCTTGGGGAAGGTGTAGCCCTGATAGGCGGCAGAAGTGGAACTGATCTGCAGCGGACGGATGTACTCCGACACGTTGCTCTGCGAGACCACCGTAGCCTCTATCTGCTTGCTGTCGTACATCTTTTCCATCGGTGTGTTCCACAGATGCATGCCCTCTGGCTGATAATTCTTCATCATATCGAGTGAGCGCCAACGACGCAAGTCGTCGAAACGCATGCCCTCGGTCAGCAGCTCGCAGCGACGCTCACGGCGGATGTTATACAGCGTGGCGTCGATCAGCTTCTCATGTGAATAAATGGCGAGGTCGTTCTCCTGGGCAAGGTCAGTATTGTTGATGGTCTTCTGATAGTCGGTATCCACACCTGCACGCTCGCGCAGCGCCTTCCAATAGCGATCGCAATTGCCTCCGAGATCTCCATGACGCTCATAATAGGCCTCCAGATAGTTGAGGTAGCACTCAGCGGCACGGAACAGAGGAACAGCAGTCGTCGTGTAATACTGCTTCATCTGCGTGTCGTCGTGGCTCAGCCACTTTTGGAGGTCATAGCCCGTGGTCGACTTCTCATTGCCGGCCACCCACAGCTGAGGCTTGTAGTAGTAGATGGTGTCGTTGACATACTTCCCAGTCTCTGGGTCCTGTGTCGTGTTGATGAAGCTTCCTGCGGCACGGACCGTTGCTGAGAGTCGCAAGTCGCGATCCTCCAATTCCTCGTAGGTGGTCTGGTCGCCCTTGTAGCCGCTTTCCGGAGCATAGATAGGCAGACCGTTCTGCATGAGGAAGGTATTCACGGCCGCACGGGTCACGCCGCAGCCGCCACCGTTCTTAAGGTATGCCGAGCAACTGTGAGCGGCCACACCGTTCTGATAATAGCGTGCGAGAATCACCTCATCGTCGGCGCCGAACTGTGTCTCCCAATTGGTGAACATGCCCACGAAGTCGCTGTCGAGCGAACGCTCATCGGCCACCTTCGCAGAATACTCAATGGCTTTGTCGAGGAAGAAGTTCACCTCAGCCTCAGCACTTCCAGCCTGGAACTGGAAATCGGGCCAAGACGCGGCACCCGGCCATTTGCTGTTTCCGGGAACGAAGCAGGTGCCGGCATGATATTTCTCCCACGTAGCCTCGAACAAAGCCACACGCGAAATCAACGCGTAGGCTGTAGTCTTGCAGAGACGACCGGAAGCCGGAGCCTTTGCCTGCATCAACTCAGCCGCCTTCTCCAGATCCTCGATGATGAAGCGTGCCACTTCGTTGCGGGGATGGCGCTTGCTGGCAGCAGCAAGAACTGCCTGATCGTCGGAGAGCATCTCGGTCAAGATAGGAGCATCGCCAAACGTACTGAGCAGGCGGAAATGATCGTAAGCGCGGAACCAGTATGCCTCGCCCACATAATGATTGGCAAGGACCTTGTCGTCGCTGATGTGATCAAGGGTCTCGTCAGCCTTCTTCAAGAAGAAATTGATGGCACGCAGACGGGAGAAGTACCACGCCGATGAGCTCTGGGCCACCGTCTTGTAGTTGCCGTCTTTCAGGAAGATGGACTGATAGCCGCTGCCTGCCTGATTGTCGCTCTTGATGTCCGACGTATAGAGGCCGCCCCAGAGGGTGTTGTTTTTGGGCAGGTATTCATAGAAAGCGTTCACGGACAACTGATAGTCGTAGGCTGTCTTGAAGTATGAAGCTTCACTTCCGTATGACAATGGCTCGCGCTGCAGGAAGTCGTTGCACGAAGACAGCATTCCCGCAATCAGGAGCAAACCTATACCTATATATTTTTTCATAATCTTAAGTATTTATGGTGATTAGAATTTGATGTCAAGACCAGCAGAGAACGTGCGGTACTGAGGATATGCCTTACCGGCACCCCAGTCGCTACCATAGAGTGCCTCAGGATCAAAGATTCTCAGGCTGGTGAAAGTAAGAAGGTTTTCACCTGATATGAAGAAGCGGCAATGCTTGATGATCTTCTTCATGTTCCCCTTGAAAGGAATGGTGAAGCCAAGCTGTACGTTCTTCAAGCGGCAATAGGCGGCATTCTCCACGAAGCGGTCGGAAGTCTTGATGTTGTTTCCGTCGATACGCAGACGACCATAGAACGGGTCCATGTTGGCACCCAGCTCGCTGCCGGCAAAACGGAAGTAGTCGAGGTGGTCGACATACAGCGTGCGCTGCCACTCAGCCTGAATGCCGAAGTAGGGAGCAGAGTTGGTAAACACATAGTCGCGCTTGCCGATACCCTGGATATAGACGCGGAAGTCGAACCACTTGTACTGGCCGTCGAGCGTCACAGAGTAGGCGTAGTGCGGCGTGTTGTTGCCCAGGCGCTTCAGGTCGCCGTGATCGTCGAGGGTATAGCTGCCGCCATCCACCTTGCCGTCGCCATTGAGGTCGGCATACATGATGTCGCCCCCACCCCACTTGCTTCCAAGTGCCGACTGGTCGGCCACAGCAAGATGTGCGTCCATCTCGTCGTCGCTCTTGGCGATGCCTTGCACCTCGTAGCCCCAGATCTCGCCGACGGTCTTTCCTTCATACCAATAGGTGCCATTGCTGGCATTGGTGCATTGGCCTGTCGAGTTGTAATACTTGGTGACCACCGACTTGTAGTCGGAGATGCTGAATCCGATGCCATACATGAAGCGTCCGATGCGGTCGCGCCACTTCATCTCCAACTCCCAACCGCGGGTGCGCAGGGTGGCATTATTGGTCTTGGGAGCTGATGCACCATAGAGCGCCGACAAAGCGGCCGATGGTCCGACCATATCCTTTGTGGTACGCTGATACCAGTCGAATGAACCCGAAAGTCTGCTGTTCAAGATAGCGAAGTCGACACCGATGCCCGCATTCTCAATCGTCTCCCATGTGAGCGATGTGGAATATGGCGAGTAAACCGGCAGCATGTTCACCTGCTCGCCGTTGATCAACACAGAGCCGCCCACGTCTTTCATCTGCTGATAGTAAGGATAGCACGACGTGGTGTTCTGGTTACCAAGCGTACCATACGAACCGCGGATTTTCAGCATATCAAGGAACTTTTCCTTGACGTTGGCGAGGAAGGGTTCCTCAGCGACGTTCCATCCTGCTGACACCGAGGGGAAATAGCCCCAGCGCTGGTCGGTCGGGAAACGGCTGGCACCGTCGGCGCGGAAGTTGAGCTCCAACAGATAACGATATTTGTAGTCGTAGTTCACACGAGCAAAGAAGCCCATCGATGCCCAGTCCTCCTGGTAGTTGGTCGGGGCCATCTCATGCTTTTCAGGATCATCCACATAGAGCTTAGTTTCCTTGTCAATATACTTTGAGTAGTAGTAACCGGTGCGGTTCGTCTCGCGCTTCCAATACTCAGTCTGCTCACCCAACAGGAAGGTGAAGTTGTGAGCGTCGTTGAGGGTCAGCTTATAGTCTGTATAGACATTGTTACCAAAGTAGTTCACCTTCGTCTCTGCATCCTCCACATAGGTTTCACCATAGTCAGGAATGATGGAATACGTACCATTGGCATTCACCGTATGCTTCGGGTCAACACCCTCGTTGACAAGCATATAGCCAAGTTTCCCAGAGGGCATGTGGAAGGGAAGCGGGTTGAAGTTCTTGGCGAAGGGATTCCACTCCAGGCGGCTGTTCACTTCAGCGTGAATCTTCCAATTCTTGATAGGCTCAATCACGAGGCTGCCTTGATTGTAGAGTTTCTTTGTGCGACGGTTGATGCGTCCGCCATCCTTGACGGCAGGAATCATGGAATCCTCGGAATACTCACCACTTTCTGAATTGATGACCGGCACCACAGAAGCACGGCGTCCTAAGTTGTGATAGAACAGACCGGCATCGTCCAGGGCAGACGGTTTGTCGTTATCGTCCATAGCGAAACGTACGCTATATCCCAACGTGACTTTCTTATGGATTTGGTACTGGAACTTTCCTGCTATGTTGAAACGCTGATACAGCTCAGAGGCGTAGTTGAAAAGTCCTGTCTGCCGCAGGTAGTTGCCTGAAATACGATAGACCAGCTTACCCAATCCACCACTTACTGAAAGGTTGTGCTCTGTGGAAACCGTTGCATCCTTCACATAGACATCATACCAGTTGGTGTTGCCGAAAAGGGCCTGATTCTTGAACCAGGTATCCAAAGACGGATAGAAATCGGTGTTCTTTGTAGAACGGCCTTCCATGTAATCCTTGATCTTGTCAATATGCGTGGAACTGAAAGGAGGGTTGCCTCCCGAGTTGATGTACGCATCGTTCATCATGTAGGCAAAAGTCAGTCCGTCGACAGGATTCGGCACATTCACAGGCTGGTTCACTCTGACATTTCCTGAATATTGGATCTCAGGAACTTTCGACCTTCCAGCCGCACCACTCTTGGTCGTTACCAGAATCACACCGAACGGAGCACGCGAACCATAGACAGCGGCTGCGGCTGCATCCTTCAAGACAGATACATTCTCGATGTCGGCGGGGTTCAATGTACTCAAGTCGCCCTCCATACCATCGATAAGCACAAGCGGGGAAGAATACGAACCGTCGCCGAGGTTACCGATACCACGGATGTTGATGTTCATCGAAGTACCAGGCGCACCACCGGCATCGTTCGTGATGTTCAGACCGGCAATAGCACCCTGAAGCGACTGCACGGCATTTACCGTAGGACGGTCTTTCATGAGTTCATCGCCGATGGTCTTCACGGCTCCCGTGGCATTGATTTTCTTCTGAGTGGCAAAACCCACGATGACCACATCGTCGAGATTCACCGCAGAGGACTTCAGGTTGACGTCCACCTTGTTCTTGCCCTTGACCATAATCTCCTGCGGATCGAAACCCACGTAGGACACGATGATGGTAGCTGATGACTTGGAAACAGTCAGTGAGTAATTACCGTTCATGTCGGCAACGGTCCCGTTTTTGGGATTGCCCTTTTCTATGACAGATGCTCCGATAGCAGGTTCTCCATCAGAGTCGACAATGGTGCCTGTCACCTTATGCTGAGCCATCAAAGCCACAGATACGAACAGACAACTGAGGATAATAATCAATCTTTGTTTCATAACTTGTTCTCCTTTCATTTACTCTGTGTCTTTTTCGCCAACCTGGCCAAATACGAAATGGTACATCACCGTAGAGTCAGAAGTAAAGATGAACTGTTCCGCCTTTTCTGAACGCGACTTGTTCTTGTTGCGGAGTGTACGGAAATAGAAGTAGCCGTCGCCCCCTCCGAAGAGTGAAGTGCCGTCGGTCTTCAGATTATAGTTGAAGAACCACTGCGTCTTCTTGGGTTTGAACTGTGGAGCCTTCCATAGCGCATTACTGGTGATGTGTACCGTGAATGTGTCAGCATAGGATGGGAGCGTGATCGTGTCCATCTCGTAATAGTGAGCCACCTTTCCCGTCTTGAAATAGATGGTGTCAACGGTAATCATCAACTGGCCGTCAGGTCCGATGAGTGGTTGGCCGCTGGCATCGAAGGCGGTGTCGTTCTTGGTGTAACTGCTCACGAAAGCAGTATCCATCTCTCTAAGCACTTTGAAATCGTAGGTGATGCCATCTACTTTCGAAAGTGCACTCGCAGGACTGAAGCCCAATGTGGCCTTGAGGCTGAAGTCGCCAGGATTCTCGTAGACATCCTCACAACCCACAATGCCACAAAGACATAGTCCTGCAAAAGCAAATAATAGTAACTTTTTCATGTCGTTGATGTTATAGATTTTTAGTATTGTATATTCACTTTCTGGGCATATACTTTGCCGTTTGGCTTTCTTCCTTTGATGATATAGAGTCCACGAGGCAGAAGGGCAACGGCTTCTTCCCGGGTGGCAGCCATCCTTACCTGTAAACCCAACATATCGTAAACAATGATATTCCCAACGAATCCATGATTGTTGTCGGCTTGACGATACTCTTGAATGCCTGTCGACCGATAGGGCTTGACATCCACATGAGTGATGAGCGTGTCAACATTGGCATTCAACGCATAGCTGCACCACTTAGCCATATTATACTTATGCCTGACGGGTACGTCATTTCCCATATCCCAATAGAATATACCATGATACAGGCTGTCGGAAACATACTTGGCACGTTTATAGGTCTGGAGAGGTCCCGTGAAATAATAGGTCAGGCCATCCGAACCCGTCCATGAGTCCATTTCCTCGTTGGGCACATAGTCGCCGTCCAGCATTCCGCTGCGCACACCCTTGATGATGGAACTCACCATCGTCCCACCCTGGTAAGGTCCCGAAGTGGTGGTGCTGTAAGAGGCATAGATCTTGTCCCTTGTATATCCGTAGTTCTCCATTGACGTAAGTGTATTCCTGAAATTACCCAGGGAGAACCAGTTCTTCTGCGGGCCGTACTGCTGTACGGTAAATGCATCGACCACACCCATCTTTGCCTTGGGATAACTATAGTTGTAAGCATGAACCGAAACTTCGAAAATCTTTCCTTCCGGTAGCGCGTTTCGTATGGCTTCGGCAAGCAAACCGTAATTTGCCCAACTGCTCGCCCACTCAAGGTCGAGTTCCACGCCATCGTAGTTCTTGCTCAGTTCGGCAAGGTCGGCAGCAAATATCTCGCGCCGGGCCTTATTGCTGATGGTATTCTCCCATCCGTTATGGCTCTTCACCGATATGCGGTATTTGGCACCACGATAACCATTATAGGCTGACTTCATGATGGCCAGCCACTCATCCTGGGAATAACTGTCGTATCCTGGGTCGTCCTCTTTATCAAATCTCCACAGGCTGTTGTAGCAGCGCATCTGCTCGGCGGTAACCTCCTTGCCGATGCCCGGCATGAAGAATCGGCCTTCCATGTCGTTCTTCATGTTGCTGCTGTCGTAAGGGCGATTGTTCCAAATCAGGATATCATCCATCTTGCCCTTGATACCCTCTCCGATGTAAGCTTCAAACTGGCTGGTGTTCGTAGGCTTGTTGTCAGATACTGCGTCACTCAGGCTGTTCTTGCCCAAGCTCATGGTGCCGTTATATACGAAGCCGAACAACTGCGACGAAGAAACTGCCGTTCGGCTTACGATGCCAAAATGCATCCACTCCCCAACAGCCAACTTGCCCGAATGTCCATAGTCGCGGCCATCGACGCGCACAAAGACCTGCTGGCTCTCGGCTTCACCAAGACGGATGCTCAAGCCCTGTGTCCCCTCCTCATTCTCTTTGCGGAAAAGATAAGCCCCCTCGGTCCACTCATCGAGGTAGAGCCAGCACTCAAAAGCATAACCGTTGGTTGCCTTTCCTTCGTCATCCTCAGTAATAAGCATGGCATTCTTGCCGACACTCATTCTGCCGTCACCATTGAGCGAAAGCACACCGTTTCGTCCTTCATATTCAGCCAATCGCTCACAATTCTCAAACGTTCCATGATTGCATGGGGTACTGAACCGCAGATGGCCATCCTTGAATGACTCAATGCCCAAAATAATCAGGTCGTTGCTGAGCAGATACTGCTCGCGAGGAATGCTGCGGTCAAAGAAACGCTCGTTGTTTGTATAGGCTCCATTGACGAGATAGGGAAGCCCCGTGTTGTCTGTGACCTTCACCTTTTGGGCATCGCCGTTGAGCGTGCCGTGATAATTATAGTCGACGTCATGTGAATACACCCCCTTGTAGTCAACCAAGTTCGCACAAAGTTCCTGATCCATCTTGTAATAAGCCACAAGATTGTCCCAATCGGGATTGAACTGATTGAGGGTGTTATGACGGAAATAGTCGAATTCATCGGTAAGCGCTATCTTCCAGAAGCGCATTTCATCAAGACGGCCTTTAAATCCCTCGCCGATGACGAGGTCAGAAGTTGTCTCAGGGATGGCCGCCAGACTCCCTGTAGCACATTTCACCGTGTTTGCATAAACTTTAGCAGCGCCCTCGTTGCAAATAAGGGTCACCTGAGTCCACCTCCCCGTAGAGAGTTGTTTTTTAGCCGCTGCTCTCAGGCTTGTTTCACCAACCGTGAAGACAATGCTTCCCTCTGTGCCTAAACAGGCAGAGAAGTCGTTGCCACACTTAAAAATCGCCGCGCCCTCAACCCATTCGTTCAGATAAATCCAAAACTGGAGCGTGTAGGACGTTTGTTGTTCCATCTGGACCAATTCACCACAATGAACACTGCCGTTGCCAGAGAAACTCAGTGCATAGTTATCTACCTGAGCTTGTGAGTGCAGGGCAGCAACTACCAACAAGATATATAGAACAAGCGACTTCTTCATCTTTTGTTTTTTTTAAATACCAAAAAAGGTAGTATGGGGTACAATATCCCCATGCTACCTTATCATTGTGTAGTCTGATTATTTAACCGTGAACTTCACGCATACGCCATTGATCTTGGCGATATATGCGCCAGCAGTGAGATCACCCTGTGTGCCAGCGAGAACACGCTTGCCATCAAGTGTGAATACCTCTGCATTCTCCAGAGAGACGAACTTACCATTCTGCACATCGAACTTGGCTGCTGTCTGAACAGTCTTGATAGCGTTGGAAATCATGCCTGGATCGGGATTCCACACCTCATAGGTACGCTTGTGGTTGGTCTGGCTTGTGAACTCCTCTGAATCTCTGTCGTAATCCGTTGTCTTGAACGTGAGTTCCTTGATGAAGAGAACCACATTGCCGAACGATCCACCAGTCCATAGCTTAGCCTTCACAGCGTTTGAGTAAGGCCATTCCTCTGTATCCTTGCCCAATGTCTTGATAAGAGTGGTCAGGCGCAGCCAGCGTGTCGGGTCGTAGATGGCATTCTCGTCGTCGTCAACCACGAGGTCACCCTCATCGTCATACTGGCAGAAGTCGGTAATGGTCAGCGTATTGCCATCCCAACCATTAGCATTCTGAGGAGTAACATCGTTGGCCGAAGTCATGTGGTAGTAGTTAGCCCATACCACCTGGTCAGGTGCTGTGTTGTTGGCCCAAGCGTTCACCACAATGTCTGACTGGACAATAGCGGCCGGCGGAGTTGTCGACGGGTCGGTGTACATGTTGATTTGAATAGCACCAACACCTGCCTCAGGTTCGTTTTCCACAGCACCGATGCCAGCGGCAGCATATGCCTCGTTGAGACCATCCATGCTGGCACCCGTGATAGCGAGTACGTGACCAATGTCGCCACCGAGGTCAACGATACAAGTAGCGTTCATACCTACGTTGACATCCGAATTGGCATTCAGCGTCACAAAACCGCCATCGGGGGCTTCTGCCTCAATAGCTGCGGAGCTCATCGGTGGAGTGTTCCAAACAGCATCGGCATGTTGCATGATGAGCTTCTCGCCAACGGCGCGCTGTGAGAACTTGTAGGCTTCAGGTGTGAAGTCTGTCTGTGCATTCATTGCAACAGAGACGGCTGCCATAGCAGCGAAAAGTAATACTTTCTTCATAATTGAACGGTTTAAAGATTAATAAAATTGTTAATTGAACTTTGTTTGGATATTGATTGGATATTGATTGTTACTTCAATCGAACGCCTGTCGGGGTGTATTCTTTCCCGTGTGCCTGAATGACAAGATGGTTGCCCCTCATCACTTTCCTGATTTTTTCGGTCGAGGCGTCATAGGCTTCCTTGATAGAGGTTGGCGGAGCATCGTTGATATTGATCAGCTTCCACCATGCAGACGACTTGCTCGTGCCTGATGTTGAGATGATGTAGTCTTTCTTTGAGTTGAGGGTGAGGGCACGACTGCCATTGACGTATGTCAGAGGATAGGTGTTCTTGGCATAGTCGAATGCCACACCTTTCTCCTCGTCTTTAATAATATAATAAGGTATACCTTCCTCTCCGAATGGGATGGGCTTGTTATTAGCCGACTCACTCATCAACCATTTGTCCGAAAGCGTGCGGATAAACTTCTTGGTACCTGCATCATTCGCTGGGAAACAAAATACGGCATCAGGGTCGGGATTCAAGAAGTCGATATTCTTCGTGCCTACAAGTCCTTGCTCTGAAGCGGTCATGTAGTAGGAAGGTTCTTCTACGTTCCGAACGAAGTAATAGTCCAGCACCTCTTCCTCTTCCGGAGCCTGGAAGATGCGAACGTAGTCGACGGTCATCTCATAGGTGTATTCCGGATCGGGATCTTCGTTGCCCCACCATGCGTTGGTACCCAAAGCCTGGTCGAGAATCATGTAGAACTCCTCGTTGTAGGGGAACTGTGCATGTTCATATTCGGGATGGGCGGCGTAGTCGAGCGAGAAGTCTTTCTCATAGCGGAACACCCGTATGCCGTCGGTGTAGAAAGTCAGGCTGCGCTTGTCCCACAGGAGCGAATAGATATGATAGCCCGTGTCGAACCACCGGCTGCCCGACCATGAATAGCTCTTGCCCACCTTCTGATCGTAGCGTGCGCCCAGATGTACGGTACTATAGACCGTACTGCTCGTGCCAATCTGCTCCATGATGTCTATCTCACCGCAGTTGGGCCATCCGCCGTATGGATTGGAGGGCATCATCCAAATGGCAGGGAAGTTGGATGCATGAGGATTGCATTTGGCTTTGATCTCAAAGATTCCATATTTATAGCCTTGCTTCATCTTGATACCAGAAGTGATGCATTTCTCCTTTGTGCCATCAAGTGACAAAGCGAGCAACCGGAGCTTTCCGTCCTCACATACGTGGACTCTTGCACGGTCCTCGTCGGTCTCCGCCATACGCATGTTCCACTTGGAGGTCTGACGCGGGCAATACAGCCAATTGCGCTCGAAATTCTCCGTACTGAGGAAGTCGCCTGTGCAGCATTCCAACTCTTCGTCGGTAAGATCAAGCGCGGCTGAAGCGGCCTCTGGCGACTCGGATGAATAGACGAGGTGATAGCCTGTGATGTCAATTTGCGCGGTAGCAACGCCTATCGACGACAAAAGGACCATCATTATCAAAAAACATCTGCGTAAATATAATATCATAAGCTCTGAAAGGTTATAGTAATAAATCGTTGCAAATTTATATAATAATTTAGCAAAACGAAAGAAATGACCCAAGATTTATAGTTATTTAACGTAAATGGCAAACAATCAATAATTGAGTTGTAAAATGATTAAATAATGCATGTATAGAATTGCCGTTTTACGGAAAACCACTAACTTTGCGCCGATTTCAGAACATACTAACCACAAGACAATTTTGTCCCAGAAAGAAAACTGAACCAGTATCAATAATTGCGTTTGAGCTACACGAAAAACTGCCCCCCAAGCTGTTACATTTCCTTAATAATCGTTATAGAACTTGGTCTATTCGCGAAAATACTATACATTTGCATGTGAACAATCACGAAACAACAACGACATGCATATGCAGGATTGACTGCAGGCTAAATTCACATGAAAGAAAAGTATGAAGGATTCCAACAGAATTGTATTTCTCGACTGGTTGCGCGTGGCGGCCTGTCTGATGGTGATGGGTGTGCATAGCATAGAGCCGTTCTATCTTGGCGATGGCGGAACGCTCATCACATGTGAGGCCAACGGCTTCTGGTCGACAATTCTCGACTCTGCCCTACGTGCTGCCGTACCGCTATTCATCATGACATCCAGCTATCTGCTCTTCCCTGTGCAGCAAGCCACCAGCGCTTTTCTCCGAAAAAGACTCACGCGCGTGGGCTGGCCGCTTCTTGTGTGGGTGGTGCTTTACGCGCTCTTCCCACTTTGGGGTACCGATGTGAGTCAGCACGACATCGCGGGGAACCTGAAACATACGGCGCTAAACTTCCCTGATGCCGGCGGCCATCTGTGGTTCATGTACATGCTCATCGGTGTCTACCTGGCAATGCCCATCTTCTCGCCGTGGGTGGAAAAGCTATCGAAAAAAGGCGAACAGACGTTCCTTTGGCTGTGGCTCTTCACGACCACCGTACCCTTCTGGCGCCAACTTGCTATGGTGGTGTTTGGGCAGCCGAGGGTATGGGGCGAAGCCTTCTGGAATGAGTTCGGCCTGCTTTACTACGTGAGTGGATTCATGGGTTACGTCATCCTGGGGCATTACATTAAGAAATATGTGCCTGAGATGAGTTGGCGGCGCACGCTGTCCATCGCCCTACCCCTCTGGCTGGTGGGCTATGCCATAGCGACAAGCTGGTTCTGGGCGATGATGCCCAAAGTTTTCCCCATCCACGAACCCATCGAACTTGCCGTCTACATGGAGACCAGTTGGGACTTTTGCACCCTCGGTGTTGTGACGACCACCTTGGCCTACTTCCTCGTAGCACGGAAACTGACCGCCGACGGATGGGTGTATCGCCACCTTATTGTGCATCTCTCGCGGCTGAGCTTCGGCATGTATTTGATGCACATGTTTGTGCTTTGCTTCGTATTCGACATTGTCAGTCAATGGTTCACAGGAGTGAATCCTTGGACAGGTACACCTGTCATCATAGTCCTGACCGCCCTATTCACCTTCTGCCTGACGGCTATTCTGACGAAAGTGTTGTCGCTGATACCGGGCAGCCGCTATTTCATGGGAACATAATTGAACACAAAAAATAGTAATATGGAGAACAAGAATGAGAAATTCATGCGTATGGCCATAGAACTGGCCGTAGAGAATGTGAAGAACGGAGGCGGTCCATTTGGTGCCGTCATCGTCAAGGACGACGAAGTGATCGCAACGGGCGTGAATCGCGTAACGGCAAACCACGACCCAACGGCACACGCTGAAGTAAGCGCCATTCGTACAGCCTGCCAGAAGCTGAAGACTTTCGACCTCAGCGGCAGCACCATCTATACCTCATGCGAACCCTGTCCTATGTGCTTAGGCGCCATCTATTGGGCACGTATCAGCCACGTGTTTTGCGGTTGCAATCAGGTGGATGCTGACAAGATAGGCTTCAGCGATGCCTTTATCTACCGCGAACTGGAGAAACCCATGAACGAGCGCGAACTGCAACAGACGTTCATCCTGCACGAAGAGGCGCTGAACGCCTTCCGCGCATGGGAGGAGAAAGAAGACAAAATAGAGTACTAACGCTAAGGAACAGCAAACAAAATGGAAAGTCTGAAACGTTTCTTCCGCAAACTGGTGACCTACTTCTATGTGCCCCCAGTCGTTTGCATCATTCTCAGTCTGGGTGCCTGTGGCTCCATCATCTACGACCTGAATGATCTGGGTATCGCGTGCATGCTCCTTTCTTTCGCTTTGCTTGCCGTACAGGTGGTGGTTTTCGTAGCCGCCCTGTTCCAGCGCCGATGGCTGATTGCCATTATATCGCTGCTGGCCCTTGTCATCACGGCCACCATCACCTTCCTCAGCGTCATCGGCATCGCCGTAGGACAGCATCACCCGCCCCATTATGGGGAGGTGGATTCGCTCGCCATAGATTCGCTCGAGCTGGACTCACTCGCAGTAGAAGACGTTGATGCCGCCCTACCCGACAGCGCGACACAAGAATAAAAAGACGTGCCGATTGTCGAGCCTTCCAGACAATCGGCACGTTTTCTATGAGCCCAAAAGACTCTACCCGAACTTACTTCTCTTCCATTGCCAGACAATGTTCTGGCACGACGGCGAAGAAGGTAAGGTCCTCGGTACCATTGTTGATGAGCGAGTGCTCCTTACCCATGGCGCAATAGTGCACATCGCCAGGCAGCAACGTGAACTCCTCGCCTTCGTAGAGGCAGGTGGCCACACCACTCAGCACATACACCACCTCGCTGTTTCCTTCGTGGCGATGCAAGCCGATGGAATGTCCTGGGCGCAGTTTGCCCATCATGACCTTCACTTGTCCATCAGAATAATGCTTCATGATGTACATTCCTTTGCCGCCCTTGAAGTTAGGGATGATGCCTTCGGCAATCCTGTTGAAATCTATTTTCATTTTATTTAAGTTGACAAGTTGATACTTTTTAAGTTGTTAACTGAAAAATCAGAACGTATACTTCAAGGAAAGTTGTCCGCGCCAGCGGCTGTAGTAGTCGCTTGGGGTCTTCAAGCTATAGTCGCCGGCATGCAGGAACTGGAACTTGCCTTCGCCGCTGTAGGTGAGCGGTGAGTAGAAGTCGCTGCTGTAGCTCGAGCTGTAGGTGCGGCCCCAGTCTTTGTTCAGGAGGTTGGCCACGTTCATGATGTCGAGCGAGAGCTCAAGGGCATGCATCTGCTGCCCTACGCGGAACTTGAACTTCTCGGCTACATGCACATCGAAATGGCTCTCGAAGGGCATGTTGTCGGCATAGCGCTTGTAGTATTCGCCGCGATGGTCGCGGAGATAACGAGTGCTACCCAGCCACTGCTTGAAGTTGGCAAGTTGCTCCTCAGCCGAATACTGGCTGTTGGCCACGAACACCATCTGGTCGGCCTGTGCGTCGGTGGGGATGAACATCAGGTCGTTGCCACGTCCGTTGTCGCCATTGAGGTCGTTGTAGTAGATGAGCGAATAGGGCGAGCCGCTACGGCCTTCATAGAGCAAGCCAATGGTGGTGCGGAAACGCTTGCCGCGTCCGTAGTCGACGTTGTAGAATGCTGATGCTTTCACCACATGCGGGATATTGAAGGCGCTGTTGCCCATCTCCGGACGACTGGAGTCCTGATAGGTGTGAGTGTTGTTCCAGTTGCTGGAAGCCACCGACGAGGTGACGCTCGACATTGCCCTCGACCGCGTGAAGGTGTAGCTGGCCATGAGGTCGAGTCCGAAATCGAAGCGTTTCTCAGCTTTCAGCGACAGGTTGTAGGTATATCCCTTCGAGGTGTTCTTGATGAGGTAGATGGCGTTGAACGGTGTGCCGGAAGTGCTGCGCTGGTACATGGGACGCACATCCCAGGCGTAGCCGAACTTCTCACCGAAGGTCTGTCCGGTCTGCTCGTAAGCCAGGTTCTCGTAGTAGACATCGTTGAGCGTCTTCGAATAGATGACTTCCGCCGTCCAGTTAATGCCCAACAACTTGAAGTCGATACCGAGGTTGGCACGCAGGCTCTGGGCGAACTTGAAGTCCTTGTCGAACACGTTCACCTCTTGCGAACCGCTGCTGGCCAGACGCGCACCGTTCTCAGCCTGACGGTTGGGATCGAGCAGCAGTTCCACCTGCTTGCTGTTGCTTGTCTGATACTTGGAGAGCTGGATGCCCGTGTTGCTGAAGCTGTTGCTCAACCATACGAAGGGAATACGACCTGTGAACACACCCACGCCACCACGCACGATGAGGTTGTTGTTATTCAATGCATCCCAGCGGAATCCCAAGCGCGGACTGACGAGCGGGTTACTCGACAGGCGATGGTTGGTCTGCACGCCCCATCCATGCTGGGCGGCATAGCCGTTGAATGCCACATTGGCTGTAGGCGTATCCAAGAAGAGCGGAATCTCCACGCGTGCGCCAAAGGTGAGCTGGAAGTTGTTGGCCAGGTCCCACTTGTCCTGCAGGTAGAATCCCAGCTGTCCAGCGCCGAACTTGGCAGCCCAACGCGGGTCGCCTGTCACTTCCACGTTAGCCTGGTTGAAATAGTAGGTGGCGATCTTCGTGCCATCGGGCGAGCCTGCCATAAAGCCGTCGTAGTAAGTGTTGAAGTCGTCGGGACTATTGAAATAGTAGCATCCGTAGAGGTTCTGGATGAAGAGGTTGCGGAACTTGTAGAACTCGTTGTGCGTACCCAGTGTGATGGTGTGGTTACCAGCCAACAGCGTCAGGTTGTCCTCCAAGGTGATGATGTCCTGGTCGAGGGCGTTGGCCATCGAGCTGTACTCATTACCGATATTGACTGTAGCCGACGACTTGGGGTCGGTAGCGGGCACATTGCGCACGGTGACTCCCGGGAATGGTGCACCCGACGTACGTTGGTCGCGCACCCTGACATAGGAGGCACGCAGCTCGTTGCTCAAAGTCTGCGAAAGACGGCTGTGCAACTCGCCGACAAACGTGTTGGTCTTCGATACGAACTCGTAGGGGTGGTCGTTGGTGTTGGCTGTCAGTCTGCCACCGATGCCCAGAAGCTGGCTGGCGTCGACATAGCTCCAGCGCAGGGTGAACTTGTTGCTCTCGTTGATATTCCAATCGAGTTTCAAGCCGTATTTCTCGTTTTTGATAAACTTGTCGGGAGCGGTGTAGACACCATTGTAGTCGAATCCCTGAGCGGCAGCCATTTCCTTCACCTTGTCAAGGATGTCGTAGGCCACATCGGCATTCACGAGGGAACCTTCCGTTCCCATACCGTACTGGCTGGGATACTGTTTCTTCGATTTCTCAAAGTTGGCAAAGAAGAAGAGTTTGTCCTTCACGATAGGACCGCCGAGGGTGAAACCGAAGCGATACTCCTCCTCGTCGTCGTAGGGCTGTGCATACGAGCCGTCGAGGTTCTTATAATGACGTCCGATGAGCTGCTCGGTCATTCCATGTCCGTAGACGGAGCCGTGGAACTCGTTGGTACCACTCTTGGTAATGGCGTTGATGGCACCACCCGTGAAGCCGCCCTGACGCACGTCGAAGGGGGCCACGTTGATCTGAATCTGCTCGATGGTCTCCATCGAGACGGGTTGCGTGCCGGCCTGTCCGCCGTTAGAGCCGTTGCTGGTGAGTCCGAACACGTCGTTGTTCATGGCACCGTCAATCTGGAACGAGTTGTAGCGGTTGTTCGACCCGGCAAACGACATCGAGCCACTCTGCCCGTTGGTCACAATCTGCGGGTTCAGGCGGGCGATGTCGGCGATGCTCTGCGTCATCGTAGGCATGTTCTCAATCATCTGCGCATTGATACTCTGCGCAGCACCCGTCTTGGTGGCATCGAGACCCGAACGTGCCGTCACCACCACTTCCTGCAACAGTTCGGCGCTCTCCTGCATGTTGCACGAGAGGTCCTGCGTCTCACCCAACTGCAGGTAGATGCCTTCAAACTGAACGGTCTCGTAGGCAATGTAGGTGATTTCCACTCTGTACGGTCCTCCCACGCGCATACCTTGAATGGTAAAACGTCCGTCGTGGTTGGTCACCGCACGATAGACTGTTCCCGAAGGAACATGCTTGGCCGTGATTGTGGCACCGATAACTGCCTCGTTCTCCGCCTTCACCTTACCAGCGATGCCCGAAGTGGTGACCTGTGCCGTGGCCGCTGCTGCCATGATGAGCAGCAAGGCTAATAGTGACAAAACTTTGTTTCTCATATTGTTGTCAATTATTAAAGATGGTTTTAAATGTGAAATATGCGGCAAAGATACAAAATGTTTTGCGAACTGCCAAGAGAAGGGCAAAAAAAATCGCAAATAAACTTATCATCTCATTAACCGCAATTTGTTTCTGACGCAAAAACATCGTGTTTCTGACGCAAAAACACCATGTTACTGAGGCATAAACACTATGTTACTGAGGCATAAACACCATGTTAATGACTCATAAACACCATGTTTCTGACGCAAAAATAACATGTTTATGACGCAAAAACAAAACCGACAATAAACAAAAGGCGGAAATTTGTTTGTGAATACGGAAAAAGATGTTACCTTTGCACTATCATTTTCAAATCATACGACCGATGAAAAAGACAATCATTCTTCTGACAACCATGCTGCTGGCGCTTCCCGCAGCTATGCTCGCACAAACCGGTGGCGGGCAGAAACAGCAGCTCGTCGTATGGCTCGCCGACGGGTCGAGAGTCTATCACGACCTGACGGATGAACCCGTGACAACATTCGACAACGGTGCGCTCTTGCTCAACTCGGCCACCACGACCATCAGCTATCCGCTCGAGCAAGTGCTGCGCTACACCTACAGGGGTGGGAAGGACGTGCCGACCTCCGTTGTTCGCCCCGGCGAGATACGCTTTGCACAGGGCAGCGACCAGATGACCTTCGACGGACTGCCCGACGGCTTGCGCCTCGACGTGTATTCGCCCGACGGGAAACTCCTGCAGACACTGACCGCCCATGACGGGCAGACCACTCTCATCTCTCTCATGGGCCAGCCCGCTGGCACCTACATCATCAAGGCAGGCGACGCAACCTATAAATTTATGAAGCGATGAAAACGAAGCAATTATTTAGACTACCGTGGAGTGATGCACGGGGAGCGGGGAGCGAGATTTGTTTTAAGCTGCTCTTATTGCTCGCCATACTCAACGTGCATGCAATGTTCAATGAGCTGAGGGCACAAGAGGCTTTCTACATCTACCGCAACGACGGCAACTTCGACGGCTTCTTCTTCGATGAGGTACAGAGCATGAGCGTCTCGAAGTTCGACCTCGACAGCATCGAGCACGAGGAGTACGTCGTGCAAGACATCGTGCTGGCCGACTCTACCTATCGCATCCCACTGGCCGCCATCGACTCGGTGGGCTTCCAGCAGCCGGAGATACGCTTCAACGAGCGTTTCCACAACTTCGATGAGTTAGGCATACTGCCCGAATACATCGAACTGAACGGAAGATCCAGGGTCTATCTCCATCTGCCGAAAGGCTTTGAATGGTGGAATCTCGACCTGAAGGTAGGCGACACCTTCGCCAGCATCGAGACGCCCTATTACGGAGAGACAGGCTTCAGCGGCAAGTTGACGGAGGTCTACAAATACTACGACCTGGAGCCCGACGGATGCAAAAAGATCCGTCTGGAGTACGGCCCCTTGGACAGCTATGGCGACGTGTTCGACCAATTCATCACCACGGAGCGTATCTACACCGACCCAGAGGGCAACTTGAGCCGCCGCATAGCAGGCTGCCATCCCGACGGAACGCCACGCCGCGGGCCTCGCAAGGGCTACGAGGACGACTTCGAGAAGCACCTCTTCGACCTCGAGACCACCATTGCCCGCTCGTGGGAACCCAAGGAAGGTGTGAACATAGACCTCGGTGCCGATGTGGAGATGAAGGTCAGCATGCGCGTGACATACAACTGCTCGTGGCGCAGAGTGTTCGTGAAGTTCGAGCTGCCCGCCGACTTCGACATCACACCCACGCTTACCGTCAAGGCCTCCAAGAGCTTCGAGGCAGAAGTTGACGGCATACCGAAGTTCCTCAAAGCCCTGAAGTTCCCTGTACAATGTCCCATCTTCCAGACGCTGCCGTTGCCGCAGTTTGTCATCAGGGGAGGCGGTGAGCTGGCTGCCAAGGTGAGCTTCCCCAAGGTGGGCTTCGGCATCTCGCAGAACTTCGTGTTCGACAGCAACAGCATCTTCCCGGCTCAATACTACATGACGAGCCACGACCGGGGAAAGGCTGCCGACGAAGATGCCATCGACACCGGCTCGGCCGAGCTGACGCTGTCGGGATTCGTGCAGGCCGCCCTCAAGTTCAGCGCCAACATCGAGACCTGCGACTGGTTCTCCGACCTGTTCTTCTGCCGCGTAGGCCTCGACCTCTTCGTGGGACCCAAGGTGGAGGGTACCGTCAAGCTGGCCTCGTTCTCGGCCTATCAGGACAAACCCAACTATCTTTACGGGGCTTTCTTCAGCAGCGGACTGACATTCACCGGACTGAGCTGCGACCTGGAGGCGAAAGCCACGACGGAGTATCTCTTCGGCGACAGGGAGGAGCATCAGTTCCTTTCGGCCAACAAGTCGTTCTTCCAGACCAACACCAAGATGATTCCCCAGGCCATCAAGACAACCTACGAGGTGGATCCAGGCTATCCAAAGGGACGCATCACTGCCAGCGTAACCAGTAAGAACCGCAGCCTGCTGCCTACAGAAATAGGAGTTCGCGGCGAAGGCATCGAGCCGAAGTATGCTACATTGCCTCACACGTTCACAAAAGATTCGTTGACATCGGAGATACAACTGGACTTGCCCCCCGGACGCTACACCTTGAATCCCTGTTTCAAGACGCTGGGCATCGAGTATGATATACCCTCGACTGCATCCGACTACATGGGTTATGAGGGCAATGTTTTTAAAAGAGTAGACCTCCTGCCAACTGCTGTCGAACCTGTCGAGTGCTATTTCAATGTACCCATTCATCGAACGACGCACGTCGTCGAAACATTCAATAACGAAACAACCAGCGACACGACAGAAGAGAGCGACACCAACTTCTCAACCGGAGGGTATCCGTACAATCCGTATCTGAACGCAGAAATCACAAAGTCGGGTGACAAGATTATCTTAACTGGTTCAAAGACCGAAGAAGGAAAGGTGTGGCAGTTGGAGCTAACCATCAAGATGGTTGACGGACTGGCGTACCTCACCGACGGCAACATGTCGTGTACATACGAATACGAAAGTGGGGTTCAGACCAATAGCACAGATTGGGTACAGGGGAAATACGTCGACGTACACTACACAAAGACTGGTATCACCACAGAACAATGGAACTATAGCTTCAGCGGGCAGTCTATTGGTTGTGGGTGGTGGAGTGACGGCTCGTGTAAATTAGATGGTACCATCACATTAGAGAACGTCACGCTGAACCGATCGGAAGTATACACGAGAACGGAATCGTGGGAATACACAGCCAAGGATGACGGGTCGACATGGACAGACACCAATACTTACGTAAAAACAACTACTGACACCTTGCCCAACGAAGGGTCGTCAAGGGTGACGTTCACGCTCATCGTTTTCACCCCCGAGGAATAAAACTGTTTGGAAACCGCACATTATTAAAATCATGAAAATCCCCTGCACTCACTTTCTGAGGCAGGGGATTGTTTTGTCACGTTCGAGCGAATTTCAAATTCGGCAGAGCGGATCAGTACAACTCGCCTTGTTGCATCTCTTGCTTGTCGATCTTCTTCTTGTCGAGCGAATACCAGCAATAGGCGATGTAGGCAAGGACAAAGGGAATGAGCAAGGAGACGACGGCCATCGTACGCAACGTGAACTCCGAAGAGCAGGAGTTCTGGATGGTGAGCGACGACTGCAGGTCGGCATTCGAGGGATAGTAGGCCGTGTTGTTCCATCCGGCGATGAGCAGGAGCACCAGCACCACGAGCACCACACCGATGCCCACGGGCCAGATGCCGCGGATGTAGGTCTTGCTCACGAGGGTCTTGATGATACCGTAGAGCACCATCACCACGCCCACAAGCAAGATGATGAGCAGAGGCCACATGGCGAGCAGGTTGTGCAGATACTTCATCGGCTCCATCATGATGAGTCCGGAATCGGGGCTCACGGCATAGCCGTCTTTCAAGAGCGTGCGGACAAGGAAGGCCAGGAACAAGATGAGGAACACCACCGTGCACCCCAACAAGCGCACGGATCCGCGGGAGCGGATGTTCTCGTCGTTGACATTGTTCATCACATAGAGGATGCCGAGGATGCGCGTCAGATAGAACACGGCAAAGCCCAGCACCAGGTTCCACGGGTCGAGCAATGCGTCAAGCCCGTTCGAGGCGTTGGCCCAGCGACTGATGATGGGACCTGCACCGTCCATGACCATGAGATTGCCTTTCTCGATGAGGAAGTTTGAGCCGTTGAAGAAGGTGGCTACGGCACCGCCAATGAGCAGCGGTCCGAGGATGCCGTTCAGCACCAGGAACCACTTCATGGTCCGTGCGCCGAGGAAGTTGCCAAGCTTGTTCTGGAACTCATAGCTCACGGCTTGAAGCACGAAGGAGAAGAGGATGATCATCCAAAGCCAATAGGCTCCACCGAAACTGGTGCTATAGAACAGGGGGAAGGACGCGAAGAACGCGCCGCCGAAGGTGACCAGCGTGGTGAACGTCAGTTCCCACTTGCGGCCGGTGGAGTTGAGCACCATGCGTTGCTCCTCGGGCGTGCGTCCGAGACTGAATATCAACGAGTTGGCTCCTTGCACGAACATCAGGAACACCAACAGGGCTCCCAGCAAGCTCACGAGGAACCACCAATAATGTTGCAAAAACGAATAGGTTATCATGACTTCGGTCCTTTCTTAATTTGTTTAAACATGATGTTCAGTTCAACGGCGAGCATCGTAGTGAACAAGGCGAGGAAGATGAAGAACGTCAGGGCGACGCTTCCGGAAGGCACATCGCTGACAGAGGCGCTCACGGGCAACATGTCCTGGATGGTCCACGGCTGACGGCCGAATTCTGCCACCAGCCATCCGCTCTCGCTGGCAATGTAGGCCAGGGGCACAAGGGCAATGGCCAACTTATAGTGCCACTTCGGCAGGGCGGAGATGTCTTTCTTGTAGGACATGAACAGCACAACGGCAAAGAACAAGATGAACAGGCAACCCAATCCTACCATAACGCGGAAGGCCCAAAAGTTGATGGGCACGTAGGGCACGAGTTCTGCCTTGTCCTTGATGTAGCCATAGCCGAAATACTGGAAGTTGTCGTCGATGATTTGCGCATTGAGGCGAGCCTCCTGCTCGTTGCCTTCGGCACGTGCCTTGCGGTAGGCAGCAAGCGCCATGATGGCCTTCTTGCCGCTTGCAATCTTCTCGTCGAACGAAGGCTCTCGAGTGCCGTCGGGACGAAGGTAACCGTTCCATAGCTCCTTGATGCCTGGCACGTAGCCATGGAAGTCGCGTGTAGCAAGGAACGACAGCATATTGGGAATGCCGATGCGCAAGGGAGCCTCCTGCTCGTTCAGGTAGTCGGGTTGCTCAAACGGATTCACCCAAGCCACCGCCGTCAGGCTCGCATCCTGCCCACCCTGATAGAGGGCTTCCATAGCGGCGAGCTTCATGGGCTGCTTCTGGGCCACCTGATAGGCGCTCTCATCGCCCGTGACGGCTGCCAACAACGAGGCCACGAGACCTACGATCGAGGCGATCTTGATGCTCTGGAGCGACATTTCCTTCTGGCGGTTCTTCATGAGATACCAGCAAGAGACGGCCACCACGAAGATGGCACCGATGATCCAGGCCGAGATGACCGTGTGACAGAACTTCATCACGGCGAAGGGCGAGAGGGCTACGTCGAAGAACGAGACCATCTCGTTGCGCACGGTCTCGGCGTTGAACTCACACCCAACGGGGCATTGCATCCAGGCATTGGCCACGAGAATCCACCAAGCCGAGATGGTGGCGCCCAAGCCGGTCAGCCACGTGCTGGCCAGGTGGAAGCCTTTCGACACTTTGTTCCAGCCGAAATACATGACGGCCACGAAGGTGGACTCCATGAAGAAGGCCACGATGCCTTCGATGGCGAGAGGAGCACCAAAGATGTCGCCCACGAACCAAGAGTAGTTCGACCAGTTGGTGCCGAACTCAAACTCCAGGATGATGCCCGTAGCCACACCCATAGCGAAGTTGATACCGAAGAGTTTCTGCCAGAACTTGGCGGTGTCTTTCCAGAAACGCTTCTTCGTGCGATAGTAGCACGTCTCCATGATGCCCATGATGACGGCCAAGCCAAGCGTCAGGGGCACGAACAGCCAATGGTAGATAGCCGTTAAGGCGAATTGCGCCCTCGACCAGTCTATCGTACCGGCGTCGATGTTTAACAATAGATTCTCCATATAAAATTGGTTTTAAGGATTTGCAAACGCTTTGTGCTCACTTAATCACGACCTTTTTTCCGTTCTGGATGAACACGCCCTTCTGCGGCTTACCGTTCAGGCGGCGTCCTTGGAGGTCGTAGAGGGATTGATCTTGATGTTGTGATGTGGCATCAGACTGAACATCGGGCTGGGTGATGGATGTGGGGAAGGTGGTCTTGATTTCAATGACATCCTGATAGACGGGGTCGCCATAGAATCGCTCGTCGCAGATGCACCCCTGGTCTTCGTCGAAGTAGAAGTAGTCATGAACGAAGGCGCAATTCTCCAAATCGAAGGTGTTCAAGCAATCGGTCACTTTATAGTTACCGTTGCTTGCGAGCTTCACGTGCGAATTGACGATCTGCACGCCCTGTTGTTCACAATCATTCTCGCCGTAGATGGCTCCGCCCACGCCTTTCAAGTAAGCATTGGTTTCCCAAAAATATGCCCACACCCACGGGCGTAGTATCTTGACAGCCACGCCCATATCGGCATCTGTCTCAAGCTTTCCTGAGCCTTGGAAATACATATCGTCGAGCAACCAGAAACAATCCTCGGTGGTATTGATGTAGTTGTTGCCCACCAACTCCAAGTAGAGGTAGTCGTTGTTGTTCAGCAGGAAGCTGTTGTTGGAGAAGAATTGCACATTGTCGAGCGTCAAGACGTTGTTGTCAGGATCGTAGGAAATCGACCCGCTATTCAGTCCGTCGGGCACGATGTTGTTGCAATTGAGGTTGGTCACCGGTATGTCTTCCACGTAGAAGTCGTAGAACTTACCCGGCTTCACGATGACATAGCCGTAGCTGGGATTGCCCTGGTAATCGACGACCGTCTTCTCACCTGGGTCGTATTGTCCGAAGATAGGTTCGCTGATGAAACAGTTGTCTGTCTGGAACTTCGCGATACCATTCATCGTGGCCACCCCCGAAGAGCCGGTGGGACGCATAGTGATATTCGAATTGGTGACATATACATAGGCATAGCCATCGCCCGCAATGGCACCGCCTCGGCTGACGAGGTCAAGGGTACAATCGTTGACATAGAGATCCCAGTAATCCATGTAGATGGCCTCTTCGTAGTTGGAAATGGCATTCAGGCTTCCCGGCCCTTCGATGACAGTCGAAGTAGTGGCATAGATACATCGCGAATTGGTGTCGAATTTATTGCTGCCAATGAGTTTGATGGTCATGCCGAAGATTCCTTTGTTGCCCACGGCATACTCGTCGTTCATGGTGGTTTCAATGAGTACGTCGTCGAGCGTAAGCGTATTCGAAACGAGGTCGTAGCTGATTTTCCCCCTTAAGATTTCGGGGAAAGTGATGTTCTCCGCATAGGTGCGCTTCACGGTCCACCCGGCAATGATGAGACCGTCGATATTGCCCACATCGTAGGTCTTCATGTCACTACACCAGTTATACCAATCAGAGGCCATATACATCTGGGCGATATCCTGCCCATTGACGTTGGCACCTTCTTTAGGCACATAGAAGACTGGTTTGTAGCTGCTTTCGCCCCTAAAGAATGGCTCATTACCGCACACAGGCAACTCGCTGGTCCATTCCAAGTAAACGTCCGTTAGTTTTTCCATCATGCCAAAAGCATAGACGCCTACCTTCTTGACCGTCAGCGGGATAGTCAGCCGCTGCAGCCTGGAGCCGTAGAAAGCCGACCGGCCCACTTCCTCCGTAAAGTCAGGAATAGTGTAGTTCTGATTCAATCCACAGGGGTAAGACACCAGCCGACGGCTCCCGTCTGCGTTGTAGGCAAAGAGCGCATCGTCGAAACTGAAAAAGTTTTCAGGCTGCCCCTCTACTTTGCGTACGCTAATGGCCGTCATGCTTGTGCAATAAGAGAAGGGATTCTCCGCTTCCTCCATACAGGATGGCAATTCCACGTTGTTCAGATTCCTGCACGAGAAGAAGGCTGCACTGGCGATGCTCTTCAAACCATCGGGAAACACGACGTTCTTCAGCCCCCTACAGTTTCCGAAGGCATAAGTGTCGAGGCGCTCCAGCGTGGAGGGCAGCACCAACGCATCGTCGTCGTGACCATTGTCGGTGGTGCAACGGAGACTGCTGCAGAGCTGGAAAGCACCACTGCCGATGCTCTTCAGTCCTTCCGGCAGATTCACCGACGTCAGCAGTGGACAATCGTAGAAGGCCATGTTGCCTATCTCCTCAATGTATTTTCCCAAAAGGGAAATCTCCTGTAAGTTGTGCAATCCTCTGAAGGCGTAAGTATCGACACGAACCACGCGGTAGGTCTTGCTGTTGTGGGTGACTTCGTCTTCGAGCCAAACGCCTCCGCTCACGTCGCCACATGATCCGAACGTGTTACTTTCGGAACTGCGGTTGCGCGGAATGTACATCACCGTGGCATCAGCCTCGCTCACCACTTCGAAATAACAGTTGATAGGGCTGTCGTAGTTGCTATACATGTTGGGGTGGGCAGCTACAGCCTCCCAATGGTCGCCGTCGCTGGCAGTAGCCGATGCCGCACAAAGCATCAGCGCACATACTGCGGCCTGCCGCATAGGCAATGCCGCAAGGCGCTTGAATATCAGTTTCTTCATAGGCTTGATTATTTATTGATTGTTTTCTTTCCGTTCTGAATCACAATGCCACGATAGCCGTCGCCCACGCGCTGGCCTTGTAGGTTGTAAACGGATTCAGTGCGCCGCGGCTGAGCCCCGTCGTACACTACGGTTTCAAGGGCGGTGGGAGCGCCAGTGGCAATGATTTCTATCTCATCGGTATAGACGGGGTCGCCATAGTAGCGCTCGTCGCAGATGTAGCCTTGGTCTTCGTCGAAGTAGAAGTAGTCGTGCAGGAACTGGGCATCATCCAGATAGAGATGGTTCAGCTCGCTGGTTACTTTATAACGCCCACTGCCCGATAGCTTCACATGCGAGTTCTTCACATACAAGGCCTGCTTCTCGCAGTCGGCCCTGCCATAGATGGCACCACCCGCGCCTTTGAGGGTTGCATCGGTATCCCAGAGATAGAGCCACGTGTCGGGACGCTCTATCCTAACGGCCACGCCCATGTCGGCATTGGTCGTCAGGGTTCCGCTACCTTTTATATACATGTCGTCGAGGAGCCAGAAACAGTCATCGGTGGTATGGATGGTGTTGTTACTACGAATCATGACATGGAGGAAGTCGTTGTTGCTCGCGAGGAAAGTGTCCTCACCTGTGTATTCTACATTGGTCAGCGACAGGGTGTTTTCGGAAGGAGAGTAGCTAATGTATCCGTTCTTCAACCCGGCTGGTGAGATATTGTTGGTACTCCGGCTGGTGACGGGCACGTCTCCCACATAGAAGCCATAGAACTCGCCGGGCTGCACCGTGACCTTTCCTTTCGTGGGAATGCCATTCCAGTCCACCACGGTTTGCTTGTCAGCATCGAACTGCGCGAAGCGGGGCTCGCAGAAAAAGCCGTTGTCCAGTTCAAACTTGGCGATGCCGCTCACCGTGGTCATACCCTCTGAGTCGGTGGGCGACATGCTGATGTCTGAATTCCATACATAGACGTATGCCTGTCCGTCGCCTGCGATGGCTCCGCAACTGCCATAGAGGCCGAGGGTGGCATTGTTGATGTACAGGTTCCAGTAGTCCACGTAGATGGCTTCCTCATAGTTGGAGCTGACGTAGAGCGTGCCTGGCCCATTGATGATGGTGCTCCGGCTGAGATAGATGCCCACGGCGTTGGTGGTGATGTCGCAGGTGCCGTTCAGCTGGATAATCAAATCGCCGATGCCTTCGTTGCCCACGCCGTAACAATCGTTCTGCGAAGTCTGGATGATGGCGTTGTCCAAGGTGAGGGTATGGGTGGTCAGGTCGTAGGAAGCCCGGCCCTGTACGAATCCGCTGTTGTTGCTGTCGTCGATGTTCTTCACCTGTGTACGCTTCACGCGGCATCCGCCAACGGTAAGGCCATCGACATAGCCCACGTCGTATTTCTTGATGTCGTAGAACCATGTGTTCCAATCACTGGTCATGTAGGTGTCGAAAGCCCCTGCATCGTTAGGAACGTAGAGGGTGCGTTCGGGAGACTCCGCATAGCATTGAAATGGACTACCATCCGCATACATGATATAGGGCAGGTCGTCTTTGTCAACCCACTCCACATATACGCTGGTGAGGTTGTACATACAAAAGAAAGAATTTTTGTAGAGTTGTTTTACCGTAATAGGAATGGTGAGGGAAGAAAGGTTTGAATACTCAAAAGCATTGTAACCCAAGCTGCTCACGAAGTCGGGAATCACATAGCTGTCTGTCCTTCCGCAAGGGAATTTCACCAATTGATGGCTTCCGTCGGCCATTTGCCGGAAGAGTACGCCGCCTTCGGAATACAGGTTGATTTCGTCGCTCACATGCCTCACATTGATATTCTTCATCTGAGGGCAAGCCGAAAAGCTATTGGGGTTCAATATATTTAGACCATTTGGCAGACTGATATCGCCCAAAGAAGCACAGTTGAAGAACACAGCATTAGTAATTCTTGACAAGCCATCGGGGAATATCACGCTTTCAAGGGACGAGCAATTCCTGAAAGCATTGTCAAAAATGCCTCTCAGCTTTTCGGGAAGCCTCAATTCGCTGTCATAGTCGCCATACTCCTTGATGGTGCATTTAAGTGCCTTACAATCCATGAAAGCACTGCCGTTAATATACAATAGTTCCTCGGGCAGATGAACAGACACCAGTTTAGGGCAATTCATAAATGCCGCAATGCCGATAGTATGAATGGAGTCGCCCATGTGGCCGATCTTCTGAAGGTTGGGCATATCCATGAATGCACTATCGCCAATCTCCACCACGGTGTAACGCTTTTTATTGTGTATCACATCAGTATAAATATCGAGAGTGGTAATCCCGTAGGGAACCTCTGAGAAAGTGTTTTTGCCTTCACGGGCAATAATCTTCACCTGAGCCTTGGACTCGTCCACTACCTCGAAAAGACATTTGATCCTATCGTAATAGCCAACGCCATTGGTACCGTGATCTTCCCATTGGTCGCCATCGTCAGCTTGGGCATTCACCACGCCGAATAACATCAGCGCACATACTGCGGCCAGTCGTATCACAGATGCCTTGTGGCCATACTTTCCTGTTGTTTTCGCTTTCATAAGCTCAATTCGTTTAATTCGTTCAATTCGTGGTTAAATCTCCCGTCAGTTGCTCTGAAACGTAGTCGGCTTCATGTCCCTCTTCAGCGTGCTGCTTCAGGAAGTTGGGGAAGAAGAACACCTTCAGCACGACAAAGATGATGATGAGTTTCACCACGATAATCGCCCATAGCGTCTTGCCCAGCGTCATGTGGCAGAACCCGTCGTAATAGAGGTCAAAAACCTTGTACCAGAATCCGTCTTTCTTCATTAGCGGAAATTTTGTGCAAATTTAATTAAAATAATCGAAACTGCAAATTTTCTACGTAGTTTTTTTCAATCTACGTAGTAGGTTGAGCAATTTGTGGTTCCTATCGGAGCGAATGAAGGGAGTCAGAGTCCCCACTCCCACCCCTTCTGGAGTGGGGCTTTAACCTAAAACCAAGTATAAGAAAACAGGCATTCGTCGATACTTGAATGTTAAAATACACACCTAAAAGGGCTGATGAAAGGAACACAAACAAGTGATAAGGGAGGCAGAAATGGCGGTTTTCCTGGTCATGAATAGCGGATGAGGGTGTGAAAAGACATTGCTGAGCTCGTGATTGATATCTTCCGAGCGCCTCATTCCATATCAACGACACGCTCATCTGACGCTAACGACAAGGTGATTAGACGCTAATCACAAGGTAATCAGACGCTAATGACAAGGTAGGTAGAGTCCAATTGTCGAGAAGCCCTTTATTCACCGTCCGTAATATACTGATTATCAACATTATCCTATATTGTTAAGGAACTTGGCCTTTTTCATGGTCATTTGGCCGAAAAGAAGGCCGACAAGCTACAGAAATGTTAAAACAACATTCTCCAGAATAGGTATTCGTCGATTAAATTGTTTTTGCATCGTCCTGACATTAAGTGCCTTTTTTCCTCTGATTTCTTTCTATCTATAATAAGAATGTTCACACGCACGAACATTGTTTATATACTTATAATTTTCCTCAAAAATACCAAAATTAAAGTGTTTCGATACTCAAAACCTATCTTTTTCTTTGTCATTTAAACGAAAAGCATTACTTTTGCACCCAAAATAAACCATTATTAAGATGAAGAAAATTATCATACCGCTGGTCGTCATCCTACTGCTCCTCTTGGGCGGTCTGGCCTACCTTTACAAAAGCCTTGACGAACAGAAGAAAGTGAACCAAGACATGCAGGAGCTGGCCGAGCTCGACAAGAAGGAGATGCAGAACGAATACGAGGAGTTCGCACGCCAGTATAGCGAGATGAAGACGCAGATCAACAACGACTCCATCGTGGCCCAGCTCACCAAGGAGCAAATGCGCACGCAGGAACTACTGAAAGAACTGCGCGAGGTGAAAGCCAACGATGCACGCGAGATTACCCGCCTGAAGAAGGAGCTCGCCACCTGCCGCGCCATCATACGCAGCTACGTGCTCGAGATTGACTCGCTGAACCGCCTGAACCAGAACCTGACGGCCGAGAACACCCGCGTGAAAGGACAATACGAGGAAGCCACGCGACAGATCCAGGGCCTCAGCGCCGAGAAGTCGACGCTCTCCGAAAAGGTGGCCATCGCCGCCCAGCTCGACGCCACGGGCATCTCGATGAAGCTGATGAACAAGAAGAACAAGGCCATCGAGAACACCGACAAGGCCAAGACCATCCAGGTGAGCTTCAACATCGCCCGCAACGTGACGGCCAAGAACGGCGTACGCACGTTCTACGTACAGATAAAGACCCCGACGGGAAAGGTGCTCAGCGGAGGGTCGTTCCCCTACGAAAACCGCACCATCCCCTACTCCATGAAGAAAGCGGTGGAGTATAACGGCGAGGAAACGCCCGTCACCACCTACTGGAACATCAACGAGTTTCTCAGCGAAGGAACCTACCGCGTCAGCATCTTTGCCGAAGGCAACATGATAGGCTCGCGTAGCTTCACGTTCAAATAATAAACCAACAAGCACTCAGAACTTCAATTCCAACATCACATGAGAAAAACCCTTGCCATATTGCTCATGATGAGTACGAGCCTGGTGCCCACGCTTGCCCAGCGAGTGCTGACGCTCGACAGTTGCCGCGCACTTGCACTCAGGAACAACAAGCAATTGCAAGCAGCCCGGGTGAAACAAGATGTGGCAGCAAACACAAGAAAGGCAGCACGTACCAACTTCCTGCCTAAGGTGGACGCAATCGGCGGCTACGAGCTCATGAGCAAGGAGGTTTCGTTGCTCAACGACGACCAGAAACAGGCGTTGTCGAACCTCGGAACCATCGTCACCACCAACCTCGGCAACTCCCTGCCCGGCATGCTGACCAACATGGCGCAACAGGGACTCATCACCCCCCAACAAGCACAGGCTTTCGGACAGGTGGCTCAGGCACAGATGCCCACCGTGGCACAATCGCTCAATGCCGCCGGAAACGACATCCGACACGCTTTCCGTACCAACAACCGCAACATGTTCGGAGCCGCCGTCATGCTTCGCCAACCCATCTACATGGGTGGAGCCATCACGGCGGGCAACCGCATGGCAGAAATCAATGAGGAACTGACGGCTCATGCTACGGCAAATGCTGAACAGAACACGCTCTATAGCGTAGACGAGACCTACTGGCTCGTGGTGTCGCTCGAACAGAAGAACCGCCTGGCCGACAACTTCGTGAATCTTCTTCACAAGCTCGACGCCGACGTCCAGAAGATGATTAATGAGGGCGTCGCCACACGTGCCGACGGGCTGAAAGTGGCCGTCAAGGTGAACGAAGCTGAGATGCAACAGACACAAGCCGCCGACGGACTGGCCCTGGCCAAGATGCTGCTCTGCCAGCAATGCGGATTGCCCATCGAGAGCGACATCAAGGTGGAAGAAAACCATGAGTTGGCCAACCTGACGGCCAGCGTGGCTCCCGTGCCCGATGGCGAAATCGACCTGTCGGCCCGCGAAGAGCTGAAGATGCTCCAGAATGCCATTGAGATCAGCACACAAGCCACGAAGATGGCCCGTGCCGCCGCCCTGCCGCAACTGGCCCTGACAGGCGGCTACATGCTCACCAACCCTAATGTCTACAACGGCTATGCCAACAAGTTCGGCGGCGTATGGAACGTGGGCGTCCTCCTCCGCGTGCCCGTGTGGAACTGGCAGGAAACGGCCTACAAGGTGCGCGCCTCGAAGGCGCTGACCCACATCGCCTCGCTCGAGCTGGAGGAAGCCCGCGAGTTGATGGAACTACAAGTAAACCAAAACCGCTTCAAGGTGAAAGAGGCCGACAAGAAATACGCCATCGCCCTGAAGAACGTGGAGAAAGCCGATGAAAACCTGCGTTGCGCCAACCTGGGCTTCAACGAAGGCGTGCTCACCGCAACAGAGGTGATGGAGGCGCAGACGGCTTGGCTCCAGGCGCAGACACAACGCATCGATGCCGAAATCGACCGACACCTCTCGCGTTCAGCACTCAACAAGTCGCTCGGCATAAAGCTTTAAACAAACGGTATGAGAGAAATAGAATTGTAAATCCATAAAAATTGTCAATCAAAAACAAGATGTCAGCAAAACAACAACATAACAACATTCTGCTCGCGGTCTTCGGATTCATGGCAGTCGTCGCCATCGTAGCGCTCATCGGTTATTTCACGCTCGACCGTCCGGCCGACGACATTCAAGGCGAATTGGAAGTTTCTGAATACCGTGTATCGAGCAAGGTACCAGGACGTATTCTGGAAATCAGAGTGAAGGAAGGCGACTTCGTTCGTGTTGGCGACACACTCGCCATCATCGACGCGCCTGAGGTGAGAGCCAAGCGAACCCAAGCACAAAGCGTGGAGCAGGCAGCATCGGCCATGAGCGAGATGGCCCAGCGCGGAGCCCGCCGCCAACAGGTGCAGGGTGCCTACCAGTTGTGGCAACAGGCCAAAGCCGGCGTGGAAGTGGCCAAGAAGAGCTACGACCGCGTGCAACGTCTCTACGACGAAGGCGTGATGACCGCCCAGAAGCGCGATGAGGCCTTTGCCCAATACAAAGCTCTCGAGGCTCAGGAGAAAGCCGCCAAGAGCCAATATGACCTCGCCGTGGAAGGCGCACGGGCTGAGGAGAAAGCCGCCGCCGCCGCCAAAGTGAACCAGGCACGTGGTGCGGTCAGCGAAGTGGATTCGTATATCCGCGAGACCGTCCAAGTGGCCACGATGGAAGGTGAGGTGAGCAACATCTACCCGAAAGTGGGTGAACTCGTAGGAACAGGCTCACCCATCATGACCATCGCCATGATGGACGACATGTGGGGCACCTTCAACGTGCGCGAAGACCAGCTCAACGGCTTGAAGATAGGCGACGAACTGACCGCTTTCTGCCCAGCTTTCAACAAAGACATCCAGCTGAAGGTCTACTACATCAAGGACCAGGGTTCGTTTGCCGTGTGGAAAGCCACCAAGGCCACGGGGCAATACGACCTGAAGACCTTCGAGGTGAAGGCCCGTCCCACCCAGAAGCTGGAAAGCCTTCGTCCAGGCATGTCGCTCATCCTGAAGAGATGAGAGACGAAGGATGATGAGTGAAAGAGATAGGAATCAAGCATGAAGGTTGATATCTTCGACACGATAAAGCGGGTGCTGAACGTTGCGCGGCGCGAGTGCGGCATCTTGGTCATGAACCCCATCTATGCCTCTTGCATGGTGGTGTTCCCTTTGCTTGTGGTGTTTTTCTTCACAGATATCATGCACGAAGGACAACCTCAGGAAATGCCCATCGGCGTCGTGGACCTCGACAACACCTCCACGACAAGAGCGCTGGTGCGCAAGTTGGATGGTTTCCAGACTTCCCACGTCGTAGGCTATTATAATAATGTAGAGGAAGCCCGCCGTGCCATCCAGCGCAACAAGATTTACGCCTTCATGTATTTCCCCAAGGGAACCACCGACGAATTGCTCGCCAGCCGACAACCCAAAATCTCGTTCTACTATAGCGGTACCTCTCTGACGGCGGGTGCCTTGCTCTTTCGCGACCTGAAGACCATGAGCGTCCTTGGGTCGGCTGCCGTAGGACAGGCCACCATGCGCGCCAAGGGATTCTCCGACACGCAGATCCAGGCTTTCATGCAACCCATCGTCGTCGACCTCCATCCGCTCAACAATCCTTGGATCAACTACAACATGTACCTCAGCACGATGCTCATCCCGGGCATCCTCCTGCTGTTCATCTTCCTCATCACGCCCTACTCTATCGGCACAGAGTTGAAATTCAAGACCAACAAAGAGCTGATGCGTATCTCCAAAGGCGACATTCTCGTGGCAATGGTGGGCAAGTTCCTGCCACAATTCTTCATTTTCCTCACCATCATGTACATCTACATGTGGTATGTGTTCGGCCATCTGGGCTTCCCACATTCTGGAGGAGCGGGCCGCTTGATTGCCTTGGGATTCCTGAGCGTATTGGCATCGCAGAGCTTCGGCATCTTCGTCTTCGGGCTGATGCCCTCATTGCGCATGTCGATGAGCCTCTGCTCGCTATGGGGGGTGCTGAGCTTCACCACGGGTGGTTTCACTTTCCCCGTGTTTGCGATGGACGGTGCCATCGAGGCCATCGCGCAACTCTTCCCGCTACGCCATTATTACATGATCTATCAGAAGTGCATTTTCAATGGTTATCCGCTCCATATCGCCTGGTTCAACATCATGGCGCTCGGCATTCTCATCGCTTTGCCCTTCTTCGTGCTGGGCAAGCTACGCAAGGCGCTCACCGAATATGTCTATATTCCATGATGACGGGCGACAGGTGATGGATGATGAGAGAGTATATACGAGAATATGAATAGAATCAAAGACATCTGCTATATCTGGATGCAAGAGATGAAAGGTCTGGTGCAAGACGAGGGTGTGGCCATCTTCTTCATCATCGTACCCCTTCTCTATCCCCTACTCTATTCTTGGGCCTACAACAACGAGGTGGTTCAGCAGGTGCCCGTAGCCGTTGTAGATATGAGCCATTCGGCCTCCAGCCGACAATTCTCGCGAATGTATGATGCGTCGCCCGATGTCAAAGTGGCTTACCAATGCAACGACATCCTGGAGGCACGCGACTTGGTGCAGAAGCAGGTGGTGCATGGGTTCATCGTCTTTCCCGCAGACTTCGACACGCGCCTCAACCGCATGGAGCAAGCTCACGTAGCCGTCTATTGCGACATGAGCCTGATGCTCACCTATAAAGCCATCTTCCAGACGGCCACGACCATTTCGCAAGCGATGAACAGCAACATTCAGGTGAAGTTGAGCGGTCATCCCACCCATCGCGAAGAAGTGATCCAATCACAACCCTTAGCCTTCGAAGAAGTTCAGCTCTTCAACCCTACGGGTGGCTACGGCTCGTTCATCATCCCCGCCGTACTGATGCTCATCATTCAGCAGACCCTGGTCTTGGGCATTGGTCTTTCGGCAGGAACGGCCCGCGAGAACAATCGCTACAAGGACCTGATTCCCGCCAACCGCCACTATCGCCGACTCGGCCCCATCGTGTTCGGCAAGTCGATGTGCTATTTCATGGTGTATGTCGTCATGAGCGCCTGGCTCATTCTCGTCGTGCCGAAGATATTCAGTTTCACCTCACTCTTTCCGCCACGCGACTTGCTCCATCTGATGTTGCCCTACCTGCTGGCGTGCATATTCTTTGGCATGTTCGTGAGTTGTATCGTGCGTTATCGTGAGAATATCATGCTGCTGGTGGTCTTCGCATCTGTGCCCATGCTTTTCCTGAGTGGCGTTTCATGGCCGCAAAGCGCCATCCCCGGCTATTGGCAAGGCATCTCATGGCTCTTCCCCAGCACTTTCGGCGTCCGCGCATTTGTCAGAATGAATAGCATGGGCGCTACGCTTGCCGACGTTCGCGAGGAATACATCTGCCTCTGGATTCAGATGGTGGCCTATTTCTTTGCCACCTGCGCCGTCTATCGTTTCCAACTGGTACGTATGCGTCGACATGCCCTGCAAACCATTGAGAGCATCGAACAACAAATCAAACAAATCAAGGCTTCGCGCAAGACATCTTGAGTTGAATAGGATGAATTCCTTACCAAATAAAAGAGCATGCTACCGATGGGCAGCATGCTCTTTCTATTGAACGCTAACAGACTTACTTATCGCGGGTTGTTGGCCTCGAAAATGGCCATGCGCTCGTCGAGTTGCGTGTACTGGTGGTCCTTGATGAACGATGTGCAGACGCGAAGTCCCTCCTGCTCGCTACCTGTAGTAACCAGGCAGATGGCCGATACGCCATAGTACATCAGTTCATGGGCCAGCTCACCACTCGTCATGCCCGGATAGCCAATGGTGAAGTAGAATCCGTCGGCAATGGGTTCGTCCAAGTCCTTGTCGTACACGATATGGAAACCGTGCTTCTTGAAGATTTCCTTCAGCTTGTGGGCACGTTGTCCGTAGACGATGATATCGTCGCGGAAATTGAACTTACCATCGCAAGCGGCCTTCATGATGGCGGCCAGGGCATATTGCGCGCTATGGCTCGTTCCCGATGAAAGCGTATAAAGCATACGCTGAGAGAACACGGCACCGAAAGTCAGTCCGTCGTAACGGGCGGCCAGGTCGGCATAGTGGCGGCTGAACACCTTGTTGCTGATGCAAACGACGGCGATGCGCTCGCCGGCATAGCTGAATGCCTTCGAACCGCTGATCATCAGCACGTAGTTATCGGTATAGCGACCAACCGTAGGCTGATAAGGCGGCTCAAACGGGCGGCTCAGGTCCTTGCGGAAGTCCATAGCGAAATAGGCAAGGTCTTCCAGCACGATGGTGTCGTACTTCGTGGCCAACTCACCGATGGTCTTCAGTTCGTCCTCGTTGAGGCAAATCCACGACGGGTTGTTGGGATTCGAATAAACGATGGCGCAGATGTTCCCATCCTTCAGGTAGCTCTCGAGTTTCTCACGGAGTTTCTCACCACGATAGGCATAGACGTCGAAGGTCTTGTACTTCACGCCCATCACCTGCAACTGATTCTTCTGAACGGGGAAACCTGGGTCGATGAAGAGCACGGTGTCCTTCTTCTTGTCGGTCTGCGAACAGGTGAGGAAGGCGGCAAAGGCACCCTGCATGGAGCCTACCGTGGGCACGCAGCCCTCGGGATTGATGTCGATGCCGATGAAGGCCTTGACAAAGCGCGAAGCCTGCTGCTTGAGCTCGGGCAAGCCCTGAATGTCGGGATACATGCTGGCGACACCATCCTTAAGTGCCTGAATCTGGGCGTCGACACCCACCTTAGCGGCAGGCAGGCCGGGAATGCCCATCTCCATCTTGATGAATTCCACGCCGCTCTTCTCTTCAGCAAACTGAGCCACACGCTTCACCTCGCGGATGGTAGCCTTGGCAAAGTCCTGAATGCCGAACTCCTGAATGAGTCCGTCGACGATTTCTCTCTTGATTGGTGTATTCATGATAACGCTTTTAATGATTATTTCTGAGCCTCGCGACCGATGGCCAATGCCTTGATATTGGCATCAACGATGGCCTCGCCCTTACGTCCGAAGACGCGGCGGATGGCAGCCTCGAGCTTGTCGTACTCAATGCCGAGAGCCTTCTGGGCAGCACCCAGGAGGATGACGTTGGCCGAACGGGGCACGCCGTTGTCCTTGGCCAACTGCTCGATGTCGATGACGATGACGTTCTTCACCTTAGCCAGGTCGGCCTTGATCACCTCCATATCGGGATAGTTGGGGATGTTGACAAACGGCGTCGACGAGGTGATAATCCATCCGTTCTCATTCAGGAAGGGCAGGTAGCGCAGGGCTTCCATCGGCTCCATTGAGATAATCACGTCGGCCTGGCCTTTGCCAATGAGGTCGCTATGGATGGGATCTGACGAGATGCGCAGATTCGATTGCACATCACCGCCACGCTGAGACATGCCATGAACCTCAGCCTGCTTGATATAGAGGTTCTCGTTGAGAGCTGCCTCACCAATGATCGTAGCGATAGAGAGGATGCCTTGTCCTCCTACACCGCAAAGGATAATATCTGTTTTCATTTTTTTGCCTCCTGTGCTTTCTTTTGTTTAAGATGTCTTTGAAGTGTCTGCATGCACTCACGACGCGGAATGATGACTGATACGCCGTGGTAGTTGATCTCGTCGCGGATGACCTTGGTGATCTCCGGCATGTTCTTCGGCAGGGGAACCACCACTTTCAGGTGCTCATTGTCGAGTCCCAAGCCGCGGCAGATGGCCTCGAACTTGTTCGTACCGGCAGAGTCCTGACCGCCGGTCATACCTGTGGTAAGGTTGTCGCTGATGATGACCACGATGTCGGAATTTTCGTTGATGGCATCGAGCAGACCCGTCATACCGCTATGGGTGAAGGTGGAGTCGCCGATGATAGCTACCGAAGGCCATTGACCAGCATCGGCAGCACCCTTGGCCATCGTGATGCTGGCGCCCATGTCGACACACGAATGGATGGCGTGGAACGGGGGAAGGAAGCCCAGCGTGTAGCAACCGATGTCGCCGAATACGCGTGGATTCTCATACTCGCGGAGCACCTCGTTCAGAGCGGTGTACACGTCGCGATGGCCACACCCCTGGCAGAGTGCTGGCGGACGCGGAACGATGTCCTCGCAAGGAGCATAGTTCTCGTTGACAGGCATACCCAAAGCCTTGCGCACCAGGTCGGGGTTCAACTCGCCCGTGCGGGGCAGCTCACCCGTCAGACGACCCTGAATCACGGCGTTGCCCGGCATGATACCACGCAACTGCTCTTCGATGACGGGCTGTCCTTCTTCGATGACCAGCACCTTGTCGCACTCATCGGTCATGCGGCGCACCATTTCCTTCGGCAACGGATACTGAGAAATCTTCAGCACGGGGAAGGGGCAACCATTGGGATAGCATTCCATGAGGTAGTTGTAGGCGATTCCGCTGGCAATGATACCCAAGGTATGGTCCTGAGCGTCGGTATACTTGTTATACTCACTCTCCAGGGCATCCTTCTCCAAAGCGGCTTGCTGAGCAGTGACGATATCGTTGCGCTTGCGGGCATTGGCGGGCAACAGCACCCAATTCTTTGACTCTGCCTTGTAGTTCAACTCGTTTTGCGGACGCGGCGTATCCGTAATCTCCACCACGGCGCGGCTATGGGCCATGCGGGTGGTGACACGCATCAACACGGGCAGACCAACACGCTCTGAATAGTCGAACGCGTAGGCCATCATGTCGTAAGCCTCCTGTTGCGAGCTGGGTTCAAACGTGGGAATCATGGCAAACTTGCCATAGAAGCGCGAGTCTTGCTCGTCTTGCGACGAGTGCATGGAGGGGTCGTCGGCGGCGAGCACCACGATACCACCGTTGGCACCTGTCATGCCGCTATTGACAAAGGGATCGGCGCAAACGTTCATGCCCACGTGCTTCATGCACACCAGGGCGCGCTTGCCCATGAACGACATACCGAGGGCAGCTTCCATGGCCGTCTTCTCGTTGGTGCTCCACTTGCGGTGAATGCCGCGTTCAGCTGCTTGCTTTGAGTTCTGGATGTACTCCGTGATTTCCGTCGAGGGCGTACCCGGATAGGCATAGACACCGCTCAAGCCGGCATCGATGGCTCCTTGGGCAATAGCCTCGTCTCCTAACAATAGTTTCTTCATAGATTGAATCTTTTATGGTATTATATAAACAATGTATTGACTAACACATACGCATGAGATGTGCCTTTTTATGCACCGTGCAAAGGTAGTGCAATTCTTTGACTTATCCAAACAATTTCGCAAAAAGTGAGCAAATTTCATTCATTTTCACTTGAAGCAACGATATTTGGCACAGACTGAATACTTGAAAATCGTTAAAACTTTCGTATATCTATTGCCGATTAGGAATATTTGTTGTAATTTTACACCCGAAATCAATATTCTGAGCTAAGAGAGCAATTTGACACATCATCATAAAAACAATTATGCATAATTTCAGAAAAAACATCTTCGCGGCAGGAATGGCAGCCATTCTCTGCACGGCCTGCACAGGCACAAGTGAACCCCAACTGACGGCATCGGGCCTCAATCCTGCTGCCTTCGACACCGTGATTAACGAGAAGCCCGTGAAACTCTTCACCCTGAAAAACCATAACGGCATGGAGGTGTGCATTACCAACTTCGGCGGTCGCGTGGTGTCGCTGATGGTGCCCGACAAGAACGCTCAGCTCACCGACGTGGTGCTGGGGTTCGACAACATCCGACAATATGCCGACACGGTGAACTCGCCCAGCGACTTTGGTGCCAGCATCGGACGCTATGCCAACCGCATCAAGGACGGCAAGATTAAAATCGACGGCGTGGAGTATCAGCTGCCTCGCAACAACTTCGGCCATTGCCTGCACGGCGGTCCCAGCGGATGGCAGTATCAAGTGTACGACGGCGTACAAGAGAACGACTCAACGCTGATGCTCACCCTTGTCTCGCCCGATGGCGACAACGGCTTCCCCGGAACGGTGAAAGTCACGGTGACGTATGTGGTGAAACACGACAATAGCCTTGACATCAGCTACTTCGGCGAGACTGACAAGCCAACGGTGCTGAACATGACCAACCACTCTTACTTCAACCTGAACGGCGATCCGACGAAGAACATTGAGAATCATCAGCTCTACTTGAACGCCTATTACTACACACCAACCGATGCCACCTTCATGACAACGGGACAAAAGGAATGGGTGAAGGACACGCCGATGAGTTTCCTGCAACCCACGGAGATTGGCAAGGTGGTGAACGACTTCTCCATCCCCGCCATCAAGAATGGCAACGGCATAGACCACAATTGGTGCCTGGAAAGCTACCACGACGGCAAGGGCAACGACAAGCAGCTGGCAGCCAGCGTCTACTCTCCCCTGACGGGCATCATGCTGGAGGTCTACACCAACGAGCCCGGCATCCAGATCTACACCGGCAATTTCCTCGATGGCAGCGTGACGGGCAAGAAAGGCATCAAATATGAGAAGCATGCCGCCATCTGCCTCGAAACGCAGAAATACCCCGACACGCCGAACAAGCCTGAGTGGCCCAGCGCTCTGCTTAAGCCCGGACAGCGCTACACGTCACATTGCATCTACAAGTTTGGCGTCGTAAAAGAATAATCCCCTACATCTACCACTGGCAAACGACCCTCAAATGGGTTTCACCGCCAGGGAAAAGCAACAAATAGGTAAGTAGTTTTTCCATGCATTTCTGACAAAAAAGCGTCAAGAAAAAGCTTTATTTGAAGAAAATGAGGTGTTTTTTGAAAAAAGTTGGAAAAAAATTTGGTGCATTCAGAAAAACTACTTACCTTTGCACCCGCTTAAGAAAGGAAGCACAACCGAAATGGTGCCTTAGCTCAGTTGGTAGAGCAACGGACTGAAAATCCGTGTGTCCCCGGTTCGATTCCTGGAGGTACCACTCCTCCTTTCATTGCCCGGTTTTCCCTCGTGGAGCCGGGCTTCCTTTTTTTTTGTACATTCATACAACACAAAAGCATCATAGATGAATGCGATTTTCAAAAGTTTTCACATTGTGAAAGCAGAAATATTCTTGAATGTTTGTGGGGATAATGATTTTTTTGTAATTTTGCAGCCGCATTTTATAATGCATCATTCTTCATGCAGAATGCACAATGCAAATGACTGCATCATGACCAGAATCGCAATCAATTATAATCAGAATAAACTGTAAATCAATGAATATCTCTTATAAGTGGCTAAAAGAGTATGTTGACTTCGACCTGACACCCCAGCAGGTGTGCGACGCCCTCACATCGGAGGGACTGGAAGTCGACGCGTTAGAAGAAGTGCAAAGCATCCGTGGCGGTCTGAAAGGACTCTATGTGGGAAAGGTGCTGACATGTGAGATGCACCCCAACAGCGACCACCTGCATGTGACGACCGTTGACCTGGGACGTGAGGAACCGTCGCAAATAGTGTGCGGCGCGCCCAACGTGGCCGCTGGTCAGAAGGTGATTGTGGCCGACCTTGGCTGCACGCTCTACGACGGCGACAAGGAGTTCCAAATCAAGAAGTCGAAGCTGCGTGGTGTCGACTCGTGCGGCATGATCTGCGCTGAAGACGAGATTGGCATCGGAACGAGCCACGAGGGCATCATGGTGCTACCCGAAGACGCCAAGGTAGGACAGCCTGCCGCAGAGTTTTTCCATTTGGAAAGCGACTGGCTCATCGAGGTGGACATCACGGCCAACCGCGCCGATGCCCTCTCGCATTGGGGTGTGGCCCGCGACCTCTATGCCTGGCTCAAGCAGAACGGCTATGAGACAAGCCTTCACCGTCCATCGTGCGATGAGTTCCATGTAGACAATGAAGACCTCAATATAGATGTGGAGATTGTGAATCAAGAGGCGTGCAAGCGCTATGCCTGTGTGAGCATCACCAATTGCGAGGTGAAGGAAAGCCCCGACTGGCTGAAGAACAAGCTCAACACCATCGGCCTGCGACCCATCAACAACATTGTGGACATCACCAACTACGTGATGATGGCCTATGGCCAGCCGCTCCATTGCTTCGATGCCGATATGGTGACTGGCCACAAAATCGTGGTCAAGACCTTGCCCGAGGGCACGCCTTTCGTGACTCTCGACGGCGTAGAGCACAAACTCTCCGAACGCGACCTGGCCATCTGCAACGCAGAAGAGCCGATGTGCATCGCCGGTGTGTTTGGCGGAAAAGGCAGCGGTACCTACGACACGACACACAGCGTTGTCCTGGAAAGTGCCTACTTCCACCCCACATGGATTCGCAAGAGCGCACGCCGCCACGGACTGAGTACCGATGCCTCGTTCCGCTTTGAGCGCGGCGTCGACCCCAACATGACCATCTATGCCCTGAAGCAGGCCGCTATTCTCTGCCAGCAACTGGCCGGCGGAAAGGTGAGCATGCAGATAAACGATGTATATCCTGAGCCCATCAACGACTTCGAGGTGGACCTCAGCTACAACTACGTTCATCAGCTCGTGGGCAAAGAGATACCCGTGGAGACCATCAAGAGCATCGTCAGCTCGCTGGAAATGCGCATCGTAGAAGAGTGTGAGGACGGGTTGAAGCTCATGGTGCCTGCCTACCGCGTGGACGTTCAACGCCCCTGCGACGTGGTGGAAGACATCCTTCGCGTGTACGGATATAATAATGTAGAGATTCCCACACAGCTGAAGTCGTCGCTCGTGGTGAAAGGAGAGGAAGACATCAAGCATCAAATGGAGAATCTCGTGGCCGAACAGCTCGTGGGTTGCGGCTTCAACGAGATACTGAACAACTCGCTCACCAAGTCGTCGTATTACGACGACCAACAGGATATGGTGCGCATCTTCAACCCGCTCTCGTCAGACCTTGGTGTCATGCGCATGACCCTGCTCTATGGCGGACTGGAAAGCATCGCCTACAATGCCAACCGCAAGAACGCCAACCTGCGCTTCTTCGAGTTCGGAAACATCTATCTGCACGACGAGCAGAAGGCCGACCCAGAGAATCCGATGAATGCCTACAAGGAAGAAAACCACCTGGGACTCTGGGTGACAGGCAAGCGCGTGGAAGGTTCATGGGCACATGCCGACGAGCAAAGCACCTTCTACGAACTGAAGGCCTACGTGATGAACGTGTTGCGCCGCATCGGACTGCCGTTTGGAAGCATTGTGTTCAAGGAGAGCAAAAATCCCATGTTCTCCCAGGCTATGGCCATCGAGAACCGTGGTGGCAAGCTCCTGGCCGAACTCGGCATCGTCAGCCACGAGCTGCAGAAGAAGTTTGGCATCGCCAACGAAGTGTATTTCGCTGAACTCAACTGGTCAGCGCTGATGAAGGCGGTACGCAAGAACCAAGTGCTCTACCACGAAATCAGCAAGTATCCGGCCGTGAGCCGCGACCTGGCCTTGCTACTCGACAAGAGCGTGGAGTTCGCACAAGTGGAAATGGTGGCCTATCAGAGTGAGCGAAAACTGCTCAAGAGCGTGGAGCTCTTCGACGTCTACGAAGGAAAGAACCTGCCCGCTGGCAAGAAGTCGTATGCCGTCAACTTCATTCTTCAGGACGAGCAGCGCACCCTCAACGACAAACAGATCGAGGCTATCATGCAGAAAATCATCACCAACCTGAAGAAGCAGCTCAACGCTGAACTCAGATAACAATAGCAAAGAATAGGGATTTACATCAAAATCGACATAACGAATAACGAAATAAAAATTCTACAACAATGGGAAGAGCATTTGAATATCGCAAAGCTGCGAAACTGAAGAGATGGGGCCACATGGCCAAGACATTCACAAAGATTGGTAAGCAAATCGCCATTGCCGTGAAGGCAGGCGGTCCTGACCCAGACATGAACCCCGCCCTGCGCGCCATCATTGCCAACGCCAAGCGCGAGAACATGCCGAAGGACAACATCGAGCGTGCCATCAAGAACGCTATGGGCAAGGACCAAAGCGACTACAAAGAAGTGAACTACGAGGGCTACGGACCTCATGGCATCGCCATCTTCGTGGAGACACTTACCGACAACACCACACGCACTGTAGGCGACGTCCGCTCCGTATTCAACAAGTTCAACGGCAACCTCGGCACTCAGGGAAGCCTCGCTTTCCTTTTCGACCACAAGGCTGTGTTCACCTTCAAGCGTAAGGATGGCATCGACATGGACGAACTCATCCTCGACCTGATCGACTACAACGTGGAAGACGAGTACGACGTTGACGAGGAAGAAGACAGCATCACCATCTACGGCGACCCGTCGAGCTTCAGCGCCATTCAGAAACACCTGGAGGAAAACGGATTCGAGGTGACTGGCGCAGAGTTCACACGCATTCCAAATGACCTGAAAGACGTCACCGCCGAACAACGCGAGACTATCGACAAGATGGTGGAACGCCTTGAGGACTTCGACGACGTTCAGACCGTCTACACCAACATGAAGCCCGAGGAATAACCAGTTATTGTCTAACGGTTATCGTTTATTGTTTAACGGTTATTGTACATGAAGCATTACACGTATCAGCCCGTCGGGACCTGTTCGCAACAGATAGATTTCGACATCGACGACGAAGGGCGCATCCAGAACGTGCAATTCCTCGGCGGCTGCAACGGCAACCTGCAGGGAATCAGCCAATTGGTGCGCGGCATGAAGCCCGATGAGGTGAAGAGCCGCCTCAACGGCATTCGCTGCGGCTATAAAGCGACAAGCTGCCCCGACCAATTCTGCCGCGCGCTGGACACCATTCAGTCCTGATAACAGAAGAATCAATACGAAACCACAATTCAGACGCTGGTCGTCGCCTAACGGATTTTCAGTAAGGCAACGGCCAGCGTCTGTTTTTGTAGCTTCACGAACACCTACCCAGGCAGCGCCCCGCGGTAGGCCTACCTCCTACTTCGCGTTTTGGGCATAGTCTTTCGGAGTGAATTTGATGTCCACAATCTTCTGCCCGGGGTGCTTCGTCGAGAAATAGGTGTAATGGAAGTTGTAGCCAGCCTCCTTGTAGACATTCAGCTGCGTAGAGTTGCGCAGCCCCTCCAGCATCTCCTTTCGCGCTTCTTCGGCGGGCAGCGCCGTAGTGTCGGCAATGCCACGCAACGAATAGTAGTAGTGGAACGTGTGGGTGGCACGCTCAAACACCATACTGTCTGAAATCACATACTCCGTCACGGGCACAGGACAATACTTCTCTGTCTGCTCCTTGCACTCGCGCTCAGCCCTGTCCTCCAAACTCTCGTGGCAGGCGGTCAGCGACAACCCGACCATCGCACAAATCAACAAAGACTTCTTCATCCGATATTATTCCTTTCTTTTTAGGCAATTATATACAAAGCGTAGCCTCTCCCTCCCCGCCGCAGGGGCGGAGCGGCGTTTCCGCCTGAAAATAAAGACCAGCTCTTATTCGTTCGTTGGTGCAAAGGTACAAATAACATCTGACATACGCAAGTTTTTTCCGCAAAACATGATGCATACAGCGGCGAGCTTGTCATTGATAATCTGTATGCCTGCGATTGATAATCTCCATGAACGTCACAAATCATCTCTATGCATGCCTAAGATAATCTCTATGCTTACCTAAGTTAATCTCTATACATGCCTAAGATCATATTTATGCTCCTATATTATGAATCATTAACACATCGTGATGCAAGTTTTCTGTGTTCATACAGTTTATCTCACAGAAAATCATTAAATTTGCAACGATTATGAAAAAGTATTTCAGTATGAAAATCAACAAGCGTACCGCATGGGCTACCTTAGCCCTGATGATGGCTACAGCCGGAATGTGCAGCTGTAGTAGCAACGACACCGAAGATAAGCCACTGTCCAACGAAGACAACAAGCCCATAGAACTGACGCTAACACGCGCCGAACAGGACTTGGTGAACGAGAGCAACGACTTCGCCTTTAACCTGATGCGCCAGGTTTCCACTCCCCCGACCGACGGGCAGAAAGAGAAAAGCATCATCCTCTCGCCCATCAGCATCACCTATGCCCTGGGCATGCTCAACAACGGCGCAGCCGGCGAGACGCAGCAGCAGATCAACCAGGTGCTGGGCTTCGGCGAGACAGGTGCTGACGGCATCAACGATTTCTGCCGCAAAATGCTGACCGCAGCCCCCAGCCTCGATAAGCTGACAAAGGTGATGATTGCCAACACCATCTTCATGAACAAAAACTACAACATCCTGCCTGACTTCCTGCAGAAAGCCAAGCGGTATTATGATGCAGAGCCCGAAACCCGCGACTTCCACGACGGCAAAACTTTAGACGTCATTAACCAATGGGCAAGCGACCATACGGAAGAGATGATTACGAAGGTGCTCGACCCAAACTCATTCTCGCCTAATGCCGTGAGCTACCTGCTCAATGCCATTTATTTCAAGGGCGCATGGGCGCAGAAGTTCAGCAAAGACGACACACGCGACGAAGCATTCGAGGGTGCAGGGAAGAAAGTGCCGATGATGCATCAAGAACACGAATTTGGCTATACCGAGGACGAACTCTGCCAGGTGCTGAACCTGCCCTACGGCAACGGCTCGTACACGATGACCATCCTCCTACCCCGCGAAGGCAAGACCACCGACGACGTGCTTCAGAAGCTTGACAAGGAGAACTGGAAACGCTATCTGCTGACATACCCTGCCATCGTCGATGTGAAACTGCCGCGCTTCGAATCGAACACCGACCAAAACCTCAACGAGATTATGACCAAGCTTGGCATGCCGCTTGCTTTCACAGACTTTGCAGAGTTTCCGTTCTTCTGTGACCAACCAACCAAGATTGGCATGATGAAACAGGTGGCCCGCATCAAACTGAATGAAGAGGGCACCGAAGCCGCCGCCGTCACCGTGATAGGAATGATCGAAACGACAAGCACGAATCATGAGCCCAGACGCATAGAATTCCACGCCACCCGTCCGTTCCTCTACATCATCAGCGAGCAGCAGTCGGGCGCCATCTTCTTCATCGGCAAGTACGTTGGCGACTGACGCTTGTTGAATCAAGTTCAGGCTGGCAAAGAAAGAGAAAACGCATGCACAACGAATACATTATTATAAAAGGCGCACGAGAGAACAACCTGAAAGATGTCTCGCTGCGCCTGCCAAAACATCAAATTACCGTCTTCACTGGGGTCAGCGGCTCAGGCAAGAGTTCGCTGGTCTTGGATACCATCGCCGCAAAGTCGCGCCGCGAACTTAACGACACATTCCCAACCTTTGTTCAGCAATACCTGCCGAAATACGGTCGGCCACATGTCGACGCCATCGAGAATCTGCCCATCGCCATCGTCATCGACCAGAAGAAACCAGCGCAGAACTCACGTTCCACCGTAGGCACCTATACCGACATTGCCGCCTTGCTGCGACTGCTCTTTTCGCGTGTTGGACAGCCGTTTGTAGGCTATGCCGAGTCGTTCTCGTTCAACCACCCCGAGGGCAGTTGTCCGCGATGCTCAGGCCTGGGTGAGATTCGCGAACTCGACATCCACAAACTCGTCGATTTCGACAAGAGTCTCAACGACGAGGATACCATCCACTACATCGCTTTCGGCAAGGGTGGCTGGCGATGGATTCGCTATGCCCACAGCGGACTGTTCGACCTCGACAAGAAAATCCGCGACTACTCACCCGAGGAGCTCGACCTCTTCCTGAACAGTCCGCAGATTCGACTGAAGAACCCGCCCAGCAACTGGCCCAAAACAGCCAAATACGAAGGGCTCATCCCTCGCATGTACCGCTCTATCATCAACTCTGAGGAGGGTTTGCTGCATGCAGCCGTGCTGAACCCGATGCTGCGCATGGGCGTCTGTCCCGACTGCAAGGGCACGCGGCTGAGTCAGCGTGTGTTGTCGTGCAAGATAGATGGAAAGAACATTGCCGATGCCTGTGCCATGTCCATCACACGGCTCAACCAATGGATACGTTCGCTCACCTCCCCCCTGGCCGTCGACTTGAAGGCTGCCATCAGCGCACGCCTCACGGCCTTGGAGGAAATCGGACTGGGCTATCTGAGTCTGGAACGCAGCGTGGGGTCGCTCTCTGGCGGCGAGGCCCAGCGTTGCAAGATAGCGAAATACATCAACTCGTCGCTCTCCGATGTGCTGTACATTCTCGACGAGCCAAGCACAGGTCTGCACGACCACGACATCCAACTGATGATTCACTCCGTACAGCGGCTTCGCGACGCAGGCAACACCATCCTATTGGTGGAGCACCATAAAGAGATGATCCGAATGGCCGACCACATCGTGGACATGGGCCCCGGTCCAGGCATCGACGGCGGCCGCATCGTGTTCGAAGGAAACTATCAGGAACTGCTGCAAAGCCATACCAGCACAGGCGAGATGCTTCAGCGAAACGGCGACTTCAAGCCGCAGCCAAGAACGCCGAAAGCGTGGATTCCCCTGCGTCATGCCAGTCTTCATAATCTTAAGGACATCAACATCGACTTGCCACTCGGTGTGTTTGCCGTCGTTGCCGGTGTGGCTGGCTCAGGTAAGAGTTCGTTAATGGAATGTCTGTGTCATGAGAGCAACGACATCACCTACATCAGCCAGAAAAGCATCGGGGTGAGTCTACGCTCCACCCCCGCCACCTACATGGACGTTGCGGGCGACATCCGCAAGCTTTTCGCCAAGGCAAACAAGATGAAGGAGCAGTATTTCACATTCAATGGCAAGGGCGGCTGTCCCGTCTGTGGCGGCAAAGGAGTAGTAGTTTCGGAAATGGCGTTCATGGACAACATTGAGACCACCTGCGAGGCATGCGGTGGACTGCGCTATTCCAAGGAGGCACTTCAGTATCGTATCACATCGCAACTCTCAGCTCCCCCCGCGTCTCTCAACATCGCGGAAGTCATGGACCTCAGCGTCCGACTGGCCAGCGACTTCTTCCGCGGAACGGTCATCGAGGAGAAACTACGCCCTATGATGGCTGTCGGTTTGGGCTACCTGCATCTGAACCAGGGACTGAGCACCCTCTCAGGCGGCGAACTGCAACGGCTGAAGATAGCATCACATTTGGGTGAGAAAGGCCGCCTGTTCATCATCGATGAACCCACCGACGGTCTACACCTAAAAGATGTGCGCAAGCTGATAGACCTCTTCGAGCAGATGGTCGACGAGGGAAACACCGTCTATGTGGTGGAACACAATACCGACGTAATCAAGGCCGCCGATCACGTGGTGGAATTAGGCCCAGGTGCAGGAGAGCAGGGCGGCCGCATTCTCTTCTCTGGAACACCGCGCGCCCTGCTCTCATGCAAAGAATCGGTTACTGCACCTTATTTGTAGAACTCCGTAAATGCTTTCACGCAATACAGATGATCGTCCACACTACCCGTCTCGCGGCAGCTATGCATAGCCAGGATGGCATTGCCCATATCCACGCCACGCAGCGGAACAGACGAGGCGAGGATGTTGCCCAACGTGCTGCCACCAGCCACGTCGCTGTGGTTCACAAAGCGCTGACAGGGCACTCCTGCCTGACGGCAAATCTCTGAGAATACGGCAGCCGACACCGCATCGCTGGCGTATTTCTGTGCAGCATTGAACTTGATGACAGGTCCGCCGCCCAGCACAGGATGGTTTGTGGGGTCGAACTTCTCGCTGTAGTTCGGATGCCAGGCATGGGCATTGTCGGCCGAAATCATAAACGCCCGCTCCACAGCCTGCCAGTAAGCCTCTTCCGAACCCGTCTGTGCCCAAGCGATGCGCTTCAACATCGAGGCCAAGAACGGACTGCCAGCTCCCTGCTTGGTCTGTGAACCCGTCTCCTCATTGTCGAAGATAGCCAGCACCTTTGTCGTGTCGGCCTCAGGCGACGAAAGCAAAGCCTCCAGCCCAGCAAAACACATTGAGAGGTCGTCCAACCGGCCTGACGAGATGAACTCGTCGTGCACACCAAAGGTGCACGCGGGAGAGGCATCTGCCAGGTAGAGATCGAAGTCGAGGATGTCCTCACGCTCGACAGATAGCTCCTCGCAGATGATGTTCATCAGCAACTGTCCGCGCTCCAGCTCGTTGCTGATAATGCCCAGAATGGGCAGCACGTCCTTCTGTTTGCTCAGTTTCACGCCATCGTTCACCTGGCGGTTGAAGTGGATGGCCAAGTTGCTGATTTGCAACAACGGTCGGCGCACATGCATGAGCAGCGTACGCGGGTGAAGCGCATCAGCACCGCGAACGATGACGCGACCTGCCAACGTCAGCGGACGGTCGAACCAAGTCGACATGATTGGGCCACCATACACCTCCGTGTTCAGCTTCACGATTCCTCCCTCACAGGTCATCTCCGCGTTGGGTTTGATACGGAACGTGGGAGAATCGCAATGGGCGCAGATCATGTGGAAACCCACATCAGCCAACGGCTTACGCCCTATCTGGAAGGCATAGACCGAAGAGTCGTTCTTCGTCACAAAAAGTTTGTCACCAGCCGACACCTGGCCCAGTGGCTCCTGAGGGTCAACGCGGCGGAAGCCCGCCTTTTCCAATTCGTCTGAAATGTTCTTCGCCGCCAGGAAATTCACGGGCGAAGCATTCAGGAAATTCAACAATCTCTTAATCATATAAATCTCTTTTAGTTTGTTATTGTTCCTTGTCAATATACCTGATTATCAGCGTACCGAGACTTTTCGTTTCCGCTCGTTGTTCTCAAGGATATACACGCCCTTCTTATTATGGCTGTTATCCATTTTGCGCCCCTGCAAGTCGTAGACGGTTTCTATAGGACGCTGTACCACAGCGTCGCCCAGCCTGTCGATGGTCGTGGGAACGGGCTGCTCTGGTATCTCCACATACTCCTGAATCAGCCGCAGGGGCAGCGTGGTGACACCGTCAGTAACGGTAATCACGGCCTCACGGCGCTCTATTCCCTCAGGCAGTGCATCGTATTCCACATCGAGCGTATCTACTGTATACTCGCCAGGTTCACCCAAAAGGCAGCACCACTCCTCAGAGCTGCCGACATAGGTCACGCCACGATTGGCGAAGACATACACTTCTGCCTTTCCTGCTTCCTGATTCACCACCGTGCTGTCGGCACCCACGATGATACGCTGCAACGTTGCATCCTCACCTTCCATCTCTTCGAAAGCTGCAGGAACCACGACGGAATGGGTGAAATAAGGGAACACGGCTAGCGAGGTCTGTCCGCCAGGAGTGGTATCGAAATAGCCTGTGAAGGGCCTCCAAGTTCCCTTGTTCAGCATATAGGCGGTATTTCCCTCGCTACGCAGGGGTGCCATTCCGATGGCACACTCCATATCGTCGGCCTTTTCTGGAATGCCGTCAATGACGACAAACACCTCTTCGTCTATGACTATTGGGGTGGAAAGTTCTATCGTCACTATGCCGCCATTGGTGTTCATCGCATAGTTCAGGTCGGTCATTGTCCACGAATCAAGCAAAGTGATGGGTTCGCCGGGCAGTCCATTGTCGCTGGTGTACAACGAGAAATCAACGCTGGCAATCTGATTCATCAGGTCGTCGCCAGGTTGTGCCTTGGTGAAATTCACGTACATTCCTTCAAGCACGACGGGCACAGAAGGTTTGGAGAAACGCTCTGCCCATGCCGTAATACCCATTCGGTTGGCTCCAGGCAGTGTCAGATCGCCGTCGACGAAATTGGTCACAAATCCATCATTAGGTAGGAAATTGGTCACCAGACCGTCGAATTTCACCATCACGCTGTCTTCCACATAGTCGTATCCAAGCTCATTCTGGGCAATATGCATCACGTAGTTCTTGTCCACTCGTTCATGGCGCACGTTGACATCACGAGTGGTATAAATGGTGTCAGGTTGAAAGAACAAGCCTGCATGTTCCAAGTCGTAAGGCGTGTAGAACGTCCATGAAAACTCGTCGGGGAAGCCCTTCGAAGCATCCTTGTAAGCCACCTCAGCAAAGGGAGCCACCATACGCAGGCGGCTGTTCAGTTCGCGGAAATCTGCGGGAAACTCAACAGCAGCCACTGGCATTTGGCCTTCCACTTTCACAAAAGCCGTCTTGGTGACGGAGCTATGTTCTATAACATCTTCCTCTGATTCTTCCTCCTCAATGGGGTCGGCAAACACTGTCAGCGTCACGTCGTACTCACCAGCCTTCTCGTAATAGACGGCAGGATTCTGTTCATCACTGGTTGCTGGTATTCCACCTGGGAACTGCCATTCCCATCGTGTGGGATTGCCTTCAGACAGGTCGGCAAATTGTATAACCTCGCCCGTCAGGACACTCACCTCGCTGACGGTTTCCACACCAGTGATGGAGAGTCCATCTATCCAAAAATCGCCCATGTAGCCGCCCACGCCGAAGTTGCTCTTTGTACCCTCACCATAGGTCAAGCGAATCTTGAGGGTCTGTCCGGCATAGCTACTCAGGTCGTAGCTAATCTCTTGCCAGTGCCAACCGCTGATGCCGCAATTCTTACTATTCCAAAGTTCGGTCTCTGTTTCAAAGTCATCAGTAGAAACGGTAATAAAAAGACCGCACTCTTCCCACTCTGTGTATCCTACATAGGCATGAAACACGGCATTCTGCGGCACAACGACATCACCACTGGTCACATAAGCCATGTTGCGCATCGACACACGGTAGTCGCCTTCGATGTGCAACGAAGTTACATCGTTCTCATCATAATAGGTAAAAGGCACCTTCCTTCCGGATGTGGATGCCAATTCCACAGTTACAGGTCCCCACCCTTCTTTCACTTCGTTGTTGACAGTCCACTGGCTCAGGTCGTTATCGAAGTTCTCACTCCACACCATCACCTGCGACGTGCCATCCTGAATGCTAAAGTCAGCCTTCAAGCTAGCTTCTCCCGTCTGGTAAGAGGTAACGCTTCCAAGCATCGCAACAGCATAATTGCCATTGCAGTCAGTGTAACGATTGGATGCGTTGCCCCCTACGGTGGGCTGATAAGTCATCGTTGGCATGGGAGGCATAGACTTTCGGCTGACTTTTTCAAACGTAATGGAAGTCTGTGCAAAGATGGTCGAACAACTGAGGGCCATCATCAACAACAAGTTCATTCTTTTCATAAGCGGCTTTGATTTGTTTTAAAAGCAGAGGCGTGGGGAGCACATTCTGCCCCCACGCCTCTGAAAAGGTGAACGATTAATAATCTTCTTCGTCGTCGTCCCAGACATTGTAGTTGTTCCTATTGGAACTGAACTCGCCATCATACTCCTCTTCTGAAGGAGTCACCGTCTGGTTGTCTTCATTGGGATCGAGCTTACTGGCACCTGCCAAAATCGTATCTCCATGAAACACCGTCACTTCAATGCCAGGAACCAAATATGTTTTTTTCATATCTATTTTCTGTTTATTTCATTCTACATTGTTAATACTTACTTCACCAAGACCTTCTTGCCGTTCTGTATGAACACACCCTTCTGAGCGTGGTTCACCTTGCGGCCTTGCAGGTCATAGATATCGCCATTCAGCTCGTTGAGCATTTCCATTGCATCGATGCCTGTGGCGATGGCCTGGCCGTCGATGGTGATGGCGAGCTTCGACGGATTGACATCCTCGGGCAGCTCGAAGTAGGCGCGGTAGCCCTTCATCCAGGCATTGGCGCCACCCTTCTGGATCTTTCCGTTAGGTGTCACACCATACTTGCCCTCCATACCAGAAGCAGCAATCGGGGCGAAGGTACCCTGGAAGCGAGCACCGTTGTATTCGTCGTATTTCTCAGATGAAGTAAAGCTGACGTATGTCTCAAGATAGCCAGGTTCCTCGATAGTAGGAACAGTCTCACAGTAGACAATGTAAGGATAGCCTGCATAGCGGCGGCTGGCAATTCTGAAGCCGAGTTCTCCATCCTTATACTGATAGAACTCATATACCTTATAGCCTTCTCCGAACAATGCCGTCAGGTTTTCGTCTGTGAGAGCGAACGGCAGGCAGATGGTGTTCCAACCTTGCTTGGCAGTGTATTTTACCACTACCTTGTCCTGATAACCCGAAGGCATCTCCTCAAGTGCTACCGTTTCATCAAGGACAACAGCAGGATTTGTTGTAATAGCCACATGTTCTGAAGTGAGTTCCAGATTGTCGTTGGACACCACGAAGTAGGCATCGCCGCTGATTACTTCGTTCAAACGGACGGCAACGACAAACTCTTTCTCGCCACCGGCGGGGACGGTCTCAGTCACTGATTCACCATACTGTGTGCCGTTGATGAAGAACTTGGCGGTCATTTCCTCATCCTTGCCCACCATTTCCTTCACGGTGACGCTCACCTGATGGTCAGTGTACTGGTTGAAGGATGAACGGATATCCAAGTTGGAGATTGTAGCGTCATGCTCCTTCAGAGCCAGTTTGAAGCCGTTGAAGTTGTCAACGCCGTTGCCGCTATAAGAAGAGGTGAAGCGCAGATAGTAGAAACCGTCAGCGGGAGCAGTGAACGACATGTCTTTCTTCGCTCCTCGTGTGGTAATACCGTCATTCTGAGGTGTGTAAGGATTGTAGCCTTCGATGGCTGTCCATGTTGCCTTGTCGTCAGTTGAGTATTCTACTGTAAATCCTTCATCGCTCCAGTCGCAGTAAGCCTCCCATATCAGCACATCATTGGCCTTGGCTTCCAAACGCGGAGTAACGAGTGTAGCGCCTTGAGCCGAAGCTATTGCAAGATAGGTCGTGTTCGGATTGGTTGTGTAAGACTTTGTTGTTACTGAGAAGTTGCTTGCTTCCCATCCGATGGGCATTACTCCGCCTTCGAAGTCTTCATCCCATGCATTCGGATCCATAGCCTTGGCAGAAGCGGCGATGGTCACCTTGGCAACCTCGTTGTAGGTCGGGGTGACGGTGATGTTGGCGGTGAAGTTGCCGTAGTTGCCTTCGGTGTAGTTGAAGGTCACGGTAAAGTCCTTCGGCTCGTCGGTGATGACCAGCTGAGCAGGTTCAACGGTGAAGGCTTCGTTGTCAGAAGCAATGTTCACGGTCAGCTCGCCCGTACCCACGTTCTTCACGGTGTAGGTCTTCGAAGCATTTGCCGTCACCTTACCAAAGGCAGCTGCCTCGGTGGAAACCATTTCCATGCTGGGGGCATTCATGTTGAGGTGGAAACCGTTGATGGCATTCATGACGATACCATCACCATCGAAACGAATTTTGTAGTTGCCAGCAGCGAGACCGTCGATGAAGAACACCTTATATGAGTCACTCAATTCCGTATTAGCAATCGTCTTGAAAAGTGTGAACTCGCCGCCATCCTTTGATATATAAATAGGAAGCGTGCAAGCCCATGTGTTATACTTCTTTATTTCGATGGCCATCTTTTCGCCCTCGGCAATGGTAAGGGCCGGAGTGATTAGGCGTGCATTCTTATTGCTACCTGTGGCGGCACCGTTAGCAAACGTCCACTTGTAGTCTGTAGATGTGCTCCCGCTCTCCATCGTCCATCCGTCGGGCAGGGCATTGCCGTCGAAGGTCTCGGTGAAGAGCTCTTCATCCATCACGTAGCCGCTGACGTTGAAGGTCTTGCTCTCCTGTTCGGGAGCAGCAACGGTGACGGTTCCTTCGTGCATACCCTTGTTGGCAGCAGACATCTTCACCGTGACAGTGGCAGTCTCGCCAACAGCAACGGTTGTGGGAACACCCTCAAAGGTGAAGTTGTTATCAGTAGTAGTGACTTCGATGCCTGTCAGGTCTGACTTACCCTCGTTCTTAATCGTGAAGGTAGCCGTTGCCTCGGCGTTGACCATACCGAACGAAACATCGGTAGCTGTGACGTTCATCACGGGAGCAGTAGAATACTCACCGCCGTAGATGTCGTCAAGAGCGATGCCAGCGGCGACAAAGCGAATCTTCTTGGTTGTAGCAGGAATTGTCACTTCCTTCTCTGCCCACTCTGTTGTCAGAGCAGCATTGTTGAATGTACCATCGGTTGCTGCTGTCCATGTCTTGCCATCGGTGGAGTAGTCTACGCGAAGGTAGCCAAGATTCGTTGAATAATTAGATTCTTTTTTTACCTTGAATAACAATTTCTCGCCTTCTTCAAATTTAACAAGAGGTGACTCAATAGAATTATAATAATAGTCTAAGTATCCTGCAGAAGAAGTTGATGACTTATACCAAGCATATCCTTTGGAGAAATCCCAAACATAAGAAGAAGCATAACTACCTGTCGTATAGCTGCCGATACCTACAGTTTCCCATCCCTCGGGCAACTGGTTATCATTGAAGTCAACGAAGAACTTGTTCGGGTCTTTGATGACACAGCTCAGATTGATAGTAATGGGGTCAACGCCAGCAGCTGTCGGAGTGATGGTGATGGTTCCGTTGGCTGTTGCGTCGGGAACAGTAATCGTCACAACCTGCTCACCCTTGTTGGCTGCAATTGTTGCAGTGGTCTTGTCAGCTGTAAAGCCACCGGTCGTGGCGATGTTCACAGTGATGTCCTCTGTGCCTGGGTTCACCAAGGTGATGGTTTTAGTTGTTCCTGCGTCAACCATGCCGAACGACATCGTATCACCATCCTTGTAGTCTTTTACCTTCAAACCAGGGCCCTCAGTCATTGCCTCATAGGTAAGAGTCGTTTTGGGAATGAAGTACTGAGCTGTACCGTTACCGCTACTTGAATCTCTGTAGCGGCTGTAAATGTTGTCAAATCCGCCTGTGCCATAGAAGTATGCGCGATTATATGTTCCTTTTGTAGAAACATAAATGCCTACAAGCAGATTTCCGCCGCCATATTCATATCCTTCGCTGAAAGTAACCGCCATTTCGTTTGACTCCACTTTCAGTGAGCCTTGATATACGATAGTTGCCCCAGCATCACCGCTAAAACTACTATCTAAGGCTCCGTCTACGACTTCTTTTACATATACCTTGAATTGGGCTGTTCCCCAATTGACAGATGTGCTATTAGCATAGAACTTAAGAGCATTTATTGTGCTGCCATAGAGTGTTGCTAAGTCTGCAGCTGGAATCATAAACTCGCTTAACTGACCTTGAGTGTCAGCATAGTAACCGTACGTTGGGATGTACTGGTTCGTCGTCGTCCCGTCATACACGGTCAACTCGTCGGCACTCACGGAGCTTACGACTCCCATTAAGGCGAGTGCCAAGCCAAATAGTAATTTTCTTTTCATACACATGATTTTTTAATGAACATATTATAAACAAAACTCTTGTTTTTTATGGTAGTCCTTACAAGGGGCATCAATGAAATTATCGGCAAAATTAAACGTTATTTCTGATTTTGCAATGAATAATGAATATTATTTGCATTAATTTAACAGAAATGATGAGAGCAAAAACAACGTCTCAGATGTCTGTTGACGGCATATTTCTTCCATTAGTTCGAAAAAAAACGCTTGTTATTCAAAAAAAGATGTATAACCTTTCCCCTTTTCAACTTTTATTCGTAACTTTGCAGCATCATCCCAAAACAATATACCGTGCTACACATTCGCTGCAAAAACAACAACACAACAAAGAGTTTCCCTGAGGGAACATCGCTGTTGGATGTCTATCAAGAGTTTGCCGATGAGCTACAACTCCCCTACCCCGTGGTTTCCGCCAAAGTAAATAACGCCTCGCAGGGACTGAAGTTCCGTCTGTTCCAGAATCGCGACGTGGAGTTTCTCGACGCCCGCGAAGGATCCGGCCGCCGTGTCTACGTGCGGTCGCTTTGTTTCGTGCTCTACAAAGCCACGAGCGACCTCTTCCCCGGCAGCAAGCTCTTCATCGAGTATCCCCTGTCGCTGGGCTATTACTGCAATTTCAAGAAGCGTTCAGGCGAGCCTCTCACCGACGACGATGTCGACCGCATCCGCGAGCGCATGAAGGAGATTGTGGCCCTCGACATGCCCTTCCGTCGCAATGAGGCCACCACAGAGGAGGCTGTGCGTGTGTTTGCTGAAAGAGGCTTCGCCGACAAGGTGAAGCTCTTAGAGACAAGCGGACAGATTTACAGCGACTACTACACACTAGGCGACACCGTAGACTACTACTACGGCCCGTTGGTGCCGTCGGCTGGTTATCTGAAAGTGTGGGATGTCGAGCACTATCACGACGGTCTGCTACTGCGTGTCCCCGACCGCCACGATCCGAATAGGATTTCCGATAAGATTGACATGCCCAAGACCTTCGAGATGTTTGCCGAAAAAGTGAAGTGGGATGTCATCATGCGGCTGTCGAATGCCGGCGATGTGAACAAAGCGGTATTGAAAGGCCATGCCTCGCAGTTGATTCAGGTGAGCGAGGCCCTGCAGGAGAAAAAGATCGTGCAGATAGCCGAAGAGATCGACCGCCGCTTCCGTGCAGAGAACGACCCCATTCGCATCGTCCTCATCACAGGACCGTCAAGCTCTGGTAAGACGACATTCTGCAAACGACTATCCATCCAGCTATTAGCCTGCGGACTGCGCCCGCTGTCATTCTCCACCGACGACTATTTCGTCAACCGCATCGACACACCGCTACTGCCCAATGGGGAATACGACTTCGACAACATCAAGGCCGTCGACTGCGAACTCCTCGAAGACCATCTAATGCGGCTCATGGCGGGCGAACGCGTGGAGGTGCCGGAATACAACTTCACCACAGGCAAGCGCGAATACAACGGCAAACGACTGAAACTGCAGAACGACACGGTGCTCATCATCGAAGGCATCCACGCCCTGAACCCCATCCTCACGCAACATGTGCCCGACTCGGCGAAGTTCAGGGTTTATGTGTCGGCACTCACCAGCATCTCGCTCGACGACCACAACTGGGTGCCCACGCGCGACAATAGGCTCCTGCGCCGAATCATCCGCGACTACAACAAAGGAGCATTCAGCGCCCGTGAGACCATCAGCCATTGGAAGAATGTGTGCGAGGCCGAAGAGCAATGGATATTTCCCTTCCAGGAAACGGCCGACGTGATGTTCAACTCTGCTTTGAACATCGAGTTCGCTGTATTACGCACCCATGCCGAGCTCATCCTCGCATCTGTGCCAAAGAACTGTCCGGAATATGCCGAGGCCCATCGTCTGCTAAAGTTCATCCACTACTTCATCCCTGTAAGCGACAAGGAGATACCGCCCACCAGCATTATGCGCGAGTTCCTCGGCGGTTCCAGTTTCAAATATTAAGCATCGAACAATGGCGATCAGCAAGAACCTGGCAAAGCTCGTCCGCTCGTTGGAGACGAAGAAAGGACGGAAAAAAGAAGGGCTCTTCGTGGCTGAAGGCCCTAAGGTGGTGGCCGACCTGATGGCAGTCAACTCTCCCGTCAGGCTCATTGCCACAGCCGAGTGGTTTGCATCCGCAGGATTGAGTCCCAGCGAACAAGATGCCGTAGTTACCGACGACGAACTGCGCAAGGTGAGTTTCCTGCAGCATCCCCAGCAGGTGATGGCATTGTTCCCCCTTCCCTCGCTCCCCGATTCCCACTCCTTTCTCCCCGCTCCACACTCCCCGCTCCCTGAAAGAGTACTATCCCTCGCCCTCGACGGCGTACAGGACCCGGGCAACCTCGGCACCATCATCCGCATCGCCGACTGGTTTGGCATCGACACGCTCTATTGCAGTCACGACACCGCCGATGCCTACAATCCGAAAGTGGTGCAAGCCACGATGGGAAGCCTCGCGCGCGTACATATACTATATGTCGACCTGCCCGAATGGTTAGCAGCATTGCCCACCGATGTTCCCGTCTATGGCACATTCCTCGACGGCAACAGCCTCTACGAGCAGGAACTGTCGTCCAACGGCGTCATCGTGATGGGCAACGAGGGCAACGGCATATCATCTGAGGTGGCCAGGCATGTCAATCGGCGGCTTCTCATTCCCAACTTCCCGCCAGGACGCGAAACCGCCGACAGTCTGAATGTAGCCATCGCCACAGCCATCACCTGTGCAGAGTTCAGACGAAGAGCCTAAAGCCCTCATCCAAATTTCTTGAGCTCCTGATAGACACGCTGTACGGGGAAGCCCATCACATTGAAGTAACTTCCTTCAAGCGCCGTGACGCCCACATAGCCTATCCACTCTTGCACACCGTAGGCCCCAGCCTTGTCCAGCGGCTGGTATTTCTCCACATAATAGTCTATTTCCTCGTCGGTCAAAGGCGAGAACTGCACGTCGGTCTTTGCTGAGAACGCATGCTGCCGCTGTGTGGTGGTCAGGCAAACACCCGTCACCACGCGATGCTTCTTGCCGCTCAGCCTGTGAAGCATCTGCTTGGCCTCGTCGAGCGAGTGTGGCTTGCCGATGATTTCACCATCGAGTATCACCACCGTATCGGCTGTGATCACCAGCTCGTCGTCGGCAAGCGTTGGCAGGTATGCGGCAGCCTTCTCCCTGGAAATATACTCCGCCACCTCTTCGGCAGGCAGATCGGCGGGATAATCCTCCGCGATATTTGGCATGATGCGTATTTCATAATCGATGTCTAGTCCGGAAAGCAACTCCCTACGACGTGGACTGTTAGATGCAAGTATGATTCTCATATTATAGAAACTTTAATCAGATAAAGGTTTTTCTGAGAGTGTTGGTGTTTTTACTACCATCCAAAGGCATGCCGGTCGGCCATCCACTTGCCTTGCGCCCGCAGCACCTGCTCAATGATGTCGCGTCCGCAGCCATAGCCACCATTGCGGCCACTCACGTAGAGGCTCACCGCCTTGATGTCCGGGCAGGCATCCGCGGGACAGCAAGGACAGCCCACACGGCTCATCACCTCGTAGTCGGGCACGTCGTCGCCCACATAAATGATTTCCTCGTCGGCCAGACCATACTGCCGCTTGAAATCCTCATAGCTATTCAGTTTCACGGCACACCGCATATAGATGTCCTGTACGCCCAACCGCTCGTAGCGTATACGCACGGCCTCTGTATAGCCGCCCGTCATGATGACGATGCGCAGACCTACCTTCTGCGCCAACTGAATGGCATAGCCATCCTTAATGTTCACTGTGCGGAGAGGTTCGCCATCACTGTTCAGCACCACCGTCTCGCCGCTCAGCACACCGTCAACGTCGAAGATGACAGCCTTTATTTTCTGTAAATCGTAATTGATCATAAGAGTTTGGGGAGTTTAGGGGTTCATTATTCTTCATTCATCGTTGAGCGTTCAGAGTAGCCGCATGGATATTCTCACTCATCTTCAAATACAACTCACGCAGCGCGGGCTGATCACTCAGCAGATCAGCCTGCATCTGGATGATATTCTCGTCGTAACGTACCGCCGGCCCTGTCTGCGCCTCTATGGGCGACAGCGTATGCACCTTGCGTGCTGTCTCATCTATCAGGGGGAGCATCACGTCGAAAGGTATGCCCTGCTTCTCCAGCAGACGGGCCGACAAAACATAGCAGTGGTTCACAAAGTTACAGGCAAACACTGCAGCAAGGTGCAAGTGGCGCCGCTGCTCAGAGCTACAGTCGTAGACGCGCTTGGAGATGCTCTCTGCCAAGGTTCTCGACGTGTGCAATGCCTGACCGTTGTTACCCTCCACGAAGAAGGGAATCTCAGAGAACTCTACCTCCTTTTCTTTCGAAAACGTCTGCATCGGATAAAGCACGCCATAATTCTTGAAATAACCTTCGAAGACGCTCATCTGCACACTCCCTGCCGTGTGCAGAAACACAGCACCGTCGGCCCCGCTCCTCGCTAACGCGCCAGCCACCCCTTCCAGCGCACTATCTTTCACGGCCAAGATATAGACGTCAGCACCGCTCTCGACGCTCGCCAAATCGTTGGTTGCCCGCGCCCCCAACTTGCATGCCAAGGCCTCCGCCGATGCCATCGTGCGGCTGTACACCTCCTTGATGTCATGTCCGGCACGCCAGAGCGCCTTGCCCAGGTTCGTGGCCATGTTGCCTGCTCCTATCAGTGTGATCTGCATGGCGAGTTACGATTGAAACTTCCCAATGTGCACCTGCTCCCACTTCAAGGAGTCCTCCTCGTGGGGAAGGATATTCAACCTCTTGTGGCCAAAGCCCACAATACACAGGCAATTCATACCCTCTGGGATGTTGAGGATGCCCCTCGCCACCTGCTCGGCGGGTGTGCCGTCGCTCAGATAGCGGCCATACACCTGCACCCAGCATGAGCCCACACCTAGGTCTTCCGCCTGATACTGCATTGTGACGGCGGCTATCGAGCAATCCTCGCGCCAGCAGTCGTTCTCCTGGGCATCGCCCAGCACGGCCACAGCCAAGGGAGCCGCCTTCAGAAAGGCAGCTCCGTTCTCCTTGCAGTCGGCCAGTTTCTCCAGGTCAGCCTTCTCGTCAACGACCACAAAATGCCAGTTCCGCCGGCCATGAGCTGATGGAGCCAGCAGGGCAGCGCGCAAAATCAGCTGCACGTCGTCCTCGTTGATTTCCTCTTCCTTATACAGCCGATGGCTCCTACGTCCGCCGACCAAATCCTTAAAATCACTCATATCCTTCTAATTTTTTTTAGCGGTTCGTTATTCTTTCTGGGAATCCATCTGATTCCATGTTGCAAAAGTACAAAGAAAAAACGAGACCACCACATCATTTACAGAACATTAACGCTCTGCATCAGCTATGATTAGCAAATAAAACAAGTCATATAGCGTCCAAAAAACAGGCGGCGCTATTGGTTTGCGAAAGATTTTTTTTGTTTTTATCTATTTTAACCATAAAATATTTGGAGCATTCAGAAAAAGTTCGTACCTTTGCACCCGCAATCATGCAAGGATCGGGATTTAGCGCAGTTGGTAGCGCACACGTCTGGGGGGCGCGAGGTCGCTGGTTCGAGTCCAGTAATCCCGACCAAAAAGAAGAGTCCAAGATGCTACTTTAGCAACTTGGATTTCTTTTTTAATCGCCACTGACGAGTTACAAGTATGACAACAGCACAGGAGATTATCAGAAGGATGGAGGCGCTGCAGAACGACAAGCAGCGCGAGATACTCATGCGATTTTTCAAAACAGGAAAGGGGGAATACGGGGAAGGCGACGCGTTCCTGGGACTGAAAGTGCCACAGACGCAGGCAGTCACCAAGGAGGTGTGGAAAGAACTGCCACTCTTCGAGGTTCCTGAAATGCTGGCAAGTCCCTGGCATGAGGTGCGCTTATGCGGACTGCTCGTGCTTGTTGAGAAGTTCGAACGCTTGGCCACTAAACGCTTAGAGAACGACGAGGCGGCCATCCGAGAACGAGACAACATCGTAAACATGTATCTGCAGCATGCCAGGCAGGCGAACAACTGGGATCTGGTGGATCTCTCGGCTCCCAAGCTCTTAGGACACTGGCTGCTGTTGCCAACGGCGTTCGACAAACTGAGGGTGCTCGACACACTGGCTCAGAGCGACTGCCTGTGGGAACAGCGCATGAGCATGGTGAGCACGTGGAAACCCATCCAGCAAGGGGACCCGTCATGGTGCCTGCGTTATGCCGAGATGCTCTTGCAGCATCGGCACGACCTAATGCACAAGGCGGTGGGATGGATGCTGCGCGAGATGGGGAAACGGGTGAGCATGGGGCTACTGCGCGACTTTCTGCGCCAGCATGTCCACGAGATGCCCAGGACGACGCTCCGCTATGCCATAGAGAAAATGGACGACGAGGAGCGGAGGTATTGGATGACCATGCCGCCTCAGGATTAAGGAACTACATACGCCAGCACCACAGATATAGACAAACACTCACGCTGAAAGAAACAAGAAAATGTATTTTACAGGCATCATTATCGCCATCATGACCTTTCTCACCATCGGTATATGGCACCCTATCGTCATCAAGACGGAATATTATTGGGGCACCCGCCCTTGGATGGTCTATCTTCTGATCGGCATCTGCTGCATCGGAGCTGCACTATTTATCGAGAACATCTACCTGTCGTCATTTCTGGGGGTGTTCGGCGCATCTGCGCTTTGGGGCATCGGGGAACTCTTCGCTCAAAAGAAACGGGTGGAGAAGGGATGGTTTCCCATGAACCCGAAACGTATGCGGAAGAAGGAAGAATGAAGGGCGTTGTTCGCATTGCAAATGCATGTATTCACTGCGGACGGAAATAAGTCCGAACATGAACACCTGTCCTTTTGCGGGCCGAAACGCTGTTCCGCCCCTACGGTGGGGGAAAACAAGGGGTAAGATTCATATAGTCTCCATAAAAAAAGCAGCAACTCAAAGCGAGAAGACATGAGTTGCTGCTTTTGCTGTTTGCTAGGGGGTTAAGGCTCAAAGAGATTCTGGACGAAAGCCCATGCACTCTCACTACCTTTCACCTTGATAAGGGTGTTGTGGCTGACTATGTATTCCGACAATCCCACGTGGCGAGCACCCCGATGCCAGTCGTAGGTGTAGCCCATCTGTGTCCAAGGCAGCGGACTGTCGTCTTCGTAGGCTGCGGACACGCTGTAGCGATACCATTCGCGGAAGTTAGTCTCCCCGATCTTCAGCTTCTCATCGACTTGTGCGGGGAAGTCCAAGGGGGCTGATGTAGTGGTAATGTCAGGATCGTGAGCCGGACGGAACATGCCTGCGGGATCGGCATAGAACTGCACCATAATGTCATAGTCACAATCGGGGCTGAGCCCATACATCTGGAGCAGGCGCATGTGGGCGGCCACACTGTCGAGTCCTTCAAAGGCAGCACGCCGGCTTTTCCATTCTCCGGGGATGGTGATCCAAGTGCCCATTTCACGGTCGATGCGGTAGACATCGTCGCGCCCGAAGAATTTCTCCAAACGCGAGGAGTCCACCAACGTGACCACCAGCACCATGTCTTTCCCGTTGAAGGTGGCCCACTCCTCTCCGGGGTAACCTTTCCGGACGGGCATCAGTTCATTGCAAATTTTTGAGGAGTCGAGCTGTTGCACGTCAGCAATGGCTGCAGCCAAGTCGGCCTCCAATGCTGTTGTGTCCTCATACCAAACGGGGGCATCATCAATCTTCGACTGCTCTCTCTCCTGTGTGAGCCACCAACAACCGGCTCCAACGATGATCGCCAGAGCGGCTATCCATATCCATTTTTTCTTCATTTTGAACTTCACTTTGCGTTGTAAACGACTATTAAGCTACTGATTAGAATACATGCAGGCCGAGGAAGACCATGAGACCGTTCATCAAGATCCAGAAGATGGCGAATGGCATGGTCTTGCGCATGATCTCACCATCCTGACCCTCCATATCGCAGGCGGCAGTAGCAATGGCTATGCTCTGCGGCGACAGCAGCTTACCACCCTCAGAACCGGCGCAGTTGGCAGCAGCTAGCCAGTTGGTCTCGTTACCGCTCACGCCGAAGAACGTGCCTTGATTCACCAATCCCAGATCGCTGGCAGCCGTTGCCTGGAGCTTACCGAAGAGGATGTTGGCATTGGTGGCACTGCCCGTGACGAAGGTGCCAATCGAACCAATGAGTGGAGCAAAGAATGGGAAGAAGGTGCCTGTGAGTGCAACGAGCCCCTTGGCAATGTCGTTGGTCATTCCCGTGTTGTTCATCAGCATGGCCATTGCCACAAGACAGCAGATGGTGACGGCGGTCTTCTGAAGGTTGATGGTGGTCTTGCACAGGAGTTTCATGAGTTTGCCGAAACTGAGTCCCTGGATCATGCCACCAATGACTGCACCCAGAAAAATCATCAAGCCGGCATTGGAGAGCCATCCGAACTTGAAGGTGTTGCCCGTGACGGGCAGATTGAACTGAGTGACCAGCGTACTGTTGAGGGCAGTATTGATGGCCGGCACAATCTTGCTCGAGATGAGAATGAAGAAAATAATAAGTCCGTAAACACTCCAAGCCTTCAGCGTCTTGGCTGTACCAAATTTTTTCTTTTCGACAATCACCTCGTCGGAAGCGTCTTCGTCGTGGATGAACAGTTTGTTGTAGATGAGCATGGCAATGATAGCAGCCACAGAACCTAGGATGGCTGGGGTCTCAGGGCCGATGAAATGGGCACAGCAGAACTGCACGAGGATGGAGAACGTGCCCACAAAGAGAGCAAGGGTGATGTTCTTCACAACCTTCTTGCGGTCGGTCATCATCAAGATGAGGAACGGCGTGATGTAGAACATTAGTGCCAACTGCACGATGATGAACGTGGCCACCTCACAGAGCATCTCAGGCGAGGCCACACCTTCGGCAGCCACCTGATTGGCGAGCGTGGTGGCGGGAAGGCCCACGGCACCGAAGCCCACGGCCACGGTATTGGCCACCAGACAGATGACAGCCGAGAACATGGGTTTGAAGCCGAGGCCGATGAGGATGGCGGCAGGGATGGCCACTGCCGTTCCAAAACCTGCCATACCTTCGAGCACACCGCCAAGACCCCACGTCAACAGCAACACCAGCAACCCCTTGTCGGATGTCATCTGGATGAACTGTGTCTTGATGGTTTCAATCTCCTTCGTTTCGCAAAGGATATTGTAGCTAAAGATGGCACAGATGATGATCAGGATAATGGGGAAGCAGGCCTTGAGTAGGCCTTCGACGACCGACCAGATGGAAACTCCGACAATGGATGCGTCGGCAAACTTTTCGGGCACGATGCCAAGAGAAGGAGCGGCAAACAAAGCCAATAGAATTGTTACAATGAGTGTCACGATGGCACTTTTGTAACCAGAAACCTTAAAGCCCATCATCAATACGATAAGTAGTAGAATGGGAATGACTGATACTAATGCTGACATAAGAACAATGTTATTAATGAATAATGATATAAGTATTTCGCTGTTTAAGCCACCTCTTTGAACAACCGAAAGATGGTCGGTGGTAGTTCATGGGTGCGAAATTACAAAAAAAGTGTGAACATCATGTGCTTTTTTGTGTAAAAAAAATATAAAAGTGTAATTATTTGATGCAAAATGATAGAATTTTGTTATCTTTGTGCCATATTATTAATACACTTTGAATAATTTCTAATCTGCTTTTATTATGACTACAACCGACAATGCAATGAATGGAAAAAAAGTACAGGCCTCCCACTTCCATCAAGAGAATAACAACAAGTTTCTGAGCGAATTGTATCAGACGCTGCCCAAAGATCGGATCTACACCGACGAACTGCGCACGCTAGCATGGGGAACGGATGCAGGATTCTACCGTTACATCCCCCGTGTGGTGGTGCGCAGCGACGGAGAGAAGGAATTGGCTGCCATAGTGAAAACCTGCCGCAAGCATGGCGTGCCGTTCACCTTCCGTGCTGCCGGGACATCGCTTTCGGGGCAGAGTGTCAGCGACTCAGTGCTCATCGTAGCAGGCAAACATTGGGAGCAATACACTTTAGAGGAGAGTGGCGAGGTCCTTAACATCAAGTTGCAACCAGGCATCGTGGGTGCGCGTGTGAATGAGATTCTAAAGCCTTTTGGACGTGTATTCCCACCCGATCCTGCCAGCATCGGCAGTGCGATGGTAGGTGGCATCGTGTGTAACAACGCGTCGGGCATGAACTGCGGCGTGCATGCCAACAGCGACCGCATGATGGTGAGTGCTCGAATCATCCTGACCGACGGCACAATCGTAGACACAGGCGACGAAAAGAGCAAGGAGGAATTCCGCAAGTCGCATCCTGAGTTTATCAAGAAAATTGAAGACCTGCGCGACCGCGTGAGAGCCGATGAGGAACTGAGCGCCCGCATCCAAAAGAAATACAGCATCAAGAACGTGACGGGTCTGAACCTACGACCGTTGATTGCCTATGACGACCCCTTCGACATCATGGCCCACTCGATGGTAGGTTCTGAGGGAACGTTGGCCTTCCTCTCGGAGGTGACTATGAAGACGCTCCACGACTACAAATACAAGGCATCTGCGATGGTCTACTTCATGACCATGAAGGAAAGTTGCGAGGCTGTGGTGGCGATGAAGCAACTCAAGTCTGGCGACGAGGATATGGCTATGAGTGCCGAGAATCTGATGGTGAAGAGTGCCGAGATGCTCGATTACAAATCGCTCAGTTCTGTGGACGACCCCGTCTATCTGCAGTATCAGAAAGATGTGGATGCAGGAAAGATAGAAGGTGTGGCACCTGGCGATTACCACAACCTGACAGCCATCCTCACAGAGACGAAGGGAATCACCCACGAGCAATTGTTGGAGAAGATTGCGAAAATCAAGGAATGCTTAGGCCAATTCCGACTGTATATCCCTGCAGAGTTCACTGAAGATCCTGCCGTCTACGGCAAATATTGGGCCATCCGCTCGGGCATCTTCCCCTCGGTAGGAGGCACGCGCCCAGTGGGTACCTCTTGCCTGATCGAGGACGTGGCCTTCCCCATCGAGTGCCTGCCAGAGGCGACGGTGAAGCTGCAGCGCCTGATTGCCGATCACGGCTACGACGATGCCTGCATTTACGGACATGCCTTCGAGGGTAACTACCACTTCATCCTGAACCAGAGTTTCAAGAGCCAGAGCGAGGTAGACCGCTATGCGGAAATGATGCGCGACGTGGCCCGTTTGGTGGTGGAGGAATATGACGGTTCGCTGAAAGCTGAACATGGCACAGGCCGCAACATGGCTCCTTTCGTGAAATATGAATGGGGGGAGAAGGCCTATGAGGCGATGAAGGAGCTGAAACAGATTTTCGACCCAGAAGGACTGCTCAATCAAGGTGTGATCTTCAACGACGACCCAGAGTGTTTCATCAAATGCCTGAAGCCGCTACCTGTTCTTGATTTCGATTTCGATAAGGTTCCCGATGCTCAGTTCCCGCATCTGAAATCAACGGCTCAAGAAACCATCGAGGCCGTCCAACGCGCCAACAAGTGCATTGAATGTGGTTTCTGCGAGGTGAACTGTATGTCGTGCGGATTCACACTCTCCTCGCGTATGCGTATCGCTGTGCAGAGAGAGATTCGAGAACTCACCAACACGGGTGTCAATCCTGAACGTCTGGCCACGCTGAAACGACAATACAAGTATTATGGCGATGCCACTTGTGCTGCCGACGGACTCTGCTCCACCTCTTGCCCAATGAAGATCAATACGGGCGAGCTGACACACCTCATCCGTCAGATGAACATGAACGACTGCCGCATGGGCTATAAGGCGGGCGAGTTCGCGGCCAACCACATGGCGGGCATCAAGTCAGGACTGCGCGTAGTGCTCGATGTAGCCAACCTCGGCCATTCCGTTCTCGGCTCTTCGCTCATGACCTCCATCTGCAACGGCATGAATAAGATGGGACTCCCCTTGTGGACAACGGCTATGCCCAAACCCATCAAACAGCCAAAAGCAACAGCTTTGAACCGTGATATTTCGCCACAGAAGGTGGTCTACTTCCCTTCGTGCATCAACCAGACGATGGGTTTGGCGAAAGGTGCACCAGTAAAGAACTCACTTGTAGACGAGACTTGCCGGCTGCTCAACAAGGCTGGCTACGAGGTTGTATTCCCAGAGGGCATGAAGAAGATGTGCTGCGGACAAATTTGGGAAAGCAAGGGCATGCTCGACATTGCCGACCGCAAAAGTGCCGAGCTGGAGGAAGCATTGTGGAAAGCGTCGAACGAAGGACAATATCCCGTGCTGTGCGACCAAAGCCCGTGTCTTCACCGCATGAAGAAAGTGATGAATCGTGTGAAACTATATGAGCCAGCCGAGTTTATCATGACTTTCCTCAAAGACCGTCTCGACTTCCATCCGATAGACCGCCACGTGGCCTTGCACATCACCTGTTCGACACGAGAGATGGGTGTCTCTGAGCACCTCATCGCTTTAGCCCGTCTCTGCACGCCTAATGTATTCCTGCCCGAAGGCGTGGGCTGTTGCGGCTTTGCCGGCGATCGTGGTTTCACCTATCCTGAAGTCAACCGCTACGCCCTGCGCAAGCTACGTCCGCAAATCGAACAGCAGCACATAGAGATCGGCTATAGCAACAGCCGCACATGCGAGATTGGCCTGCAGACCAACTCGGGTATCCCCTACATGAGCATCGTTTACCTTGTCAACGAATGCACCACGCGTAAGGAATAGCCATTGAAGGCAATTAGGAGGGTAGCTGTATCAAGTCGCTCATGATGTCGTCGCTGACGAAGAGCCCAGCACGGGTGAGGTGCAGACAGCCATTGGTGATGGCCAATGCACCTCGCTTCAAGTGCGGTTCAGCATTGGCGATAAGATAATGATAAAAATGTTCTGGGAATGTCTCAGTAAATGACTGCAAAGAGATGCCTTCACGGGTTCGCAAAGCGGTGGTGATGCGGTCGTTATAGTGCGTGAGCGTGTCGATGGTCTCCTGACCTTCAATGACGGAAATCCCCTTGCGGAGATTCTCGATGTATGTCTTCACATCGGCGACGTTCCACCATCTCTTACAGCCATCATAGCTATGGGCTGCAGCGCCAATGCCCAGATAAGACGTGTCGTTCCAATAGCTGCTGTTATGACGGGATCGGAAACTTGGGCGGGCAAAATTACTGATTTCATAATGTTCATAGCCTGCAGCGGTGAGCCGGTCGATGAGCGTCTCGTACATCTCACGAGAGAGTTCATCGGAAACATCCTCGCTGCTCCCTTCACTCCCTTGTCTCCTCTCTCCTCTCTTCTCTCTCCTCGACATCATCTCGTAAAGCGGTGTGCCTTCTTCTATCATCAGAGAGTAGGCAGAGATATGCTCTGGTTGGAGGGAAATGGCTTGAAGAATGTCGCATTCCCAATCGGCTAATGTTTCGCCAGGAAAGCCGAACATCAAGTCGATGCTAATGTTCTTGATACCTGCCTGTCGCAAGTGTTCCACAGCCTGCTGTACTTGTTGCGATGTGTGTCGGCGGTGAAGCCACTGCAAACGTTGGTCGGAAAATGTCTGCACGCCCATGCTAACGCGGTTTATGGGTGAAGAGGGCTGGGTGATGGCTGCCACGTATGAGGACGTGATGTCATCGGGATTGCACTCGATGGTCACTTCGGCATCGTCAGCCACATCATACACCTTATATATATAAAGCAGGAGCCGCTGGAGCAGAACCGGGTGAAGCTGCGAGGGTGTGCCGCCGCCAAAGTAGATGGTCTGTAAGGGTAACGGTTGATGAGTAACATGAGTTAACTCCTGGCATAAGGCATCGACATAGGCCTCCATCACATCGTGTCCGTATGTGGTGGAGTAAAAGTTGCAATAGATGCACCGGCTTTTGCAGAAGGGGATATGGATATAGAGGCCTAGCATGAAAGGAGAGAATTTTCGAGGAGAGAGGAATGAAACATAAACGAGCTGCCCAAGGATGTTGAGCAGCTCATTTGTTCATATTAAATGGATAAAAATATTTACATCATTATTCCACCACCACAAGCGGGGTGTCTTCCATCACACTGTCGCCTTCCTTCACCAACACGGCCTTCACCGTTCCAGCTTTCTCAGACTCCAGGTTGTTGGCCATCTTCATGGCTTCGAGCACCACGAGTGTGTCACCAGCGCTGACAGCATCTCCTACCTTCACCTTCACTTCGATGATGGTGCCGGGCAGCGGAGCCTTCAGTGCATTCGAGGTATCGATGTTGGCAGCATTTGTCTCGCCAGCATTGTCGGCAGGAGCCTCAGAAGCGACACCCGTCTTGATGACGACCTTTTTCTTCTCGGGTTCCGGCTCGCGCTCCATTTCCACTTTGTATTCCTCACCGTTAACCGTAACGTTAGCGATGTTCTCAACGATGTCGCCAATGGCTACTTCGTATTTCGTACCATTGATGGTATACTTGTATTCTTTCATACTGATGTTTTTCTTTTATGATGTTGGATTATGGGTGAGCCGTCATTGTCAGCATGCGCGAAGCCCAGTCGGTGTGATGACCATGAATGGTGATGATACCAGTCTCGACATCGTGCACATTGTTACCCTGGAACTCATGCAAAGCCAAGGCGATGGCGGCATACACTTCGTTATTCTTGTTTGCCATAGTCGTTGACATTATTGATTACATAGGAATGTTACCATGCTTCTTGGCGGGCAGGGACTCACGCTTGGTGGCGAGCTGTGCCAATGCGCGGCAGATGCGGAAACGCGTGTTGCGCGGCTCGATGACATCGTCGATGTAGCCGTACTTCGCAGCCTGATAGGGGTTCTGGAAGAGCTCCACATACTCCTCTTCCTTCTCGGCGAGGAACTGCTTCGGGTCTTCGTGGTTCTTGGCTTCCTTGGCATAGAGCACAGCAACTGCACCCGATGCACCCATCACTGCGATCTCAGCGTTGGGCCACGCGTAGTTGATGTCGGTGCGGAGCTGCTTACAGCCCATCACGATGTGGCTGCCGCCATAGCTCTTACGCAGAGTGACGGTCACCTTGGGAACGGTAGCTTCACCGAAAGCATAGAGCAACTGGGCTCCGTGCAGGATGACGGCGTTGTACTCCTGACCTGTACCCGGCAGGAATCCCGGCACGTCGACGAGCGTGACGATAGGAATGTTGAAGGCATCGCAGAAACGTACGAAGCGTGCACCCTTACGTGAGGCATTCACATCGAGCACACCAGCATAGGCTGCGGGCTGGTTGGCCACGATACCAACGCTCTGTCCGTTGAAACGGGCGAAACCAACGATAATGTTCTTGGCAAACTTAGGCTGCACCTCGAAGAACTCACCGTTGTCGGTGATGGCCGAGATGACCTTGTACATGTCGTAAGCCTTGTTGGGATCGTCGGGCAGAATCTCGTTGAGAGAGTCCTCCATACGGTTGATGGGGTCTGTGCACTCCACACGGGGAGCCTCTTCCATGTTGTTCTGCGGGATATAGCTAAGCAGCTTCTTGATCATCTCCAATGCCTCCTCCTCGGTCTTAGCCGTGAAGTGGGTGACACCGCTCTTCGAAGCGTGTACGCTTGCACCGCCGAGGGTTTCCTGTGTCACGTCCTCGCCCGTCACGGTCTTCACCACAGCGGGACCTGTGAGGAACATGTAAGATGTATTCTCCATCATCAGCGTGAAGTCGGTCAATGCGGGAGAGTAAACAGCACCACCAGCGCAGGGGCCGAAGATACCAGAGATCTGCGGGATGACGCCGCTAGCCAGAATGTTACGCTCAAAGATTTCTGCGTAACCTGCCAATGCGTTCACGGCTTCCTGGATACGAGCACCGCCCGAGTCGTTGATACCGATGACGGGAGCACCCATCTTCATACCAAGATCCATCACCTTGCAAATCTTCTCAGCCATCGTCTCGGAGAGCGAGCCGCCATTCACGGTGAAGTCCTGTGCGAAGACATAAACCAAGCGACCATTGATGGTACCAGAACCGGCCACCACACCGTCGCCAAGGAACTGTTTCTTCTCCATGCCGAAGTTGGAGCAGCGGTGGAGCTTAAACATGTCCACTTCCTCGAAACTGCCCTCATCGAGCAGCATGTCGATGCGCTCCCGGGCTGTATATTTACCACGTGCGTGCTGCTTTTCAATGGCTTTCTCACCACCACCAAGACGAGCCTGCTCGCGCTTGGCAATAAGATTCTTAATCTTTTCTAATTGCTTAGACATCTTTTTATCTATTTTGTTGTTTACTATTTTTATTTCTCCGGATGTTCGCAAAGCTCAGTCAGAATACCACAGGTTGATTTTGGATGGAGGAAGGCGATGTTCAGTCCCTCGGCACCCTTGCGTGGAGCCTGGTCGATGAGACGCACGCCCTTTTCGCTGACTTCAGCCAATGCATTGGCCACACCATCTTCGATGCAGAAAGCCACGTGGTGCACACCTTTGTTGCCTTTGTCGAGCCACTTCTGAATGGTGCTCTCGGGTGATGTCGGCTCAAGAAGCTCAAGCTTCACCTCACCGCACTTCAGGAAGGCGGTCTTCACTTTCTGGTCCTCTACTACTTCCACGGCGTAGCACTCCAGTCCGAGTACGTCTTTGAAATACGGCAGTGCCTCTTCAATGCTCTGCACTGCAATTCCTAAATGCTCAATATGAGAAATTTTCATTGCTATAAAAAATTAAAAAGTTTGATATAAAAGTTATAACTTGATTTTTTTTCCTTCTATTGCCTCGGCCGAACACCCTCGGCCAACCGCATAACTAAACATTGGTGCAAAATTACACATTATATTTCACATAGCAAAAAGCGTTTTACAATAATAAACAAAAAAAACGTTTCGTAACATTCCTATTGCGGGAAATCTACGAAACGTATAGTGGGTGAGCGGTCTGCCCGTCGTGACTGACGGCAGCCCCCACCCCATCATTTAGCTTTCAGAGTTTGGTGACAATGCCTTTTTCCGTTGATTCCAAGAAACGAATAACGTTCTTAATCTCTGGACTGTCAGCAATCTGGCTCTTAATCTGGTTGATGGCATCGAACACGCTGGTCTGACCAAGAAACACCAAACGGTAGGCATTGGTCAGGTGTTTGATGGTTTTCTCGTCGATGCCATAGGCCGCACACATAGTCTTGTTGACACCACCATAAGCCACCGGGACACCTCCTACGACAATGTAAGGAGGCACATCTTTCGAGAAGGTGGTGCCGGCTTGAATCATAGAACCTTCCCCTACTCTTGTTCCAGCATTCTCAATGACTGACGAAGAGAAGATGACACCGTTGCCTATCTCGCAATCGCCGGCTATCTTAGTGCCGTAACCAAATACGCACTGGTCGCCGACACACACATCGTGAGAGATGTGGGTGCCTTCCATGAGGAAGTTAGCATTGCCAATGATGGTCTTACCACCATAGTGAGTAGCACGATTGATGACCACATTCTCGCGGATGATGTTGTTGTGGCCTATGATGCACTCCGACTTTTCACCTTTGAAGTCGAAGTCCTGCGGCAGAGCTCCGATGACCGACCCTTGGTGAATCTTGTTATGACCGCCCATGCGCGTACCGTTGAGGATGGAAACGAAGGGGAAGATGATGCACCCATCGCCAATCTCCACATCGCCTTCTATATAGACGAACGGGAATATCTTACAGTTGTCGCCGATTTTCGCCCTGGGGTCGATTTCGGCTTTTGGACTAATATCGCTCATTGCTTTGAATTATTCTACGGATTATTATTGGTCTGTTGTCTCTGTTTATTCTGCACCGCCGCCAAGAGCCTGATAGAGGTTCACCACGGCCTGCATCTTGTAGAAGTCGTCGGCCACTTTCGAGAGTTGTGCATTGAGTAAGGAACTCTGTGCCTGAATCACTTCGAGATAGGTGCTGCCAGAAGAAGCCATCAGAGCCTTAGTGTCTTCCACATTCTTCTTCAGCACCTCGATCTGACGAGCCTCAATCTGGCTCTTTTCGTCCGACGAGTTATAAAGCACCAAAGCATTGCTCACTTCACTGCCGGCACTCAGAATAGACTGCTGCCATGAGTTGAATGCCTGTTCGTATTGCATCTTGGCCACTTTCAGTCCTGCCACAATCTGTCCATGCTGGAAGATGGGCTGCACCAGCGAACCTACAGCCGAGAGCAGCATCTTGCCGGGATTCACCAATCCGTTGTTGTTGGTGAAAGCTCCCGTAGCGGAAATGGTGATGCTAGGATAGAAGCGGCTTCGAGCAGTATTGATGTCGTAGAAGCAGCTGGCAAGTTTCATTTCCGCAGCATGCACATCTGCTCTATTGGTAAGCATTTGAAGCCCCACGCCCGTAGCGAGGTTCTGTGGCAGCGACTGCTGCTCAATGGTAGAACGGACAATTGTCTGAGCGGGCTGTCCGATGAGCAGCGAAAGCGAGTTTTCCATCTCGCGTATCTGCCGTTTCAGGTCGGCCTTCTGTGCTTCTACCGAATAGTAGTTGGCTTCAGCACTCTGAACCGCAGTAGAGCGGTAGCCAATGCGCGACTCTTTCATTATCTTCATTTTCTCCCAAGTGTCCTTGGTCAGCTGGCTCATGTCATTGACAATGGACAGCTGACGGTCGAGCATCAGCAGAGTGTAGTATAGGTTGGCAATACCGCTAATGATATTGGTCTTCACGGCCACCTGATAGTCTTTTGTGGCCAGCAGACTCATCTGCGCACTACGCTTCACATTGAGGAGGTTGCCGAAGAGATCCACATTCCACGAGGCGGTGACGGGCAGCGAGTATGACTTCGTCGCTTTGCCACCATCCCACGACGAGATGGTACCCTGTGGAGAAAACGAAAAACCAGGTATGAAGGCCAATTTGGCCACCTTCAGTTGCTCTTCCATCATCTTCACATTGAGCGCAGCATTGAGTAGGTCGGCATTATTAGCTAATCCCTGCTCGATAAGAGCCTGCAGTTGCGGGTCAGTGAAGACGCTGCGCCAGGGCATATTTCCAAAGTTCTCGTCGGTGTTCACCTGCAACGTATCGGTCAGGCTCAATGGGTCACGCACCAGCCCGTTGGTGTTCACCTCGGGACGTTCATATTTCGTATAAAGTCCGCAGCTGTTCATCAGCGCAGCTGCAAGGACCAGGGTTGCTATTGTTTTTTTCATTTCAGTGATTTATATTAGCGATGGATGCTATAGTCACAACAGATGCTACAGAGGGGCTACTCTTCCACCTTATACTCTACAGGCCGATGGGCATACTGCTTCAGTTCAGCAGTGATTTCCTTATTCTCTTCCTCTTCGAACTTGATGGGCGAAATCTTCTCCTGCAAGCTCTGGAAGATGACAAAAAGCGTAGGAACGACAAAGATTTGGCAGAGCGTACCGATGAGCATACCGCCTACGGCGGCAGCACCCAGCGTCTGGTTGCCGTTCTTGCCCACACCCGAAGCAAACATCAGTGGCAACAGACCAATGATCATTGCCAACGAGGTCATCAGAATAGGACGCAGACGGGCAGCAGCACCCAGCACGGCAGACCATGAGATACCCATTCCAAGATGTCGGCGCTCCAAAGCAAACTGAACGATGAGGATGGCATTTTTGGCCAACAATCCTATCAGCATGATGAGCGATATCTGCATATATATGTCGTTAGCATGACCAAAGAGTTTCGTGAACAAGAAGCAGCCAGCCAGTCCGAAAGGTACAGAAAGCACCACAGCCAACGGCAGGATGTACGACTCATACTGTGCCGACAAGATCAGGTAGATAAAGATGAAGCAGAGCACGAAGATGATGCCCGTGGTGTTGGATGCTTTGGCCTCTTCACGCGTCAGTCCCTGATAGTCGTAGGTATAGCCTGTGGGGAGCATATCGTCAGCAACCTCCTGAGCAGCCTTGATGGCCTCACCAGTGGAATAGCCACTGGCCACGGTCGCTGTCACGTTGATGGAGGTGAACAGATTGAAGCGGTTGATGTTTGAGGGACCATAGACACGCTCCAGCTGGCAATACTCCAAGATAGGAGCCATACCTGCCGGTGTGCGCACATAGACGCTGTTGAGCGACTCTGGCGTCATACTGGTCTCTGGTGAACCCTGCACCATCACACGGAACAATTTTCCGTAGGCGTTAAAGTTGGAAGCATACAGACCGCCATAGTAACCCTGCAATGTGGTAAGGATGGTAGAGGGCGATATGCCACTTTGCTTACACTTGGCGACATCCACATGAATCATATACTGCGGATAATTCGGGTTGTAGGAAGTCTGGGCCATCTGGAATTCAGGCCGTTTGTTCAGTTCTGCGATATAGTCGGTGACGACTTCGAAGAACTTGTTGAGCGAACCACCTGTGCGGTCCTGCATCACCAACGACACACCACTGTTGGCCGAGAATCCTGGAATCATCGGCGGAGCAAATGCCAGAATCTTGGCATCCTTGATATGTGCGGTCTTGAGGAATATCTGTGCGATGACCCCCGTTGACTCATAAGGATTGAGGAAGAAACGGTAGATGCCGTCGCCCTGCCACAGTCCAGAGAGTTTCCACCAAAAGCCTTTCTGACGCTCTTCGAAAGGTTTCAGCTTCAGGATGAACGTTGCCTGGTCTGAGCCGGCGCCTGCAATGAAATTGTAGCCCTGGATTTGCTCTCGGCTCAGAATGGCGGGGTCGGCTGCCAAGATGCTGTCCACCTCATTAATTACCTGACGCGTGCGGGCTACAGAAGTGGCCGGCGGCATTGAGACAGTACAGAACACCGTACCCGTATCCTCGTCGGGCACCAGACCCGTTTTTGTGGTCAACAATGTTGCCACCAACACAACGATACCAACCACTACGGCTATGCCGATGAGCATCGGTCGGCGCACATACTTCTCCATGCTCTTCTTGTACTTGTTCAGGATGCCGTCGTAGGCCCCATTGAATGCAGCATGGAAACGGTCGATGCGTGACATCTTCACTTCATGACCTTCTTTATCGTGCGGCTTCAGGAAGATGGCACACAAAGCAGGCGAAAGCGTCAACGCGTTCAAAGCCGATATGAAGATGCTGACAGCCATCGTCACACCAAATTCGCGATAGAATGTACCACTGGTGCCACCGATAAACGACACGGGAATGAACACTGAAGCCATCACCAAAGTAATTGAGATAATAGCGCCAGAAATCTCGTTCATTGCATCGATAGAAGCCGTCAGCGTCGACTTATAGCCCTGATCGAGCTTAGCATGAACGGCCTCAACCACCACAATGGCATCGTCTACCACAATGGCGATTGCCAAGAGCAAAGCAGATAGCGTGAGCAAGTTGATGGAAAAACCAAAGACGCTCAGGAAGAAGAATGTACCAATCAGCGAAACGGGCACAGCGATAAGCGGGATGAGTGTGCTGCGCCAGTCTTGCAGAAAGATGTAGATGACGAGGAACACCAGAATGAGGGTGAACAGCAGCGTGAACACCACCTCCTCGATAGAAGCATAGAGGAACTCCGTGACGTCGTAGTTGATCTTGTAGGTCATGCCCGGCGGGAAGAGTTTTGCCTGCTCTTCCAGCTCGGCCTTCACCTGCTTGGCAATCTCATTGGCGTTGGAGCCAGCGATTTGCTGCACCATACCCATCACCGACGGGATATTGTTGTTCTTCATTGACACCGAGTAGGTCTGCCCGCCCAACTCAATACGCGCCACATCCTTCAGTTTCAACGTTGTACCGTCAGCATTGCTTTGGATGATGATGTTGCCAAACTCCTCGGCCGACTTCAGACGGCCTGTGTAGCGCATTGCATATTCATAAGCCACATCGCTCTGCTCACCAAAAGAACCCGGTGCTGCCTCGATGTTCTGTTCGGCCAGTACGCCAGCCACATCGCTTGGCATCAATCCATATTGTTTCATGATGTCGGGGCGCAGCCAAATGCGCATCGAATAGCTCTTCATACCAGGGCTCTGCACGTCGCCGACTCCCTGGATACGCTTGATGGCTGGAATGATGTTGATGTTGTTGTAGTTGGTCAGAAACTCGTCATCGTAGCGGCCGTCACTCGTCAGGGTGAACATCATGACCTGCGAGGTCTGTCGTTTCATCACCGTCACACCGATACGTGTCACCTCAGCAGGCAGCAGCGCCAAAGCCTGCTGCACTCGGTTCTGAACATTGACGGCACACATGTCGGGGTTCATGCCCTGACGGAACAACACGTTGATGCTTGCCGAGCCAGACGAGGAGCTCGACGAGATATAGTCCATGCCCTCCACACCGTTGATACTCTCTTCGAGCGGTGTGATGACTGAATTCTTCACGGTCTCTGCATCGGCACCTGGATAGCTGGTCCACACCACGACAGTAGGAGGTGCTATATCAGGATACTGTTCTATAGGCAGCGAAACCAATCCGATGACACCCAAAAGCACGATGACAATAGAGATCACCGTCGAGAGCACCGGACGTTTGATAAAGTTTGTAAAAGTCATACTTTTGTTCTATTTGACAATTTACTGTTAGTTGCTTGTTTTCTTGATTTGAGAAATATTCAAACCATGAATGGGGTTTAATTCTTCATGGCCCCCACGATGTCGCCAGCGCTCATTGCTTTAGCCTGTTCCTGAATTTTCTGCTGATAGCGTTCAGGGGTGATGGGTACGATCTCCATGCCGTCGGTGAGCTTTGTGATGCCATTGGTCACATATCGGTCGCCCACCTTCAGGCCATCGGTGACAACATAAGTATTGCCATCGTTATGCGGACTGACGGAGATTTCCGTGTACTTCACCTTATTGTCTTTTCCTACTACGTAGACGAACTTTTTGTTCTGAACTTCAGCCACCACCGACTGCGGAATGATGATGGCAGAACGACTGTCTCTTGTCATTACGATATTGCCGCTGCCCCCGCTCTTGAGCAGACGCTCAGGGTTGGCGAAATGAGCGATTAGCTGTACCGAACCAGTAGCTGGGTCGATCACGCCGCTGGCTTTCGACACATGTCCCTCATGCCCATAGATGGTACCGTCGGCCAACATCAGTTTTACGGGAGGCATCTGTGCGATGGCGGCATTAGCCGAGCCAGAAGTCTTTGTCAGTTCAAGCATATCCTTCTCCGTCATTGAGAAGTAAACCTCCATTGCCGAGTTATTGGACACGGTGGTCAAAGCGGGTGAACTTGCCGAGCTAACCATGGCTCCCACCTTATAAGGCAGGTTGCCCACCACGCCACTTGACGGGCTCTTCACGTAGCAGAAACTCAGCGTCTCTTTCGAGGAGGCCAAGACGGCACGAGCCTGTGCCAGCTGAGCCTGAGCACTGGCATAGCTATTTTTGGCAGCCTCCAGCTCATACTCACCAATGACATTCTGATCGAACAGTTTCTGGTTGTTGTCCATGGTCAGCTTAGCCGTGTTGCATTGAGCAGTTGCAGTGTTCACAGAGGCCTGAGCCTGACGTACAGCTGCCTGATAGGTCTCATTGTCGATGACGAAGAGCAACTGTCCTGCCCCCACCGCCTGTCCTTCTTTCACACAGACGCGGGTGATAAAGCCAGCCACTTTCGGTCGGATTTCAACATCCTGAACTCCTTTGATAGTAGCAGGATAGGATGTTTGTGTCGACGAATTCTGCGACTCTACCGTCACCACAGGGTACTCGTTGTCACCGAAATTAGGCATTCCGCCACGTTTTCCTCCGCAGGAAGCCAATAACATAGCAGCGGTAGCCAATACAAAAAACTTCTTAGTGTTCATACTTTTTTATTGATATTTTTGTTATTTCTTCATGGAATCCTTCAAGACCGATATAGGATTTCAACGTGCAAAGGTACTACATTATTATTGAATTATGTGTGTAGATATTCAATAATTCGTAACAATTAACTAACTTTTGCATGCAAAAAAACGATGCAAAACGAGCATCCCCGAATCGCTCATGTGCAATTCGGGGATGAAGGATTTTTCTACGTATTATTTGTCGTAATTGTGGCTTTTGCGTTTTTCACTCATTGAATCACGACTTTTTTACCGTTTACGATATAGATGCCTTTTCGGGCATTCTCCACGCGTCGCCCTTGTAGGTCGTAGACGTGATGAGACAGAGCCTCATTGATCTTAAGCGAATCGATGCCGGTAGGTGAGCCAATATTCTCCTTAATCTGGTAGAAGTTATTCCATCCATCGAGAGCCTGATAGGTATCCACCAATCCCTCTCGAACCCAGAGCGTGGCGTTTTCGTAGACCCCAGCGAAGACATTCGTATAGTTCAGAGCCTTGGGCGGATATACCTCATGGATGTCGGAGTAGACATCTGTGAGGTTTGGACAATCCATGAACACCTCACCGAACCACAAGTCAGTATCGATGCAGTAGGGGATGTAGAGGCTCTTGATGCCCGAATTGGAGAAAGCGCGCTCATAGATGGTCAGGTTGCTACAATAGGGCAAGTCGAGCTTTTCGAGGGAGATAGTGTTTTTGAAGGCCTCCAGTCCAATTTCCAACAAGCCGTAGCAATTGAAGTTAACACTTTTCAGTTTGTTGCAGTCGTGGAAGGCGTGTAGCCAAATGGTCTGTAAGTTTTCACCGAAGGAGATATTCTCGATTGCGGACTGCATGAAGGCCCCCTCGTAGATATTCTCCACGCTTTCAGACAGAAGGACATTCTGGAGCTTGGCGCACCCACTGAAGGTATATTCTCCGATGTCGGTGAGGTGAGTGCAGGCAGAGAGGTCGACAAGAGAGATGTTGCCATTGTTTTGGAAGGCAGCATCATCGATGGAAGAGACGCAGTAGTCCATATCGTCGAACATAACAATTTCGGGGATGGCAACTTGAGTAGGATTCTTTCCTTTGGCAACGCCAAGCAGGAGAAGGGATCGCTGCGAGATGTCAGCAAAAGGATCGAAGTGGAGCACTTCGTACTTGAAGTCGCCATTGTCGAAGGTCATTCCCTCGGTATTATACAAATCCTTGAGGGTCAGATAGGTGGTCCATCCTGGTAGGCCGTAATAATTCTCATAAGCACCTAACGGCACGAAGAGCACGGCACCCTCGGCTACGCCCTTGAACACATTAACGGAAATATCGCCGGGATTGGTGTTCAAGGCTATCACCTTTTTGAGGTTCGGACAGTCAGCGAACGCAAAATCATAGATATAGTTATTCAACTCAGCACAAAGCACAACCGACTGAATGCTCGATTCCGAAAAAGCTCCCTTACCAATCCAATGGATATTAGAAGGTATGACGACATCCGTCAGACTCTGACACTCAGCATACACTTCCTCACCGATTGACCCCAGAGTTGTATTCATACAGATGTCTTTCAGTCCTGATGCGGCGAATGCGCGTTGTCCGAGGTAGTAAACACTCTCAGGCAAATTCACCTTGGTAAGCTTGGTACATCCCTCGAAAGCCGAATCGCCTATGCCTTCGAGGTTCTCTGGTAGATCGAGATGATACATCTGAGTGCACCCTGAGAAGGCTTTGCTGTCGATATTTCGGATGCTGGTGTTGCTGAGGTCCATCCATTGGATGTTCGTTTCATTCCGGAAAGCGCGTTCAGCGATGGCAGTGGCCGAATAGTAGTGACTGGCTCCTGATTCGTCTGTCACGCTGACGCTGCCGTAAATCTCATATCCCCAGAACATGGATGATGTGCAGTCGGGAGCCAGACCGGTGATAATACACTTACCAGCCGTATCCTCGGTGTCGTCCTCATAAATCTCGTAGGTGAAGTATTTATCACTGACAATCTTTCCCACCATTGTGAAACTCTGGATGCGGTCGCCAAAGACATTCCAGCCTACGCATGCCTTGTAAAGGTCCTCAGTTCCCTTGGGCACGATGAGCAGCACATCGTCGGGAATACCGTCGAAGGCATCGGCATCAATGTCGTTAGGGTTGGAGTCGTTGCATTTGATGCCTTTCAGGTTCGAGCATCCGTCGAAGGCTTTGCTATGAATATTCTTCAGCGTAGAGGGGAACTCGAGATTCTCGAAGCTGGCATTCAGGAAGGCCCCCTCGCCGATGGTGACAACACTGTTGAAGTCGAAGTCGGTAAGTGTGGGGATATTGGCAAAACAACCGTCTTGGATGGTTTTGCAATCGCCTGTCCAATATACTCTGGTGAGCTTGGTGCCGGCAAAGGCTAATTTGCCTACATAGTTCATCGGCTGATGGGGATAGGTGTTGTTGCCCAGTGTGATGCTGGAGAGGTTCTCGCAATTCATGAAGGCTTTGTCTTCAATCCTGGTGAGACTGCTCCAGCTGGTTTCCACCGAAACAATGTTCTTGCACAGTTCTTTGCCCTCTGGCCACGAATCGTAGAGGGGATTGTCGGGCGAGAAAGCCAGCTCACCGATGGTTGAGATGTCCATTCTGACATCGTCGACAATGGGCTCGGTGAAGGGTGCCCCCCAGCGTGTGAGACGAATGTTCCCCTCTTCGTCGAGGATGATAGGATCGGCCTTCTCGCTGAACTTCGTCGAGAAGCCGACGATTTTCACAGAACTGGCAGTCACCTTTTCATAGGTGAAATAGTCGTCTTCAAATGTCTGAGCATTCGCAAGCGCAGGCAAAGCGATGAGCAGGGCTATCGCTGCCATTCTTTTCATAATCTTTCTCATAGTTCACATATTCTTTTGTTCATTATTCCGATTATTTCACATACACCTTCTTACCGTTCTGGATATAAACTCCCTTTGTAGGATTCTCCACGCGACGGCCTTGGAGGTCGTAGAGAGAATGCGAAGGAGTCGCGTTGTACAGGACAGTGGGGGTGGCGATGGCGGTGGGCATGGTGTTGTGATCGTAGAAAGAGTAGAAGTTCTTCCATCCGCCGAGCGTGCTATAGATGCCGACCATGCCATTGGGTACGAGGAGTGTTGCCTTGCTGTAGGATCCGCTGAAGACGCGGCTGTCGATGGGCTTTGGAGAAGGGATGTCGACCTGTACGCGCAACAGGTTCTTGCAGTCGCGGAAGGTGCCGAGGCTGAAGCAGTCGGTGTCGATATTGAAGGGGATATGCAGGCGGGAGATTCCTGATTCAGCAAAGGCATCCTCGCCGTAATATACCCAATTGAGGTTGGGCAGACGAATCTCTTGGAGACTGGTGCATCCTTGGAAAGCGCGTTCGTTGACCATCTCCATGTTGGCGCTGAACTCCACCTCGCGCAGTTGCTTGCAGTTGCGGAAGGCCTCGATGCCGATACGCCCTGCATACTCTGGCAGATAGATATGCTCTATGGCTGTGTTCTCGAAAGCGTTGTTGCCAATAACGTATAGATCCCAAGGGAGATACACATAGCTGAGGTTGGTGCAATTCTTGAAGGCGCTCTGCCCGATGATATCAATAAATCCAGGTAGGCTGACATATTCGATGTTCTTGTTGTTCATGAACGACTCTCCTTCGAGGTAAGTGGTTTTGTACTCAAAACCTTTGTAATTGACCGTATTTGGCGGACTGACATAGGTGGCATCCTTATTGTCGGCGGAGAAACCGAGGAGATTCAATGAACGGTAGGACAGATCGACATCAGGATTCATGTCGAAATTCGTGACGACATACTTATATCCATAAGATTCGAATTCTTCGCCAGTAGTGTCCATCGTCATCAGCGTCAGGTACTTGGTCCAGCCTGGCAGCGATGCATAGTGGTCGTAGCTGTCGGCGGCGACATAGAGGATGGCACCGCTCTTCACGCCCTTGAACACATCTTCTGGGATATCTCCGGGAGATCCAGCCAGAGCCACGACATATTCGAGCTGCTTGCAGTTGGAGAAGGCTCCGCTGTAGATGTCGCCGGAAAGATAGGAGTTGAGTACGACCGAAGTGATGGAGGAACCACTGAATGCATGGTCCATGACATACCCGATCTGGCTGGGCAGTTTAACGTCTGTCAGGTTCTGACAGTCGGCAAATGTCTCTTCCTGTATGGTGGCCGTGTTAGCGGGAATGCTGACTTCGTGGATGCCAGAGCCCGCGTAGGCACGTGCGCCGATTTTCTCCACATTGTCGGGCAGGTTCATGGCATAGAGGCTTAAGCACCCCTCGAAGGCCCCCTGCCTGATGTGGTACATGCCTGAGGGCAGCGACACATAGGACAGCTCTTTGCTGTTGGCGAAGGCCCGTTCGCCGATGTAAGTCATATACTCGCAGTTAGTGAGGTCGGCCGAGGTGAGGTCGCTGTAATAGAAAGCTCGGTCGCCGACACCGATGATGCGGAAGGTGTGCCATTTGCCCATGGCGTCAGCACAGTAAGCCTCCTTGGAAGGCCCATACCATCCGATATGGTCGTCGGTAAACTGCGACGACAAACCGATGATCTCGCACGTGTGGTTGTTGTTGTCGTTGTCGTCGTCGAGCACGAGATACCGGAAAATGGTGTCCTCAAACTCCTTGCCCACGAGCGAAGTGCCTTCGATGTGGTAGAAAGCACTCCACCCCTTCGCTGAAGCATAGGCGCTTTCAGAACCGTCGGGCACGATGAGCACGGCATCGTAAGGGATGCCTGAGAAGGCATTCGCCCAAATGGAATAAGGCGTAGGTTGTGTGGTCTTCACCGCTTTGAGTAGCGAGCAATTGCCAAAAGCATATTCTCCGATATCCCAGGAGTCATACATGGAGTTGAGCAGTTCCTTGCAGAGCGTGACATACTCGAGCCCTGAGTTATAGAAGGCATAAGGGCCGATATTCGAAGCATTCTTGAGGTCGATGCTCTTGAGGTTGGGCGTGTTGGCGAAGCAATAATTCCGGATGACGGTGACGTTTTTGGGGAGGTTGATGCTTTCGATGGCCGTCGACTCAAAAGCATAGCTGCCAATATCCTTGATGGCATAGTCGTAGGAAACGTAGTAGAGCGTCACGTCCTTGAGTTTCTCGCACCCCTGGAACGTCGCATCACCAATGTATTGGAGCGACGAGCAATTGATATAGAGCTTGGTAATGCGTCGGCACATCTCACGGCCCTGTATCCATGTCTGGTAGCGCGAGTTGTAGGGAGAGAAGGCGGAGTCGCCAAGTTTATAGAGGTAATACTGTGCCCCTTCTATGGTGACCTTACCCGTTCCGTAGTTGAAGTTCAGCTCGATATCGCCCCCCGTGTCGGGATAGGACTTAGAGAAGCCTACGATCTCGGCACAATCGACATTGGTGTTGGCACCGATAGTGGCTTTGTAGGTATTGTAAACGAACATACCGTCGTCCTTTTCAGCGGCATTTGCTTTCTGCACGCAATAGCACATGGCAAGCAAAAATGCCAAAACAATGGAGTAATACTTTTTCATTTTCATAGGGATTTTTAGTTAAGAAACTGTTTCAGTAAGAAGCCGTGCAGGGAATGCCCAACGCCTCTACACGTTGCTTGATAGCATCGAGCTCTTCATGCGTGGCTTTCAAGAGGTTGTGGTCGGGCGTCTCGCGATCGATGGTGTAGATCATGACGCTCTGAGGCCTGATGTCGTTGACGACCTCGAGCCATGGGGCGATGTATTCATCGCCCGTGTTGTCTACGTTCTCACCGCCAGACATCCCTTTCAAGAACATGGTCTGGATGATGAGATGGCCAGAGAACAGTTTCATGTTGCTGACGACCTCATCTACATCGTACCGTCCTGTAGGTCGGTCTACCTTATTTATATAGTCTGGATTAATGGTGTCGAGTTTTAGGATATTGTTGTCCACACGCATGAGCGCTTGCCTGACGCTATCCTTATGAAGCATGGTGGCATTGCTCAGTACGGAAACCTTAGCATCTGGGCAATACTTGTCGCGCAGACGGAGGGTGTCGTCGATGATTTCCGCAAAGTGTGGGTGCGCTGTAGGCTCGCCGTTGCCGGCAAAAGTAAGCACATCGGGCAGTACGCCCGGCGGGATATTCGCCGCTTGTTGCAAATGAACGGAAGAGGCGCTCACCGCCTGCTCTAATCCCGCCATCTCACGAAGTTTGTGCTCCAAGGCCTCAGCCACCTCTTCACGGGTGGGACGAGGCAGTCGCGGGCGGAAATCATTGTTGAAACCACATTCGCAGTAGATGCAGTCGAAGGTGCATACCTTCCCATCGGCAGGCATCAGGTTAATGCCCAACGAGATACCCAGTCGGCGGCTCTTGACCGGTCCGAAGATGGGTGCTGGATAGATAATCGTTGCCATAATCTGTTGCAAAGATAAGAAAAAAAAGAATATAAACAAAGAAATATTGGCATTTTTTTCTAAAAAACACAAAGATTGTATGAAAAGAATAGGGATGGTACCTTCAGAGACTATCTCTGACGAGAATAGAAACCATTTCTGACGTCCTTGGAAATAATCTCTGACAACAACAAAGACCATCTCTGACAACCTCAGCGATGGTCTCTGTCGAGATTAGAAATATGAATTCATTTATTCTTAGAAGGTCACTCTCGCAAAAGGCGGTCAATTTCGAGGAACTCCTTTCCCATGTTCAAGTTCAAGTAGATGTTGTAGAGAGCGGCGGCCCACTTTTCCTTTTCCTCCGGTCGGAGCTCGCGGTAACGCTCCATGTATGGCCGGGCTGAGGAATAATAATGCTTCAGCAGTTCGCGTTTCTTGGCAGGTTTGGCTGAAGTATTCTTTTCTGTCTCGAAGGCAAGATTCAAGTAGGCCACTCCAGCGTTGTAGTGAGCATCGGCCATCGTGGAGTCGCGACGGATGAGCGTGTCGCAAATTTCGATGCAAGGCAGATAGTCGCCCATATTGAGCAACTGAGTGCTTTTTGCGAAAAGAAACAGTTGACTGGTGTCGTTTTTCTCCAAAGCGCGGTCCACCACCTGCATGGCCAAGTCTGGACGGCTGCGGCGGTTGTAAAAGTCCATGAGTTTGGAAAAGAAATAGGGCGAATTGCCATAGCTGTTAAAACCATCGGTCAAGGTCTTCTCATAAAGTGCCATATTATCCAGCCGTTGGTAAGTTTCTGCCAAATATTGCAGCGTGTATTCCAGGTGGGTAGAGTCTTTCAAGGCCATATCGGCGTACTTCATGGTCAGGTCGTAATCGCCCAGCTTATAGCCAGCAAAAAGGGCCCAGTAGGCTGCAAGGGGGCTTTCAGGATAATGATAATCAGCAAAAAGGGGCTGTTTCATACAGCCGATATACAGGTCGTTGAAGTCGAAGGCCTCTCGGTATTTCTGCTGCCGCATGTAGAACGACGCGGCACTCCTAAGGTTGTTACGATAGGTGTCCAGATAGGCGGCATGCCGTGCTCGATACTTTAGTTTGGAGGTGAGGGGTGAGGACTGGGGGACGAGAGTCCCCATTTCGAGCGAGTCGAGAGCCTCGCAGGCAAGGAACAGACGCTGCAAAATGCCGAACATAGCCACCGAGTCAACCTTCTGCCTGAGATACATTTTCTCATTCTGCTCTTCGTATTGCTTGCGCAGCGCCTCGCAGAGGGTCACATGTATCTTGGTGTTCGACTGATTACTGCTATCGTTCAGCAGCTTACGCATCATAGTCTCAGCCTTGTCGAGACTCTTGCCGCTCTTGATAAAAGTCCGTGCTTGAGCAATCTCTTTTTTCTGAGCGTTCAAGCACGGTAGTAGGATTATCAAGAGAAGCGTTGTCAAAACGATTCTCTTTTTCTTCATCTATTAATCTTTACGATTATTGTTCTGCCTCAGCAGCCTTGGTACGCGGGTCTTCGGGACCGTAAAGTTGGCTATAGGCGCTGTAACGGCTGTAGCCCCAGTTGCTGACTTCCTTGTTGGGGTCAAGTGCCTTGGCGCGGTCGTAGTGCTGTACAGCCTCCTCGTAGAATTTCTTGGCATTCTCGGGAACTACTTCCACCTGAGCTTTAGCTACGCAGCAGGCACCCACATAGGTGTGGAGCACAGCATTGTCGTCTTTCACGGCGATGGCACGGCGCAGATAGGTGATTGCGTCGTCTACATTGTCGTCGCGCATGCAGGCAATACCCATATCAGCGAGAGCCACAAAGTTGTTGGGATCCTTGTCGAGCACACCCTTAAGGAAATTCTTTGCCTTATCTTGCTCGCCGAGATAAGAATAAGTGTTGTAGATATTCTCGAGAATCACCTCATTCTGCGGATTCTGCTCATGGAGCTCAAGCAGGTTATTCACATAATTGACAGAGTCTTCACGTGTTTTCAGTTCGCTCTGCAGGATGAGCACGCTAAGGCTCAGGGCATCGTTGCGCTCCTCGGGGTCCTGCATGGCTACCTTACAATAGCGCGAAGCACGCTCCATCTCCTTGTTCTGATAGGCGTAGATGGCTGCGAAACGAGCCACCTGTCCCATGAACTGTGCCTGCTGAGTGCGATCGATGTTGGCGAAGAGAGGATTGCTATCGCTGTCTACGAAGGTTCCCCAGTATTTCAGCACCTCGTCAGCACCTTTGTCTTCAGAAGCAGCATCCTGACCGGCTTGCACCATAGCGAGGCGAGCGCCCAATACACGGTCGACGTTCTTGGCGAACTTCGGTTTCACCTGTCCCTTGGCGTTGGGCATCTGGTCGTATTTGTAGCACTCCATAGCATTCACAACAGCGTTGTAAGCGGCATCGTTCATACCCTCCTTGTCGTAAGGGTCGTTCTTCTGCATGGCCTGATTGACTTGCTCAATGCTGCTTTCTTTGTTAAACTTGTCGAGCGCCAAGTCCACCAGCTTGTTGTAGGCTGCGGCTTTCTCCTCGTTGCTCAGGCTCTGGAGGTTAGACTTCAAGAGTCCGAGGGCTTCTTGATAATTCTTCATGCCCTTGATTTGCTTTGCAACAGCAGGGTTCTGGGCACCGGCCGATACTGCGAACATGGCAGCTACAGCCATCAACATGATCTTTTTCATAAGCTACTTAAAAAAATTATAGTTGTTTGACATTTATTCTTCAGGAGTTCAGGAGTTGCAGACACTTGCCATCATCCTTCATCCATTAACCTTCATTCAACATTTTATAAGACATAGAATCAATGAAATGGTTTAATCTCCGAAATCAACAACGGGCGCATCATCGTCGGCGATAGGGTCGTCAGCAGGTTCCGTTTCCTCAGTCGACTCTTCATTGGCGGAAGCAGTAACATCACGCTGAATGGCCTCAGTCTTCTGCGCGTATTCCTCGCGACTCTTTTGCTCGACGATAGCCTCCAGGTCAGAACTCATCACTTTGCATACGCTGGCTATCACCTCGTTCTTTTTTGCGAGGTTAATGAGTCGTACGCCTTGTGTAGCACGTCCCATTACACGACACTCGTCAACAGCCAAGCGGATGACGATACCACTCTTGTTGATAATCATCAGGTCGTTCTCGTCATTCACGTTCTTGATAGCCACCAGTTGACCAGTTTTCTCTGTGATATTCAGAGTCTTAACGCCTTTTGTTCCACGATTTGTCACACGGTAGTCTTCTACTTGCGAACGCTTGCCATACCCGTTTTCGCTCACAACCATGATTGTTTCTTCCTCAGGATTGTTCACTACCACCATACCAACGACAGCGTCGTCGTTTTGGTCGATGCGCATACCGATAACACCAGTTGCTACACGCCCCATCGTACGTATGCGGTTCTCGTGGAAACGTACAGCAAATCCACTGCGGCTGGCCATCACCAGCTCATTCTTTCCGTTGGTCAGGCGTACATCAACCACCTCATCGCCTTCAAGGATGTTAATGGCATTTACCCCATTGGCACGCGGGCGTGAATAAGCTTCGAGACAAGTCTTCTTGACTATGCCCCTCTTTGTGGCAAACACTACGTAGTGGCTATTGATAAACTCTTCATTCTCAAGACCTCTGCTGCGCAGGCGTAAGATATTGTTTACCGAGTCATCGGGATCGATATTAAGCATATTCTGAATGGCACGACCCTTGAAGTTGCGATCACCTTCGGGCAGTTCGTAGCACTTCAGCCAATAGCAACGCCCTTTCTTCGTAAAGAAGAGCATCGTCTGGTGCATCGTGGCAGGATAGATGTATTGCGTGAAGTCGTTGTCGCGGGTACGGGCACCCTTCGATCCGATGCCACCACGAGCCTGCTCGCGGAACTCCGAGAGCGGTGTGCGCTTGATGTAGCCTAAGTGGCTCATAGTGATGACAACGGGGTCGTTGGCATAGAAATCTTCCATGTTGAACTCATGCTCCTCAGGCACAATCTGTGTGCGGCGCTCGTCGCCATACTTCTCTTTCACCTCCTGCAAGTCGTCTTTCATAACCTGCTTGCAGCGCTCGGGGTTGTCGAGAATCTCCTGAAGGTCGGCAATAAGTTTTTGAAGATCGTCGTACTCCTGGTGGAGCTGATCAACACGCAAGCCAGTAAGTTGGCTCAGTCGCATGTCGACGATAGCCTTCGACTGCAATTCGTCCAGATTGAACCGTTCTTCAAGGTTACGCTGGGCATCGCTGGGTGTCTTTGAATTGCGTATGATGTGCACCACTTCATCGATATTGTTCACGGCAATAATCAGTCCTTCGAGGATATGGGCGCGCTCTTTGGCTTTCCTCAGGTCGAACTGTGTTCGACGGATGGTCACGTCATGACGATGTTCCACGAAATACTTCACGCATTCCTTCAGAGAGAGCAGACGAGGACGGCCTTTCACCAAAGCGATGCAGTTCACGGAGAAAGCACTCTGCAGTGCGGTCATCTTGAACAGTTTGTTCAGGATGACCTTGGCATTGGTGTCGCGTTTCACGTCAATGACAATGCGCATACCCTGTCTGCCCGACTCGTCGTTGGCGTTCGAGATGCCTTCGAGCTTGCCATCCTTCACAAGGTCGGCGATATACTCGATGAGCTGAGCTTTGTTCACGCCATAAGGTATCTCTGTGATGACAATCTTGTCGTGAGTTTCATGACTCTCGATCTCAGCCTTAGCACGCATCACGATACGTCCACGACCGGTCTCATAGGCATCCTTCACACCCTGAAGGCCATAGATATAGGCACCTGTGGGGAAGTCGGGAGCCTGTATATACTGCATGAGTCCATCGGTGTCGATGTCAGGATTATCGATATAAGCACAACAACCGTCAATCACCTCACTGAGATTATGTGTCGGTATGTTTGTGGCCATACCCACAGCAATACCGTTGCCGCCATTTACCAGCAGGTTAGGTATCTTCGTAGGCATGACGGTAGGCTCTGTCAGCGAATCGTCGAAGTTGGGAGCCATATCCACCGTTTCTTTCTCCAAATCGTCCATGATGTGCTCACCCATCTTCGACAGGCGACACTCTGTGTATCGCATTGCAGCTGCAGAGTCGCCATCAACACTACCAAAGTTACCCTGTCCGTCTACCAGCGTGTAGCGCATGTTCCAATCCTGGGCCATACGTACCAGCGCTCCATAAACGGAGCTGTCGCCATGGGGGTGGTACTTACCCAGCACCTCACCCACCACGCGGGCACATTTCTTGTAAGGCTTGTCGCTCGTGTTGCCGATGCCAGCCATACCGTAAAGGATACGGCGGTGCACGGGTTTGAAACCATCGCGCACATCGGGCAAAGCACGAGCCACAATCACCGACATTGAATAGTCGATGTAGGAGGACTTCATCTCCTCCTCAATGTTGATTCTGATGATTCTGTCGTTGTCGATGGTCTGAGTGCCATCGAAGTTTTGATTGTCGTCCATTGATTATTCGATATTTGTTAATTTGTCTGAATATTGCGTTTAAGGCTATTTAAAGCCCCGCTATGCGATTTTCACTCTCGTGAAAAACCATGCAAAGGTACGCAATTATTCCTTACAATGCAAAAAAAACAACATATCTTCCCACCTTTTTAATATATTTAGGACAAATGACGAGCGGCTTACATATCGTCGTAGGTATCGAGGTAGGTGACGTGCGTGACGAGATACTCGTCGACGCCATGCTTACCGTCTGCGCCGCCGATTCCGCTCTTCTTCACGCCTGCATGGAAGCCCTGAATGGCCTCAAAGTGCTCTCGGTTGATGTAGGTTTCGCCAAACTCCAATTCGCGGCATGCCTTAACAGCCACATTCAGGTCTTTTGTGAAGATGCTTGATGCCAAACCATACTCACAGTCGTTGGCATAACTGATCACTTCGTCGAGTGTATCAAAGGTAATGAGGGGGATTACCGGCCCGAAAGTCTCTTCGTGGATGATGTCCATATCCTGCCGACAGTCATCGAGTACGGTGGCGGCATAGAAGTAGCCCTTTTCACCCACGCGGTGGCCTCCGCATAGTAGTTTGGCGCCTTGCCGGATAGCGCGTTCCACTTTTTCGGTCACGCTCTCCAGAGCGCGGGCTTCTACCAACGGTCCCATATCCACGGTCTCGTCTTTGAGCACATCGCCCACCTTCACGGCCTTCATCTTCTCCACGAGTATGCGTGTAAAGGCGTCTTTTACCTCTTTCTGCACATAAACGCGCTCAGCATTGTTGCATATCTGGCCGTTGTTGCCGATGCGTGAATCTACAATCCACTGTGCAGCACGCTCCAAATCGGCATCTTTCATCACGATTGCCGGAGCCTTTCCGCCCAGTTCCAGACTCACCTTCGTGATATTCTTTGAGGCGGCTGCCATGATGCTCTCACCAGCACCCACCGACCCGGTGACGCTTACAATGTCAATCTTCGGACTTCCAGCCATTTCGTTACCAATGACACTTCCCTTGCCGGTGACAATGTTGATGACACCAGCAGGCAGTCCCACTTCATCAACCACCTTGGCAAACTCAGTGCAATTCTCTGGCGTCAACTGACTGGGTTTGATCACGATGGTACAACCAGCTATCAATGCAGCACCTGCCTTGCGGGCTATCAAGAAGAATGGGAAATTCCAAGGCAGAATGCCAGCCACGACGCCAATGGGCTTCTTGGTCAGGAGGATGGTCTCGTTGGGACGGTCGCTGGGAATAATCTCACCTTCGATGTGACGGGCAAAAGTTGCCATATACTCGAAATAAGAAATTGTAGCGCCCACCTCGATACTTGCCCAAGCGCGTGTCTTTCCCTGTTCACGCATGAGAATCTCGGTAAACTTCTGTTCGTGTTTCTTGATGCCATCGGCAATCTTCAGCAGGTAGCCAGCCCGTTCGATGGCGGGGGTCTTTGCCCAAGCCTTCTGAGCAGCACGGGCGGCATCGAGAGCCTCGTTCACATCCTCGATGGTTCCTTCCGGCTGTCGTGAGATAACTTCCTCGGTCGACGGGTTCAGCACGTCGATCCATTGGCCATTGCGACTCTCGCAGAAGCGGCCATTAATGTACATTTTCAGTTCTTTCATATCGGTTGATTTGTTTAGGTGATAAAAAATGGTTCGTCTGTCCATGAAAAATCATCTGCAAATATACCAAATAATCGGTAATCTACAAACACCTTTTTCGTATTTATGATTATTTAACCCGAATCAGACAAGAGTTGTATTCTTCGGTTTTCCACAATGGAGATTTTGCGAAGCCAGACCAACAAACTATGCTCCAACATTCAACTTTCCCTCTTTCAGCGCTTGCATAATGTTTGCTGGTGGACGCTGAGCGAGCAGTTCGTTTTTCATGAAATCCATATAAGGGACTACATGCTGGAAAAAGCGGTAATAACCTTCACAAAGATAGTTCAGACCAAGCTCTCCATTCTTTGTCTTGCAAAAACGATTCTTCGGGCACTCTCCGTTGCAAGCGAACAAAAATTGACATTGCCTGCATTGCTGAGGCAGCGTGTCGTGTTTGGCTTGTCCGAAACGCTGCTGCTTATCGCTGTACATCATCTCCACCAAGGTATTGGAGGAGATATTCCCCAGCTTGTACTGTGGAAACACGAAATGGTCGCATGCATATACATCACCATTGTACTCCATTACGCCGGCATGGCCACAGGTCTTGGCCAGCGAACAGACGCCCGGCTGCTCTCCCATCCAATTAGCGAGCGTTGAGTCGAAGAGCTGAATGAAATACTCACCGACATCCTCACGCACCCATTCGTCGAAGATGGCACAGGTGAATCGACCCCACTGCTCGGGAGTAATAGAGAAGTCGGCAAGTCTTGTCGTTTGTTCTTCTACAGCGGCCAAATGCCTTCCATCGGGATGAGTAGAAATCCTTTCCACGATGGGGGTGAACTGAATATAGTGGCATCCTATCTGCTTGAAAAAATGATAGAAATCGAGGGGATAATCGGCATTGAAATCGTTCACCACCGCCATCGCATTCCACTCCACCTGATACTTGTTCAGCAGGTCAATTCCTCTCATGACCTTCACAAAGGAAGGTGCCCCCATGCGGTTTCTGCGGTACTCATCGTGGAATTCCTGAGGCCCGTCTATCGACACCCCTACCAACCAATGGTTGTCGTGCAAGAAGCGACACCATTCGTCGGTGATCATCGTTCCGTTTGTCTGGATGCAATTATCTATCTGTCTTCCCCATGCATACCGCTGTTGCAGTTCCACAGCACGCTGGTAAAAAGAGAGCGGGCGCATGAAGGTCTCGCCCCCATGCCACGTAAAGAGCACCTCTTTCGTCATTTGGGACTCGATATATTCCTTGATGAACTTTTCCAAAAGCGCATCGCTCATGACATGATTGGAGGAGTTTTGGTACAACTTCAGCTTTTCAGTATAGTAACAATAGTCGCAAGCCAAGTTGCAATGTGCTCCAGAAGGCTTCAGCATGACATAGAGCGGTCGGGCGAAGGGTGATAGGGTTGCCATGTGATAATCTGTTTACGAAAAACACGTAGAGGTCTATTTTCCAAGCAGGCACCCCTTAGCCGTTTCCTTGTCGAGTATCCTTTTCATTTTCCTTACTATCTTGGGATATTTGGCTGCAACATTGTCTTGCTCTCCGACATCTGTCTTCAAGTAGTACAGTTGGTCATGAGGAGCATTACCCAGTTCAATGTTCGTTAGTTTATTGTATGCTGGACCGTTGCTCGGCGCAATATAATGCCATCGGCCATCGGTGACGGAAAGCGTTTGAGGAGAGGCTTCTATTACATAGTCACGCCCTTTGCGGTCGGTTCCTAACAAGGTGTTCAGGAAGTCACGACTATCGGGCGCAGCATCCTTGGCGATATTCTGCCCCACTAAGTGAGCCAACGAGGCATAAAGATCTATCTGGGTGAATAATGCGTCGCTTGTTCCGGCTTCAACCATTCCAGGCCAATGGACGATAAAGGGGATTGTTGTACCCGCTTGGAAACTGCTGTATTTCCCTCCTCGGAAATCTCCCCACGGTCGATGGTCGCCCAGCAATTCCACGGAACGGTCGGCATAGCCGTCGTCAACGACAGGTCCATTGTCGCTTGTCAGGATGATCAGCGTGTTCTCCAACAATCCTTCGCGGTGCAACGCCTCCACAATCTGTCCCACCGTCCAGTCGAACTGTAGGATGGCATCACCCCGATAGCCCATGCCGCTCTTGTCGCGGAACGCTTCATTTGGATAGCGAGGCACATGCACATCGTTCGTTCCCACATATAGAAAGAACGTGGTATCCTTGCGCTGATGGATAAACTCAACAGCTTTTGCGGTCAATGTGTCGGCGATATGCTCGTCTTCCCACAGCGCTTTGCCGCCACCTTTCATATATCCAATACGCGAGATTCCATTCACAATCGTCTGGTTGTGTCCATGATTAGGCGACGGTTTCAATTTTGTCAGCATTTCAGGATGGTCTTTTCCCAATGGTTCTCCCTCGAACGGTCGTTCATAGTCCACAAAGATGGGTGCCGAGGCATCATAGTTGGCCACTCGTTGATTTTCCATCCACACACATGGAACACGGTCGCCGGTGGCAGCCATCAGATAAGAATAGTCGAAGCCAATGTCGTGAGGACCAGGTGTCACCTCCGCATTCCAGTCCTGCGTACCCGTTTTGTCGCCCAATCCTAAATGCCATTTACCAATGGCGCCCGTCACATAACCAGCCTCCTTGAACATATCGGCAATGGTAATCTGTTCCGGACGGATGATCATCCCTGCGTTGCCTGGAGCAATGTGTGTGTCGTTACGCCGCCAGCTGTATTGACCGGTGAACAGCGAGTAACGGGAAGGCGTGCTGGTTGCAGCCACCGCATGAGCATCGGTAAACCGTAGCCCGTTGTGAGCTAAAGCATCCACATTGGGTGTTTGGGCACGGGTCATGCCATAACAGCTCAAGTCTCCGTAACCCAGATCGTCAGCTACGATAAACACTACGTTAGGCTTCTGGGGTAGCGCAATCACTGGTTTCTTCGCTGTTGTAGCATTTCCAGCCAGCGAGGCAGTTCCCAGTCCAATGCCACAAAGCAACTTAATGTCCATTTGTTTTCAAGTTTATGTTTGTTGTCCTTAACTACGTTAATTCATGCGCAGCACGCGAATACCAGGCATCGTTTTGTGGCGATAGAGATACTGCTGCAGCGTCATGGGTTCCTCCACCACTTTGTGATGGATGCTCGACGCATTGAGCAGATGCAGACCGTCTTCATGCCAGGCAGCAAGACCGATGTGTTGGATGTCGAGACCAGAGATATTGGTGATGATGGCGATGATGTCGCCATCGTGAATTGTCTCGCGCAGGAGTTTATTATTCTTGAGCTGGGCTTTCGGGATGTAGGGAGCCGTTTGGCCTGTAAGCAATTGCTCTGCGCGGCGGATGTCGGGAATCAGTGAAGGGTTATCCTTCAGCGCAGCATAGCTGGCGGGATGGGTGGTCATAAAGTTGACGTTCAACTTCTGCACAGCGGTGAACGGAGGGTTAGGACCACTCACTTCTTCTACGATGCCACTCTCCTGATTGTCGGCCATCCACGAACAGAAATAGTGCAGACGGGCAGGATAGCCCTCAAATGTCTGATTTTTGAAATAGCGGATGGTTTCCAAACTCTCGAGGAAAGCAGCAAAAGTGTAGATTTCGGCCTTTGCGCAGAGCGTCAGTGCCACAATGTTCTCAGTGAGCGTAGTGCAGTCGAGTTCTCGAAGATTCACAATCAGCTGCTGTTCGCCAGGATTATCCTCAAGGGTATGCGCCACATAGGGCAATCCGAGAAGTTGGCGTCCGAAATACAACGGCCAACAAGTCTGCCTGGGCATTTGTCGTGCATCTGTAAGCAGTTGTACCACGCGCAAGCTATCCTCGCGCTGATAGTTGGGTGTTCGCTTTGTGACTGCATTTGCTTGCAGAGTGAAAAGGGTGATAGCGATTGCAAAGCAGCCACTAACACAACAGCGTGGAATATTTGTTTTCATCATCTTCTCAATTGTTATTAGTTAATAATTAGTGTCCTCTCTTGCGGACGAAGTTCAGGCCGACGTAGAAGTTCAGCGAACCGAAAGTATTGTTAGTGGAGAACTGTGGCTTGTGATAGTTGTAGCTGTGAACGATGGCACTCATTCCTGCAAACCAGCGGGTATTGTTCCACACGATGCCAAACCGTCCGGTACCATCGAAGTTGAAATTGCGGAAGGAGAAGTCCTGCTTAATCTGCTCTGCAATTTTCAATTCACCTTCCGATGACTTATAACCAACGGATAGAGCCAAGCTAATGGCTGCCAACCAATTGCGAGCAAACACCCAGTTGTAGGCATAGCCCCCCGAGAGAGCAAAGTTGGTGTATTTCACCTGATCGAAATTCATTCCGCTGTCAACGGGAATCTCGCCATACTTCTCAGTCAGATGTCCAAAAGCACTCTTCAACTTGTCGAAATCAAGATCCATGCTATGGCGCGTATAGCCTATGCCTGCCAAAGCCGTTCCGCAACTGCGTCGTTGCAACGTGCTTTGACTAAAGGCAGCTGGATAGGAGAACTTCTTATGATTAAAGATATAAGTAAGGTTGAAGCCCGTGATTCCCACATTAATGCCCGAAAAGGGTATATCAAGATGCCTGATGGTTTTTTGGCCCTCGCCAGGCCGGATGCTTCGAATATGGTAGTCGGTACCTGTCTTCCTGTAATAGAAGTCTACGCTCATTAGATTACTGTAGATACTGATGTCGAACTCCTTCTTGTTATGCCCGTTGGAGAGGTGACTAATGTCGAAGGTATAGCCTAAGAAAATCCAACGCCAGCCAAAGAACGGCCCCACACGATAAGTAAGATCAGGCGAGAGCGAGACATACTGTCCCGACTTGCTGGTAAGGCTATATGTCTCGTAGGAGTTGGTGTTTTGAAGCATAAAGGCGTAATTGAAATGCTGCGGCTCTATATATGTGGTGTCCGTCTCGTTGAAATCGCGGAAATAACGGGTGAAGAAATCACCGATGCGGTGGAAGATGTCTTTCTTTCTTACACTCTGATTATCGCCTGACAATTGAGCCGTCAACGTATCGGCCGACAGACTGTCAACGTCGACAGCATTTGCTGCCACCGCCGCCAACCAAAATACAACTGTCGCTACAATTCTCATGCCCTTCTTCTCACTTCTAACCTCTTACCACTCACCCCTAAAGCTTTCCGAGTACGCGGTCAAGCACCCAGTTGACAGGAGTTGCACTGACACTATTTGACGTACACAGGCCAAAACCCTGCAGGTCTTCGACGACACTCTTAATCATTGGCGACTGCACGTAATGGGGAAAAGGAACATTGATTTCCTCACGCCCCTGACTGGTGACCACCACAATGGGGCGACGCTCAAACGACGAGAAACTGAGTGTTCCGCGTTCGCCGATGATATCGATACAATCTTCCTTAGCCGACTCATGCCCTGTGAAGCACCACGATCCACTAGCAGGAATACCGTTCTCAAACAGGAAACAAGCGCATATGTTGTCCTCCGCCCGATATAACTCGCCGCGGTTGGCACAGAATCCCGTTGCCTTGACGATGACGCCAAAAATATCCTGGAGCAAGTCGAGCTGATGGGGAGCGAGGTCGTAAAAGTAGCCGCCACCGGCAATCTCCGACCGCAGTCGCCAAGGCAGATTCTCTTCAGAGGCATAGTCAATGCTTCTCGGCGGCATCGAGAGGCGTATCTGCACATTCATAATACGTCCCAATGTGCCGTCGTTCACAATCTGCTTCACACGCTGGAAATATGGCAGACAGCGACGGTAGTAAGCCACGAAGCAGGGCTGCCCTGTCTCTTCGCTCACATGGTTGATGCGGATGCAGTCGTCGTAGGAGGCGGCAAGAGGCTTTTCCACGTAAACTGGTTTTCCTGCCCGCATAGCCATAATGGCATAGGTGGCATGCGACGAAGGCGGGGTGGCAACATAGACGGCGTTCACCTCTGGGTCATCAATGAGTTGCTGAGCATCAGTATACCAACGTTTGATGCCATGCCTCTGAGCAAACGCGCGAACGTGCTCCTCTTTACGGCTCATCACAGCTACCACATCCGAGCCAGCCACTTCGCTGAAAGCGGGTCCCGACTTACGTTCAACCACATCACCGCAACCAATGAATCCCCAGTGTATCAGTTTCATCTATTGAACTATGAATTATGAACCATTTACTATGAACTATCTGACCCTCAGCTCGTCACCAATGCGCAACTGATAGTCGGGCTTCAGATGATTCATCTTATAGAGCGACTTCAGCCGAATGCCATAGTATTGAGCGATGGTGTACATGCTCTCGCCGGCCTTCACGAGATGGCGGCGACCCTCATAGGCCTTATCGGCCTTCTTCTGTTTCTTCTTCAGCCAGATAATCTCGTTCTCTTCTAAGCGATCGCGGTAGTCGCGCTCGTTATATTTCGCTATTTTCTTGCCACTGATGCCTATCTCCTTGCCTATGGACTCAAAGGTGTCACCCTTGCGTGCCTGCAAGAAGTAGTTCTTATTATAAATATGGATAGGATGGAGCAACGCATCGTACTGATGATGACCCGCATTCGAAGCCATAAACTTGTCGTAACTCTTGGCGTGATCATAGTTGTAGAGTTTGTACAGCTCTATTAGTCCTATCAGTTTGTTGGCGTAGTTGGGATTGGTGGCATAGCCGCACGACTTCAGTCCGTGTGCCCATCCTTTATAGTCAGTTTGAGCTAAAGAGAATAGCCGGCTGTAGCGTTTATTCCTAACCAGGAATCTGCTGTGATCCTCATAGCTCTCACGAGCATCGTTGTAGGCGCGGAAGCACTCCTGCGAAGCATCGTCGTCGAAATGCACGGTGCGTCCCTGCCACCCGTGACACTTAATGCCGAAGTGATTGTTACCGCGCGTTGCCAGCTGGCTCTTCCCTGCCCCACTCTCGAAGATACCCTGCGCCAGGGTAATGCTGGCAGGAATCTTGTACTTCAGCATCTGCTCAATAGCGAGGTCGCGATATTGATCGATATACGTCTGAAAACGCGCGTTCCACTTCATCTCCTGCGCCTGTGTCGACAACGACAATACAAGTGCAAGATAGAGAACCATTGCTCTTCCTATTCTATTCATGCCTGCAAAATTAATAGAAAACAATTTTACAGCCAAGAAAATTTCTTTTTTTTTGGATATAACAACACAAATAACAAGATTGCAGCAAACAAGAAGCCGCCCCCTGAAACTGGGGACGGCTTTCGTTGTGACAGTTTTGCAAAAGACAAGGTCAGTTATTGACCGTACCACCCACAATATCGAGCAGTTCACTAGTGATAGCCTGCTGACGACTCTTGTTGTATTGCAAATTCAACTCACGTAACAGTTCATCGGCATTGTCTGTTGCCGTCTGCATAGCCACCATACGGGCAGCATGCTCAGAGGCAACGCTGTCGAGCAAAGCCGTATAGAGCATCAGGTGAGCCAGTTTCGGAATGAGCAGTCTCAGCACAGTATCCATATTAGGCTCCACGATGAAATTGTCGTTAAGCGGTTTGGCCTGCACCTGTTCGCGGTGGCTCTCTTGTTCGCGGTCGCGCTGTTTCAGGTATTCCACAGCCTCACGAGTGGCGACATTTGAGGTAAGGTCGCGCTCTTTGTCCTCGTTCAGCTCGCTCTCGATATCGATGGGCAGGAATGTCTTGCGCGTGAGAATCTGCGAACCAGCACTCTTGAAGTGGTGGTAAATAAGTTCCACACGGTCGATGTCGCCGGAAACATACTTCTCTCCCAACTCCCTTGCAATGTCGATGCATTGCTGGATATTGGGTTTGTCGGCCAACGAAGTGAAATCGCCTGCCGACGGGAGACCCATCTTCGTCACCTTCTCGGCCACCTTGCGGCCAATGGGGTAGATTACGATGTTCTCCTTGCCGAGATGCTTGTATTCCTCAACAGCCTGCGTCATCATCTTGATGACGTTGGCATTGAATCCGCCGCAGAGAGAAGAGTTGCTGGAATAGACGACGAAGGCCACACGATCCACCTTGCGCTCTTTCTCGAACACGCTACGTGCATCAGCATCCGAAGCGAGGAATGTCTTGAGTATGTGCTCAAGCATCGTCTCGTAGGGGAGCATGTTCTCGATGGCCACCTGCGCATGATGAAGCTTGCTCGAAGCAACCATCTTCATGGCACTGGTGATCTTGCGGGTGTTGTTGACCGACGCTATCCTACCCTTGATTTCTTTCAGACTTGGCATAAATCTTTTTTATTTGTAAGTGCCTGCAATGTCGGCCATCACTTCCTCGATGGCATTTGTCGTATCATCATCGATCTTACCACTGCCGAGCGTTGCGATGACTTCGGGCTTGGCAGAACGAAGTTTGTCGAGGAATGCATCCTGACACTCGCGGACTTTCTCCACGGGCACATTGCGCATCAGGCCGTGAATACCACAATAGAGGATGGCAATCTGTTCGCCAACGGGCATCGGGCTATATTGCGGCTGGATAAGCAATTGGTTGTTCTTACGTCCGCGGTCGAGCGTCATAGCTGTCACAGCGTCCATATCGCTCGAGAACTTCGAGAAGGCCTCAAGCTCACGATACTGTGCCTGGTCGATCTTCAGCGTACCGGCCACCTTCTTCATCGACTTGATCTGTGCCGAACCACCCACACGCGAGACGGAGATACCCACGTTGATGGCTGGACGGAAACCTTGGTTGAAAAGGTCGGTCTCCAGATAGATCTGTCCGTCGGTAATTGAGATTACGTTCGTAGGAATGTAAGCCGACACGTCGCCTGCCTGTGTCTCGATGATAGGCAGGGCGGTGAGCGAACCGCCACCCTTCACATGACCTTTCATGCAGGCGGGCAGGTCGTTCATTTGCTCGGCCACTTCTTGCTGCTCGTTGATCTTGGCAGCGCGCTCCAACAGACGAGAGTGGAGATAGAACACATCACCGGGATAAGCCTCACGTCCAGAAGGACGACGCAGGATCAGCGATACCTCACGATAGGCGACAGCCTGTTTCGAAAGGTCATCATAGACCACGAGTGCAGGCAGACCTCGATCGCGGAAATACTCACCAATGGCGGCTCCTGCAAATGGAGCATAATACTGCATGGCGGCAGGATCGGCAGCCGTTGCGGCCACGATGATGGTGTAAGGCATAGCCCCATGCTCCTTCAGCGTTGCGACGAGCGCAGCCACGGTGGAAGCCTTCTGGCCGATGGCCACATAGATGCAATAGACAGGCTTGCCTGCCTCATAGAAACTCTTCTGGTTGATGATGGTGTCAACGGCGATGGCGGTCTTACCCGTCTGGCGGTCGCCGATAATCAGCTCACGCTGTCCACGACCGATAGGAATCATCGAGTCGACAGCCTTCAGACCAGTCTGCAGCGGCTCCTTCACCGGCTGGCGGTAGATCACGCCCGGTGCCTTGCGGTCGAGCGGCATCTCAAAGGCGCCTTTCAGGTCGATGTCGCCCTTACCGTCGATGGGCTGTCCCAGCGGATTGATGACTCGTCCGAGCATATTGTCGTTCACGCGGATGGAGGCGATGCGCTTCGTACGCTTCACCACCTGTCCTTCCTTGATGCCTGCTGTAGGACCGAGGAGCACGCAACCGACGTTGTCTTCTTCCAGGTTCATCACGATGGCCATGGTGCCGTTCTCGAACTCGAGCAGTTCGTTGGCCTCAGCATTGCGAAGACCATAGATGCGGGCCACACCGTCGCTGACGGTCAGCACGGTGCCCACCTCATCAAAGTTCTCCTGATTGCTGATGCCCTGAAGTTGCTGGAGAAGCACCTCAGACACTTCGCTTGGTTTTATTTTTTCTGACATTTGTATTTCTTTTATTTGAACTCTTTATTTCTTAAGCGTGGTAAGAATCGAGTTGAGCTTCGACTTGACACTCGCGTCCATGCGATAGGTGTCGTATTCCAGAATGAAGCCACCGATGATATCGGGGTTCACCTCCGACTCGAACTCCACTGTTCCCTTAGTTCTGCTCTCCACCATCTGGCGCATCTTCTGCTCGGTGTCAGGCGATACGGCTGTGGCGGTGATGAGTCGTCCGCGGATGACGTTCTTCTGTTGCCTGTAAAGAGTGATGTACGAATTAGCCATGAATTGCAGGATGTTCTCCCGGTCTTCGTCCAACACAAGTTCGACGAAGCGCTCTGTCAACGTCGTGTGCTTATCGCCACAAGCGGTGAGCAACAGCATCTTCTTCTTGTCTTTGGCGAGCATGGGGTTGTCGATGGTAAACCTCAGTTGAGGAACATCGACGTAGCTTGCGGCCAGCGTCTGCATGTCCTGATAGACAGCATCCTCCAGCTTTTGCTCTGTCGCGCTCTTCAAGAGGGCTCGCGCATAACGTACCGATACTACTCCTATATCCATAAGCTAATTATTTTGCGGCAGTCACATCATCCAACAATCTGTCTATCATCTGCATCTGCTCAGCGTTTGACGAAAGCTTCTCGCGCAGTACCTTCTCGGCTATCTGCACGGAGAGTTCAGCCACTTGTGCGCGGATGTCGCGGATGGCTTGCTGCTTTTCGCCTTCTATTTCGGCCTTAGCCTCGGCAAGCAGTCGTGCTCCCTCGCTCTTTGCCTTCTCCTGAGCTTGGTTGATGATGGCTTCACGCGTGTCGGCAGCCTCCTTCAGCACCTGTGCCTGCTTTTCGCGGGCTTCCTGAAGGATGGCCTCGCTCTCTTCCTTGATGTGCTCCATGCGCTCGGTGGCCTCATGTGCCTTCTTCAGGCTCTCGTCGATGTATTCCTTCCGGGCTGTCACCATGTTGACGATGGCGGGGAAGCCATACTTGGCGAGTACGAAGAACACCACCAGAAACGCCAGTAGCATCCAGAACAAAAGTCCGAGATCGGGCGTGAGGATTGATGGAAGTTTACTGAAATCCATTAGCGGTAAAGCGGATTACTTATTTGATCAAGAATGCACAAGCAGCAATAGCGAACAGCGCGCAACCCTCGACGAAGGCTGACGTCAGAATCATGTTGGTCTGAATCTTACCTGTTGCCTCGGGCTGACGGGCGATAGCGTCCATGGCGCTTCCACCGATCTTACCAATACCCAAACCTGCACCGATTGTTGCAATACCAGCTCCGATGCCGCAGCCCAGCTGTGCCAGACCCTCAGCGGCCAAAAGTGATGAAATAATCATAATTCTTAAATGTTTTATTTGTTAATAATTAAAATATGTTTATCTGATGAAAAAAATTATTCTTCGTGATGGTCTTTGTGAGCCAAACCGATGAACACGGCACTGAGCATCGTAAAGACGTAGGCCTGCACGAAGGCCACCAGCACCTCGAGCAGATTCATGAACAGCAACATGATGATGCTGAAAGCATTCAATCCCAATCCGAAGCCAACACCCATAGTCCAGCCGAGGAAGATAACGCACGTGAAACTTAGAATCACGGCGTGGCCAGCCATCATGTTGGCAAAGAGACGGATCATCAGGGCAAACGGCTTGGTGAACACGCCGAAAAGTTCTATCACGGGCATGATGGGCACGGGGTATGCCTTGAGGAACAGCGGCACCTCGGGCCAGAAAATTTCCTTCCAATACTCCTTGTTGGCAAACACGTTGATGGCTATCATCGTGCAGAGGGCGAGGAAGAAGGTGATGTTGATGTTACCCGTCACGTTGCCACCACCCGGGAAGATGGGCAGCAGACCCACCATGTTGGTGGTGAAGATGAAGAAGAACACCGTCAGCAGATACGGAGCATAGGGCTTGTAGTGCTTCTCGCCGATAGACGACTTGATGAGGTCGTCGTGTATCATCATGACGAACATCTCCATCATACCCACGAAGCCTTTCGGTGCGGGGCTCTTTTCATCGCGTTTCTTGTACCAGCGGGCACAAGAGAGGAACACCACAATCAAGATAATGACCACAATCCAGATTTGCGCCACTGCCTTTGTGAAGCTCAGGTCGAGCGGACGAACGGTGGTGCCATCCGGCATCTTTTCATAGATTTTCCCGTGAGCCTCGGGGTTGAAGAAGAACTGACCGGGCAGCGAATGAGCCGTGCAGAAATGCCAGCTGCCATCGGCAGAGCTTCTGACGATGATGGGAAGCGGGATGCTCAGATGTTTGCCTTGGTAAGAGGCAATGTGCCACTCGTAGGCATCCGACAAGTGCTCCAGCACTATCTCGGGGATGTCCAGCTCTTCTCCTCCCCCCTGTTCTTCCTGTGCGGAAAGCTGCATGGGCAGGTACATCAGCAGGAAGGCCATCAACAGGGCCTTACCTGCAGGCAAGCATCTTTGAGCCTTCAGAAGACAAGTCTTCATGGTGCTCGTTAGCATTTTCTTTTTCATTAGTATATATGACTTTACTGATGTTTTATTAAAGATGAATTCTATAGTGAATTCCTATGATGAACAGTCTAAGGGTGTCAGGAGCGGTTGAACAGACGAGCGAAGAATACCGACTGGTGGGTCATCATCGCGATGTAGTATGCGGCGAACACCAAGAAAAAGGTGAGAAACGACGCGCCATCGACCACCAGGTAGTAGACGAACATCACGGCCAACGACAGCAACAGGCGGAAGCCCGAGACGGCGGTGAAAAACGTGGGCTGCTGCTCGGGCGAGCGTTTTGCCACACGGTGCCACACTAATCCGTAGGCTATATAAACCACGAGGGCATACACCGCGCTGACGATGAGCGGCACAAGCATCTCGTCGAGATACCACACGCGCATCACCAATAGGCCTATCAGCGTCAAGGCTGCCACAAGGCACAGCCCCTGCCTGATGAATCGCCGATACTGTCTGTCAATATCCATAGCTAAATCTCGACGCAAACGCTGACGACATTCTTCTGTACCTCCACGAAACCGCCACTGATGGTCTGCTCGTGCTTTTCACCAGCAGCGGTGGTGTATTCCACCACGCCCTTCTCCAAGGAGGAGATGATAGGGGCGTGGTCGGTGAGGATTTCGAAACTGCCGAGGGTGCCGGGAACGGTGACACTCTGTGCCTCGCCGTCGAACTCCACCCTTTCAGGGGTTACAATCTTCAGTTTCAGCATAGTTTACCCTTTCGCTGCTTCCATCAGTTTCTTGGCCTTAGCAATAGCGTCGTCGATAGTACCCACGTTGAGGAATGCCTGCTCGGGCAGGTCGTCCACCTCGCCGTCGAGAATCATGTTGAAGCCCTTGATGGTGTCTTCTATAGATACCATCACACCGGGAACGCCTGTGAACTGCTCGGCCACCGTGAACGGCTGCGAGAGGAAGCGCTGCACGCGGCGGGCGCGGTTCACCGTCAGTTTGTCCTCGTCGGAGAGCTCGTCCATACCGAGGATGGCGATGATGTCCTGCAGCTCGTTGTAGCGCTGCAGAATCTGCTTCACGCGCTGGGCACAGTCGTAGTGAGCCTTACCCACAATCAGCGGGTCGAGGATACGTGAGGTAGATCCCAGCGGGTCGACGGCAGGATAGATACCCAGCTCCGTAATCTTACGCGACAGCACCGTCGTGGCATCCAGATGGGTGAACGTCGTGGCGGGTGCGGGGTCGGTCAAGTCGTCGGCAGGCACATACACGGCCTGCACGGAAGTGATACTTCCCTTCTTCGTAGAGGTGATGCGCTCCTGCATCGTACCCATTTCAGAAGCCAGCGTGGGCTGATAACCTACGGCGCTCGGCATACGGCCCAGCAGAGCCGACACCTCAGAACCGGCCTGGGTGAAACGGAAGATGTTGTCGATGAAGAACAGGATGTCGGCCGATGCGCCGTCCTTGCCTCCACCGTCGCGGAAGCCCTCTGCCACGGTCAGACCCGAAAGGGCAACCGAAGCACGTGCACCCGGCGGTTCGTTCATCTGGCCGTAGACCAGGGTGGCCTGGCTCTTCTTCAGCTCTTCGGGGTCGACAAGCGAGAGGTCCCACTTGCCCTGTTCCATAGCTTCCTGGAACTTCTTACCATAGCGTACAACGCCCGACTCAATCATCTCACGAATCAGGTCGTTACCCTCACGAGTGCGCTCTCCTACTCCGGCGAACACTGAATATCCGTTGTGGCCTTTGGCAATGTTGTTGATGAGCTCCATGATGAGCACCGTCTTACCCACACCGGCACCGCCAAACAGACCGATCTTACCACCCTTCATGTAAGGCTCCAGCAGGTCAATCACCTTAATACCCGTGGTGAGCACCTCCTTCTGAGTGGACAGTTCCTCAAACTTCGGGGCCTCGCGATGGATGGGATAGGCACCCTTCATGTCGAGCTGTTTCATACCGTCGATGGGCTGGCCGATCACGTTCAGCATGCGGCCCTTGATCTGGTCGCCCGAAGGCATCACGATGGGCGAACCCATGGGGATGGCTTCAAGACCGCGCTGCAGTCCGTCGGTATTGTCCATAGCCACACAGCGAACGGTGTCTTCACCGATGTGCTGCTGCACCTCTACAATCAGGTCGCGGCCGTCGGGACGGGCGATTCTCAAAGCATCATGGATTTTTGGCAACACTTTCTCCGCCTCCAGTCCCTCTGTATCGAAATAAACGTCGATCACGGGACCGATAATCTGGGAAATGCGTCCTTTAATCTGTGTCATAATTCTATTATTGTTTTAAGTTAAGTGTCTATTTTTTATGGTATTTCAATAATTGTGTGCAAAGGTACGGACTTTTTTTCGACTATCCAAATTTTTCTCTCCATTTCTCACAAAAAGAACTTCTGTTTTATAAACACTACTGAAGTTTCGCGAGCTCCACTTCATTGGGCCTCATGGGCCTAAAGGGAAGAGAAAGGGGAGAAAGGGGACGATAGCCTTCTAAGTTAGCTTTCATGACGATTAGTACCGACCGCATCGTAGATCATCGCTATGCGCGTCATTGATAATCGCTGAACGTGTCGCAGATAATCGTTAACCGCATCGTAGATAATCGCTATGCGCGTCGTAGATAATCGCTGAGCCTGACTGATATACATAAAGATTGTCGCTACAATCAACATAATTTTGACACATCCTCAAGCATTTTGGACCCACAAAAAACAAAAAAAGCAAAAAAGACCTCACAACCTCACACGACAGGCCTGAAAGCCCGATGTACAGGGGCTTAGAGGCATGTGAGGTTTCTGTGAGGTATCTCACACAAACCTCACATGGTTCCACCCTTTATCCATCGGGGTTTGCGGGGAGTTATGTGAGGTTGTGAGGTTATTTTTAAAAAAACTTCCTAACTATTCAGGAGCCCATATCAAGGGTAAGGCGGAAACCGCCAGCTGCTTCAAATGCACAGAAAAAACAATCCGGCAAGTCCACAGTTATTGTATGCCGTCGGCGCGGAGTTTCTCCTGCCACTTCCACGCGGAGCGGAGCACATCGTCGATGTCGGCCTCGGCCTTCCAGCCAAGCACACGGTTAGCCTTGTCGACATTGCCCCATACTTTCTCGATGTCGCCCTCGCGACGAGGAGCATAGCTCCAAGGCAGCTTCACGCCGGTGGCACGCTCGAAGCCCTCTACCACCTCAAGAGTGCTGAGGCCGCGACCCGTACCGATGTTGAACACTTCCACCGCGTCGGTATCTGCCACGTCAAGCACACGTGACATTGCCTTCACGTGGGCCTTCGCCAAGTCCACTACATAGATGTAGTCACGGATGCAGGTATGGTCGGGCGTGTCGTAGTCGTTGCCAAAGATTTTCAGCTCTTTGCGGATACCGATAGCCGTCTGTGTGACAAAGGGGATGAGGTTCATAGGCACACCGTTGGGCAGTTCGCCAATCAAGGCCGTGGGATGGGCACCGATGGGGTTGAAGTAACGGAGGATGACTGCTTTGATGGGTGCACCGCTATGGATATAGTCCTGAATAATCTCCTCGTTGATCTGCTTCGTGTTGCCATAGGGCGAGAGGGCTTTCTGGATGGGTGCTTCTTCCGTGACGGGCAGGTTCTCTTTCGTGGGCTGTCCGTAGACGGTGCAGCTGCTGGAGAAGATGATGCCCTTCACGTCGTATTTCGGCATCAGCTCCAAGAGGTTCAGCAGCGACGTGATGTTGTTGCGATAGTACATCAGCGGTTTCTCCACACTTTCGCCTACCGCCTTCGAAGCGGCAAAATGGATGATGCCTGCAATGCCAGGATGCTTCTGGAATACACTTTCCAATGCCTTCATGTCGCAACAGTCCACCTTTTCGAAAGCCGGTCGGGTGCCCGTGATCTTCTCAATGCCGTCGATGACCTGAGCATTGGAGTTGGAGAGATTGTCCACGATCACTACTTCATAGCCTGCCTGCTGCAGTTCCACAGTGGTATGACTGCCGATAAAGCCCGTACCACCCGTTACGAGAATTTTCTGTTTCATCTGTATATCGTTTATTGTTCTTTGCGTGCAAAATTACGAAAAAAACAGGGAAGGACAAAGAATTTCACGAAAAAACACTACCTTTGCACACGAAAAAACAACGACTATCCATCATGAGTAGAAAAAAGAAGCCATTACCTATATTAGAAGAAGTCACCATTGAGGCTTGCGCCGCTGAAGGGAAATCATTGTTCCATTGGAACGAACTCGTAGTTTTCGTGCCGTTCTGCGTGCCAGGCGATGTGGTGGACGTGCAGATCAAGCGGAAGAAACACAGCTTCGCCGAAGGCGAGGTGGTGCGTTTCCATAAATATAGTAATGTACGCGCGACACCCCGTTGCCAGCACTTTGGCGTCTGCGGCGGATGCAAATGGCAGAACTTGCCCTACGAGGCTCAGCTGAAGATGAAGCAACAACAGGTTTACGACCAGCTGACGCGCATCGGGCATTTGGAATTGCCAGCCGACATCTGCCGCCCCATCCTTGGCTCTGTGGAGCAATACGGCTATCGGAACAAACTCGACTTTAGCGCCTCCAACCGCCGTTGGCTGACGAAGGGGGAGATAGAAGCCTCTCCCACCCCCTCAGAAGGAGGAGAGACAGGAAAGAGCCTGAAGGACATTCCTGCCCTGGGATTCCACATCACAGGGGCCTTCGACAAGGTGCTGCCCATCGAACAATGCCACCTGATGCACCCGCTCCACAACGAGATACGCAACGCCATCCGTGACTATGCCCTCGACAACGGCCTCACTTTCTTTGACCTGCGGCAGCAGACGGGTCTGTTGCGCGATGTCATCATCCGCAATTCCAATTCGGGCCAATGGATGGTCATCATTCAGTTCCACTTCGACGACGAGGAGAGCCAACAACAGGCACAAGGCCTGCTGCAGCATATCGCCGACCGTTTCCCACAGATCAGCGCCCTACTCTATCTCGACAACCAGAAGTGCAACGACACCATCGGCGACCAGGACATCATCGTCTTCCGCGGCGACGACCATATCTTTGAACAGATGGAGGACCTGCGCTTCAAGGTGGGTCCCAAATCGTTCTATCAGACAAATACCGAACAGGCCTACCACCTCTACAGCGTGGTGAGGGAACTGATGGAAGCCCCCCTTGGGGGGGATAAGAGGGGGGCTTCTCTCATCTACGACCTCTACACCGGTACGGGCACCATCGCCTGTTTCGTGGCGCGCCAGGCTCGGCAGGTCATCGGCATCGAGTACGTGCCGGAAGCCATCGAGGATGCGAAGGTGAACGCTGCACTTAACGGCATCGAGAACACCTTATTCTATGCGGGCGACATGAAGGATATCCTCAACGACGAGTTCATTGCCCGACACGGCCGCCCCGACATCATCATCACCGACCCGCCTCGCGCCGGCATGCACCCCGACGTGGTACAGACCATCCTACGCGCAGCGCCTCAGCGCATCGTCTACGTCAGCTGCAATCCCGCTACGCAGGCACGCGACCTGCAGATGCTCTGTCAAGACTACGACCTCCGTGTCATCCAGCCCGTCGATATGTTCCCACATACCCCCCATGTCGAGAACGTCGTCCTGCTCACAAAGAAGTAAACAACAGATTGCGCGGTTTCGTTATTTGCCGCAATTCAACTCATCAAGTGCCGCAAATCACAGTATGACTTGCGGCACCCTCTTTTTCCAAAAATTTCAAGTCTTCTTCTCTACTTGATGACTTTCCTGCCGTTGATGATATACATACCGTGAGGCAGCGACTCGTAGTTGCCGTCGAGCTTCACGCCGTGCAACGTATATACCCCATCCATCACGTTCCTCTTGGAATCGTCCGCCTCATCCATATTCACCTGCTCAATGCCATTCACGTCGGGCAGGTTGTCCAAGTCGAAATCCTCGTCCATCTCGATAATGATCTTGAAGTCCTTCCAGTATTCCGCCTGCTCGTAGGCCTCCTTCGCCCCCTTTGGCACGTACAGCACGGCATCCTCCATGATGTTGTTGAAAGGCGACACCTGACGGTATAATAATGCACCTTCGCCGAATAACCTCGGCTCTTCTGTGTAAGGGGGTATAGGATTTCGTGCCACAACTTGTCGAAGATTCACACAACTACCAAACGCTCCTAACCCTAAACGCTGAAGATTAGCAGGTAGCAGAACTTTTACCAAGCCCCTGCAGAAGTAGAAGGCCACGGAATCGATGATGCATATGTCGTTGGGCAAATCCAGCGTCTTAAGGTTAGGACAACCGTGAAAGGCCTCATATCCGATTTTGAAGATATGCGAAGGCCAGACAATCTCATCCATCAACTCATTGCCATAGAAGGTGCCAGGCATGACTTCTATCATTTTTTCAGGAATGCAAAGTGTCTTCGTATGATTCACGCCGAAGCTGGCTCTGCCGATAAATTCTATGCTTTCAGGAAACTGCAAGTCCTTGATGGGACATCCGATGAAGGCACGGTCGTCAATATACTGGACACCTTCTGGGATTTCCACCTCACCAAGCTTATAACAGAATAAGAAAGCATCCTTGTTGATAACCTTTACTGACGACGGCAGCACCAATCTTTCTAAATGAGTATTCCAAGCAAAGGCACCCTCACCGATGCTCTGTACACCTTCGGGTATGCTTACCGACCCTGTGAAGTCGCATCCTTCGAAACAGTAATCCCCCAATGTCCTGATGTTGTCTATCTTCAACTCACCTCTCAAGTTGCATCCAGCGAAAGCTCCTTTCTGAATCTCACGAACATCCGACAGATTAATATTTTTCAGTTCTGAACCCGAAAACGCATATTTTCCGATGGTTCTGCATTTCGTGGGGAGTGTGATGTAATGGATAGGCATGCTTTCTTCGAAGGGAGCGGGCGCAAAGGCATAGTCCGGTATCGTTGGGAGATAGCAACCGCTCAAGTCGATGCCTCTGAGTCTGCCTTTCTGACAACTTTCCCGAAGTGCCTTCCAGCTGTCGCATTCCTTGTCCAAGTTGAACCGCCCAAGAATCACGAGCGAATCGATTTCATAAATTTCATCGCCCAACTTCTCTCTCAGTACACCACTCTGATGGGTCTCAAGAGGCTCAATCGTAACAATCTTTATTACTTTTTCATTATTGTCCTCCTGAGCATACGCGTTGCCACAAACCATCATGCATAGGACGGTTGACAAACATACCAAACTTTTCTTCATAGTTCATTCCTCCATTTGTTTTGTTATTAGTATATCTTCTTTGAATCTACTGATAACCCACTAATATTCAGAGTTACATTATAGAATCCATCTGTTAGTGTATTTACAGGTATTGTTATCTCAGACTGACCTTCATTTAGATTATAGTTCTGAGTAGACACCGATGTGGTAACATACTCAACACAAATCTGGGTGTCGTTGGTTGCAGGATTCTCTAATCTTACCATTAATGATGTTTGGCTTTGGTCTTTATAAAGGCTGAGGATGCGATTGCTTGATGTTTCGTCTCCAACTTCTGTTGACTCGCTTACGCCTACACGGTCAAGTTGGATGGTCAGTTCATCCTCCAGTTTGCCTGTTAATTCTGATTTTTGGACAACGTGATAGATTTGCACGTCTGGAGAGTTCGCTTCCATATTGATTTCCACATGAAGCTTATCACCATTATCTTCGATTGTGCAGTTTTCATTTCCTGATTCAGAAAACACCTCGTATGTGCAGTTTTCATCATCGCCCTTGGTAAGGTCAACAGAATATATACTCTGAAAAGGAGTTATGTTGCCAAAAAGAATCTTTCTGTATGTAATATCATTTGAGTTTGCAGCGTTGCTATACAACTGATTAAATTCACTGGAACTTAAATCATTATGAGTAGGATCCTCAGATAGTTCAATGAGATAGCCCAGTGAAGAGGTTACCAATGATCCTAAGCCACTTGGGATTTGCCAAGTAATTAGCTGGATTGAATCATTTCTTTCTTCAATACAGTCTTGGATTTCCTTTTCCCCTATTAGCCCAAAATCAGAAACGCTGAGCCACTGGCCGCCAAATCCGTAAGATGAAGGAACGAACCAATAGGCATGGATATAAACACCTCCACCAGTAAAATCGTTCAATCCGCGATTGTGAACTCTGGTATATAAATATGCTTGGGAATTGTTAAAATCTGGCTGTTGGTTAGTTTGGTTTGTAATACCATCGTCAGTATTCCGCAAATAGATATCTGGACTTGACGGACTTGTTGAACTGTTATTAAGTATCAACATGCATGGAACGGCACCACTGTCATTGGCAAAATCCCTCACATATAGGTCACAAGTATCAGGAGCTAATGTGGTGAAAGCCCACTCATTGAAGAAAGTATATGGATTAGATTCGTATGATGAAACAGCCGAAGAATGATTGACAGCATAGTTATATGCCTCATTCATAGTGATTTGACAATCTCCATTGCTATCATATAAATTGTATTGCGGCACAGGAAATGGAGGAAATGAAGAGCTGTTCTGATGAATATCCCTTTCATTCAACGCACAGAGCCAATTATACACAAATTCGTGATATGGCTTGTCGCTACACATACCGCTGTTTGCGGCTGTGACAACGAATGGTATTTCATTTAAATTATTATCATCTTCGTAAGCCTCTACAAAAGCCTCCTTGAACGTATCGGAAAGAGCTTGCCCAAAGAAGAAATTAAATGAGGACGCATGAATTGGGCTTAAAAAATCAATGAAATCGCTACATGTTAATTTGCCGTGATAATATGAAGTATCGTCTTCCCAGAAACTGATATAATTATCACCACCATCACCCAAGAAGAAGAAAAACAAATGAGTCTTGTCAATATCTGGTACTGTTGCCAAAGAATCCAGCAACATTAAAAAACTATTTACGTCCGTCCTTAGGACATGATCATTATTGCCATCCCCGTCAAAATCCTTACTCATCGTGACTATGTTCTGAAAGTCGGCACGGAGTACAGATGGTGGGTTGGATGAACCCGTTCCAAAATATAAAGAAATATTGGACTTGGGAATTTTGAACCTATTGGTAAGCGTCTGATACATAAAGGAGCAGTCGTTCCAGTATTCCTCATAGTTGTTGTACTTGTTAGTACCTCCTCCTACAATAATTGCGTATGTGTTATCGGCTGCATCATTTTGTATGTTGCTGACAGAAACTGATGGTTTCAGATTGCAATTATTGCCATACTGATACGGCGTTTTTGTTAAGGCAAGGTCGTAAAAACCAGATATCACGGTGTCTTTAGCATTAACATATTCAATATTATCACGGCTATCCTGGAACCTCCAGGTCTTATAGCGAGTCAATGTGTCAGGCACAGCTTTGCATTTAGTATCGATATAGATAATCCATTCGAAGTTTTGTGAATTTGTGGTGTGCGTGTTACCGTTTATATCCACGTAGATTTTCACTTGTTGGCCTGGGTTCAATTGATAGATGTGATAAGCTGCAATTTCTGCTGTCACCTCTTCAGAATTTGTTCCATACATCAACACTTCTTCATTCACATCACTCAATTCGATAATGAATTGTTTGTTATCAATACCATTTACACGCAATGATTTTGTAACACCATTTTGAAGCGTTGTGGTGTTACAATAGAAGATAGAATTGTCAAGATTACGCAAGGTTACTTTCGCATTCATCAAAGAATCCGTCGTAATACGTAGGGTGTCGTCTCCATACGTTACCGTTGTGGGAACTTCATTTTTCATGACTACATCTTTTACTCCTAACGGCTTGTCATACATTTGCACTCTTCTCACGGTTGCCATCATGCTAAGACTTACTACGGCTAAGATGGCGATAAAAATTAATCTTTTCAAAATGATAATTATTGATAAATCTGGTGCAAAGGTAAGTCAAATTGAAGTGAAGTGCCAAAGAAATGAGTACGCAAAAAGTACGCATTTGGCTAAAAGCTGATTTGTAGCGTGCATTTTTCACAATTTATCAATAATGCCATCCCATTCCTCGGCTTTTCCTTTTTTTCCAAAAGCCTTTTGATACATACGGCTTTTAGCCGTACTTATAGCCTGTTTGCTTCTATATGTAAGAGTGGCTATGTTAATCGTGGAAAGTCCAGCTTTCATTAATAATACTATGTGGTATTCATGTTTAGAAGGTACGAAGAGAGAATATAAGTTTTCCCGAAATTGAGGAAAACAAGTGTTCACTTCCTCATCAAGGTTTTTCCAGAGATTATCATTTAGTGCCGAACCTTCGCTGGCTACACGGTTAATAATACGAATAATGCCAGCCTTAGCCAATCTTTCTTTGGCATCATTATATCGTTGATGCTCTATTTCTGCTAATGCTACAACATGTGAAAGTCGTTTCTCTTTTTCTTGCAATTGTTGTCTAAGACTTTCGGTTTCTATGTCTGTTTGAAACAGACACTCTCGTAGTCTTTCTATTTCCTGTTTATTCTTTTCTATTTGTTCCATACTCTTATTGCGTTCTGCATCTTTCAGCTTTTTCAGCTTTTCTAAACCTGTTTGCAATAATAGTCTTTTTCTTCTGTTAATCATCCATAGAACGACAAGAGTGCTTACAATAACAGAACCAACTAATAAAATGACAATAATCACTATAATCTTGTTTTTGTTACTAATGGTAAGTCGATTGTTTTCTTTTACAAACCTACTAAAGTTGAATGCAGCATTCATTTCCGCAATGGTTTTGGCGGCATCCATTTTTCGAATAGAATCTGAAAGAACATCAAAAACAATCAGATATGAATAGGCCTTTTCAAATTTATATAATTCCAAGTTGTGTTCTGCTAAATGTTTGGCGGCTTCACGTTTTGCATAGATTTCATCTCCCTCAAACATTTTCTGATAACAGAAAAGGGCAGAGTCCAATATGCCACAATGTTCATAAATGGCAGAAGCGATAGAATAAGTACTACTAAAATTCTGTTTCAATTCATTATGTAAAACCTCACGAATCATGCTCAAAGCACGTTTATGTTCCTTTCTGTCATCATAATAAGATGCCAAATGCGCTTTCACTCTTAGCACCATATCCATATTCCTTATTTCGTTAGCAAGAGATAATGCTTCATTGTAGGTTCTCAAAGCCTCTTCAAACATATCGTTATCTTCCAAAGCAAAGGCTAGATCGCGAAGGACATAGAGCATTCGAGTCGTATCTTTTGCTTCTTTGCAGTATTCAAGGGATTTGCGATACGATGCGATGGCCTCATTCTTCAGTCGTTGATAGACAAACAAGTCTGCCATTTGATAGTAAATGAGTATCTTTGTGTCGCTGTCTGTATTTTTTGTAATGGCATCAGCCGCCCGCTGGTAATAGTCAAGTGCCTGCGGAGCATCTTTCATGTCGAAGTATATCTGCCCTGCCAAGTAGTAGGTTTCTGCCAGATGTCTGTCGCTTTCATGTTGTTCGTAATACTGCACCAATGGCATGATAGAACTGTCTGATGTAAAAACATGATAGTTTTTATTATTCGCCTTGATGCACAGCAGCTGGTAGTACATCTGGTCGGCCTTGCTGGCTGTGGCAAACTGGGGCTTCAGGGAGCGCAGCAGGCTGACGGCACTGTCGGGCTTGGCCTCGCAGAGGCTGTCGGCCGTCATGAGGATGTGTGGATACTGATGTTGGCGGCAGGAAAAGACAAGGCCGAGCAAAAGGAACGCGACGATGGCAATGATTGTTTTTCGCATATTCATAGTTGTTGTTCTATGTATATAACGGAAAACGACGGGGTTTATTGTGTATTCGTCGAAAAAAACTACTGAACTTTTCCATCAACAACGGTGATAGTGCCGACGTGCCATTCGGTGAAAGGTTCCTCGTGGGTGAGGGGATGGAAGTCGAGAACGGTACCATCGAGGCGGCACACCACGACGCACCGCCCCATGTCCTGTCCATCGACTACAACGTGGTGGGCTGCCATGCGCCGCAGCTTCTGAGATTCGTTCAAATCTTTCATTTTTCCCCGTTCCTTCAATTCGGTTAATTCGATAAATTCGTGGTCGTTAAAACCGCAGTCGATAAACTCGTGGTTGAGTGATACTCACCTAACTTGAATGTCCTGCGGACGGCCTTTCAGTTCAAGAGGCTTGCCGTTCGGGGGAATCGGACGACGCTCTGGAACAGGTAGCGGCTCCCTGTCTGAAGGTCTGCGCTCGTCGTCTTGCACCACAGCAGCAGCGGTAGAGTCGGTTCGGTTGCGGAGCGTATCGCCCTGCATGTTGGCAGCATTGCCTACCTGTGTGGAGTCTTTCTTCGGCTCCTCCATCTTCACCTTGAGCAGTTTGATGTTGTCCACCATCATGAGTTTCAGCGTGGTCTGTGTGGCATTCTGATTAGTGCCGATGTAGAAGAGGGCTTCCACAGCATCCACGCCGCGCTTGCCCTTGTCGAGAATCTCGAGGTCGTAGTGTCCGTGCGAACTGATATGCATGACACGCGAGGCCACGCTGTCGTTCTTGAAGCGCACCACCAACTGGGCAATGCCGTTGCGCGAACCCTCCTGGAAGAGGAACTCCGTGTCGAAACTCAGGGTGAAACGCTCTCCGCGATGGAAGGCTGTGTCGGCCTCCACACGATACTGCACATGGTCGTAGAGCGGCAGAGGCATCAGCACCAAAGAGTGCTCGCCTGGCCAAACGTTCATAGCCTCGCCCTCGACGCCAGCCTTGCGGTTGAGGTCGCTAATGGTAGCACCAAGTGCTGTGGCCTCTTTCTCCATGCGCTCAGCCACTTTCTGATAGATGGAATGCAAGCGGTCGGCATGACGCGTATAATAGACCATCGAAGAGTCGAAGTCGGCTTCCGTCACCCCATGTTTCTTCAAGGCTGCCAAACGATAGAGCCGTGAGTCATAGGCGCGATTGTCGCTCTCCTGTTCTGTGGCCATCGCATCGGCCAGATGGTAGTCATAGAGAATCTCTGCCATCTCATCAGGCTGGATAATCTCACGCGGCACCGTAGGTTTGCAAGAAACTATGAAAAGGCTGATGAGTAAAAGTATCGACAGTCGGGGAACAAGAAACGGAGAGCGAGATATATCATTGAGGAGCACACTTTTTAGAAAAGCGACGAATGTATTCTCGCTCCTCACTCCCCACTTCTCGCTACTCGAAGAAAGATAGTTCCGCCCAAAAAGATTGTACCGACGACACCTCTTACTCATGATTCGTATCCAAAGTTTCCTTCTTGTTGTCAAAGAATAGACTCAACTCATTGCGATAGAAAATCAGCAGGAGGATGACACCCACAGAAACGCAGGCATCTGCGAAGTTGAAGACCGGACTGAAAAAGACGAAGGGCTGGCCTCCCCAGACGGGAACCCACGCGGGCCATGTGGTCTCGATGATGGGGAAATAGAACATGTCCACCACCTTTCCCAAGAGGAAGGGTGCATATCCATCACCAAACGGCACGAAATAGGCGGCATCGAAGGGATGCGACGCGCTGAAAATCATGCCGTAGAACATACAATCGATGATGTTGCCTGCCGCTCCAGCCATAATCATGGAGAGACAAACGACATAGCCCCGCGAGGCACTCCGCTTGACCAACTGCATGATATACCAACAGATGGCGACGATGGCGACAATGCGGAAGGTGCTGAGAATGTACTTGTTGATGAACGTCATGCCGAAAGCCATCCCGCTGTTTTCCACAAAGTCGATGTAGAACCACGAGGTCACCTCGATGCTCTCATGCAGCCGCATATTTGTCTTGACCAGAATCTTGATAACCTGGTCGATCAGCATCAACACCACGACAAGAATAACGGCCAAGCGGCCGTCGTGAGACTTTTTCATTTCCTCACTCCTAACTCCTAATTTCTCACTCCTAATGTTTCTTCTGCATCTTGCTCTCCACGCTCAACGTAGCATGGGGAACGGCGCGCAGACGACCTTTGGGAATGAGTTCGCCAGTCATGCGGTCGATGCCATAGGTCTTGTTCTGGATTCTAACCAAGGCTCCTTCGAGGCCCTGGATGAACTTCTGCAGACGACCAGCCTGAAGCATCAAGTCCTCCTTGCTCTGGGTGGCGCTACCCTCTTCCAGCACTTTATAGGTAGGTGACGTGTCGTCCACATCGTTGCCGTCGAGGTTCATCAGCTGGCGCATCATCTCGTTGTAGTCGTGACGTGCCGTAGCCAGTTTCTCGTCAATAATCACTTTGAACTCCTCGAGTTCCTCGTCGCTATAACGTTTTTTCTCTGACATATACAATTTAATATTTATGGATTGATGATTTACTATGATACTTTTTCCACCTTGATGTTCATCTCGAAGTCGTCGAAGTCGATGCTTGGACCATCGTTGTCCTCGAAGATAATCTGGTCAGCCAGCACAGAAGTAGCGATGTCCTTTCCGTAGGCTTCCACCGACTGACGTACGAAGTCGTTGGCCCCACCCAGGAAGACTCGCACCCGGTCGGTAATCTCGAAACCATTGTCCTTACGCAGGTTCTGCACGCGATTGATGATTTCGCGCGACATACCCTCGCGACGCAATTCGTCGGTCAGCTCTATCTCGAGAGCCACGGTCAGGTTGCCCTCATTAGCAACGAGCCAGCCCGGAATGTCTTCGCTGATGATTTCCACATCGGCAGCTTCCACACGGGCATTCTCCCCGTCAACAACGAGGTCGATGAATCCCTGCTCCTCCAACTGGGCGATTCCCTCTTGCGAGAGCGTGGTCATCTGGGCGGCAATGCCCTTCATGAGCTTGCCGAACTTCTTACCCATGGTGCGGAAGTTACATTTCACCTTCTTCACCAGCACGCCGGAACCTTCCACAAACTGCAGATCTTTGACGTTCACCTCGTTCATGATAAGGTCTTTCACGGCCTCGATATGCTGACGCTGCTGCTCATCGATGGCGGGCACCATGATGCTCTTCAGCGGCTGGCGCACCTTGATGTTCACCTTGCGGCGCAAGGCAAGCACCATCGACGTGATTTTCTGTGCCATCTGCATGCGAGCCTCGAGGTCGGTGTCGATGAGGCTCTCGTCGGCTACGGGGAACTCATCCAGGTGTACGCTGTCCAGCTTGCCGCCAAGGTCCTTGTAGAGCTGATCGGCATAGAACGGAGCAAAGGGTGCCAGCAGCTTAGCAACGGTCATCAGACAAGTGTAGAGCGTCTGGTAGGCGCTGGCCTTGTCGGCACTCATGTCCTTACCCCAGAAGCGTTTACGGTTCAGGCGGACATACCAGTTGCTGAGGTCGTCGTTCACGAAGGCATCGATCAGTCGGCCGGCACGTGTCGGCTCATAGTCAGCCAAAGCGTCATCCACACCTTTGATGAGCGAGTTCAGGCACGAGAGGATCCAACGGTCTATCTCTGGCTTGTTTGCATCGGAGCAGTCGGTTTCTACAGAAAGTGAGGGTTCCCAACCATCCACATTGGCGTAGAGGGCGAAGAAGCCATACGTATTATATAAGGTACCAAAGAACTTGCGGCGCACCTCATCCACGCCAGCAGGATCGTACTTCAAGTTGTCCCACGGCTGGGTGTTGGTCAGCATGTAGAAACGTACGGCATCGGCGCCGTTGCGCTCGATCTCGTGGAAAGGATTCACCACGTTGCCGATGCGCTTCGACATCTTGATACCCTTGGCATCGAGCACGAGACCGGTAGAAATGACGTTCTTGAAGGCGACGCTATCGAAACACATGGTACCGATGGCGTGGAGCGTAAAGAACCAACCGCGCGTCTGGTCAACACCCTCGTTGATAAAGTCAGCGGGGAAGGCTGTACCATTGTCGATAGCCTCGCGGTTCTCAAACGGATAATGCGCCTGAGCATAGGGCATAGCCCCTGAGTCGAACCACACGTCGATGAGGTCTGATTCGCGATGCATCGGCTTGCCTGTGGGACTCACCAGCACGATGTCGTCCACGTAGGGACGGTGCAGGTCGATGCGATCGTAGTTCTCCTTCGACATGTCACCTGGCAGGAAGCCCTGGTCCTTCAGCGGATTGCTCTTCATGAACCCAGCTTTCACGCTCTTCTCTATCTCGGCGTAGAGTTCTTCCACAGAACCGATGCACAGTTCCTCGCGGCTATCCTTGTTGCGCCAAATGGGAAGCGGTGTCCCCCAGAAGCGTGAACGAGAGAGGTTCCAGTCGTTCAGGTTCTCAAGCCAATTGCCAAAGCGTCCGGTACCCGTCGACTCGGGTTTCCAGTTGATGGTCTTATTCAGTTCCACCATACGCTCTTTGCAAGCTGTGGAGCGGATAAACCAAGAATCGAGCGGATAGTAGAGCACGGGCTTGTCCGTACGCCAGCAATGCGGGTAGTTGTGCACATGTTTCTCTATCTTATAGGCCGAACCTTCCTGCTTCATCTCCATACAGATGACGATATTCAGGTCCTCAGCCTTAGAGGCTTCTTTCTCGTCGTAGCCATTGACGTTGAATTTCGGATCGTAGGCATTCTTCACATAGTCGCCAGCATGATGGCTGTATTTCTCAACGTCGACACAAGACTCCACGAACGACTCTGCCAGCTCGTCCATCACATAATACTTGCCCTGCAGGTCAACCATCGGGCGAGTCTCGCCACCCTTGTTGATGAGGAACAGCGAGGGAACGCCGGCATCCTTTGCCACTTTGGCGTCGTCGGCACCAAAGGTTGGTGCGATGTGCACGATACCCGTACCATCGTCGGTGGTCACATAGTCGCCAGGAATCACGCGGAAGGCTTTCTCCTCCATCTCAACGAAGCTGTCGTTGCCCACTCTGAATACCTTGTTCTCATGCTCCTCGGCATATTCCTTCACCCATGTGGCAGCACCGTCGTGCAGCTTCTCACAGGGCTTCACCCACGGCATGAGCTGTGCATAGTGCATCCCCACGAGGTCAACGCCCTTGTACTGGCCCACCACGCGATAGGGAATCACTTTGTCGCCGGGCTTAAACTCGTCCATCGGGGCGAACTCTCCCTCGGGCTTCAGATAGCTGTCTACCAAAGCGGCGGCCATGACGGCGGTAATCTTCGTGCCATTATAGGGATTGTATGTCTGCAGCACGACGTAGTCGATGCGCGGTCCCACGCAGAGGGCGGTGTTGGAAGGCAAGGTCCAAGGCGTGGTGGTCCAGGCCAAGAACACGGGAGTGCCCCAACCTGTCATCTCCGGACGCGGGTCCATGATGCGGAACTGAGCCGTGACCGTCGTGTCCTTCACGTCGCGGTAGCAGCCGGGCTGGTTCAGCTCATGGCTGGAAAGACCTGTACCTGCAGCAGGTGAATAGGGTTGAATGGTGTAGCCCTTGTAGAGCAGCCCTTTCTGGTAGAGTTGCTTCAAGAGCCACCAGAGCGTCTCAATATATTTGTTGTCGTAGGTGATGTACGGGTTGTCGAGGTCTACGAAGAAGCCTAATTTCTCAGTCAGTTCGCGCCACTCGTTGGTATACATCATCACGTTCTCGCGGCATTTGCGATTGTAGTCAACGATGGTGATGGCCTTCTTGCCCTGCGCCTCGCGCTCTTGTTTGGCAGTCTCGTTCTCCACGATGTCAGCCTTGGTGATGCCTTCCTGCTTCTCCACGCTCAACTCCACGGGCAGCCCGTGGGTGTCCCAGCCGGCCTTGCGCTTCACCTGGTAGCCTTTCATCGTTTTGTAGCGGTTGAACGCATCTTTCAAAGCGCGGCCCAACACGTGGTGGATGCCGGGATGGCCATTGGCCGAAGGCGGTCCTTCGTAGAAAACAAACTGAGGATGACCCTCACGTTCTGCTATTGAGCGGTGGAACACGTCGGTGCGGTTCCACATTTCGAGCACTTCATTGTTGGTCTTGGTGAGATCCAAGCCCGTATGTTCGGCGAATTTCCTTGCCATTTCTTATAAGATTATTAATGTCAAAAAATACGTATTTTTAAAATCGGGTGCAAAGGTAACAATAAATAATCACATGGCAAAGCGATTTAGTATTTTTAATGATTAAGGCCTTTACAAGGGATTTTTTCCTCTTCTGCCTGCACAGACCTCCACATAAAAACTTCTTGATTTTTCAATCATAAAGACAACAAAAGCAACGAAGACCAATTCATCTCCTGTGAATATGGGGTGATAGAATGTGTGGGAATGATTCATAGAGATGATGTTTAGAGCTGTGAAATACCATGTTTCAGGCGCTCTGAGCATATCTCTGAGCCGCTCTTAGATATCATTTCTGACGATAATCTGACACAAATCGCAACGTGAAGTGACGCTCATCACGACGCGAAGTGACATCAATCACAAAAACGCCCCACAGAAACGGCGATTTCCAGACGTTCCATTCGCTAAAACGAGAGACATTACCAACGTGTTTTGTAAAAAAGAACCGCCGCGAGGAGGAGCAGACTGAACGGCTGACCCCTACTCGCGGCAGAAAAATGTGAGTTGAGCAACGGATGCTGGGCGCTTAACCGAAGTAGCGCTTCAGCAATCCGGCGAAGCCTGCTCCGTGGCGGGCCTCGTCCTTGGCCATCTCATGCACGGTGTCGTGGATGGCATCGAAACCGGCGGCCTTCGCGTTCTTGGCGATGCGGAACTTATCCTCGCAGGCACCAGCCTCAGCAGCGGCACGCTTCTCGAGGTTGGTCTTCGTGTCCCATACGCACTCGCCCAACAGCTCGGCAAACTTAGCGGCATGCTCAGCCTCCTCGAACGCATAGCGTTTGAAAGCTTCGGCCACTTCGGGATAGCCTTCACGGTCGGCCTGACGGCTCATGGCCAGATACATGCCCACCTCTCCGCACTCGCCATTGAAGTGGTTGCGCAAATCCTGAATCATCTCTTCGCTCACGCCTTCGGGCTTGCCGTCGCCAATCTTATGGACGGTGGCATAGGTCATCTCCTCGTCGGTGATTTCCTTGAACTTCGATGCGGGAACCTTACATACGGGGCACTTCTCTGGTGGCTCCGGTCCTTCATGGATATATCCACAAACGGTGCAAATAAACTTTTTCTTCATGATCTTTTGCTTGCTAAATGAATAATAGAATTTATCACTTGCAAAGATAGGCCTTTTCGCTTAATCTCGGAAAGAAATTAAGATAAATTAGGGAATAAAAAGATTCTCATTCTAAAAGCTGCTATTCCACGGTGACGCTCTTGGCGAGGTTTCGCGGTCGGTCAACGTCTTTTCCCTTGCACACGGCAATGTGGTAGGCGATGAGCTGCAAGGGGATGGAGGCGATGAGAGGCTGGAAGCATTCGAGGGTGTCGGGCAACTCGATGATATGGTCGGCGAACTGCCGAATCTGTTCATCGCCCGCCGTGACGAGTGCCGTGACACGGCCGCCGCGTGCACGCACCTCCTGAATGTTGTTGATGACTTTCTCGTAGAGCCTGTCGCGGGTGGCAATGACAAATACAGGCATCTCGGAGTCGATGAGTGCGATGGGGCCATGCTTCATCTCGGCGGCGGGATAACCCTCGGCATGTATGTAGCTGATTTCCTTTAACTTCAAGGCTCCCTCGAGGGCCACGGGATAGTTGTAGCCTCGTCCAAGGTAAAGACAGTTCTTAGCGTATGTGAAGATGGGCGCCAGGCGTTCTATCTGCTCGTTGGTCTTCAGTGCCTGCTCCATTTTCTCAGGAATGTGCGTCAGTTCGGCTACCATGGTTCTGTACAGCTCATCCGTCATGGTGCAACGCTCATGAGCCAGGCAGAGGGCGAGCATGGACAACACCGTCACCTGTCCGGTGAATGCTTTGGTGGAGGCTACGCCGATTTCGGGCCCCACATGGATGTAGACGCCAGTCTGCGTCTGTCGGGGTATGGAGGCTCCGATGGCGTTGCAGACGCCAAAGACAAAGGCTCCCGACCGACGGGCCAATTCGATGGCCGCCAACGTGTCGGCCGTCTCACCACTTTGCGAAATGGCAATCACCACATCGTCGGGGAAGATGACAGGGTCGCGATAGCGGAATTCGGAGGCATACTCCACTTCTACGGGAATGCGGCAGAGGCTCTCAAAAAGCTGCTTGCCGATGAGACCGGCGTGCCAGCTGGTGCCACAAGCCACGATGATGATGCGGCGGGCATTCACCAGTTTCTCGCGGTAATCAATGACGGCAGAAAGCGTGATGCGATTGCCCTCAACATTGATACGACCACGCATACAGTCGCGGAGGCAATGGGGCTGCTCAAAGATTTCCTTGAGCATGAAGAAAGGATAACCACCTTTCTCCAACTGTCCGAGCGTCACGTCTATCTGCTTCACCTTCGGATGCTGCGTTTCGTTTTCCATGTTCACCACCTGCAACGGTTTCCCTAACTGCAAGACGGCAATGTCGCCATCGTTCAAATAGACCACACGGTCTGTGTACTCGGCAATGGGACTGGCATCGGATGCCAGGTAGAAAGCACCGTCGGCTCCCAGCCCCACGACAAGCGGAGAACTCTGGCGGGCACAGACGATGGTGTCGGGATGGTCGCGGTCAATGATGGCAATGGCGTATGCACCGATGACCTGATGCAAGGCTACCTGTACGGCTTCGAGTAGTTCAAGGCCGTTGCTCAGCATGATGTACTCGACGAGCTGCACCAGCACCTCGGAGTCGGTGGCACTCTTGAACGTGATGCCCCTGCTGACGAGATTCTCTTTCAGCGTCAGGTAGTTCTCGATGATGCCGTTATGAATCAAGGCCAACCGCCCAGAGGCAGAATAATGGGGATGGGCGTTTGTGCTGCTGGGCTCACCATGCGTGGCCCAACGGGTGTGGGCTATCCCCACGCTGCCCGAAGTGTCCTTTTCCTCACAATATGCTTCGAGATCGGCCACCCGACCTTTTGCCTTGTAAACATTGAGACTGCCCGTGCTGCTGACCATCGCCACGCCGGCACTGTCGTAACCACGGTATTCAAGACGTTGCAAACCTTTTATCAAAACGGGGAAGGCATGTCGCGTGCCTATGTATCCTACTATTCCACACATACTATTGTTTATTAAATCGGGTGCAAAATTAGTGATTCAGCATGAAACGCCATCAGTTTTTACAGTTTTTTTAACGAGAAAAACGCGAACATTCTTCAATTTAACAGAATACCAAAGAAAAACGGTTTGATTTTTCAATTATTATGGCCAATAATCTTTTAAATTGAAAGTTTATTTCGCAAAAACAAACAATTAATGCCACTTTCTTCTCCGTATTCTGACTTTTTGCCGTACCTTTGCACTCGATTTTGAAGAATATGGAAAGAATACCTTTTTCCAAAATGCACGGAGCGGGCAACGACTACATCTACGTCAACACCCTGTTCTATGATGTACCCCAGCCATCGGAAGCGGCCAGCCTGTGGAGCGATCGCCATAAGGGTATCGGTGCCGACGGCTTGGTACTGATAGGCTTGTCGCAGGTGCCAGAGGCCGACTTCACGATGCGTATGTTCAATGCTGACGGCAGCGAAGGCATGATGTGCGGCAACGCGGCGCGATGCATCGGCAAGTATCTTTACGAGCGGGGACTGACGGACAAAACGGAAATCCGACTGCTGACGCTGTCGGGCGTAAAGACGCTTTGGCTGACTATCAGCAGCGGAAAGGTGGAAAGCGTCACCGTTGACATGGGCGAGCCCTTGTTCAAGGACGATATGCTATTCGTTCCGAATAGCGAAATCGAACAAGGTGTGTTTGTCTCAATGGGCAATCCACACTACGTCGTCTTCACCAACGATGTCGACCAAGTGGACAAGACAGGCCCATTGCTCGAGCATCATCCCGCCTTCCCGCAACGATGCAACATCGAGTTCGCACGCATGGAAAGCGAGAGCATTATCCGCACAAGGGTGTGGGAACGAGGAAGCGGAGTGACAATGGCCTGTGGAACAGGAGCCTGTGCCACCGCTGTCGCAGCAGCCCTCACAAGACGGGCTGAAAGGACGACGCTGGTTGTGATGGACGGCGGCACACTCAGCATTGAATGGCGCGAAGCAGACAATCACGTCTATATGACAGGCCCCGCGGAATTTGTGTTTGATGGTGAAATAAAACTATGATTATGATATGGCATTAGTTAACGAACACTTCCTGAAACTGCCAGACAATTACCTCTTTGACGACATAGCCAAAAAGATAAATGCCTTCAAAGTGATGCGCCCAAAAGCTGACGTCATCTCGCTCGGCATCGGCGACGTGACGCAGCCACTCTGCCCTGCAGTCATTGAGGCCATGCACCGCGCGACCGACGAGATGGGTAACCCAGCCAGCTTTCACGGCTATGGACCGGAACAGGGATATGACTTCCTGCGCGAAGCCATTTTAAAAAACGACTTCCTTTCGCGTGGTATCCATCTCGACATCGACGAGATATTCGTCAACGATGGCGCAAAGTCAGACACGGGGAACATTCAGGAACTGATTCGTTGGGATAACTCGATAGGAGTCACCGACCCTATTTATCCCGTCTATATCGACTCAAACGTAATGATTGGACGCGCAGGCACCGTTGAGAACGGTCGCTGGTCGAATGTCATCTATTTGCCTTGCACGGCCGAGAACGGGTTTCTCCCACAGATACCCGAAGACCGTCATGTGGACGTCATCTATCTCTGTTATCCAAATAATCCCACTGGCACAGTCATCTCAAAACAGGAGCTGCGCAAATGGGTGAATTACGCATTGAAGAACGACACGCTCATCTTTTTTGACGCTGCCTACCAAGCCTATATCCAGGACGATGACATTCCTCACAGCATCTATGAGATACGCGGTGCAAAGAGATGTGCCATTGAGTTTCACTCCTACTCGAAGACGGCAGGCTTCACGGGCTTGCGTTGCGGTTATACCATCGTTCCCAAGGACCTGACGGCAGCCACGCTGGACGGCAATCGTATAGCATTGAACCCGCTTTGGTATCGTAGACAGTGTACGAAGTTCAATGGCGCCAGTTATATTTCCCAGCGGGCAGCCGAAGCCATCTATACGCCCGAGGGCAAGGAACAGGTGAAGCAGATCATCGACTACTACATGCAGAACGCCCGCCGTATGCTCACCACCCTCCGCTCGCTGGGTTACGAGTGTTATGGCGGTGAGAATGCGCCCTATATCTGGATGCGCACGCCCAACGGCTGTTCTTCATGGCAGTTCTTCGAGCAATTGCTCTATGGAGCCAACGTCGTTTGTACCCCAGGCATCGGTTTCGGGCCTGCTGGCGAAAACTACATCCGCTTCACCGCTTTCGGCAGCCACGAAAGTACCGCTGAGGCCCTCGAACGTATCGCAAACTGGAGCATAGGCTAATCATACGATAAAAAAAATAGGTATAAAAAACAATAAGGTAATGGAAACACTAAGATTTCAGGTTGTTGAAGAGGCGTTCAAGAAGAAGCCGCTCGACGTAAAAACACCCAGCGACCGTCCCTCGGACTATTTTGGAAAGAAGGTCTTTAATCGCGAGAAGATGAACAAGTACCTGCCGATGGACGTGTATGATAAGATGATCGACGTGATGGAAAACGGCACCCGGCTGGATTACAAGGTGGCCGATGCCGTAGCTAAAGGCATGAAGCAGTGGGCTATGGAGAACGGCGCGACACATTATACGCACTGGTTCCAGCCGCTGACAGAAGGCACAGCCGAGAAGCATGATGCATTCATCGAATTCAATGGTGACGGCGGTACGGTGGAGGAGTTTACTGGTAAACTGCTGGTACAGCAGGAACCGGACGCCAGCTCATTCCCCAGCGGTGGCATCCGCTCTACATTCGAGGCCCGCGGCTATTCGGCCTGGGACCCTACGTCGCCTGTGTTCATCATCGACGACACGCTCTGCATCCCCACCGTATTCATTTCTTACAGCGGCGAGGCACTCGACTACAAAGCTCCGCTGCTGCGGGCCCTCCACGCCGTGAATGTGGCCGCAACGGAAGTATGCCACTATTTCGACCCAAGTGTGAAGAAAGTGACGAGTAACCTCGGATGGGAGCAGGAGTATTTCCTCGTAGACGAGGGACTTTATGCCGCACGCCCTGACCTGGTGTTGACGGGACGCACGCTGATGGGACACGACTCAGCAAAGAACCAGCAGATGGACGACCATTATTTCGGCAACATTCCTGAGCGCGTCGCCGCCTTCATGCGCGAATTGGAGATAGAGGCATTGGAACTGGGCATACCTTGCAAGACACGCCACAACGAGGTTGCACCCAACCAATTCGAAATGGCTCCCATTTTCGAGGAAACCAACCTTTCCGTTGACCACAACATGCTGCTGATGTCCATCATGAAGCGTGTGGCCCGCAAACACGGTTTCCGCGTATTGCTTCATGAGAAGCCTTTCGCAGGCATCAACGGTAGCGGCAAACATAACAACTGGAGCCTCTCGACCGACAACGGCACGCTGCTCCACGCTCCTGGCAAGACGCCCCGTGAGAACCTGCGCTTCGCCGTATTCATCGTGGAGACGCTGATGGGAGTATGGCGACACAACGGACTGCTGAAAGCCAGCATCATGTCGGCCTCGAATGCCCACCGCCTTGGTGCCAACGAAGCACCACCGGCCATCATTTCGTCGTTCTTAGGTAGACAAGTGAGTGAACTGCTCGACCACATCGAGAACAACTCGCTCTCACCTCGCCTCTCACCGCTCACCACGCATGTGGAAACGCTCGACATCCCTGAGATTCCCGAACTGCTCATCGACAACACCGACCGCAACCGCACTTCCCCCTTCGCCTTCACAGGCAACCGCTTCGAATTCCGCGCCGTAGGTAGTGAGGCCAACTGCGCTTCGGCCCTAATTGCCCTCAATAGCGCTGTAGCAGAGGCTCTTGTCAATTTCAAGAAACATACTGACGAACGAATCGCTAAAGGGGAGACACAGACGGCGGCCATCATCGGCGTGCTGCGCGACGACATCAAGGCTTGCAAGGCTATCCGCTTCGATGGCAACGGCTATAGCGACGAGTGGGTTGAGGAAGCAAAGAAACGGGGGCTTGACGTGGAGACTTCCTGCCCGAAAATCTTCGAACAATACCTCACGCCAGAAAGCATTCAGATGTTCGAGAGCTTGGGCGTGATGACACGCAAGGAACTGGAGGCCCGCAACGAAGTGAAGTGGGATACCTACACGAAGAAAATCCAGATAGAGGCTCGCGTGCTGGGTGACCTTTCGATGAACCACATCATCCCCGTCGCCACCCGCTATCAGAGCACGCTCATCGAGAACGTCCGCGGCATGAAGGAAATCTTCTCGTCTCCCTTCTTCTCCACAGAAAAGGCCACGCAATTCTCGGCCCGCAATATCAAGCTGATAGAAGAAATTGCAGAGCGCACGAGTGCCATTGAACGTATGGTGGAAGAACTTATCGATGCACGGAAACAGGCCAACAAGATTGCCGACAGCCACGCGAAAGCACTCGCCTACCACGATACGGTGGCACCGAAGCTCGAGGAGATACGCTACCAGATAGACAAACTGGAACTCATCGTTGACGACTCTCTCTGGCCGTTGCCCAAATACCGCGAACTACTGTTTATAAAGTAACAAAAGTTCCCTGCGTTGGGCAGGGAACTTTTGTTTTTCAAGAAATGAAAGCTAAATGCTCAGTTCATCGAGCACCTTAATGAGCTTGCGGTCGAAGGGCTTGTCCTGGCGAATGGCCTCGTTGAAGGGAACGTAGACCACTTCGTTGTAGCGCACTCCGATCATCACGTTGCGCTGTCCCTGCATGATGGCCTCGATGGCACCCACACCACAACGAGCGGCCAGGATGCGGTCATGGGCCGTGGGGCGACCTCCACGCTGGAGATGACCCAGAATGGACACGCGGACGTCGAACTGCGGGAACTCCTTCTTCACGCGGTCGGCATAATAGAGGGCGCCACACTTGGGACTCTCCGACACGATGACGATGCACGACTTCTTCGACTTGCGGATGCCGCGCTCCATGAAGCGTGCCAGCTGGTCGACGTCGGTGGAGTCTTCGGGAATGATGGCAGCCTCAGCACCTGTGGCAATGGCGGCGCTCTGCGCCAGGAAGCCGGCGTCGCGTCCCATCACTTCCACAAAGAAGATGCGCTCGTGGCTCTGGGCTGTGTCGCGGATGCGGTCCACACACTCCATGATGGTGTTTGTGGTAGTGTCGTAGCCGATGGTGGAGTCGGTGCCATAAAGGTCGTTGTCGATGGTACCGGGCAGGCCGATGCAGCACACGTCGTGCTCCTCAGCAAAAATGCGGGCACCGGTCAGCGAACCGTTACCGCCAATAATCACAATCGCGTCGATTTCGGCAGCACGCATGTTGTCGTAGGCTTTCTGCCGTCCCTCTGGGGTCATGAACTCCTTCGAACGGGCAGTCTTCAGGATGGTCCCGCCCATGTTGATGATACCGCTGACGTTCTCGGTAGTAAATTCCTGAATCTCACCCGTGATGAGTCCGTCCCATCCGCGGTAGATACCCTTGATTTTAAAACCGTTGTAAATGCCTGCGCGCGTCACGGCGCGGATGGCTGCGTTCATGCCAGGGGCATCACCACCCGAGGTCATCACGCCAATCGTCTTGATTCTTCCCATAATTGTTTTATTTTATATCACGAATTTGAAATCTAAAGTATGATGCTCATACTATTTCTTCTAACACGAACATCTGAAAATTAAAGAATGAGCAGCAACATGCCGATGACCCAGGAGAGGGCTACCACCCAACCCACATGGCGGAGGTACCATCCTATGCGCACGCGCTCCATCTTCATCAGAGCCAAGCCGCTCATCGAGCCCAACAACAGGATATTGCCGCCTGTGGCCACGCCGTAGGCAATGACTTTCCAGAAGAGGCTGTTTTCAGAAGCCCCCTCGTGCAAGGCGATGAAAGTGATGGAAGTGGCAAAGGTGTCGAGCACGCTACTGATGGCGGCTGCCAAAGCGCCGAGTACCCATACGTTCTGCAGCCAGGCCTGTCCCTGATGGGCCAACCAATGGATGATACCCGTCTCGCGGACAACACCTACGGCCAACACCATGCCCATAACAAAGAGCATGAGTTGGATGACCCCGTGTTGCAGGACGCGCGGCGTTCGGCGCTGGATCATGACATCGGCCTGCATCAGCTTGCGGTTCATCAGTTCGTTCACCACCCACAGCACAGCCAAGACACAGAGAGCGCCAAGGAACGGGCTGAGCTTCGTAATGGCATGGAACGACGGGATGAACCACAGTCCGCCAATGCCCACCAACAGCATCACCAGGCGTTGCCATACCTTCAGGTTGGTGTCGTCGCCTCGATAGGGCATCGACTGCCATTGGCTGTCGATGCGTTCAGGCAGCATGCGCGATATCCACCATGTGGGCAACAGCCACGAAACCAAACAGGGCAACGCCATCGACAGGGAAAAACTGGTGGCCGTCACCGACTCCTGATTCCACAGCAACAAGCCCGTGGTGTCGCCAATTACGGTTAGCGCTCCGCCGCAGTTGGCGGCAACAACGATGGCCGACCCGTAGAGCAGACGCAGGCGGCGACTGGGTACTATCTCATGCATCACCACAAGCATCATCGTGGTGACGGTCAGGTTGTCGAGGTTGGCAGATACAAGAAAGGTCAGAAGCGACATCACCCAAAGTAGCTTACGGCTGCGCCGCGTCTTCATCAGCTGCTTGAAGAAGTCAAAGCAGCCATTGTTGTCGAGCACTTCCACAATGGTCATCGTGGCCAAGAGGAACAATACGATCTCTGCTCCGCGCCCCACATACTTGATGAAGATGTTCTGCGCCACGTATTGTTTCACCGTCACGCTCGTGGGTTCCATGCCCTGCAGGAAGTCGGTATACTCCAACGGGTGCTGGCTCATGACGAAACTTGTGCCGTAACAGATGTACAACACCCATCCGACTGTACCGGTAAATACGGCGATAGCGGCTTTGTTGACCTTCGTCAGGCTGCTGGTGGCTATCAGCAGATAGCCCAATATCAAGATGGCTATAATGATAATCATAGCACAAAATTAGCACTTTTCTGCTAAACGACGTTCATTTCCATCAAAGATTCTTTTACTTTTAAGTTTTTTTATAATGCCTATCAGAAATGAATGCGAAGGTCGAGGCCCAGCTGCAGGGGATTGGCACGTTGTGCAAAATACTTGGTGCCACCGGCGGCGCTGCTCTGCACAGCGAACGTATTGTATTTCGTATCGGTCAGGTTGCGGCCCCAGAGCGAGACCACCACAGGACCGAAGTCGTAGTCGGCATGAGCACCCAGCAGGGCGTAGAACTTCTGCGCGAAGGTGTTGGCCTCATCCCACCAGGTCTTGCCCTGTCCGTTGACGTTGGCACCCAGCGTAAACTTACCGATGTGGTAATCGGCCATCGCGCTGAACGTATGTTGGGGAATGAAGGGGACATAATTGTCCTGATAGTCAAACTGCGGAATGGAACTAATTGATAATGATAGGTCTGTACTGGATTTGTATGATTTGTATGTATCGAATCTTGCCGAAGTGAAGGCATAGGTGATTCCCCAGTCGAATGCATTGTCGAATGCCCTGCCGCGAAGCGTGGCTTCCAAACCGCAGGAGTGGCTTTTTCCGGCATTGGAGATGATGCGGCCATAATTGTAATCAGGACTCATCTGCGAAAGTTGCTGGTTGCGAATCTGCATGTAATAGAGTGCGAGGTCGAACTGCAAACTACCACCAAAGAGATTCAGGTGGGTGCCAAGCTCATAGTTCCACGACTCCTCGGGCTTGTAGCTGATGGTCTCGTCGATGTTGTCGTAGTCTTGAGCCGTGTGTTCCACGTCGTAGTCGCCACGCATGGCATCCTGCCGATGGGCGTTGAGGTCGACCTGCAGGACGTCGCTGAACATCTGAATGTTATAGCCGCCTGAGCGATAGCCTTTCGACACGAGGGCGTAGAGATTGCCGAGATTGTTGTCAAGACTATAGGTCAGCCCCAGTTTGGGCAGCAGCTGCGTGTAAGTCTTCGCGCGGCTGTCTGCCACATGCGAGGTCAGATGATAGGTGGCCTGTCGCTCTGCTGTGCCGCCCGTCATGTTCATGTAGGCGAGGGCATCGTAAGTGATTTTCACGCGGTCGATGTTGAAGCGCAGGCCAAGCGTCAGTTTCAGGCGATCTGTGAGCAGGATGTTCGACTCGTGGAAGGCGGCAGCATTCCAAGAGGGTGTATGGAAATGCTCTGGAACGGCCATCTCGGCACTCATGCTGACACCTGCGAGCGCGGCATCCACGGCCTTCTGAGCGGCAACGGCTGCCTGGGCCTCGGCGGCTGCCTGCGGCATACCCTGTGCCAGCATCTGTTCCAGCATCTGCTGATAGATGCGCGGATACATGGAACCCTGCATAGCCCCGCGCATAGCATTGGTGATAGCATCGCCAATAGGACCCGTGATGGCATCGCCGAAATAGACGGGGCCGTCGGTACGCAGCCATTGATACGAGCCGAAGAGTCCTGATGCGTGATGCCATCGGCTATTGTCGCGCGAACGGAGTACGAACTCCTGGGTCAGGGCGTTCATTTTCTGCCGCTGAATCAGGCTCAGATAGTCATCAGTCATGTAGTCCTGGTCCATAGGCATCATGTCTTTCAGATACTGATAGCTAGTGGTTGAGGTGAAGAGCATGCTGCCCAAGTCGGCGCTGATATTCAGACCCGTATTGAACATGTTGCGCTTATAGCCGTTCATGGTGGTGGTGGCAGGGTCCTGTGGGTGATTGTCAGCAGGGTTCAACCCCATCGTTCCGCAGAACTCGTCTGTCCAGTCGAAGGGATGGAACTCCCCATACCCGAAGCCATTCTGGTTGACATACTGATAGTCGGCAGTCCAATCGAACTTTAAGTTTGAATTGGGTTGGAAGATCAGGCGCGCCTTTCCTCCAGCCTCGTTGGTCAGGTCGTTCTTCTCTGAGAAATTCTTATTGTCGATGAAACCTTTCAATCCGCTATAGAAACCGGCGACGGTGAAGGCCAGCTTTTCGCTGGGACGGTGGTGATGCGCCACCTCGATATTGCTATATAAGCCTGTGCCTATGCCTAAACGGATGTCCGTGCCCTGATAGTTCATGGGGTTCTTGGAAAAGATGCGTACCATACCGCCTTCTGTGTTCTGTCCATAAAGCGTACCCTGCGCCCCACGCAACACATCCACACGGTCGAGCATATAGAAGTGGTTGTTGAACGCGGCCTTCGACATCAGCGGGATGTTGTCGTAGTACACGCCCACAGCAGGACTGTTGATGCGCGAACCGATGCCTCGCATATACATCGAAGAGGTGTAGCGCGAACCGTAGTTCGGAATCGCGAACGACGGAACGAACTGGCTGAGGTCGCGCAGGTCGCGCACGCCCAAGCGGTCAGTCTCGTCGGTGGTGAACATGGTGGAACTGAGCGGTTGCTGGCGAAGGTTGAAAAACTCCTTAGCCTGTGAAATGACAATCACCTCGTCAAGGTCTTGCACCCGAGAGGAGTCGGTAACTTCGATGCCGGCTGCCGGCAACAAGGATGCGAGCAGAAAAACCGCCATCAAAAAACACTTTTTACTCATATCAGTATAATATTTGGGCGCAAAGGTACAAACTATCTTTCACACCCACAATACTCATTTGTTAGTATTCTCTGCTAATCATTAATCGCTCCACAATGGGGGCAACGCCCTTTCTGCCGAAGGGGCCGACCACAATTGCCGCACATCAGGCGGCAATGCGACGCACGAAGATACTGCCTGATGGCAAACCAGAAATAGACGGCCAGCAAGACGTAGCCTATATATAATAAGGTGGAGAGGCTGAACACGATGTAGTTGAAGGCACATACGCCCAGCAGGCCCGACAGATAGAGCGCGGCATCGCCTAAAGGCAGTTGTGCGCGCACCACATCGATGCAAGCGATAGCAAGGATGAGCATCGCCCAGACACTCACCAGGAAGATGGCGAGCAGCAGCGGTACGCTGAAGGGATTGAGCGTGGGATGGTAGTAGAAATGTTGCCACAACTGCGGAGCGAACATCTGAATGCTGGCATAGAACGAGGCAGCCATAGCTACGGTGAGTGCCAGAAGCGTGGGATAAATGGAGTCTATGTCGTTGAAATGCACTATCTTGGCATTCTGTCTACGAATCTTCCGCCCCAGATAGGCAAAAGCGATAAGGCTGATGATGACCAGAAAGATGATGAGATGGGTGTTGCTGAATGTGGAGATGAACTGTGAGATGGGGTCGTCGGGGTCAACATGAGGCAGCAGGTCCTTCTCGTGTGTCCAGCCAAAGGTGAACTGATCGCGGGCCACCTGCACCCAAACACTATCCTCTTCGTCGGTGGGCAATATGCGGATGTCGGCCACAGCCAAATGGTCGTGCCTGTAAACGGCAAACGTATCGGTGGGCATCTGGCTGAGCACCTCTTCCGGTTGCTGACGGATCAGGAGCAGGGAATCGCTCTTCACGACGAAGTTGAAATTCTCGTGGTAATGATGATGGGCCACGAAAGCCAACGAATCCTGCTTGCGGCGCAGCTGAGCAGAGTCGACGACCTCTTCCTCCAGCACGCTGTCGGCCACCACTTCCAACTCGTTGGAGGGAATCACCTTCGGCTTGCTGTAGCAGCCTGTGAGGAGGAAAAGAATCATCACGAGGTAGCCTGTAGCTCGAAACAAAAGCTTATCGGTCGCCATAGACATTCATCTGACAATGCTTACAATCAAATTCCAAACGGTAGCGGCTGCCATCGGGCAGATGCAAGAAAAGAGGTTCGCGCCAAGGCAGCTCAGCCTTGTCTTGCTTGCGGCAATAGCCCAAGCTGAAGCGCAGGCAATGGCGACATTGCATCAGGAGAGGTTTGCGCTCAGGGGTGGTCTCCAAAGCTGTTGCTTCGGCTATGCCCTGTTCGCGGTAGAATGCCTGTGCCGCCGCGTTCGCAGCATTATACAAGTAAGGATATTGGTATCGAGGAGGGAGAGTACCACCATTTGCGGTTTCCTGCCTCTCATTACTATTCTCACTCCTCGATCCCCGCGCCTCGTTCCTCGAATCATCCACCACCTTGCGCCGCATTTCAGTCAACAGGCTGGAGGGGATGAAATAATTGAAGTCAGCAGGAGAGAACACCACCTCACGGCACACAAAGGGTGTACCGCCAAGTTTCGAGAGTTGGCGGACGATGTTATCGCGTTGTGGTTTCTCAGCCGTTTGCTTGTCGCAGGTCAAAGTCGCTTCGCCCAGCAGGCGCCCTTCGTCTGCATCCTGCATTTGCAGACAGAATCCATCTTCCGTCTCAGCAAGCACCATTCTGACTGCTATTTTCCGTTCAGACGTCGTGCCTTTCATCAGTTTCTCAAAAGCCACATCGTTGTTGCGATAGAGCGCCATTCCTTTTCTTAGGGCAGCGGGCATCTTCAAGGGGAACAGCCGATTGCCTTCCACACGGTTCACGCGGAAGCCTTCCAAAGTCAGTTTCTCACCATTCACCCCAGACCGCTCACCACTAAAGAAACAAAGTCCATCGCCGTTGGCGAACGTTGCCATTCCTGCTACCGTAAACGAATTGCCACGAATCTCTTTCACCTTGCCCACATACTCGCCCATCGCTTTGGGTGTGTCGGGCGAGAAAATGTCAGCCTTGCGTCCATGCAGGAAATAATCCGTAAACCCTCGATTGAACGTTTTCTTTAAATCAGGTGAGAACGAATAAGTTACGCTACCTCGCGAAGCACGGCGATACTTCCCGTTTGAATGTGCAATAATCTGGTTAAGGCGCTGGCTGTAAGCAGCCGTAACATTCTTCACATAAGCCTCATCCTTGAGTCGCCCTTCAATCTTCAGCGATACGGCTCCGGCTTCTAAGAGCGCTTCTAAATGGTCGATGCGACACATGTCGCGAAGGGAAAGCAAATGGCGACCTTGTTCTATCGTCCGTCCGTCGGCATCTTTCAGGTCGAACTGCAATCGGCAGAACTGCGCGCAGGCTCCCCGATTGGCACTCCTGCCAAAGCAATACTGCGAGGCGTAGCATTGTCCGGAATAGCTCACGCAAAGCGCTCCGTGCACGAAGACTTCCAACTCTACGTCGGGAACGGCTTCATGGATAGCCCGAATGTCTTGCAGGGAAAGCTCACGCGCCAACACCACGCGGCTGAAACCCAGGTCGCGAAGCCACCTGACCTTCTCTATCGTACGGTTGTCGGTCTGCGTACTGGCGTGGAAGGGCATCAACCGAGATGCCTCGTACCGTGAATACACACCCATATCCTGCACCAGGATGGCATCTACGCCAATCTGCTCCAACTGGCTGATGAGCTTGAGCGTATCGTCGAGTTCGTTGTCGAAGACGATGGTGTTCACCGTGACGTAGACCTTAGCCCCGAAGGGATGGGCATAGCGGCACAATTCTGCAAGGTCGTCCAACGAATTGCCTGCCGCCACGCGTGCTCCAAACCGGTCGGCACCGATATAGACGGCATCGGCCCCGTGGTCGATGGCTGCCTTGCCGCACGCCAGATTCTTGGCGGGCGCAAGGAGTTCTATGGCTCTGCTTTCTTTCATTCTGGGTGCAAAGGTACGAAATTTTTGATTGAGTGAGTACAATAAGGAATAGATTTCTTTCTCCGAGCGTGAAAATAATAGGCAACAGGCAAGAACAAAAACGAAAAAATGCCTGCCGACGTGCGGAAAGGTACTCACACTCGGAAATACTCAAATAAATTTGGTGTTTCACTCATTAAATCGTACCTTTGCAGAAAATTTCAACATCATGATCTACCCGAATACCTTTGAGGAGAAAATAGGCTTTACGGAAATCCGCTCGCTCCTGCGCGAACGCTGCCTGAGCCCATTGGGCAAGGAGAAAGTGGACGAAGTGAGTTTCTCGGCCGATGCCGAAACCATCAACGAATGGCTGCTGCAGGTGAAGGAGTTCCGGCGCCTGCAAGAAGAGGCCGACGACTTCCCGATGCAATACTTCTTCGACGTCAGAGCCTGTGTGGCACGCCTCCGCTTGGAGGGTACCCACATGGAGGAAGCCGAGTTGTTCGACCTGCGCCGTTCATTAGAAACCATCGAAGGTATGGTGCGCTACCTCAACAGAGAGAGTCAAGAGGAAGCCCAACACTCATCACCTACCAGCCACCCCTACCCTGCCCTCCATCGGTTGGCCGACGGGGTGGCCACATTCCCCGACCTCATCCGCGAGATAGACCGGATACTCGACAAGTTTGGGAAGATACGCGATACGGCCTCGCCCGAACTGGCTCAGATACGCCACGAACTGGCGCGCACAGAGAGCAGCATCTCGCGTACCTTATATAATATACTGAAGGCTGCGCAGAGTGAAGGTCATGTGGACAAAGACGTGACACCCGCTATGCGCGACGGCCGTCTGGTGATACCGGTGGCCCCTGCCATGAAACGGAAGATAAAAGGCATCGTACACGACGAGTCGGCATCGGGCAAGACGCTTTTCATAGAGCCCACCGAAGTGGTGGAGGCCAACAACCGCATCCGCGAGTTGGAGGCTGAGGAGCGCAGGGAGGTCATCCGCATCCTGACTGACTTTGCCAAGAAGGTGCGCCCCCATGTGGCAGAGATTCTCGACTCCTACCTCTTCATGGCCACCATCGACCTGATTCAAGCCAAAGCCGCTTTGGCCGGGATGATGGGCGCGATGGAACCTACCGTGGAGGGACGACCGCTGATGGATTGGGTGCAAGCGCGCCATCCGCTGCTGGAGCGGTCGCTCGGGCTACAAGGGAAAAAGGTGGTGCCGCTCGACATCGTGCTGACAGCCGAAAAGCGCATCCTGATCATTTCCGGTCCCAACGCCGGCGGCAAGTCGGTTTGCCTGAAGACGACCGGGCTGCTGCAATACATGATGCAATGTGGCCTGTCGGTTCCCATGCGTGAGAACAGCCACACGGGTATTTTCCAGAACATCCTCATCGACATCGGCGATGAACAGAGCATCGAGAACGACCTGAGCACCTACTCCTCACACCTGCTCAACATGAAGAACATGATGCGGGCAGCCAACGAGCAGACGCTCATCCTGATTGACGAGTTCGGCACAGGAACCGAACCGCTCATCGGCGGAGCTATCGCCGAAAGCGTGCTGAAACGCTTCTGCCAACGAGGAGCTTTCGGCGTCATCACCACCCACTACCAGAACCTGAAGCACTTTGCCGACAGCCACGAGGGAATTGCCAACGGCGCGATGCTCTACGACCGGAAGGAGATGCAGGCCTTGTTCCAATTGCAGATAGGACAGCCGGGATCGTCGTTCGCCATCGAAATAGCCCGCAAGATAGGTTTGCCCGAGGAAGTGATACGCGATGCGAGCGACATCGTGGGCAGCGACTATATCCAGAGCGACAAGTATCTGCAGGACATCGTGCGCGACAAGCGCTACTGGGAAGCCAAGCGCCAAAACATTCACCAGCACGAGAAGAAGATGCAGCAGACCATCGAGCGCTACGAGAGCGAGGTGCAGGAAGTGGAAAAGCAACGGCGCGAGATCCTACGCCGCGCAAAGGAACAAGCCGAGGAACTGCTGCGCGAGAGCAACAAGCGGATAGAAAACGCCATTCGCGAGATACGCGAGAGCCAAGCCGAGAAGGAAGCCGCCAAGCGCATCCGAGAGGAGCTGAAAGCCTTCAACCAGCAATTGGACGAGGTGGACACAGCCGCCAACGACGAGATGATAGCCAAAAAGATCCGGCAGATACAGGAACGGAAAGAACGCCGCGAGAAGCGCAAGCGCGAGAAAGCCGAAAAGCAAGGCAAGCCCGCCGCCGTGTCCAGCGATTCAGCCGCGGGAATTCCTCCCCCCACTACCCTTCAGGCTGGCGACACCGTACGCATCAAGGGTCTCACATCGGTGGGGAAGATTGAGTCGGTAGACGGGAAGATGGCCACCGTCATCTTTGGCGACATGCGCACGAAGATGCGGTTGGAACGCCTGGAACGCGCTGAGGAACAGAAGAAGAAGGCCGACACACGGACCTTTGCATCGGTGGGACGGCAGACGCGTGAAGCTATCGACGACCGCAAGCTAAACTTCAAGCAAGACCTCGACGTCAGAGGCATGCGCGGCGACGAAGCCATCAACGCCGTGACCTACTTCATCGACGATGCCATCCTCTTGGGCATCAGCCAGGTGAGAATCCTTCACGGCACAGGCTCCGGCATTCTGCGCCAGCTCATCCGGCAGTATCTCAGCACGGTGCCCAACATCGTGAACTACCGCGACGAACACGTGCAATTCGGCGGCGCAGGCATCACCGTGGCCGAACTGGACTGACGCTCACGAGGCTCGAAAGCGGGAAACATGGGGAACGGAATAGAACACTCAATTACTATTCTCACAAAAAGCAACGGAAATTTCAACAGCAGGTAATGATTCATGCATGAAAATGGCGTGAACCGTTACCTATCAAATAATGGAGGTTCTGGACTACCTGTTACAACTGACAAGCAAAGTTCACGCCAAACAATCAATCTGTGTGCATCTAACACTTTTGCATCTGGCTGAATGCAAATCATCGTTGAACTTAGAAACTGTCCAGATTCCCTTATAGACGACTATAGCAATCTTTCAAATCGACACTTGAGGAGGTCAAAAATCTCCATTGTGTCCACTTTTGGCGATGCAAATTTACGAATTGTTTATCGAATAGAAAAATAAATTAGACAAAACAAAAAGAATTGACGCTATACAAACAAAAAGAATCGCCCAAACAGTTTTAGGCGATTCCTTATCGTTTCTCTACGAAAAATAGAGGGTTATTCTTACTTCACCTTGTCAACGATGGCCTTGAAAGCGGCGGGATTGTTGACGGCGAGGTCGGCCAACACTTTGCGGTTGATCTCGATACCAGCCTTGTGCAGGGCACCCATCAGCGTGCTGTAGGTCATACCTTCCATGCGGGCGGCAGCGTTGATACGCTGGATCCACAGGGCGCGGAAGTTGCGCTTCTTCAGTTTGCGGTCGCGATAGGCGTAGGTCAGACCCTTCTCCCAAGTATTCTTGGCTACGGTCCAAACGTTCTTACGGGCTCCGAAGTAGCCGCGTGTAAGTTTCAGGATTCTCTTTCTTCTTGCTCTTGAAGCAACGTGATTTACTGATCTTGGCATAATTTTGTCCTTTCTGTTTAATTGTTAATGAATTAACGGAGGCAGAGCAAATCGCGTACCTGCTTCATGTTGCTTGTGTCTACGATGGCTGAATGCACCAAGTTGCGCTTCTGCTTCTTGGTTTTCTTTGTCAGAATGTGGCTGTGATAAGCGTGGTTGCGCTTCACCTTGCCTGTTCCGGTGAAACGGAATCTCTTCTTCGCACCGGAGTTTGTCTTTACTTTTGGCATGTTTTTTAAATGTTTAAATTGTTATTGTTATGAGGTCGTGGCAACGTATATACCGAACGTTACGCACAGGCCGTGTTAATCTCGATTTGATGGATGGGCGGCTTACGACTGCTCCTCGGTGACCTGCTGGTTGAGCTTGCTGAGAATGTCCTCACCCCCCTTGATGTTGGCAAAGAGACCGCCGCCAGAAGGCATTTCCACGTCAACCTCAGCACGCTTCTGCTCATCGCGCACCTGCTTTTCGTTGTCCTTGGCCTCAGCCTCGCGCTTCTCGCGGTCCATCTTCTGCTGGCTCTTCTTGGCTGTGCCGGCCTTCTTGGGAGCGATGTAGAGGAACATCTTCTTGCCTTCCAGGCTGGGCATCTGCTCCACCTTTCCGTATTCCTCCAGGTCGTTGGCAAAACGCAGCAGCAGCACCTCACCTTGCTCCTTGAAGAGAATGCTGCGCCCGCGGAAGAACACGTATGCGCGCACTTTGTTGCCTTCGCTCAAGAATTCCTTGGCGTGCTTCAGCTTGAAGTTGTAGTCGTGGTCGTCGGTCTGGGGTCCGAAACGGATTTCCTTCACCTCCTGCTTCACCTGCTTGGCCTTCATTTCCTTCGCACGCTTTTTCTGCTGGTAGAGGAACTTGCTGTAGTCGATGATGCGGCAAACGGGCGGATTGGCGTTCGGGGAAATCTCCACGAGGTCTACCCCCTGCTGGCGAGCCATATCCAATGCTTGTCTGGTAGGCACAACCATCGAACCGTTGTCGCCCACAATACGCACCTCGCGAACACGGATTTGCTCGTTCACGCGGTACTGGTTACCTTTTTTGTCGTTCTTCATCAACTGTTTTTGTTCAACTTATTTCAAAATCGGCTGCAAAGGTACTACAATTCACGGAAATGACAAAACTTTTTCCGATTTATTTTTTCAAATGCAGCAAAAAAGGCAGCTGAAACGGCGTATAACTGGGAAAACGGTCTGTACAAACAAAAAGGAGGTTCCCTTCCTGTGTGGAAAAGAACCTCGTTTGCCTGCGGAGAAGGGGGCATTAACCTTCCTTGAAGAGCTCCTTGATGCCGCCGATGCTTCCCATCACGTTGGTAGCTTCGTAAGGCAGGTAGACGGTCTTGGCCTTGTCACCCTTGGCCAGCTCTTCCATCATCTGGATATACTTCTGCGCCAGGAGGTAGTTGGCGGGGTTGGTCGACTTGCCCACAGCCTCCGTGATCTTCTCGATGGCGATGGCCTCTGCCTCAGCCTTGCGGATGCGTGCCTGCGCCTCACCCTCAGCGTGGAGGATGGCCTGCTGCTTGGCAGCTTCGGCGCGGTTGATCATAGCCGTCTTCTCACCTTCCGAAGCCAGAATGTCGGCAGCTTTCTCACCCTCTGAGGTCAGGATCTGCGCACGCTTGTTGCGCTCGGCCTGCATCTGCTTCTCCATCGCGTTGAGCACGGTCGAGGGAGGAATGATGTCCTGCAGCTCCACACGGTTCACCTTCACGCCCCACTTGTCGGTAGCGTCGTCGAGCACGGCGCGCAGCTTGGTGTTGATGGTGTCGCGCGAAGTCAACGTCTCGTCGAGCTCCATCTCACCGATAATGTTACGCAGGGTGGTCTGCGTCAGCTTCTCGATGGCGTTGGGCAGGTTGTTGATTTCATAGACAGCCTTGAAGGGGTCGACAATCTGGAAATACAGCAAGGCGTTGATTTCCATCTGGATATTGTCCTTCGTGATGACGTTCTGCGAGGGGAAGTCGTACACCTGCTCGCGAAGGTCGATGCTGCTGGAGTAGGCATAGCGTCCGCGGTTGAGCACCACAATCTCCTTGGCGCGGTCGATGAAGGGGATGATGATGTTGATGCCCGGCTTCAGCGTGGAGTAGTAGCGCCCGAGACGCTCAATGATGCGGGTTTCCGACTGAGGGATAATCACTAACGCCATTTTGGCGAAGATAACCACGAGAATGACGATGGCTATCAGTACATAACTCATAAGGTCCATAATACTTTTACTATTTTGATGTTAATAATTATACTGTTTCTTTCGATGATTCTTTTCCCGCGAAAGCTACTCCGCGCTCTCTACGGTGATGATGGTGCTTTCCCTTCCGACCACGCGGACGAACGACCCCACAGCGACGGCCTCCTGACCGTTGCTGACGGCCTTCCACACGTCGCCGTCGATGGCCACACGGCCATAGCCGCCAGCCTCGATGGTTTCCACCACCCTACCCCTGCGGCCGATGATGGCGTCGGCGTTGCTCTCGCGGTACTGGTCGTTTTTGTGAAGATAGCGCAAGGCGATGGGCCGCACCAGGAAAAGACTGATGAGCGTGAACAGGGCAAAGACTGCCAGCTGCCAATAGAATCCGATGCCGCAGGCCGCCGCGATGGTGGCGAAGACGGCTCCAATGGAGAAGCACATGATGAAGAAATCACCGGCTGTCAGCTCCAGAATGAGGCAAACCACGGCCACTACGGCCCACATCTGCCAAAGGTGTTGTGAAAGATAGTCAATCATATTACTTACAATTTACAGAATTACAATATACAATTTATTTGTTCATTTGGCGTTTAAGTATCTCTTCCGCCCCCTTTGATTTCCTCCCTTGGGGGAGTTTAGGAGGGGCCTACAGCGAGAGGATGAAGTCGTCCCATTGGCGCGAAGAGCCCTTCTTGCCGAACACTTTCTGGTAGAGGCGGCTGCGGGTGGAGGCGACGCTCTCCTTGGAATGGGCCGTGAGCGTGGCGATTTCCTTCGGCTGCATACGCGCCTTGATGAGCAGGCTGACGTAGTAGTCCTGTTGCGAGAGCTTGTAAAGCCCGTAGAGCTTCTCCGTGAAACCCGTGTAGATGCCGTCGATGAGCTGCACCAGCTGCTGCCAGTCGTCCTGCGTCATCATCCGCCCCTCGTCCAGGCAGCGTTGCATCCGGCGGTAAACGTCCGAGCTGAAGATGGTGGTCTCGGCCTGTGAACGCTTCTCCTTGTCAATGACCGCCACCTTATTATTATAGTCCAGGCGCGCCTTCTTCTCTTCCAGTTCCAGACGGAGCATCGAGTTCTCGTCGCCCATGCGCGCCAGCAAATCCTCGAGCTCCACGATTTTCCGGCGGTTCTCTTCTATGCTTTGGCTGCTCTGCGCCTCCAGGCTCTCTTTCAACGCGTTCACCTTGTGCAGGCGCTCCTCCAGGAGCAGGATCTTCCGCCGGCTGTTCTGCACGGCCACCACGAACAACGTCACGTACGTAACGGTGAAGAGCGCGATGAGAAACAGCTCCCGTTGGGTCAATATGGACATTGTGATCTGATTCATGCCGCAAAGGTACAACAAAAAAACGAACCCGCCAAACATTTGGGTTCGCTTTTGTTTGCAACTGCGCGAAGGGTTTGCAAAAGTTTGCAAAGCGGGGGAAATTCAGGTAACTACCCCCCGTCTATGCCCTTTCTTACTCCTCCTGTAGGGATTGTGCGACCCCCTCTTAACTCCCCCTGTAGGGGGAGGAATAGTTAGTACTGAGCGCAGAAACTAATCAATCCCCCTCCTGCAGGAGGGGTTAGGGGAGGTCATTAGGGGGGATATCCATCCGCGAGGGGTTGCTGAGTAGTTTCGGAATTCATGAGGGACGGCGCAGGCTGCCGAGCAGGCTCAGGCGCTCGGCAAGCGGCATTCGCGCATACTTGCGCCACTCGTGGGCGCCCTGCGCCTTGTCGTCGAGATAGTGCAGGTCGTGCATGTGTCTGTAGGCCTCCATCTCGAAAGGATTCAGGTAGTAGGCGGCGTTGCGCGTCTTCCGCCAATAGGTCAAGGCGCGCAACGAGTAATATATATATAAGGTATAGAAAAGCAGCCACGAGTTGCGGGTGCTCTGCGCCTGCCGCAGGTGGATCATCTCGTGGTTCTTCAGCGTGTCGAACCGACGGTTCAGGCTATCGGCCATTGCCTGCTCGCGCGTGAAAATATGCCCGAACAAGGTAATGGCCTGATAGCCCTTGCGGCACCACAGACGACTCACCGTGGCCCGCATGTCGGTCTGTCTGGAAGGTCTTGCCATAAAGAAACGAATCGCCCCCGACGGGCGAAACTACGCCTCTGCGGGTTTACTTGCCGATGGTGAAGCCCTTCGACGTCGACTTCTTCGTGCCGGTTGTCGACTTCTTCGTAGAAGTGGACTTCTTCGCAGAAGAGGATTTCTTGGCAGAAGACGTCGTAGCCGGAGCCTTGGCCACAGCAGCCTGGTAGTACTGCATCGCCTCGGGCAGATGCTTCTGAATGTCGGCTATGCGCTTCTCGTCGCTGGGGTGACTGCTCATCCAGGTGGCTACCTGCTGCTGCGACTGGGCGGCCATGCGCTGCCAGAACGTGATGGCCACATTGGGGTCGTAGCCAGCCATCGCGGCGAAGATCAGGCCCATGTAGTCGGCCTCGCTCTCGTTGTCGCGCGAATACTTCAGGTTGAGCAGCGTCAGGCCCTGTCCGGCTATGGCGGCACCCGTCTGCACCATTTCGTTGCTGGCTCCGGCAGCTGCGGCGGCCACAGCACCAATCTGGAGCAGCACGTTCGAGTTGTTGGCCTTCGTCATCTGTTCGGCAGAGTGTTTGGCCACAGCATGCGCAATCTCATGACCCAAGACGATGGCCAGCGAGCCCTCGTCCTTCGTGACGGGCAGCAGGCCCTCCAGCACGGCAATCTTTCCGCCAGGCATGCAGAAGGCGTTCACCTGGTTGTCCTGAATCAGGTTGAACTCCCATTGGAAATACTGCACCTCGTTGGCAAAGCCGTTGTTGTTCAGATAGCTCTCCACAGCATCAGCCAGCCGCTGACCCACCTTTTTCACCAAAGCGGTGTTTGCGGCGTTGGTAGAGAGTTTCGCGCTCTTCAGGTACTCCTGATACTGTTGCGTACTCAGACTCAGCATGGAAGCGTCGTCGACGCTCAGCCTGTGCTTGCGGCCCGTGATGGGCACCGTGCTTGTGGTTCCGCAGCTCACCAGAATGGAGGTGAGCAGCGTTAATGCGATAAACTTGATTTTGTTCATATTGCTTGTGTTTAGAATTGATTGGTGCAAAGTTATACATTTATTTCGAAACCGCCACCATTTTTCCAAAATAAATAGCAATTATCTGCTGAAGTTTCACAAGCACCCCTTCTCGTGGGGCTCTTACCCTTTATTCCTTCAACTTGCCGAAAAGAACATCACGAGGTCCTTTGCCTGACGGCCTCATACATCAGTATGGCGGCGCTCACCGACACATTCAGCGAGTCGAGCCGCCCGAGCATGGGAATACGGATATGCGCATCAGCCGCCTCGCGCCATTGCTGTGTCAGGCCCGTGGACTCGGTTCCCATGACGATGGCCGTCGCCCGGCGCATGTCCACATCGTAGTAAAGGTGGGAATCCTGGAGCTGCGCCGTGAGGATCTGTATGCCCCGTTCCTTCAGGAAACCTATGCACTCCTCCGACGTGCAGGCCACACAAGGGACGCTAAAAATGGCTCCGATGGACGAACGAATCAGGTTGGGGTTATACAGGTCGGTCAAGGGGTCGCAGACGACTACAGCATCCACGCCCGACGCATCGGCGCTGCGCAAGACAGCCCCCAGGTTGCCAGGCTTTTCCACGCGCTCCAGCACCACAATCAAAGGTTTATCAGAAAGCTTCAAGTCGCTGAGTTTCATCAACTTCTCACAGACCACCGCAACCACACCTTCCGTGCTGCCGCGATAGGCCATCTTCTCGTAGACCTGCGGCGTGACCTCGCTCACGACAGCCCCTTGGGCAGACGCACGCGCACAAGCGCTCCTCACCTCTTCGCCCCCCATCTCCGGGCAAGCGAACACGCTCTCCACGCGCAGTCCCGCCTCGAGGCAATGCTCCAGCTCGCGACGACCTTCCACCACGAAGACGCCCTCCCGTCGACGTTCCGACGACTTCTGCTGCAAGGCCACCACGCGCTTCACCCGCGCATTCTGCACACTCGTTATCTTTTCCATCATGCTGTCTTTTTTATTCGGCAAAGGTACGACAAATATTTCACACCGCCAAATTTATGCCCGCCGTTTTTTATCACGAATGGGAGGATGAGAGAGCAATCCGTGGTTTTTCTATGGTAATGATATAGCAATTGACCTTCATGACCTCCCCCTCACCCCTCCTGTAGGAGGGGGGGCTGATTAGTTTTGTTCCTTTCTGTAGGAGGGGGCTGGTTTGTTTCTGCGCTCAGTTCTAACCTCTCCTCCCCCTACAGGGGGAGTAAAGAGGGGGTCACATGCCTCCTGTAGGAGCGGGGCTGGGTAGTTTCTGCGCTCAGTTCTAACCTCTCCTCCCCCTAAGGGGGAGTAAAGAGGGGGTCACATTCCTCCTGTAGGAGGGTTGAGGGGCGTTCATACTCCTGCGAACCTTTCGGGGCAACTTCTATGTTATTCCTTTTTTTTTATCAAGAATTAGAGAATTGGAGAATGAAGGAAATAATCCGTGAAATCCGTGGTTTTTCTATTTATCAAGAATTTGAGAATTGGAGAATGAAGGAAACAATCCGTGCAATCCGTGGTTTTTCTATTTATCAAGAATTTGAGAATTAGAGAATTAAGGAAATAATCCGTGAAATCCGTGCAATCCGTTGTCAAGAAAAATAATTCGTTCAATTCGTGGTCGTCATAAAATCCGTGAGCGTGTATGAGTAGGAAAAAGCCCTTCGGAAAAAGCCCTTCCGGTAGTGGAAGGGCTCGGGGTGGAGGTTAAGGCTCGTCGTTGCCGTTGCCGCCGTCGGGATCGGTGTCGTCCTCGTTGGGTTCGGGGAGCACGGTGTTCTTCGGTGCCTCCTGGATGTGCCAGGCCGAGGTCATCGGCGAGGTGTACGACTTCGTGCTGGCGTCGCGGGTGCGGAAGGGCAGGAAGTTGATTTTCGTGCCCGTGATGTTCTTCGAGGCGTTGAACTCGCGGACGGTCACCGTGCCCGTCGACTTCAGACCTGCGCGGAAGGTGCCCAGTCCCGAGAGCTTGATGGCGTGGGAGTTGCCCAGTTCGCGGGCCATCACTTCGCAGAGCTCCTCGATCACGGCCTTCACGTCCGATTTCTTCATGGAGCAGTTGCGCTGCACCTCCTGAGCCAGCTCGTCGGTGCCATAAACGTTGGTGTGAACGGCCTTGGCAAACCACTTGCCGTAGGCCTTCGTGTTCTTCTTGTTGTTGTTCTGGTAAAGTCTGTAAAGTACTGCCATAGGAAAGTTGAAAAATTAAAGAATTAGAAAATTA
>CADCIB010000003.1 GCA_902801375.1 uncultured Prevotellaceae bacterium | reverse complement strand
GGGCAGCTACTGGAGCATGACGCTCCTCGTGTGGATGCCCGACGGCACCATCACGCGCAACGACCTCTACGTGCATGAGCCGCTGAAGGCCGCCAACCTCAAGATCATCAAGCTCAAGATGGAACCCACCGGCGAGGTGACCACGGTGGATGCCGAGGTGGGCGTCAGCGTACAGCTGAACTGGGAAGACGGACTCCACTTCGAGCAACCCACCATCTGATCCCAACCCTGAATAGAATATTCACAACCCAATATACAAGTTAATTTCTTTCCAAACAAGAAGAACTATGTTGAAGCTTAGTAAAACATACCTGCCACTCCTGGCCACGGCATCGCTCCTGACGCTCGCGGCCTGCTCCACCATCGACGAGGAGTATGATCCATCTGAAGATTCCAGAGAAGTCTTGACAGATCTCCATATCTCCGTTACGTCTGGGAGTGCTTCTACGCGACAGACAGAAGCCATTACGCAGGCTCAGGCAACCCCACGCTTCCGTGGTATACAGGATATCTACCTAATGTCGTTCTCGATCAATAGCGATGTCATCACAGCCAACGACTATAGGCAGGGGCCTCGTATTGATTTGCCGCAACTGTCAGGCGACCCCACCATCAACAGCATTCATTCCAATGGTATTTATACGAACAACAACTCTCGTTACTATACCAATGTGGCAGTGCCTCTCGGAACCAACGCCTTCCTCTTCTATGGTAGGGCTATCCGCGATGACAACGATAATTTCGTAAACGGCCTCACAGCCGTGACGGGACTGTCAGATGCAGGTGTTGCTGGTCAGGCCGGTGGCATCTCCTTCGCACCGTCATCCATCGTCAGCGATGTCACATCCCCTACAAGTAAGGCCAATAGTCTGGCAGCTTGTCTTACGGCTGTTGCTAATGCTGAAGGGTGGAGTACTGGCCAATACCAGGCTGACTACGCTAAATTCATTGAAATGACGGCTGGTTCCTCTGCCAGTATCTGTGCCTTGCTGCAGGAGATTTACGACAAGTATCGTGGTCGCACCGATGAAGTTTCAACTGCCATCATCACCGCCATCACCACCTATGCGGATGCAGATACTGACGGAAAACTGACGATGAAGACGGACTATGCCAACTATCCAGGCAGTTTCAAACTGCCCGATGGCGCTGCCTATGTAAAATGGGTAGAGGACACGGAGACTCCAGCCAACAGCAAATTTGAGGTGGTTACTACCGCTACGACTACAGAGACTAACACGGGCCTGACCGCACAGGCTCTGACCTCCTATGCTTATCCCGCAGAACTTTATTATCGCGTGAATAGCAAAATCAAGACAGATGATGTGAATACCCATGCCGACGACTATCCTTCCACACCTTCTTGGGATGGGGATGGTGGTTTGCTCAGCAAGTATCCTTATCCCGATGCCACCCATGCCGCTGTGGTGAACCGCAACACCAAGTCCATTGCCATCACCGATCAGATACAGTATGCCGTGGGCCGTCTGGATTTGACCATAGCAACGGCAGCCAAGAGCAACGATGCTGATGAGGCTGGTACCCTGCGCGATGCCAAGGACAGAGTCATCACCGTGGGTGAGAACACCTTCCCCATCAAGGGTATACTCATTGGCAACCAGCGCCCGGTCGATTTCGAGTTCCATCCCAGCGGAACGGACAGCTACGTTCTTTACGACACAGCTTTTGGCAGTGGTAGCACGACCGATCCTTACACCTTCCAGAACCTTGTTTCTGGGGAATCCGTAGGTCCTAACTATACCTTGGTGTATGAGACACCAGAGGCAACAAGCAATAATGACGAGAATGCTATCGTGAACTTCGCCATCGAACTGGAGAACAATTCCGGAATGCCCTTCGTGGGGCAGAACGAGATGATCATTCCCGACGGCACACGCTTCTACCTCGTCGGACAAATCAATCCCAAGAACCCGACAACAGGTTCTTTCAGCCAAGTGTTCTTGCAGGACTATTACACACAGGTCACAGCCACCATCAGTTCATTGGCCAAAGCCTACAACGTGGTGCCTGACTTCCGCGACCTGAACCTGAAGCTGTCGTTAGACGTGATAGACTGGAAGTTGTCCACGCCCTCAAGCTCACTTCTGAAGTAAATTCAAGGAAAATAAGAATACGATTATGATATACAATCCATTTATCAAGGCAAAACGGACGTTTGGAGTCGTTGCAGGCTTATGCTTGATCACGATGCTGCCTTTCTTGTCATCGTGCAGCGAGATAGATGAAGCTCCTGTGAGCAGCACCCAGGTGCCCATTAAGCTCCATCTGCAGCCAGTTGGTCAGCAGCAGACACGTACGTACATTGGAGATATCGATGCGGAGAATGGCGAGAATGCCATCAAGAGCGCAAAAGTGTGGTTCTTCCAGAATGGCAACCGAGTGGCCTATTCCGATGTTTATGAAGAAGGAGAGGTGAACATGAATGTCGACATCAGTGCTGTGGCCAACCCTGTTGACATCTATATCGTAGCCAATTCCGAAGGCATCGACCCACAAGCCAAGTTCAATGAGAGCAGCTCAGAAGAAGAGCTGAAGGCTGCCGTGCTGGAAGGTACCTTGTTCACACCAGGCTCTCCGACAGAGGCTGTTCCTACAACAGGCCTCCCCATGAGTCGTATCGTGAAGGGCGTTTCTTTGCAGGAGAGCACAGGTGAAATCAAGTCGAGCCTTGGCACGATAGAAATCACGCGTGCCGTGTCGAAAATCAAGTTCGCTTTTGCCAGGAGTGAAGACCATCCGGGCGAAATCATCGGCATTGAACTCAACAACAGGATGATTGCCACTGGCGAATACGTGTTCCCAGAGGACTCGTTGGTGAAGCCCGCTAACTATGAAATCCTGACAGGCTATCGCTATTTGGGCGACCGTGAGGCACACATCGACAAGACCGATGCCAACAATACCTATATTAACGTGCCGATGTTGTTAGGCAAGACACAGGCTACTTTCAACGCAGAAACCGACCAGCCCCTCGTTGCGAATGAAAACATCTTAGAGGTGAAGAACGACGAAGGCACCATCGACCCTTCCATTTACGTGTGGACAAACTGGGTGCAGCAGGAAGAAATCAGTCCGCTCAGCAACCAGCAAAAGGCTGTCCAGTATTATTCGCTCATGAACGACTATACGCGTAAGACTGTCTATCTCCGTGAGAGCGACAGGGCCCTGCAAGGTAAAATCTACTACCGCCTGCATCCCGACACACCGGTCAAGACGGCAGAGTTCAACATGATCTATACCGACCTGAACGACTTCACGCGCAACCACATTTGGATTGTCTATGGCTATTTCCTTGGCGATAAGTTCAACCTCATCGTACAGACCATTCCCTGGGAGGATTCGGAAATATTCATCGACTACACGCAGACCGTTTCGTGGAAAGACGGAGGCGCGCCCTCGTGGACACCGACACTGACCGACGAAAACTCAGGAACGGAGACTTTCGAAGGGCAGCAATACACCGTGATCTACACCAATGGTGGCGACACGCCTTCGCTCTCTTTCACGCTCGACTCTCCAGAAGGTTGGGAGTGGGTGGCCACACTGGAACCTCTGACCGATGGCGCTGCCAACTTCATCAGCTTCGCCGATGGCAGCACGGTGGCTACCGGTAATGTAGGTCAGTCTTCTACGCTAAACTTCAGGATAGCCACGACATCAACCTCGGTCAACCACCGTGCACGGTTGCGCCTCTTTGTGCGTACCACATCCGGCGACCAGTCGTTCGAGGTGCAGAATGTGAAGTATATCATCTCAAGAAATATCTAACAGTAACATAAATACATATACGTTATGATTAGAAAGCATTTCCATGACATCAAGATAGTAGGAGTCCTGACCGCTTTGCTGGCATTGGCTTCATGCGCTGGCGATGAGTTCGATTCTACGAAGAATGCCGATGGCCCAAAATTCGGCCTGACCGTTGTCACCAACGACCAGGTGTCAACCCGTACACCCGGCGATGACAACCTGAACGAGAACAGATTCGTCTCCATCGACTATTTCTTCTTCGCACAGAATAGCGATGATAATAAGCTATTGCTGCACAAGACGGAAGGCAGGCGTAATGATCCCGACAACAACACACTCGACAACAGTACACACACCTACAATGGTCCATTGTCAGCAAGCGACCTCATTGCAATCTTTGGTAGCGACGATGTGGAAGATGGAACCACGTGTTATGTCTATGTGCTGACCAACCTGCTCCCCAGCACTCGTGCTGCCATAGAATCGGAGAAGACCACATGGGGAGAAGATTTCACCCTTGGCATTCTCAAGCGTATCAGCTTCCAGGACACGAACATCAGTGCCAATGGCAAGCAGGAGTGCTTCGTGATGTTCGGCGGTGGTGAGGTGTCGCTGACCACCGATGCAGATACTAATGTGAGAACCATTAGCGGAAACCCCATCCGTGTGACGCGCGATGCGGCCAAGGTGGTGCTGACTGTCAGATCTTTGCAGGAAGAAGTTGAGGTGAAAGACGCCGACGACAATGTGGTAGCCAAGTGGAAATCAGTTCCCGACCAAATGCACGTCATGTTCTATAACGGCAAGAACAAATCGAACGTTCACTCCCAGATCAACGCTGGCTTGCACTACGTGCCAGAGGTGAACGATGATTGCTATTTCGACCTGACGGCGAAAAATAGTGGTTGGCGCAATTTGACGGCTGCCAGCAATGATGAGCCTTATAAGAACCTGACACATGCCTATCCCTTCTACACCTATCTGTCAGACTGGACGGAGGTTTCTGGTGCCGATCCCGATTCTTACATGATTCTCGTGGTGCCCTGGCAGCAGGTAGATGTGGAAACGGGCGAAAACATCAATGCACCAATAGCCACTTATTACCAGATTCAAACCAGCACGACCGATACTTACTACGAGAACTACTACTACCACATCTTCATCGACGTGGGTATCTTGGGTAGTTTCGAGTTGCCGGAACCTGAGGTGATCGAAGGCTCCTATATGATTGTGCCTTGGGGTGAGAAGAACATCGATGCTACTATGCGCGAGCCCGTCTACCTGATTGTGGAAGAAAACGAGTTCACTATGAACAATGTGAGTTCGGGCAGTGTTCCGTATATCTCTTCTCATGAGATAACCCAGGCGTATGTCACAAAGATTGAGTATATCAATACTGGTAACTTCCAAAATGTGACAGTAAACCATAACAATACAAATAGTGTTTGGACCACCAATACTTATGTGAACAATGAAAGATTTGAGGTTACTACCGACAACAATCTCTTGACATTGACACACACCATTTCTCCCAACCAATATACCCGGTATCTGGTAACTGTAAGAATTGTGAATTCAAAAGGTCTTCAGGAAGATGTAGTATTCACCATTTATCCCGCAATCTATACAGATGTGCATGCAGGAGGTGACGTTTTTATTGATGGATATTTTGGATACATAGTTAATCCGAGTGGTAACAATTGGTGGCAAGTGGCAGGAAATGCTTATGCTTCAGGTAGCTATAACGCAACTTATCCTAATCGTGGATATCGAGGTTATAACAACGGTTACGAATATGTCAACACCCCGTATGGCGTTTTATATAGATCTGATAGAACTTCAGCAGGTCAGATTGCATTAACTCGAATAACTATTTCTAGTTTTAATTCCGAGGAGAATTCTACATATACAATTAATGATGTTACCTATCATTACAAAATTGCAGACCCTAGAGTTGATTCTAATTGGAGTGGTTCCGATTTGCAAAATCATTTAGTTTCTCAAAGTAATAATGGTGGCGGTAATGGTGCTAATCAATATAGAAATGTTACAAGGGAAGCTTGGACAAACGACCAAGCTCGTGCGATAAAAATTGGAGATAGTGATCCGGAATCCATCTCTCCAGATATTTTCATATCTTCAAGATGGGGAGCATGCGGTAATGTGACATTGTCTTTTGCTAATGCTCAAAAACGTGCAGCAACATACCAAGAGGCAGGATTCCCAGCTGGAAGATGGAGGCTCCCGACTGAAGCAGAACTCATGTTTATATATAATTTGCAGGAAAAAGGTATAATACCTAGTCTTTTTACCGCAGGCGTCAACTATTGGGCAAGCAGTGGAAGATACGTTAATAATGGTCGTTTTTATAACGGAAATAATACAACTTGTTATATGAGAAGTGTTTATGACGTTTGGTATTGGGGGGAAACGACAATGCCTACTAAACAATATCACATTGCGCCAACAAAATAAAATGTAGCGATATGAAAAAACTGTTCTATATATTAGCAGGTGTCCTGCTGTTGAGTTCGTGTAGCGACTCTTTCTTCGAACAGAAGGAAGAGGGCGACGAGGTGACATTAAAGTTCAGCATCAATACCCCAGAGGATCAGGTGATAGAAACCCGTGCCTTGGGCGATATGACAGATGCTATCCAGAAGAGCCTGAACCTATGGCTCATGGTGTTCGACGAGAATGGCATCTTCGTTCAGGCTGCCAAGGCCGAGGTGGGAGATAACTTCCAGCACAATGGGCATACCGACACACAGTTCACGGTGACGCTGAACAAGACCAGCGCCACGCGCGTCATCCATTTCATTGCCTACGATGGTGATGAAAACGACGGAGTAGGAGCCCTGATTGGCAATCTTGCCAACCAGTTTGGCACAGAGGCGTCTATGGTGGCGCAGCAGCTTTTCACCACGGGAGGTCAAGCCGCTTATTGGCAGCGCCAGACTGTGGTGGGCATCACCGAGGAAACGACTTTCTCATGTGTGCCGTTGGTTCGCAATTTCTCAAAGGTCACCATCTCGAAGAAAGACGGTCTGAACTTCACCATCGACGGGTATGCCATTGTGAACAACCCCTCGCGAGGTGCTGTGGCTCCCTACTATGGTGCTGAGTTTATCGACTATATCAACGGCAGGGTAAACAAAACCTATGAGCAGCTGAGCGACTATCCTGGCACTGTTCCCACGGGGACGACCTACAGCGTGCCGGCAGAGGCTGACTTGCAGACATCTGGATCGCTCTACCTCTATGAAACGCCCAATGCCGCAGGCGATGACAAGGGTCGCACATCGCTCGTCATCAAGGGTAGGGCCGGTAATGCTGCCACATCGACTTACTACAAGGTGGACCTTATCTACAACGATGCCGACCATGAGGAGTATGGCAATCTCTACTACAACTTCTTGCGCAACTTCGAGTTTAAGGTGACCATCGATGAGGTGATTGGTTCGGGATATACGACGTTGGCTGGTGCCGTCAACGGTGCCGCCAGCAACAACCTGTCGGCTTCTACAGCCACCTCCAGCCTGTCGCACATCAGCGACGGCATACAGATGATAGAGGTCACCAATATCTATTATTGCTACACTGAGGGAGGCCTCAAACAGCAACTTAAGTATCGTTTCCTATACAACACGGGAGGAAACAACTGGGTGACCAACAACGACCTCGTGAATGTGACAACCGATAACGACGATATCTTCACCTCTGCCGGTTGGAGCGTAGCAACCACCGATGATGCCGATGGTTGGCGCACAATCACCATGGACCTGAAAGATCCTACTGCACAGACACTGAGCACCATCTTCCACATCTATGCCAGCTTGAACAAGATTCAGAATTCAAATCTTTCAGCCGACTTGAAAACAAACCTGACTTCAGGTGAACAGCTCTACCGTGATGTGCGTGTAGACCTGCGCAACCAATATCGCCTGATTGTCGACTGCCCATCCTATGTGCCGGGCGTCGAGGGCACGGGCGTCAGAGTCAACCTGCTCATCCCGCAGGACATCAACGAGGCGCTCTTCCCCATGGATTTCTACATTGAAGACTTGTACAAACACATTTACCCCGATGCTTCGAGTAGCGTGAAGCTGCCGGTACACGTAGGAGAAACTGTCGTGGCTACTCAGAGTGGTTCTTCGTTCCAATACACCCGCACGATAACCAAACAAGAATACAAGGACTTGGTGGCCAGTACGAATCCTGAAGACAAGAAGACGGTAAATGGCGTCAACTACGTCGTTGTGCCCTGCTACTTCAAGACGAACGTCGCTGCCAGTGCGACCACCATCTATGCTGGTAACGATTATTTCACCTGTACACCTGATAACTTCCTGAATGTGGCTGTTGCCTTTACCGATGATACGGAATTGACCATTGCCAGCGACTGGACCGAATACTTCGGTAGGAAATATCCTGTGACGCTGACGTTCAGCGTGACGCAGGAGGCTGTGGCGGCCAACACGCCGTTCACCATCAATGTGACAGAAAACGGAACGACCTACCCGTACACCGTCAGACCGACATCGGCAGGAACGTATACCTACACCTACTATACGCAAAGCATGAACGGCAGTAGCATCAGTGCCACTGTGACGGCCCAGATTACAGGCCGTGATCCGGAGGTGTTGTCGGCTACACTGCCCATGAACCGTCGCTACTTCGTCATCAAAGCATATAGCTTCAACACCAACATCACTGACTTCCTCGATACAGGTCAGACGGGCGACGGTTCGCAAATCTACGTGGATGGTACCTATGTGGGATGGTTTGGTCGTGGACTGAGCAATGCTTCAGACGGCTACCTGACCAATGCTGGTCCAAAGTTAGACTACATCATCGACCGCTCTTACCAGAACAATGCGACACTGACTGATGATATGGTCGTGAGCTTCGAGGTCTACAACCCGAATAAGCATATCACTGCCGAGACGACAATCAAGGACCTCGACGATGCCCGCAACGGCGACTTGACGAATCTGTCAATCACCTTCGTCGACCATACCCAATAATAATATAGTAGAACATTCCTCCCCCACAGGAGCGAAGATATATGAACAGGCGCTGCAAGTGAAGATGAACCTTGCAGCGCCTGTAGTGTATTCGTACGTTTTCTATTCATAGAGATTCGCTGGTTAGGATGCCATTCATGTTGTTTTCCAAGTCAGAAAACATTATTTTCCAAGTCAGAAAATGTTGTTTTCCAAGTCAGAAAACGATGTTTTCCGCGTCAGAAAACAAATTGAAATGATATTGCAGGGAGTGCTTATGCGTAGGAGTGCATGCCGCCGAGGAAATAGTTCACGCCGAAATAGGTCATGAGGAGCGTGAGGAAAGCCAGGACCATGTAAAGGTGGTAGTGGCGCGGGGTGCGCAGCCAGGCGATGGAACGGTTGTGGACGGCGACGGCATAGACCATCAGCGTGATGAGTGCCCACGTTTCTTTCGGGTCCCAGTTCCAGTAGGTGCCCCATGAGACGTTGGCCCAGATGGCACCGATGAAGATACCAAAGCCAAGGCAGGTGAGGGCAGGGTAGAGGAATAGCTTGGAGAGTGCTAATAATTGAGGTGCGTGGAGTGAGGAGCGGGGGGTGAGATTTGTTAGTAACCCCACGACTCCGCACAGGAAAGTGAGCGACAGCAGGGCGTAGGCCATCATGATGATGCTCACGTGGAGAGTGAGTAAGGGCGAGGAGAGTACGGGCATGATGTGCGTAATCTGCGGGTCCATTTGCGAGATGTGGCTGACCAGGAGGAAGAATCCCGACATCAAGAAGCCAAACACCATCATGGTGGGCGTGCGGCGCATCATCAAGAGGCTAAGCAGCAGGATGATCCAAGCCATGAGGAGCATCGTTTCGTAGCCATTGGCCATGGGAATGGTGCCGGAGATGATCCAGCGGAGGGCGAGACAGAGGGTGAGGGCAAGGAAAGAAAACGTTAGGATGATTCGTGGAGCGAGGAGTGAGGCAGCTCTCCGTTCCCCGCTCTTTGAAACTTTATTCCTCGAAAACACCCTTACTCCCACCAGCAAGAATGCCATAGTGAGGTTCACCATGAAGAGGATGGTGGCGAAGGGCACACGGTTGTAGAACCGCTCGGCCTGCGTTTGCAGCGAAGTAGGCAGCGAACGGCCGCCGTAGCGCACCTGATATTTCTGCATCTTCGTCAGATACTCGTTCATGCGGTCGAACCGCCCGGCATGGGCTTCCTCGTTGAGCAGGGAGAATACATTCTTCATGTATTCCTGCTGTTCGGCCTGAATGTCGGCGGGGTAGCGGTCGACGGGGCTATACCATGTGGTGGCGTGTTGGGTGTAGGGAAAGACCTTCAGGAGTTTGCCCTGTCGGAGTTCCATGATGAGCTGTAGCTTCTCGTCCACCTTGCCCACCTCCTGATGGAATTTGTCGCGGTTGCCTTGGTAGTACTGCTGAACGTAGGGCCCTAAGGTGTAGCCACCCATAGCGGGGTTGAAGAAGGAGTTGACGCTGCAATACTTCGGCAACTGCAGCGTGGAGCGCAGCGGTCCGCCTTTCACTTTGATAATGGGTTCGTTGCACCACTCGTCGCCCCAGAAGATGAAGCCCGTTAGCACCTGCTCGGCGGAGTATTGACCATAGTGCGGTTTGCCGTAGAGCTTCTTCGTGAAGTCGATGGCGAAGGTCTGCAGGGGGCAGATGCGCCCGTTGTAGAGGATATTGAGGCGCCCAAGTTCTTGAGCCTGCTTAAGAGGAAGCGTGGGAGCCCCACCCCCGGCAGCCTCACCCCCAACCCCTCTCCAAAGGAAGAGGGGCGTGATTAGTAATAGAGAGAGGGATAAAGCGAGGAGGGAAGAAACCCAAAACCGAGTTTTTCTGCCATGAGAGTATCTACGCCCCTCTCCCTTTGGAGAGGGGTTGGGGGTGAGGCTGGGGGTGAGGCTGTTTGGGGTGAGGCCCTGTCTTTTTTTGATGAGCATCCACAGCAGACTGATGAAGAGCAGGGCATAGCCCGTGTAGGTGACGGGGATGCCCCACGGGTCGCTGTTCACGCTGAGGAGGGTGCCCCGACCGTCTTCGTCGTAGCTGCTCTGGTAGAAGCGGATGCCGCGATGTGCGTAGATGTTGTTCATCGACACCTCGGCATGCTCTTGCCGATTGCCGTCGGTGATGGTCAGCTGCGAGACATAGTCGGCGGCGGAACGTGTTCCTTCGTGGTAGTCGATGTGGAACGTGTCGAGACGGACAGTGAAGGGCATTGGCTGATTGGCACTTTTCCCATCATGGGAAAGGAGAAACTGGTTGGCTGTTTCACCTATCCTCAGATGAATCATCCCTGTTTGTCCTGTCAGATGGGTGAGCAAGGCACCTGCCAGAATGACCACAAACGACAGATGCAATACAACGACGAACGCCTGTTTTACCCGTTGCTTGATGAAATAGGCCACACCTGCGGCGGTGAGCATAGCCCACAGCAGCGAGAACCACCAGGCTCCGTAGATGTTCCGTTGCACGAAAGCCGTGCCTTCGTATTTCTCAACAATCGTGGCCAAAGCCATGCAGACGATGATGGCCACATACAGGAAAACAACCGTTCGTCGTAGTGTCATATTCGATAACGTCAGATGGCGCGGAGGAATTTCACCACGGCATCGCGGTCTTTCTTCGGCAGGTTGTAGAACTTCAGGGTGCTTTCGTAGGCATCCGAGTTCTTGGAATAGCCGTGCCAGAGAATGGCTTCAATCTCGTTGCGGGCGCGGCAGTCGTGTAAGCGGTCCTCGGCACCAGTGTTCACCATGCTTAGTCCGCGTCCCCAGAGGGGTGTGGTGCGGCACCAAGAGCCGTGAATGCCGTTCTTCATGTACAGGCGATGTTGCACCATGTCGGTATAGGGCCAGATGGTCTGATGTTGATAGCGGGGCAACTGCAACTGCTGACTCGTGATGATTTGCGGGCTCCAGTAGTCGTCGGTCGTGGTCTTCCACGACGGGCGATGGCAGGTGGCGCAGCCAATCTGCATGAACACCTCCTTGCCGCGCTGCACGTCAGGATCCTGCAGGTTGCGGGCGCGGGGGATGGCCAGACCGCGATGCCACACCTGGAAAGCCCAGAAGTTGTTGTCCGACATTTCAGGCTGGAAATTGTGCCAGGGATTGTCGAACTGGTTCGTGGCGGGTGACAGCAGGTTGAGCACAGCGTCGGCAATGCCCTCGCCGGTACCGTCTGCATGGTAAGGCGACGTGGGGTCGGCCTTGATTTTGGCAATGACCTGCGGGTTCTCCGACATGGCCTTGGCCCAGGCTGCCGTGGTGTAGAGTTTCGGGCGGTCGCTGCGGCTGACGTTGGTGATGTTCCAAATGGCGTTAGCACCCGCTCCGTCCTGCAGCGAGCCACGCGTCATGGCGTAGGTGAACTTCTTGATGCGGTTCACCTTCTCCAGTCCGCTCGATGCGTTCACATACATGGCGGTGGCGGCCCAGTCGTTGGCTTCCTTGTCCCAGAAGGCAGGGTTCAGCTCCACGTAGGGAGCTTCGCGCTGGTATTGTGCCTTGATGGAGTCGTCGGGGATGGCATCGAGCAGTCCTGTGCCGATGATGCCGATGGTCGATTCAAGACGGAAAGCCACGGCGCCGTTACCCGTTTCCCACGGTGTGGGGTCAGTGTTGAAGGCCTCGCGGTCGATGCTTAGCTCCGGATAGATGAGCTGATAGCGTTCGCCGTCAGGGAACTGCGTGGCAGAGATCTCGCTGCCCTCGCCCATGGAGGTCAGCGTGAGCCATGAGAGGTGAATGCCACTCTCGTCGATAGGTGCCAGGAAGGGGCTCACGGCACGCGTCTGTGGCATGCCCGTCACCTCGCTGACGTAGGGTCCGTCGTCGCTGTTCAGGCCGTCGACGGGATGATAGACCACGAGCAGATAGCCGTTGCCCCACTCAGCGCGATACTGGTCGACGCGCTTGCCGTGACCGTAGCCCGGGTGGCAGTCGAGGCACGACTTGCGTACGTATGCCGGACCCAAGCCGTTGAACGGAGCCTGAAACTCCGTTACGTTGCGCTCGAAGAACTGCTCTCCGCGGTTGAATGCCTCGGTCAGTCCCATCTGCGTCACGGCGGGTGTCTCGTCTTCGTAGCATCCGGCGGTGACATTCATGGTTGTTCCTAATTCTCCGCCGACATACCATTCCTCGGCAGAGAAGTTGCCCACGGCCTTGCCGATATAGGCTGATTCGTTGACGGGCTCCACCGGCGTGGGCTCGTCGTTGTTGTCGTCCTTACACGAGGTGAGGACGGTCATTCCCAATGCTGCTGTCAGCATCAAGAGATTCTTCTTGTTCATCATACTCATGTTTGTAAAGATTAGAGGTTAGTTGGCTGCAATCCATACAGCTACTTCGTTGATCTTCTCGTCCAGGGCGTTGATGGCATCCATGGAGGCCTTGGCATTGGTGCTGTGGGAGTCAACGACGAAGGGTGTTCCGGCCTTGGCGGTGGTCAGGGCGCTGAGGGCAGCGTCGAGGCTGGCTTGCAGGCTGTTGGCTAAAGAAGCATTGTACTTCTTTAGGTAGGCCATGATGGAGTTGTCGTGGGCCGTGTTGCTTTGCTGTCCGTTCAGTGAATACTGGATGCTGGTGATGTTGTCGAAGAAGTCGAAGTACGACCGTTGGCTGTAGGGCGACTCAATGTAGTTGGGGTCGCTGCCGGTGTAGGCCTGACCAATCTTCTGTCCGGCCACTTCCGCACAGATATTGCTGCATCCAGCCACGAGGATGGTGGCCATCACGCTGCGCCAGGTGGCGTAGGTGCTGCCGGCCTGTGTGGCATTGAGCAGGTTCTCGCCGTAGGAGAGGTCGCCTCCGGCCACGGTGGTGTTGAACTCACATTCCTCCACGCGTTCTTGGTGAGCCTTGGCAGCCTTGTCGCCCAGCCAGCTCACTTCCAGCTGGAAACACTTGTCGCGCAGATCGCCAGCCACGGCTGCTGCAAACACCAGTTCCTCCTCGCCCGTGATGTTACGGCCTTGGAAAGCCTCATCGGTCTCCACACCGCTGAGGGCCTCTACCGTGCGGTTCTGTCCGTTGCGGAAAATGATGAACTCGATGCCGTGGAAGCCTAACTGCTGCTCGCCCACCAAAGCGCGGGCGTTGTCGATGCCGCCATCCTCGAGGTCATCGAGGTCGGCAATCACCTCCTTGTTGGCCAGCTGCTTGGCAAGAGCCGTGCGGTCAAGGGGCCACGTGTCGATGTGCGGGTCGATGCCGAAATCGGTAGCGGCGCCGTAGAGGAAGGCCTCACTCTGTTCCCATGCCGAGCGAGCGTCGATGAATGTCTGGCAGATCTTGTCGATGTCGCCTTGGGCCAGAGTGCCAGCGCGGAACTTCGCCTTGGCCTCTACCAGCTGGTTGAACAGTTTGTCGGTCTGGTCGGCCAGCGAGGTGTAGATGGGGAATACCACGTTGTTCACATACTGCGCCGTCAGGTCTTTCATGGCCTGCTCCTTCTCGGAGAGCTGGGTGTGGTCAACAACGGGGTTGTCATCGTCGTCGCTGCTACAAGAAGTCAGCGACAGGTTTGTGGCCAAAGCCACAGCGATAAACATCGCACACTTAAAAATCTTTTTTGTCATATGGGTTATAGTTTTAATGGTTTAACGGTACTTTCTGTTACCTGGGAATATATGTTCTTCTGTTACTTTGTCTAAAAAATGTTCCTTTGTTACTTTGTCTAAAGAGTGTTCCTTTGTTACTCTGTCTAAAAAATGTTCCTTTGTTACTTTGTCTAAAGAGTGTTCCTTTGTTACTCTGTCTAAAGAGTGTTCCTTTGTTACTCTGTCTAAAAAATATTCCTTTGTTACTCTGTCTAAAGAGTGTTCCTCTGTCTCAAAGGAAGAAACCCTCGTAGGCAATGCCAAGGTTCAGGCTCGGCTCGTTGTTGTAGGGCGTTTTCAGCAACCGCGTGCTGTAGTCGGCCTTGATGGCAATCTGTGGCAGCGGGTGGTAGTTCAGACCGAAAGCCAGGCGAGTGACGTTGGTGTAGTCGAACTGGTCTTTGTTTGCGGCAGGGATATAACTGTCGTAATACTCATAGCGTCCGAAGACGAAGAGTTTCTGCCGTTCTGCCCGCAACCGTGCGATTTGCGAGAAGATGTCGTAGCCCGCTTCGATGCCCACGCTCACGGCATTCTTGCCAATCATGGCACTCTTCACGGGCGAGTTTGAGGCATGTGCCTTGGCATCCTTGATGGTATTGATAGCATCCACGTCGCCAATGTAGCCGTAGTCAGCCTGTCCGCGGACTATCCAGTTCCAGCGGTTCAGCGTCATATCCACCGAGCCGATGGCCACCGTGCCCTTCACCTTGTCGTATTTCTTCCCCTCGCCCTTGATGTCGTTGGGGAACGTGTTGTGCACGGAGTTGCCGTAGTAGCCGCTCAGGCCGAAGCGCAGGCCTGTTGTGGGGTAATAGTCGATGCGGGCTGCACCACCCAACTGGTTGGCAGGCTTAAACTCGAAGGGCGACCCTGCCCCGTGGTGGATCCAGCGGTCGCGGTTGAAGAACATGGCATTCAGGCCCGCCACGAGCTCCACCTCATACTTGAATCGTCGGACGCGTCCCCAGAGCGAGAGACCCGTGTCGTGCCAGGTGGAGGGAAGAATGGTGTTCTCGCCCTCCGGACGGTAAACCGTGAAATAGTTCAACGGCTCGTGATGGGCGTTGTTCAGGCCTACGGGCACGATGATATGGCCCACCTTAATATTCAACGCGCGCGAGAACTCCTTGTTGATCCAGAACTGTTCCAGCTCCACCTCGCCGCCTTTCTCTTGTTCCAGCTCCCACTCGGCGGCTTCGTCGGCCTCGTTCTCAACGGCCGAGCCAGTGCCGGTGTGCTCGAACTCTATCTCCGTGCCCAAGGTCCAGCCGCGTCCGAAGTCGTAGCCTAAGTAGATGACGGCGTGGGGAATGTCGAAGCGCCCGTGCGAGGGGTCGTCCTTGTAGTTCTGCGGAGTGCTGTAGCGGTTTACGTGGTCGCTATAGAACATACGGCTCAGGGCCACTTCTCCATAGCCGCCAATGCTCAGACGCTTGCCTGACGCGTGGTTCATCACACTGTCGGCCGCCGAGCTCTGTGCATAGGAAACGGTGGTCGTGCCGCCCAGGGAAAGGGTAATCAGGGTAGTGAGGATTGTTTTCTTCATAATGCTCTTTCTAAATGATAATGATTCGGACTGCAAAGGTACGGGGTTTTCGATGTCTGTACAATACCCAAATTTTGGTATTTTCGCCAATACCTACTTTTAGGTATCGGATGTGTGGAAACAAAAAAAAACGTAATTTATTTGGTGGTTTACACGATTTAAACTAACTTTGCACCGTGATGAATGAAGATTTTGACATTCGGAACCAGACGCTTTCCCCAACGGAGAAGGAGTTTGAGAATGCGTTGCGCCCGTTGAGGTTTGAGGATTTCAGCGGTCAGCAGAAGGTGGTCAGCAACCTGGAGGTCTTTGTTGAGGCCGCCAAATACCGCGGTGAGCCGCTCGACCACACACTGTTGCACGGCCCTCCAGGACTGGGCAAGACCACGCTGTCGAACATCATAGCCTCGGAACTGGGCGTCGGCATCAAGATTACCAGTGGCCCTGTGCTCGACAAGCCGGGCGACCTGGCGGGTATTCTGACCTCATTAGAAACCAACGACGTGCTGTTCATCGACGAGATTCACCGTCTGTCGCCCGTGGTGGAGGAATATCTCTACTCGGCGATGGAGGACTACCGTATCGACATCATGATCGACAAGGGGCCGTCGGCACGTTCTATACAGATTGACCTGAACCCCTTTACGCTGGTGGGTGCCACCACGCGCAGCGGCCTGCTGACGGCACCGCTCCGTGCCCGATTCGGCATCAACCTGCATCTGGAGTATTACGAGCCGGAGACCTTGGCGAAGATCATTCGCCGCAGTGCGCAGATTCTGCAGATTCCCATCAGCGACGATGCCGCCATGGAGATAGCCCGACGGTCGCGTGGCACGCCACGTATCGCCAATGCGCTGCTCAGACGTGTGCGCGACTTCGCCCAGGTGAAAGGCACCGGACGCATTGATACCGACATCACGCGGATGTCGCTCACGGCCTTGAACATCGACCAGTATGGTCTGGACGAGATAGACAACAAGATCCTGCTCACGATCATCGACAAGTTCCGCGGAGGCCCTGTGGGCCTGAGCACCATTGCCACGGCCATCGGCGAGGACACTGGCACGCTGGAGGAGGTCTACGAACCCTTCCTCATCATGGAGGGCTTCATCAAGCGAACCCCGCGCGGACGTATGGTCACCGAACTGGCCTACCGGCACTTCGGACGTACCATCTTCAACGACGGCACGCGCCAGCCCGATCTCTTCTCTCTCTGATTTCCCTCAGTTCAGTACGTCGCTGTATCACAGCGACATGAAACAATAACCCATCAACACCCCAAAGACAATGAAAACTAACAACACCACCAGAGCCTTGATGGCAATGGCCATCATGCTCGCAGCCAGCACCACAGCCAACGCTCAGCTCGGTAGCCTTATCCGCAAGGCAACCAACACCGTGAGCAATGTTTCGGGCACGGTATCAGAGATAGAGTACTCGGTCGGTCAGGTGAACCACGTGGCCGGAAAGGTGAAGGAAGTCAAGGATGCCGTGACTCCCAACAACGATGCCGACGGACAGAGCGCCAATGCGCAGCAGGCACCTGCCGCGAAAGGCAATCAGCAGATGAGAATCAAGACCGATGCCTCTGGCCAGAAGACTTGGCACTTCGGTTCGAAGGCACCCGCCGCTGCTGCCGCAGAACCGGCATCGACCCCCGCCCGCCCAGTGACCACTACACCCGTTGCCACCCAACGCCCAGTGACCACCACATCGGTCCCTGCCGCCACGAAGTCGCAAACCGTCAGCAGCTCTTCATCGTCCTCTCAGCAGCAGAAGGATATGGACCTCTACTACAACGGTCGCCGCATCGGCGAGATACGCGCTAACGGCGACATCTATATCAATGGCTCCCGCGTGGGCGAGGCCCGTTCTAACGGAGATGTCTACGTCAGCGGAAGGAGAAGCGGCGAGGTGCGCTCCAACGGCGATGTCTATCAGGACGGCCGCCGCGTGGGTGAGGTGCGCTCCAATGGCGATGTCTATCAGGATGGCCGCCGCGTGGGCGAGATTCGCTCCAATGGCGACATCTACAAGGACGGACGCCGCATCGGTGAGGCCAGAAACCTGGTCAAGAAAGAATGGGCAGCCATCATCTACTTCTATGACTTCTTCAGTTTCTGATGTTTTAGTTGCGTATGCAGCGGTTTTGTCGCTGCCTATATCTCAACAACCATGACCGCAATATTCACAGGGAGTTTCGACCCCTATACCATCGGACACCATGACATTGTGCGTCGGGCATTACCCCTGTTCGACCACATTGTCATTGGCATCGGCGTGAATGAGCGTAAGCAGTATATGTTCTCCAAGGAACAGCGGCTGAAAGCCATCGGCGAGGTGTATGCCCATGAGCCAAAGGTAAGCGTAGAGACCTATAGCGACCTGACGGTTGACTTTGCTCGTCGCGCGGGCGCGCATTATATAATAAAAGGTGTGCGGTCGGTGAAGGACTTCGAATACGAGCGTGAACAGGCCGACATCAACCGGCAACTATCGGGCGTGGAGACGTTGCTGCTCTTCGCATCGCCTGAACTGGCCAGCATCAGTTCGTCGCTGGTGCGCGAGCTGATCCATTTCGGCAAGGACGTCTCTCACTACTTACCTCTCCCCTTACCCCTCTCATCCCTCACTTCTCACCCCTCACCTCTATAATATGATAACCTATAACGCAGAGGGCATCGCCATGCCCAAGATACGGCGCCGTGACACAACGGCATGGATACGTCGCGTAGCTGCCACCTACGGCAAGAAGGTAGGCGAGGTGGGCTACCTGTTCTGCAACGATGAGCATATCCTGGAGATCAACCGCGAATACCTCGGCCACGACTATTACACCGACATCATCACGTTCGACTACGATGAGGGCGATACCCTCAATGGCGACATCGTCATCTCGTTAGATACCGTGCGCTCCAATGCCGAGAAGTTCCACAAGCCCTATGACGAGGAACTTCATCGGGTCATTATCCACGGCATTCTCCATCTCTGCGGTCAGAACGACAAAGGTCCTGGCGAGCGCGAGCAGATGGAGGCCGCCGAGAACCGTGCCCTTACACTGCTATAGGCTTTTGACGCATGGAAAAACTGCTCCATTACTGCTGGAAACATAAGAAATTCCCGTTGGGTGAACTCTTCACGACAGACGGACGTCGTGTGGAAGTGATAGACCCAGGGCTGCACAACCGCAATGCTGGGCCTGACTTCTTCAACGCGAAGGTTAGGATAGATGGCACGCTGTGGGTGGGCAATGTGGAGATCCATGACCAGTCGTCCGACTGGTATGCCCACGGGCATGATCGCGATGCAGCCTACGACAATGTGGTGCTGCATGTGGCAACGGTGATCGATACGGAAGTGCGCACCCATGAAGGCCACACCGTGCCGCAGCTGCAAATGGATGTGCCGGAGGAAGTGCGTGTGCATTACCATGAGCTCATTACCACCGACGAGTACCCTCCCTGCTATCGGATCATTCCCGACCTGAGTCGGCTGACCGTCCATGCGTGGATGAGCGCGCTGCAGGTGGAGCGGTTGGAGCAGAAAACCCAGGACATCGCCCGACGCGCCAAGCAGTGCAACGGCTCGTGGGAGGATGCGTATTTCGTGACGATGGCCCGCAATTTCGGCTTCGGAATCAACACCGATGCCTTTGAGATGTGGGCGGGTCATATCCCGCTGCAGGCGGTGGCGCACCATCGCGACGACCTCTTCCAGATAGAAGCCATTTTCATGGGACAGGCGGGACTGCTGGCAAATGTCAGGAACGGAAAGGCCGACGACTATTTCCTGCGCCTGCAAAAGGAATACAATTATCTGGCGCATAAGTTCTCCATGCAGCCGATGGATGTGAATATCTGGCGCTTTCTCCGCCTCAGACCGCAGAATTTTCCGTATATCCGCATCGCGCAACTGGCCCAACTGCACCATAGCCGCAAAGCAGGATTGAGCCGACTGCTGGAGTGTACGACCTTGAAGGAGCTACAGGCATTGTTCTCCACGACCGTGACACCTTATTGGGAAACGCATTACATCTTCGGTAAGGAGAGTGCAAGAAACACGAAGAAACTCTCGCAGCACTCTCTTCTGCTGCTCATTCTCAACACCGCCATACCCGTGCTTTTCGCCTATGGCCGTAGCCATTCACGAGAGGATTTGTGCGATCGTGCCTTTGACTTGCTGGAGCAACTGAAGCCGGAAGACAACCACATCGTGCGCATGTGGCAACAGTGCGGCCTGGAGGTGCAGACAGCAGGCGACAGTCAAGCGCTGATCCAGCTGAAAAAGCAATACTGCGACCGCAAGGACTGTCTGCGATGCCGCATCGGACATGAGTACCTCGTGGGAGAAAGGAAGTCCCCTCTTATCCCACCAAGGGGGTGTCAGGAAGATGGAGTTAAGAATAAAGAATCATAAATAATGAGTCCAGAATTTGTATATGAAACCCGAATGCAGGTGCGCGACTATGAGTGCGACATTGAAGGCATTGTGAACAATGCCAACTACCTGCACTATGCTGAACATACGCGCCATCTGTTTCTGAAGGAGCGCGGATTGAGCTTTGCCGAGATGCACCGAAAAGGCGTGGATGCCGTGGTGGCGAGGATGAACTTGCAGTTCAAGACGCCCTTGCAGTGCGACGATGAGTTCATTTCCAAGATAGCCGTTGAGAAGGAGGGCATCAAAATCGTCTTCCACCAGTATTTCTACCGGGTCTCTGACAATGCACTTTGTTTCAGGGGGCGCATCGAACTGGTGTGCCTCATCAATGGGAAACTTGGCGTGAGCGAGGAGTACGAACATGCCATCCTTGGTGTTTAGCAAAGTTAAGCGACCCTTCCTGTCTGGTTAAGTAAAGTATAGTAAAAATGCAATATTCACCGATTTCATCGAAAGAGACGCTCTATGCAATGGCGCTCACTCGCATGAACTACTTCAATCTGACGGCCCTTCGCGGATTGTACGAGGCGGCAGGCAACGCCACCGCTATCATGGAGAACCGCCGGAACATCCGCGACATCCTGCCTGATGCCTCGCCGCGGCTTGTGGAGCAGCTTTTGAGGATGGATGAGCCGTTGCGAAGGGCGGAAGCAGAAATGGAATACGACGCTGCGCATGGCATCACGCCGCTCACCATTAGCGATAATCGTTATCCACAACGGCTGCGCGAATGCGACGATGCGCCATTGGTGCTTTTTTACAAAGGCAATGGCGACTTGAACCAGCAGCGTACGATCAGTATTGTGGGCACACGCCACTGTACGTCCTACGGACAGGATTTGGTCAGACGCTTCATCACGGGTCTGCATCAACTGTGTCCGCGTGTGCTCGTGGTCAGCGGACTGGCCTATGGCGTTGACATCAATGCCCATCGTCAGGCTTTGGCGCAGGGCTATGAGACGGTGGGTGTGCTGGCTCACGGACTGGACGATCTCTATCCGCCCCGCCATCGGCAAACGGCCGATGAAATGGTAGAAAATGGCGGTTTGCTGACAGAATATTTTACGATGACACAACCCGACAAGGTGAACTTCGTACGGCGAAATCGCATCGTTGCCGGCATGTGCGATGCCAGTATTCTTGTGGAGTCGGCCGCCAAAGGAGGAGGACTGATCACGATGCGTATTGCCCGCGAATACAACCGCGACACGTTTGCCTTCCCAGGTGCCGTGGGCGCGCCCTACTCGGAAGGGTGCAATAGCCTGATTCGCGACAACGGTGCGCAACTTATCACTTCGGCACAGGATTTTGTCGATGCCATGGGGTGGAATGACGATGCCACGCTGATGCAGGCAAAGAAGCAAGGCATAGAGCGCCAGATATTCCCCCAGCTGTCTGCTGAAGAGCAGATGGTGGTGAACTGCTTACGTGAACAAAACGACCAGCAGATAAATATGCTCACCGTGAAGACCAATTTGCCCATAGCCCGGTTGTCGTCGATGCTTTTCGAACTGGAGATGAAGGGAGTGGTACGCAATATGGCTGGTGGAACTTATCATTTGATGATGTAGCGTATGAATATAGGTAGTATAGCGTTTGGGCAGTATCCCGTATTTCTGGCACCGATGGAGGACGTGACCGACATCGGTTTCCGCATGTTGTGCAAACGCTTCGGCGCTGCGATGGTCTATACGGAGTTTGTCTCTGCCGAAGCCTTGGTGCGCTCTGTGAAGACGACGGTCAATAAACTGACTGTGGCCGACGAGGAGCGCCCTGTGGGCATTCAAATCTACGGGCGCGACGTGCCGCAGATGGTGGAGGCCGCACAAATCGTGGAGGCTGAGGCGCATCCCGATGTCATCGACCTGAACTTCGGTTGTCCCGTGAAGAAGGTGGCGGGGAAGGGCGCAGGTGCTGGTATGTTGCAGAACATTCCGCTGCTGCTCGACATCACCCGTGAGGTGGTGAAAGCTGTCAAGACACCCGTTACGGTGAAGACACGCTTGGGGTGGAACAGTGAACAACTCATCATTCCTACCCTGGCCGAACAACTCCAGGATTGCGGCATACAGGCACTGACCATACACGGGCGCACCCGTTCGCAGATGTACACGGGCGAAGCCGACTGGACACTCATCGGTGAGGTGAAGCGCAATCCGCGTATCCATATACCCATCATCGGCAATGGTGACATCACCACACCCGAACAAGCGCGTTCGGCTTTTGAACGATACGGGGTGGATGCCATCATGATAGGGCGCGCCACCTTTGGGCGACCATGGATATTCAAGGAGGTGAACGACTATCTGCAGTCTGCGGAGGATTCGCCTTCGTGCCACTCTGAAGGTTTGACTGTATCCGATAAACTCGATATCCTGATAGAGCAATTGCGCATCAACATTGAACACATCCAGCGCACGCGGGGCGGTGACCCACGCGAATGTGAGTATCGTGGCATCCTGCATACACGTCGCCATTTGGCAGCCACTCCCTTGTTCAAAGGCATTCCGAATTTCCGACAGACACGCATCGCCATGTTGCGGGCAGAGCGGGTGGAGGAGTTGCTTCAGATATTGGAAGAGGTCAGGCAACTGTTAGTGGGCAGTCAGCAATAATTGCCGATTTCATCGAACATAAAACCATAAAAGGGAAAATAAATGGAAAATATTTTTCAAAGGGCAGAACTCCTCTTAGGGACCGATGAAATGGCGGTTTTATCGCGATTGCGCGTCATTGTGTTTGGTGTGGGCGGTGTCGGCTCATGGTGTGCTGAGGCACTTATCCGCACGGGTGTAGGCCATCTGACCATTGTCGATTCCGATGTGGTTTGCGCCAGCAACGTCAACCGCCAGTTGATGGCCACCACGCGAACCATCGGCAGGCCTAAGGTGACTGTACTCCGCGAACGACTGCTGGAGATCAATCCTGAAGCCGACATTACCGCCATCCAGCGGGTTTACAATGATGAAAGTGCCGACGACTTCCCGTTCGATGATTACGACTACGTGATTGATGCCATCGACTCACTGAAGGATAAACTGTTGCTTATCCGCCGTGCCACTGAGTCGACCGCCATTTTCTTTTCGTCGATGGGGGCTGCCCTGAAGATCGACCCCACACGTGTCCGTGTGGCCGAGTTCTGGAAGGTAGAGGGTTGCCCGTTGGCCAAAGCCCTCCGCATGCGCTTCAAACATCTCAAAGAGCGACCTGCCCGGAAGTTCTTGTGTGTCTATAGCGATGAGCATCAAGAAAACTGCGGCTCGCAACCTGCTGATGCCGAAAAGAGGGTCAACGGTTCATTGGTGCATATAACCGCGATCTTTGGACTTACCCTTGCTGGTTTGGTCATTCAAGATGTACATCATGTTTCACCTTGACATTATATAAAAGATGGTAGAGGAACCGAACTTTGAATACAAGTACGACTTGGTCTACACGAAGTCGTTTGCTGTCAGGCTCAGTTTCGCTATTCTGATGATAGCGGCCTGCGTCTTTCTGTTGGCCGTTCTGGTGTTCTTCCATTTCACCGAGGAGAGCCTGACCATTCCCTTGAGTGGTAAACTTTTGAAATATGGTGCGGGCATCTTTATCGTGGGTTTGCTGGCACTGTTCACAGGCTGCACCATTGCCATATTCCACTTAGTGCGCCCCTTGCGGCAGTTTGCCGATGCTGCTGTGAGCATAGCCGAAGGAAACCTCGACACACCTCTGCCGAAGATTGATTCCAACGATGAACTGCTGCAGTTGCGCAATTCGTTCGAGTATATGCAGACATCACTGAAGCAGCATATCGAGGACCTGCAGGTGACGACAGCGGGCAAGGAGCGTATGCAGAGTGAGCTTGTCATCGCCCGCGACATTCAAATGGGCATGATTCCCACTGTCTTCCCCGAACGTGACGACCTGGAACTCTTCGCCTCCATGACACCCGCCAAAGAGGTGGGGGGTGATCTTTACGACTTCATCATCGAGGGCGACGAGCTCTTCTTTATCATCGGCGATGTGGCGGGCAAGGGTGTGCCGGCATCGCTCTATATGGCCGTCACCCGCACCCTGTTCCGCAATTTGGCGGGCAATTACCAGAGCGCTGCCAATATCATGCGAGAAATGAATCATGCCATTGCTTCTACCAATGACTCGATGATTTTTGTCACCGCCTTTGTAGGCGTGCTCGACCTGCGCACCCATCACCTTACTTATTGTAATGCGGCTCATAATGCGCCTGCGCTGCTGACGAACAGTGGCGAAGTGAGCCTGCTTGAGGTGGACAGGAATCTGCCCATCGGCATTGAGGATCATTATCAGTACGAAGAGCAGCAGATGGACTTTCCGGAAGGAACAGCCTTGCTGCTCTATACCGACGGACTGACAGAGGCCATGTATCTGGGCGCGGATGGCAAGCGCCGACTCTTCGGCGAGGAACGCGTGCTGCACGACTTGAAGAAGAATCGGACAGCTTCGGCTATCGAAGTTATCGATTTCCTGAAACAACACGTCACCGTCTTTGCCGATGGCACCGTACAGGGCGACGACCTGACGATGTTGTTCATCCGCCATGGAGCCACCTGCCGGGAAAGCTCTTCGGCACCGCGCCGTATCATTATGAAGAACGAGATGACGGAGGTCAGCCGTATGCGCGGCTTCTTCTTCTCTGTTTGTCGTGAGCACGGCATCGGCGACGACATGGCCAAGACCTTGAATCTGGCCATCGAGGAATGGGTGGCCAATGTCGTCAACTATGCCTATCCGAAAGGAACGCGCGGCCATGTGGAACTGACGGCAAGGGTGGAAGCACCCCTTCCGTCCACTCAGGAAAGCGAAACCTCTCATCCCTCAACTCTCACCCGTTACCTTTCCATCATCATCAAGGACCACGGCACGCCCTTCGACCCCACGCAGTATTCAGAAGCCGACGTGGAGGCAGAACTCGACGACCGTCCCATCGGCGGTCTGGGCATCCATCTGGTACGCAACATCATGGACACGATGCATTACGAGCGCACCGCCGACGGCTACAATGTCTTGACGCTGACGAAGGCGATTCCCGATGCCGTTTGATACAGATGCCGACCGTACGTTATTAACCTACGCAGCGTAGGTTATTAATGTAGGCTGCGTAGGTTATTAATGTAGGCTGCGTAGGTTAATAATGTACGGTTGGAGTTTGCGTCAAATGAGAACGCCGTTTGGCATTACCGGCATCGCCAATAGTGTCTTTTTGCTTTCTGGTGCAAGTAGCAGTTTACCTTATTTTTTGTACATTATTCCTTAATTTCTTTTGCTGGATGAAGAATAATGATTATCTTTGCAACATTAATACACCTTTTGACATGATGGAATCAATCGTTTTTCTGGGGTTCAACCTCTATGCCTGGATAACCATTGTGACGGTGCTGAGCATGTTTTCCGTCCTGTTATTCACGAAATTGCGTGCCGACTTGGTGTTTCTTGGAGCCATTGCCGTGCTGTTTGTCACAGGGGTGCTCGATGCGAAGGAAGCCTTCACGGGCTTCAGTTCCACGTCGGTAGTCATCATCGGTGTGCTGTTTGTCGTCGTGGCGGGTCTGACGCACACGGGCGTGCTGCAATGGATAGTGAAACACCTGCTGGGGCAGCCCAAGAGCTATTCCAAGGCGGTGCTGCGCCTGATGTTGCCCGTGGCTGCGCTTAGCTCGTTCCTCAGCAATACCACCGTTGTGGCCCTCTTCGTCGGTATCGTGAAGATGTGGTCGAAAAAGCTGAACATCTCGCCTTCCAAACTACTCATCCCGCTGAGTTACGCATCGGGCATGGGCGGGGTGTGTACGCTCATCGGCACGCCGCCAAACCTGATAATCTCTGGTCTTTATGCCGACAACACGGGTAATGCCATGAATGTGCTGGCAACGACTTTGCCCGGCCTATTCTGCCTGTTCGTCGGGGTGCTGTCAGTCATCGCCATGCGCAAGCTGTTGCCCGACCGCAAGGCTCCGGAATCAGCCTTCGAGTCGACTGGCGACTATACCATCGAACTGCTTGTTCCCTCCGACAATCCCCATATCGGTGAGACCATTGCCGAGGCGGGGCTTAACGAAGTGCGGGGCGGCAGTCTGATAGAAATTGTGCATTACGACGATGTCACTTCGCCCGTTCCCGACGATGAACTTATCATGGGCGGCGACCGATTGGTCTTTGCCGGGCAGATAGACGAGATGCTGAATCTGAAAAAGAGCCACGGATTGGTGAACGCCGACCACCACATATTTACGATGAGCGAGGTGGATAAAAACCGCCAATTGCGCACGGCATACGTCGTTTTCGGCAGTAGCCTGATTAACACCACCATCGGTGGAACGACCTTCGAGCGCGACAACAACATGACACTTGTGGCTGTGGCCCGCCGTGGCAAGCGCATCAACGAGTCGCCACGCAATGTGATGCTGCAGGCTGGCGACACCCTGCTCTTTGAGTGTCCGCCTAAAGTCAATATCCACACGGAGCGTCTCGCCTCACAACTGCAGTTCTTCGACTCTGCGCAGGTGCCTAACATTGGCAAGAAGACGCTGGTGTCTACTACCATCATGATTCTGATGGTGGTGCTCTCTGCCCTCAACATCATCCCGCTGCTGCAGTGTGCTTTCTTGGCAGCCATCGCCATGCTCCTGACACGCTGTTGCAATGTAGACCAAGCCATGAAGTCCATCAATTGGGACATCCTCATGGTGTTTGCCGGATCGGTGGTGCTGGGATTGGCCATTCAGAAGACAGGCATCGCCGAGCGGATGGCCTTTGGCATCCTTGATGTCTGCGGCACGAATCCCATTGTGGTGATGGCCTCCATCTGCTTCGTGGGAACATTCCTCACAGAGTTTATCTCCAACACGGCGGCAGGAGCCATGTTCTTCCCCATCATGTATGAGGCTGCCGAGAAACTGGGCTATGAGCCTTACCCCTTCCTCATCGCGTTGATGGTGAGCGTCAGTTCCAGCTTCGCCACACCCATCGGCTCGCCCACCCACATGCTAGTGTATGGTCCGGGCGGCTATCGCTTCAGCGACTTCATGCGCATCGGCCTGCTGATGAACCTCATCATCCTTGCGGCCAACATCTTCATAGTCAACATCATCTATCCATTGACTCCGCTTGCTGGTGGATGATGATGACAAAGCGTGATGTGCCCCTATTGAAATAAAGGAATAAAAAAACGAAAGAAGCTATGAATATTGAAATTAAAGAGCAGGGTGGCAAGTATGTAGGCATTCTCTCTGGATGGCTCGACACGGCGGCTGCCACACAGTTTTTAGATGATTTGCAACAGCTGAAGGCGCATGCCGACCACGAGATAGAACTCGACTGCGAGCAGTTGGAGTATATCTGCAGTCTTGGCCTCCGCGGTCTGCTCACCTTGAAAAAGGAAAGTGCCGCGAAGGGCGGCACTTTGGTATTGAGGCATGTAGGAGGTGAGATCCAGAAGATACTCACCATGACAGGCTTTATCAAGCTATTTGATATCCGCTGATGGTTATTTCATCAGGTGCTTGAAGGCGCCTTTCTGTTTGAAGAAGTCCTGGAGCACGTAGAAAGCCTGCTTCGTTTGTCCGCGCTCAGAGATGATGCCCTTGCGGTTGAAGTAGTTCTGCGTGTCGTGGTTCATGCGGCGCGGGCTGTGGAAATCCATTAGCACCCATGGCGACACACCCACGAAGCCAGGCTGGCGGCTCCACATGGCGAGCTGACGGCGGAACACCTCCGCCTGATATTCCTCGGTCCATTTCTCCGTACGGTCGCCGAAGCGTCCGGCCACGGCACCCGCTCCGAACTCCGTAACGATGATGGGTTTCTTGGTGGGGATGTTCCATTGGTGGCGGTTGCAGTCGTCGGCTGTGCCGCCATACCAGCCAATATACTCGTTCACACCGATGATGTCGACTACTGGGAGCAGGTTGTCGTTGATGGTTGAGGCATTCTCGCCCGCACCATCGATGGTCATGGCCATGCTCAGCAGGCGCTCTTTGTCGTTGGCCTTCACCTGCTGGGCCAGCCGTTGCAGGAAGGCATCGCGTGCCTCGCTCTTGGGTGTTTCGTTGCCAATGCTCCAGATGATGACGCCGCAGCGGTTCTTGTCGCGGTTCATCACCTCGCGCAGCTGCTGCGAGGCACAGGCATAGGTCTTTTCGTTGGTCCAATCGAGGCTCCAGTAGACGGGAATCTCGTTCCACAGCATGATGCCAAAGCGCTCCGCCATGCGCACCATCTTCTCGTTGTGCGGGTAGTGGGCCAGTCGCAGGAAATTGGCTCCCAGGAACTTCGACCACGAGATGAGTGTGGAGTCGTCTTTCTCAGAGATGCAGCGCCCTGTGCGATAGGGGGCCTCTTCGTGAACGGACACGCCGCGCAGGAAGATGGGCTTGCCGTTGAGCAGCAATTCGCTGCCACGCACATCAATATGGCGGAAACCTATCTGGTCGGTTATCTTTTCACCGTTGCATTTCAGTTCCACGTCATACAGTTTTGGTATCTCTGGTGTCCAGAGAATGGGGGCTTTCTTGTCGTAGGTGAACGATGCCTCGCCACGCGCATCAGTGACGAGCTTCTGGTTGAGTTTCAGATCACCGATCTTCACCTCCACCTTCACGTCGGCCACAGGCAGGTTGAGTTTCACTTTGCCCGTGATTTTCGTCAGCGAACCCTCTTCGAGCTTGATTTCATAATCGTCGATGTGAGCCATCGGTGTTTCCACGAGCATCACGTCGCGCGTAAGGCCACCAAAATTCCACCAATCGGTCTCCATTGCTGGCACTGCATCGGGACGGCGGCGGTTGTTCACACGCACCACGACGAAATTCTCGCCTTTGTGCACGAGGCTCGTCACGTCGAAGAAGAAGGGTGTGAAGCCGCCTTCATGAGTTCCCACCTTCTGTCCGTTCACCCACACGTCTGTCTGGTAATTGGCTCCTCCGAAGTAGAGGTAGAGCAGACGGTCGCGCTTCAGGTTGTATTCGAACGTGCGTTTGTACCACACCGTTCCCTCGTAAAAGAAGAGGTCTTGGCGCTGTGTGTTCCAGTCGGCCGGCACATCGATATATTCCTTGCTGGAGAAGTCAAACTCGGCATGGTCGCTCTTCGAGGCGGGCTGCGCGTTCTTATAGATGCCGTAGCCCATGCCCACATCGTAGGGATCCACCACAATCTGCCACCAGCCGTTGAGTGATTTCACATCTCTGCCATACACATTCTGCAGCACGTCGGCGGCCATCAGTTGTGCGGCCACTACCATGCTCATTGTCAATACAAATAATCTTTTCATGAAACAGTCTAATATTAATTTGTGTGCAAAGGTACGAATAAGCGAGGAAAACGCAAAAAGAAAATTTAATTTCTTTTTCGTTTTCGAGCGAAAGTACCTTCTTATTGATATTGCAAAGAAAAACCGCCGGCAGCGACGAGGCTACCGACGGTCTTCACAATGAGAAAACTATTTACTCGATGATTGAGTCTTACTTAATAACGACAGTCTTGCCGTTCACGATGTAGAGACCCTTCTTCGGGTTCTGTACACGGCGACCCTGCAGGTCGTAGATGGCATTGTTGCCATTCTCTTCAGCCTCGATATCGCCAATAGCTGTAGCAATGTCGTCACCTACGATAACGATACGCTTGGCAGTATTGTTGTCTGATTTGATGTAGGCATTGTAGGCAGCCACAGAACCAGCATTATTGGGCTCGAACTTATTGGTTGTCGGGTTGAGAATCAATCCGCTGACGGTAATCGGAGCGAAGGTACCTACGAAGGTTGCATTGGCATCGAGAGCGGTGACAGGCACCGTCACGTTCAGACCCTTGAAGACGAGCTCTTTGCCCACGAGGTTCCAGTTGTCACCCCATCCTTCACCCGGCACCTGAATAATGTACGGTGTGTTGGCATTGAACTGCTGAGCATAGTCGAAGGTCAGAGCATCGCTTGTCACGTTGGTGAGCTCCATGAGCCAGAAGTGGCAGCGCTTGTCGGTAGCCGACTTGAACCACTTCAGGTTCTTCGTGCCCTGCTTCACATTGTTCACCTCGAACGGCAGCACGATGGTCTCCCAGTAAGGAGCACCATTCTTCACATTACCGCCCGTGAACGTCTTGGAGAAGTTGATCTCCGTTGCGGTAAATGCCTCGGGAGCATAGAATGCATTATCACCATTGATGGTGATGCTACCTGCTGTTCCGTTGACAATAGTATTTGTACCAAGGCTACTGTTGGCAGTATTCAGGTAGTACAGACAGTTGGCATTGGAAGCCTTCTTCTGTGTTGCGATGAAGCGGTAGTCGATGGCCAGTGCGTTGGCATCAGGGGTGTTTCCCTCCTTTGTGACATCGTATGTGTCGCCGGCTTTCCAATACTTGAAATAAGAGTTTAACGTCATGTTCTTAGACGTGGCATCCACCTCAATGTTATCCACTACAGAGAACAAACGCACTTTGTAGGTCTCGCCAGACTGCAAGCCTGTGATACCGTTGATGGTGAACTCGTAAGGTGTCGTGGCCTTTGCGGGAGCAGCCACATCCACTCTCTGCTTTGCATACTGTGTCTTCGACGAACCTGTACCCTTCTCAATAGCTATATAATAGATGTTGGAGTAGGTAGTAGTCATGTCGTTCTTAACATCGAACGAACCCTTGATCTCATCAAGTGTCCCATTGACGCTTCTAATCGTTATGGGATCTGCGTCAACCTGACCCTCAAACTGGAGGTTACCCACTTCTACCTGGTTCAGATTACCCATACCAATGTACATCTTATATCCTGAGCCTATTGCTTGGCTGTCTAAAGGATAACTGCTGGGGTTGACGAATACCCAGAGGTTATATTCTCCAGTAGGTAATTTCACCGTAAAGTCGTGCTTAGACTCTCCTGGTTTTACTGTACCGAACTGTGTGATATTTCCAGATCCCGTTGCATTCATATCAGTTTCACTTGGACTATAATACAAAGCAACATTTCCGAAGAAGTCATCACCAGTGTTGTTGATGGTTACTCTAACAGTATTCTCCTTGTTGGCTTCCATAGTACCGATGAGTTGAACATCAGTCACAGAGAATTGATCGTTTGTATATTTGACAGGATGTACTTCGGTTTTCGTGGCAATACCACCGTCAATTGTAACCCTTACAAACTGTTCTTCTGTTCCATGGCATGCATACCAAGTATCGGTACCATGAATACGTGAAGCCAGAACAAAATCATATATGCCATCCTCGGTCGGTAAGTTCATATACGTACTCTTAAAATACTGGTAAGACCAAGTTTTACCACCTAAACTGCCATATGTTTCGTGAGTGATATAGCTATCTTTCGATACAATATTTATGCTTCCATCATTGTTGCGAATAGCCCAAGCTACATCCCAGTCTAATTCGGCACCATACACATTATATACACCAAATGTACCGTAGATGTTTTCTGCTCCTTCAGTAGGTCTAAGATTTTCTTTTTTCTTTTGCAGGAATTCCCAATAGAAATTCAGTGCAGGATTGACATCTTCAGGATCTTCATAGCTGATGTTGATAACGGCCTGCTGCAGGTACTTGTATTCTGCTTCGGCAGCAGAAGCTCCACCAGAACCAGTTACCATGGGTTGCATGATTGAAAGACTGAAATAGCCATCAGCTTTAGGGTTACCACTGAAATCCGTGATGCTCTTACCCCAACCCCAGTTGATATGGAAGAGACCATCCTTGTAACCATCAAGAATGAAAGCATGTCCTTCTGAATTGGTGGCAGGGCCAACATTTGAAGAGTAACAAACGGCACGGCCTTTACTCACCTCCTTATACATCATATCTTCCCATTCTTCTGAGGTATAATATTCGCGGTCAACACTCCGTACAAACTGCGAAAGATTCAAGCAGTCGTATAAACGTGGTGCAACATAGACGAAAATTGAAGCTGAGTTAACCTTGTCGTACTCCATCTTCATGGCTCGGCCACAATATTGCATTAGCTTGCCTACTGCCTTAATCTGCTCTTCGGTAATATCGGTATAGAGCAACGTAGAGTAGTTGTCCTCACGCATGTTCTCCCAGTCGAACACAAATTCAGGAAGTTCGGGGAAATTCACGTTATAGGTCGTGGTTCCACTTTGCGAGTTCGTGTATGCAGGAATGGTATGAGTGGCAATGCTTGGCCAGGCTCCATGCTTTTCCTTGTAGTTCTTGGCAGCGCGATAGATGGCCTGCGCCATGGAAGTAGCCACACAACCCGTCATCAGATTGTTGTGGTAATACTGCCATTGGGGATGATCTTCCTCCAAGATATAGTTGTTAAACGGGTCGGGCTGGTCCCACTGTGTGGTCACAACGGGGGCCACGGCGGCGCGCTCTGTGCGTCTTGGAGCCTTGCTTGCAGCAGCGCCGTTGGCTATTTGGTCGCTAACTGCCTGCAACCAGAAGCGCATATTGTCGGGGATATTATTCATGTCGAAACTGCCGTTCTCCACATAGCCGACAATCTCCTCTGTGCGGTCGTCACCCGAAACGATGACGAAACCATTGTCGCTGCCAATGTTGAACACGTGCAGTGCATTGCCGAAGGCATTGGCCTCGTTGAGCTGCGGGTTGCGCAGGGCGGCTGCGCGGCGTGAGTTGTTGCTGCGCTGTGCCTGCTTCTGCAGGAAGGCCGTGGCCTTCTGTTTTGCCGATGTGGCATCGACGGGGGCTGCGATGGCGCTGCCGCTGAGCAGCAGGGCAGCCATCATGGTAAGCATTTTCTTAGTCATTAGAATTCGTCCTCCCAATTAGAACCATTACTGTTACTGTATGTGGGCGTTTCGCCATAATCGCCGGCACCGGGGCCGTCGTCACCGTCATCGGTGATTGAAGGTGCCTGGGCGTCACCGCCACCAGGACCCGATGCTGCCATTATGGCTTGCATCTCCAGTTTCGTTACCTCCATCAGAGGCGTTACATATATCTTCTTCATTATGTTAATTAATAAATGTTTTCTTTTTATTAAGGGAAAGAAATGAGAATAATTGGAATAATTATATCCAAGAATGATAATCTTGATTATTCTTCATTGATGAAGTCCATGAAGTTCTGTTAAGTCAGCAAGACAAAGTCATCGTCTTCCGGCAGATATACTCCAGCCTTGTCATCTTAAACAATATTTAATTCTAATTTCTGGATTAAATTATTCCAATTATTCCAATTTCTTTCTTTATATTGATTTACTTAATCACGACCTTCTTGCCGTTCTGGATGTAGATACCCTTCTGGGCGTTCTGCACGCGGCGGCCCTGCAGGTCGAAGATAGCTTGCTTGCTGTCGTTGGAGTCAATCATTACTTCACCGATAGCGGTAGGAATCTCACCAAAGTCAACAACCAAGTTGGTCTTACCCGTTGTGCTGCTGTTTGCTCCGACGAAGTAGGCACGGAACGGATTCTCTGTTCCTTCTGCTGTCAGTTCGAAGAAGTCACCTGTTGCATTCAGCTTATAACCATTGTTGAAGCTCATGTTGGCATAGCCACCCTTAAAGATGTATCCAGTGCCAGCTTTCTTCTCAGGCTTCGCATTTCCTGTAAAGGAAACATTCTCGCCGTGGAAGGTGAACTCCTTGTTTCTCAGGTCGTATTTTGGTCCCCATGCGTCACCAGGAACGGCGATAAGGTAAGGCTCGTTGGCCGTCATGTAGTCATTGGTTTCGAAGCCGAAGTTGACGGTTCCGTCGTAACTGCCGTTAAACTTATAGAGCCAGAACTTCAAACCGCTTTCGCTGGCGCTATGGAACCAAGGCTGGTCGTTTCCATCCACAGTTGCTTTTGCGCGGAACGGCAGTACGATGGTTTCCCATCCCTGATCGTCACCGTTATTACCCTTGGTGAAGGTACGGGTATAGGTGGCCTCATCAGCATTGAAGGTGATAGGGATATAGGCAGGATACTCGTCAGTAAAGTTAATCTTCGTGGCATGTGTACCAACCACAACGTTCTTGCCTTCAAGTGCCGACGGAATTGTGGTATTGGCTGCCAAGAGATAGATACAGTTGGGGTTGGTGATGGCGTTGACATTCACCTGGCTAACGTTTGCCATAGTCAAATCGACAACAGTTGTGTTAGCAGGCAGTGTAGCCACACCGCCACCATTATAGCGTTGCTCCACACCGTTACCATCGACATAAGGAATTGCAGCTTCAACAGTGAACTGAACATTTGTCTTCAGCTCCTTGAGTACGGTTTCCTTATAGGTGGTCGTACCTCCTGATGTGGTGCGTGTTGTCTTTACGGCATCGATGCTGAAGTAATAGGTCTTGCCAGACTCTAAGCCTTCGCATACGATGGGATAATCCTGCACAGTACCCATTGTAACATATACCTGCTGTGTCTTGGTAAATACCACCTTACTGTTTGTGTCGATAATTTTAAAGCGGATTGGAATGCAGTGTGTATCCTTTGCCTTTACCCTTACAACACCATTCAGCGTTGTGCTATAAAGCTTGTTGCTAAAAGTGGTGATAGCCTCGAAATTATCAAACTCATAGCTATCATAAGCCACATTGCTCTTGTCCAACAAAGAGTTATTGGTAGCCACACTACCTGTCCAGATGTTCTCACCTGCAAAGTTGATGGTCATTTCATAAGTCTTGCCGATGGCTGAGCCATCTCCCTTCTCCAATGAAACAGAGAAGGTTTCTGTCTTTCCACCAGGAAGACCGATGTTCATGGCCGAACCACTCAAACTCACGTTATCGCTGCGCATACCAGAAATGGCCAAGGAGCCATAGAGATCATCGCCCTCGTTCTTAATGGAGACGATGTACTCGTTGAATCCATTGTTCACCACACCTGCGAATACCACACTCTCTACGGAAAGCTTCTTGACGGGATGAGCCACCACAGTGATTTCTCCATTGGCGATAATCACTTCGGCATATGCTTTCTGATAACCCTGACAGAGTAACCAGTCGGTAGCGGTGTTTGTCTTGCATACGGGTACAACCTTATAAATTCCATCGGCCAAACCAAGAGAGGCGGGTGAGAACGAAGCCTGAAGATAGGCTTTTGACGACAGGTTGTTTACATTGACTGTCGTGATGTTGAGCACATCGAAGGTACCGTCGCTGTTCAGTGTAGCCCAACTGAGCTGTCCTGCAAAGTTGGAAGCGTTGTAGTTGTAGAACATCCCCTGAACATTGGAAGAATTACCCGTAACATTATCAGCTGTCAGCACGAGGGTGGCAGGGTCTTCTTCGATGGTTTCAGGCTGAATGCCCACAACGGCCTTCAGACCATTAGTAAAGGAACCCGGAGGGAAAGAATAGCCCCAACCGCTGTACTGCTCTGGGAACGGATCAAGGATATTCAGATCGAAATAACCTACGCAAGTGTTACCCCATCCCCAAAGAATGTGGTATTTGCCATTCTGGTAGCCGTCGCAGAGGAATGAGTGACCACCCATATAGTCATGTTCACCAATGAAGTTCACAGGACGCTTGGCCTGCAACTCTGCATAGATGATGTCTTCAAAGTCATCGGAGGAGAATCCGCTGCGATCCAAGTCGCGAATGTTCTGATTGAAGCCTAATCTCCTGAGTGCAGGCAGTAGGTTACTCTGAGTGGCACCGGAACCGCTTGAAGAATAGTCGGTGTTCAAGTGGTTGGCAATGTGGAACATGAACATGGGCATCTCGCCAAGAGTCTCTTGCGAAGCGGAAGTCGAATAGGAATTTTGGAATGCTTCATAGTTGTACGTCCACTCTTCATTACCAACACCCTCGCTGGTATTCCAAGCCGATGGAACAGTTTCGGGGTACTTGTAATAAGCGCAAATCATAGCAGTAGTCACGGCCATACAACCTGTTGACATGTGCTTGGTTCCTGTGGGGTTGCCATCTTCATCATACACCGTGTATTCAGGGCAGTTATTGCTATAAGGAGCACTCTGTGCCCATCTGAATGAAACGAACGGAGGAATATAAGTGTCGGCATGAGCTTTGCGGGGAGCCCTTTTCATAGACAGCCCGTTGGTTTGTGCATACTTCACCACCTTTGCATAGTCCTCAAGGCAGAGGCGGAGTGCATCTGGCATATTTTCCTCAGAGAGATTTCCCTCGGTAGAGTATCCGAGGATGGGGTCTTCAACGGTGTCCTCGCCGGAGACGATGGCGAATCCCTGTCCGTTTTGGTTGTTAAACACATAGTAAGGCGCATTCTCTTCTTGTGCGCTTACCAGATTCAGCTGTCTCGGAGCGTTGTGACGTCCGCTTGCTGATGCAACCTTCTGCTGAAGGAATGCGGTGGCAGTGGCCTTGGCTGCTTCTTTGTCTACGGGTGAAGCCAGCGCAGCTACTACAGGCATGATCAAAGCAAGTGCTAAAATCGTAGCTTTTTTCATTGTTTTCTCAATGTTGGGGTCGGGTTGTATTATTGAGGCATTCATCAGGGCGACCCCGCTCACCTGTCGTTTGCCCACGTTTTCTCACAATTTGAGGGTGCAAAGGTACGGCTTTCCGTGTACGCGCGCAATTATAAAAAAGAAATATTATGTAGATTTTCGATATTTTATGATTTATTTTGACATAGAGGCATGTGTGTTTTTCAACACGAATGCCCATGAATTCCGCCCGAATACGAATTGCTATGAATATATCACTTGGAGTGGATCATGACGATGGAATGGGGTGGGATGATGAGGTGCAATGTATTGTTGCTCAGATATGTACCAGTCTCGGAAGAGTTGCTTCCAGGTTGAAGGGAGTGTGTCGTGATTTGTACACAGTTGGGGCTGTCGAAAGTGTTGATGGCGCTTGGAGCATTGGCACTGAGCGTGGTGAGCTCGCAGGTGGAAAGCGTCTTGATGCCTTTAAAGGTGATGACAATTTCTTGCGGAAGGGCACTGACGTTCACCACCTTATTAATATATGTGCGCGTGGGCTCATCGTAGACTGCTGATGCGTAGAGGGTCCCCCCTTCTCCTTTCCCCTCCTTGGTGGGGAGGCTCTGGGTGGTGGGTGATGGGAGGTGGTAGGAGATGGGCAGCACGCGGGTGCCTTTGTTCTGGGCAAAGAGCTGCTGCACGTAGTAGTTGGGCGTGCGCAGGGTGCGCAGGTTGTCCATCCAGATGAGGTCTGGCCTCCATTGCCATCCTTCCACATGGGCGAAGAGCGGGGCATAGGTGCACATGTGTACCACGTCGGCGTTGCGCTCCAGACCTGTCATGAGGGCTGCTTCGCAGAGGGCTGCCTCCCAGGTGTTCATGCCGGTGGGAGTCCTCCTCTTATCCTTCTCGGTGGAGGCCTTCACATGGCAGGCATACTCTCCCGCAAAGACCTTCGGACCTTTTCGGTCGTAGTGGTCATAGCGGTTAGCCTGAGATAGGAACCACTGCTGGTCACGATAGTAGTGCTCATCGACGAGGTCCACCTTTAGGCGGCGCATCTGCTCCCAATTGTAGGAGAACTGCTTGTCGTCGCTGTCGTCGGGCGAGGGGCCAGCCGATCCCACGATTTTGATTTCAGGATGGCGTTGGCGTACAGGTTTCATGAACTGTTCAAGGCGTTCGGCATAGAGAGGTCCCCACTGCTCGTTGCCGATGCCCACGTATTTCAGGTGGAAAGGCGCGGGATGCCCCATCTCTGCGCGCAGCCGTCCCCACTGTGAGGTGGTGTCGCCATTGGCAAACTCGATGAGGTCGAGCACATCTTGAATATATTCATCCAGTTGGTTCACGTCGGCATGGACGCTCTTCGCGTCTTTCTCGTCGTTCTGATACTGGCAAGCCAAACCCACGTTGAGGATGGGCAGTGGCTCAGCACCGATGTGCTCTGATAGCAGGAAGAGCTCATAGAATCCCAGTCCGTAGGTCTGGAAATAGTTGGGGAACATACGGTGAGCAAAGGTGTAGTTCCAGCGGTTCTCATTGAGCGGACGGTTCTCGGTTGGACCCACGGAGTGTTTCCATTGGTAGCGTGATGACAGTTGCGTGCCCTCCACAATGCAGCCGCCAGGGAACCGGAAAATGCCGGGATGCAGATCTTTCTGGTCTTTCACCAGGTCGGCACGCAGACCATGCCAGTTGTCGGCGGGGAAGAGCGAAATATGGTCGAGGTCGATGGCTCCGCCCTTGTCGTGGAAGATACGGAGGAATGCCTTCGCATCGGTCTTCTTTGCAGTGAGTGTTACTTCATATTTCTTCCACTCCGTGCCGTCGATGGTGATTTTCTTGTTGTCGATCACGCCGTGGTCGTTGCCCACCAGTTCAATGCGTAGTTGACCGTTGCCTCGCGACCAAACCGAGAAATGATAGTCCATGCCCTCTCGCAGTCCGATGCCGAAGAATCCGTGGTTGTCCAAGCCTGTGCGTTTCTCCTTGTGGCCAGCATAGCTCAGGGTGACATAATGCGGATTACGGGGAAAGGCCGGGGCGCTGTCGCGCAAAGCCACGTTGCCGAACACGTCCCAACCCATGAATGGCTGAGGAAACTCGAACGAGCGGTTCTCCACCAGTTCGGCATAGAGTCCGCCGTCGGCTCCGAAGTTGATGTCTTCGAAGAAAATGCCCCACATCGTGGGTTGAATCTCTGCACCAAGTTTCTTCGTGTTCACTTCAAACCGATGCTGCGCCTGAGCGTTTGCGAATGCCAGCAAACCGACGATTCCCAGAATCAGGGTGATGGGAAATGTGTGGCGGGTGGTGTGTTGAGGATTGCAGATTCCTTTCAATGAACGGCGGGTGAGTTTCTTCATGTGTCAATTATGTCGTTGGTTATGATGAGATTTCGATGGTTTCCAAATCGTCGGGAACGCAGATGCTACCCTTAAAAAACTCTGCAGCCTCTGCGGTGTAGTCCTGCCGGCGGGTGTCCAGATGGCGGTCCTCGGTGTGATAGAGAATCAGGTTTCTCACGCCCAATTCATGGGCCAATCGTCCGGCATCGCGGGCGGTGCTGTGGTACTTGCCGTAGGGGTCGAACACCTCACGGTCGCGATACAGACAGAAAGCCTCGCTCATGAGCCACTCTGCGCTTTCCACAAAACCTCGGCATTGCTCGTTGAATGGTTCGTCGCCTAAGCAGGCAAGTTGCTTCCCCATAATAAAGCCGAACTGTTTCTCTTTCCGCGAATGAATGTCGAAACACTGCAGACGCATGCTGCCTACATGGAACTCGTCACCGTCGTTAAGCTCGTGCAGCAAGACGCGTTGGCCGAGAAAATAGCTGTAGTCGCTGTGGAGGGTTTCCTCGCAGATTTGCCGAAGCAGACGCAGACACTTCTCATGACTATACACGTTGAGAGTGCCGTCGTAGCGGTCGTCGAGCATCATCTGCATCACCATGCGTACCACCCACACACATCCCAGCAGGTGGTCGGTATGGGCATGGGTGATGAACACGTCGTGAATGGTGCGAAGTGGAATGCCGGCTTTCTCCAGTTGCGCCAGGATGCCGTTGCCCCCGCCGGCATCGACCAACAGGCGGCAGGTGCCGTCGCCAGCGGTTTGCTCCAACACAAAACAGGTGTTATAGCATCGTGTCACGGTGGCGTGCCCCGTGCCCAGCATGGTGATTTTCATCGTTGGATTTATGTTTGTCGAGACTTCCATCTTGCTCATCAGTGATTGCAGTTCTTTTGTTTTTTTCCGATTGAGGTGACAAAGATACACAAAAAAAGGCAATCGTCGCAAAGAAAAACAAAACAATTTTGTGTGTTTTTGTTGATTTAACGTATTTTTTTTGGACAGTTGTTACAAAATACTTACTTTTGCACAATCGTGGCGGACAAATATGTATGCCAGAAAGTGTAAACACAACTATTTTTTAAAAACAAAAGGATATGAAGAAAAACTTTTTTAAACTGATGGCACTCGCAGCCATGTTCTGCTTGAGTGTAAACCACGTTCAAGCACAGGTTGTTGACAACGGCGTAGGCGTGGAGCAGGTGGATCCTGCTGTGGCCAAGGCTCAGAAGAAGGCTGCTGCCGAAATGGCTAAGCAGCAGAAGCAGCTGGAGAAGGCCGAGAAGGAAGCCAAGAAACAAGCCAAGCAGGCTGAAAAGGCCCGCAAGGAAGTGGAAAAGCGCCAAAAGGCTCAGGAGGCTGCCAAGAAGGCTCAGGAACAAGCCGTAAAGGCTCAGAAGGATGCCGACAAGGCAGTGTCCAAGTACGAGGAAGCCAAGGCTGCTGGTATGGATCAGGCCAAGCTCCTGAAGTTAGAGAAGAAAAAGGTGACCGCCCAGCAGAAGGTGCTGAAGGCTCAGGCGAAGGCCGAGAAGTTAGCCAAGAAGCTCTGATGCCTCTTCCTCTTTATTGAAAAAGCATATCGTGACTGCTCTTCATCCCTCATCGGATGAAGAGCAGTTCGCGATATTTGGGGAGTGTCCACAGTTCGTCGGCCACAATCAGTTCCAGTTTGTCGATGTGATAGCGGATGTCTTCCATCTTCGGTACAACCGTGTCGTGGTAGGCAATGGCCTTCTCGCGCTCCGATGCTATACGATTTGCCTTCTTGCGAGCAGCCACCAATTCTTCCACCATCTCCTCTATGATCTGTGTGCGCTCGGCAATCTCGCGGATGATGTTGATGTTGCGGGCACACATCTTCTCAACCTCTTCTTTCGGGAAGATGTCGCGCATCGACTTCACGGTCTTGGCCAATCGGCTTTGGTAGTGCGTAGCCACCGGGATGACATGGTTCATCGTCAGGTCGCCCAGCACGCGCGCTTCAATCTGTATCTTTTTCGTATAAGTTTCCCACTTCACCTCGTTGCGGGCAGCCAGCTCCTTGCGGTTCATGATGTTGAGACTCTCGAACATGCGTACGCTGTCGTCGTCGAGATAACGGTCGAAGATGATCGGGCAGGAAGTCTCCACATCCAAGCCGCGACGCTTGGCCTCTGCCACCCACTCGTCGCTGTAGCCATTGCCATCGAAATGGATGGGACGACAGGTGTTGATGTCCTCGCACAGTATCTCCACGATGGCCCGTTGCGTGAGGAGGGTGGGGGCGGATGTCGGGTTTTCTGATGTCAATTCACCGATGCGTTTGTCAACACGCACCTTGAAGTTGGTCAGCGCCTCGGCCACGGCAGCGTTCAGGGCAATCATCGCGCTGGCACAATTGGCCTCGCTGCCGACGGCACGGAATTCAAACCGGTTGCCCGTAAAGGCAAACGGACTGGTGCGGTTGCGGTCGGTGTTGTCGATGAGCAGCTCGGGAATCTCTGGGATGTCGAGCTTGGTGGTGAGTTTCGAGTCGGGTGCCAACAGCTGCTGTGCATCAGCATGGGCATCGAGTTGTTCGCTTTTTGCCCCCAGTTCTGCAATGTAGTCGAGCAGGCTGCTCACCTGTGTTCCCAAGAACGATGAGATGATGGCGGGCGGAGCCTCGTTGGCTCCCAATCGATGGGCGTTAGCGGCACTCATGATGCTGGCTTTGAGCAGTCCGTTGTGGCGGTAGACTCCCATGAGCGTCTCCACGATGAACGTGGCAAAACGCAGGTTCTGTTCAGGTGTCTTCCCTGGTGCGTGCAGCAAGACATCTGTATCGGTAGACAGGCTCCAGTTGTTGTGCTTACCGCTGCCATTGATGCCGGCAAAAGGTTTTTCGTGGAGCAACACGCGGAAACCATGCTTGCGTGCCACGCGTTTCATGAGTACCATCAGCAGCATGTTGTGGTCCACAGCGAGATTGGTGTTTTCAAAGATAGGCGCCATCTCAAACTGGTTGGGTGCCACCTCGTTGTGGCGTGTCTTACAGGGGATGGCCAGTTCCAACGCCTGCACCTCAAGGTCTTTCATGAAGGCCATCACACGGTCGGGAATGATGCCGAAGTAGTGGTCGTCCATCTGCTGGTTCTTGGCAGAATCGTGGCCCATCAGCGTACGGCCTGTGAGCATCAGGTCGGGGCGGGCCGAATAGAGGTCTTCGTCGACGAGGAAATATTCTTGTTCCCAGCCTAAGTTTGAAACTACTTTCTGCACCGTGGGGTCGAAATATCTGACCACATCGAGGGCTGCCTCCGTCACAGCGCGCAAAGCACGTTTCAGCGGAGCTTTGTAGTCGAGGGCCTCCCCAGTATAAGAGATGAAGATGGTGGGAATACACAAGGTGTCGTCGATGATGAAGACGGGCGACGTGGGGTCCCAGGCCGAATAGCCCCGTGCCTCGAACGTGGCGCGTATGCCGCCATTGGGAAACGAGCTGGCATCGGGTTCCTGCTGTACCAGCAGCTTGCCCGAGAACGATTCCATCAGTCCGCCTTTCCCGTCGTGTTCCAGAAAGGCATCGTGCTTCTCGGCCGTCCCTTCGTTGAGCGGTTGGAACCAGTGCGTGTAGTGGGTCACCCCGAACTCCTCGGCCCACTGCTTCATGCCCCTTGCCACCGCATCGGCAATGGAGCGGTCGAGCGGTGCACCATTGTCGATGACACTGACCAGCTGGTTGTACACATCACGCTCTAAGTATTTGTACATCTTGTCGCGTGTAAACACCTTTCGGCCGAAATACTCCGACGGACGCTCTTTCGGCTGTTCCACATTCAATGGTTTTTTGGAGAAAGCCTTCTCCACAACTTGGAATCTAAGATTTGACACTGTTTCAGTAGATTTATTGTTTTGTTATATCTGTATTTCGCCTTTGAAAACGGTGGCGCAAGGTCCCGTGAGAAGCACGTGATTGTTGGGTTGCCAATGGGCGAAGAGCGTTCCTCCATCCATGACGATGGCCGACTGCCTGTCGGCGCGCCCTGTGGCTGCCGCAGCCACACAGACGGCACATGCCCCTGTGCCGCAGGCCAAGGTCAGCCCACTGCCCCGCTCCCATACCCGCACCCGGATGCGGCTCTTGCCTGTCGGCGATGGTGACAATATTTGCGCGAACTCGATGTTGCAACGTTCGGGGAAGGCAGGATGGCGCTCAAACAGAGGGCCAAGCCTCTCTATATCGCATGCTTCTATATCGTCGACGAAGACCACAAAATGGGGGTTGCCCATGGAAACGTATAGCCCGCTCAAGGTCACCCCTTCCGCGCTCAGCGTTTGTTCACGGAAAGATGGTTCCATCATGTCGACCACCACGGATGCTATTTGTTTTCGGTTCGTACTGTTGCCATTCTCAGCAAGGTTAAGCGTGATGGCTCGGATGCCTGCCTTTGTGTCGAGCCGTATTTCTGTCTGGTCGGTCAAAGCTTGCTCGTAAAGCAACCATCCCACGCAACGGGCACCATTGCCACACATCAGCCCTTCCGAGCCGTCGGCATTGAAGATGCGCATAGAGAAATCGGCCTTGCGGCCATCAGCCTTGCCATAAAGGATCAGCCCATCCGCGCCGATACCCTTTCGGCGGTCGCTCCATTGGCGGGCCATTGCCGCCGGGTCAGCCAACAGGTAACGGTCGGCATCGACATAGATGTAGTCGTTGCCACAGCCATGCATCTTCGTGAAACGGATGGTCTGTCCTGTCATTTTGTTGCTTGGTGAATCAGAATCCTGCCCATGTCTGCCGCCACAGTTTACGCGCCAACTCATCCCATCGGGCGATGGTAGCGCCAAAGAAGTCGGCGGTGTAGCCGTTGAGCATCTGCTCGGCTTGTTTCTCGTCTTGCTGGCGGAGCTGTTGCCATGTCTGCTCCACGAAAGGCAGTTCGCGCTGACCTTTCTCGATGAAATAGTCGCGCAGGGGTTCTAACTGCTTGCGGTAGGTGCCCCAGCGCACAGTGGCCAGGCGGTTGGCTTTGCGATAGTGCCACAACGCGGCATCGTCGCGATCGACGTGTTGGCCACAGATGCCAAGCATCATAGGCAGTTCGGTCGTACCCGAGAAGATGGGGAACCGTGGGCTCTCGCCAGGATTGTCAAGGGTCACCCATGCCACGCCGCCTACCTCGTCGGGCAGCCACGAGCGCAGTTGGATGACTGTGCTATAAGCACACCAAGGCACGCTCACCGTACGGATGTTCTTCATCACGGAGTCGCCCATCGCATAATACATATTGATTTCGTCGGGGCGCATCCACGGATTGGAGAAGGGCGAGACGATGCTGTCGGGTTCGTTCTCCACCAACTTCCCGTCCTTGTCTTTCCGTTTTGGGTTGGGAATCTTGTGGCGGAAGCTCAGGTTCTGCGGTGTTCCTTCGTAGTAGCTCCCCAAAAGGCGCATCACCTGTTCGGCACTAACCTTCTTGTCGGGGCGCACGCTGAGGGGCAGGTTCTCTACTGTGTCGCACAGATGAGCTGATGGAGCCAGTTCGTTCATGATGAAGAACTCGCGCACGCTGTAGTTCTTCGTCTCGCCGAAATAGTTGCCGCCGCTGTAGGCACGCCAGAAAGAAAACTCGCTCTTGCCGTCCCAAAGCTTCAGCCGCTTGGCCACCTCGAAGACGTTCTCCGATGCCATGTAATGGTCGGTGTCGTTCAGGTCGAGTTTGTCAATGCGTGAAATGTTGGCAGAGACGGCTATCTCGTCGTCGGGGATGCGTACGGCAGCCCATACGCCGCCAATCTTCTTCGGTCCCTCGCCAAACACTTCAAATATCCATACCTCGTTTTTGTCGGCTATGGTCAGGCATTCGCCGCTGTCGCCGTAGCCATACTGCTTCACCAGCGAGCCCATCAGTCGGATGGCGTCGCGAGCCGTAGAACAGCGTTCGAGGGCGATGCGGGCCAGTTCTTCGATCATGAACATGCCCTGCTTGTTGCGCAGTGTGTCGCGGCCGGAGATGGTGGTCTCGCCAATGCCCAGCTGCTTTTCGTTCAGGCAGGGATAGGCCGTGTCGAGGAAACGATAGGTATGGCGTGCCTGTGGGATGACGCCTTTCTGGCGGATCTTCGTACTGTCGTCGGCACTTTGGGTGTGCATGCGGCCATCAAAAATAGCCGTCACGGTATCGTTTGGGTAGTCGTGGGCAGGCACCATGCGCATCCATGTGCGGTACCATGAGTCGCAGGTGTGCGACGTTATGACCGAACCGTCGGCAGATGCTTGTTTGCCAACCATGATACTGGTGCACGACATGCGTGCCATTCCCGCCCGCGTCTGTTCGTCGGGCTGGGCATTAGCCGTCGCAGTTGCCGTCAGGAGCAGCGCAGCGAAGAACAATCTCTGTAGCGTTTTCATGTTGATGAGCTATCCTTTCTTTATTATCTAACCTCCAAAGCTACTGACTGTGCGGGCAGATTCTTGGGCAATGTCACCGTCACCTGTCCGTCCTTCACCTTGTATTTCAGTTTCTTGCCATTGCTGACCAAGCGCACGGAGCCTCCTTTCCCAGGAAGGTTGCCTGTCCAACTGACTTGTGCAGGCAGGCGCTCGCCCTCGGGCAGTAGGTAGAAGGCATAGACCGTCTTGCCGTCCTTGTTGCCCGTGAACCACACATTGCCGTCGTGGTAGTGTTTCACGGCACGGGTGTTGTAGATGGCGCGGCCGTTCTGACGCATCCACTGGCCGATAGCGTGCAGACGCTCCACAGCCTCGGGCTGTATCAATCCCTCAGGCGTGGGCCCCACACCGAGTACCAACGAGCCGCCCTTAGCCACAATCTCGATGAGCAGATTGATGACTTTCTCAGGCGATTTCCATCGTGGGCGGGGCACCCAGCCCCAATCGTCGCTCAGCGTGATGCAGCTCTCCCAAGGGAAGTCCAGCTGCGTCTCAGGCACGGTGCGCTCTGGTGTCTGATAGTTCTCGTAGGGTCCGTGGATGGTTCTGTCTACCATGAGCAAGCCGGGCTGATGGCTGCGGGCCATTTTTGCGATGGCGGGCATGTCGATGTCCTGCTTGTTCTCCTTGCAAACCCATCCGCCGTCCATCCAGAGAATGTCTACAGAGCCATAGCGCGACAAGATTTCCTCCATCTGTCGGTGGGTGTATTTTTTGAACTGCTCCCATCGCCAGGGCCATTTCTCCGTAGGATAGGTGGTGTTGCGACCGCGGTTGGGATAGACATCCCACCAGTAGTACTGCGAGTGCCAGTCAGGCTTAGAGAAGTAGGTGCCTATCATGAAGTTCTTCTCGCGGAAGGCTTCCAGCACGTATTTCAGCACATCGCGCTTCGGATTGTCGCGGAAGGCGTGCTTGGCAATGGTGAAATCGGTCTCCTTCGAGTCGAACATACAGAAGCCGTCGTGGTGTTTCGTGGTGAAGATCATGTACTTCATGCCTGCATCTTCCATCGCATTGGCCCATTGCTTGGGGTCGAACTTCGTGGGGTTGAACTTGTCGGCCAGTCCCCAGTACCAGTCCTTATATTGGTTGAACGTGCGCGTGGTGTCCTTCGTAATCCAGTCTTCGTTGCAGATGGACCACGACTCGACGATGCCCGGCACGCTGTAGATGCCCCAGTGCATCAGCACTCCGAACTTCAGGTCCTGCCACTTGTCGAGTTTCTGCAGCACCAACTCATCGGTTGGCCACACGTAAGTCTTCGACCGCTCGTACACATCTCCCTGTGCCCAAGCGCCAGCCGACAGCGTCAAGGCTGTCAGCACCATCATGATTTGCTTCTTCATATATTCTATCTTTTCATTGTTAATCAATCCTTCCTTTGTAAAGATCCTCAATGGGGAACACCAAGTCCCAGTTCTTCCCCGCGATATCTGCTTGTTGAATGACGCCACAAAGTTAAGGATTTTTTCTGATATAAAGGCATAAAGAACAAGAAAAGCGCAAATTAATTTGCGCTTTTCTGTTCGTGTTATTCATAGGTGTTCTCTTCCTCTGGTGTCTCTTCCACTTCCAGCCTCACGCTTTCTTTCTCGAACTTCGGCATCAGTCGCCATATCAGAACAAAACTATCCGTATAGTCAATCACACATCCCATGCTTCCCGTAATGCCATACGAAACATCAACATAATTGAGATGCACCTTGAAGAGGTATTCGGAATCGCTTTTGATGATGTCTAACTTGTCAAAAGTGAATTTCCTATCACGATTGAAATACCAGCCCAACACCAAGGTGTAGCGGTTGAAGTCTATCTGCGGCAGCTCACTCTCGATGTTTACCAAAGACCTGAATTCATCCATGCTATTGATGGAATGGATGGCCATTTCGCTTTGCTCAAGGCCCCATCCGTAGTTATGTGCCAAATCGTTGAAGAAGAAAGGAATCTCATTCTCCGTCGTTCTTTCACGATGATAATCACATACCATACCCATCTTCCAGTCAGCGTCATCAGGTTTGTGGATGTGAAGCGAGTTGAACGCCATACCGCCCGTGTACACCTTGTCGCCTTTCCGCAGTTTAAAGGCCACCCCATCGTAGATGCAATTCTTGCGAGAGTAGGTGGTGTAAGTGTACTTTCCCGACTCCATGAAGTAGTCGAAATCATCCGGCACATAGACAAATGCCGTCCCGTCGGGATAGAAGAAAACCTTCACAGGCTCGGTAAACTGAGGGGCATTCTCAAACCATAACTTCTGTAAAGTCCACTCGCCCTGCAGGCCCATTCGCTCAAATCCGGTAACCACGTTCTCCGGAATCATGGCCGAAAATGGCTGCTCACAGCCTGGTACAAACTCTTCCTCGTCGTCGCTCTGACAGCCGACGGTCATGGCCAAAACGGCCAATAGGGCGATGCCCCAGTACATTTTCTTTCTCATAATCTGTACGTTTGAAGTTGAATGGTTCTGCAAATACAACCGCATTCCATGCAGAATCTTGCACGAAAGAACGAATATTTAATACCATTTAACAATAAGAGGTGTTTAAGGTAACAACTCAGTCATCAGCCATCTGACCCCCACTAACTCCCCCTGTAGGGGGAGAATCAGTTACTTTTGAGCGCAGAAACAAACCAGTTCTCCCCCTGCAGGGGGAGTTAGTGGGGGTCACATGGCCATTCGTTGAACTGTTACAGTGGCTCACCCCTTATACCACTCCACGTCGGCACCCTCGCTGAAGAGCTGCTCGCGGCGGCCCGTCGGCTTCACTTCGCGGTCGTCGCCAAGGCGGTGGGCAGCGGGCAGGAACTTGCAGACGATGCGGCGGATGTGGCGTCCGATGTTGAAGTCCTTCGCCTCCTCCACGCCTTCGCTCTCCACCATCAGGCGGAAGCGGCCCAGTCCGTCAATCACCACCGCGTTGCCGTCCTGCATCTCGCGCGTCATCACTGCCACCACCTCGTCGATGATGCCTTTCACCTCGCCAGGGCGGAACGTGGTGTTTTCGCTCACTTGCCGTGCAATGTCGGCCGTGTGAACCTCACCCAGCAACACTGTCTCGGCATAATACTTCCCAAACGAACTCTTCGAAGCGTTCTTATACTGCTTCAATCTGATTTTCAATGCCATATTTCTATTCCTCTTTATTGGTTAAACTTTTTCTGATTGCTATGCAAACATCGTGCCGTTGATGGCACATCGCGTTGTCGATCGACATCAATGCCGTTGTCGTTTGCGTCAAATGCCAACCGTACATTATTAACCTACGCTGCCTACATTATTAACCTACGCTGCGTACATTAATAACGTAGTATCAGGAAAAATATTGTATAGCAACATGAAAAACTTTCACGACACTCTTTTTTTGGCGTTTTTCTTTGAAATCTCAATAAAAACAATTACTTTTGCAGAGAACTTTTCGAAAGTTCAAAAAGCAAAGTGAATCATCATACTGACCTCTGCCGGGGTTGGTAATTTAATATTTTGTGGCATGAGAAAGTTGTTGAGCGCCACCTCCGTGTGGCTATACCTTATTATATTATGTGCGTGCGCGAAACCTGCAACGGTTTCGGCACAGTCAGCCGACCGTGTGCAGAGCCAGTGCATGGAGTGGCTCGCGCAGTTCTCAAAGTACGCCAAAGGGCTCTTCGTGAATGACGGTGTGAACGATCGGGGCGACTCTATCGGGCATTTCCGCGAGGCGAATGCCGACGTGACAATGGTGTTGGCCTTCTTGCATGAGTATGGCGGTCAGATAGGCTTGCAGCTTCCGCAGGGCGTCAGCTACGACCAGCTGAAGCGGATGGCCATGAAAAGCCTGCGCTGGGAGATAGCGAAGGGAAATGGGAGCAACGTCTACAGCCTGGCGCTGGCTGAGGAATTCCTGAACTTCAACCTGGAGAAATACGACGAAGAGGGCGTGGCTCGTGTGGTGGAAAAAGCTGTGGAGAAAGGTCGTCAGGGGCAAACGCCGTCGGCACTCGCCTGCGCCTGGGCCATGATGCCCATGAACGGGCGGGCAGCCACGTGGCAACAGCGTATGGCAGATTTATCGAAAGCAGGCCATGCGGCTACTGATTATCAGAATGGTATGGCCGAGGAGCAGATGAAATGCTTGGTGGCTCTCTGCCATCTCATTGCCAAAAAGCCCGATGCGCCGATAATGAAAGCGCTCACAGACCGCTGGAACGCTGTGTGGAACGATGTCGTGGCACCCATGATCATGCCCAACGGTGCGTGTGCCGTCGATGCCCAAGAGTTTGGCAGTTTGCCGTTTTACGCTGCGATGGGGAATGTGAAACAGAACGCCGATGCGCTCATGATGGAGTACCTTCTGCTGGAAAAGCTCACCTCCCAACTCACACCCTTCACCCCCCAGAAACATCAGAAACAGGGCAAGGACCAACCCAAGGTGCAGTCGGTGGTGAGGCTGGCCAGCCTGCTTTCTTCCGTTTGGTTGCTCCACGACTACTATGGCGACTGGGCTCCCCAGCCTTCCACTTGGAGCGATTTCTTGCAACGCAGCATGGGAACACGGGTACTTGGCGGTCTGAAAACCGTCAGGAGCCTCACCCAAGAGCGCTTTGCCTACTTCACTTGGGCGAATCAGAAGAACGAACCTTGTTTCTCGACACCCGAAAACGGAAAGGGAAATGAGTGGACGGCTTATCAGTGGGGCAGCCGGCCCTATTGCCTGTGGGCTACTCCCGGCAATGCGCTGATAGCCGTTGGCGACATCGACGACTTGGACTTCTTCAGCAACGGAACTTCGCAGAAGGCTGGTTTGCAGACCATGGAGATAGACCCGAAGATTATCGGCAAGCGCAAGCAGCGCGCCAAGATGAAACACCAGGAGGCGCATGTCTATTTTGCTGGCATAACCGAAGACAGGGCGAAGCGCTTGGCTGGCACCACTTTCGACATGAGCCGCGATGGCTGGACCATCATCCTGACCGACGATACCGACGGCAAACGCTATCTCCTGGCCTTCAATGCATCGGGCACCAAGACACCTTTCCAAATGCCCAAGGAATTGAAAAAGGAAGAAAAAGGCATTGTGAAAATGGTGATTACGCCCGAATAACCAATAACTTATCAACTCGTCAACTCAAATATAATGAACGAATATGTGAAGCAATACCCCGACTTGATGAAGGGGAAGAAAGTGATGTATGTACACGGTTTCGCCTCGTCGGCCAAGTCTGGCACCGTGACGCGCCTGCGCGAGCTATTGCCCTCGGCAGAAATCGTGGCAGAGGATATCCCTATTGACCCGCACGAAGGCATCAAGATGTTGAAAGAATTGGCTGAAAAGGAACAGCCCGACCTCATCATCGGCACCTCGATGGGTGGCATGTATGCAGAGCAGCTCTATGGTTTCGACCGCATTCTCATCAATCCCGCCTTTCAGATTGCCGATACAATGGGCGAACATGGGATGATGGGTAAGCAGACATTCCTGAATCCGAGGAAGGACGGTGTGCAGGAATTCATCATGACCAAAGCACTCTGTAAGGAGTATCGCGCCGTGCAGGAGGAGTGCTTTTTGTTTGGAGGAGAGAGGAGAGAGGAGAGAGGAGAGAGAATACCTGACGAGGAACAGAAGCGCGTGTGGGGACTCTTTGGCGACGAAGACCCGCTCGTGCATACCCAGGAGCTGTTTGAGCAGCACTACTCGCAGAGCGTATCCTTCCACGGCGAGCATCGCATGAACGACCGTGTGTTTATGGAGAGCGTGGTTCCCGTCATCCGTTGGATCGACGACCGGCAGGAAGGGCGTGAGCGTCCTATAATATATATAGGTATAGAGACTTTGCGTGACGCACGCAACCAACAACGCTCATCGGCCATGAAAGCCGTACGCTTTCTCTTGGAAACCTACAATCTCTACTTCGTAGCCCAGGCACCCAACTACGACTTGGACTATTACAAGAACGTGCTGGAGTGGACTCGCGAGGTTGTCAACGTGCCGGCCTACGGCCATCTGCTGTTCGCCGAAGAGCCGTCGCTGCTCTTGGGCGACTACCTCATCATGCCCGAAGCCTCGCACTCTCGCACCTCCGACTTTATGGGCACACGTATCGCCTTCGGTAGCGATACCTTCAAGACGTGGGAAGACATCATCACCTTCTTCAGTCGATTAGGCGGACAATAGTTTACCCCTCGCACCCTCAAAGACCATGACCTACAGGGAACTGACAGCCAGAATACGGAAAGCCATCGGCGAAGAGCCGGAAGCGCAAGCCGTTGTGCGCATGATTCTCGAACTGGGCGTGGGCGTGTCGTGGGCCGATGCCCTCTGCGGTGCACTCGACCATCTGCCGTCGGCTGACCAGAAACGGCTGGCAACCATCGTGGAGCAAGTGGAGAATGGCACTCCTGTGCAGTATGCCATCGGGCAGACAACCTTCTGCGGCAGGCTTTTTGAGGTTCAGCCCGCTGTGCTCATCCCTCGTCCAGAGACCGAAGAACTGTGCCGCTGGATCGTGGAAGACCATTCATCCTCCATCCCTCGTTCCCCATTGCGTCTTCTCGACATTGGTACAGGTAGCGGGTGCATCGCCATCACGCTGGCTTTGGACCTGCCGCAGGCACATGTCGATGCCATCGACATCTCGGAAGAGGCCTTGGCTGTTGCCTGCCGCAATGCTTCGAGACTTGGTGCAGAGGTGGATTTCCATCAGATGGATATATTAGCCCCCCTCTGGGAGGATAAGAGAGGGATTTCCCTCATCGTGAGCAACCCGCCCTACATCTGCGAATGCGAGAAGGCCGACATGGCCCCGCATGTGCTGAACCATGAACCCTCGCAGGCGCTCTTCGTCCCTGACGACGACCCCTTGTTGTTCTATCGTGCCATCGCGCATTTCGCCCAATCAGCGCTGAAACCGGCGGGCGAACTCTATTTCGAAGTCAATGCCTTATATGCAGAAGAGGTAAAGAAACTGCTCATTGCCATGGGCTATCGGCAGGTAGTCGTCCGCAAAGATGCTTTTGGAAAGCCCCGTTTTGTCAAAGCGGTTTACGGATAGGCTGTGGCAGGATCCTTTTATTATAATGTATTTACACATGAAACCACTCACAGAGAAAGAAGTCATTCAGAAACTGGCGGCATTGTGCGCACGCAGCGAGCATTGTGCCCACGAGATGCGTGAAAAGATGCGCCGATGGGAGGTGGAGGAGAGCACCCAAGAGCGCGTCATCGATTATTTGCAGGAGCATCAGTACATCGACGAGGAACGCTTTTGCCGCGCTTTTGTCAAAGACAAGCTGACCTACAATCGATGGGGACGACGCAAGGTGGAGCAGGCTCTATATGCCAAGCGGATCTCCGCCGAGGTGCAACGACGTGTACTCGATGAGGTGTTGGGCGAAGACTATGTGGCGCAGCTACGTCCGCTGTTGGAAGCCAAGGGCAAGAGTGTTAAGGCTGAAAACGACTATGAGCGACGCACAAAGCTCATTCGCTTCGCCCTGAGTCGTGGCTTCACCATGGACATCATTCTCGATGTGTTGGATTCCCTGTCATGATTCCCATCATGTCATTTCTCTCGCCTCTCACCCCTTAACCCCTAAGAAATGTACACCTTCTTCTCCAGGCTGCTCGACCTGTTGTCGCCCCGGCTATGCGCTATTTGCGGCAATCGGTTGGCCATCAGCGAACAAGTCATCTGCACTGGGTGCAACTTCGACCTGCCGCGCACCCCTTTCGGCCGTATGCCTTACGACAATGAGATGGCCAGGCTGCTGTGGGGGCAGTTTACTGTGGAGCGCGTGTCAGCGCTGTTCTTCTATACTCCAAAGTCGCCAGCCAGCCACGTCATCCTGAAAATGAAATATAAGAACCATCCGGAAGTAGGAGTTTTCCTGGGGCGTATGACAGCACGTGAACTGGCTCAAAAAGGCTTTTTCGATGGCATAGACATGATTGTGCCCGTTCCCTTGGCACCCAAGCGGAGGCGTGAGCGCGGCTATAACCAGAGCGAAGAGATAGCCCGTGGAGTCAGCGAAGTGACCCATCTGCCAGTCAGGACCGACATCATAGCGCGGAAATCGTTTCATGGCAGTCAGACACATTTAGAGAAGTGGGAGCGCAGAGAAAATGTAGCAGACGCTTTCATCTTGACCGGCGGTGGTGCGGCCAGCGGAAAGCACATTCTCCTGATAGACGATGTCATGACCACCGGAGCTACCATCATTGCTTGCGGTCGTGAACTGGCCAAAGCTGGGGATGTGCACATCAGTGTGCTGACGATGGGCTTTACGAAGTCATAAGCGCTCATCTCCACCTTACATTCTCGCCCATTCGTACATCTGATTGACATCGAAGGTGCATCCGCTCGACAATAAAATAAAAAGTTTTCTGTCTTTTTTTTTGTATTGTTCCCGCTAATTTGTACCTTTGCACCACGTAAACCACTAAAATACTATTATCTAAATGGATATTCAGAAAAGTACATTGGCAGCCCGGCTGCTCGACATTAAAGCCATCAAACTGCAACCCAACGATCCCTTTACTTGGGCTTCGGGCTGGAAATCACCATTCTATTGCGACAATCGCAAGACCCTTTCGTTCGCTGACCTGCGCAATTATATCAAGCTGCGCATCGTGAACGCCATCCTCGAAAACTTCGCTGAGGCCGACGTCGTGGCTGGCGTTGCCACGGGAGCCATCGCACAAGGTGCGCTCGTGGCCGATGCCCTGAACATGCCGTTCGTCTATGTGCGTCCGAAACCAAAAGATCACGGCATGCAGAACCTCATTGAGGGCGACCTGCAACCAGGGCAGAAAGTGGTGGTCGTTGAAGACCTTATCTCTACTGGCGGTAGCTCATTGAAGGCTGTGGAAGCCATTCGTCAGGCAGGCTGCGAGGTGGTAGGCATGGTGGCCAGCTATACCTACGGTTTCCCCGTGGCCGAGAAGGCTTTTGAGGATGCTAATGTGAAACTCGTCACCCTGACCGACTATGAGCATGTGGTGGCCAAGGCTCTGGAGACTGGTTATATCCAAGAGGCTGACACCCATCTGCTCGCCGAATGGCGCAAGGCTCCTGACCGCTGGTGTCAGGGCTAATGACTTCCTATCTTCCATTTATCATTCATCACCCATCATATGAGTAGATTTGAAAGCTCCGTGAAACAGGTGCCTTATCGCCAGCAGAGCGTGTTTGATATGCTGAGCGACCTGAGCAATGCCGAGAGAGTGAAGCATCTGGTCAACGACGACCAGTTGCAGAATATGTCGTTCGACAACGACCATATTAGTGTGAACGTGCCACCCATTGGCAAAATAGCCCTTCGCATCGTGGAACGCGAGGATCCTAAATGTGTGAAATACCAGTCGGTGGACTCACCGCTGCCTTTCAACCTTTGGGTGCAGATGCTTCCCGTCACTGACACAACAAGCAAGCTGAAAGTGACCATCGATGCAGAACTCAACTTCCTGATGAAGGGCATCGTGAGCAAGCCCTTGCAGGAAGGATTGGAAAAGCTGGCCGAAGCGCTGTCGAAGATACGCTATGAGTAGAGTTCGTCGATTGCTTCTTCCCGGCCTTTTGGCTCTCGTTATCTCGTCGTGTGGTGACTCTGAGCTCGAATACAGCAACCACAGGGCCTATTTCGTCTACGACAACTCCATCCACCTGGATGCCACCCTGTCGTCGGCCATGAATCCCATGGCACCAGGCCTTTTCTGCCGTATCAGTCGTAGCACAGATGCCTATTTCGATTTTGAGAACAACCAAGGCATGAAAAGTCGTGTGGCAATCAATGCCGTGGAGAAGCAACGAACCAATGTGTTGGGCGTCTACAATGCCTCGGGCGTGATAGTGGGTTATGGGACGCTTGACAATCCACCTACGTTCTATGCTTACGATGCCCAGTGCCCTAATTGCTATGAAGAAAGCAACATGCCGCGTTATCAGCTGACCATGAGCAGCGACGGTAAGGCTTCTTGCAAAAACTGCCATCGGCAATACGACATGAATAACGGAGGCATCGTGGTCAGCGGTGAAGGCGGCTATAAGCTCATCCGTTATCACGCCTCCACCACAGGACCGATGGGCGTGCTCAGCGTCAACAACTGAAAAAGAGCAACATCAAAAACAACAGAAAGACTATGGAGATTCATGTGAACCGATATTTCCTGTGTTCTCTTGTCGTTGTGCTCACCCTGTGTGGGTGCACGGCCAGGAGACCCATGTCGGTTTCTCCTGACTCCCAATATATAGAACAGCGTGCTGCAGAGTTGTATGAGAAAGCTCCTGCACAGGCCTTGGCGCTCATCGACTCTGCCGAACAGACTGGGGCCATTGCCGACTTTCGCGCTGAGTTGCTACGCGCTCGGTTGTTTACTTGGTCGACAGGTAACCAACGGCAGTTCATGGCTCTTCAAATTGGAGAGACGTTGCTGTCACACGACTCTGTGAAGCATCATCCCCGACGTCAGCAGGAAGTGTTGGAACTATTGGTCAACGCATCGCGCATGCGGCACGACGATGAGTTGCTGCTACGCTGGTCCATGGAGTATGCCAAGTTGCTACGCGGTCTGGGTAAAGAGAGTGAGGCTCTGCGTGCAGAGGCCGACATCGGTATGGCGATGACCCACTTGGGACAACAGACCGAGGGTATGGCCAAGATAGACAATGCCATCAAGCAGTTGAAGAGTCATTCCAATTTCAATGCGATTCTTTCGTATATCCTGGCCTGCAAGCGAAAGATTACCGTGCTGCGAGAAACGGGGCATCATGAAGAAATCCTGCCTGTGGCGCAACTCATTCAAGACCGTCTGACCGAGATGGAAGAACATCCCGATGACTTTATCGACGGCACGGAGCATGCACCCACAACGCTTGAACAACTGCAGGATTACTGCGACTTCTATGGTGCACAGGCTTTGGCCTTCAAAGCGGCCGCCTATGCTGAGATGGACGATGGCATGAAGGCTCGCCGCGAACTGGCCCTTTTCGGTAAGACAGACTACGGTCATACGCTCGACGGACGGAAGATGATAGCCCCCACTCTGGGGCGTCTGGGCGACTATCCCGCCATGCTTGCCATCTATCGAGCAGCCGAGGCAGAAATGAAGGGTGACACGCTGCGACATGACTTTGCCGACATTCTCCTGTCACGTGCTGAAGCTGCTGAGGCTCAGGGTTATACCGTTGCCAGCCTGGGCTATCGGAAACGCTATGAAGCGCTGCTCCAGATACTGAACGACCGGCAACACCGAAACCAAAGCCACGACTATGCCGCCCGCTATCATGCTCAGGAACAACAAATGGAGATAGAACGGCAGCAGGCTATTATTGGTCGTAAGAACCTCATCATGGCCATGAGTGCGATTATCATGCTGTTGGCTTGTGCTTTCGCATTCTACTTCTTCCGTCAGAAACGCTTTGTCGACTACAAGAACCATGTGCTTGTGGAACAGATGTCGGAGGCCATCGATTATAAGCAGAAATACGAAGAGGCCATGCAATCGGCCAAGGGTTATAGTCAGAAATACGAAGAGACCTTGCAGGCAATTAAGGGCGAAACCGTCGAAGAGACAGAGTCGACTGTCAAGGCTGCTGAGCCAGACTTGAATGCGATGACCGACGAGGAGCTGTTCCAATACATGAGTGGGGTGATACTCAGCGAGCAGTTGCATCTCAAGCCCGTGTGCGACCGCCAGACCATCACCAGCCGCTTCGGGCTGTCGGAAAAGCGTGTCGGTGCAGCCTTCGCCAAGGGAAGCAATTTCAAGTCGTTGGCCAGCTTCGTTCGCGACAGCCGTCTGGAACATGCCGCACAGCTGTTGCGCCAGCATCCGGAGATGACCATTGGGGAGGTGGCAGCCGCATCTGGTTTTGCCAGTCATACCCGTTTCACGGCCGACTTCAAAACCCGCTACTCTGTGTCGCCCACAGAATTCCGTTCAATGACAAAGTAGCAAATTTTTCTTTTTTCTTTTGCGCAAATTGTAAAAAGTAGGGTCTAAAAGGCTTTACAATTCGTGGTTTTCGGCTTTACAATTTGTGAAAACTATTGTTTGGCGTGGTTTAAATGACTATCTTTGCACCAGTCAATTTTTAAAAAATCGCGCTTATGATCAAGAAACTTTTACTTTTCGCAACAGCCTTCCTATTTAATATAGGTGTTCAGGCACAGACTGATGTCACGTCACAGTACATTCCCAACGCAGGGTTTGAGGAGTGCGAGGCGCTACCCATTGTTGTCCATCATGACAACTACAACGATGTTGATGTCAATGTAGTTGAGTTGTACTCCGAATGGAATGTAGCCAAAGGAACAGATTATGAAACTCAAGGATGGAAATTGGTAGAGCAACAGAAGAACGCCAATGGCGGTGTTGTCACATACGGATGTAACATTCAGTCGGGAAAATACGCAACTGCTGGTGAGTCTGGCCCCGAACAGGGCGTCACGGGCGAAAAGGGACTTTGTTTCACTGGCGCAGCTGGTTTGGTGTATCAGCAGACCGAGGAGATTACCTTGCCTGCCGGTGTCTATCGGCTCACGGTGAATCTGTATGCTCGCAACGGGCAAAGCAGTCCTGATGCCACCCAGCAGGTAACTAATGTCAGGACAGGCTTCATGCCCACTGGCGGCACTGATGAAGACCTGATTCCCGGCAAGCGTGCAAGTGTTCAGTTTGCCAGCAATGCCTGGGATCAGGATATACTTGACATCGAACTTACTGAGGCTACGACAGGACGTTTCCAAGTATGCTATGGTTCAAGCTACTATGTCATTGTTGACGATTTGAAGTTGGAGTATGCCGGCAGTGTGATAACTACAGCGTTGGCAGCCGTCATCGATAAGGCAGCGTTCCTCAATGTAGAGCTTGGCAACAGTAACTTGGCTGCAGCCATAGAAGCTGCGAGGGCCATGCTGGCTGACCCCACCAGTCAGGAAGATGTTGACAACCAGACAGAGGCTCTTTACGAAGCCATGGCAGCAGCCATCGCCGCATCAGGTATGATTGTTGACATTACCTCCACCTATCTGGAAAACGCCTCGTTCGAGACTGGCAAGATTGAACCGTGGACATGGGGGAGCAATGCTGGAACAGTCGGCGAACCCATCAATACGGAATCCATCCCCTATATTGACGGCCAGAATATCGTGGAATTTGCTACGAACGGAAACAATTCCTTGACGCAAACAGTGGGTCACCTGCCCGCAGGCTATTATGTCCTCGATGCCAGACTGAACCAGAACGCAACGCTCATGTTGGGTGACCTCACCGCCATCTGCAAGGGTGGCACCGATGCACTCTACCTCCGTATGCACACCCCCATACTGAATCACACAGAGTATGGCGAACTGCTGGTGGGTGCCAAGAGTTCCACAAGTTTCCGCATTGACCAGTTCAGACTGCTCTATTGTAAAAACGAGAGCATGCTGATGCCCCGTGTCCATTCCAATGCCAGATCCGACATGCAGTCTATCATCAACAACAGTCTGTTTGACGTGGTGACAGGCTCTGAGCGCACCGCCCTGCAAGAAGCCATCGATGCAGAAGGCGATGACTACGAGCAGCTCATTGCCAATATGTATGCTGCCGTGAGGGAATTCGTGGCTGCCAAAGAATCCTATACCAAACTGGAGAAAGCCAAGGAAACAGCCGCAACCTATAATGAGGAGGCCTATCCTTATGCAAAGAAGGAGATACTCGAACAGATTCAGGAACTCATAGCCAAACAGCCCTCTTCGGCCGCCAATGCCACAGAGATGAAAGAGCAGCTGGAAACAGCAATCTTCGACGTTTATGTGTCGAATGCTTATTGTGAGGGGGTAACCAATGCAAAAGATTATACGGAAAACATCGTGGCTGGCAACGCCACAGGCACAGCAGTTGCCACAGCATGGCACAAACTGAACATGGAGATTCGTACAGACAAGACTGCCTGGACGAATCCCAAGACCAACGAAGCCGATAAGAATGTCTATGGTGTAACAGCCGACTACTATCGCAATTCTAACGAAAAGAACTCCTATATGTGGCAGACCATTAGCGGACTGCCCAAGGGCAAGTATGTGCTGTCTGTCACCTATATGTCGCCCGCAACCGTTAGCGCAGAGGTGCTGGTGAACGATGAGAAGGTAGGTTCGCTGACGGGTGTTGGTATGTATGGTGGCGGTGTCTACGGCGGCGGATGGGTTGAGAATGTCATCACCTTCGACAAGGCCGACGACCAAGACATGAACCTGAAACTGCAGTACACGGGTACGGCCAACTATCAGGACTGGTATTTCGACAACCTGCGTCTCTACTGCATCGATGCAGAACAGCCACAGGTTGAGGAGCATGAATACGGCATCGTGGGTGACTTCTCTGATTGGGACACCGACCTGATGATGACACAAGCAGAAGATGGTACGTACACGCTGACCATCACCGACCTGGAGGTGAGAGAACCGAAGACCTTCGAGTATAAGCTGCGTGCTGATCAGCAGTGGGGCGTCTACGAACTGCCCGCACCTGGCAGCGACCCGCAGAATTTCTCATGGACTCCCGAAATGAGCGGTTTCTACACGCTGAACTTCGTGTTCAACCTTGAGGAGAACAGTCTGACACTTGATGCCGAGTGCACCGACTACTGCACGTGGACCGCCACCTACGTGAATGTGGCTGACTGGGCTGAGGTATGGGCTTACACCTGGACCGACGAGAATATGCAGATGGGCGAATGGCCTGGAATACAGCTGACTGCTACTGAAGAGCAAGTGGACGGCCACAACGTCTATGCTTTCAGCTACAAAGGTGAGGCTGCTCCCGCCTTCATCATCTTCAACAACGGACAGGGTGGCGATACCAACCAGACCAACGACCTGGAGTTCGTCGATGGCAAGCAATACACCGATGGTCCCAAGCTGGTGATTTCCACCGCTATCGAACAGTGTGTTGAGATGCTGCCTCAACAGGCCTACGACCTGCAGGGCCGCCGCGTCAATGAGGGTCAGAACAAAAAAGGAATCTATATCGTGAACGGTAAAAAGATTGTGATTAAGTAGTTTTCTCATGTTCGCTATTCGGTAATCCCCCGCGGGGGATTCCGAATGGCTTTATCAAGATCAACAAACAAAACAACGACGAATGACAAGGCTGATACACACTCTGCTGCTGACAATGCTGCTGCTCACTTCCAACGTGAGCAGAGCTGCGTCTGAGGCTGCAGCTGCCTCCGATTCACTGGAGCAACTGAAGCCCGACTACATCACAGCAAGCCTGCTCGTTGTAAGTCCTGCAGCCGAACCTTATTCTCTCTTCGGCCACTGCGCATTGCGGTTGCAATGTCCTGACCATAAGATGGACTACTGTTTCACTTTTGAAACGCCAACTGATGCGAAAGGACTGTACGACTTTTTCCGCGGCAAGGCTATGGGCGGTTTCGCAGCAGCGCCAACACCTGCCTATCTGGAGTATTATCGCAATGCAGGACGTGGCGTGGCTCAGCACCAGCTCAACCTCACTCCGAAGGAAAAGCTTATGCTTTGGCAACATGCCGACAAAGAGATTGTGCGGGGAGGGTGCTATCGCTATAACTACCTGCACACCCAGTGTGCCTCAATGGTCATCGACCTGATAACTTCAGTTTTGCCCTCTTCTGTGGATTATCGGCAGTTGCCTGCCCAAACTAACGGGTCGTTCCGCGATCAGATGTTGACCGAATCGGCACCTTACCCTTGGAGCCGGTTCTTCTGGCAGACCATCATGGGACCCGCAGGCGACGAGATGGGGCCTATCGAGCATAAGCTTACACCGCACACGCTTCCCGAGGTATGGCGGCAGGCTACGCTCACTGACGACAACCGGCATATCATTTCCGGCGATGCTGAAATACTGACAGCCGGCCTGTCGCCTGTTGCCATTCACCCCTCATCCATCTGGCATGGATTACTGACACCTATTGGTGTCTTCACCATATTATTATTATTGGTTGTGGTGATCACCATTGGACAGTGGTATTTGGGCTGGAAGCGACTGCCGTTCCTAATCGACAGTGTGCTGTTGGCCGCCTACATCCTGTTGGCATTGGGTCTCACGGCTTTGGTATTACTTTCAGACTTGGAAGCTACCCAGTGGAACTGGTATCTGCTCGTGTTCAATCCATTGCCACTGCTGCTTTGGGCCTTCCGCCGCAAATGGTTGCCTGAAATTTGCACCTGCCTAATAGTCGCCATTCTCATACTGCTGTTGCTGACTCCTTTTGTCGCCCAGCTTGATTTGCCCCACGCACTGTTTATGGCAACCTATGCCATCAGATTATTATTGAAATCAAACATCAAAACAATAAAAACATTAAAACCTCAAAGAATATGAAGAAATTATTCATTGCCGCAGCGATGGCGCTCATCAGCACCGCGACTGCTTTTGCGAACGAAGACAACATCATTTGGGTGAAAGCTGAGGCTTATCCCACAGGAGCAGGTACCGTCTATACCGATTTTGTGTCCTACGATGAGAAAGAGTATGACGCCACATCTGAGTTCAAACGCTATACCAACGGAGCTATCAGTGATGCATTTATCTGGGCACAGGCTACCGAAGGTTATATGCTTGCCGGCTTTGCCCGTGACAACGGAAACCAAACCTACGACAGAGAGCTCGACCTGCAAGTGAAGGTGAGAGCTGATGGTTACTTCACAGCCATCTACGATCCCACCATCTATAAAGGAAACTCTTCCACAGAGGCCGATGAGCTCGCTGCTGAGGCTTTGGAGCAACTGGCCGCTCCCACCGATTATATCTTTGCTGTATTCACCAAGGGTGTAGTTGCCCGTGTGGCTGAAGATCAGATTGGCTGTGGCAACGCCTACGCCGACAAACTCTACACCGAGCCAGGTGACCAGGTGACTCTGTCAGCCTACGGTGATTCCATGAGTCCTGAGGGCGGTGGCGTGAAATATTACAAGTTCGATCACTGGACCGACAGCGATGGCAATATTGTAAGTACCGAGCGCGAAATGACTGTTACCGTCAGCGGCCCGGCCATCTACTATGCCCATTTCGCTGAGACCGACAAAGACGACTACAAGGCCAGCGAGAACGACCCGCACAAGTCGGAGCATTATTATGATGGAGGAATTGGAGGAGCTACTGCCATCCAGCATGTTTCGTTGCCGACGCAGCAAGACAACCGTGTCTATGACTTGCAGGGCCGCTATGTAGCAAATCCCACCCATGGTATCTTTATCCAGAATGGTAAGATAATAGTCGTCCGTTAATTCAATCTCACCACTCACCACTCATTTCTCACCTCTCACCATTATGCAAAGATTTAAGAGTCTTTTAGCACTATTGCTGTTCACCTTGTCTGTCTTGGGTCAGACGGGGAGTGATGCCATCCGCGGCACTGTGCTCGACGAGACGGGCGAACCTCTCATTGGAGCCTCCTTGAAGCTGAAGAAGGGCGGACAAGGCACTGTCACCGACTTAGAGGGACACTTCCTCCTGACAGCTCCGTCGAAGAGCGATGTAGTCGTCGTGTCCTATCTTGGCTACGAGACGCAGGAGATAGCCGTCGGCAAACTGGCTCAGCAAAGCACGATCCGCCTGAAACCCGACAGCGGCCAACAGTTGGAGGAGGTCGTTGTCACTGGTATGCAGAAGATGGACAAGCGCCTCTTCACGGGTGCCACCACAAAAATCAGTGCCTCTGATGCCAAACTCGACGGTATGGCCGACATCAGCCGTTCTCTTGAAGGACGTGCGGCAGGTGTGTCGGTGCAGAATGTCAGTGGCACTTTCGGCACGGCACCCAAGATCCGTGTCCGTGGTGCAACCAGTATTTATGGTAACTCCAAGCCGTTGTGGGTCATCGATGGCGTCATCATGGAGGATGTGACCGATGTGACGGCCGACGACCTGTCGAGTGGCGATGCCGAAACGCTCATCTCCTCAGCCGTGGCAGGTTTGAATGCCGACGACATTGAGACGTTCGACATTCTGAAAGATGGTTCGGCCACGAGTATCTACGGCGCACGTGCCATGTCGGGCGTGATTGTCGTCACGACGAAGAAAGGTAAGGCTGGAAAGACTCGTGTAGGCTATACTGGTGAGTATACCCTGCGTCTCCGTCCCAACTACCGCGACTATAACATCATGAACTCGCAGGAGCAGATGGTGGTCTATATGGAAATGCGTGACAAGGGATGGTTCAACTTTGCCGACACTTACCGTGCCTCCAAGAGTGGTGTGTTTGGAAAAATGTACCAGCTGACCAACGACTATGACCCTGCGACGGGTAGCTTTGCGCTGACCAACGACGAGGCTGCACAGAATGCATACCTCCGCCAAGCCGAAATGCGCAATACTGACTGGTTCGGAGAACTGTTTTCGAACAGCATTCAACATAACCACTCGGTCAGTGTGTCGGCAGGTACGGAAAACATTAGTTTCTACGGTTCGCTCAGTGCCATGTACGATCCGGGACGCTACCGCCAAAACAGCGTGGACCGTTATACGGCCAACATGAACACCAGCATCAAGATGTCGCAGCAGCTGATGCTCAATCTGATTACCAACGGCTACTACCGCAAGCAGCGTGAGCCGGGAACACTCAGCCAGTCGACCGACGTAGTGAACGGCGAGGTGAAACGCGACTTCGACATCAACCCCTTCAGCTTTGCTTTGAACTCCTCGCGTACGATGGATGCCGATGAGTATTACACCCGCAACTACACGCCTTTCAACATCAAGAACGAGCTCGACAACAACTATATTGACCTCAATGAGATCAGCATGAAGTTTCAGGGCGAACTGAAGTGGAAACCCCTCCGCACGTTGGAGTTGGCAGCCTTGGCCTCCATCAACTACCTCACTTCTACGCGCGAGCATCAGATCCGTGAGGCCTCCAACCAGGCAGGAGCCTACCGCTCCATGGGTGATGCGTATATCCGCCAGAACAATCCCTGGCTCTACCACAACCCCGATAACCCCTACGACCTCCCCGTGAGCATTCTTCCCGTGGGTGGTATCTACCTGAAGAACGACAACAAGATGCTGGCAACCGACTTCCGACTGACAGCTTCGTGGAATTATGTGTTCCAAGACACCCACATTGTCAATCTCTTCGCAGGTTCAGAGGTGGGCGCTATCGACCGCCAGCGCAACTACTTCAACGGATGGGGTATGCAGTATGAGAAAGGTGAGTTGCCCTTCTACCTCTATGAGTTCTTCAAGAAAACCATTGAGGATAATGCCGACTACTACTCGCTCGGACGCACCCGCAGCCGCACGTCAGCCTTCTTCGCCAACGGCACCTATTCTTATAAAGGACGCTACACCGTCAATGGTACGTATCGCTATGAGGGTACGAATCGCTTAGGCCGTAGCCGTTCGGCACGCTGGTTGCCTACGTGGAACATCTCTGGTGCATGGAACGTTCATGAGGAGCCTTTCTTTGAGCAACTCCGCCCCACGCTTTCGAACCTCTCGCTGAAAGCCAGCTACTCACTGACCGCCGACCCGGGTCCCCTCAACGTGAGCAATGCCACCATCGTCATGATGAACTACAAGCCCTACCGCCCTTTCAGCAGCATTCAGGAAACGGGTATGAAGATTCAGGACATTGCCAACGAGGAACTGACCTATGAGAAGAAACATGAGTTGAACATTGGACTGGCAGTGGGTCTGCTCGCCAACCGCATCAACGTGGAGTTCGACTGGTTCCGCCGCGACAACTACGACCTCATCGGTCCTATCAACACCTCGGGTGTGGGCGGTGCCATCAAGAAATGGGCCAACGTCGCCGATATGAAGTCGAGCGGTACGGAACTGAGCATTACCACCAAGAATGTGCAGAAGCCCAATTTCTCGTGGGAGACAAACTTCATCTTTACCCACGTGACCACCGAGGTCACCAACCTTCAGGCCGACCCCACCATCATTGAGATGGTACAGGGTAATGGTTTCACCCGTGTGGGCTACCCACACCGTGCACTCTTCTCGTTCCGCTTCAACGGACTTGACAATTACGGTCTGCCGCGCATCACCGACCAGGATGGCAACATTGTCAATGCGGGTGCAACAATCAAGTTCCAGTCGCAGCTGCTCGACAATCTCGTCTACGAGGGACCGACGGAGCCCACCACTTACGGCAGTTTGGGCAATATCTTGAAATACAAGAATTTCCGCCTGAATTTGTTTGTCACTTATTCTTTCGGAAATGTACTGCGTCTCTATCCGTCGTTCCGAAGCAGCTACTCCGACCTCGACGCTATGCCACAGGAGTTCCAGAACCGTTGGCTCATGCCGGGCGATGAGCAGAAGACCGACATTCCCGTAATCTTGACCAAGCGTCAAGTGTCGGAAGACTCTAACATGGGTATTCTTTACAATGCCTACAACTACTCTACAGCACGCACGGCCAAAGGCGATTTCGTACGTATGAAGGAAGTGTCGCTGTCGTACGACTTCCCCAAGTCGTGGCTTCGTCCCCTCCATATCAGCGATCTGTCGTTGAAGCTACAGGCCACGAACCTCTTCCTCTTCTACTCCGACTCGAAGCTGAATGGCCAAGATCCGGAATTTGTCAATGCTGGTGGTGTGGCATCACCCATTCCCAAGCAGTTCACAATGACATTACGAATGGGAATTTAGGAATTAGGAGTTAAGTATTTAGCATTAAGCATTTAAAAGATGAAAACAATATATCGATTACTGCCTCAGGTTCTTATCAGTTGCTGCTTTGTAACGACCCTGTCTTCCTGCGACGACTATCTCGACGTGCTGCCCGACAATCGCGCCGAGCTGGATACCGACACGAAGATCACCGAACTGCTGGTCAATGCCTACCCGCTGACCAACAGCTTCCTGATGTCGGAGATGTACAGCGACAACACCGACCACTGCACGGGCAGCAGCAGCTATACGGCCTATCAGACGCTGGAGGAAGAAGCTGCCAACTGGCAGGACATCACCTGGAAAAACCAAGACGGACCGTATGCACTTTGGGAGCACTGCTACAAGAGCATTGCCGCTGCCAACAACGTGCTCATCGCCATCGACAATTTAGGGCGACCGGAGCGTCTCAATGCCCAGCGAGGCGAGGCTCTGTTGTGCCGGGCCTTTTGCCATTTCCAGTTGGCAAACATCTTCTGTCTGCCTTATAGCAGCAAGACCTGCCATGAAGCCATGGGTGTGCCTTACATGAGGACCACAGAGACCACGGTGTCGCCGACCTATAGTCGTGGCACGATGGCTGAACTCTATGAGAATATCGCTGCCGACATCGAAGAGGGGCTGCCACTCATCAACGACAACATCTATACGGTGCCGAAGTATCACTTCAACCTGCGCGCGGCCTACGCTTTTGCCGCACGTTTCTACCTTTATTATATGAAGGAAGACATGTCGAACCTTGACCGTTGTATTGAGTGTGCAACACGCGTGTTGACCTCTCAGCCTGCCGACATGCTGCGCGACTGGAAGACCCTGGGCAGCATAGCTCTGGGTAGTGCCAGCTACAACACCTTCATCAATGCCAGCGACAAAGCCAACCTGCTCATCATCACCTCCAATTCCTATTGGGAATGGGTCTATGGTCCCACTGCAGTGGCGAAAGGCTACTGCCACAGCACCAAGATCTCGCAAACCGAGACGCTCCAGAGCACAGGTTTCTGGGGATCGCAGAATACGTACTTCGCTGCCGGTCAGATGAGCGGTTCGCCGAAGATCTACATGCTGAAGATGGGTCAATATGTGGAATACACCGACATCGTGAACGGTATTGGCTATCCGCGTATGATCGTGCCAGCCTTTACTACTGATGCTCTCATCCTCGACCGTGCTGAGGCCTACGCGCTCAAGGGCGACTACGAACATGCCTATGCCGACCTCACGGCGTGGATGAACTCCTTCACCTCCAATCAAGGAGTGGTAGATGCAACCACGCTGCGCCAAGCCTACGGCAACCAAAAAGCCTACTACACGCCAACGGTGCCCACGCCGAAGAAAAAGCTCGACCCTGACTTCACCGTGACTGCAGGCGAACAGGAAAACCTGATACATGCCGTGCTTCATGCCCGTCGTGTCACCTGTCTGCATGAGGGACTGCGTTGGCAGGACGTCAAGCGCTATGGCATCGAGATCTACCGCCGCAACGTGGATGGAACGCTGGGCGACGGTAACATCACCGTCTATGACACGATGAAGAAGGACGACCCGCGCCGCGCCATCCAGCTCCATGAATATGTCATCAATGCGGGCATCACAGCCAACCCCAGATAATGATAATAAAAAAGTAGAAAAGATGAAAACAAGATATTCATTACTGACAGCGGTTCTAGTATGTTGCTGTATTACAGCAACTCTTATAACCCTCACCTCCTGTAGCGAAGATGCCCTCGACGACACCTCGGTGGTTAAAGACTCTACACGCCCCAAGACAGCCTTCGACCTGTGGCTGCATAAAAACTATGTAGAGACCTACAACATCAACTTGAAGTATCGTCTTGAGGACATGGAAACGGATTTCACCTACACACTCGCTCCTGCCGACCTGTCGAACTCCGTCAAACTGGCCCACATCGTATTGCACACTTGGCTGCAGGCTTACGACGAAGTGGCTGGGATGGATTTCACACGACAACTTGCACCAAAGGTGTTCCAGTTTGTGGGGTCGCCAGCTTTCGAGACCGACAACCGCTATATGATGGGACAGGCAGAGGGCGGCATGAAGATAACGCTTTTCGACGTGAACGAACTGAAAATCACGCGTTCGTTCCTCAATAATTCTTACTTCCAGTCTATCCATCATGAGTTCACGCACATCCTGACGCAGACGAAAGACTATGACACGGACTACCAAAAGATCTCTGAGGGGCTCTACGAACCCGCCAGCTGGTATGCATCGGGAAAGACTGAGAGCTATGCCCTGCAGCGGGGCTTCATCTCAACGTATGCCATGAAGGAGTACAATGAGGACTTCGCCGAGACAATGGCCTTCTATCTTGTCTATACGCCTGCAGAGTGGCAGCAGAAGATGACGACTGCCGGTACCGACGGCGCCGCGATCATCTCGCAGAAGCTACAGATGATACGCAGCTACATGCAGACGACGTGGAACATCGACATCGACGACCTGCGCACTGTCATTCAGCGACGCATGGACGAAATCATCGATGGCAGCATTGACTTGGATGAACTGACAAACTAAGAATCTACCACCGTTAATATCAAAAAAATGAAAACAATATATCGATCACTGCCTCATGTTCTTGTAAGTTGCTGTTTTACTGCAACTCTGGCAGTCCTTACTTCCTGTTCCAACGATGTGGACAACGTTTTCGGAGAGTCTGCAGCCGAGCGCATGGCTGACCGTCAGAACGCCTACTATGCCACATTGGAAGGTCAACAGCAAGGGTGGGCACTCGACTATTATCCCGCCGACGGCTCAATGGGCGGTGTAGCCTATACTGTGCGCTTCGCCAATGGTGAGGCGACAATAGCATGCGAACAAGCTGTCAAGAATCCTGTCACCAACACCACTTATCCTGTTGGTACAGAATGGACTTCGCTCTACCGCATCACCGAAGAGGCTGGCGTCCTGCTCACTTTCGACACTTACAACCCACTGTTTCACTATTGGTCGCAGCCGTCGCAGGGTCATGCCAAAGGTTATGAGAGCGACTACGAGTTCACCTTCCTCTCTGCCTCTGCTGATTCTGTAGTCCTGCGGGGCAAGAAGCATGGCATGCGGTTGCGTATGTATCCACTTCAGGAGTCAGCTATTGACTATGTGAGTAAAGTGGCACAGATCCGTAGCACCCTGAGTGCCGTGACACGCAAGCGGGCTATCGTGGAAGGACAGGATGTGGCTGTCACCATGACCGACAACCTGCTCACCTTCTCCGACAATGGTCAGAACTATTCCATGCCGTTTGTGTACACTCCTGAGGGCCTGCGCTTCTACAAACCCGTATCGCTCAGAGGAGCCACCGCAAGCGAACTTTCCTACGACAGCAATGATAACTCGTTGCGCTCCGCTACGGGTAATATCGTGCTGCCTGCACCCACGGTAGCTGAGGGCTTTGCCGGTACAAAGGGGCAATGGCTCTTCGGCTACAACCGCACAACGGGCCCGTCGGCCGATGAGATGTGCAGCGAGTTGGCCGACATCCTAACTGAGTGTGCCGCTACGACGGGAGCCAACTACGGTGAGCAGGTGCGCGAAGTCTACCTCGGTGTCAACATGGAGAGTGCTGCCAACGACCCCCACCGCATGGTGTTGGGATGGCACACGCGCTTCAGTGGCATCGACCTCTACATCGGCTATGCCATTGCCATGGAGATGGCCGACTATCAGCGGCAGACAGTCAGCATACAGCCTCTCGAAGGGGCCAACCTTTTCTACAACTACAGCTACTGGCAGCCCTTCGTCGACTTCGTCTGCACGGGCAGCCCCTACCAGCTCAGCTTCAACAGCGACGACAATCCCACTGAGGTGACGCTGACCAGCGAGAAGGACAGCAGCAAGTGGTTCAGATTGAAATTAAAGAATTAGAGAATTGAGGAATTATAATAATCTAAAGTATAACCATAAAAAAGAAAGGAAAAAGAACATGAAGAAAATTATGACACTTTGTCTTTTGGCAACAATGGCCATTGCTCCCGTCATGGCCGATGAAGAAATCATCACCCCGCCTGCCGACCTGCAGACGGAAACTTATGTTGCCATTCTCACTACTGGTGGGGATCAAGTTTATTATCAGAATGTCAATGTCGGGTTCTACGGTGAAGATGAGGTCTACATGCAAGGCCTTGCCTACAACGGTGTACCCGATAGCTGGGTGAAGGGTACGTTGAGCGAAGGCATGTTCGTCACCATCCCGAGATGCCTGTTGGGCTCTTTCGACTATATGGGTGTGACCTACAACTATCGTTTCAATGGTACAACCTTCATCTACACTGCCTCAAACGGCCAGTTCTATGCTCCGGCTGGTTACAGCATCACTGGTGGTATCGGTTCCGAGGTGTATGCAACGGCAACCCTGAAGCGCCTCGTCGAGAAAGCTGCTGTGCCCGCAACACCGACGCTCAGTTTCGGTCCGAGCTTCAACGGCAGCACCTATGTCACCGAAATGACCATTCCTCTGGTCGATGTGGATGGCGATCCGCTAGTAAGCGACAAACTCAGCTATATGTTCTTCTATGAGAAAGACGGTGTGGTTTCTCCTCTGACCTTCACCAAGGATAAATACAAGCGCCTGAGTGAGGACATGACAGAAATCCCCTACAACTTCACAGACCGCTATGACATCGACAACTACGAGATTTGGATGAACCAGGGCAAGACAGAACTCGAATCGTGGTCTAAGATTGGCCTGCAGAGCATCTACCGTGGCGGCGATGAAGAGAACAAGTCAGAGATTGCATGGTTCGACCTTGATGCCTTCTGGGGACATACCGGCATTGACCAGTCAGTTTGTCAACCAGCCAACCCGTCAACTGTCTATAACCTCAACGGCCAGCTCTTGAAGCAACCGCAGCGCGGCATCAACATCATCGGCGGCAAGAAGGTTGTGGTGAAATAAGAATAGCAAAAAACAACAACTTAAAAATTATTCAACATGAAAAAAACTATGTTTAATTCAGGCAAGAGCTTGTTTGGCAAGCTCTGCCTGACCCTTTTCCTCATGATGGGTCTGGGAAATACTGCGTGGGCGGATGAACTAACGGTAGATAAAGCCAGTGGAGGCGGGAACAACACTTACACCAAGAACATCTTTATTAATAGTTCCCTTCTGAACACCACGCTGATTCAAGGCGAATTTATCATCCCAAGTTCAAAACTTACGGCAATGAAGGATAAGCTAATCACAAAGATGGCTTTCCAGTTGTATTCTGCTACCACTTCATGGGGTGATGCTGAATTTAAGGTGTTCCTCAAAGAAGTGAGTGAAACAAGTTATGGCAATCCTCCTTCCCTGATAGGCGACACAGATGCAAGTGTGGTTTATGAAGGTTCACTCGACCCCACCACGACCTCTATCGATATCAATTTCGTTGCACCATTTGAATATACTGGCACTAAGAATCTGTTGATAGGAGTCTATTGTACCCAGACAGGAACAAATAGCGATGTTCAGTTCAAACTCTTTAGAGATGACTATTCCACATATTATTCTGCCTACACATCAAATACCAGTGGAACTTTGACACGTAGCTATTGGTGTCCTGTTACTACATTCACCTATCAGGATGCGGTATTAAGCACACCTCACCTTTCTGTCAGCACAAACAATATCGCTTTTGGTTCGGTGCGGGCCAACGACACCAAGACCATCACTGTGACAAATACGGGTGTTGGTTCAATGGACGTGACTATCGCCAACGACAACCCCACCGATTTTACTATCTCAGAAACTTCGCTGACGGGTATTGGTGCAGGCGAGTCGAAGACCTTCGACGTAACCTTCAACTACGACGCTGCAAGTCTGGGCGATAAGACGGCCAGCCTCACCGTGACACCAAGCTACGATGCCACTGATGCAAAGACAATCGCCGTGACGGCTACAGCAGCCAATGCGAATGTTTGGGAGGACTTTTCCAATGGAATACCATCCACATGGTATAATGAGAATGACTATTGGCTTTTGACGAATGGCACAGCTAATCCAGGTTGGGGAACTACGTATGCTTTAAGGACACCGCGTCTATATGCAGAGAAAAATGAGGAAATCGGATTTGATGTTATATTAGGAGGTTCAAGCGGTTCCTATTGGATTCAGGCAGAGTATTCTACCGACTGTACGAATTGGACTCTTATTGAAAAGTATGTCGGCAATAATACAACGTCTGGAGTAAAAACATTCGTTGCTCCTGAGACAGGTTATTATTGGCTTCGCTTCTATGGCTCACAATCGGGTGTTGACAATTTCTATGGTTGGACGGTGGCAGAAAACACTCATGATGTGTTGATTTCGGCTTCTTCAATTCCTACTACAGGCACAGTACACGGCACGTACACAGCTACTGCCACCATTGTAGAGCGTGGCGGTTCAGATGAGAATCTTACGGCAGAACTATATTTCGGTAACGAAAAGGTTGCAGAAAGCGCGTTCTCCGTCGGCGGCAATCGCAATGTCACCGTCAGCCTTAGCTTCACCGCTGAGGAAGAATGGGAGGGATTGGCACACATCATGATTTACGGCGAAAACATCAGCACATTGGAAACCGACCCAGTGGAAGTCAGCATTACTGAAACTCCATACGTCCTCGACGAGAATGGCAACGATACCTTCACCTGCTCCAGCCAGGTGGTGAAGGTGAACTACACCGCCCAAAAAGGCTGGAATACCATTGTCATGCCTTTCTCACTCTCTGGGAAGACCGAATACATGAACAACATCTTCGGCAACGATTGGGTGGCATATGCGATTAGCGGCTATGACAATGGCACGCTGACCTTCTCGAAGACCACTTACTTGGGTGTAAGCGTTCCATACTTGGTTTATGCCCCCAATGCTGAAACTCATGAGAGCGGTGTGTATCTCTCAGCAGTCTCTATCCAGAATTACGCTTGGACATACTCGAACCTCAATCAGACCAAAGGCGATGCTACCTTCAAGGGAACCTTTGCCCCCATTGCTGCTCCGGGAATGAACGGTAAATATGGCTTGACGCCTAACGGACAGATTATGAATGGTAATGAGAATGCCAGCATCAAGGCCTATCGCGCTTACTTCGAGTTTGCAGAAGGTTCCGTGCCTGCAAAGTTCTCCATCGTGATCGACGAGAACGATGCACCCACACTGATTGGTGCTGTGCAGATGATGGAAAACAATGCCGGTGTCTACGACCTGCAGGGCCGTCGCATAGAAACGGTCAACGGCCAGGTGGTCAGCGGACAATTGCCCAAAGGCATCTATATCGTGAATGGTAAGAAGGTCATTGTAAAATAACGGATTAAAGCACATACGATTATGAAAAAGATATATATGGCACCCAGTGTGAGTATCGTCAGCGTGAACACACAACAGATGATAGCCGCATCCACTCTTGAACAGACGAACAATGGCAACAATGCTGAAGTGGATATCACCACGACTGATGAAGGCTACGGAGGTGGCTTCTGCTCAAATGGCGGTTACAGCGTCTGGAAAGATGACGAAGAAGATGAAGAATACGAATAAACGATACTCTCTCTAACAGAATCTTCTGTTTCGGGTGCAGGCTCCTTGGCTTGCACCCGAACCGTTATATATTGTTAAATAAGTACGATAACTCCTAACTCCTAACTCCTAACTCCTAACTTTTTCGTACCTTTGCACTGCTTTTCCAAAACAATCCATGCCGCAATGGTGGAATTGGTAGACACGAGGGACTTAAAATCCCTTGACCAGGAATGGTCGTGCGGGTTCGAGTCCCGCTCGCGGCACTTGTTAAATTCCAAAAACATTATGCGCAAATACCTTATTCTTTTCGTATCAGCGATGGGTGTCGTGGCTATGACCACTTCATGCTCATCGAAGCTCGGTGCATTGAGTGCCGACAATTTCAATGTAGTACCCAACCCCATGGAGACAGAAGCAGGGCAGGTGCCGGTGACCATTCATGGTAAGTTCCCTGAGAAGTATCTCAAGAAAAACGCTGTGGTCAACGTCATTCCAGAGCTTCGTTGCGCCAATGGTGATGTGTTCCAAGGACAGGCTGCTGCCTTTCAGGGCGAGAAGGTGATGGGCAACAACCAGACCATCTCTTACCGCGTGGGTGGTAACTACACAATGAAGAACTCGTTTGGCTACATGCCGCAGATGCAGAAGAGCGATCTCTACCTGACCTTCGATGCCAAAGTGGGCAAGAAGCAGGTCAATGTGCCCGCCGTGAAAGTGGCTGAGGGTGTCATTGCTACTTCTGAACTCTACAAGCAGTGCCTCATGAATACGGGTGCCTGCATCGCTCCCGACGACTACCAGCGCATCAACGCTCAGAAGCAGGAGGCTCAGATTAAGTTCCTCGTGAACCAGGCAAACCTCCGCAAGAGCGAGCTCAAGAGCAACAGCATCAAGGATTTCGTAGCCATGCTGCAGAAGATCAACCGTGAGCGCGAAACGCTGAACATCAAGGACATTGAGGTGCTCGGCTATGCTTCTCCCGAAGGTGCTTATTCGTTCAACGACCGTCTGGCTAACAAACGCCAGAACACGGCTGAGCAGTACGTCAACGAGCAGCTGAAGAAGACCAAGATGAACGCCGATGTCAATGCTCGCTATACTGCAGAGGACTGGGACGGTTTCCAGCGTCTCGTAGAGGCCAGCAACATCCAGGACAAGGATGTCATCCTGCGCGTGCTCTCTATGTACAAAGATCCCGCTGAGCGCGAGCAGCAGATCCGCAACATGTCGGAAGGCTTCCGCGAGTTGGCCGACGGCATCCTGCCCGAACTGCGCCGCAGCCGCATGATCATCAACTACGAGACCATCGGCCGTAGCGACGAGCAGATCCAGGACCAGTACGTGGCTGATGCCTCGCAGCTGAGTGCCAACGAGATTCTCTATGCTGCCACCCTGACCGACGACAATGCCAAGAAGGAGGAAATCTACCGCCGTGCCGCACAGCTCTATCCTAACGACTACCGTGCAGCCAACAACATTGCAGCCATCCTCTTCAACGAGGGTAAGGTGGATGATGCCGCTGAGTATATCAACAAGACGCTCAACGTGAACAGCAACGCTCCTGAAGCTAACGCTAACCTCGGCCTCATCTCGCTGCTTAAGGGTGATGTGGCTACCGCTGAGAATTATATTGCCAAGGCTACGGGTGCCAACGACTTGAACAACGTGCTTGGTGCGCTGAACATCGCCAAGGGCAATTATGCTGAGGCTTGCAAGAACATGGAGAATTCGTTCAGCAACACCGCTGGACTGGCCGAGATCCTGAACAAGAACTATGCTACTGCCGATGTCATCCTCGCCGGTGTGAAGAACAAGGATGCCATCACCTCCTATCTGCAGGCTATCCTCTGTGCTCGTCAGGGCAATCCCGACCGTGCTGCCAACTATCTGCGCACGGCTCTGCAGCTCGATCCGTCGCTTGCCGCCTATGCTGCCAACGACCTGGAGCTCCGCAACGTCAGCAAGTAAATTTTTATGAGTTCAATAAAGATTCTCCGTAGGCTGCTGCTCTGCAGTAGCCTACTTTTATACCTCTCCTCCTGCGGCACACGGGAGGGGCGTTTCCGGTTGGAGGGCAGGCTTCTGAACATCAACCAGGGGCAGTGCTACCTCTATAGTCCTGACAACATTCTGCAAGGCATCGATACCATCAAAATTGAAGGCGGTCGCTTCGCCCACGAGATAGATTGCGAGGGGAAAGGCACACTCATGCTGGTGTTTCCTAACTTCTCTGAGCAACCCATCTTCGCAGAGTCAGGCACTACAGCCACCGTCAAGGCTGATGCTTCCCACATGAAGGAGATGACGGTGCAAGGAAACGACGACAATAAACTCATGACCCAATTCCGGCAGCAGACGGCAGAGATGTCCCCACCCGACGTAGCCAAGGCGGCAGAAGACTTCATCAACGACCATCCGAAATCGCTCGTCAGCGTCTTCCTCCTTTCCAAGTATTTCTTGCAAACACCCAATCCCGACTTTGACAAAGCGGCACAGCTGGTAGACAAACTGCACAAGTCGCAGCCGAACATACCTTGGCTCAACCGCTTCATACAGTCTGTCGATGGCATGCGGGACACGCAGTCGGGCAGGTTCATGCCGTCGTTCACCGCGTCCGACATACATGGGCGTCGTATCGACAATGGTCTGCTGAAGGGGAAACCGGCCGTGGTCTACGTGTGGTCTACGTGGAACTATGATAGTCAGGACACTCAGCGACGACTGAGACGCCTTCAGAAAGACCATCCCGGGCAGTTTGCCGTACTTGGCATCAGTATTGATGCTTCGCGGAAGGAGTGTAGCGATTACCTCCGTCGCGACTCGTTGCCGTGGCCTGTTGTTTGCGAAGAGCGTATGTTTGAAAGCCAGCTTTATCGCACATTTGGTATGCAGAAAGCCTCCGACAACATTCTTTTCGACAAGTCAGGACGCATAGAGGCCCGTGGGCTTTCCACGTCGGAACTCCAAAAGGAACTGGAAAAACTCTTGAAATAACCTCGACTCTTTACAATTCTGGACATGCTTGTAAAAACCTATTGCGCTGCCGTCAACGGCCTTGACGTGACAACGGTCATGATAGAGGTGAGCATGACGCGTGGCGTTATGTATCATATCACCGGTCTGCCCGACAATTCGGTGAAAGAAAGTCGCGACCGTATCTCGGCCGCAGTGCAGAACATCGGATTCAAATTTCCCGTAGCTGATATCACAGTCAATATGGCTCCAGCCGATATTCGCAAGGAGGGAAGCTCCTACGACCTGCCATTGGCCATTGCCATCCTTGCAGCCAACGGCAAGGTGCAGAGCGACCATCTGAACGAATACGTCATGGTGGGGGAGTTGGGACTTGATGGAAAACTGCAGCCTGTACGTGGTGCACTGCCCATCGCCATACGAGCCCGTGCCGAGAAGTTCAAGGGACTCATTGTGCCATCGCAGAACATCCGGGAAGCCGCCGTGGTGAACAATATCGATGTCTATGGCATGGATAATCTCATGGATGTGGTGAACTTCCTCAACGGGACACAGCACTACGAACCGACCGTCATCGACACACGCCGTGAGTTTTACAAGCAACAGAGTCATTTCGACCTTGACTTCAGCGATGTCCGCGGACAGGAGAGTGTGAAACGCGCTTTGGAAGTGGCAGCGGCCGGTGGGCATAACCTCATCATGATAGGCCCGCCGGGCAGCGGAAAGTCTATGTTGGCCAAACGGTTGCCGGGCATCTTGCCGCCGTTGTCGCTGGCCGAAAGTCTGGAAACCACACAGATTCATTCTATCGCCGGAAAACTCGACCGCGGCACGAGCCTCATCTCACAACGCCCGTTCCGCTCACCCCACCACACCATCTCGCAGGTTGCCCTCGTTGGAGGCGGCAATACGCCGCAACCAGGTGAAATCAGTCTGGCTCATAATGGTGTGCTCTTCCTTGACGAACTCCCAGAATTCAACAAGTCGACGCTTGAGGTGCTTCGCCAACCCCTCGAAGACCGCACCATCACCATCAACCGCGCCAAGTATATCTTGTCGCTTCCCTGCTCCTTCATGTTTGTCGCCTCGATGAATCCCTGCCCCTGCGGCTACTATGGCGACCCCACGCACAACTGCGTTTGCACCCCTGGCCAGATACAGCGCTACATGAATAAAATCTCTGGACCGCTACTCGACCGCATCGACATCCATTGCGAGATTCAGGCAGTGCCCTTCGCAGAGCTCTCGCAGATGAAGCCTGGCGAATCCAGTGCCGTCATCCGCGAGCGCGTCATCCGTGCCCGCAACATTCAGACGGAGCGCTTTAGCTCCCTCCCTCTCGGGGAGGGCGGGGGGAGAGGCCGCATCCACTGCAACGCCATGATGACCGAGCGTATGCTCCACGAGTTTGCTGAACCCGATGCCGCCTCCCTCAACATGCTACGCATGGCGATGGAGCGCCTGAAGCTCTCCGCCCGTGCCTACAGCCGCATCCTCAAGGTGGCCCGCACCATCGCCGACCTCGCCGGCTCAGAAAAGGTAGAATCCATGCACATTGCCGAGGCCATCGGATATCGCAATCTCGATAGAGGCGACTGGGCAGAGAGAGGGATATAGAATATTTGGTAGTAGAAATACGGTACATTAAAGCATGACAAAGTTCAATCAGGTAAAACTCTTTGAAGCGAGTAATGTATGCATACTAGGGAAGAATGAATCAAAGTAGAATAGCTTCTGTTGATTTTGCGAAAGACATTTGTATAAGCATAGCCCCATTGCTCAAAGTGCAGTAAGGTAGATTCACATATTATAAGTACAGCGAATATGGAACATCAATCAATGGATGGGAAATTGAAGATAAAGATACTTTTTGTGTGCCACGGGAACATCTGCCGCAGTCCGATGGCGGAGTTTGTGATGAAAGATCTCGCCAGAAAGGCGGGGGTTGAGGACAGGTTTGTGATAGAGTCGGCGGCGACGTCGACAGAGGAAATAGGCAACGAGGTCTATCCGCCCGCCAAAAGGAAGTTGGCTGAGCACGGCATCGGCTGCAAGGGCAAGACGGCGCGGCAGATGACACGGGGCGACTACGACCGTTTCGACCTACTCATTGGCATGGACACGATGAACATTCGCAACATGACCCGTATCTGCGGGGGCGACCCTGAAGGGAAAATCCAGATGCTCATGGACTTCACGAAACGTCCTGGCGATGTGGCCGACCCTTGGTATACGGGCAACTTCGAGGCCACGTGGCGCGATGTGCTTGAAGGTTGCGAGGGATTGTTAGCGTATTATTCGAATAAAAAGAAAGACTGATATGGAAGTGTATCTGATTATTGCAATCATCGCCATCTTCGTGATGGCCTTTGTCGGTTACTTCTTTGGAAACCGCGGAAAGCAGGCTTTGTCTGAAACTGTCACCTCGCTGACGGCGGAACGCGATGTGCAGAAAGCCAATGCTAATCACTATTTGCAGCTATTGGAAGATGAGAAGACCGACTCTCAGCAAAGGGCAGAGGATTTGAAAACGATGTATGACCAGCAGATCGTGGAATTGAAATCATCTTTCGATCAGCAGATCGTGGAGTTGAAATCATCCTTCGATCAGCAGATGCGACAGGCGAAAGAAGCGCACAATGCGCAGATTGATGCGCTCAAGCAGATGAACGAAGAGCAGGTGAGGAACCAGCTCGACCTAATTCGCGAGCAGATGCAGACTACGTCGGAGAAGGTTCTGAAGTTGCGGCAGGAAGAGCTGGGCGCCCAGAACAAGGAGCAGGTGTCGAAGATCATCGACCCGTTGCAGCGGAGTCTGAAGGACATGCAGGAGGCTCTCGACAAAACCAAGGAGCAACAGACCGAGGCACTCACCCGCCTCGACGAGACCATCAAGATCAACATGCAGAAAAGCGAAGCTATCGGAGAGACCGCCGACCGGCTGACGCGTGCCTTGACGGGCGAGGTGAAAGTGCAGGGTAACTTTGGCGAGCTGAAGTTGAAGCAGCTGCTGGAAGACATGGAGTTGCAGGAAGGAGAGCAGTTCGATACGCAGGAAACCTTGAAGGACAGGATAGGCAAAGGACTGAAAGGCGACGACGGCCGCGGCATGATACCCGACTTCATCCTGCACTTCCCCAACAACCGCCATGTGGTGGTCGACTCCAAAATGTCGCTGACCGCTTATGAGCGCTACATGAATGCAGAGGATGGATCGGTGGAGAAGAGCGGCTACTTGAAGGCCCACATTGATAGTGTGCGTGCGCAAGTGAAGCGCCTGGCCCGCAAGGAATATACCAAATACCTGCCCGAGGGCTACAACCGGCTGAACTTCGCCATTATGTACGTGCCCATAGAGGGCGCTTTGAACCTTGCCTTGCTCAACGATGCAACGCTTTGGCGTGAGGCCTACGACCAGGGGGTGATGATTCTCGGACCGCAGACCATGTACATGAACCTGCGTGTTTTGGAGATGATGTGGACACAGGTGCGCCAGCTGAATAACCAGCAGACCATGATGGATGCTGCCAACACCATCATCGAACGCGTGCAGGTGTTTGGCATTCGCTTCATGGAAGTGGAGTCGAGCATGAACGACACCATCAAGAAAATCAACAAGCTGAAAGTCACCACCGCCGACAGCGGACAAAGCATCATCACCGCTGCCCGCCATCTGCTGAAAGCCGGAGCCAGGGAAAACAAGAAGAAAAAGTCGCTCGCCGAGATGGACGAAAGCATATTCCTGGAGGCCGACGATAGCGACACGCAGTGACAAATGCCAACAGAGAAATCGTTTTCCAAGTCAGAAAATATTGTTTTCCGACTTGGAAAACGTTTTTTTCTGACTGAGAAAACGTTGTTTTCTGACTTGGAAAATAATGTTTTCTGACTTGGGAAACACGCTGAGTCGTGATGGGAGTGACGCACGTTTCATATTTTCGCCTGTCTATTATGACACGAAATCCGCTTTTTCCTTTGTCCAATTCATGGAAAAGATGTATCTTTGCAGCAACATAGAATGGTGAAACCACCAGAAAAGTCCATACACAGATGGCTGTAAGGACATGTGTTTTAAGTTGACTCATAGATAGAATCGGTATGAAAAAGAGAATGTTCGCCCTCGTGGCTTTATTGATGATGCTGGGCATGGGAAGTGCCCGGGCGCAGGCACCCGATGTGTTCACCGTGGTCTACGCCACCTCCGACGATGGCTTCCTGAACATCAGGTCGCAGCCGTCGAACAGCGGTAAGGTGTTGGGGAAACTCTGGATGTTGTTCCACGGATTAGGAAGCGGAGTGCTTCGTGAGAATGGAGAGAAGTGGAGCAAGGTCAGCGTAGGTGAGGTCACGGGCTGGGTCTACAATAAATACTTAGCAACGCAGACGTGGTACGACGGCACGGGCAAGCATGTGCTCGTGGCCAATCGCGAGAACATGCCCATCTACGGCGAGAACTACGTCGACGATGCGGGCGACTATCCGCTGTTTACCACCGTCGAGAAAGGCACCGTCATCGCCGACAATTATGATGAAATAGAGGGGTATTATGTCTTGATAACAGCCCACGACTATCTGTTCATCAAGAAAGGCGATGTGGAATTGGTGCCGCCATCGGCTATCGGCGACAAGGTGAAATTGCAGACACCCGTCTATATGGGCATGTGGGGAAATGTGGGCGAAACGGGATTTTTGTTTGACATGAACGGGATGACCGGCAATTATATTCCCTACAACATGGGCGAGGGGAAGGAGTATGGCGAACGCCGACAGTTGAAACTCGTTTCCTACAACCCCAGTACAGGCCTATGTATCATCGATGCCTACCTCGCCGACAAGTATATCGGACAGTTCGAAGGCACGTTCGAAGAGGCTGAACTCGATATGGGCGACGGCGAGACGAAATACGTGCAGGGCTACAATGGCATTTTCACCAGCGTGAATGGGGCGAAGCTGGACTTCCATTTCCATTTCGATTGAGCTGCGATCATTATTCTTTTGGCGGCAGCGTGACGGGGAAGAGTGGGCTGTCGGTGTGGTCGTCGTAGATTTTCTGAACGAGTTTCTGTACCATGTCGGGATGCTTGTCGGCCAGGTCATGGTCTTCGTGCGGGTCGGTAGCGAGGTCGTAGAGAGCGGGTTTGCCGTGCTTGACCACCAGTTTCCAGTCGCCATAGCGCACGCCGAGCATGTCAGTCTCGTGAAACTCCCAGTAGAGATGGTCGTGCTTTCGCTGATGGCCTTTGCCGATGAGCGTCGGCAGGATGCTGATGCCATCAAAGCTTTTGGCGCTTTCTGATTTGCGATTCATGATTTGTCCCTTTTTGAATCGCAAACCATATTCCGGCATTTCATGAATCCCTGCCATGTCGCAGAACGTCGGCAGGAGGTCGTAGAAAGCAAACGGCAGGTCGCTCTCGCTGCCCGCGCGGACGTGGCCTGGCCAACGGACAATAAAGGGTATGCGGATGCCGCCTTCGTGGGTGCTGCGCTTCAGCCCGCGAAACTTGCCGTCGTGGTTGAAGTATTCAGGGTCGGCACCTCCCTCTTCGTGCGGGCCGTTGTCGCTGGTGAAGATTACCACCGTGTTGTCTGCCAGTCCGCGTTCTTCCAAGAGTTGTATAATCTCGCCCACTTGTGCGTCAAGGCGCGTAATCATGGCCGCGAACTGGGCATGCCCTTCTTGTGTGGGATTGTAGCGCGAGGGTTTGTCACCGCGGTATGCACGTTCGGGCAATAGCTTTCCGCGAAACGCCTGTAGCAGAGAGTCGTCGGGCTGACGCAGCTCGGCATGCGGCAAGGTGTAGGTGAAAATGCCAAGGAAGGGCTTGTCTTTCTCCTGATGTCGCAACCATTCCAAGGCGCGTTGGTGAATGAGGTCGGCACTATATTGCTGGCGGTTTGCATAGTCGTCGCCATACATCTCATGCAGGATGTTCTGTTCCAACACCTCACGCACGACGCAGGTGTCGCCCATAGAGCGGCTGAAGCGGTTGAGGAAGTTGGGGAAATACAGGTGAGCCTGAAACTGGCAGATGTAGCCGTAGAACTCGTCGATGCCGCGCTTGTCGGGGGTCGACGGGCTGCCCTCATAGCCTCCTGCCCACTTGCCGAACATACCTGTGCGATAGCCGGCTGCTTTCAGTATTTCTGGAAGAATAGGTTGCGACGTGTCGTAAGGCTCTTGTCCGACGACGGCAAAGTCCTGATTCCGTCCGTATTCCACCTGTCCGTGCCAATATTCCTTGTTGCCCCGCACATGGGTGTGCCCCGTGTGCTGCCCCGTCATGAAGCAAGCGCGCGAAGGAGCCGACACGGGACTCCCCGCATAGGCCGATGTCATGCGCATGCCTTGTGCCGCCAGCCGGTCGATGTTTGGCGTGGTGAAATGCCGTTGTCCGTAGCACGATAGGTCGCCGTAGCCCATGTCGTCGCACATGATATAGAGGATGTTGGGGCGCTCCTGCGCTGACAAAGGAAGAGCCATGAGGGGGAGCAGTCCGGCTGATGTGTAGGGGAGGATACTCATAAGGGTGAAGTGACAGATATGTTTTTTTCGACGTACAAAGTTAATCAAATTATTTCATTTTGTGCGAAGAATGTCGTTTTTTTATTCAATGTAAAGAAAAAAAGGGAAAAAATACTTGTGTATCTGCCGCGAATCATGTATATTTGCACAGTTTACTAAAAAAGAAATAGGAATGAAGAAAATTTTGACTTGCTTGCTGGCCTCACTCGGATTGACCTCTGCTTGTGGTCAGCAAGATTATGAAAACATGGATGTGAAAGGCTTTTCCGGACTGATTGAGGAGCAGGGAGTTGTGGTGCTCGACGTGCGCACGGCAGAAGAATTCAACGAAGGCCACTTGGAGAATGCCGTGAACATCGACGTACGGCAGAATGATTTCGTGGAGAAAGCGAAGGCGGTGTTGCCTACAGACAAGACCATTGCCGTCTACTGCCGTAGCGGAAGGCGGTCGGCAACGGCTGCGGGTCTATTGGCAGCAGAGGGCTATCGCCCCGTAAACCTTAAGGGTGGTATCATGGCCTGGAAGGAAGCCGGGATGCCTGTGACCACCGATCAGTACGAAACCGACGTGTTTCAGACCAAGAGCGGCAAGACGCTGAAGTTCCATGCCCTGGTTCATGCCAGCATTCGCTTGCAGTACGATGGCAAGGAGATAGAAATAGACCCTGTGACGAAGTTGGGCGGCAAGACCATCGACTATGCTTCCATGCCTAAGGCCGACTATCTCCTGGTGACTCATGAGCATGGCGACCACTTTGACAAAGAGGCCATCGCCCTGCTTTCTGCCGACAAGACGCAGCTCATCACCAATCGGCGGTGTGCCGATATGCTGGGCCGTGGACAGGTGATGGCCAATGGCGACAAACTGCAGATAGCCGACGACATCACCGTGGAGGCCGTCCCGGCATATAACACGACGGAGGGGCACACGCAGTTCCACCCCAAAGGGCGCGACAATGGTTTCGTACTCACCATCGACGGGGTGCGCATCTACATTGCCGGCGACACGGAGGATGTGCCTGAGATGGCCGATGTCAAGGATATCGACATTGCTTTCTTGCCATGCAACCAGCCTTATACGATGACTCCTGAGCAACTCATCCGGGCCGCCAAGATGGTGAAGCCGAAGGTGCTTTTCCCCTATCACTACGGACAAACGGATGTGAGCGCAATTCCCCAATTGCTTAAAGCAGAGGGCATCGACGTGCGAATCCGCCATTACGAGTAACCTGTTTTATAACCTTTGAAAATGAAAAAGTATATATTCGCCGCTTTGTTTGGCATGATTTCAAGCAATATGATGACAGCACAAGTAAACAATCAGCAACCCGTGCCTGGCACGGACGGCAACAAATATGTGGCCTATGAAGAGCGGACCGGCAACGAGTCGGTCGTGTATTTCACCCGTAATCTCTCTGCCGAAGGCTTGATCAAGGCCTATGAGCAGGTGTGTGGAAAAATAGAAGGACGTGTGGGCGTGAAGCTCCATACGGGCGAGCAGAATGGGCCGAACATCATCCCGAGTGCATGGGTGAAGGCCTTGATGAGCAAGGACCTGCCGGATGCACACATCATGGAGACCAATACCTACTACGAAGGCGACCGCTACACCACCGAACAGCACCGCCAGACGCTGGAGGTGAACGGCTGGACGTTCTGCCCCGTGGACATTCTCGACGAAGAAGGGACGGCACTCTTGCCCGTCGTTGGCGGTAAATGGTTCAAGGAAATGTCGGTGGGCAGTCACCTGAAGAACTACGACTCGATGGTGGCGCTGACGCATTTCAAGGGCCATACGCAGGGCGGCTTCGGCGGATCGAACAAGAACATCGGCATCGGCTGCGCCGACGGACGCGTGGGCAAGGCTTGGATCCATACCACACCGGGACAACCCGACCAGTGGGACATCGCCCAGGAAGAGTTCATGGAGCGTATGACGGAGTCGACCAAGGCGTCGATTGACTTCTTCGGCGAGCACGTCACGTATGTGAATGTCATGCGTAATATGTCGGTATCGTGCGACTGCGAGGGCGTCTTGGCAGAGCCCGTGGTGACTCCCAATGTCGGCATCCTCTCTTCTACCGACATCCTGGCCATCGATCAAGCCTGTGTAGACATTATCTACGCGATGACAGCCGAGGAGCATCACGACATGCTGGAGCGCATAGAGAGCCGCCATGGTCTGCGCCAGTTGTCGTATATGAAGGAACTGGGCATGGGCAACGATCGTTATGTGCTCATCGACCTCGATAATGGAGGGCGTCGCATCACGGCTGCTGATGCTGTGAAAGGCCTGAAACCATTTGTTCAATAACAGGCAATACTTATGCAAAGGAATCTTTCTGTCTTGTTCTTGGCTTGTGTATGCTTCACAGCAAATGCCCAGGATAACGACTCCACCACCTATCAATTGGATGAGGTGGTGGTGACGGGTTCGCGCAATGCCGTGGACGTGCGCCATCTGCCGATGACGGTCACCGTCGTCGGGCGCGACAAGCTCACGGTAAGCCGACAGCCAAATGTGCTGCCCACCGTGATGCAGCAAGTTCCAGGATTGATGGTCACCAGCCGCTCGATGTTGGGCTATGGCGTGTCGGGTGGTGCTGCCGGGGGCATCAACCTGCGCGGCATCAGTGGCGGTACGGGGCAGATGTTGGTGCTGATTGACGGCCACCCACAGTACAACGGCATCTATGGCCACCCCATCAGCGACACCTATCAGACGCTGATGGCCGAGCGCGTGGAGGTGCTGCGCGGACCTGCCTCAGTGCTCTATGGCAGCAATGCCTTGGGCGGCGTGCTCAATATCGTCACCCGCCAGCCTGTCAGCCGCAATGATGTCTCTACCCATGTGATGTTAGGCGCAGGCAGCTATGGCACCTTTCAGGCCGAGGCCACCAATCAAATACGCCAAGGACGGTTCTCGTCGACCGTATCCGGCCAGTACGCCCGAACCGACAACCACCGTCCGCGGATGGGCTTTGAGCAGTATGGCGGCTATGCCAAGATAGGCTACGAAATGAGTGCTCACTGGGATGTCTATGCCGATGTTGACATTTCGCACTTCAACGCTTCGCATCCGGGAACGGTTGGCAGTCCGCTCTATGACGCCGACCAATGGATAACGCGCGGTGTCGTGACGGCTGCTTTGGAGAATCATTACGACCGGACGAGTGGCAGTCTGAGTGTGTATTCCAACTTCGGACGGCATAAGATTGACGACGGAACAGCCAATCCCGACAACCCCACGCAACGGTTCTTCCGTTCGAAAGATGCGCTGACTGGCGTGTCGTGGTATCAGAGCGCCCAGCTCTTCACGGGTAACCGCCTGACCGCAGGTATAGACTACCAGCACATCTATGGTCGTGCCTACTACACCTCGAAACAGACAGGCGAAACATTAGACACGCCCAACAAGCAGAGCGGTCGCTCGTATCGCAACGAGATAGCCGGCTATGTGGATTTCCGGCAGGATTTTGGCAGTTGGCTGACCATAGATGCTGGCCTCCGTGTAGACCATCATTCGGTGGTAGGCACAGAATGGATTCCGCAGGCAGGACTTGTGGTGAGGCCTATTACTACGGGCGAAATCAAGGCTATGGTGAGCAAGGGATTCCGCAACCCCACCATGCGCGAGATGTATCTCTATCCGCCGTCGAACGAAGAGCTGGAACCTGAGCGCATCTGGAACTATGAACTCTCTTGGCGGCATCGCCCTGGGAGGTTCAGCTATGGCGTGAACTTGTACTACCTGAATGGCGACAACATGATTCAAACCATTGAGCGGAAGAATGTGAACACGGGAAAGATTGAGAACTACGGTGCGGAACTGGAAGCGGAATGGCGACTCGACAAGCATTGGACCCTCACCACCAACCACTCTTTCCTTCACATGAACCATGCTGTCGTTGCCGCTCCTGAGTACAAGGGTTTCCTCGGTGCTGCTTATCGGCAGGGCCGATGGATGCTGAATGCCGGGCTGCAATACATCGACGGACTCTATACGGCTGTGGGTGAACAGTCGGGCGACGACGTGAAAGAAAGCTTCTGCCTGCTCGATGCCGCTGTCAGCTATCAGCTCGTTCGTGGGCTTTCGCTTTGGCTGCGGGGTGAGAATCTGTTGGCGCAAAGCTATGAAATCAATCTCGGCTATCCTATGCCGCGTGCCACTTTCATGAGTGGAGTGAACATCGCTTTCTAAAAAACGATACAACATCAGCGGACGGATATGCTGGTCCGTCCCAAACGATATCTTAAGTAAAACCGATGGAAAAAGAATTAAATGCTTTGAGAAAAGACTGTGCCGCCCGCCAGAAGAAGGGCTTGCACTTCATCATTGCTTCTGTTCTGATATGGGCGTTGATTCTCGTTGTCCACCTTACGGGCATGAACATCGAACAGAAGAACCTGTTCACGTTCTGTTGTTCGGCGGTGCTCTTCCCCGTGGCGTGGGGGCTGTCTAAACTGCTGAAAATTGATTTTGAAGGTAAGGGAAACCCGCTGACCAAGGCAGGCATCCTGTTCTCCGTCAACCAAATACTCTACATTCTCATTGTGATGTGGGTGTTTGCGGCAGTTCCTGAGAAGATGGTCATGGTGTATGCCATGGTCTTCGGTGCCCATCTCATGCCTTTCAGTTGGCTCTACCGGTCGAAGAGCTACATGGCCTTTTCCATATTCATTCCCATCTTTTCCCTCATTCTCGGGCTCATCACCACACCCGCAGTGCTGTCAGCCGCGATGGTCGTGGTTGAGGCCGTGTTCGCCGGATGCCTGTTCATGGAATGCAGGAAGATGGGACGCTCTCCTCTCTCCTAAAGATTCATCAACTAAAACGAAACAATATGGAAACAAACGCAAAACTCTATTGCTTGAATTACAACGAAGTGAGGACCTATCTGTGGGCCGCGCTGTTCGTAGTTTGCAATCTCGTGCTGCCTTTGGTGGCACACCTCATTCCGCAGGGCGGCATCATCTTTGCGCCCCTCTCGCTGGTCATCCTGGCTGGAGCGTATAAGTTGGGATGGAAAGTTGCCCTATTGGCAGCGGTGGTCTCGCCCCTGCTCAACCACTATCTGACAGGCATGCCCGCTTGGGGCGTGTTGCAGGTGATGATGTTGAAACTCGTCGTGTTGGCACTTGCCGCAGGGCTTACTGCCCAGTATTTCCGCAAAGCTACACTGCCGCTGATTGTTGGTGTCGTACTGGCAGCTGAAATCATCGGTGGAATAGGGGAGTGGGCGCTCACGGGCGACATCGTTGCCACCGTCAGCGACTTCACGATAGGTTGGCCGGGATTGCTGTTGCAAATCGTCGTCACCTATCTTGTCTGCACAAAAATCGGTTAATAGCCGAGGTCCTCGCCGACGAGAACCACCACGTGGCGGCCCTTCTGCCGCGAGTTGCGGAGGAAATGCACATAGCTGCAGATGCTGTCAGGCGAGGTGCAGTTGTGGCAGATGCCATCAGTGTGGCAGGGCGTTTTGATGTCGAATCGCTGCGCATTGATGGGCGATGCCGTGCTGCGGGCGCGTGCCAAAGCGGTCTCAACAGTCGGTGTCACCTTGTTCAGACCTATCACAAAGATTACTTTTTTCGGTCCCCAAGTAATGGCAGCCACACGGTTGCCATTGCCGTCAACGTTGACAATCACGCCGTCTTCCGACAACGCATTGGCACTGGTCAGATATACATCAGACGAAAAGGCACGCAGATAGATGGCTTGCGTCTCCTCGGGCGATTGCGCCAGGTCACGGTCGAGTACCTCTAATGTGCCACGTTGGCGCAGCAGGTCGGGCAAGCCCATGCTGCGCAGTGTCACGGAACCGCCCCAGGTCACGCTGTTTCCATCTTCAATTAGCGACAATACTTTTTGGGCGGCTTCGCCAGCTGTAGCACAATAGTAGGCTTCCATGTTGCGTCGGTTGAGGTTTTTCACCAACCTTGCGCCTAACAATTCATTTCTCTGTTCTTGTGGGCTCATGTTTGTTCTCCTTTCTTCGTAAAGTCTGATTGGATGTAATCATAATGAATGCTTGTGCAAAAGTACATATTTTTTCCTAAATCAAAGCCTTTTGTATGCGTTTTTTATAAAATAAAACGGGTTCCCTGGTGAAAGGGAACCCGCTCGTTTTTCACGGCATATCGAATGCTAAATACGATTGTCCGTTCTTGACAGATGTCTATCTGTTCCAGGTGAAGCTGAATGAGCCTGTGTAGAGGTTCGAGCCAGAGAGCAACAGGTGGTTCACCTTGTAGGTGTTGCCATCCTGCTCAACGAAGCAGTAAGACGCATAGTCGCCATAGTCCATGTAGAGATAGTAACCTGCGAGATAAGCCGAAGTTCCTGCCGGCAATTTGATGCTGTTGTCGTCGTTCAGATAGAACTCGATGTTGGCAGCATCAGTCGCGAACTCATCATCTTTATAGACATAGTAGTGCGGTCGAAGGATGCGATATACATTCGAACCTTGTCCATTGATGATGGGAATATTTTCAGCTGTTGCTCCGTTTTCATCTTCAGTGAAGATAAAGTCTGTGAAGGTACAGGTGCCTGCATCCACCCAGACGTAGTCGCACATCACGCTGATCTTTGTTGCCGTAATAGCACCATTGGTGATGGTGTCGGCCTGAGCCTTGTCGGCATCGCTCAGCGTGAGCGTTGCTTCATAAAGTGTACCCTTTTGCATGTTGTTGGCTGTCAGGGTGACGATGGCGTCGTTCTTTCCCTTTTCGAAAGTCACCTGGCCACCACCGTTATCGGTGAATATGCCTTCCTGTTCCGACGTCAACGAATAGTGGGCCGTGTAAGTCTCACTGACGTTTGAGCGAATCAAACGGACGGGGATGCTCAATGTCGCATCTTGAGTGAGCAACTGATTGGCATTTGCCTTCTCGAATGAAATGTTCTGCCATGAAGGATTATAGATGGCGCCCTCGTTGTCGGTGTCGCACGATGTCAGGAAGAACCCTGCCATGAGTGCCAATCCAAAAATATATTTCTTCATATCGATTCTCATTTTGGTTTGTTAATAATTTAGTTTGAAGCGTTTACTCGTCGCCGGCGGGGTTCTGGTCTTTGTCGACCGTCATGTTGATGTTTCCATCAAACTCAGCCTGCGGAATAGTGAGCACCCACATGTAGTTGTCGGGGTTGGCTGTTGGACGGAGAGTGCCGTTCTTGTTCACCAACAGCAGACCGTCGGGCCATCCTTGGTCGCTGGTACGCTGGAATCCCTGCTTCAGGCGGCGGATGTCGAACGTGCGGCCGAACTCACCCCATAGCTCGATGCGCTTCTGGATGAGGATTTCCTCAAGCAGCGAGTTGGTCTCGTCGGTGGTCAGTGCGCCGAGGGCTGTACCTGTCTTTTCGCAGGCATAGCTGGGGTCGCGCTGGCTCATTACGGCCATCAGGTAATTCTTGGCAGTGGCCTCGTCGCCTAAGCGGCAGGCGGCCTCAGCAGCATTGAAATACATCTCTTCCACGCGCATCCATACATAGTCGCCTTCCCAAGTGGAAACGTTGGAGAACGAGAACTTCTTCTGGAGGTAGTTCTGATTGGGATTCCACCATGCGCGGCGAGCGTCGTTCTCGCCAATTCGGTTGTAAAGCCAGGTAGTGATCTGCTTCGGAGCGCGGGCTGCATAGGACACAGCGGGATCCATGTGTGCGAAGAAGCTGGCATACATACCTGCCTGGTCGCTCTTGATCTTGGCACCCCACATCACGTCGTTGTAGCCAACGCTGTTCATGCCGGTAATGGCGGCCACGGGCTGCACGCTGCAACCGCTATTGTCGATGGCTTCCTTGGCCAGTTCGAGAGCTTTGCTCCAGTTCTCTTCCACCAGTGCCACACGCGAGGCGATACCACAGGTCACGGCATAAGCCATGTGCGTCTTGTCCTGCTGAGGAATACCTTTAAGCAGGGTGAGCGCCTTCTCTAAGTCGCTGTCAATCTGCTTGTAGACATCGGCGACGGAGGAACGGGGCTGGCCTGTTGTAGTCTTGAACGTAGGTTCATTGTAGATAGGTGCGCACGGTTCGCTCTCATGTCCCTTGTAGGTACGTGAGAACCACTGAGCCAACTGGAAGTAGCTGTATGCACGGACGGCGTAGGCCTGGCCAATGACGTAGTTCACGTCCTCAGTAGCTCCGCCCATCGTTTCCTCAGCGGCAATTACATAGTTGGCATTGGCAATCCAAGTGTAGAAGGCATACCAAAGGTCATAGCTGCGCCATGCACTGCTGGTGAAACGTGCCTTCACGTTGTAGGCGGCATCGAACCAGAACCAGCCCGAACCCTGTGCACCCATGACGAAGTCGTCGCCCATCACCTCGGAGGCCAGACAGTAAGCCGAAATACCGAAGCACTGGTGGGTGTTACCCGTGGTAGACCACCCTGAGGTGTACATTGAACGGTAGAGACCATTCAACGGAACCATAGCGGCCTTCGCATCGCTGAAGAGCGTTGTTCCCGATACAGAGTCGGTAGGCTGGGTCTCCAATTTGTCGCCTGAGCAGGCAGCCAGTGCCATCATGCCCAGCGAAATGAAACTATACTTAAATATCTTTTTCATATATCTTTCCTTTCTATATGTTTTACTTGTCAACTAACAACTTGTCAACTCGTCAACTCGTTAACTTGTCAACTCGTCAACTTGTTTACTTGTCAACTATATTAGAACTTAACCTCAAGACCAACGGTGACCGTTTTGTTGGGAACGTAGTCGTAGTCTGTTCCACCGCCGAAGTTATACTGCGGATCCATACCATCGAGGTGTGTGAACAGAGCCACATTATCCATAGAGGTAAATACGCGCACAGCACCCAAGCCAATCTTGTTGACCCACAGCTGCGGGAGCGTGTAGCTCAGCGTGATGTTCTTGATGGCGAAATAGGAGGCATCGATCAGGTAGCGGTCGGTGGCAAGGGCAGAACCGTCGGCAATGGCCATGCGCGGCACGTCGGTGATGTCGCCCGGCTTCTGCCAGCGGCGCAGTGCGGCGCGGTTCCAAGTGGAGCTGGTGTACCAGAGGTCCATGGAAGAAGCGTAGCTGCTGTCGTAGATCTTACCGCCCAGCGAGTAGGTGGCCAGCATGGTGAGGGCGAGGCCCTTGTAGCTCAGACCTGTGTTGATGCTTCCATAGAGGTCAGGAATGCGGCTGCCGAGGAAGTACTTCGAGGCGTTGGCCTTGGTATAGTCGTTGGTGATATAGTCGCTGCCGGCAACCTTGTTGCCGTTGTCGTCCTTCTTGTAAGCCCAGTAGAGTTGCTGACCAGTGAGCGGGTCAACACCTGCCGACTTCGACATGTAGAAGGTGTTCAGCTCGTAGCCTTCCTTGATGATGCGCACGCCTCTGATAATCTCAGGCGACTCTGCCGTGAGCTTCAGCACCTTGTTGTTCAGCAATGAGCCCATCCAGCCGAGGGTCCACTCGAAGTCCTTAGTACGGACGGGGGTGCCGCTGACCTCGAATTCCCAACCCTGGTTGCGCATGTCGCCCACGTTGGCGCTGTAGCCGGTGAAACCGGTGGAAAGAGCCATCGGGTAGTTCAGGAGCATGTCGGTGGTCTTCTTGTTGAAGTATTCGATGCTGGCGTGCAGGCGGCTGTTGAAGAAGGTTCCTTCAAGGCCGATGTTCAGGTTGCCGTTCTTCTCCCACGACACTTCTTTGTTCTCCAGTGTAGAGACGAATCCACCAGGAGCGTCGCCATTGGGATAGCTCAGGTCGTAGAGACTCTGCCATGTGTAGTAGTTGGCATAGCCATCGGCATCCAGAATGTTATCGTTACCCTGCTCACCGTAGCTGATCTTAAACGACAGGTTGTCGAGCCAGTCAATGCCCTGCATAAACTTCTCTTTGGAGATACGCCAGTTAGCACCTACCGACCAGAACGAACCAGTGTTGTTGTCGCGATAGAAGCGTGAGGAAGCATCCTGACGGAACGATGCCGAGAAGTAGTAGCGGTCGGCATAGTTATAGTTCAGACGGCTCAGGAAAGAGTTGATGCGATACTTCTGTGTGTAAGAGTCAGCGTCGTAGAGCGTGGTGCCCGGGCGCAGTTCCTTGATACCGTTCACGAGGCTGGTCTTGCCAGCTCCGAGATACTCGTAGGTGTAGTCGTACCACTCGTGACCGAGGAGGACGTCGAAGTTGTGCATGCCGAACGAACGGTTCCAGGTGAGCAGCTGGTTGAAGGTGTAGCTCAGCGTGCGGCCGTTCTGCTTCTGAATGAGACCGCCGGCGTTCTTCTGGTTACCGTGTTCGGAGTTCATGTAGCGCATGTAGTTAGAGCTGTTGTAGTCAGCACCAAAGTTGATGGCCAGCTTCAAGCCCTGCAGCACGCCGAAGCGAGGAGAGTCGCCACCGAACTGTATGCCCGTACGCACGCTGGCTGCGTCGCGCTTGGTGTAGGCATCGTCGAGCATGAGCATGCCCAGTGAGTTGAAGTCGCTCATCGAGCCCGGACGGTATTTGCCGTCTTCACGCTCTTCACCCCAGTCGTAGAGTACGCGGTTCTGGTCGTCGTACATCGTGTTGCCCTGTGCATCCTTCAGATAGACGGGGAACAGCGGGTTGATGAACTGTGCTGTGTACCAAACGTTCGAGGTCGATGTGCCGTCGTAGTCGCTGAAGTTCGACTCGGAGTGAGTCAAAGCGGTGCTCAGGTTGGCGTGGAACCAGTCTGTGACCTGCGTGTCTACGTTAGTACGAGCGGTGTAGCGCTGGAACGAAGTGGTCTCCAACAGACCGTCCTCGTTCAGGTAACCCAATGACAGCATGTACTTAGTCTTGTCGGTACCGCCGTCAATAGAGAACTGATGCTCGTGGCGGAAGGCATTCTTACGCAGCACGGCGTCCATCCAGTCTTCGTTCCAAGCCGACTGGGCGTCAGCGCGCACCTGTCCGGTAGCGGGGTCGATGATGTTGTCCCATGTGTAGTTCTTGAACGGGTTATAGAATTCACTGCTCAGATTATCTTTTGCACCGAGCGAAGCGCGGGCAGCAGCCTCGGCATCAGCAAGGGAATAGCCCTGGTTGAACTGGAAGTCGTTGCGCAGTGCCTCGTAGAAGAGCTGCACAAACTCCTTCTGGCTGACGTTGTCGTACTTCTTCAGGGCGCGGTTGCTCCAACCCACTGTCGAACGCCAGTTGACGTTGGCCTTGCCGCTCTTACCCTGCTTGGTGGTGATCATCACCACACCGTTTGCACCACGTGCACCGTACAGAGCACCTGCAGATGCGTCTTTCAAGACGGTCATCGACTCGATGTCAGCGGGGTTGATGCTGGCGAGATTGCCATCGTAAGGAATGCCGTCCACCACATAGAGCGGAGCACTCGAGGCATTGATGGAGCCGAAACCACGGATGCGGATGTTGGGCGATGAACCCGGCTGTCCACTACCGCTGGTCACCTGCACACCCGAGACGTTACCCTCGAGGGCTTTGGTGGCACTGGCCACGGGGCGGAGCTCCATGTCCTTGCTGTTGACATTGGCGGCCGAACCCGTGAACGACGACTTCTTGGCCGAGCCGTAAGCCACGACGATCACCTCGTCGAGAGCCTGTTTGTCACTTGTGAGCAGGATGCGCATGTTGGGACGTGCGCTCACCTCGATGGGTTCCATGCCCACATAACTGATTCTCAGCATCGTCTTGCCTTCTGGCATGCGGAGTGAGAACTTACCGTTCATGTCGGTGGCAACGCCTACGTTGCTGCCCACTACCTGTACGGTAGCGCCCACGATAGGCTCGTTGTCGTCCTGAGACACTACGGTTCCGCTAACTTGCGTCTGGGCGAATGCCATTCCGAAAAACAGGAATAGAGACGCCAAAATCATTGTTAGTCTTTTTTCCATAAATACTCTCTCGTTTTAAATGATTAATGAATATGATAAGTTGTCTTTTTTCAATGGTAAACCGCGTTTCCTTATTATCGTCGCGCGTTTTCTCTTTATTAACCGCAAATTTAAGCAAAAAAAATGAGCTGTCAAAGGATTTAACAAAAAAAATGTGTATAAGGTGCGTTTTTTAACAATATCGGCTTAAAAAGTGATAAGTTTGGATGTTATTTGTCACTTTTAGTAGTAGGCTGTTATGATCGGCATTCAAACAAAAGTCTTTCATTATCAGATTACTCAATGCAATAAGTATAAATTATGTACCCGTACATTATAAAGATAAAGTATTTAATGCCATCATCACCCTTTCCCTCCTGTTTCATAGAGACCTGCTCGATGCTAGTCAATATGGAAATATGAATTATTGAAGTCTGGCAGTGAGAATTGGCCGGTTTTTATTCTCCTCGTACCGTCTTTTGTCACCGGGTAGTGGTAACTGGCATGCTACTTAGCCACACATCGCGTTCTTAAACTGAACAAAAACATCATTTATCATATTCATAAACTCGTGTCATTTATTGGTATTCTAGCTCGCGTAAAGCCTCTCAATATCCGTGCAATGGTGAAGGTTAAATTATAAATAATGTATCATAATGTTAAATAATAGCATAATTTGGCATAGTTTTGGCTCATTATCTTGCCGTTTAAAAAAAAGTGTTTACATTTGCAACCGATTAAGAAAGTTTTTTGGTTATTCATTATAATTATTAATTAAAAACGAGAGTGTATTTATGGAAAAAAAACTAGCAATGCTATTTGCATTTCTCCTCTTGAGTATCGGGGGAGTATTTGCACAGACGCAAGTTAGCGGCATCGTCGTGTCGCAGGACGGAGAGCCCATCATTGGCGTATCTGTTCTTGTTGTCGGCACGAACGAAGGTACGGTAACTGGTAGTGATGGCCGGTTCTCGTTGACAGTTCCGGCTGGCAAGTCGCAGCTCCGTTTCACGTATGTGGGCATGGAGACACTGGAAGTGAGCGCACGTCCCAACATGCGCATCGTGCTTCGCGACGGTGACACCAACCTCGACGAGATCGTGGTCACGGCCATGGGTATCAAGCGCCAGGCTAAGGCGCTGGGTTACTCTGCCACCGCTGTGGATGGCGACAAGATTTCTCAGGCACGTACCAGCGACATCATGTCGAGCCTCCAGGGTAAGGTGGCTGGTGTGCAGATTAGTTCTGCCGCTGGCGACCCGGGTTCTTCGAATTCGGTCATTATCCGTGGTATCAGCTCACTGGGTGGAACGAACCAGCCGCTGTATGTCATCGACGGTGTGCCTCTGACCAACTCGGCAGTTTACAGCAACGATGGTCTGAACTCTGGATTCGACTTCGGTAACGGTGCCAATGCCGTGAACCCCGACGACGTGGAGTCGATGACCATTCTGAAGGGTGCCGCCGCTACGGCCCTCTATGGTAGCCGCGCTGCCAATGGTGTGATCCTGATCACCACAAAGAGTGGTAAGTCTCAGAAGAAGGGCTTGGGCATCGAGTACAATGGTGGCCTTCAGTGGGAGAGCGTGATGCGCCTGCCGCAGATGCAGAACGAGTTTGGTATGGGTTGGTATGGCGACAAGACCGACGACGAGAACGGTTCTTGGGGACCGCGCTTCGACGGTTCAACGCTGAAGTATGGTACTGTGTACAACAACTCTCAGCAAATCAAGTCGTATCTGCCTATCGAAAACAACCTGAAGGACTTCTTCGATACAGGTTTCCGTTACAGCAACAGCTTGTCGTTCAACGGTGCCACGGATAAGAGCGACTACTTCGTGTCGTTCTCACAGATCCGCGATAACGGTATCATCCCCACCGATGCCGACAGCTACACAAAGTACACCTTCTCCGCTCGTGGAACACACAAGGTGAAGAACCTGACGTTCAGTTCGTCAGTGAACTATGCCTTCCAGAAGAACAACTTCGTGTCGACCGGTCAGGGCATTGAGAATATGTACAACTCGCTGATGCAGACTCCGCGCGACATCAGTATCGCCGGTCTGAAGGACCTCAGCAATCCGTTCAACACGCCGGGTTACTATTACACCCCGTACAGCGTGATGAATCCCTACTACATTCTTGAGAATCACCTCAACGAATACGAGAGCGAGCGCTTCTATGGCAAGTTCCAGATGGACTACGACTTCCTGAAGTGGTTCAAGTTGACTTATCGCTTCGGTTTGGATACCTCTACGAGCCAGCACCATCAGGGTGTGCCCAACTACGCAGTACTCTTCCCCGACACCCCGAACTGGGAGTCTGAACTGAGCACCGTGACTGGTAGCACCTCACAGCAGATTTCTCGCCGCCGCGAGATTAACCACGACCTGATGCTGACGTTCAACATGCCGATTGATGATTTCAATATCAACGCCATCGCTGGTTTCAACGGCAACGAACGTAGCTACAACTACTTGTATTCGGCTGTCACCAATCTGACCATTCCGACTTACTTCAATGTCTCTAACTCAGCAGAGCGCCCCTCTACCGAGGAGTATAAGCAGCTGCGCCGACTGATGGGTGCCTATGCACAGGCCGAGTTTGCTTGGAAGAATCAGGTTTATCTGACCCTTACCGCCCGTAACGACTGGTCATCGACCCTGCCGAAGGGCAACCGCTCGTTCTTCTATCCTGGTGTGACTGCCAGCTGGATCTTCACGGAGGCTTTGAAGGACAAGACTCCTTGGCTCACCTTCGGTAAGCTGCGCGCTGCTTGGGGTAAGACCGGTAACGACGCCAGCGTCTATATGACCGACCCGTACTATTCACAGGCCGCTGCCTCTTCGTCTGGCTGGGGTGAGAGTAACTTCCCCTTCTCAAAGACTGGCACCAATGCCTACACCGTGGGTAACATCCTGGGTAGCACAAACCTGAGTCCGGAAATGACCACCGAGATTGAATTTGGTACTCAGTTGGCATTCTTTGACAACCGTATCTCTATCGATGCTACTTATTACAACCGTACTTCTGACAAGCAGATTACCCGCCTGAGCGTTGATCCGGCATCGGGTTACACTGCACAGAACGTGAACCTCGGTAAGATTCGCAACCGTGGTATCGAGCTGTTGCTCACCGTGGTGCCCGTCCGCACGAACGATTTCGAGTGGAGTATCAACTGGAACTACACCAAGAACAATAACAAGGTGCTGAAGTTGCCAGAGGAAATGAACGGACGTGCCTCTATCTACGGTTTCAGCGGTGGTACAGGTCTTTATGCCATTGAGGGCAAGGAACTGGGTATTTTCGAGGCCTACGCTGCCAAGAAGACCGACGACGGCCGCATCATCGTCGATGCCAACGGTCTGCCGCAGAATACTGACGAGCAGGTGGAAATCGGTTCCATAAACTACAAGTACATGATGGGCATCGGCAACACCCTGCGCTACAAGGGAGTCAGCCTGTCGTTCGACTTCGATATCCGTCACGGTGGTCTGATGTTCTCACGTACGAAGGACATCGAGTACTTCACGGGTAATGCTATGCAGACGGCCTATAACGACCGTAACCCGTGGATCGTTCCCAACTCTGTGATCGACAACGGCGACGGCACTTATTCGGAGAATAACATCGCCCTGAACGCCAAGAACATCTACAATTACTGGAATAACGGTGAATTGGACATGGGTGCCTTCTCGCTCATCGACAAGTCGTATGTGAAGCTGCGCCAGGTGGTGCTCGGTTGGGACCTGCCTTCGAAGTGGCTTGCCAAGACCTTCCTCACCGGCGTGCGTGTCTCTGTATTCGGCAACAACCTGCTGCTCTGGACACCGTCGAGCAATACCTTCGTCGATCCCGAATCCTCTTCATTCGGTAACGACCTGACTGGTAACTTCGGTGAATACTCGGCTAACCCCAGCTCGCGCAAGTTCGGTTTCAACGTTAATATCAAATTCTAAAAGAAAGGAAGCAACAGTATGAAAAAGATATTTTTATTTGCCGCTGCGGGACTGATGATGCTTTCCAGTTGTGACCTGGACATCAATGAAGACCCGAACTATCCCTCAAGTGGTGAGATTACCAGCGACCTGGAGTTCCCCGCTGTCATCAATGCCATTGCTGACGCTACGGGCGACCAGATGTTCAACTATGGTGGCTTCTTCGCACAGTATTTCGACCAGATGCCTGAAGCCAACCAGTATAACGACCTGGCTGAGCTGAACATCGACGAGTCGAAAGACCTCTTCAACCGCTGCTATCGCGTCATCTATGCCGGTGCCCTTCAGGACATCGAGGATATCAAGACGAAGACCACCAACACCGCCGACCTCTTTGCTTGTCAGGTGATGCGCACGCTGGCCTTCCAGTTGCTGGTCGACAACACCAGTGAGACTCCTTACTCAGAGGCCCTTCAGACCTCTATCTCCGCTCCGAAGTACGACGACGGTAAGACGGTCTATGAGGGTGTGCTGGCTGAGCTCGATGCTGCTGAAGCTGCTCTCAACGGCGAGGACATCATCACGATGACCGATCCGCTGCTCCAGAAGAACCTCAACGAATGGCGCGGCTTCGCCAATGCCCTCCGTCTGCGCATGTACCTGCGTCTGATTGATGGCAATGTGGATGCCTCTTCCTACACCTCGAAGGCTCAGGCTCTGGTCAGTGCCAACAACTTCTTCTCTGACGACGTAGCTTGGAGTGTTTATTCCGATCAGGAAGGACAGTTCAACCCGTGGTACCACGGTGTGTTCCAGCTCACCAACAACCACTGTGCTGCCTATCCTATTGTGTCGTACATGCTGAGCACCAACGACCCGCGTATCTCTTACGCCATCAAGCCTCGCACCAGCGACGGTTCGTATGTAGGTCAGTTCCCCGGCGCCAAGCAGTCGAACGCTGTCTACGGAAGCTCATATAAGAACCAGGACGTGAGTGCCATCGACTATGCGCCCACACATGCTCTGCCCGTCTTCCTGTTCACTCAGAGCGAACTGCAGTTCCTCATCGCTGAGGTTCAGCTGCGCTTCAACAACAACGAAGCTGCTGCCAAGACAGCCTTCGAGGCTGGTGTCGCTGCCGACTTCGCTTCTCGTGGAACAGACGGTGTGAGCGAGTTCTTGGGCAACATTGCCAGCTGGGATGCACAGGCATCTGCAGCTGACAAGCTGAAGCTCATCTACATGCAGAAGTGGGCTGCCCTGTTCATGCGCGACCACATGGAGGCTTGGTCAGAGATTCGTCGTACCGACGTACCTGCCCTGTCATCTCACTCGGGACTTGACATCAGCAAGAACGTTGCCCTCTACAACCCTGGCGACCTGATCAACCCGACCACCAACCAGCTTGGAAACGGCAACATCGCCATGAGTATTCCTTACTCGAGCGACTCTCGTAAGTATAATGTGAACACACCCAGCACGGCTCGCAAGATCAGCGACAAGGTGTTCTGGGATGTCAAATAAGTTGTCCAACCCAAATAAAGATTATCAGATATGAAAAAGATATTTGTATATGGATTGATGCTTTGCACGGCAGCCTTGGGCTTCACATCGTGCAATGACGACGAAGACCAGCTCACCGACACCCGCGTGACCAACTACATCGTGCTGACGCTCAATGGCGACCAGGTGATGTATGTAGACGCCAACTCCGACTTTGTCGACCCAGGTTGCACTGCTGAGCTGGCAGGCGAGGATGTTTCCAGCAAGGTGATTGTCGACAACCCCGTGAACACCAGCGAAATCGGTCCTTATGTGATTACCTATAAGGCCGTCAATGCAGATGGTTTCGCAGCTGAGGCTTATCGCTATGTATATGTAGGAAAGCCCGTCACGGGAACGGTCAGCGAAGGTTCCTACCGTCAGACATGGAATGGCGACGGCACACCGAAGGCTCAGGTGGCTTGGTCAGGCTATGACCTCTTCATGCTCACCGATGGCAATGGCAAGTACTGGACCGAAGACCTTCTCGGCGGTTACTACTACCTGCGTGCAGGCTACGGCAGCAACTATGCTATGGAAGGCTTCCTGCAGGTGAACGAAGATAACACTGTTGATCTCGCCGGTGGCGGATTTGTTCCTGGTTGGGGCGACGCCTACGACGACTTCACGGGCGGTGTCTACGACCCTGAAGCCAACACCATCTCTTACGATTGTGTGTATGCCGGAATGGATTTCAACGTAGTTTTAACATTAAATTAATCGGAACATTATGAAGAAATATATTTCATTACTGATGACGGCCCTGCTGTTCTCCTTCGGTTTCACCGGTTGCGACCCTGAGACTGATGAAGAGCCAGGCGGAACGAATGTGGAAAAGATGGCCGGTGTATGGGATGTTACGGTTGATGCGGTCGACGAGAGCGGCAACATCCTCTACGAGGATCCCTACGGCATTGGTGTTATCCAAGTGATGACCTACAACACTGCTGCCAATGTTGACAACGAGATGTGGCTCGACGACATGCAAAACTTCTGGGCTTTCAAGATGAAGGTCGACGTGAACTACGCTGCCCGCACATTCAGCTGCGCATCGAAAGACTATGATGCAGCTGGAACTGGCACCGCAGTGGTGACCAACGGTAAGGTCCTCGAAGGCCAGGCCAAGAACCTGCACGGCATGCCGAACGACAGTATCGTGTTCGACATCAAGTTTAGCGACGATGACAACGGTTTAATCTACCGTTTCTCGGGTCAGCGCTACACAGGTTTCTACGAGTAATCGTCTGACGATCATAAATGAAGGAGAGTGCTTGAATGGCACTCTCCTTTTTTGGGGTAATATATGTTACCTTTATTTGTTCCTGTTGCGACTTGCCTCTGGTTTTAACCGCTTTGATGGCAAATGAAAAAAGGTATGAGAAAAAGTTTACTTTTTGTTGAGTATCTCAGCTTTTTTTATTAATTTTGCAACCAAATTGATATCATCATTCTATGAATACGGACAATGGAAGCAAGGGCTACCTCTTCAGAATTGTGATGGTGGCCGTTTTGGGCGGACTGCTCTTCGGATACGACACCGCCGTCATCTCTGGAGCCGAGAAGGGTCTCCAGGCGTTTTTTATCGGAGCCAACGACTTCACCTACACTGATGCTTGGCACGGATTCACCTGTGCCAGTGCACTTATCGGCTGCATCATCGGCTCAGCCCTCAGCGGTATATTGGCCTTGCGGTTAGGGCGTAAACGTTCGCTGATCTTGGCGGGCGTGCTCTTCTTCGTGTCAGCCCTGGGCAGCATGTCGCCCGAGTTCCTGTTCTTCGAGAAGGGACAGCCCTCGTTCAGCCTGCTCATTGCCTTCAATGTCTATCGTGTCATCGGTGGCATGGGCGTGGGACTGGCCTCGGCCATCTGCCCGATGTATATCGGCGAGGTGGCACCGATGAAAAAGCGTGGCATGTTGGTGTCGTGGAACCAGTTCGCTATCATCTTCGGTCAGTTGGTGGTCTATTTCGTGAATTTCCTCATCCTTGGCGAGCACACCAACCCCATCATCGAGTCTATCGGACAGGGCGTGAATGCCGTGGCCAGCGGCAGCGACCCTTGGACCATCCATACTGGTTGGCGCTATATGTTCGGATCGGAGGCCATTCCTGCCGGACTCTTCGCCTTCCTCATCTGCTTCGTGCCAGAGACACCGCGCTACCTGGTGATGATTGGACAAGACAAGAAGGCCTACGACGTACTCTCGAAAATCAACGGCAATTGGCGTGCCGACATCATTCTGCCGGAAATCAAGGAGACCATCACCGTGCGTACGGAGCCGCTGTTCACCTATGGCGTGCTGGTCATCTTCATTGGCATCATGCTCAGTGTGTTCCAACAGGTAGTAGGCATCAATGCCGTGCTCTACTACGCACCGCGCATCTTCCACGACATGGGCATGGAAAGCCCGATGGTGCAGACCGTCATCATGGGCACGGTGAACATCCTGTTCACGCTCGTGGCCATCTTCACCGTGGAGAAACTCGGACGCAGACCACTGCTCATCTGGGGCTCCATCGGCATGGCTATCGGAGCCTTCGGCGTGGCGCTGACCTTTGGCAACGACGCGCTGAACCTTGTCTGCATGCTCAGCATCATGGTCTACTCAGCCTCGTTTATGTTCTCGTGGGGACCCATCTGCTGGGTGCTCATTGCAGAGATATTCCCCAACACCATCCGAAGCAAAGCTGTAGCCATCGCCGTGGCCTTCCAATGGATCTTCAACTGGATTGTCTCAACTTCGTTCGTTCCCATGTTCAACATGAAGACAGCCGGCGACCCCGACTTTGGCCATTGGTTCACCTACGGTCTCTATGGCGTATTCTGCGTGGTGGCCGCCTTCTTCGTGTGGCGATTGGTGCCTGAGACCAAGGGCAAGTCTTTGGAGGAGATGAGTAGTATATGGCGTAAGAAATCAGCAAAAGTATAAGATTATGGAACAGGCAGACAGAATCCGACAGATGGAACAGCGGCTCGAACGGGCTTCGGTGGCTGTGATGGAAATGGCAGCGGCACTCGATAAATATATCGAGGTGCAGGAAGATATCGCTATCCTTGAAGCATATTATGGCAGCGATGAGTGGAAACATGACCTCGCCGACGATGAGGCAGGACGTCTGCCCGCCGATTTAAAGCGTGGCGTGCTCTCTGAGGATGGCGTCTGGAACATGCTTACCGACAACCGTGAAGTGTGTTCCACCGTGCATGAGTTGCTTGCCCGCACAAAGGAATGATAATATAAATATTGTTAAACCAGTAAAATTCCAAACGCTTACTGCACTGAAAGTCAACATTATTCAGTAATTTTGCAACGTAGAAGAACCAAATAGGTATATTTTAATCATTTAGTAAGGTAATATGAAGATTGAAAAGATTCATGCAAGAGAAATCCTCGACTCAAGAGGAAACCCCACTGTGGAAGTAGAAGTAACCTTGGAAAACGGCGTGATGGGTCGCGCCGCTGTGCCCTCTGGCGCATCGACTGGCGAGAACGAAGCCCTGGAGCTTCGCGACGGCGACAAGGGTCGCTATCTCGGCAAGGGTGTGCTGAAGGCTGTTGAGAATGTCAACACCATCATTGCTCCGGCTCTGAAAGGCGACTGCGTGTTCGACCAGCGCGCACTGGATATGAAGATGATTGAGCTCGATGGCACTCCCACCAAGTCGAAGCTTGGCGCTAATGCCGTGCTCGGCGTGTCGCTCGCTGCTGCTAAGGCTGCTGCCAACGCTCTGTGCATGCCGCTCTACCGCTATATCGGTGGCTGCAACTCCTACACCATGCCTCTGCCGATGATGAACATTGTGAACGGTGGTGCTCACTCTGATGCTCCCATCGCTTTTCAGGAGTTCATGATTGGTCCCGTCGGTGCCACCAGCATCCGTGAGGCTGTCCGCATGGGCGCTGAGGTGTTCCACAACTTGGCCAAGCTGCTGAAGGCTCGTGGTCTCTCCACAGCTGTCGGCGACGAGGGTGGTTTCGCTCCCGCTTTCAACGGCACAGAGGATGCTCTCGACACCATCGTCGAGGCTATCAAGGCCGCCGGCTATGAGCCGGGCAAGGACATCCGCATCGCTATGGACTGCGCCGCTTCGGAGTTTGCAGTATGCGAGGATGGCAAGTGGTTCTACGACTATCGCCAGCTGAAGAACGGCAAGAAGAAGGATCCCAACGGCAAGAAGCTCAGTGCCGAGGAGCAGATCGACTACCTCGAAGAGCTCATCAACAAGTATCCCATCTACTCTATCGAGGACGGACTCGACGAGAACGACTGGGAGAACTGGGTGAAGCTGACCGAGCGCGTAGGCAACAAGTGCCAGCTCGTGGGCGACGACCTCTTCGTCACCAACGTGAAGTTCCTCGAGAAGGGCATCAAGATGGGTGCCGGCAACTCTATCCTCATCAAGGTGAACCAGATTGGTTCGCTCACCGAGACACTCGACGCCATCGAGATGGCTCACCGTCACGGCTACACCACCGTCACCTCCCACCGCTCGGGCGAGACGGAGGACACCACCATCGCCGACATCGCCGTGGCTACCAACAGCGGCCAGATCAAGACGGGTTCGCTCTCGCGTACCGACCGTATGGCCAAGTACAACCAGCTCATCCGCATCGAGGAGCAGCTCGGTTGCACATCGAAGTACAAGTACGAGAAGCTGAAGTAACCATTTCCTTCGTCTTTGATGAAGCATAAAGGCTTCTGGAGTGTGCGATACTCCAGAGGCCTTTTTATTTGTACACAAGAAGGGTTTTTCTTGAATAAACTTGTGCATATCACAGAAAAGTCGTATCTTTACAGGCGAATAGCGCGATATCATGAAAAGAACGATTCAGACATACACCTTTCTGCTCACCCTGCTGGCACTCCTGCAGGCCTGCAACGATCCCTCCCCCTTGGGGAGGATGGGTGGAGCCATCGACTCCCTGATAGAACAACGCCCCGACTCCGTACTGCACCTGTTGGAAAGCATCGACTACGACCGCCTGTCCGAAAAGGAGCAGGCTCACTACGGCCTGCTCCTCACCGCCGCCCGTTATAAGCTCTACCAGCCTGTAGACACCACGTTCATCAACCGCAGCATTGCATACTACTCTGCTTCCCACAATGGTATCCAATCTTCACCCTTTTTGAGGGATAAGAGAGGGGCCTTGGGTGCCTCCCTCTACTACAAGGCCGTCGTCCTCTACGAACTTGGCAAGAAAGAAGAAGCCACCCTCCTGCTAAAGCAGGCCGAGGAACTTGCCGAGCAAGGCAGTGATGCGCTCGGGAACGGAAGGATACGCTTGCCAGAGCAAGAACTGCTAAAGAATAAAATTTATGAGAATCTTGGTAATGCAAACTATGACTCTCGCAATTATGATGATGCCCTCATCTATTTCAGAAAATTCCTGGATAGTTCCAGAAAACTTGATGATGTCGAAGTAGTGTCATTGGCATACGATTGCCTTTCTTGCACTTATACAAAGCTGGGGTATCATGATAGTGCGCTTTGGATTCAAAAAAAGAATATGGAGTATATCGATGAGATTAATGATACCTCTAAGGTCTTCGTGTTGTCGAATTTGGCAGGTGACTATATCAAAAGAGGACAGTATGCTGAGGCAAAGAATCTTCTTAACCATGCATTGTCCATTAAGCCGAAGGCTAATATCCTTCTAATGCTTGGAATGATTGCTATGAAACAAGGGCAGAATGACAGTGCAGTGGTGAATCTTAATAAAGCAATTTTATTCAATCAAAATGAGTTTTCCATAGATGCCTACCAATACCTGTCAGACATTTATGCCCAAAGCAACCAATACCAAAAGGCGTTGGAAAACTTAAAAAAGAGAGATAGCGTAGAATATCTCTATAAGAACAGTATTCTCACCAGTCGTCTGGCAGAGATACAGAAGAAATACGACAAAGTTTCCGTTGAGAAAAGAATGGCCTACAGAACTACCATCTTTGTCAGTATCATCACTCTATTGCTTGTCGTTTGGCTATTAATGAGTTCTTACTTCGTGCTAAAGAACAGACGTCTGCATACCATCATTGAAGAAAACATACGTTCCATTAACGAAGGGATTGCCAAAAAGCGAGAGCTTCAGGCCAAGGTCATACGTATGGAAACCGAGAATAAACAGTCGAAGGAGGAAATAGAAGAACTGCATGGGAGAATCGCACATCAAGACATAATCATAGAAGAAGGCCTTCAGCATTTGGAGGATTTCCAGCAACAGTTGGAAAGGCACAGTTCTCATATCGGTATATTGGAATTAAAGAAAGAAACATACGAACACGAGATCACCGACTTAAGGAAACAAATCAGGAATCAGCAAAACGATTTGTTTGCACGTTTGGGACATGGAAAGCAAGTGTACCAGCAGATTATCTCTACAAAACAGTATCCACACTTTTCCTCTGAGGATGAGCAAGACTTCGTTGATTTTTTTGCTTTCACTTATCCAGAGCGATATTACGATTTGACAAGAATGTATGAGACTTTGACACTTCGTTATGTTTTCTACCTGATACTGATTGATGAAGGATTCAGCAATAAGGATGTCTGTATGTTGCTGAATATCGAAAGTTCTTCTGTGAGAAACTATCGCAATCGGATGAAAAAGTGCTTGAAGAAGGGCTCTCATGCAGAGTGAAACGTCTCATTTGAATAACATAAACGATATGTAATAATCCTTGGAAAATCCTTTAAACAAAGGGATTTCCAAGGATTATTGTATATGAGACGCATCAAAAAGATAATTGAATTATTTCTTGGTATTTCTTTTTTTTATGGATATTTTTGCACGGAAAAAGTTTTGCAAATTGGTTTCAAACATGGAAAGAACAATTGTCTTGTCAGCGATTTTGGGAATTCTTCCACAAGTTTCAATGGCGCAGTCTATTGAGACAACTGCAATTGATGTGGTTGTCTTAAATAAGAACTATCCCTTGGTAATAAATGGCGCGGTGTACAATCTCACGTTCTACGGCAGCGGTGTATATGATATATGTAGATACGATGCCGAAGGAAACAGCTATATTGGCTGGACAACAGGATGTTAACAAAAAAAAAAAAACATATTTTTATCGCCATTTTCTTTGGTGTTTCAATATTAACCATTATCTTTGCACTCGAAATATGAACCGAATTACTGGACTATCAAAATCAAACATCATGAAAAAGGTATTCATCACAATGTGTATAAGCCTGCTGATGCCATTGTCATTGCAGGCAGAAGTTGGCGAAATTTTCACGGCCGTGAACGAAGACGGCATAGAAATGCAATATGTCATAATCTCAGAAAATTGCGTAGAGCTTGAATATGTTTTCAAACAAGAGGATCCACAGACAGGGCAATACTGTTATTCAAAAGACCACCTAACTATACCTTCAGAAGTTAATGGTTACAAAGTAACGATGATTGGAGGTAATTTTTTGAGTCCAAACAATGATATAAAATCAGTCACAATACCCGAAAGTGTCACAATATTGGAAGATGACATATTCATGTATTGTGAAGCTTTGGAGAGTATATTTATTCCTAAATCGGTAGAGTATATAGGAGGATTTCCTTTCAGTAATTGTTACGCCTTGAAATCCATTGTTGTAGATGAGGACAATCTCTTTTACGACTCACGTGATAATTGCAATGCTCTCATTCGGAAGGAAGATGGAACGTTAATGAAAGGATGTGACAACTCCTTTATTCCCAATGGTGTAAAGCATATTGGTGCTACTGCATTTAAAGATTGTCTAAACCTCAACCACCTAACAATTCCAGAGGGTGTGGAATCACTTGAGGAAGCTTGCTTTTGGGGGTCTATGATAGAGAGTATTGACATACCAGCAAGTGTTGTAGCCATTGGTACGTATGCTTTTTGGCATTCAAAACTTTCCACGATTACTTTTGCGGAAAACTCACAATTAAGAGAAATAAGAGCCCAGGCATTCATAAGCACAAACCTTCAGGGCGATCTTAATCTGCCAAATAGTGTTTCATATATCGGAGCGGGGGCCTTTAGAGTATGTGGCAGCCTTAAATCGGTAAGGTTGCCCGAATCTTTGAAATCAATAGGGAAAGGGGCATTTTCTGATTGCAACAGTTTGGAATGCGTTATAATACCTACAAGTGTCAAGGAATATGGCGTGGGAACATTTTGGGATTGCAAAGGTATAAAAGATATTTACTCATATAATTCAAATCCTGCACCTTTAGATGTGTCTGTTTTTGATTTCTCTTCTTGGAATCATCAGAATCATTATGAAGATGCCACGCTTTATGTTCCTAAAGGCAGTATAGATAATTACCAGTCAACAGATGGCTGGAAACAATTCAAGCACATCGTTGAGATGGAAGGCATGGGAATAAAGAGTGTTACTGATACGGGAGTGTCATCTGAATCAACTCATTATGACTTATCGGGTGTTCTGTCTGCTCCATGCGTAAAAGGTATCAGAGTTTTGAAAATGAAAGATGGAAGAGTCAAAAAAGTAATAACGAAATAACTAAAAAAGCCATGAAGGAAATCTATAGACTGTTGGTAATTATGAACCTGTGTTTGTTGGCTGTTACCTCAAATGCAGAAGTTGGTGACACATTTGATGCACTGACGGAAGAAGGTGTGAGAGTCACGTATATGATAACAGGAGAAAACGAGGTTCAGGTTGGTACATTCGTCCAGCGACCTGAATATGATAATGAATGGACATTCTACGATTGGTTGGCAATTCATCCTAAGACAAGAGGTTTTGTCACTATTCCTGAATATGTTGAAGGGTATCATGTGACGGCCATAGGTGGCTATGCATTCTGTTATTGTGAAGGCTTACTGAAAGTCTTTCTACCAGAAAGCATCAAACGGATAGGCTGTTGGGCTTTTTTAAACGACAGCCAAATGGTCACTATGAAGATTCCAAGCAATATTGAGGCAATAGAAGATGGTGCATTCTACAATTGTACCAGTTTGAAAGATATCGATTTACCCGAGAGTATAAAAACAATTGGTAATGCTGCTTTCAAGGACTGTATAAACATTTCTTCCATTGTATTGCCACGTGGTTTAGAGGGTATGGGCGATTCTTCTTTTTGTAACACTGCCATTGCCTCCATTGTGGTTCCTGATGGTATATCCAAAATAGAGAGTAGTACATTCGGAAACTGCAAACAACTGACGAATGTAAGTTTACCAGACAATTTACAGGAAATTTGTTGGGGGGCCTTTTATGGCTGTACAAGCCTTGAAACCATCAACATACCAAACAATGTGAAGGATTTAGGAGCTTCTTTGTTTTCTGACTGTCATAATCTGAAAAATGTCAATATTCCCGATGGCATTCGTAGGATTGGCGATAATATGTTTTCAAAGTGTTATTCTCTACACTCTATTTCATTACCAAAATCGGTTGAACATATTGGTTGTAACGCTTTTTGTGCGAGTGGACTTGAAGAAATAACATTGCCTCCATTAATCAGAAAAATTCAATATGGGACATTCATGGAATGTGAAAAACTCATTTCCATCCAAATTCCTAATCAAGTAGATTCTATTGAGACTGCCGCCTTTGCAAATTGTAGCAAACTATCTTATGTGCATATGCCAAATCATCTAAAATACATAGGAGGAGGTGCATTTGAGTGGTGCCCGTCTCTTGCCGTCTTGGAACTGCCATATAGCTTAATTAAAATCGACGAGTATGCCTTTCAGCAATTAGGTAGTTTGAAATCAATCTTTTCACAAATCCGGACACCCTTTCCCATTAGCGAAACAGTGTTTGCATGTTTCCCTCTCGACTATGAATCAGATGACTGTGACTATTGTTATGAAAAAACCATACTCTATGTTCCCTATGGCTGCGCCGACATCTATAGGGCTACGCCGGTATGGAACAAATTCAAGAATATCCGCGAGATGGATCCCACAGGGGTAGACCAGCAGACAATATCGGAAGGCTCTGTCGTGGAGGAGGCCCGCTATACGGTAGACGGATTTAAGGCTGGTAGCCATAAGCGCGGGCTGAACATCGTGGTGATGAGCGACGGCAGCCGACGTAAGGTTATGGTGAAATAGAGTATCGGGAAGTGGATGCTTAAAGAATCGTGACACAAGAAAATGGATATGAGGAAAGACTTTATGCTTCGGTTTTCTTTGTTGGCCGCGGTGCTGTTCATCCTCGCGGGGACAGCCTCGGCCGACAGGAAACAGAAGAAAGACGATACAAGCTACCACGTGCAGCTATATCTGCGCGACGGCTCGATAGTGGACGGCTTCATCCGCACGAGCCTCAATTTCGAGGCGACAAGCGTGGGCATAGGAGCCACGCCGAGAGGGAAGTTCAAGACGTATAACTCCGAGGACATCGAGAAACTGGTATATCCTCCTTCCGAGGAGGACCCACGTGAGATTGTGTGGCGCCCGGAGTTCATCAGTAAGAACGACAGCGGGGCGTATGAGGCTTACAGTCCCGTGCCTGTCATGATGCGCGAGAGTTATGACGGCCGACGGGTGAAAGGATATATCGGCACTTGCCGCTTCTCTACGTTTACTGGTCGTCAGACGATTGTCTATGAGGTGTTCCGCTTCTACTACAAGTTGGTGGGCGAAGACTTCGTGCGCATCTATTACACCGACATGATGACTCCGAAGCGGAAGAGATTTCTGCGCCAGCCCTTCGTCTCGTTCCCTGCGATGCAGGCGTTTTTCGACAGCGACGATTTCGACCGCCATGCGGCAGCCGACAATCCGGAGTCGATGCTGCAGGTGCTGGACAGCATTCTATCGGAACAGTAATCACTTAAAATGTTATATATCATGAAGAAGTTGTTTTGCAAGGCGGCCTGCGTGGTTGCCATGATGGCTGTCGTCATGGAGTCGTCAGCACAGGAATCTTTGGGCAAGAGCGACTACGACATCGTGTTCCGCAATGGAACGAAGGTCTTCAGTCTGGGTGCCGGTTTCATGGAGAACGGTAGCTGGTTCAGCGAGCATGAAAGTCTGAGCATGCCCACTATCTCGCTCTTCAGCGAGAGCTGTTGGAAGGAAACGGAGCGTTTCGGTGCCTTCGGCTATGGCTGTTTTGTCAAATACGGTGGCTTTAAGCGCAAGTACACTGAGACGCTGTGGCTCAGTACCGACGAGGAAGGCAATGAGGTGAGCGAGACTCAAGAGCGCACGGCGTCTAACCATTGGCTGGGCTTTGGTCCGCTCGTCTCCTATCACTACACGCCTGCAGCCCGTCTGGACCTCTTCGCCCGTGCCTATTTCGGTATTCGCCTCGGCAGTCTTTCGGACTATAGCACAGACAGGAAGAAAACGTATGTCTACGGCGTGGAAGGCGGTGCCACATACATGTTTACTTCTTCGCTGGGCATCTATGCCTCGGCGAGCTATGACATCACCTTCCTGAACGCTGGCCTGGTGCTGAACCTCACGAACAAGCGCAACCCCAAGGCTCCCACGGGCAAGTGGTAACGTTTCATGTTAGGGAATGAGAATTATCAAACAAACAGATTAAAATACATCAAAAACACCGAATGAAATACCTCAAAAACTAAGATTTTCTTGTGCAATCCAAATATTTGCATTATCTTTGCAGCCAGATTAAAGAACAAATATATGGAATATCTCAGCAGAACAGCAGACATCATGCTTCAAGACCTTCTTGATGCCTTTGGTGCCGTATTGATAGAAGGTCCGAAATGGTGTGGTAAGACGACTACTGCCGAACAGGCTGCCCAAAGTGCCATTAGGATGCAAGACACGGACATGCGTGATGAATACTTAGCTACTGCAATGTCTAAGCCTTCTTTGTTGCTTCGCGGCGACACTCCAAGATTGATTGACGAATGGCAGGATGCCCCTGTCCTATGGGATGCTGTCCGCACGATGGTTGACAAACGCGGCCAACCGGGACAATTCATCCTCACAGGATCTAATGCCGTTGACAAGTCGCAGATTCATCATTCGGGAAATGGTCGCATTGCCAAAATGAACATGTTGCCCATGAGCCTTTGGGAATCGAGAGAATCAACAGGCGAAGTGTCCCTGTTGGAGTTGTTCGACAATCCCAATTACGACATAGACGGATGTCATTCAAAGATGAGCATTGAGGACTTGATTTTTGCTGCATGCCGTGGAGGATGGCCAGGATTCCTCATGGCACGTTCGGAAAAAGCCAAGTTGTTGATAGCCCGCAACTATGTCCGCACCGTTTGTAGCGAAGATATTTCCCGAATAGATGGCAAACGTCGCAATGAGAAACTTGCCATGATGATACTGCGGTCGTATGCACGTAACATTTCATCACTTGCCAAAAAGACCACCATGCTTGCCGATGTGGTGTCATCTGAAGAAATAGAATGCAGCATTGACACGTTCAATGATTATGTGAACGCTCTTGAACGTCTGTTTGTCATTCAAGACATCGATGCTTGGTGCCCGGCGATACGCAGTAAAACTGTTATCCGAAGTTCACCAAAACGCGGATTCTGCGACCCGTCAATAGCTGTGGCTCTTCTTGGACTGACACCAGAAGCATTGACCACACAACTGAAAACATTCGGATTTATTTTCGAGCAGATGTGTGTGCGTGACATGAAAGCCTATACACAAGGGTTATATAGTCATGTGTCTTATTATCATGATCGATATGGTCTGGAAGCCGATTTCGTATTGCATCTTGAAGATGGGCGCTATGCTTTGGTAGAGTGTAAATTAGGAAGCAACGAGATAGAGGAAGGTGCAAGCCATCTCTTGGAATTGAAGAGACTTATCCGTGAGCATAATGAGAAAGAGAAGCAGATGCCCATCCGTGAACCAGATCTGTTGATAATACTTACGGGTGGTCAGATGGCATACACCCGTCTGGATGGAGTCAAGATTATACCATTAGGTTGCCTGAAAGATTAGTCCTTCTAAAAGGCAAATCACAGTGCTCTTGTACCGACTATGTACCTCGGACGCACTAAGTGTCTGGAATACAATGTCGGTTGTTGAATCATATATAATCTTGGTTATATTTTGCCGTCATCAATCCTGCGCTTTCATGCCTGCAAGCCCCATAAACAAAGGGATGCAGGAAAAATTAACAATGTAACCACCCCTGAAAATAATCGCGGAAAAGCTTGGAGGGAATGGAAATAGTTCGTAACTTTGCAACCGCATACCCATGAGTAACGCTATGGAGAGAACAAACCATCATTCACATGTCACCGAGCGGCTGATGTTCCTGCCTACGGGAGAGGTATTCATGGATGATCAGAACACATCGGACTACCACTCCGACTTCCTCTTCTCCGGCAAGGAGCTTGACGCCGAGACGGGCAACTACTACTTTGGCGCACGCTACCTCGCCCCGAGGTTAGGCATCTGGCTCAGCCCAGACCCCATGCAGCTGAAGTACCCGGGAGTCAGCAGCTATTCATTCTGCCATAACAATCCATTGAACAGAATTGATCTGATGGGGCTGTACGATACAGAAGCAGAGGCTGCCAAGGCTGCAAGCAGCTATCATGCGCAATACTATCAAGACAGGCAGAGTGGAAAATGGTTTGTCGCCTTAAACGAATATGGCAATAGTGCATATATTTCTGGTGCTACAATGACAAGAGACTTTGGCTTAAAAGATAATCTCACAATTAAAGGTAAATATGATAATGGTTCATCATATATAGGACTGCTGGGCTTTGACGCTGCGGGATTTGGGACATCCATTATGAGCATCGAATCTGATATTTTGAAAGCCAGCAAATCAACCTTCCGCTTATTAAATAGCAAGGGTTATTTTGATCCTCATCTATATAGAAATGGATGGAGAGGTAATAGGTTCTTGAAAACAACCAGGTTAGCATCTGTAGGAAAGGCATTAGGTAAAGCAAATAACATAATGAGCGCTGTTTTTGTCTCGAATTCTATCGAGAAAGGTTTTAAAGCCAATTCATTTGAGGAGAGCATTGAAAACTATTCTGATGCTCTTTACGGAGGAATTGGTATGCTCCCAGGCGGGTATCCATTGTCATTGTATTGGTCATTGGGCGGAAAAGAAGCCTCAAAAATAGAGGCAATACGACAAATGGATTATGGGATTATCGGATTACCTGGTGTATTGCCTTACAAATGATGACAAGAAAGATATGACGGTTCAACAAATAATGAGTAAATTAAAAGAGTTGTTCTTCTATTATTCTTATAGGATAGCTTGGTTCTATGAAGATTTCCATGATTTCTTAAGAGGAAGTGAGGCTTCTTGCCAAACATTCTGTTCCATAATATGCCTTAATGTGTTATTTATAATGAATGTGTTGTTCTATTTGATAGGATATAAATATGATTCAAAAACTTATGATATTATTTTATTTATATCAATGGCTTCTACTGCCATCGGCTGGTTCCTATTTCCTGAAGAAAAATATGAATTGTATAAGAGAAAATATGCTCATGAAAACAAAAAGATAAGGAAAAGAAGGGGGTGGGGCTTAATCTTCTACATTTTCATATCATTGGTATTATGGTGCATTTCTCTCTATTTTTTAATGCATGCTGAAGATGCTCACATTATATGATAATAACAAGAACTGCCTGCTCGCATCATCTTCAAACGGCTATGTATCGACGTACCTCTACGACGGCGAAGGGCAGCGAGCCTTGAAGCAGTATGGCGGAAATGAAGCCGTTTACACCAATAGTGCAGAAGCTGCGGTTCGCACGGAGGCATCGCACTACTCGCTCTATGCGAACCCCTATTTCGTGATGAGCGACGGCGAACGCTATACCAAGCATGTCTACATCGGCAGCGAGCGTGTGGCCGTTCATGTGGCGAAGTTGGGAGCGAACTCTTCCTATATCGGTAATTTTGAGAATGAATCTCATGCCGGCAATGGCATTTCGCCCTCAGGCTTCAGCTACTCCCAGCTCCGTCAGGCACAGGAGGCGGCCATCGCAGCCTGCTACGATTCATTAGGGTATTCCTACAGACCTATGAACCATCGGGACGCCAAGGACATTGTGATGGTTCCCACGGGCTTTGATGAGAACCATCAGCAGCGATACGTGTATCCTGACATCGAGGAGGAGCGTGACTATTACTACAGCACCGACCACCTCGGCAGCACGCGACTGGTGTTGGACAGCAATGGCCAGATTGCCGAGAAGCTGATGTTCCTGCCTACTGGTGAGGTGTTCAAGGACGAGCGGAATAGCTCGTACTACCATTCCGACTTCCTCTTCTCCGGCAAGGAACTTGATGCAGAGACGGGTAACTATTACTATGGCGCAAGGTACTATGCCCCGCGCATCGGTATCTGGCTCAGCCCAGACCCCATGCAGCTGAAGTACCCACATGTCAGTAGCTATGCGTATTGCATGGGGAATCCTGTGAGATTGATTGATCCAACAGGCAAAGATGTTCTTATCTGGTACAAAGACAGCAGGGGAAATGACCAATTATTCCGCTTTAATGGGACGCAATCCAAAATGCCAAAAGGCAACCAATTCATTAAGGATTTCATACAAGCATATAATTATTTGAAATATACAGGTGGGGGTGAAAACCTTCGCAATGCTGTCGAAAATCCGAAGTATGAAATATACGTTGATAATGCAGAACTATTTGATAAGTTTGGCACAGAATTTTATAAGTATGATGTACCCACGGTTTATTGGGAGTCTCGTAAAGGCATTCAGTTTAAGGACGGCAGTCAGTCTCCTGCCACCCGTTTAGAGCATGAGTTTGACCACGCGATAGATTATTTAGAACATACTCATGACCATCGGCAGAGACAAGGCAAGAACGATAGTCAATATGGCAATGCGGAAGAACGCAGAGTCATTACGGGCAGTGAGAGAAGAACAGCTAAGGCAAACCATGAGGCAGTAAGGCATCATCATACAGGTACAGTCTATGAAACAAAAAGCCCCATAACTACCGAAAAGAAAACTAATTATGAATAGAAACATTTTTGTCTGCATAGCCTTCATCCTAATGCTTACCTGTTGTGCAAATAAAGAGGAAGTAAACGCTCCCTATATAGAAGTAAGTTTTTTCACAAATTTGGCGAGTAGAGAGTTTCCTGTCATGATGGATTTTAATGATATGGAAAAATGTTCAAGTGGGAGTATAAATGATAGTACATATATTACTTTGGAAGAATATTATGCAATAAAGTCGGAATTGTTGTCATTATCAACAGAAGATACTATTCCAATGTTTGATTCAAGGTTCATGATTACCCTTGACACGTTAAAGATATGCATTGATTACTGGGGTGAACGATGGTGTGATGGTAATGGTCGTATGGGCAGATTTGACCCTCAATTATTTTATCGTATAAAATGTTTGTCTAATTATTATAATTTCTCGACACCTATGGATGTAGAAAATGATTGGCATGTAATGAAATACGGGAAGCCAATTAATTACAATTTTATAGGGTTTGAAGATGATGTAAAAAAACGACCAATTGGATTTGCCAAAGTAAAGCTTCTACCCAAATGAATAAACATCCTAAACAGTATTTTGTTATATAGAGATGAATATGAATTCAATATTAACTATCTTCCGCTATAACGATAATAGCCAGCGCACGGTAAAGCTGTTTATACCAACAGTGCTGATGCCACAGTCCCGTCGGACATGCTGCGCTATACCCTCTATGTCGGACCGCACTACACGGTGACGAGTAAGTCTGGCAGCGAGGATGAAGATCCGCTCTATGTGAAGCATTTCTTCATCGGCGACAAGCGAGATGTATGTGAACTGTCGGGCTCGCGTGTTCCTCTGTAAGAGGAGCAGCACTGGCCCTTTTTTGTCCTTCCGTCCTTCTGTTAGGAAAACGGTGTTTCTCGGCCAAAAGGCGAAAAAACAAGTGAAAAAGTTGCGCGTCTCGCTGAAAAGGTGTATCTTTGCGGTCGAAATAGACTATTATCATGACAAACAACATAGCCACCCGTCTACTGACGCCCTGCATCCTCTTACAAATAAAGTAATTTAAAAATTTACTTTATGAATACAAGAATTTATTACGCCTTGACCATTGTATTCTGCACGATGTGTAGTTTTTCTAAGGCAGAAGATGAAGTGTGGCCTATTATGCGGATGGCAAGTGATGAGAACAACCTCTATCTTGCCACAGAAGAGCATGGGTTGGTCATTGTGGATAAGGAAACAGGTAAGCAGACCTTCTTCAATGAGGACAATGGAAAGATCAGGCACAATCACCTCAGGGATGTACAGGTCAATGGCAACATGTTAGCCCTCGCAGGCGGCTACACAAGAGATGGCTCTGCAATACATTTCTTGTGGAACGATTGGGTAGAATTATTGGATTTGGAGGCGGGTTCTTCGGTAACCATACATGTGGATGAGAACGCACTGTCAGACTGTTATGCGCCGAAATACCAGTTGTCAAAATGGCCACTGTTCACGGCCATCACGACATGTTCGACTTATAGAAGCTCATCTTAGCATCGTACGTTTCTAAATGAAAAACATCCCGAGTCTCACCCTTGAGGCTCGGGATTTTTTATCAGAAAAACAGATAATTGTTTTGTGGTTACTTTCTTTTTCGTTATCTTTGCAAAAATTTTCATCCATCAAAACAAACATTCCAGAAATATGAAAAAAAGCATCCTCTTCTTCGTAGCTTTTATCGCCATTGCGACAATAGCAAAAGCCCAAGGCTCCGTCCTGGCGACACTCAACCACAACGACACCATCCAGACATTCTATGGGGCCAGTGCCTATCAAGCAGCTCTTGATGCTGCCACACACGGCGATGTCATCACCCTCTCTGCAGGGCAGTTTCTAGCCAAGAACATCGAGAAGGCCGTCAGCATTCATGGTGCCGGCATGGGTGTCGGCGAGAATACAGATGCCGCTACCGTCATCGTCAACGACTTCAGCATCAATATCCCCAACGAAGTTTCTGAGCGACTGGAGATAGAAGGCATCTATCATAATGGCAATATCGAGATCTCGAGCTATAAAATTTTGAAAAATCCAACATTCATGAAGTGCAGGTTCAAGAATTTATATACATGCTACAATTATTATAATTCTAGTGAATGGCATTCAAGAATTCTAAACGGCACTTTCCTCCATTGCTATATCAAGGACCTATTGCGTATTGCCAGATACAGCAGCGTTTCGCTCATCAATTGTTTCGTTGGGGCGATTGACGACAGAGAGTCTTATGATGGAATGAACTCCAACTTCGACTTTCTGAATTGCGTCCTCTGGGACATGAACGGAAGCCGGGCACAAAACTCTACCTTCAACAACTGCATCATCTACTCCACGCGCACAGACAATGCGCTGTACAGCGCCAACAACACAGCCAACAACTGCGTCATCGTACACGACAGCATCAACGTGTTCCAGAACATCGCCAATACTTCCAACACGCTGGTCAACGACGTGGAAGAGGTGTTCCAGAACTTCAAAGGCACCTATGCCGACAACGTCACCTATGAGCTGACCGATGCCGCCAAGCAGAAATACAAAGGCACCGACGGCACTGAGGTAGGTATGTACGGCGGCTCGTTCCCCTTCGACCCCACCACCTCCAACCCACGCATCACCCGTTGCGTTGTGGCGCCCAAGTCGACTGCCGACGGGAAACTCAGTATCGACATAGAAGTGAGCAACTAAGATGACACGAATCCTTCGTATCGTAGGTGTCGTGCTCTTGCTTTGTGGCATCAGCACGACAGCGTCGGGACAGAAAATCAAATACTGGTTCGACGAGGACGACGCACGCGCCATCGTCACCTCCTCCCGCCACTTCAAAGCCAATGTGAAGGGGCTTCAGCCTGGACTCCATAGCTTACACGTCCAGGCCATCGGTCAGGATGGAAGGGCCAGCGTACCTGTGAAGCGATATTTTGTCAGAACGCTGAGCTCGCAGGGACAAAGCCGCTATTGGTTCGATGGCGACGAGCAGCAGGCGCAGTCGACGCTGATGACCGGATCGTTCAGCATCGATGTGTCAACGCTCTCCGACGGATTCCATACGCTCCACCTGCAAACAACCGATGGCGATTGGCGCACGGCGGTGGTATCGCGGCCTTTTGTGAAAGTGCCCGCCCTCAACCTGATTGACCATCTGACCTGTGTCTGCCATATCGATGGCGAGGAGTTCATGCGTGAGGAGTTGCCGGCTGCCGGGGGTGTCGTCAACTGGCCCTTGGATGTCAACGATGTGAAGCAGGGACTGCATAAACTGCAGGTGCAAGTGCTGATGCCCGATGGCAAACTGACTTCTTCCTACGACGCATGGTTCATCCGAACGGCTACCGTCAGTGAGTATCGGCAGCTGCAGTTGATGTGGACAGTCGACGACGGACTATATAGTGGACAGACCAACACGCAATTGGCATCTGAAGGCAACGCTTACCACATCGACCTCGACGTGACATCGCTGCGCGAAGGATTGCACAAGCTGACATACTATCTGAGCGACGGAACGGGTGTTCAGACAGAGACGCATACGGCGTTCTTCCTGAAAGTGCCTGAGGGTGGCAACGGCATCACGGCTTACGACATTTGGGTAAACGATTTGGATGGGGAGATGCAGTCGGTAAGTCTTTCGACGCCTGTCAACCCACTGCGACTCACCGAGACAATCGATGTCGGGCGGCAGCCATTGCGCACCAAGTCGTTCCATTTCTGCATTACCTCTGACAAACGTGCAATGATGTTTGCCAAAAACCAGCTCCACTTACGGTTCCACAACAAGGCGGGACGCAGCACCGAAACCATCTGCGACTATATTGATCCAGAGGTGAGCCAGCAGGTTGAAACCATAGGAGAGCTACTTTCCGAGCCTAACCACACCCGCAACAAGCCCGCCGCTGACGAGGTGCATTGGTACAAGATCAGCATGAATCCTGGCGACAGTCTCACCCTGCGGTCGTCAAGGCAGTGCATGCTTGACGTGTTCACACCCAATGGCGATGTGGTGTATCATGCTCAGGATGGAGCTACAACGCTCTTCGGAGGTTTCGAAGCGGCCGACTCCACCACGTATTATATTGCGCTTCACGACATGGCCACCAATGGCAACTATACGCTCGATTATGTTTATAGCCAATGGGTTACTCCCGACTTGGCTGTCAAGATGGCCACCATGCCCGCACCGACAACCATCACCGAAGGCGAACAGGCCACGCTCATCGTCAGCCGCAACCGCATGACGCAGGCTGCCGCAACCATCAACCTGAGCTGCGACCAGCCCGACCGCTTCCGGATTCCTGCCCGTGTGAAGATACCTGCCGGCAAAGACAGCGTGGCCGTCAGCATACAGACTGTCGACGACGAGCGCTACAACAAGCCCACACTCGTGACCTTCACCGTTGAGGCACAACGCCACAACAACGGAACGATGCAGCTCTCCATCGTCGATAACGAACTGCCGATGAATGCGACAGAATGGAATATGCTCAAAACATGGTATGTACACCATGATGGTAATGCTTGGAAGCAGCAATGGGAGTTTGGCAACACGCCTGCAGAGACCGACTCGCTCTATGGCGTGCTCATGCGCGACAGCCACGTGAAAGCCATCCACTTAAGCAACAACAACCTCAGTGGTCAAATGCAAAACGGCATGTTGCAATTGTCGCAAATGCGCGAACTCGACCTCTCGCACAACGCCCTCAGCGGCAATGTGACCACGATTGTGCAAGACTGTCCCGCGCTGACGAAACTCAATGTCAGCTACAATCATTTCAGCGAACTGACACCCGCCTTGCCTGCGACAATCACTGAACTGCATATCGATCACCAGGTCTTTGACCGTCCGCTTGTCATGAGCTCGGTCTATAGCGAAAGGGCAGATGCTGTGCCAAGCATTGTTTGCTACAGGCATGGGCAAGAGCCAGCCTATAGCGATGAGCTCAGCCTCGGACTGAGTAACACCGACGGATGGGGTGCACAATTGAACGCATCGGACGACTATTGGCGGGTTGCCGCCAGTCGGCGAGCGGTCTACAGTCAACAGAGCGGTCAGCGCGTCACGGCCATCGATACCCGACAGGGCCATCAGATGGAGATGGTCGTCGACTTCAACACGGGTGACGTCAACTTCGATTACGATACCAACGTGGCCGACCTGCAGCACACTGTCAATTTCGTCATGGACGACAATCTCACGGGAGTCTATAACTTCACCGCAGCCAACCTCATGGCCGACGATGTCGTCAACGTTCTCGACATTGTCCAGCTTGTCAACCTGCTCCTCTCGCCTCCTTCCCTCGCATCTCCGCACCTCCGCACCCGCGATTATCCCCGCTCCTGCGAAGACGGATCTGCATGGCTGACAATTCGCGATGGCAAACTCATCCTGACGACCATGCAACCCGTAGCAGCCATCGACATCGTCCTCAGCAAGCAGGCCGGGCAGCACATACAGTGGGTTCCTCGCAGCGATGGTTACCTGTTGAGCAGTCGTGAGGGTGAAGGGTACGTCCATTTCATCCATTATTCGCTCAGTGGCAAGATGATACCCGCTGGCGAGACGGTTTTGGCCACCATCGACGGTGAGTCAACGGAAGTGCTGAGGGTGATGATGGTCGACAAAGAGGCACAGCCCATCGTTGTGGCTGACGACTCCGCGACACCGACTGGAATCAGCGAAATGCAGAATGCCGAGGTCGATGACCACTATTATACTCCGGAAGGCATCCAAGTGAGCACGCCCTCACGTGGTGTTTACATCAAACGTGGCAAAAAGTTTGTTTCTTCTAAATAAAAGTCAATGAAATACCATATATCGCTCTTTACAGGGTTATTCCTCTATATCTGCCTTCTGGCAGCCCCAGCCGGACTGATGGCGCAGAATATCATCTATCTGCCAGATATCAGTGCCCTGCCCGAGACGACAGTGTCGCTGCCCGTCTATCTGAAGAACACGAGTAGCATCGTGGCAGCACAGTTTGAACTGACTGTTCCACAAGGCGTAACCATCGACGAGACTTCTGGCACCATGAGCAACCGTGGCGACGGACATGCAGTGAACATCAAGCTCAACGGCAACCGTTATCGCGTGATGGTTTTCTCGCCTGACAATAGGCCTGTCAGAGGAAACAGCGGTATTCTCTTCACCATGAAAGCTCATGTGGGACGAGACTTTCTGGCAGAGCATGCCTACGATTTCGGCATGCAACAAGTCATTCTCAGCGATTCGACGGGGGTGAATGTTGTCACGGACTATAGCTGCGGACAACTCAAGATAGAGCCTTCACCCGACTTTATCGTCACTTCACTTCTATCCTCCCATCCCTCACCTCTCACCCCACTCTCTTCACTTCCTCTCTCCTATACAGTAAAGAATCAAGGCAATGCTGCGGCTCGAGGCGGATGGAGCGAGCATGTGATGCTCGTGGGGAACGGACGCAGCCAACTGCTGGCCACTTTCTATCAAGATGTGAAGCTGCCGTCGGGAGGCTCTGTCAACAGACAGGAAACGGTCGTCGTGCCGCAGCTGCCAGGAATGGAAGGTGATGTTCAGTTGATGGTAAAGATTGTGCCAAACAGCGACTCGGGGGAGACTCCCGAATACCAGGACAATAACACTACCTTCTGTCAACAGGTGTTCCAGCTACAGAAAAAACTTTTCACTGAAATGCCCTGGCGCTATGACGAGGCAAACGGTACCATCACTTACAAACTGATGCGAAGCGGAAGTTGGAACGACGAGGAGACCTTCACCATCAGCAAGCAGGGCGACAGCCGATTGCAAGTTCCCGCAACGGCCACCATCAAGAGCGGGCAATCCGCCACTTACCTCTATCTGAGGGCTACCGACAACCAGTCGCTCGACAACGATTCGCTTTTCATCATCACTGCTGTAGGCGCACAATACTCCGCTGTTCGCGATACGCTCATCATGGTAGACAACGAACTGCCTCAACTCTCGTTGAACAGTTCGAAAAGCATCCTGGAAGAAGGAGAGTCATGCACGCTGACCATTTCCCGGCCGAAAGCTTCCGGACAGGCTCAGGAGATAAGGCTGGCCTGTGAGCAGGCGGAGCGTTTCCAGTTTCCTTCTACAGCAACGATTCCTGCCGGAAAGAAGTCCGTCAGTGTGGAAATAACAGCAAAAGAAAACGATGAGGTTACAGACACCCTCTCCATCGCTTTCACAGCTATGGCCACTCGTCACGAAAAGGGGCAGTGTGTCTTGCTGCTGGCAGACAACGATCTGCCTGACATTTCGCTCGAGCTGACTCCATTGGCAGTAAGCGAAGCTGCTGGCATCAATGCCATCTACGGCAAAATCCGGAAACAAAACCATCAAGAAAGCAAGATAACGGTCGATCTCAGCGACGACAGCAATGGCCGCTTGTTCTATGGCAAGCAGCGCATTGTCATGCCCGCAGGCATGGAAGAAGTGGCGTTCAGCATCGGAGTTGTGGACAACGCGACCGTAGATGGGGAAATGGACATCAATGTGAAAGCCGCCATCTACCTCTCCTCATGTGGGTGCTCTGCCAGTGGCTCTTCGCGAGGCAGTGTCTCACAAACCATCCGACTGCTCGACGACGACGGACCTTCGCTCGCTGTCGTTCCCTCGACAGGGACGATGCAAGAGGGAAGTACCGGCAACTTCCTGACCATTTCTCGTAACACCGCTACCACCTCGGCTTTGTCTGTCGCCATCAGCAGCGACTGCGACGACATGCTGACTTACAACCATACAGCGACAATACCCAAAGGGAAATCTTCCGTAGATGTCCCGCTTACCGTCAAGCGTAACGATGTTCAGGGCGACGGGAGAACTGTTACGTTCACCGTCTCTGCCAATGGCCATACCGAAGGGACATGCTGGGTAGCCGTCAGTGACCGCACATTGCCCGATGCCATCATCAGGCAATTCTCCTTCAGCGAACAATCATCCTTCGTAGCTGGCGATACGGTAGAGGTGAACGTTACAGTCGGCAATACGGGAATAGCCCCGCTCAAGGCTCCGGTCAAGGTTGAGGTCCTGTTGAACGGAGAAACAGCCCTGTCAACCTATACCAACGAGGATATTCCAGAGGGAGGCTCAGAGACGGTCATACGCTCCATCGCACTGCCCGACAAACCGGGTGAATACAGCATCTGGACTGTCGTGAATAGCGAAAACAAAGTGAGTGAGCTGAACAGCGTCAACAACATGTCGGAGAAACTCTCGCTCACGATAGCGCCGAACTTCACCACCACGGTCAGTACCGATAAAGCACTCTATAAGAAAGGTGAGACGGTCAATATCTCTGGTAGCGCCATCGGACCTAAAGGTGTGCAGACGATGGTGGAAATCTACATCCTTAACGAAGGAACACGGCAGACGATTTCCGCAAAGACAGACGACAATGGTCACTTCTCTGCCTCCTTCACACCTTATGAGCGGCAGGCTGGTCATTTCATCGTGGGAGCATGTTGTCCTGGTGAGGGATTGCGCACGGAGCAAGCCTCTTTCGATGTCTACGGACTGCGACGGGCCACAGGCGATCCCATCACCTGTGAAACGACCGTCGGAGAGACATTCACGACCGCCATACCACTTTACAATCCTGGAATCAAGAACCTGACAGGGGCAACCGTGCAAGTGTTGTCGAAACCGGCTGACTGTCAAGTGACCATGAACATTCCTGCAACAATCAAGGCTGGGCAGGAAAGCAATGTTGTTTGCCAGATTGTCGGAACAGTACCCACGGAAGGAAACGAGTGGGAAATCATCGATGCGAAGGTGACGACACAGCAGGGGGAAACACTCGATTTGCGACTCTATTACTATTGTCGTTCGCAGAAGGGTGAGTTGGTGGCCACTATCCAGAGCATCCATACGACAATGACCAAGGGGCAGTCGCGCGACTATCCATTCACCATCAAGAACATCGGAAAGGGCGCGACGGGGAAGATTCTGCTCGCACTGCCTGAATTCTTTAATTCTTTAAATTTTGAATTCTTTAATTCTAAAATGATGGACACCGCCACTCCAAGGGAGATGGCTTCTCTGCAGTCAGGAGAAAGCACGACGGTCGTGTTGAGGTTCACGCCTTCCGACGATATGCCACTCAATGTTCCCGTCACTGGAAACATTGCGATGAATTGCGACAATGGCAAAGGACTCTCTGTCGGCTTTAGCATTACGCCCGTGTCGGAACAGAATGGTACGCTCATCGTCGATGTCTGCGACGAGTACACTTATTATACTGCCGAAGCTCCCCATGTGGCTGATGCCATTGTCTATGTGAAAAATATGTCCACAGGAGCTGTTGTGACACAAGGAACAACCAATGGCCAAGGCATCTTCCAGAAGGTGTTGCCAGAGGGATACTACAACCTGATTGTCACCGCCGACAAACACAGTAGCCACCAAAGTACCATCTTGATTGACCCAGGAAAAGAACTGCGAAAGACCGTCAACCTAAGCTATGATGCTATCTCCGTGGACTGGCAGGTGGAGGAAACGACCGTTGAGGATGTCTACAACATTGTGACCGAAGTAGCGTACGAGACCAATGTTCCCGAACCAATCATCGTGGTGCAGGCGCCCGACGAGATCCCAGCCGACGAGTTGTCGCTCAATGAGTCGCTGATTTATTATGTGGTGCTCACCAACAAGGGATTGATCACCGCCCAGGAAACAACGCTGACAACTCCCCATGCAAAAGGTTTCATCTTCGAGGCACTCAAAGAAGGACCCTTTGAGGTTCTGCCGCAGCAAAGTGTCGTCATTCCCGTGAAGGTGACAAGGACAACAGAGGCTGCGAAGGTGCCGAGGTACGAGGGTGCGAGTGGCGAAGAGGAGACCGCAGAGGGAGAAGAGGAGGAAGGGCCCGATTGTTGGGTGAGCCAGGAAACCACCTGGTTCTGGGATTGTGGCTACGACCGTCAGTGGCACCGCTACGAGAAGCCCATCCGAATCAAGCGCTGTAAGCGTGATGGGACGGGAGGCGGCGGAGGAGGCTTTGGCTTCGGCTGGAACAACTCCGGTGGAAAGGGGAAAGGATCGTCTGACACAACTCCCCCGAAGCCAAACAATGAAACCAACGATATCTTTGACACCATCGACCACTGGGCTGACGTGTTATTGTCTGAAGAGGATTTCAGCGATTGCGAGCCTTGTCAGAATGGTATGCTCATGACGCTGGGCGAGTGTGTGTTCCACATTGTCTGCAGCGGTCATCCCGTCCTGTCGGCTATGGTAGAGCTATACAAGTATCTCCTGATGGGTGATGAAGAAGATTTGGAGGACGCTGGAGAGAATGGTGTGAAAGCTATCAAGAAAGGCCTGGAGGATGCTGAACTGACCGTCTACAACAATGGCGATATGGAGATGTGGGGCTTCAAGGTGGGAGGTTCTGAAAAGACCAGTGAATTCTTCAGATACAATGGAGCCAAGTCAGAAATGGAGGGCTATTGGGACGAGAACCACGATCGGCAACTGAAATTCTACCAGAAGGAATATGTCTTCAAGGACGTGTTCAATGCGTATGCCATGGGAAAGAATATATGGGAATGCTACGAGAGCATGAAGGGCTGCTTCACCGGCCTCGTGGATAATCCTGACAAGTTTTTCGACTGCTACGATGGCGTCAGCAAGGCCATCGATGTGGTAACGGGCGATATCACTTCGAAGATTATCGGGCATTATTTGCCAGGTTCAAAACTTGCCAACATTCATAAGGCCACGGAAAGTTTCGTAAAGATGAAGAAGATGTTGGATGAGGCTGTCAGATGCCTAAAGAACTTATACCATGCCTGCGACCACCTCAACGGCCCCTATATCGATGATGAAAACAACGACAGGCCTTACTATTCACCACAAAAGGCAGAAGCCGACTTCATTAGCAGTGTGAACGAAACTTCTCTCCATGTGGTTGACATGATGGAGAGCCTCATAGAGATGGACAATCTGTTCTGGGGAGCTGAGGAAGACTGGATGGATGTATCGCTGCAAGAGCAGCTCGACATCATCGACAGCGTAGATTTCGCCACAATGTCCTTCGAAGAGGCATTGCGTTGGAAACCCGAGGAATTGTCGCTGTCGTCCTATCGCAGTTTCTTCAACCGTCGCCAACAGGCAGCCCTCGGACAGGTGCCGGCGGAGACGATAGATAGCATCCAAGCAGTATGGGACAAGATGACCACGGCAGCCAATGCGTTGCAGGAAGCCGGTTACGAGAGTGTCGACGACTTTTTCGAGAATGGCATGACGGAAATGTACAATCTGCTTCGCGAGAAACAACGTAGCGTTTGTGCATCCATCCGCTTGGAGTTCCCACAGACGATGGCATTGACACGCCAGGCTTTCAATGGTACGCTCACCGTCTTGAACGGCAACGAGGAAAAACCGATGGTCAACGCCCGCCTGAACCTAACAGTTACAGCACCAGACGGCACAGTGGCCACGGAGCGTGAGTTCCAGATCAATGTGGAGCGGTTGGAAGGTTTCGAAGGAGAGCATACCGTTGGTAGCAGCTGGCAGTTAGGGGCGCAACAAAAGGGAACAGCCGTCATTCAGTTTATCCCAACGAAGTACGCCGCAGAGACAGCCCCCATAGATTATGCCTTCGGCGGCACTTTGACCTACACCGACCCCTACACCGACCTTGAAGTGACCCGCTATATCGCACCAGTCACCCTGACGGTCAACCCCTCTCCACGCCTGGAATTGAACTATTTCATGCAGCGAGATGTCTACGGCGACGACCCGCTCACGATGGATGTCGTCGAGCCCTCCCTGCCCGCGGAGTTCTCTTTACTCATCAGTAACAAAGGCTTCGGCGATGCCAGCAATGTGCGGATGACGACCCAAAAGCCGCAGATCGTGGAGAATGAGAAAGGATTGCTTGTTGACTTCCAGCTCCTGTACTCCATGCTTAACGGGCAGGAGAAAGACCTGCCGTTGGGTGGCAGCATCGCCACTGAATTCGGAAATATCCCTGCCCATTCGACGGCCTACGCACAATGGTATTTCGAGAGTTCGCTGCTCGGACACTTCACCGACTACGACATCAAGGCAACACACCTGACGGGCTTTGGTAATGCCAACCTCTCGCTCATCGACACGTTGGCCATCCATGAACTGACGAGGACGTTGGAAACCAACGGGCGAAGGGGATTCCTTGTCAACGACGTGGCAGATGCCGACGATCAGCCAGACCGTCTATACTTGACCGATGGCACCACGCAGCCCGTTTCGCCTGCCTTCAGTTCCTTCCTCAAGAAAAACAGCAACACAGAATATGAGCTGACCGTGAACACTTTGAGAGCAGGATGGACGTATGCCAGTATACCCGACCCGACAGGTGGCAGCGGCCAACTGGTGGGGGTGACACGCCTCAGCGATAGCGGCGACATCAGTCTCTCCAACTGTTGGCAGACCGACGTAACGCTTATCGATGGGGCTGACCCACTTTACGAATGCAGGCTTCATCTGGCCGACAGCATCGGCGCCGCCTGCTCAGACACCTATCTGCTGCAGTTCGCTCCCCGTCCGGCTACAAGCCTGACGATAGACTCCATCACGGGGTTGCCCAGACTGGAAGAGATTGCCACATCACCCGTGAAGTCAGCCGATGTGTGGTTCAACAAGGATGTGGACCATGCTACGTTCAACACACAAGACCTCAGCCTGAGTTTAGAGGGAACAGCCCTTGATGTGTCACAGATCACCATCAGCCGACTGTCACCTCGGCACTATCGACTCAACCTGACTTCACTGACTGCTGCCGACGGGTTCTATATGCTGCAGGTTCAGACAGCTGGAATCAACGACACCGATGGTTTCGCCGGTACCAACGGGCGTAGCATGGGATGGGTGCAACTTGAAGGCGGATTGGTGAAGATGCTGGTGGACATCTGGCCAGAGAATTCCGGCACATGGACATCGGAAATTCCTTCGAACCTCCCTTCTTCGAACCTTGCTCCTCGCTCCTCCCTCCTCGCTCCTCCCTCCTTACAGGTGGAGTATGGGACAAATGTCAGACTGAAGGCACAGCCCAACAATGGCTATCATTTCTCATACTGGAGCATGAATGGGGAAGTGTTGTCGGAAAATACTGTGTATGAATGCGTGGCAACGCAGGCTAACCACATCACGGCCGTATTCAGGCCTGGCAACCATACCTTGACCATCGACGTAGATGAGCAAAAGGGCAGTGTGTATGGAGGTGATACTGGACTCTATACCCACGGTTCTTCCGTGTCGTTGACCGCTTATCCGGCCGATGGATTTGAGTTGGATCATTGGCTCGTGAATGGTGAGCAGACGGCAACAGCAGAGGAGACAATCAGCCTCACGATGGATGGCGACATGACGGTGCAACCTGTGTTCATGCTTGAACCCTTGAACACGTCCATGCTCTATCAATTGCAGCCAGGGTGGAACTGTATTTCTGTAAATATCGAGTCGCCCTACATTCCTAACATACTAAATTGGCTCAAATCACAAAGTCACGTAGTACAGGTGTCTGGCAGTGGTGGCTACTATGATGTGAAGACAGACGACATCACTGACTTCACTCTTGAAGGCTTGCTACTGCAGCCCGACCGCAACCCCGTATCGCTGAAGACGGGCTGGAACAAATTGTCGTATCTGCCACCCTATCCATCCTCGCTATCTATGGTTTTGGAAAGTTTCCACCCAGAACAAGGCGACATCGTGTGTGGAGCGCAAGGGTTCGCTATCTTCGATGGAACCCTTTGGACCGGTACGCTCACCCGCCTGCTTCCTGGTCACGGTTACCGTTACTATACGCGCTCAAAACGCACGGTTTCTTATCCCGAAGTGGCAACGGCCATTACTAAGGCGGAGGCCGACATGAGTCTGCCACCCATAGTCACACCGAATGGGGCCGTCCAGCTAAATGCCCATTCTTTCCGCTATGTGATGACTCTGACAGGTAGGGTGGAAGCGGCCTACGACGATGATGAGGGCATCATCGCAGCTTTCGCCAACGGGCAGTTGCGCGGACTCTCCACACGCATCGACGGCACGCATTTCCTGCCTGTCTTCAGCACCAAACAGAGCGGTGAGGAACTTGAATTCCGACTCTGTCGTCAACCTGACGCAGGTTGGCTGCGACTGTCGCCCGTCCTGTCATTCGACAATTCTTTTGCCCCACAGGCAAACCCCGACATTCTTACGGGGGCGACGCTTTTCAGCATCGAAAGCACTGTGCCGACCGGCATCTCGTCTCCCTCTACCACCGATGAGGGCTTGCATTTCAATCCTGGTGGTATCACAATCCATCAAGATGCGGAAGGCATCCATATCGGCAAAGGGCATAAGTACATCAAAAAATCATCCGATGCTAAATGACAAAGCCTGAATCTCTCTATCCCGTCTGCCTGCATCCTTTTCGGGCAGATGTTGCAGCAAAGCCTGAGCGTATGCTCAACCCTTTTACCTACGACCCACATCCTTTGGCCAAACAGGCGGCTGAGGAGTTGCAGGCCTATATCGCTACTCACCCTGATGTAAAGGCGGCAGCTGATGAAGGGAAAATGTTCGGCGTGTTGGTGGTAGCCCCCCATTCTTCCCACCAAAAGGGGGGTACAAATGTCTCTGCGCATGATACTAATGAAGCCCCCCTTGGGGGGGCCGTAGGAGGGGCCTTAACCTTCCTTGCCGCCTACTCCGGCTTGCTCGGCGGTAGGAACGACTGGCCGTGGTTTGTGCCGCCCGTCTTCGATGCGCAGCAGCCCGACGGGTATTTCAAGACACATGAACGGGAGATTAGCGACATCAACCACGAGATAGAGCGGTTGGAGCAGTCGGAAGAATATGCCCGTCTGAAATCAGCCCATGAGGAAGCGGTGAAAAAAGCGCAAGAGACCGTCTCGTCTTATAAGAATAAGGTGGAGAAAGCCAAGGCCTTGCGCGACATGCTGAGGCTTCAGCGGAATATGTCGCCCGAGGACAATGCACGTTTGGTGAAAGAGAGTCAGTTTATGAAAGCGGAGCTCCATCGCATCAAAAAGCAGCAAGAGGCTCTTGTCAAAGAAAAGGAACAGCCCCTGCGCGAGATGGAAGAGCGCATTCTCCGTCTGAAACGACAGCGCCAACAATTGTCTGACAGCCTGCAACGCTGGCTTTTCGAGCAATACGTGATGCTCAACGAGCAAGGGGAAAGGAAAAGTCTGCTTGATATTTTCGCCTCTCCTGACTTTACGGAAAGGCCTTCGCAAACGGAAGTAACCACTCTCCTCTCTCTCGGAGAGGGGTTGGGGGTGAGGCCCCTCCCCCCTGCTGGTAGTGGCGACTGCTGCGCCCCGAAACTCCTTCAATATGCCTTCACCCACGGACTGAAGCCTCTCTGTCTGGCGGAGTTCTGGTGGGGAAAGCCACCGAAGACGGAGATACGCCACCATTTGCATTTCTATCCGCCTTGTCGTGGAAAGTGCCTGCCGATACTGAGGTGGATGTTCTCAGATTTTCGGTGGGGCGAGGATAATGAATCGAGGTACGAGGTGCGAGGTACGAGGTACGAGAATAGAAATGAAGAGAGGAGAGAGGAGAGAGGAAGTGAGAATAGTAATGAATCGATTATCGCACCCACGATTCTCTACGAAGACTCCTCTCTCGCTGTGCTGGTAAAACCTGCCGGCATGCTCAGTGTGCCAGGGAAGATTGACCGCCCGTCGGTGGAACAGTTCATGCGCGAACGCTGGCACGATGAGGTGAATCCCCTCATCGTTCATCGCCTGGATATGGAAACATCCGGCTTGATGGTGGTGGCACGCACCAAGTGGGCGCACCAGCAGCTTCAGGCGCAGTTCGCCAACCATGAAGTCCGTAAGCGTTATGAAGCCATTCTCGATGGCCCTTGGCCTGCCGACCGCCCCACGGAAGGTGAGATTTCCCTTCCGCTCCGTCCAGACCTTGACGACCGTCCCCGCCAGCTGGTTGACCCCGTTTATGGAAAGGAAGCGCGGACAAGATATAGGGTGATGGTGGTTTCGAGGACTTCGTCAACTTTCCTCTCCCTCTTCCCCCTCACGGGCCGCACCCACCAACTGCGCGTTCATTGTGCCCATCCCGATGGGCTTGGCCTTCCCATCCTCGGCGATGCCCTCTATGGCAAACCTGCCGACCGACTTTATCTGCATGCCGCCGAAATAACCTTCCGCCACCCCAAGACGGGCGAAATGCTCACCTTCACGGATGAACCCGACTGGTTTCCTTCTACACCTTAGGGATGCGCTTCTCTTGATTTTTTTGATGGATATGCACAGAAAACGGCAAACGATGAAAGAAATATCAATGGAGGGATGATTTTTTTTAGTTATTTCCTTTGAAGAATCATTAAAAAGTGGTATCTTTGCACACAAATTCAGGAGACGGCATACCGAGAAGTGGGTATTAGTCGTCTAACATTGATATGTTAAACAATTAAATAATTTAAATCTATCATTAAAAAGTTATGTGGTTATTCAATTCATCAATCGGAAAGAAAGTGGTGATGTCTGTAACGGGCATTGCGCTGATCTTGTTCCTGACGTTCCACTGCTGCATGAACGTCGTGGCTCTCTTCTCGGGAGAGGCTTACAACATGATTTGTGAACTGCTGGGTGCCAACTGGTATGCCGTTGCGGCAACACTTGGATTGGCTGCTCTGGCAGCGTTTCACATCGTCTATGCTTTCATTCTCACGATGCAGAACCGTCGGGCACGTGGCACTGAGCGCTACGCTGTGACCGAAAAGCCTGCAAAGGTGGAATGGGCTTCTCAGAACATGCTCGTGCTGGGTATCATCATCCTGCTGGGTCTGTTGCTGCATCTCTTCAACTTCTGGTACAACATGATGTTTGCCGAGCTCACGGGTATGGCCACTCCGCTGCATCCCGCCGATGGCTTCGGCTACATCAAGCTGACATTCTCCAACTGGTGCTATGTCATCCTGTACATCATCTGGATTGTGGCCATTTGGTTCCACTTCTCTCATGGTTTCTGGAGTGCCATGCACACGCTCGGCTGGAACGGTAAGATTTGGCAGAAGCGCTGGCAGTGCATCGGTCTGATCTACACCACGCTGCTCATGCTTGGCTTCCTCGTGGTTGTCCTGGCTTTCGCTTTCGGTTGTGCACCTTCACTCTGCTGCGGTAGTGCATGTTGTTAAATTAAATGTAAATAGTTAATTGAAATTCATTATGGCAAAGCAACTTAATTCAAGAATACCCGAAGGACCAGTAGCAGAGAAATGGAAGGAATATAAGGCTCATCAGCGACTGGTTAACCCAAAGAATAAACTGAAGCTCGACGTGATTGTAGTCGGTACGGGTTTGGCTGGCGCATCGGCAGCCGCTTCGCTCGGCGAGATGGGCTTCAACGTGATCAACCTGTGCATTCAGGACTCACCCCGCCGCGCTCACTCCATCGCCGCACAGGGTGGTATCAACGCTGCCAAGTGCTATCAGAACGATGGCGACTCTGTCTATCGTCTGTTCTACGACACCGTGAAGGGTGGCGACTATCGTGCTCGCGAGGCCAACGTCTATCGTCTGGCAGAGGTGTCGAACAATATCATCGACCAGTGTGTGGCACAGGGCGTTCCCTTTGCCCGTGAGTATGGCGGCATGCTGGCCAACCGTTCGTTTGGTGGTGCCCAGGTGAGCCGTACATTCTATGCTAAGGGTCAGACGGGTCAGCAGCTGCTGCTCGGCGCTTACAGCTCGCTCTCTTGCCAGGTGGAAGCCGGCAAGGTGAAGCTCTACACACGCTATGAGATGGAAGATGTGGTGATCGTGAACGGCCGCGCCCGTGGCATCATCGCCAAGAACCTGGTGACAGGTAAGCTGGAGCGCTTCTCGGCCAATGCCGTCGTGATTGCTACCGGTGGTTATGGCAACACCTACTTCCTCAGCACCAATGCTATGGGCTGCAACTGCACAGCTGCCGTTCAGTGCTACCGCAAGGGTGCCGTGATGGCCAATCCTTCATACGTACAGATTCACCCGACCTGTATCCCCGTACACGGCGACAAGCAGTCGAAGCTGACGCTGATGTCGGAGTCGCTCCGTAACGACGGCCGCATCTGGGTGCCGAAGAAGATTGAAGACGCTAAGGCTCTGCAGGCTGGTACGAAGCAGGGTTGGGAGATTCCTGAGGAAGACCGCGACTACTATCTGGAGCGTCGCTATCCCGCATTCGGTAACCTCGTGCCGCGCGACGTGGCCTCTCGTGCCGCCAAGGAGCGTTGCGACAAGGGCTTCGGCGTGAACAATACGGGTCTGGCCGTGTTCCTCGACTTCTCAGAGTCGATCAACCGTCTGGGCATCGACGTCATCATGCAGCGCTATGGCAACCTCTTCGAGATGTACGAGGAGATTACCGACGTGTTCCCTGGCGATGTGGCCAACGAAATCAACGGTGTGAAATACTACAAGCCGATGATGATCTATCCCGCCATCCACTACACGATGGGTGGTATCTGGGTGGACTACGAGCTGCAGACCACCATCCCCGGCCTGTTCGCCATCGGTGAGTGCAACTTCTCCGACCACGGTGCCAACCGTCTGGGTGCATCGGCTCTGATGCAGGGTCTGGCCGACGGCTACTTCGTGCTGCCTTACACCATTCAGAACTACCTGGCCGACCAGGAGGTATGGCCGCGCATCTCTACCGACCTGCCCGAGTTCGAGGAGGCCGAGAAGGGCGTGCAGGCTGAAATCGACCGCCTGATGGGCATTCAGGGCAAGCGCTCTGTCGACTCCATCCACAAGGAGCTCGGCCACATCATGTGGGAGTATGTGGGTATGGGTCGTACCGCAGAAGGTTTGAAGACCGGTCTGAAGAAGATGCACGAATTGGAGAAAGAGTTCGACACCAACCTGTTCATTCCTGGACAGAAGGAAGGTCTGAACATCGAGCTCGACAAGGCTATCCACCTGCGCGACTTCTTCACGATGGGTCAGCTCGTGGCATTCGACGCCCTCTCACGCAACGAGTCTTGCGGCGGTCACTTCCGCGAGGAGTACCAGACCGAGGAAGGCGAAGCCAAGCGCGACGACGAGAACTACTTCTACGTAGGCTGCTGGGAGTACAAAGGCAAGGGCAACGAGCCCGAGCTCATTAAGGAGCCGCTGGAGTATGAGGCAATCAAGGTTCAAACCCGTAACTATAAGAATTAGTTGACGAGTTGACAAGTTGACGAGTTAACGAGTTGTTACTCTTTTTGAGTCGGCGAGTTGGCGAGTTGACATGTTGACAAGTTAATGCGATATATCATTTTAATAATTAAGTAAACGAGAGAAAAACAAGCAGATGAAGAGTCATAAGGATTTGATAGTCTGGCAAAAAAGCATGGAGCATGTAGTCGCGATATATGTGGCGACGAGGGCTTTTCCGAAAGAAGAACTCTTCGGAATCGTTTCGCAGATGCGCCGTGCTGCCGTATCGATTCCTTCAAACATTGCCGAGGGATATGGCAGAGCCTATGAAAAAGAAACCTCCAAGTTTCTTAGTAATGCTCTCGGTTCTGCATCAGAACTGGAAACACAGCTGATCATCTCAAAAGATTTAGGCTTTATTCCAGTACAATCGGCGCAGAGTCTCCTTGGGCAGATAGAAGAAATCATACGAATGCTGTCGGCACTCATCAAGTCCACCAAGTAACAACTTGTCAACTTGTTAACTCGTTTACTTGTCAACTAAAAAAACAATTATGGCTAAAAATATCAGCTTTACAATAAAGTTCTGGCGCCAGAACGGTCCCAGAGAAAAGGGTCATTTCGACACTCATGAAATGAAGAATATCCCTGACGATACCTCATTCCTGGAGATGCTCGACATCCTGAACGAGGAACTCATCAGCGAGGGCAAGGAGCCGTTCGTGTTCGACCACGACTGCCGCGAGGGTATCTGCGGTATGTGCTCGCTCTACATCAACGGCACACCTCACGGCAAGACCGAGCGTGGTGCCACCACCTGCCAGCTCTACATGCGCCGCTTCAACGACGGCGACGTCATCACCGTGGAGCCCTGGCGCTCGGCAGGCTTCCCTGTCATCAAGGACTGTATGGTAGACCGCGGTGCCTTCGACAAGATCATCCAGGCTGGTGGCTACACCACCGTGCGCACTGGTCAGGCTCAGGATGCCAACGCCATCCTCATTCCGAAGCAGAATGCCGACGAGGCAATGGACTGCGCCAGCTGCATCGGTTGCGGTGCCTGCGTAGCTGCTTGTAAGAACGGCTCGGCCATGCTCTTCGTGTCGTCGAAAGTCAGTCAGCTCGCCCTCCTTCCCCAGGGTCGTCCTGAGGCCGCCAAGCGCGCAAAGGCTATGGTGAAGCGTATGGAAGAGCTGGGCTTCGGCAACTGCACCAACACCCGTGCCTGCGAGGCCGTGTGCCCGAAGAACGAGTCGATTGCCAACATCGCCCGCCTGAACCGCGAGTTCATCAAGGCTAAGCTGGCCGACTAAGACTAACACTCCCACTTCGTTCGGGCGGATTTTCAAACCGACCGCAAGGATAATCAGGATTTGTAATCCGCCCGAACAATATAGTTACATGTCACCTTATTATATGAGCATTGTCTCCACCGCCCACGTTGCGGTGGTTACATATCAACAAATAGAAACCTTTTAATAGTATTTACATCATGAAAAAAATCGCACTACTATTCATTTGTTTGTCATGCTACACATTGTACGCACAAGAGATTATCGTAGCAGAACCTGAGTTTTCCGGACAAGTTGTTTATGTAAAATCTCCAACTGAGGGAATCCAGATTCCCAAAGAGAATGCCCAAATCAAGACAAAGGCTGGCGCTTCCTTATATTTGGTGGGTATAGGAAGTATCAAGTCGCGCATTCACCTCAAAGGAATAACATCTGCCACCCGCATACCACGGACAGCTGAGACACTATTTATTGTAAGGGCCGTCGACAACAAGACAGATCCCTTGCAGATTGTCAATTTCATTAAGTTCGACATTTATGGGAAGTCTCGTCGCGCCGAACTCTCCAAATTGAACTCGTTTGGCGGAGAGTCAAAAAACAACATGAAACGCCTTGATTTCAAAGCTAAGAAATACGGAGAAGACTCCTATCTAATCACCATAGAAGGAATGGAACCAGGAGAATATGGTGTATTTGTCACAAACCCCAACGAGAAAGATGAAAAGAATTCCCTTGTAATTGCCACTTTTGGAGTTGACTGATACCTTTTAAAATACACTTATGCAGCTTGTGGGCAGCCTTGGGTTTGTCGCGGTCGATGAGCAGACGGGCCAGCTGCAGGCGGTAGCCCGTGCGGAACTTTTCCTGCCGCTGGTTCATGATGGCCTGACATAGCAGGGCTGCTCTCGCGCCTGGTTTATGGGGCAGTTCGGCATAGAGGTAGATGTCGTGGTGACGCTTGAGCAGGTCACGGTAGACGTCAATGGCTTTCTGTCGTTCGCCCATGATACGATAGACGACGGCCACATACCGGCGGTTGTTTTTGTTGCGCGGAGTGCGTTGGAGAGCCTCCTGGAGCAAGGGCATCACTTTCTGCGCATGATCGGTATCCGGATGTTGCTGTATCTCGCGGAAGCACCGTGTCAACATCGCCCGCCTGAACCGCGAGTTTATCAAGGCTAAGCTGGCCGATTAGTAAGCGCGGAGCCAACTCACCCTTCGTTCGAGCGGATTTGCAATCCGAAGCAATGATTGATGGATTTGCAATCCGCCCGAACGAGTTTTTTAGATTAGAACTAAGATGATTATCATGATTAGTTATGGAACCCAAGATAGGAGATAGAATGAAGGTAAGCCCTCAATTGACGGCGCAGCCTGATTGGATTGACGGAGAGGTGATTGATGTAGAACACAACCCCTTCACGGGTCTTGTTATTTCCATTAAGGACAAGCTTGGCCGAATATTCTTCGGACAGAGCCGTTTCTTTGTTGCTTTGTAGTCCATGTTTGCCATTGCTTTCGATATGGACATCAAGGAACTCCTAATTCCTATGGAGAACCTTATAATAATGCATATTACGAGATAAAAATCATTCTTCGGAAATATGCTTTCTATCACACTCAAGGCGCATTGTCCATTTGTCACAATTGTCACGGGTAGAAAAAAAATATGATTATCCGCAATCGTACCACCAATATTTTGGCAAAATAAAAGGCTGACGAATTTCGCCAGCCTTCTTGCATTTGTAAAATAGTACGACGCTCACGCGCCCGTCAGCGTGTAACCGCTGATTTCCGCTGCAAAGGTACGCAATTTCTCGTTAATACGTGCAATATTCTTCGGGCTTATTTTCTTGATGCCTGCTTTGTACTGCAACATCTGACTCTCGCTCATGTCGCAGATACGGGCCAATGCACGAGCCGATATGTAGGGAGATAGTGTGCTTAACAGTTCCCCAATATCATTAAATTCTCGCTTCTCCATTATACTTATTCTAAAAGTTTTCCTACATTGTTTTCTGGGAATTGTTTTCGGAATTGATGCTCAATGTCTCTTTCCTGTAATGTCTTCATCTGCTCCTCTGCTATCTTCAATAATGTGCGGAACCTCTCTGCACGAGGGATGTTGCGTTTAATAAGTTCAGCATTAATTGTTTCCAGATTAGCAAGAACAAGAAGTTGCGCAATAGAAGCTGTTTCGCGTATGTTCATTCTTTTCTTGGCTAATTGCGGGTTCTGTTGTTCCCACTCTTTCGCCGTACATCCAAACACAACGACATTAAGCATGTCTGCTTCTTGCGAATAGACTAACACCTCTTTTGCTCGTCTATATCCCAAGTGCTTTAGTTTGGCCTGAATTGCATCCGTGTGGATGGTATAATTGGCTTTTGTCAAAAACCGTTTAGCTTGCCATTGCAACAGAGCAGGATTGTTTTCCTCTTCTTTGAGACGCTGGTAATCCTTAATTAGATAAAGTTTGAACATAGGGCTGATTGCCGCACCAAATTCAAAAGCAATATCTTTATGGGCATAAGTTCCGCCATACCTTCCAGATTTAGAGTAAATCCCAATGGCATTAGTTTCTTCAACCCAGTTTGTTACACTCATAGTAAATGTGGGAAGACCAGCAGATTTTCTAAAGTGGTCAAATTCGACCACTTTAAAATTGGGGTTATACATCATTTCCCATGCGCCGAGAAATTCGATGGTCGCCCTGTTGCGAATCCAGTTTTTTATAATATCCGCAGCCCGGCCATCATCATCCGAGGCTTTTACCATATCTGTCAAACAGATATAATCATCATTGTTTATTCCAGTTACAACAGAAATCTCCGTTGATAAGACTGATAGTTTCCTTGTTTTTACCATATTTTTATCTGTTATGCTGCTTTCTTATTATATATACTGTGTTCAAAGTCCGTGCGGTAGGAGGCTGCTATCATCATCAGCCTCTCGAACAAGTCCTCACCGAAGTAGCGGCGGTTGAACTTGTAGCAGAACTCGTTCAGGTACTCTTGCAGAAACTCAGGCTTGACGCCGTGATACATGTCGGCAAACAGCGTCTTTGCGTTGGCTATGGCAATGTGTACCCATGGCAACACCTTGCCTATGTCCTTCGGGTCGATGACCCGCGACTTATGCTCACCGAACAGCAACTTGAAGTCGTTGTGCGAAGTGCAGGCATCTGTCGTGATGGAACTGTCCGGATCAATGGCATTCACGGCCTCGCCGTCTATCGTTTCCTTCTTCATGTTGGGCAGGACAATCATTTTGATATGCCCCACCTTCTTGGGCTTCTGCCCGCGCTTTGGATTTTCCGACTCCGTGCTTTCGGCAATCACCAGCACCTTGCTCTTCTTCTGGCTGCCTGCTCCGGCCTTCAGCTTCTCTTGTTTCTGAGCGTCCGGCGTTTCAGTGGAGAAGAAACCTTCGTCCAGTTCAATGTTGGCTTTAAGTGTATATTTGTCATCGCGCTTGCCCATCACCGAGCGCAACTTGTGCATCATTTCCCAGATTGGCTGATACCGCTTGTGCCCTAATTGCCGCTGAAGCTCCGCTGCCGATATACTCTTCTTCGTAGCCGTCAGCAGGTGCATAGCGATGAACCAATACATGAAGGGTAACTTGGAGCCGTGCATCACCGTGCCGCTTCGGAGCGTCGTGCGGTGGCGACAATGCTTGCACTGGTACTGCTGCTTGCTCTCCAGCCATACCACATCGTGAGAACCGCAGTGCTGACACGTCACACCCTCGCGGTCCCTCATTTCCTTAAATACCTTGCGGCAAGCCGTTTCGTCGGGGAAATACTTGTTAAAATCAAATAACTTCATGGTGTACTATTGTTACAAATGCGCCGCAAAGGTAATCATTTTGATTCTATTCTCCAAATGTTTTACCTATTATTTTAATATATGTGTGCTAAAAGTTGGGCAGCCCCGTAGGACTGCCCGAAAATTTGGTGGTACGATTGCGGATAATCATTAAAAAAAACGGTGAACGAAGTGTTCACCGTTAGTTGTTTTCTGAGGGGATTCAGTCTTTCAGCGAGTAGGTGAGGGTAGTCACCACGCGCAGCTTCTTGATGTAGGGCGTGTTCTGGTCGCGGTCCTCAATCTCGAACTGCCCTTGGCCGGCGGTCTGGATAGGGCCTAAGTCCGACTTGCTGGCCTCTGCGAACTGCTCGGCGGTCTTCTGCGCGTTCTTGATGGCTTCGGCCATCATCTCGGGCTTCATCTGTTGGAACGAGGCATACTCGTATTGCGCATCGCTGTTCTCGATGGCCACACCCTGCTTCAGCAGTTCCGCCTGCTTGAAGATGGCCTTGTTCACCTCCGTCACCTTGTTGGTTGCCACCGTAATCGTGGTGGTGACGATGTAGCGGAAGTTCTTCTGGTTGTCGCCCCATTCGCGGGCCTCGAGGTCGCTGATGGAGGGCGGGTTCACCGTGATTTCCTTCTCTTCCAGTCCATTCTGCCGCAAGAACGCCTTGATTTTGTCTGTCTGTGCGTTGATGTTCTCGTAGAGCAGGGGCAGGTCGTTGCCTGTCACCTTCGTGCCGATGCTCCAGGTCACTTTGTCGGCGGGCACTTCGCGCTCTGCCAATCCCTTCACGGTCACTTTACGGTCCTTGTTGGCGAAGTTGTCGATGCCAGCCTTGATGAACCATCCCATGCCCATGATGCCCAGGGCGATGAGGGCTGCTGCAATAATCCGATTCTGTTTCATGCGTCTGATGCTTTTAATGATGACACTTCCAATTCGTTCACTCAATCTCGCAAAAGATTATCCATCTTTGCTCACCATTTACGACGAGCATGTGGGCAGAAAGTTTAATCCGTCGTGATGGATGTGTGGATGAATTCATGGGAATTGCTGCACAAGCTGAGGGGGGTCACCCCTCCCCCAGAGGATATGCCCATTTTGACAAAACCCTCCTACAATCGACAGAGTTTTGACACGCCCTCTTATTTCCTATGCAGGCGGTCGACGATGACGGTGAGGGCGCCATCGCCCGTGACGTTGCAGGCGGTGCCGAAGGAGTCCATCGCGATGTAGAGGGCAATCATGAGCGCCTGCGCCTCGGGACTGAATCCCAGCACGCCGGCCAGCGGGCCTAAGGCCGCCATCGCTGCTCCGCCGGGTACGCCTGGCGCTGCTATCATGCAAATGCTCAAGAGATGGCAATCACAATGCGAGGCAGCAATCCTATTTTCTTCATATTAGGTGCAAAGTTAGTGGTTTTTCGGGAATAATACCTGTATTAATCAAAAAAAATAGTATCTTTGCGGTCGTAAAAAGTGATGGAATGAGATGACCGAGACGCGGAAAGGATTCATTCAGTTGCACCTGAGCGTGCTGTTGGCAGGCTTCACGGGTTTGTTCGGGCGGCTCATCACGCTCAACGAGGTGGATATCGTGTGGTATCGCATGCTGTTTACAAGTGTGATACTGCTGGTGTTCGCGGGGCTGCCTCGTGTGGGTTGGCGTAAGTTTCTGCAGCTGTGCGGCTGTGGGGCGTTGCTGGGTCTGCACTGGATTTTGTTCTATGGCAGCATCAAGGCCTCGAACGTGTCCATCGGCGTCATCTGCTTCTCGCTGACAGGCTTTTTCACGGCCCTTTTCGAGCCAGCCATTTTCAGGCGGCGGGTGTCTTGGCAGGAGCTGCTGTTCTCGCTGATTACCGTTGTCGGCGTGCTTTGCGTCTTCTCGTTCGATGCGCGCTATCGCTACGGCATCCTGATTGGTGTGGCCTCGTCGGCGGTCTGTGCGCTCTATGTCGTGTGCAACAAGAAGGCGAGCGTGGGCGTGCGCAGCCGTACGGTGCTGATGTATCAGATGTCGGGCGGGCTCGTCCTGGTGTCGGCCATCATTCCCGTCTACCTGGCTTTCTTTCCCAGCAGCCAGCCGGTGGTGGTCGTCCCGCAGGGCACGAATTTGTGGCTGATGCTCTGTCATGCGCTGTTCTGCACCGTGGGCATGTGTCTCCTGCAGATTCAGGCGTTGAAGCGTCTTTCGGCTTTCACGGTCAATCTGACGTACAACCTCGAACCCTGCTATACCATCATCCTCGCCTTCCTCGTTTTCGGTGAGAGTCGGGAGATTAATTTCTCTTTCTACGTGGGCATTGCGCTCATCCTGCTCAGCGTGCTGCTCCAGACCAGGCGGGCGCTGGGGGGAAACAAGTAAAAAATGTGAGCCATGAAATATGAAGATAAGATAACCGAGCAACCGTCGCACTACGACCATCTGGAACGGATGTCGGTGGGCGAGATGCTGAGCGCCATCAATGCCGAGGATGCGCGGGTGGCGGCGTCGGTGGAGCAGGCCATTCCTCAGATAGAGGCTTTGGTGCAGGCCGTGGGACCGCGGATGAAGCAAGGCGGGCGGCTGTTCTATGTGGGCGCAGGCACCAGCGGGCGGCTGGGGGTGCTCGATGCCAGTGAGCTGCCGCCTACCTATGGCATTTCGCCCGACTGGGTGGTGGGCATCATTGCGGGTGGCGATGCGGCCTTGCGCCATTCGGTGGAGCATGCTGAGGACGATGCCCTTCAGGGCTGGCGCGACCTTGAAGCCTATCAGCCTTCGGCCGACGACAGCGTGGTGGGCATTGCCGCTTCGGGCACGACACCCTATGTGGTGGGAGCTGTTCAGCAGGCACGCGCTCACGGGTTGCTCACGGGTTGCATCACGTGCAATCCCCATACACCGTTGGCCGAAGCTGCCGAGTTTCCCATCGAGACCATCGTGGGGGCAGAGTTCGTGACGGGCTCCAGCCGCATGAAGAGCGGTACGGCGCAGAAGATGGTGCTCAACATGATTTCCACCTCGCTGATGATTCTTTTGGGGCGCGTGGAGGGCAATCGGATGGTGAAGATGCAGCTGACGAACGAGAAACTCATCGACCGCGGCACGCGGATGGTGCAGGCGTCGCTGGGCATCTTCTACGAGGAAGCTCGCCGCCGACTGATGGAAGCAGGGAGCGTGGACAAAGTAATCAGAATATGGAAGAACAAGTGAAAATACCGCATCCGCTCGTGGCCGTTGTGCCCGTGGTGGTGCTGATTGGTTTCCTGGCAGTGGTCATCACGCTGTTTGGCAGCGACTCGCTCAGCGGGGGCAGCCAGGTGGCGCTCCTAATGGGTACGGCCGTGTGTATGTGTATCTCGATGGGCTTCTACCGGGTGCCTTGGCAGCGGTTTGAAGAGCAGATGAAGCGCACCATTGGCGAGGTGTCGGTCACGCTGCTGATATTGCTCTGTGTGGGCATGCTGGCGGGCTCGTGGATGATCAGCGGTGTGGTGCCCACGCTGATTTACTATGGTGTGCAGGTGATGTCGCCCCAGTTTTTCCTGGTCTGCACGTGCGTCATCTGTGCGCTGGTGTCGCTGCTTTCGGGCAGTTCCTGGACCACCGTAGCCACCATCGGTGTGGCGTTGTTGGGCATTGGTCATGTGCTGGGCTTGTCGGAGGCGTGGACGGCGGGAGCCATCATCTCAGGCGCTTATTTCGGCGATAAGATGTCGCCGCTGAGCGACACCACCATCCTGGCTTCGTCGGCTACAGGGACGGAGCTGTTCACCCATATCCGCTACATGGTGTTCACGACGGCACCCTCGTTTCTCATCACGGTCGCCATCTTCTTCTTTGCCGGCTTGGTGAATGTGGGCGACACGGAGTTGCAGGTGGGACGCTTCACGGAAGGCCTCTCGCAGACGTTCCACATCTCGTTGTGGACGCTCCTGGTGCCGCTGCTCACGGGTGTGCTGATAGCGCGCCGTGTGCCTTCGCTCATCGTGCTCTTCCTGTCGTCGATTGTGGCAGGCGCGGTGGCCCTCATCCTTCAGCCGCATATCCTGACAGAGATTGGCGGCGGACTGGTGAAAGGGCTGGCGATGACCTACTATGGGGCTACGGCCGTCGACACGGGCGACGCTGCGCTCAACGAACTCGTCTCTACGGGCGGTATGGCGGGCATGCTCAACACCATCTGGCTCATCCTCTGCGCGATGTGCTTTGGCGCCACGATGGTGGCCAGCCGCATGATAGAAAGCCTGACGCAGGTGATTGTGCGCTTCGTGCGCAGCCGTGTGGGACTTGTCTCGTCGACGGTGGGGACAGGCATTTTCCTGAATCTCACCACAGGCGATCAGTTCATCTCCATCGTGCTCAATGCCGACATCTTCAAGCAGGCCTACCGCGAGCAGGGCTATGAGTCGCGTCTGCTGAGCCGAAGCTGCGAGGATTCGGCCACCGTCACGTCCGTGCTGATACCCTGGAACACGTGCGGAATGACGCAATCCACCGTACTCGGCGTGCCTACGCTGACCTATCTCCCTTATTGCTTCTTCAACCTCATCAGTCCGCTGATGAGCATCTTCATTGCCGCCATCGGATGGCGCATCTATAAAACGAACCCCATCAACAGCGAAAAAGAATGAGAAAGAAAATTGCCTTTACCTTATTATTATGCGTAGCGTCGACGTGGGTAGCTTTTGCCCAGAACACCATCGAGAGCATCCGTAAGGAATATCAGAACGTTCACGAGTGGATAGCACAGATGGACGACAGATTCCCCTCGGAAGGGATTCCACCTGAGTATTTCGACCTGAACGTGGTGCAGAACTTGCCTGCCACAGGACCTCACCACGAGCACATACGCATGTACTACGGCGAGTTGGAATCAGAAGAGGAGAGCGACCCCTATCCCCCTCACTATCTGTGCTTTGCAACGGCCAAGTACAACTTCGCCGCGCGTGAATTCTACGAGGAGTATCTCTACGACGACAAGGGGCAGGTGATGTTCATCTACGCCCTTACGCCCGACGTGGGCGACGAGATGGTGCCCTACGAGCTGCGCATGTGGTTCGACGGTGAGCAGCTGCTGCGCTTCACGGCCAAGAAAATGGAGGGTGAACTCAATAGCGTCGACATCGCTTCCCTGCGGAAAGCCACCTTCCAGGAAGAGTATTCCGGCAAGACCATCGCTGAGAAGTACCAGCAGGAAGCCTACCGTTGCTGGGATCGCGCCTATCGGTTCCTCACGATGTTCAAGGGCATCGACGAGAACACCTATCTTTAAAGCGTGACAATTGTGACAAATGGACAATGCATTTTTTCGCGCCTGGAATCCCAAGCGTGACAATTGTGACAATTGGACAATGCATTTTTTCGCACCATTTGCCTTTCCTTCCGTAGGGGCGGAATAGCGTTTCCGCCCGCAAACAGGCCTACAGCGGGTGTTTAATTCTTGAATTCTCTGATTCGTGATCAATAAAAACAACGAATCACAGAAGATTTTGGCAATTTGTGTAGCGCTCGATGGTGTTGTGGCCGTAGGTCGTTTCGCTGATTTTCTGGCAATGCTGGGGTAGGCGAGGGGCTGGCGTGCCTTCACCCACGATGAGGGGAGCCGTTTCCAAGTGGATTTCGTCCCATAGGTCGCGGTCGATAAACGATTGCAGCGTCTGTCGTCCGCCCTCCACGATGAGCGACTGCAGCTGCTCCTTCAAGCATGTTTCCAGAATCTCCTCGATGGGATGCTCATGCGAAAGCACGAAGCGGCGGGGCGAAGGACCTGCCCAGTGGCGTACGTCCAGGCGCGGCTGCTCTTGGCGGTAGGTGGTGTTGCCCACGAGGATAGCATCTTCCTCGGCCCGTAGCCGATGCACCAGCATGCGGGTGAGCAATGTGGAAATGGCCAAGGGGCGCCCGTGGTCGTCGAGGAAACCGTCGTGAGTCTGCGCGAATTTTAGGATAATGTATGGGCGGTGGAGGCTGTGGAAGGTGAAGAATCGGCGGTTCAGCCATTGGCATTCGGCTTCCAGCACGCCCGTAGTCACCTCAATGCCGGCATCAAGTAGTCGCTTGATGCCCCGTCCCTGCACCTGGGCGAAAGGGTCGATGGTGCCCACCACCACGCGCTTCACGCCCTTGCTGACAATCAGGTCGGCACAAGGGGGCGTCTTGCCGTAGTGAGCGCAAGGCTCCAGGCTGACGTAGATGGTGGCTTCTTTCAGGCGCGGTTCGTCTTCTGGCCTTACCGATGCGAAGGCATTCACCTCAGCGTGCCCTTCGCCGCAGCGCACATGATAGCCCTCGCCGATGATGCGCCCGTCGGCCACAATCACGGCACCCACCATCGGGTTCGGCCGCGACTCCATGCGCCCGCAGGCCGCCAGTTGCAGGCAGCGCCGCATGTACAGTTCGTCTGTTTCTCTCTGAATCATGTTGCAAAGGTACGGATAAGTGAGAACAATACAAAATGAAAATCAAAAATATTCATTTTTATTGTCGAACGAAAGTACCTTCGACACTATCAAAGGTATGAAAAAAAATACTGAAAGCGAAGTGGTTTTCGTTAATAATCAACAAAAATGAGCAAGAATCGCCCCCACCATGTTGCTGAATTAAAAAATCATGACTAAATTTGCACGATAATTATCGAAAACATTTAATCAACTTTCAAAATCATGAAGAATTACGCTTTAACCGTGATGATTGCATTATTCGCCATTTGCCAAAGTGCAAAGGCGCAGTTACCCGCATTTACCCTGAAGAGCATGGACGGCAAGGAAGTGCGCACCGACACGCTGGCCAACCTGAACGGCGGCAAGCCCGTGATCGTTGACTTCTTCGCCACTTGGTGCAAGCCCTGCAACCGCGAGCTCGACGCCATCAGCGAGGTCTACGACGAGTGGGTGGAAGAAACCGGTGTGAAACTCATCGCCATCAGCATCGACCAGGCCCACAACATCAATAAGGTGAAGCCGCTGGTCGACAACCACGGATGGGAATACGATGTGCTGCTCGACCCGAACAGCGACTTCAAGAATGCACTCGGCATTGTGACCATCCCCTATACAATGGTTATCGACGGCAAGGGCAACATCGTCTATCGCCACAACGGCTATGCCGACGGAGCTGAGGAAGAGCTCATCGAAAAGGTTCGTGAATTGGTGAATAATTAGTTGACAAGTTAACAAGTTGACGAGTTGACAAGTTGTTAGATTGACCATGAAAAGGAAGCTCTTGACACTTGCCGCCTGTCTGGCCTTTGTCCTTTCGGCAACGGCGCAGACCGACGATGCGAAAAAGATAACCGTGACCGGCTCCATACAGAGCGACATCCTCATTCCGCAGGAAGACGAGGCCATCGGCACGGGCAAATACGACGACTGGGGACTCACCAATACGTATGCCGAAGCTCGTCTGCGCAGCAAATACGTGGAGGCGGGTGCCCGCGTGGAATTCATGAAGTTCCCCCTGCCCGGATTCGAAAACGACTTCAAGGGCTGGGGTGTGCCCCATTTCTATGTGAAAGGCGGTGTGGAAAAGGCAGAGCTCACGCTCGGCACGTTCTACGAGCAGTTTGGCTCAGGATTCATCCTCCGCACCTACGAGGAGCGCTCGCTGGGCATCGACAATTCGCTGATGGGCGGCCGCTTGGTGCTGCGACCCGCGAAGGGTGTCAACATCAAGGCTCTCAGCGGTAAGCAACGCTGCTACTGGGACTGGAACAAAGCCCTGATTTCGGGTGGCGACGTGGAACTGAACATCGACCAGTGGAGCCAGAAGATGCAGGAAAAAGGCACTTATCTGACCCTCGGCGGTTCGTTCGTGAACAAGCATGAAAGTGCCGACGACGATGTCATCATGGCCGACCCGACCCACCGCAAGGTGCTGCCCGAGAACGTCAACAGCTACGACCTGCGTGCCCGTTTGCAGCAGGGCAACTTCTCCATCCTGGCAGAATATGCCCACAAGTCGCAAGACCCCTCCACCGACAACAACTACATCTATCGCAAGGGCTATGTGGCCATGCTCTCCACCAGCTATTCGAAGCGCGGCATGAGTGTGCTCCTGCAGGCCAAGCGATCGGACAATATGTCGTCGCGCAGCCGCAGGTCGATGAAAGGCACATCGTCGTTCATCAACCACCTGCCCGCTTTCACGCTCGACCATACCTATGCTCTGGCCGCCCTCTATCCCTATGCCACCCAGCCGCTGGGCGAATGGGCCTATCAGGCAGAAGTGGGCTATATCTTCAAGAAGAAGACCCTCCTGGGTGGAAAGTATGGCACCAACGTGAAGGTGAACTTCTCACATGTGCACGCCATCGATAAAAATATGTACACAGGCAACGACGCCCACGCCACCAACGGCTATGGCTCGTCGTTCTGGCGCTGGGGCGACCAGACCTACTATCAGGACCTGAACATCCAGATCAGCAAGAAACTCTCGAAGGCGTTTAAGCTGAACCTCATGTACATGAACCAGCGCTACAATAAGACCGTCGTTGAGGGCGAAGGTGGCATGATTCACTCCGACATCCTTGTGGCCGACGGCAAGTATCAGTTCTCCAAGAAAGTGACCCTGCGCGGCGAGGCACAGTATCTCTTCACCCAAGAAGACGAGGGCGACTGGGCTTTCGGTCTGCTCGAGCTGTCGCTGCTGCCCAACTGGATGATCACCGTCCAGGATATGTACAACGTGGGCTCCACCCATAATCACTACTATCAGGGCTTCGTCACCTTCAACAAGGCCAGCCACCGTCTGATGGTGGGCTATGGCCGCACACGTGCCGGCTTCAACTGCTCGGGTGGCGTGTGCCGCTATGTGCCTGCCAGCAAGGGCGTCACCCTTAATTATTCCTACGCCTTCTAATCAGTTCAGTAGGTCGCTGTCACAGCGACAACCAACCCCAAAATCAAGGTAAAAAATGAAAGCAAGAAACATACTGGCCCTCATGGCCGCTGCCGTGATGATGCTGACAGCCTGCGATGAAGTGGCCGAAGAAGACCGCCTCGTCTATGTGAAACCGCCAGAGGTGGCACGTTGCACCGTCATCGAAGATTTCACCGGCCAGCGTTGCATCAACTGCCCCGCAGCCTCCGCGGAGATAGAGAAACTTCAGGAACAGTACGGGGTCGACACGCTGATTGCCGTTGGCATTCATAGCGGTCCCTTTGCCCAGAAGACCGACCTGGTGACCGACATCGGCAACCAGTACTACGACTATTTCAAGATTGACGCTCAGCCGAGTGCAATGATCAATCGTGGCGCACCCATCAAGGACCCGGCTCTCTATGGCGCCGCCGTCAGAGAAGCCCTGAGCAAGACCACCCCCGTCACCCTGAAGGTGGAGCGCACCTACGACGAGGCCTCGCGCCAGCTGACGGTGAAGGTGATAGGCTCTACCGCAGAAGACGTGAACTGCAAACTCCAGCTGTGGCTCACGGAGGATGGTATCGTGAAACTCCAGTTGCTGCCCAATAATGAAAGGGATGCAAACTACGTCCACAACCACGTGTTCCGCACATCGCTCACCAACGATATTTTTGGCGATCCCTTCAATCTTTCGGCCAGTGCAGGCGAGAAAGAATCCACCTACACCACGACGCTCGACGAAGGATGGAATCCTGATATGATGCACATCGTGGCCTTCGTGTTCGATAGCAACGAGATTCTCCAGGCTACACGTAAGGCTGTCAAATAATTCACTGAACATTTCATGAAAAGATTTTTCTCTATAGCCGTTCTGGGTATTGCGCTTTCTGCCAGTGCCCAGAACGCGCCGTTGTGGCTGCGCCATAGTGCCATTTCGCCCGACGGTCAGACCATCGCTTTTTCTTATAAAGGCGACATCTTCACCGTAGCCGTTCAAGGTGGCGAGGCACGGCAGTTGACAACCAATGCGGCCTACGATGCCTATCCCGTATGGAGTCCCGACGGCAGCCAACTGGCTTTCGCTTCTGCCCGCGAGGGGAGCCTCGATGTCTATGTGATGAGTCGCGAAGGAGGGGAACCTCGCCGGCTGACTACTCATAGCGGGCGGGAAGTTCCCAAGGCGTTTCTTGATGCCGAAACCGTGCTCTATGAGGCCACCGACATGCCTACATCGCAGTCGATACTCTTCCCCAGCAGTTCCTTCCCGCAGGTGTGGAAAGTGAGCACTCAGGGCGGAAGGGCCACCCTTTTCTCTGCGTTCCCCATGCAGGACTTGAGCTTGAATGGCGCTGGCGACATCCTTTTCCACGACATCAAGGGCTATGAAGACCCTATGCGCAAGCACCACACCAGTGCTATCACCCGTGATGTTTGGCTGAAACGTGGCGAACAGTTTACACGCCTTACCTCGTTCAAGGGCGAGGACCGTACTCCGCGCTGGGCTGCCGACGGTCAGGCCTATTACTATCTGAGCGAGCAGGACGGCACGTTCAACGTCTACAAGCGTGCGCTCGACGGAGGCAAGGAACAGCAGCTCACCCATCACAAAGGCAATCCGGCTCGCTTCCTCAGTGTGGCTTCCAACGGAACTCTCTGCTATACTTACGACGGCGAAATCTATACCCTGCGCGAGGGGTTGCAGCCCCAGAAGGTGAACGTCAGCATCCGTGCCGACCGCAACGATCGCGACCTGGTGCGCAGAATCCAGTCGTCGGGTGCCCGCGAGATAAGCCTTTCGCCCGATGGCAAGGACATCGCTTTCACGATGCACGGCGACATCTATGTCACTTCTGTTGACTATAAGACCACAAAACGTGTGACCGACACGCCTGAGCAGGAGCGCAACATCAGTTTCTCGCCCGACGGCCGCAGCATCCTCTATGCCTCTGAGCGCGAGGGGATCTGGCAAATCTACCAGACCTCGTTGGTGAAAAAAGAGGAGAAACGCTTCTCCTATGCCACTGACCTCAAGGAAGAGCGACTGACACAGACAGACCATTGCTCGCTGCTGCCCAAATACAGTCCCGACGGCAAGACGGTGGCCTTCCTCGAAGACCGCGGAGCGCTGCGCGCCATCGACCTGAAATCGAAGGCTGTGCGCACGCTGATGGACGGCAAATATATCTTCTCTTACCAGGATGGCGACGTATGGTATGAGTGGAGTCCCGACTCGCGTTGGCTCCTTTCTTCCTACATCGGCAACGGCGGTTGGAATGCGCAGGATGTGGCTTTGGTCAGCGCATCAGGCTCACAGGAAATCTACAACCTCACGGAGAGCGGCTACAACGAGGGCAGCGCCAAGTGGGTGTTGGGCGGCAAGGCCATGATTTTCGAGAGCGACCGCGCCGGCTACCGCAGTCACGGCAGCTGGGGGGCTGAGGCAGACATCTACATGATGTTTTTCGACCTCGATGCCTATGAGCATTTCCGTATGAGCAAAGAAGAAAAGGTGATGGCCGAAGAGGCAGCCAAAGAGGCCGCTAAGGAAAAGAAGGACGACGGCAAGTCGGACGCAAAGAAGTCGGACAAGTCTTCCAAGAATAAAGGAAAAGGTAAGAATGCCGCCAAGGAGAAAGACAGCAAACCTGCCGTAGAACCGCTGAAGTTCGACCTTGAGAACTGCCGCGACCGCATTGTCAGGCTCACCGTGAACTCTTCCCGTCTGGGCGACGCCATTCTCTCGCCAGGCGGCGACACGCTCTACTATCAGGCTGCCTTCGAGAAAGGTATGGACCTCTGGAAGCACGATATGCGCGAGAACAAGACGGAAATCGTGATGAAAGACATTGGACGCGGCGACATGAAGGCCGACAAAGACTTTAAGAATCTCTTCGTCTGCACCAGTTCGGGCATCAAGAAGGTCGACATCGCCAAGGGAAGTCCTACGTCCATCGACTTCGAGGCGGAGTTCAACCACCGTCCCTACGATGAGCGCGCCTATATGTTCGACCATGTGTGGCAGCAGATTAAAGATAAGTTCTACAAGGAAGACCTCCACAATGTGGACTGGAATGCTTATCGCGAAACCTATCGGCGGTTCCTGCCGCATATCAACAACAACTACGATTTTGCCGACATGCTCTCTGAGATGCTGGGCGAGCTGAATGCCTCGCACACAGGAGCCCGCTATTATGCCGACGGACCGCGCCTGCAGCGAGCCGAACTGGGCATCTTCGTTGACTATGGCTATCAGGGCGACGGCATCCGCATCGACGAGATCGTCAAGCGCGGACCCTTCGCCGTGAAGAATACAGGAGTCACCGCAGGGTGCATCATTGAGCGCATCGACGGCAACGATATCAAGGCCGGCGAGGACTACAACTGGATGCTTGATGGCAAAGCCGGCAAAAAGGTGCGCCTCGACATTTTCAATCCCAAGATGGGTAAGCGTTTCGAGGTGACGGTCAAGGCCATCAGCCGTGAGGAGCAGGCAGAACTGCTCTACAAGCGCTGGGTGGACCGCAACCGCGCGATGGTGGACAGCCTCTCAGGTGGACAGCTGGCCTATGTACATGTGAAGGCGATGGACAGCGAGAGTTTCCGCACCGTCTATCGTGAACTGCTCTCAGACAAAAACCGTCAGAAGAAAGCCGTCATTGTGGACGAACGCCATAATGGTGGCGGTTGGTTGCACGACGACTTGTGTACGTTGCTTGGTGGAAAGCAATACCAGAAGTTCGTTCCACGCGGCAAGTACGTGGGCGACGACCCCTTCAACAAGTGGAACAAGCCCTCGTGCGTGCTCATCTGCGAAGACGACTATAGCAATGGTCACGGCTTCCCTTGGGTCTACAAGACGCTGGGCATCGGCAAACTCATCGGCACACCCGTAGCCGGTACGATGACCGCCGTGTGGTGGGAGACGATGATCGATCCCACGATGATCTATGGTATCCCGCAGGTGGGATGCGTGGGCATGGATGGCCGTTATGGTGAGAACAATCAGTTGGAACCTGATATTGAAGTCTATAACACCCCCGAAGACTACCTCTCAGGCCGCGACCGCCAGCTCGAACGCGCCGTCAGGGAGCTTCTCCAATAATATTTGTTTATGAAGGATATTTGCTGCATTGGGCATATCACGCTCGACAAGATTGTCACGCCCGACAATGAGTTCTATCAAAACGGTGGAACGGCCTACTATTTCGCTTATGGCATGAATTGCCTGCCCAAGGATGTGTCGTTTCAGTTGGTCACTTCGATAGCTCCCAAGGATATGGAGGCTGTCGAGAAGATGCGTCGCGAGGGCATCGATGTGAAGGCTTTCGAAAGCCGCGATACCGTGTTTTTTGAAAACAAATACGGTGCTAACAAAAATGAGCGCACACAAAGGGTGCTCGCCCGTTCGGACGCTTTTACCGTTGACCAGGTGAAAGGCCTTGAGGCGAAGATGTTCCATTTGGGCTCTTTGCTCAGCGATGATTTCTCGCCTGAGGTCGTGGAGTGCCTCGCCAATCGTGGGCGGGTGAGCATCGACGTGCAGGGCTATCTGCGCGAAGTGCGTGGCGAGCAGGTATATGCGATTGACTGGGCCGACAAGCGCCGCGTGTTGGAAATGACCGACACGCTGAAACTCAACGAGTATGAGATGGAAGTGGTGACGGGCGAGAAGGACCCGCGTCGTGTGGCTCGCGTCATTGCTGGATGGGGTGTGCGCGAAGTGGTGGTCACCTTCGGCAGCTATGGCTCGCTCATCTATGCCGGCGAGAAGTTCTACGACATTCCAGCCTTCACACCCAAGAAGAATGTGGATGTGACAGGTTGTGGCGACACCTTCTCAACGGGCTATCTCTACTGTCGCGGCAAGGGGGTTCCCTGCGATGAGGCTGGGCGCTTTGCCGCCGCTATGTGTACGCTGAAGATAGAACATCCGGGTCCCTTCAACGGCACCATCGAAGACATTTGCCACCTGATGGAAACCGCCTAAAACTCCAATCGTGGAACTTCAGAAGCTGTTGCAACAACGCCTGCTGCTCGATATTGAGTATGAGTGCGAGCGCGAAACCTTCCGCCAGCAGACGGAGGCTCGCGGCATGCATCGTCTCATCAAGCGAGGAGATGCCTGGTGGCCGCTCCGTGTGGGACGTAGCTACTACAACAGCTTGAACCAACTGGTGGTGGAGGTCAATCGTACGGCCGACGAGGACATTGAGCATAATTTTGAGTTCGGGCGACCGGTGGTGTTCTTTGTGTCGCTCCCCGCTCCTCAAAAGGATACTCCCGTCAAGTATTTCAAATACACGGCTACGGTGAGCTACGTCGACGGCGACCGTATGGTGGTGGCCGTGCCCGATGGTACCAGCATCATCGAACTGCAGAACACAGAGGGACTGGGCATTCAGCTCTCTTTCGATGAAACCAGCTACCGCACGATGGCCAATGCTTTGGAAAAGGTGATCAACGCCAAGAACAACCGGTTGGCCTATCTGCGCGACTTGTTCTATTCCAAGACACTGAAAGCCCAGCATTTCATCTTCGAGCCTATGCGCTTCCCCTATCTGAACTCCACACAGGAACAGGCTGTCAACCGCGTATTGCGGGCTAAGGATGTGGCCATCGTACACGGCCCTCCAGGAACGGGCAAGACCACTACGCTCGTGGAGGCCGTCTATGAGACCTTGCGCCGTGAGCCGCAGGTGTTGGTGTGTGCGCAGAGCAACATGGCGGTCGACTGGATTTCTGAGAAACTTATGGATCGTGGGGTGAATGTCCTGCGCATCGGAAACCCCACCCGTGTTAATGACAAAATGCTCTCCTTTACTTACGAACGTCGTTTTGAGGCTCACCCCGACTATCCGCAGTTGTGGGCCATCCGCAAGAGCATTCGTGAGTTGCGTGGCAGGCACCGTCGGGGCGACAGTGGCTATCATCAAAAGATGGACCGCCTGAAGAGCCGCGCCGCAGAACTCGAGATTCGCATCAATGCCGAGCTTTTCGGTGAAGCTCGTGTCATTGCCAGCACCCTTGTAGGTAGCGACAACCGGCTGTTGCAAGGCATGAAGTTTGGCACGCTGTTCATCGACGAGGCTGCACAGGCCTTGGAGGCAGCCTGTTGGATTCCCATTCGCAAGGCTTCGCGTGTTGTTTTGGCGGGCGACCATTGCCAATTGCCGCCCACCATCAAGAGCATGGCAGCGAAGAAAGGGGGATTGGAGGTGACGCTCATGGAGCGCATTGTGGAGAATAAACCCGAGGAAGTGACGTTGCTGAAAATGCAATATCGCATGAACGACCAGATCATGCGTTTTTCCTCAGATTGGTTCTATCATGGGGAAGTAGAGTCGGCACCCTCCGTCAGCCATCGGGGCATTCTCGACTACGACCTGCCCATCGCCTGGATTGATACCTCCGACATTGATGCCCGCGAGGAATTTGTGGGGGAGACCTTCGGGCGCATCAACAAGACCGAGGCAGAACTGACCCTTGCCGTGCTGCAACATTATTATGAAAAGGTGGGGCGCACGCGCATTTTGGAGGAGCGTATCGATGTGGGCATCATCTCTCCCTACCGCGCCCAGGTGCAATACTTGCGCCAGCTCATCCGCAAGCGTGAATTCTTCAAGCCCTATCGCCAACTCATCAGCGTGAACACCGTGGATGGTTTTCAGGGGCAGGAGCGCGATGTCATTCTCATTTCCTTAGTACGTGCCAACGACGAGGGGCAGATCGGATTTCTCTCTGACCTGCGCCGCATGAATGTGGCCATCACTCGTGCCCGCATGAAACTCATCATTCTGGGCGACACCACAACCCTCGCCCGTCATCCCTTCTATGCCAAGCTCTTCCGCTACATTCAGCGCCTCGAAGAAGAATAGTCCCTGCCCAGTGTGGCGTGGTTGACTGTGTCCAGTGTGGCTTGGTTGACTGTGTCCAGTGTGGCTTGTTTGAATGTGTTCAGTATGGCGTGGTTCCGCCACGCCCTAAATGATTATTGATAAACAAGCGTCAGCATCCGTGATTCTTTGAACAGCTCACAGGCCACTTCTTGTATTGTTGTGGCTGTCAGGTTGTCAATGCGCGCAAAGAGTTCATCGATGTCTTTTTCCCATCCTCCATGTAGATAGTTCTTCGCCACGTCGAGAGTAAAGCTCTCGCGGTTGTCGGCTGCAATGCCCAATTGTCCTTTCAGTTGGCGCTTAGCAGCCCGCAATTGTGTTTCGCTGAGTGGGCGTTCCATCAGCCGGTCCAGTTCGCGTCGCACCAACTGCTGACAGCGTTTCACATCTTTCACATCGCACCCGAAATAAGTGCTCCACACACCTGTGTCGCTATACGTGGCCATTGCACTCTCTACCGTATAGACCAGTCCGCGGCGTTCGCGCAGGGCGAGGTTCAGTCGTGAGTTCATGGCAGGTCCGCCAAGCAGGTTGTTCAGCAGGAACAGGGCTACGCGACGGTTGTCGTGCATATCGAAAGCCCTGCACCCCATCATGACATGTGCCTGGTGGGTACCGCGTTGGCGAACGACATTGATGTTTTGGGGAGCGGGGAGCGAGGAATGAGGAGCGTGTTCCTCGCATTCCGTAGGTTGCATTTCACGCTTCGACAAACCTTTCTCCACGAGTTTCACGACATCAGTCAGACTGACATTGGCCGAAACGAAGAAGACAGCGTTCTCCGGCCGGTAGTATCGGCGGGTGAAGCGCAGGGCATCTTCGGTCGTATAGCCGTGCAACTGCTCAGCATTTCCCAGTATGTTGTGTCCCAATGGATGGTTGGAGAAAAGGAGATTCTCAAACTCATCGAATATTAGTTCGGCAGGTGAGTCGTTATAGCTTTCTATCTCGTCGCAAATCACTTCCACCTCCTTGTCGATTTCATGCTGCGGATAGTTGCTGCAGAACACGATGTCGGTGAGCAGGTCGACGGCTCTCGCCAGGTGTTGACGCATCACCGTGGCATAGTAGACCGTGTGCTCTTTGTTGGTAAAAGCATTCAGGTCGCCGCCCACGGTCTCCAGGCAGTTCAGTATCTGCAGGGCGTTGCGGCGGTGCGTACCCTTGAAGGTGATATGTTCGCAGAAGTGGGCCAACCCCTCCTTGCCTGGCTGTTCGTGGCGTGAACCGACGGCCAGGGCATATCCGCAATGGGCCACTTGCGAGCTGCTTGGCAAAAGGATGAGCCGCAGGCCGTTGTCCAGTGAACAAGTCTGATACTCCATTTCGTTTTCTTTGTATGCGGTGCAAAGTTACGAATTATTTGTTGAAAAACAAGGATTTCTTTTGTTTTGCACTCGATTTTTCGTAACTTTGCCGCCACTATGAGGAAAGTAATTGGAATAGGCGAGACGGTTCTCGACATTATCTTTAAAGATGGGCAGCCCATTGGTGCCGTTCCTGGCGGTAGCGTGTTCAATGGCATCATCTCGTTGGGACGGGCGGGTATCCCTGCCATGTTCATCAGTGAGACGGGCAACGACCGTGTGGGCAAACACATCATCAACTTTGCGCGCAACAACGGTGTGAATGCCGACAGCATCAATGTGTTCCCCGATTCGAAGTCGCCCGTATCACTGGCGTTTCTTGACGACAACAACGAGGCTGAGTATCTTTTCTATAAGGACCATCCGCACGATAGGCTCGATTTTGTCTATCCTGACATCCAACCCGACGACATCGTCATGTTCGGCTCTTTCTATGCCGTCAACCCTGTCATCCGTCCGCAGGTGGCAGGATTCTTGGAGTATGCCCGTCAGCGAGGGGCCATTCTTTACTATGATGTGAACTTCCGCGCCGCCCATAAGGACGAGGTGATGAAGATCACTCCCAACTTGCTGGAAAATCTGGAGATGGCTGACATCGTGCGTGGGTCGAAAGAAGACTTCCGTGTGCTTTACGGCAAAGATGACCCGCTGCGTGTGTACAATGCTGAGATTTCCTTCTATTGCAAGCGATTCATCTGTACACGTGGCGCACAGCCTGTCAGTCTGATAGCAGGCGCCATCCGGAAGGAGTATCCCATCGTTGACACGCAGACGGTGAGCACCATCGGCGCGGGCGACAACTTCAACGCGGGGTTGGTCTACGGCATGATGCACCACGGAATCCTGCGCAGCCACATCGAGCAGGGACTCAGCGAGGAGCAGTGGGACAGCATCATCCACTGGGCACAGCTCTTCTCGGCGAACTGTTGCCAAAGTATCCACAATAGCATCAGCGTGGACTTCGGACAGTCGCTGCAACAAGAAAGAAATGGATTTAATGAAAAGAAATGAGAATAATTAGCATAATTCTATCCAGAAATGAGAATAATTGTTTCTTGTAATTTCTGAACGTAATTATTCCAATTATCCTAATTCCTTTCAAAAACAAAAAGACTTTATCATCATTATTAAAGAATATGACAGAAATAACAAACAAAATCTATTACGTGGGCGTCAACGACCGCAACAAGTCTCTCTTTGAGGGCTTGTGGCCCCTGCCCAATGGCGTAAGCTACAACTCGTACCTCATCGTTTCCGACAAGGTGTGCCTCATCGACACGGTGGAAGTGGACTTCTTCATCCCCTTCTTGAAGAACATCCAAGAGGTCATCGGTGAGCGTCCCATCGACTATCTCGTGGTGAACCACATGGAACCCGACCACAGTGGATCGCTCGCACTCATCAAGAAATACTACCCCGACGTGAAGATCGTCGGCAACAAGAAAACCTTCGGCATGATGAGCGGCTTCTACGGCCTGGGACCGGAGGCCTGTAGTGTGCAAGGTGGTTCCGCCGTCTTGACAACCGACACCATCGAGGTGAAGAACGGCGACACGCTCGAACTGGGCGACTACACGCTGAATTTCGTGCTGACTCCGATGGTCCACTGGCCAGAGACGATGATGACACTCTGCACCACAACTTCTGGAGTATCTACTCCCCTCTCTCTTGGAGAGGGGCAGGGGGTGCGGCTTCTCTTCTCCATGGACGCCTTCGGCTGCTTCGGCGCATTGAACGGCGGCGTCATCGACGAGCAGATCAACTGCGACGACTACTGGTTGGAGATGGTTCGCTACTACTCGAACATCGTGGGTAAATATGGCACTCCTGTGCAGAATGCCCTGAAGAAGTTGGCCGGCGTGAAGCTCGACTACATCTGCTCGACCCACGGTCCCGTTTGGCATCAGTACATCGACAAGGTGGTGGGCATGTACGACCGCATGAGCCGCTACGAGACGGAGCCCGGACTCGTCATCTGCTACGGCACGATGTATGGCAACACAGAGCGTGCCGCTGAGGTCATCGCCCGCGCTGCCTCGCAGGCCGGCGTGAAGAACATCGTGATGTACAACGTCTCGAAGACGCATCACTCCTACATCATCCGCGACGTGTTCCGCTATCGTGGACTCATCGTGGGTGCGCCTACCTACAACACGGGTCTCTACCACGAGATGGACGTGCTGCTCTCAGAGCTGGCAGGTAAGGACATCAAGAACCACCTGCTCGGTTGGTTCGGCTCCTTCGGTTGGGCTTCGAAGGCCGTCGGCGAGATTCAGAAATGGAACGACGAGCGCCTCCATTTCGAAGCTGTCGGCACGCCTGTGGAAATTAAGCAAGCCCTCACGCCAGAGACCTTCGCCCAGTGCGAAGCCCTCGGCCGCGACATGGCTGCTAAGCTGTTGAGCATTGAACATTGAGCATTATACAAGCAACTTGTCAACTCGTCAGCTTGTTGACTTGTCAACCAAAAATCATTGAGCACCATGCGCAATATTGGTTGCATCACTCTTCTGCTCTTCTTGTTGTCGGCTTCCTTCGCGAGTGCCGACAACAAGAAGCAGGGTGTGGGCAACTACAAAAAGTGGGCTCAGCTGTCGAGCGAGGAACTGCTGAAGAAAGGCCACTACTACTACGTCAAAGCCAACCTGCCCGATAGCGCCATGCTCTGCTATAGCATTGTGGCCAACCGATATTATGAAGCGAAAAAGAACGACAAGGCGCAGATGCAACAGTCGGCATCGGCGATGAATCAGATAGGCATTCTCTACACCCACTATTATTTCGACTACCAGAAAGCACGCTCCTATTTGCTTATGGCGCAGGAGATAGCAGAGAAATACCAATTCAAAAGGACGCTTGTCAACGTGTTCAACAACATGTGCAATCTTTCTATGATAGACAGCTCCATGAGTTCCACGGACACTCTCTACGCCAATACTTTGTTGCTACATCGGAAGGCTTTTAAGATGGCAATGGACCTCAAAGACTGGTATACCCTTATTCCTACGACCTTTAATTACGTCAGGTTGGGCGATGATGAAAAGCGGGAGAAGATGGTCGTAAGCGATATTAAAGACTTCCTAAAACTCTACATGCCCGACAGCATTGAGGGAAAACTCTTTCTCAATGAGTTCTGCCAAGGTATGCTTGCCGCTGCAAATAAAAACTATGATAAGGCCTTACTGTATTACGACAAGGCTTACGCAGACGTGAGAGACCGAAACATGGTAACTGCTGACATCTATCGGAATGTCATCCTCAACACCAAATGCCGCCTACTCATCAAGATGGGACGCGACGAAGAGGCTGTCAGCATGTTGTATGATATGATAGAGAAAGCCAAGGAAAAGAATATACACGCTAATCTGTATGTGGGCTATTTGGCACTTAGCGGCTATTACAACAAGGTGGGCGACATAAAGAAATCTGAGAAATACGAATTGCTCTCCCTGCGCGAGAAAGACTTGGTGATGAACCAAAACAAGCTGCAAGAGGCGAGCAAGACAGAGTTCCTCTTCCAGATTAACAAGATGAACGAGGAGATGAAGGAACTTTCTTACGAGCGGTGCATCCAGCAAATTGTTATCATCAGCATCGCTGTCCTTACCTTATTATTAATATACATAGCCGTCATGCTCTACCGTCGGTGGCGCAAGACGCAGGAAAACAACCGCCAGCTCTATCAGCGAACACAAGATCTGCTGGCTGCCGATGAGGAGCACCACCAGCAGCTCCTCGACTATGAGGCTCGTTTCCAAGAGCTCACTACCCAGCCCCAGCCGACCCCAGCCGCGCTCCCCGAAGTTGAGCCTGCCGCTCCCACACCCCGTCAGGTTGAGTATGCCGCTGTTTCGCTGCAGCCCTCCCCTCAGAAGTACCGCACCCACCAAGTGAGCGAGGAAGAGAGCTCCGAGCTCCTCCACCGCATCCTCTACATCATGGAGAACTCCGACGAGATCTACGAAAACGCTTTCTCGTTGGGAAGACTCACCGAACTTGTGGATGCCCGTACCCCCAACTACGTCTCGCAAGCCATCAACCAGCACTACCACCGCACCTTCTCCGATATGCTCAACGATTACCGCATCCGCGAAGCCTGCCGCCGTTTAAACAACCATGAGACCTACGGCCACCTCACCAACGAAGCCCTGGCCGAGACTGTCGGTTTCCTCTCCTATCCCAACTTCGTCAAGAACTTCAAAAAATTCACCGGACTCACCCCGTCAGTTTACCGGAAACAAGTAAAAGAAAGCAAAATAAATGATAAAACATTTGGCAAACAGTAATAATTTTATTACTTTTGCAACAGAATAGAGAATTCTCATGAGAAGGTATAAGACAAAAGAAGTCATAAAACTGCTAATTGCTGACGGTTGGTATTTACATACAATTAAAGGTGATCACCGTCAGTTCAAGCATCCGACAAAGAAAGGTAAAGTCACGGTAAATGGCCATCCGAATGATGATCAAGACCAGTTTGTCCTCAATAGCATTTGGAAACAAGCAGGTTGGAAATAATGATTAATGAACTAATAAGGAGAAGAGAATATGGAGAAAATTAGAGTTGATGTTGCGTGGTGTGAGAAGAATTTCTCTGCCACTTTGGGCGAGAATGTTCCCGGAGCCGTAGTATTTACGGCCAAAACCTTTGAGGAATTAAAAAGAGAAACAAAAGATACTCTTGAGTTTCATATAGAAGGTATGCAGATGGATGGAGATGAAGTGCCACAATGGATTGTTGATGGCGACTATGAGTTTGAATACAATTTCATTAATACTGCTGCACTTATCCGTAGTTGTGAACCTTACACGTCGATTGCAGCCATAAGCAGGGCGACCGGTATCAATCAGCATCAGTTGTCGCACTATGCCAATGGCTTAAAGAAGCCCCGCCCGCAACAGCGTCGTCGCATCATCGAGGGCATACACAAGATAGGGCGCGAACTGTTGTCTGTGGGTTAATCAAGTAAGAAAGAACAAGCAAAGACCATTAAAACCTGCCTCAATGTGCTGTACATTGGGGCTTTTATATTCTGTTTTGCAAAACAGAAGGCACCCTCCCGCTTTTTCCTTGGCCGTCTCCCGCAGAACACTTACCTTTGCCCCCGATAAATCTTTTTACTAACCTTTTAAACTTTAGAACAATGAAAAAAGAGTTTTACCGAATCATGGTTCTGTCATTGGTAATGGTTTTGTGTCTACAATTGAAGGCTCAAAACACAAACTACAGTAATCACCGAAGACACCAGAACCCCAAGGCCATGAAGTGTCAAGAGAGTGTATATGGCGAAACGGAGCAACCCCAACAAAACATAGCCACAAGAGGTGGAGGGGGTGGAGGACTTGACCCGTCATTAACCACTCACAAAGTCATTTTCAATTTTTCTTTTGATGAGAATGAATATAGAGTTGATCCAGGTTTTTGCAATATTTGCAACTCCGAAGTAGGTTATGTTTTTGCTGAGTTGAACGTTTACCAATTTACAAATGGAGAAAACATCGTGAGTGTTCCTGAGGGAACTTATGATATAGCAATAGTTTTCGAATGGTATGATCCATCAACAATGTATGGACAATATAAAATACTCTCTGACCGCATGTGTTTTGTGATTAAGGAGCAAGTCGATATATATGAAGACGGAATAGTCCTTTCTTTCTCTCCTGAAGACGCTAAAAACCACATACATTTTCAAACCAGTTTACCTAATGGTACACCAGTGTATACTGGAGAGGGGGTAACGGATGATAATTGGAATGTAACGATGACAGTGGAAGGAAACGTTGATGAAGTGGAAACTATCCAATATGTAATACACAAGGATTTCGGACTTAGATATACATTGGGTACAAATTTTGGAATAACAATACCCGATGTTCAAAACTGTTCTGAAAACTTCTGTGACTTTTACGTGAATGATGTGAGCGACAAGTACGCATTCCACTCCCTTAGATTCTTTTATAAAGACGGATTACACTACTGCACGAACTACGAAGTTTTGGGAGCAACGAAAGACACCATCTTGACAAATAAGTCTGAGGATTTTGTTCTCTATGAAGAATTATTCAAAACCGACCTCTACGAAAATACTAACTGTCCGGCGTTTACTTTTTATTCAAGGCTACCACAAGCATCAAGTTATCGAATTTGTAATTTACTACGTTCATCTTATCCGTTAAATGAAGGAGAGACCTTCAAAGTTTATATGCAGGCATCCCCAGAAAATAGTCAAGTAGGGATGCTTCCCTACCTAATTCCTTTTCTTGCACAAGAAACGGAAGACGGAGGTGTCTACCCCCTGTTAGAAAGCATGCCTATCATCAAACTAAATGGTACTGTATGCTACATGAATAATGGCTCTGGAACTCGTAATTATGGCGATTTAAACATTCCAGATATGAGTTTTGACACAAGTAAAGAAGGGGATTGGAATTACTATGATGTGCATCAGTACTTTGATTTTCCATCCAATCCCATTTCTTCTTATCCTGTTAATTTGAAGGATGGTATCTTAGGAAACAATTGTCCCATACTTATCTCACGCGTAGACCAAGATAAATACTTTAATGGAGAGAGTTATGAGTATTATCCCTATATCTTTTTCACATATATGGGCAGACATGGAGAACTGATTAGTAATCAGGTTCATGATGCAGAAGTTTGGGTAAAGTTAGATGACATTGAAGTTGGACAAGGAAAAGGAAACATCATGTTTTGTTCTAATGAAGAATTTGATGGAACCCTTGATGTCATGATTACTAACAATAATGTTAGGGTAGATGATTTGCAAGGGAAAAATGTTACACATATGGTATATGAAGCTGCAGCAGTGGATCATATACCTCCCACCATGCAAATGTTGAATTTTAGGAATGAGGATGGCGTGGTGACAGACCGATTCGATAAGAGTTCAGATGGTATTTTCGAATTATATGCGGGAGATTTCAATTATTATCTAACAGAAATGAGTGTTTATTGCTATGATCGTTATGCTCCTCTATTGTTAGAGATAAGCTACTCGCCTTACAATGAAGAGGAATGGAAGAAACTGACAGTGGAGGAAGATTCTGAGAAATACTGGCCCACAATGGGATGGTACTATACAGGAACTCTGCAAGACGTGACGGGCGCTGCCGAACAGGGCTGGTTCGACCTGAAGATTCGCTTGGAGGATGAGGCTGGCAACTGGCAGGAGCAGGTAATCAGCCCTGCGTTCCGCATCAACGATTTGGTGGATACGGGCATTGAGAACATGGAGCATTCAACATGGAACATGGAGCATGCCGAGGCAGTCTATGATGTGGTGGGCCGCCGCTTGGGTAGCAACTTGTCAACTCGTCAACTTGTTAACTCGTCAACTTGCAATAAAGGCATCCGCATCGTCCGCAAGGCTAACGGCGATGTCCGCAAAGTAGTTGCCAAGTAGCATTCTTTCAAATAGTTGTCGGGATTACACAAAAGTGTAATCGTGGGCAAGAAAACCTACACGAGGGCCTTCAGTTCGTCGAGACTGGAGGCCACTTTGATGTAGTGGCGCCAAGGTTTGCGGGTGAGGCCGCGGGCTTCGAGGTCGTCGAGCATTGCGATGAGCGAGTCCCAGAACCCTTTCATGTTGAAGAGGATGAGCGGCTTTTGGTGGTAGCCGATGGTGGCCGAGGACACGACGGTGAACAGCTCGTCGAGGGTGCCGATGCCACCAGGCAGGGCGATGAACACGTCGCTCTGGGCCAGCATCAGCGCCTTGCGGTCGTTGAGGTCGTCGCAAGGGATACAGACATCCACAAACTGACTCTGCGCGCCACGCTCCTCTATGATGCGTGGGACGACGCCGATGGTCTGCCCGCCGGCCTTGTGGACCGCTTCAGCGATGCACTCCATCAGTCCCATGTTCACGCCGCCAAACACGATGGTGTGACCCTCTGTGGCCAGCCATTCGCCCAGCGAGCGGGTCATCTCGAAGAAGTCCGGGTCGATGGCGTGATTGGCCGAACAGAATATACAAATCTTTTTCATGCTTCTGCTTTATTCTTTTTAAATACTTACTGAATCTTGGTTACTGACCCCACCCCTGGCTCGGGATTGGCTGCGCCTACATGTACGTTTCTCCTTTAGTTACTGACCCCACCCCTGGCCCCTCCCCTACGATGGGAGGGGATTGGCTGCGCCTACATGTACGCTTTCGTTTAGTTACTGACCCCACCCCTGTCCCCTCCCCTACGATGGGAGGGGATTGGCTGCGCCTACATGTACGTTTCTCCTTTAGTTACTGACCCCACCCCTGTCCCCTCCCCTACGATGGGAGGGGATTGGCTGCGCCAGCATGTACGTTTCTCCTTTTGGTTACTGACCCCACCCCTGACCCCTCCCCTACGATGGGAGGGGATTAGCTGCGCCAGCATGTACGCTTCCCCTTCATTCTCCCTCGTGAGCCTGATAGGTGCGACTCCGTAGGCCATCCCCTCCCATCGTAGGGGAGGGGTCAGGGGTGGGGTCAGTATCTTCCCTTACTCCGTACCGTCTAATGATGTCGTCGGCCACCTGTTGTGGATTGTTATACACTTGTTCGTTCTGGTAGCGTATTACTGTTATTCCCTGAAGGCAGAGAAACGAACTACGCTCCTCGTCGTATTCGTACTTATGATCGTGCGAACTGCCATCCAGTTCTATGCCGAGTCGTAACTCTGGGCAATAGAAGTCCAAAATATACGGACCGATGCTCTGTTGCCTTCTGAACTTCCATCCGCCGGTTTGCCGTCTTTTTAGCAATTTCCACAGTAGGACCTCTGCCAATGTGGCATTGTTGCGCAGGGTCTTTCGCTGCTCTCGCTTGTCTTTGCGGTTAGCTTCAGCTGAATCGTAGTGCATATATGTTTCGTTTTTTTAGTTACTGACCCCACCCCTGTCCCCTCCCCTACGATGGGAGGGGATTGGCTGCGCCCACATGTACGTTTCTCCTCCATTCTCCCTCGTGAGCCTGATAGGTGCGACTCCGTAGGCCATCCCCTCCCCTACGATGGGAGGGGATTGGCTGCGCCCACATGTACGTTTCTCCTCCATTCTCACTTCTGAGCCCGATAGGTGCGACTCCGTAGGCCATCCCCTCCCATCGTAGGGGAGGGGTCAGGGGTGGGGTCAGTATCTTCATGTTGTTTACGAACGATGAATCTCCCCTAAAAGGAAATGCTGTCCTACGGATGGAAGTCGGATGGACAGCGCGGATGGACGCTGCAAAAGTACGAAAATAATGTGAATGCGCAAATAGAATCACTACATTTTTTCTTTACAGCGATGCAGGGATACCCGTGGTGTGGGGGATGTTTCTCGGAATGCTCTGCCTTGGGAGAGGCTGTCGTTTGCGTCAAATGGCATTGTGGTTTGCTTCAAACTGCGAGCGTACATTAATAACCTACGGTGCGTAGGTTAATAATGTAGGGAGCGTAGGTTAATAATGTAGGGAGCGTAGGTTATTAATGTACGTACCGTAGGTTATTAATGTACGGTTGACATTTATGCCTGATGACATCGAGAATTGTGTTTTTTTTATGGAAAAAAGCCATATAAATAGAGCTTTTCTTGTATATTCAGTCTTTTTGTGTTACCTTTGCAGGCGAAAATATAGCTATAGAATTTGATGACATTTGAAGAATTAGGCGTTCGCAGTGAGATACTGCAGGCCATTACAGAGATGGGCTTCGTCAACCCGATGCCCGTTCAGGAAGAAGTAATCCCATTTTTATTGAAAAGAGCCCCCCTCTCATCCCACGAGGGGGAAGGTGAGATTCCCCTTGAAGGTGATCAGGACTCCTCTCCTCAGGACGACGGGCAGGAAGCCTCAGTCGCTTCCGACCTCATTGCCCTGGCACAGACCGGCACGGGCAAGACGGCGGCTTTCGGCATCCCCCTGCTGCAGCGACTGGACTTAGAGAGTCGCGAGACGCAGGCTTTGGTGCTGAGTCCCACACGAGAACTATGCTTACAGATAGCCGACGACATCCGCGATTTTTCGAAGTATATGAAGGGCGTTCACGTGGTGCCCGTCTATGGCGGTGCCAGTATTGACCAGCAGATACGCGCCCTGCGCCATGGAGCCAACATCATCGTTGCTACGCCCGGCCGACTGATTGACCTGATCAATCGCGGCAAGGCCAACATCGAAACCGTACGTAGTGTGGTGCTCGACGAGGCCGACGAGATGCTCAACATGGGTTTCTCTGAGAGCATCAACGAGATATTCGAGCATCTGCCTGAAGAGCGCAACACGCTGCTCTTCTCCGCTACGATGAGCAAGGAAATCGAAAAGATTGCCTTGAACTACCTGCACAACCATCGCGAGATCGTAGTGGGATCCAGAAATGAGGGCGCGGAGAACGTTAACCACATCTACTATATGGTGAACGCGAAGGATAAATACCTGGCGCTGAAGCGCATCGTGGACTTCAACCCCAGGATTTTCGCCATCATCTTCTGTCGCACGAAGATAGAGACACAGGAGATAGCCGACAAACTGATTAAGGACGGCTACAATGCGGAGGCCCTGCACGGAGACCTCTCGCAGCAGCAGCGCGACCTGACCATGCAGAAGTTTCGCCAGCACCTGACGCAGCTGCTCGTGGCTACCGACGTGGCCGCCCGTGGTCTGGACGTCGACGACCTGACGCATGTCATCAACTATGGCCTGCCCGACGACATCGAGAACTACACCCACCGCTCTGGCCGTACGGGACGCGCGGGCAAGAAAGGTACGAGCATCAGCATCGTCCACTCGCGCGAGAAGCACAAGATTCGCCTCATTGAGAAGGAGATTGGCAAGCAGTTCGTGGAGGCCGACATCCCCCAGGCTGAGGAGATTTGCAAGAAACAGCTCTACAAGGTGATGGACCAGATTGTGAAGACCGATGTGGAAGAGGAGCAGATAGCCCCGTTCATGAAGGACATCAGTCGCTATTTCGAGTTCATCGACAAGGAGGATATCATCAAGAAGATTGTCAGCATCGAGTTCGGCAAGTTCCTTTCCTACTACGCCAACGCACCTGAAATCGAGAAGCCTGCCTCGAGGAAGAGAAAAGAGGAGAGAGGAGATAGGAGAGAAGAGCGCGGACAACGCCGCAGTAAGAAGGCAGAAGAAGGCATGCGCCGCCTGTTCATCAATCTGGGAAAGAAAGACGGTTTCTTCCCTGGCGAGCTGATGCAGTTCATGAACAAGCATGTGGCTGGCCGTCAGGAGGTGGGCCACATCGACCTGGGCAACACCATCTCGTTCTTCGACGTGCCTGAAGAGGATGCGTCACGTGTGATGAAAGCCCTCACCGGCAAGATGTATAAAGGGCGTGAAGTGCGTTGCAACGACGGAGATCCGGATAATCGAGGAGCGCGGAGCGAGGAGCGTGGTGCGAGAAGTGCAGGAAAGAGAGGAGAAAGGAGAGAGGAGAGAGGAGAGAGAAATGCAGGAAGGAGAGGAGAGAGACGTGAAGAGCGGGGAGCCAAACGGGAGAGGCGTGGCGACCGTGACTTCGGTGGTTCGAGGCAGAACGAACCGTTCTATGCTCCATTCCTCAACGGCGGAAAGCACAAAGGCGGTAGGTCGTCGGCACCCGTGAAGGGCAATAGCCGCGGTGGCGACTGGCGCCAGTTCTTCCAAAAAGAGATTGACTTGCGCGGGACAGAGCCCGACTTCAGCGAAGAAGGCTGGGCCCGTCGGCGTCCGAAGAAGAAATAACGCCCGCAGCTCTTTTTCTTCAGGATGTGCTCATTGCTTGGTAAATACAGAAAAGCCTGCTAACCTTATGGGTCGGCAGGCTTGTTTGTCTCGGCATTTGTGGCCTCACCCTCCTCATAGTCGTTGGGAGGGATGGGGGGAGAAAGAACTGGAAAGATGTCGGTAGTGTTTCTGACCACGTATTTTTGGTAGTAGTTCAGCAGCAGCGTGGTCAGGGGCAGGGCAATGATCATGCCCAGCATCCCCAAGAGCGACCCCCAGATGGAGAGCGACAGCAGGATGATGGCAGAGTTGAGCCCCGTCACCTTTCCCATGATTTTCGGCACGAGGAACGTGTCCTGAATGGTCTGCACGACGGCGAAGACAATCAGGGCCAGGAGCAGGATGCCCCAGAAGTTCTGTCCCGTCTCAGCTGCCTTGACGATGGCCAAGAGGATGGTGGGTATGAATCCCAGCGTCTGCAGGTAAGGCACCATGTTGAGCAGTCCGATGAACATGCCCAGAGGAATGGCCATAGGGAAGCCGATGATGAGGAATCCGATGCTGAAGAGCACACCCACGCAGAAAGCCACGCAGGCCTGTCCGCGGAAATATTTGTTCATGCCTTCCTCCACGTCGGACACGAGTTGCACGCAGAAGGGGCGCCAGCTGTTGGGCAGCAGGTTGACCCACCCTTTGGAAATCTTCTCGTAGTCTAATAATATAAATAAGGTATAGAGCACCACCATCGTCAGCGAGAGCAGACTCGTGAGCAGACCGAACGATTGTGTCACCACGCTCCAGAGCTTAGGCACCACCTCTTTCACACTCGTCACGAAACCTTCGTGCGTCAGGATGCTCTCCACCTGTGTGCTGTTGAGATGCTCCTGGATCCACTGCTGAATCTGTTGCGGGATGTTGGAGAGCATCATCTTGTTGTGCAGATACTCCACAAGCAGGTCTTTCACTTGCATTCCCTCGCTGATCATGGGAGGCACGATGAGCCAGAAAGCCACTGTCAGGATCAGAGCGCTGACAAGGAATGCCAGCAGGATGCCCACGATGCGGTAGCGCAACCGACACTTGTACTGAAAGAATTTCACCAGTGGGAAGAGAATGTAGGCGATGAGCCAAGCCATGAAGAAAGGCAACAGCACACCGCTGAGCCTGTGGAGCAGGAGCAGGATGCCTACGACCATCAATACGATCAGAAACCCTCTGACGAAACGGTCGAATGTGATTTGTTTATGCTTGGACATAGTTTTTTAAGAGTTCAGGAATATGGGAGATTCAGGAGCCGAGAGATTACTTACGATGCTTCTGGTAATATTTCAGGGCGGCTTGCACATTCTTCTTCACGGCTTCGCTCGACATCGTGGCGCCAGTGATGGCATCCACCTGCATCTTCTCGGCTTTCTGCACCTTCTTGCCGTTCCACTTCTCGAGCAGACCTTGCTTCACACGAGAGAAATACTTGGGCGTTTCCTGGTTGCGCAAGGCCTCCACTTTCAGCACCTTGCCATTCTTGATATACACCTTCAACGGTGTGGTGCTGCGATAGCCTTGAACGTCGACACAAAGGGTGGTGGTGTTCACCACATAGGTACCGTCAGTCTGACGGGTCATCACCTCGTCGTTGCTCACTTTTGCTGTTGCATTCATGCTGGCGGTCAGCATCAGCGCCATCAGTCCACAAGTCAGGAATTTTCTCATTCGATTCATATCTGTTAGTTGATTCATGGCTGCAAATTTACTGCTTTTTTCCAACTGCGCGCGCCCTTGTAAGGCATTTTTAGGATTATTATTCTTTGTTTAAACGCATTATTCAGTGTTTTCGCAATTATTTTTGTAATTTTGTAGGCTGAAAATACAAATAGACAGAAAAGCTAATGAAGACGTTTAGACAGACAGTCGCTATCCTGTTGCTATTGAGCATGAACGTAGCAGGACTGCACGCCCAGCGACACGACTTCGGAAACTGGAAACGCTATGCCGCGCAAAACAAGGAGCTGGGAACTCCGGCCAAAGGCGAGAAACGCGTGGTGCTGATGGGCAATTCCATTACCGACGGATGGCCACAGACACGCCCGGAATTTTTCAGCAACAACCGATTGATAGGCCGTGGCATCGGCGGGCAGACCAGCTATCAGTTCCTGCTACGTTTCCGCGAGGACGTCATCAACCTGCAGCCCAAGGTGGTGGTCATCAACTATGGAACCAACGACATTGCCGAGAACACCGGTCCCTACGACGAGGACCTGACCTTTGGCAATGTGGTGACGATGGTGGAACTGGCCCGCTACCACAAGATGAAGGTCATCCTGACCAGCTGCCTGCCCGCTGCCGGATTCAGTTGGAATGCTTCCATCACCGATGCCATGCAGAAAATTCGCCGTTTGAATGCCCGTGTGCAAGCGTATGCCAAAGCTAACGGCATACCCTATGTGGACTACTTCACGGCGCTGCTATCGCCCGACGGAACAGGAATGAACCCCGACTATGCCAACGACACCCCAGGTGTGCATCCCAATGCCAAGGGCTATGCCGTGATGGAGAGTTTGTTGCTGCCTGTCATCAAGAAATTGAGATAACTATTATTGAATTTGCAATTAACAAGAACCAATAAAAGAAGAATGAAAACCAATTATGAAATCCGCTATGCTGCGCATCCCGAGGATGCCAAGCATTACGACACCCAACGTATCCGTCGCGATTTCCTCATGGAGCGCGTTTTTGCCGAGAACGAAGTGAACATGGTCTACTCCATGTACGACCGCATGGTGGTGGGCGGCGCTATGCCCGCTGGCGAGGAATTGCCCTTAGAAGCTATCGACCCGCTGCGTGCCGACTTCTTCACCACCCGCCGCGAGGTGGGCATCTTCAATGTAGGAGGCCCTGGAACGGTCAGGGTGGGGCTGGAAGTGTTCCACTTAGCTTACAAGGAAGCCCTCTACATCGGACGTGGCGACCGCGAAGTGGTGTTTGCAAGCGACGATAAGACCAAACCCGCCAAGTTCTATTTCAACTCCACAACAGCGCATAAGGAGTATCCTTGCCGGAAAATCACAAAACAGGATGCCGTGGTGGCCCACATGGGTTCGCTGGAAATGTCGAACGAGCGCGACATCAACAAGATGATTGTCAACCAGGTGTTGCCCACTTGTCAGTTGCAGATGGGTATGACCGAGCTGGCCACAGGTTCTGTCTGGAATACGATGCCGGCACATGTACACTCTCGTCGTATGGAGGCCTACTTCTATTTCGAAGTGCCTGAGGACCAGGCTGTTTGCCATTTCATGGGCGAGGTGGAAGAGACGCGCCATATCTGGATGCGCGGCGACCAGGCCGTGCTCTCGCCCGAATGGAGCATCCACTCGGCAGCCGCCACCCACAACTACACCTTCATCTGGGGCATGGGCGGTGAGAACCTCGACTATGGCGACCAGGATTTCTCGAAGATCACCGACCTAAAATAAAAGAGTCATGAAGAGTATCTTTTCTTTGGAAGGCAAGAACGCCTGGATCACAGGTGCTGCCTATGGCATTGGATTTGCCATCGCTAAGGCGTATGTGGAGGCTGGTGCCCACATGATTGTGTTCAACGTGCGCTCCGAGGAGGCTAAGGAGAAAGCCTTGCAGAGCTATAAAGAGGCAGACATTGAGAATGTACGCGGCTACGTCTGCGACGTGACGAACGAAGAAGAAGTGGCTGCCCTCGTGGAGAGAATCCATCAGGAGGTGGGGCAGATAGACATTCTGGTGAATAATGCCGGTATCATCAAGCGCATCCCGATGCACGAGATGAAGCGCGAGGAGTTCCAGCAGGTCATCGACATCGACCTCGTCGGACCGTTCATCTGCGCCAAGGCCGTAGTGCCGGAGATGATGGAGCGCCGCGAAGGCAAGATCATCAACGTCTGTTCGATGATGTCGGAACTCGGTCGCGAGACCGTTTCAGCCTACGCCGCCGCCAAGGGCGGACTGAAAATGCTGACGCGAAACATCTGTTCGGAATATGGAGGGTACAACATCCAGTGCAACGGCATCGGCCCTGGCTACATCGCCACGCCGCAGACAGCACCACTCCGCGAGCGGCAGGCCGACGGCAGTCGCCATCCGTTCGATGCATTCATCTGCGCCAAGACGCCTGCCGGCCGCTGGCTCAACCCCGACGAGCTGGGAGGTCCCGCCGTCTTTCTTGCCTCGAAAGCATCGGATGCCGTCAACGGCCATATCCTCTACGTCGACGGTGGCATTCTCGCCTATATCGGCAAACAGCCATAAAACAAAAAAGCGGGAGTCGAAACAGACTCCCGTTTTCTTTTTTTCTAATGCCAACGATTAAACCAGAGCGTCGTTCAACTCCTTACCGGCCTTGAACTTTGCAACCTTCTTGGCAGCAATCTTGATCTTCTCCTTGGAGCGGGGATTGATGCCTTCGCGAGCCGGACGCTCACTCACAGCGAAAGTGCCGAAACCAACGAGGGCAACCTTGTCGCCTGCTACGAGGGCTTCCTTCACAGTTGCTACTACGGCCTCGAGAGCCTTTTTCGAATCAGCCTTTGACAGACCAGAAGCGGCTGCGATCTTCTCTACAAATTCAGTTTTGTTCATAATTTATTGTAATTAATTGGTAAATAAAAAATTATTTCATTGAAATTCTGCGCAAATATAGCGTAAACAATTGGAAAATCAAACAAAAATGTAAAAAAAATGATGTTTTTAATGAAAAAAAGTCTGTAAAAGGTCTTTTTTGCACCTCATGACAGATATTTTTTGTAATTTTGCCGCCGATAACGACTTTTTCAAACAATAACGACATAGAATCATGATACGCAATATACCGGTTGTCACGAAGAACTTGCTGATCATAAATGTATTGGTGTTTGTTGCCACATTTGTGCTTGGACGCGTGGGGATAAACTTAGAGCAGCTCTTCGGTCTGCACTTTTTCATGGCCTCGAATTTCAGGGTCTATCAACTGCTCACCTATATGTTCATGCATGCCAATCTGGAGCACATTTTCTTCAATATGTTTGCTCTTTGGATGTTTGGCTGTGTGGTGGAGAATGTATGGGGCCCCAAAAAGTTCCTGACCTACTATCTGACGTGTGGCGTCGGTGCGGGACTCATCCAGGAGCTGACGCAGTTTGGTTCGTTCTACCTGCTGGCCACATCGCAGATTCCGGGCATTGGTTTTGGCGACTTGGCCGAGGTGGCCGCCAATTCGCAGGCGCTGCTCACACAGTGGACCACTGTGGGTGCCTCGGGCGCCATCTATGCCATCTTGTTGGCTTTCGGTATGATATTCCCTGAGGAGCGCATCTTCATTTTCCCGCTGCCTGTGCCCATCAAGGCCAAGTGGTTTGTCTGTGGATATGCACTCATCGAGCTGTTCTCGGCATTGGCCACGACAAACGACAGTGTGGCTCACTTTGCCCATCTCGGTGGTATGCTGTTTGGCTATCTGCTCATCCGATATTGGAGGAAACACCCCACCATGGGAAACTATGGCCAATCGCAGGGGCAGCAGTTCTTCGACCGTCTCCGCAATAACTGGGAGCGCCGAAAGGGAGCGCGCTCCAAAGGTTCGCAGTCGACTTCTTCCACAACAAACTACTCCAATCCTGATTGGGAATACAATGCACGCAAGAAAGCTGAACAAGACGAGATAGACCGTATTCTCGACAAAATCCGCAAGAGCGGTTACGATAGCTTGACGGCTGCCGAGAAACGAAAACTGTTTGAACAGAAAAACCAGTAGGCGAATGTTCAAGAACGTGAAGAGATTCTTGCTCAACATGCTGGCCGGGGCAAATGTCGCCGTGGCCCTTTTGATGGTGCTTGTGGGCTGGAGCGGCCATTTGCATCCCGCCGAGCACCCGATGCTCTCCTGTATTGGCCTCACCTTTCCGTTGTTCATCTTGCTCAATCTTGCGTTTCTCGTCGTGTGGGTATTGTTCAGCCCGAAGCGCATCTTTATTCCGTTGCTGGCTTTTGCCATCAGTTTCCTACACGTGCGCACGTACATACCTATTAATTTTAAAGGCGGAGAGGTGCCGGAAGGGGCCTTCAAGGTGTTGTCGTTCAACGTCAAGGGGTTTATGTCCAACACCGACGAAAAGACCGGTATCGCTACACGTCCAGCCTTGAGCTATGTGTTGAACAGCGATGCCGACATCGTATGTCTGCAGGAAATAGGGGTCACTACCTTTCTCACCGACAGCATCAAGGGGCATTATGCCTATAGCGACTCTTGCCGCAATGGCACGAAAGGGTCGATACTGACACTGCTCAGCAAATATCCCATCATGAAGAAAGAAGTCATTGCCTACCCGTCGGAGAGCAATAGCAGCGGCGCCTTCTATGTGAAGAAAGGTGCAGACACACTGCTTGTCATCAACAACCATTTCGAGAAAACGGGCCTCTCACGCGAAGACCGTATGGGGTTCCACGACATGGTGGAGGGCACGGTAGCCACCGACACAGTCAAGGCGGAGTCACGAAGGCTTATCGTCGTGTTGGGCGAGGCGGCGCGTATCCGGTCGAAGCAGGTCGATGCCGTGGCTCGCTACATACGAGAGCATAGCCAGTATCCCATCATCTTGTGTGGCGACTTCAACGACAGCCCCATCTCCTACACCCATCATGTGCTGGCTGGGTTGCTGACTGACTGTTTCGTGGCTACAGGTACAGGGCTTGGGTGGACCTATACCGACAGCCGCATGTACGTCAGGATAGACAATATCCTGTGTTCCTCTCATTTCACGCCCTATAAATGTACCGTCGACAACCAAGCCCCGGGCAGCGACCACTATCCCATTGCTTGCTGGCTGAAAAATACTTCTAAATAATAAAAAATATATAATATAAGTGAAAGAATTATTTCTGATTGTGAAAAAATATGTATCTTTGCACGCTTTTTGATGTCTTCCGTCTCATCGCGGAGGACCTTAACTGCGTATAACTCGTTCTGTAACAGGAATTTTAATTAATAAATCAATAATAAAAATGCAAAACAAAGGAATTGTTATTACAACAGCCATCTTGCTCACATTGGCAAGTATTTTCTACCTGTCGTTTTCTGTGGCTACAAGCTACTACGACAGACAGGCTGCTAAGCTCAAAGACCCGATTGCACAGCAGGACTACAAGGATTCTGTGAAGTATTTGGGAGTTTACTCTTATCAGAAGTGTCTCGAGACACAGATTGGTCTCGGCCTTGACCTGAAAGGCGGTATGAACGTGATCCTCGAAATCAGCGTGCCTGACGTGGTGGAAACGCTCGCCGACCATAAGACCGACGCTGCCTTCGTCAAGTCGATGCAGGAAGCTAAGAAAGAAGAAGAGACCAGTCAGAAAGACTTCATCTCGCTCTTCATCAACGCTTACCACAAGAATGCCCCAGGCCACCGTTTGGCAGAGATCTTTGCTACTCAGCAGCTCAAGGGTAAAGTGTCCACACAGAGCACCGACAAAGAGGTGGAAGAGGCTCTCCGCGCTGAAGTGCAGTCGGCCATCGACAACTCGTTCAACGTCGTGCGCAACCGTATCGACAAGTTCGGTGTCGTACAGCCCAACATCCAGAAGCTGGAAGGACAGGAAGGACGTCTGATGGTGGAAATGCCGGGTATCCGTGAACCAGAGCGCGTGCGTAAGCTGCTGCAGGGTTCTGCCAACTTGGAGTTCTGGGAAACCTACAATAGCCAGGAGATTACTCCGTATCTCTCGCAGCTCGACCAGCGTCTGGCCGGCAATGTGCCTGAAGAGGCTGCCGACAGCACAAAGGCTGCAGAGACTAAGGAAGTGGCTGCCAACGAGAAGGCCGACACCGCCAAGGCTGATAAGAAGTTCGAAATTAAGAAAGACGGCAAAGACGTGGCCAAGACTGCTGACAGCGATGCACAGCTTGAGGCTGCCAAGAAGCGCAACCCGCTGCTCGCCATCCTTCAGTTGGCTCCTCAGGGTTCGCTGAGCGTGGTAGGTTACGCCAACGTACGCGATACTGCTGAAATCAACAAGGCCCTGAAGAGTGAATATGCCAAGCAGATCATGCCCGGCGACCTCCGTCTGTTGTGGAGTGCCAAGCCCACCGACCTGATGAATACGAAGAACATCTACGAGCTTCACGCTCTGAAAGCTACGGGTGTGAACGGTCGTGCTCCGCTGGAAGGCGACGTGATTGTCGATGCCAAGGATGAGTTCGAGCAGGTCTCTGGTCGTCCGAATGTCAGCATGCAGATGAACAACGACGGTGCCCACCGTTGGGCTCAGCTCACCAAGGCTAACGTCGGCAAGGCCATCGCCATCGTCCTCGACGGTGTCGTCTACAGTGCTCCGCGCGTGCTTGGTGAAATCTCAGGTGGTAACTCATCCATCACAGGTAACTTCACCATCGAAGATACGAAAGACCTTGCCAACACGCTGAAGTCAGGTCGTATGCCCGCTCCTGCCCGTATCGTGCAGGAAGAGGTGGTCGGTCCTACCCTTGGTGCTCAGTCTATCAAGCAGGGTATCACCTCGTTCATCATCGCCTTCATCCTCCTGATGATCTACATGGTGCTGATGTACAACTTCATCCCGGGTATGATGGCCAACTGCGCGCTGCTCATCAACCTGTTCTTCACCCTCGGTATCCTTACCTCGTTCCAGGCCGCTCTGACCATGTCGGGTCTCGCCGGTATCGTGCTGACCTTGGGTACGGCTGTCGACGCCAACGTGCTCATCTACGAACGTATCAAGGAAGAGATGCGCAACGGCAAGAAGATCAAGGATGCCCTGCAGGCTGGTTATAGCAATGCCTTCTCGGCCATCTTCGACTCCAACTTGACGAGTATCATCACGGGTGTCATCCTGCTCACCTTCGGTACAGGTCCCATCCGCGGTTTCGCTACCACATGGATCATCGGTATCTTCTGTTCGTTCTTCACAGCCGTGTTCCTGACACGTCTGGTCTATGAGAACCGCATGAACAAAGACAAGTGGCTCAACCTCACCTTCTGCACCAACTTCTCAAAGAACCTCATGCAGAACATGCACGTGCCGTTCATGAGTTTTGCCAAGAAGACCCTGTATGTGGTGATTGCCGCCGTCGTCATCTTCGCTGTCAGCCTTGCTACCCGCGGACTGAGCCGCAGCATCGACTTCACTGGTGGTCGCAACTATGTGGTGACCTTCGAGAAGGCTGTGGAGCCTGAAGAGATTCGCGGCTTGTTGGCTGAGGCTTTCCCTGGCTGCAACACCGGCGCATTGGCACTGGGTACCGACCACAAGACCATCCGTATCTCCACCAACTACAAGATTGAGAGCAACGACCCGACCGTCGACGACGAGGCAGAGGACATCCTTTACAACTCGCTGAAGAAGGCTGGTCTCGTGTCGCAGGCCAACGTAGAGTCGTTCAAGAACCCCGACGTTCGCGAGGGTGGTTCTATCATCAGCTCTACGAAGGTGGGTCCGTCGGTGGCTAAGGACATCACTTATAACGCATTCCTGAGTGTGTTCATCGCCCTGATTGCCATCTTCCTCTACATCCTGTTGCGTTTCCGCAATGTGGCCTTCTCGCTCGGTTCGGTGGTGGCTCTGGCCGTCGATACGCTCATCGTGCTCGGACTCTACTCCATCTGTTGGGGTTGGATGCCCTTCTCGCTGGAAATCGACCAGACGTTCATCGGTGCTATCTTGACGGTGATTGGTTACTCCATCAACGATAAGGTGGTGGTTTTCGACCGTATCCGTGAGAATCTGCACCTGCACCCGAAGCAGGACAAGATGAGTCTCTTCAACGAGAGTATCAATCAGACACTGGCTCGTACCATCAACACTTCAGTATCGACGTTGATTGTGCTGCTCTGTATCTTCTTCCTTGGTGGAGAAGCCATCCGCAGCTTTGCCTTCGCCATGATTCTCGGTGTCGTATTCGGTACGCTGTCGTCTATCTTCATCGCATCGCCTGTGGCCTACTTCGTGCTGAGCCGCAGAGCAAAGGGAGAGACCAAGTAAGCAAACACTCATCTAATAACAGGGGGAGACCCCTCGCTTTTCGAAAGGCGCGGCAATAATCAGCCGCGCCTTTCTTTTGTCTACGCGTTAATTCATGTCAATTCTTTGGTCATCTCATCCTTTCTTCGTATTTTTGCATTATGAAAAGGATGTCTCATTCTATTCTGTCGGCTATTCGCCAAGGTATGGGCGCGTCTCATATAACCAATAATTTAGCTCTTTTGCTGGCCATGATGCTCTTCGCCTGCACATCGCCACAGCACCGCGCCGTCCTCGACAGCGCCGACAGCCTGATGAATGCCCGGCCAGACTCGGCACTGACCCTCCTCAACGCCCTGCTGCCCGACACTAACCAGATGAGGAAGGGCGATCTCATGCGCTTCCACCTGCTGCGCACCAACGCTGAGAACAAGTGCGACACCGTCCTCACCGCCCGCCACGCCGCCCTCATGCGCCGCGTCTGCGACTACTACGACCGTAAGGCCTCCCCCTTTTGGGGGGATGAGAGGGGGGCTTCCCGTATGCTCGCCCACTATCTGCTGGGCCGCTGCTATTCTGATATGGGCGAGGCCCCCGCAGCCCTAAGAGAATTCGGCAATGCGATACAGCAGGCCGACACTACCCGGGCAGATTGTGACTTCATCCTACTGAGCAATATTTACTATCAGAATGCCCACCTGCTACTTTATCAGATGGTGCTGCCCGAAGCAATCAACAGTTATAGGAAAGCAGAAGCGGCTGCGTATCGTGGTGGGGACACCCTTCGTGCCCTTTCCTGCTTGGAACACACGACCAGTGCCTATTATATGATGAACGAATACGACAGTGTCCTGTCCGTTTGCAATCACGTAATGCATGAGTATAGGAAATATGGTAAGAGCCGGGCATACTATAATGTGATTCCCGTCATGGCTCAAGTCCTAACTCAACAAGGAAAGACGAGAAAAGCGGGAGAATTGTTCAAAGAGTACGAAGCGAGATCTGGCCTTTTCGGAACGGGTGGTGAGATAGAAAAAGGACGTGAGGCTTATTATTCCATGAAAGGCGACTATCTGCTGTCAGCAGGCGACTACGAATCCGCCAAGCTTTATTACATGAAGCTGATGCAGATTGGCGGAAACCTAAATCGGACTGAAGCAGCAGCCAAAGGACTTTTCGAAGTCTATCAAAAGCTGCAGTTACCCGATTCAATCAGTAAATATGCACGCCTATACTGTCAGGCGAACGATTCTGCCTATCGCCACACCTATACGAAAGAGATGGTTCGTTCGAAGGCTATGTACGATTACAGCCGCTTGGAGCGTGCCGCAAATGACAAGTCGCTCGAGGCCGAGAGGCACAAGAACCTGGTATACCTCCTTGTTGTCATCCTGTCCCTGATGGCCACCATATCAACGGTTGTGTACATCATATCATGGAAGGCCAAGAAGCAAAAGGTTTTCGAATTTGCGAGAATGAACCTCCAATACAGCACGCTTCTCAATCAATTCAACGAAACGACACTTAGAATTGAAAGGCTTCAGGCCGAGGCAAGAGAAGAAACAGTCAAGATGGCGGAAAAGTATAGAGTCAGTCAAAAGAACATGTCAGATATCAAAAACAGATACGAAAAAGAAATCGGAAGATACAAGAAGGAGATAGACGATCTGAACGTGCAGCTTTCGAAGTTCCGTGATGCCGGCAGCCTGGGTACGCCTATACACAAAGGAGATCCTCTCCACTACGTCGTCGTGAACAGGCTTCACCAGATGGCAGGTAAGATGGAGACACCCAGCGAAAAGGACTGGAACGATTTGGAGAATATCGTGTCCAAGCATCACAGTCCGTTCTATTCCTATATAACAGACCCAGACAAGGCACTCTCAATATTAGAGAAGAGAGTTGCCATACTTATCAGACTTGGTTTTATTGTTTCAGAGTGTTGCATCCTTCTGAAAAGTTCGAGCCAGAGTGTGTCGAATGCCAGGGGCAGGATCAACAGAAAGCTTTTCAACGGAAAGGGAGCAACTGGTTTGGATAACAGCATTATGTCGCTGTAACCACCAAAAGGTCCAGTCAGGTGTAAAAGGTGT
>CADCIB010000002.1 GCA_902801375.1 uncultured Prevotellaceae bacterium | reverse complement strand
TGACGGTTTGTGTGTAACTGCTTGGTGCGACAGGCTGGAGGCTGTAGTTGAGATAAGCGGTAATGTCAGTCTTGGCCGTGAGTTGGTGGCGAACATAGACCATTGGCGAGATGGTCATAAGGTGCTTACTAGTGGAGGTGTCAGCCAGTCGGTCTGCCACATGATAATAATAGTAGCCAATGGGCAGTGAGAGTGTGAGCCACCAGCGGCGGTGCTGATAGCGGGCTTCGGGGGATGCGTATGTTTTGAGGACGGTGAAGTTCCGGCGGCCCTCCAAAGGATAGTCGGGCAGCATGAGACCACTGAGACTGCTTTGGAAACGGTGCAGGTTGAGGTCGATGCCGCCACGGGCGTAAAACGACCAACGACGTAGAAGCCAGCCATAGCGGGCTTCAGTAATAGAGCGGAAGTCGTCGGTGGTGAGGTCTTGCAGAACACTGTCGGCAGGAAGCGAGTGTGGCCGATGGGCGTAGCGCTTGTACGATGAGATGGTCAGTAGATGGCTGTCGATGCGGCGAACCAGTTGTAAATCGTTGGTGATGTCGAGGGCAGGGAGGTCGGACTGCTGCCGCAGCGTTTTAGTACCGCTGACGGCAGACGTGGCACGATTCCATAGAGCATCCACGCTCAGATTGTCTTTCAGATAGTTATTGCGCCGGTTCAGTTGCAGCGACCATTCGCCGTTTAGTTGGTGTTCGTGGCTGCGCATAGTGTTCTGCTCTAAGAACGAGGGGATGTTCTTGTCGAAATAGCGCGTGGTGCAGGAGTTAATAAAGTCCAAGCGGTCAGCCTGATAGGTGGCATTCAGCTTGACATCAAAGCCATCGGCCACATGGCGGGCATTGCTCGACTGTGCTAGAAACGAAAGATTGTCGCGGGTGCGCAGTTCGTCGAGCGGTGCTGAGGTGGTGCCGATAGCGATATAGTCAGGCCACGGATTGTCATTATAGCCACTATTGAGGAGAGTGTAATCAGTATGCCTTTGGCTCTGGCTGTTGGGATTCCATCCCGTGTCGTTCAGTCGCAGCGTTTCCATGTTCTGCCATTTCTTGGCAATGCGCATAGCAAACAGGGATGCATCGTAGAGCAGAGGCTCGGCACCTATGCCGCCATTCAGGATGCCAATCCAGCGGGCACGGGCGGCTTCTTTAAGTTTGATGTTCAGTCCTGCTTGCTGTGAGAACTCTAGGCCTTCAAGCACCTTTACGGGCTGGTGGTTCTCCATAATCTCTACGCTGGCCACGTCGTCAGGGGAGATGTTATTGGTGGCCACGCCGTAGCGGTCGTTCACGAAGTCAGAACCGTCGATATAGAATTTGTTGATAGGCTCGCCGTTGTATTTGATGCCCCCGTCCTCGGCCACTTCCACGCCCGGCAAGCGACGTAGCACGTCGGCCATGTTGCGGTCTTGCTTTTGCGCCCACTTACTCATGGAATATACCAGCGTGTCGCTTTTCTGGATAATGTCGGGAGCCTTAATGATAACGTCTTTCAGTTGTGTGGCCTCCGGCTTCATCTTGATGTGCATCGGACCTTCGGTAACATCTACCACTATACTGCGATAGCCCATTGACTGTACACGGATTTTTTGTGCCTCGCCCTTTAAGGAGAAACGCCCGTCATTGGTGGTGAAAGTGTAGTTTTTCCCACCGACGACCTGTACGATGGCACCAGCCACAGGTTCGCCACTTTCCTCGTCGGTTACGGAACCAACAAGAACCTTCACCTGTCCATAGCATAGGGGCAGGTGAAGATACACGTATAATAATAGGATACCGACTCGTTTCATCAGATATTACTTCCAGTCGCGTTCGATGTAGTCGTATTGCAAGGTTCGTGCCTGTGTGATGTCAGTGCGAGGCTGGCCGTCGGCACCCACCACATTCACGTTGACGCCATTCACGTTCATCATATATGCGAAGGGATCGGTGTCGAACCTTAACTTTGTGGCATAGAATTTGGGGCGAGTGGTCTTGTTGAACGGCACTTCGGGTATGGTGATGGCTCGGTCGGCCTTAGAGTTTATACCCACACAGGTAAACTCATACTGACGCCCCTCGTCATAGACCTGCATGATGAATCCTGGCAGGCCGCCAAACTTCCACGGTCCATCGGCAACAGGTATGGAGTCTGTATAAAATGCTGTCCACTGTCGGCCACGGAAGTTGCACACGGCACTCTTACATTCATAGCCCAAAATCTCGCACGTCTCGTCAGTCAGCGTCCATTCTTGAACGGGTATATTCTCTTCGTACTGGAACCAGTCAGTAGAAACCTTGTCGATGACGGTGAAGCGCCCCTGCGGATAGTTCTTGTAGATGCTGAAGGTCTCGCCGCCTATGTAACGGTCGGGATTCGCCTGAATTTGTTCAGCCGTTGAGACGCGAATAAGTGAATCAATCTGCATGGCTCGGAAACTCGTGAACTTCGACAAGCCGTAACTCACTTGCAGTGTCATTCGGTCGGTTTCGGTCTGGCTGACATCGGTCGTGTCGGTCAGGTACTTGTAGTCATACATGAACTCCATCACCGCCTTGCCGATTTCATTCTGCTCCGACGGGGTGGCAGTGTTAATGCCTGAAGCCTTGCCTGCCTTGATTACATACACTTCCTTCCTGTGCTCCACTTCTTGTGCCATCATAGTGCCGACAAGGGCAGAGGCGAGGACGATAGATAATACTTTTTTCTTCATTTTATTTACGTTTTGATGTGAAATCGGGTGCAAAGTTAGAACGATTATGCTCCGTAGCAGAAAATAATTATTACTGAATTATTACTATTGGGCATTTTTAGGATTCTTTCGGGCGTGGGTTCATAATAAAATATGTACTTTTGCAGCATGGAAAGAAGAATCAAGTTCATACATGGCCTGACCATCTGCGCCATCGTAGCCTACAGCATCGTGCAAGGCTATTGGCTGTATAGCCGATACCGACTGTCGCTTGAAGAATACAAAAGCGAACTGTACAGTACGATTATTGCCTGTGCCGAAGAGGAAATGGCCATCAGGAATACATTGCCACATCCTCCGAGGTTCTACGGAAACCGTCTTAAGAAAATTCTCGAAATAAGGGGGGACGATGCTGTTGAGACATGGAGGTATGAAGTCTTTGCGCTTGATACGCTACATTACATTCCCAAAGGAACAGATGCCCAAACGTATCTGCTGGATTATATAGCCAGCCTCCATGACAGCCTTCCTACGAAACTGCCCAAAGGCTTGGAATACTTTGTGTTTACTTGTGACAGCAAGGGCCACGAAGACATGGGAACAAGCCAGTTGGTTGAAGCCCTCAACCGCTTCACCGTTGACCATCAGCATCCATTCCAAAAGGAACGGCTCGACAGCATCCTGCGGTCAAGAAGCATAGCGGCTCAAAGCATTACAACCACGAAAGCCGACACGATGATTTGGCAACCGTCAATGCAAGCAGATGGCTCCATTTGGCACCCCGTCATGCAAGTGTCTTATCCATACGACATCTTCGAGGGACAGGAGGTTGTGGTGACAACGGCCATCAGTATTTCGCCAGTCATCCGTCGGATGGCCTATACATTACTAATGACTATGCTACTATCGGTGTTCCTCATCTTCTGTCTGGTCTATCAGATACTGACTATCCGCAAGCAACGGCACATCGAGGCCATTAGGCAGGAGTTCCTGCACACGATGATTCATGAACTTAAGCGACCCATATCGACGCTGAAGATGTGCGTGTCGTTTATGGGCAACGAAAGGATGATGCAGGACGAAGAGAGTAAACAGCGCATACTGGCCAGTTCGTATCATGAACTGGATAACCTGACTTCGTATTTCTCGAAACTACGTGACATCACACTGAGCGACGCTACTGAAATACCATTGGTAAAGTCAGACTTCTCTCTGCGCGAACTGATAGAGGAATGTATCAGCAAGCAGAATATCCCGTCGGGCAAGGAGGTGAGGATGGAGATTATGGCCGAGGATGATTTGGAGATACAGGCCGACCGTATGCACCTGGCAAACATCATCTGCAACCTGCTGGAGAATGCCATCAAATACTCCCGTGAGGCCGTGACCATCAGGATCGACTACCGGATGCGTGAGGACGGGATGGTGCAAATCAGCGTGGCGGACAATGGTATCGGCATCGCAAAGGCCGACCAGCGGTATGTATTTGATAAGTTCTACCGCAGCGAGTCGGCAAAGGATAAGGCCATTCCCGGCATTGGGCTTGGACTGAGTTATGTGAAGTTGTTGGTGGAGGCACACGGTGGCAGTATCAGCTTTGACAGCACTGAGGGTGAGGGTACCACGTTTACAATCATAATACCGCAGAGGGATGGAGAGGATTAGAATATTGCTTGTTGACGATGACCGCCTGAATTCGGAGTTACTAAGGAAGTTTCTGGAGGTGGAAGGCTATGAAGTGGAGTATGCCGAAAATGGACGTGCGGGATGGGAAATGTACGCTGCCAACCGCCCCGACTTGGTACTGCTCGACATCAACATGCCGCTGATGAACGGCTTCGAGTTGGCACAGATGATACGTGAGCAAGACCGCGACGTGTTGATCTTCTTCCTCACCGACCGGATGGAAAAGGCCGACCGCCTGAAAGGGTTTGACCTGAAAGGCAATGACTACATACCCAAGCCGTTCTATCCCGAAGAACTGATTGCCAAGATTAAAGAGCGTTTCGAGCATCTTCAGACATCGTTACCCTCGCGTATGGTCATTGGCCAGACCATTTTCGACAGCAACCTCTCTACGATTGAATATGCCGGAACGGTGCAACACCTCTCCGCCCGCCAGTCGGATATCCTCGCCATCTTAGCCCAGCATACTGGCCAGACCGTAGAGCGTTCGTATTTGTTGGAACACGTCTGGGGAAACGATAGTTATGCGAACTCCCTCGCCCTCAACGTCCAGATAACTTACATCCGCAAACTGCTCGAACCCGACACCAGCATCTCCATCGTGTCACTCAAAAAACGCGGGTATAGGTTAGAGGTGATAGAAGCATGATGTCAAGAATCAAGACGGGAGAGATAAAACACTTCTTGTATTAATCCTCATCAAATATTATTTCTTTTGTATCAATACCACGTTTAAACATATATAAATGCACTGCTCGTTTGACATTATATGAATTTGGAAATTGGTTTTCGGTTTCTTTTATTAATTCATACAAACTTTCATATGGCATATGCTTGATATATGCTTGATATTCAATATTCATTGCAGAATACAATTCTTCATGCTTGTCAGAATGATTATTTTTCATTGCTCCCATAAGTTCTTCAAGTGTTAAGTAATCATTTCTATCCAAATTGCTTTTCCTGACTAAACAACGAAAATATCCATGGATCTGATAAGAATTTTCCGGGTTACTTTCATAATTCTCTTTTGCCATATTTAATGCATCTTGATATTTGTTTTGAGCCAATAATGCTGTAACAAGCTCTCGTTTTGCCCTTTGCATGTTATGAGATATATCAAGAGCTTTTCTAAAGTAATATTCAGCTCTACTATAGTTTTTTTCAATTCGGCGATAAAAACCAAGTAGAAAATAATAATCAGCACCTTCAATATTTTTAACCTCATCAAAGAAACGTTCCTTTTGTGTACGACACAAAGCAAGGCATAACCAATAACGTAATTCTCGAACTACATCTTCATAATAGTTATGCATTTCTGTTAAAACAGAATCGCATATTTGTATCACTAATTTGTAATCTTGTTTATTGTAAATCTCTACAATAGTGCCAACAACGATTGAAGGTATCAAAAAAACACTTGAGCCTGACTTCCCAGACAAAATTCTTCGTTTTATATCATAAAGATATAGTGATGTGTCTTCTGTTATACTCTTTGATTCCGCTATTTGTTTTTCAAGGACATTATCTACATGTTGTTCCCAGTCTTTTGGAAGAGACATATGGCAACGCCTAATATAATCGGCTATGTAATGATCAAGACGGAAATAGCGCTCAGAAGGGCCAAATGCACAAACTATTCCATATTCCATCATCTCACCAATGGCTTCCATTGCTTCAATAATACGCTCCTCAAATATTCCTTCTAATAATTCATAACTAACAAAATCGATTTTTGATAGGATTATTAAAAGATAACGTTGTTCATCCTCAGAAAAATATTCAAGTAGCGGTTGTATTTTTTTGTCACCTATATGGATTAAATTTTGAATGTCTTTTTTTACTAATGCTTTAGGTTTTGTCTTTAATGCATCTACGACTTGAAGTATTTGTTGTGGAGATTGCAGGAGTTGGTCTACAAAAAAATTCACATCTTCTTCTGTAATATTATCTATTTTATAAGCTCGAACATAATTGATAAACAATTTTACTCTGTCTTTACGGTTTAATGGCATTAATTGTATATGTGCAACTTGGGGATGTTCTGACTCAATAAAAGAATTAGGGGATTTTCGAGTCATAATAAAGAGCCCTAATTGATTATTTAGAGTGTCATCTTCTATAACATCTTTTAGCCATTGGGGCATATCCCTATTGGGTAATACACATGTCATATCATCATTTACAAATACAACAGACTGCGTATTATACAATTCGTTCAACAATTTAACTACGGTTTTCGCCTTTTCTTTAGGCTCTTTACTAAGTACCTGTTGTAACTCGTCATCAGAGTATGTTCTTGATATTATATTTAAGTAAATAATGAAGTTTTCAACATTTTCATTTGGATTAGTACTTATGCGGTATGGCTCTATCTCTGGAGGATATCCGACTTTTTGCATACATTGTTTTGCAAATGTATCTTTACCAACACCATCTCGGCCAGAAATAATCAACGACCGCAGTTTTAGACCTATAAAAGATTGAAATTTATCTTCAAACTTTGCGATGTCTTCGTTTCTACCAACCATGAGAGTATCTAAGAGTTGCCGCCGTGTGTTTTTTTCCCAAAGAATCTTTCTAAATTTTTGTTCAATATCACATGCCAAAATATATGGACTTTTAAATTTGCGAAGATTAAAACATTCATCATTTTTCATCCATTTGGGACACTCTTCTACATTTAATGTTTCATCAATTATATATGGCCAAAAACGATTTAACTTATCTGAATCCAACTTATGAATAGCAAATTTAATTTCTTTTTCTACCCATTCTGATTTCAAACTATCATGAGACACAAGAAGTACAAAAACAGTCGAATTGTCTATCTTCCGATAGATTTCATCAAGCGTTTTGTAGGCAGGTTCAAAATTGTAGCAGTCAATAATGCAATAATCTCTACCTAATCTTTCTACTAATTCTAATGCAAAACTTTTTTGTTTACTACTATGTGAAATAAATGCTTTAATCATAGTTTGTTTCTTATTTTTATATGATTCTTTATGATTTTACGTTTTTATATTATCGTTATTTTGAAGAATATCTGTATATTGATTCAAACATGCGCTCAAGAGTAAAGGAACGAAGGATATTAAGGACTGTATTGTTAAAAACACGCCGCCATCATTTCCCTGCCCAACTTGTGGATGTGGGCGAGGATGGCACTTTCACGCTCGGCAGAAGGCTTCTTGAAACCATTGATGTAGTTGCGTAGCAGGGTGGCGTTCATGCCCAAAGAACGGGCAAACTCTGCCACGTTGATTTCCTTATGGGTAAGGAAGAACCGCTGCAGGGGCGTCGGCTCGGTATCGTCGTAGGCAAAACTCTCGAAACTGATGTCCTCGTCAAGTCCGCGCCAGTGGATGCCATCGAAACCAAAAGTGTAAGCAGCCCTTTCTTCGTCGGTAGCCATCCGCAACTTAGGATACCAGAGGAGTGACTGGCTGTACTCATGTCCTTCCTCGTCACGACCGTATATGTGTTCGGCATCGAACCAAATTTCCTTAATCTTCATAGGCTTGTCCTCCTTTATTTATTGAAATGTTCGTTCCAACGTTTGATGATGATGTCAGCGTTCTCGTCAATCACAGTTTTGATTTTACGAAAATCGTTCGATTTAATGCCCTGCTTCTCAGTGAGAACAAACTCAGTGCCGTTCCACTCGAACTTGGCCATGCCACCATTGCCCTCCACGTGGATGTGCAGCGGCTCATGTTCCTTGCTGTAGAAAAAGAACGAGAACCCAAAGAATCTGAATACTTCTGGCATATTTCTTTCGTTTTATTGTTTATCCGCCACAAAGATAGGAATTATTTTTGATACCACACACGTTTTAAGCAATTATTTGCCATGATTTAACAATTCGGCACAACCTCAGGTCTCGAACAACGACTACAAATGCTTCATCGACTTCTACAAGGCCATCGACTTTCCCGCTTTCTGCCGCATCCAGAAGAAATACGCTCCCAAGACCGCCCACAACACCTTCTTCCTCATCCTCTACGAGATGGGCCTAGAAGACCGCGACGTCCGCCGCATCATGGGCATCACCCAAGAAGCCATCCGCATTCTTGCGTCCAGGTGGTAGCAAGCGAACATGTTCGAGCGCCCGGCGTTCGTCACCGACCCGTTGCCTTTCCACAAGATACAGAATCCAGCAGAATATGAAGAAGTAGGATATAAACATCTATTGCCAAAGAAACTTTAGTATCGTTTCTTTATGGTTCACAACCGACCGTTCGACAATGGCATATCTACATCCAATTCCTTTGATATCTTGGCATAGATATACGAACTGTGCGTACTCAGGTATTTCATCAGTTGTAGTCTGTCCGCATATTATGAAGGTGCGATAAACGAGAAGTCTTTAATACCCTTCTTCAAAGTCTCTTCCATCGACAACAGATTCGACTGTGCAAAGCTTTCTCTTCAATTGCTTTTGTATCTTACTTTTTCCATTTATACACCGCTTTTCATTCGTTATTTGCCATGATTATTCATCACAATCTCCACCCCAGCGCTCAATGCTCGGATGGCCGAAGGTAAATGGATATTATCATTACCGTCCTTTTTCGACGACGCGAGCACATCCCCTTGTCCGTTCTCCGAGAAGTGTTCATATTGCGAGAAATACTTGTAATAGTGAAACAATCGTGTTGCCTCTTTTTCAAGTTCAGGAATCCTAATCAAGAAGTTTACAACATCTTTGGTCATAACACTCTTCACCCTCGAAAAACCTTCATCTTTCAATTGTTGTTTCGATTGCTTTATTACCGTCAACTCTTCCAGATTATCGTCAAGTGTCAGCTGTCCCAAGAAATTATCTTCCATCGTCAACTCCCACAAATGGTCTATAAAGACATCATCAAGTATCTTTCCCGTACTTTTCACCTGATCTCTGTATACTTCTTTGCGCTCCACCATAGAGTTGGCATACTCTATTGTTCTCAGGTCAAGTTCCTCGTAAGCTCGTTTCTTGCCAGCACGCTGTATGTATAGGGAGAACAAACAATCGGTAAAGCAACAACGCAACAACAATCCTATCGGTAACTGAAAAAATGAAATATTTCCAATTTTCAAGACCTGCGCAGTTAACAGCAGTGATGAATACAGATTTGAGTAGATACGGTATAACAGGAGTAGCTTAACCTTCTCAACCCGTTCCAGTTCACCCTGTGAATGTCCTTTCCCGTACTTTTGAATCTTCTTCAGTAAGGTTAACTCTTCAGCAAACAGTTCTTTTATTTCAGTCATTATTGTGATTCTTTTCAAATTGTATCGGAGGTAAATATTTCATCCAGTCCATCATGTTGGCTAAATTGCGCATTCTTTCGTCTATATTGGTTATTTCTATTCTTCGGTTGGGAAGATACCGTGCATGTTCGAATGAGTCACCTAAAGCCCATGCGCGGTTTGCCAAGAAGGCTTCATCACCGGCATGCTGCTCTAACTCATCAACAAGTAAAAACACATTATGCTCAAAGGCCGCTCTTGAATCAGGTGGCGGCATACCGTATTTACTCTTCTCTTTCATGCATTTGATTAAATATGTCTGATGCTAACATATGAAAACTTGATCTTACAAGTTCATCAACTGTGTCAAGATTCAACCTCCCGTTAGGCAAAACTCTCACACGCATAATAGAGTCCGCAGTTTGACTAGCAACACTTGTAGAAAAATGAATGCGGTCATTCTCCAAACACTCTCTCAAAAGATTGGCACCTCTTTCAAAGTACCTTCTCTCTGGATATGATGAATGTAGGTCTTTTGCCATACTAAAAATCATTGATTGCGTAATACACCTGCCCAGCCCTTGCGTTATCCACTTTGCTATAGAGAATTCTGTCAAACAAGTTCTCCATTATCCGACTATATCTTCCTTTAGGTGGATAATCCAGATAAAAACTCCTTTGGACGTATAGGCCCGACCGAATCAGCACCCTAATAGACCCATTCTTAGCCATCGCATGTACTTCATCAAGATACTGCGTTGCGAAGTCTCTACCAGTAACATTCAGGTTATTGAGCTTATCAATCTTATGTTCTACGAACATCTTATCTTCAAAGTCAATCCATACATCTCCCCTATCTGGTAATGATTCAGGAATCACTGACTTCAATTCATTTAACAGGTCGGCATAGCCACATTTCTCAGCAAATACTTTAGCCATCTCATAGAGATTCCTGGAAACAGAAAAAAGAGGGATATGTAGTAATTGCGCCTCATTATCTTTCATCTTCGTATGAGCCAATACCCTATCGGGATTATCCTTTGCCATTTCAAGTAATACAGCAGATGCTTGCGTAGCTAGTCCTATCTCTGACGGACTCACGACCTCATCAATCAAGCAATCAATCACTCTTTCATCATATTTGACAAGCCAACAAATTGATTCAAACGCTCTAGCCGAAATAGTTCTGTCGGGGTGTAACAAGAACCAGATTAACAAATGAATCATTTGTTCGTCTTTATCACTCTCCTCCAGTTTTCCTACAAACCAATTAAACTTCTCAAATTGTTCCGCAGATGGCCTAACATTGATGTCATAATGTCCTGTCACCACCTCAAATAGTTCATTGAAACTAAAATCCGTTTTTCTGATAAGTGGACTTATGATTTCACTCAGCGAATACCAATAGCTACCTAATGGTGAGACTATATCTTTCCTACATTTCTCAAGAACAGCTTGGCTAGTAGGCAAGTCTGAGAGCTTCTCAATGCGTTCCTCCTCTATCACATCATTTTTTCTATTCTTGGAAGCCCTTTTCCATTTATAGCCCAACTCTTCTAACTTGCCTTCCAACTCATTAAGGATTGCTGTCGGAATCTTCAAACGTTCCAGTTCATTTAGATAATCACTTTTTCCATCGTGGTTATACTCATCAATAAAGTATTCTGCCATTCTGGGCAACAAATCTTCCTGCACCTTATTTTCTCCCAAGACAGTGAAAATACCTGCATGAAGCTCAGCATATTGGTAATCGTTATGCATCTTGTCCCAGTTATCCCAGAACAATTCGCTTATTGAATACCGAATATACGGCGATACTTCTTTACATTCCTCTAATAGTTGGCAAATTGCACTTGCTTCTATCAGATGGTTGCATCCAAGTTCATATCCTTCACCAACCTTCGGCATATCCACCTTCCACTCCTCTGCATTTTTCACAATTCGGTCCGCAGCAGGAAGTGTCTCAAACTTATAATATGCTATTGCGTCTTTTAACGATGAAGTTTTTGCAATTGTTGCAACAAAAGTATTCTTTTGTTGCCTAACGTATCGTTGGAAGGTCATTTCACCTGATGCTTCCTCGAAAATAGCCGCCAAGTGGGCAATCTGTTTTTTATCAAAAGCTACATCTAAACTTTTGAAGCGGTTGATAAACTCTAATTGTGCCTCTTTATACCATTCCGGCCCCATGGAACTACGCATCACTTCGTGATAAACGACAGTTGCCTTATCATTCTCTCCCATTAAGGCATATTCACGGCATATCTGCAGTAAATAACCGCAACGCTCGCTGCGATTCTGTACAGCATATTCAATATATTTTACGGCCTCGTCTGCTAAATACAATGCTATGCCACGCGTTTGCTCACTTGGAGCAAATATAACAGTCAGTCTGATTAATATGGCACAATAGCCCTCTCTATATAAGGATAGTTGGTCAGACATCCTATTTTGCAAATGCACCATAAAGTCGTTGATCTTGTCCACAAAAAACTCTTTGTATATCTCAGCCAGTTTGTCATATACAAATGGGATTAACTCTTCAGGCAACAAGTAGCTCCGCTTCCATCTCACACGCTGTTCAAAGGAAAAATCCATGGAGTCAATAATCTCCTTGACTGTAGCATACATTCCTTGATAATCCTCGCCAACCGCTCTTTTCCTGTAGAGGACTCCATTGACGTATGCAGTCCGAGCCACTAAGGCTTCAATATATCTTGCCCAACTGATGTCACCATGATAGTTGCGGTTCAGTGCCGGGCAAGTCAGTTCTTCATCGAGATATGCCAAATACAGACTCTCCTGATAGAAATGATTCAGCGAATCGGCATCAACATCAACACCATTATCCTTCCTGAATACAAAAGATCCGGGATTGGGTCCATAATCCTTCAGTATCTTTTGAACGATATCCGTACGGATTATTTTATCAATCAACCCACTAGGTAACATCTTCAGTTCATCTTCACAAAACTTAAAGGTGTGGCTTAACATGGCTTCCTCAACCTGTCTCAGACAGTCATTGAAGGCTTCATTGTGACCAATGGCATGTAACCCTGTATCTATATGATCATATAACGCTATGACCTTGACGAAGAACATAAGAAACTCTTCATTCCAGTCAATTTCATATTTTTTCAAATGCTGCCCTATGTCAATCTTTTTGCCGGATCGCAGTTCATTTGAAATCTGATAGGCTAAAATCATCTCGCGAATCATCGATTTCATTTTGATGGTCCCTTCGTCTTTTCCTTCTATCAGACGATTGAGAAAACTGAGGTAGTGTGGCAAATGGGCAGGATCTTCATATCCCGCCAGAATTCCTTCCACCATCAATTGACCTTTGAGCACAAATACATATGGGCTGGATTTTTTTCCAATGTTTTCGTTTATTTCCTTCCTGATGGCTGCCTCTATAGCACACGATAAGGTGTACGCCTCATCCTCATACCCTAATTCAAACAAACAGCGCAAATAGGAAATCGCCGTATCAATGCCCACTAAGAGACTATTGTCCCTTACCAGATACTTCAGTGCCACTGCAGGTTTCCCCATAAGTATCTTTATATCCGCCACCTCTTTTGCATTATCCACCATGATTGAGTCACAACGCATTTCTATACGTTGCGCTAGCAGCATCAGCCTTACGACCTCAATTGGAAGATTGTTGTCCACAGCCAGCGACAGGCATTCTTTGATGTCATGCATTACCAGGTCTGGCGACACGTCGTTTATGGCACATTGGTCCGCCCAATTCTGATTACACATAGCTAGACCTTTCCTCACATCGCTGCCATTAACTACGTGATGCAAGTGATTTTCTATAGAATATATTTGTTCTTTATGAGCGTCACAATAGGCCGCTATCTGGTCATTGGTATAATTAATAATAGTAGAAAGATTCCCCGTGATGAAAAGCCGGAATGAGCTATGATATATTTCATATACGTCGGAGTCTTTCTCTTTTAACAAATGCCAGAACTCCTTGGTAACCGACTTGAATTCAAAGGGGTTTGGACTTTTCATCATACCTATCAAATGCTCCTCTTCGATAGGTCCTCTTGTTTGAGACAACAAAGCCAGTACTTCGAATACGACACCTTTAGGATCCGCCTTCTTCCAGACGGCTTCATAATAAGAGCGGATATCTCCATTAATAGTAGGCAAACTCATCAGCCAGTCATTCAGTTCGCATTCTTTGGTAGTCTCATTAAAGGTTTCAGAAATATAGCGACAGAGATAGTTCATATATAGGGGATGACCCTCTGTCTTAACAGCAACAGCTTGTATAAACGAGTAAGGCTTAGACCACTCGCCGCTGTTTTCTTGTATGAACGATTCGCATGCAGCCATTTTCAATGGCGTAACTTCAATATAGTCGTCCGCAGCAATTCTCCCGATCACACTGGCAGGCAGTATCTCTTTTGTAATGCAAGACAACACTATGCTGATATTATCAGGCAGCGTGTCGGGAATTAGCGAAAGGAAATCATCTACGCGGTTGGCATTTTCTGTTGACAATTCATCCAGTCCGTCAATAAAGATTACACCACGTTTACCTTCGTTTAATAATACACGGCTGATTACCCTTAGCCATCCTGCTATCCCATTACGTTTATCCTCAAATGAGGACTTTACAAGTTCAGCGCCTGTACGATTTGCATAAATGGTCTCTAACCAGTTAACAAAGAACCCTTGAGAGCAGCGTTCTGCTCGACTACGCGTATCATTAGGCACCTTAAAGAAGAACCTACCTAATACTTCCAAATTCTCGTATTCCGACTCAAAGTAAGCGGTCAATGTGGTCTTGCCACAGCCTGGTGATCCATACAACAAAACCCACTTGCTACTTCTTTCTGTAAGACGCTCATCCAAAGCTTGAATGACGTCAAAATTCGGTTGTGAAGCCTCAACATCTTGCGCTATTGACGCTGGTATTGTTGTCACCCCCTGCTCTGTTTCTATTGGCAGATACCCTTCTTCTTGAATATCATTCAATTTTTGGACACTCACAAGGTTTAAGCTATTCCCTATTTGTTCTATGACAACACCCACAACATTGTCGCCCTGAAAAACAGGAGCGCCCGACATGCCGCTATAGTTAAGACAGTCTCCCGTGTCATCAGTCTGAAGATTATAATCTGCAGTCGAATCTAATACTTTCTGATTGATGTTGCCGTTAATCCTCTGTCCTTTCAGTTTGGCTGTATCAGGATATCCAAACGTAATGCAACTTTCTCCAATTCTTATATGATGAGATAGCAGAGGCAAATACTCTTCTGATGTTTTTCCCTGCACCTTCAACACTGCGACATCTGCATTCTCATATATTTTATCTACCACAAACTTCAAATCGCCCCCAACAGCCTTCACCACGTTATTTCCATCATTTTTGAATGATTCTACAGTGTGCCATGCTGTTAATAATAGATCAGGAGCCACATAGAATGCAGTTCCTATTTCCTTGTCACAGATAACTTGTACTATCAGCTTCTCATACATATCATATCTCGATTTGGATGCCGCTCTCTCCTTCAGGAGTTATGATTTCAAAGTCAAAATCTTTGTGGTATAATCCATCACTTAGCTCCTTGCAGATTGGTAAGTCATAATTGAAATATATCTTCATACCTTTACCCTTAGTAATGATATGTGCTAGCGCAGGCATATCGGGGTGGTTATACTTATCTCCATTCGTGGAAACCAACCATTTGTCTGAAACTATCAATTTAAATAACTCTGGCGAATTATTGTTATAGCTACCATGGTGAGACAGTTTCACCGCATCAAATATATATGGCGCTTTCTCTTCACCGTAAAGAGCCCTCAGAGAAGCCGCCACAGTTTCCGCATGTGAATCTCCTAAAAACAGTAATCTCTTCCCTTTAGTCTCAAGCACGAATGAAATGGAACTGCCGTTGCTTGCTGAACCATCTGGTTCGTAAACTTCCTTACACAACTTAAGCAGATCGTAACTCTTAGATACCTTTTTCTCATGGAAATGAAATCCTGGCATATCTTTGCTAAGACTAAACTCATAAGCATCATCCCAGTACTCTTCGCTGTGAGCCTTTTTAAGCAATCCATCTTTAATCAGCCTTTTCTTCCAAAAACTTTCAAGAGCTCCTATGTCCTCATTATTGGGAGAAAGGACGTGAATGATAGCATCTCCTAAAGTAAAGGACATTGGTGCCATAATGGCGTTACCCTTCCCCTGTGTATTCCAAGGAATCCCGTTTCGTGCTATAAGTGCAGACAAGGTACACCCCTGTTTAGCACTAATTGGTTTGCATTCTTCTGATTGACTCTCCTTGCAGATATTTCTATGAGCAAACGTTTCTTTTTCTTCCGTGGTGACAGCCACTGACTGAATATGTCTGTAACCGTTATACCATATTTCTCCTATCCCGATTGGCATATCTTCCAACAACCTGATGATGCCAGAGATATGGTCACTGTCTATATGGGTCACAACCACCACATCAAGTTTACATCCTTGCGCTTCAATTTCTTTTAAAGTAGGTAAAAGATAGTTCTCGTATGTATCCACATATCCTCCATCAATAAGAATATAATGAGATGTCTGGAATTCCACCAGAATACAATCTCCATTGAGTGCCGGAAGAATGATAATTCTCATAAATCCTTTCACTTATATTGGTTCACATGCTTATACTTCTCCTCCAATTCCAGTATCTCCCTAAACTTCTCAATCCTCACACCTTCATCAGCCACTTCCACACCGGCACCACGGGTATTCCCTCTTCCGTGCCCTCCTCATCATAAGTAATCAGTAGGTACTTCCAGTCCTCGTGCGCCTTGGCATACTTCACCAGTGGCGGCACCTCCCTGTTGTATGTGGTCTCATCCTTGATGCTGTAGGATACCTGTATGGCCAGCTTCTCGTCAGGCACAATGAAGTCTATCTCCTTCTCCGCGTTCAGGAAATACACATTCTTCTTGCCATACCGCCTGCACAGTTCCACCGCCACCATGTTCTCCAGTAACGATGTCTCTGAATTCATCAAGAACAGGTTCAGCAGACCGTTGTCAACGAAGTAGTATTTCTTCTGTGTCTCCTTCTCCGTCAGTTTCCCAACCTCGTTCTCCATGGGCAGTATCAGCCAACTGTCAGAGGCATAATCCGCATAGTCTATCGTAGTAGGCACACTGATGGGTGACCCTGTTGCCACTATCACGTTCCTCAGTCTGTTATATGACAACGGCTGTTTCACGCTCTCCGCCATCTTCTTGATCAGGATGTTCAGCACCCTATCGTTCTTAATGTTGTTTCGTGCACAGATGTCACCCAGGTAGATCTTCTGGTACAAGCTCGAAAGCATAGCCCGCTTGTTCTTAAACGACAGGATCTCTGGCAGACCACCGTAATAAAAGTACTCGTTCAGATGCCGTTTCACCTCACTTCTTTGGATAGTGTCATACTCCCAATGTTCTTTCAGTTCCACCTGCTGCGCTGCCAGATATTCTTTAAATGAATACGGATACGCATCATGGATAAAGAACCGTCCGCCCAGTGTGGTTGCCACCTCTTTGCTCAGCATCTTTGCATTGCTACCAGTAACATATACCCTGTATTTAGCATCAGTCAGTCTCCGCACAAACTTATCCCAGTGCGGAATGTTTTGCACCTCATCCAAAAACACCACCGGCTTCTTGCCATACAGTTCCAGATGGGCCTCCAGCAGACTGTTGAAGTCTTCCGTCTGGAATTCCGCCAGACGCTCATCCTCAAAATCCACAAACAGAATCTCGTCCCATCCCTTTCCTGCTGCCTGTAGCTGACGCACACGCTGATATAGCAGGTACGACTTACCCGCATGTCTCACGCCAACTATCACATAATTGCCATTCTCTTCAAAGTCTATGGGGCGGTTCACAATCACCGCCTCATCCACCTCGCGCTGCTTACTAATCAGGCACTGTTTGATGACATCTTTACTAACACTCATATAAATTATATTTAATAAGAATCATACGATTTTATTAAGTTTGGTTTGCAAATTTAGGCATTTTCCATAAAACAAGATTAACAAACGCCTAATTATTGCAATATTTTCACACTTTTTTACTGCAATTTCATGATTTTACCTCCAAAGTGAATAATCTCCATATAATCCTTGTCAAAAATAGCTGCATCATTCTTTTATTTTTAGAATCTAAGATTACCTCGCCAAACCATCTTATTTCATAATAGATATTATTCAACACACTTATGCAAAAACTTATAAAAAGTTAAAAACGTTAAATCTTCATCTTTTTCATCATCTCCAGAATCGTCGACATCACTTTTCTACCGTTTAGTGTAAAAATTGCTGACACACAATAAGTTGCAAATACGCGCCCTGCAGTAGCCTCACCTCCATCACCATCCCCAACAGTGTGACCTCCATCGGCGGCTCTGCTTTCTCTAACTGCAGTAGCCTCACCTCCATAAACATCCCCAACAGAGTCACCTCCATCGGCGCATATGCTTTCTATGATTGCACCAGCCTCACCTCAATAACCATCCCCAACAGCGTCACCTCCATCGGCAGCTCTGCTTTCGAGGGCTGCAGCGGCCTCACCTCCATCACAATCCCCAACAGCGTCACCTCCATCGACGGCTATGCTTTCTATTGTAAGAATCTCATGGAAGTGGTTTCCCTGATTGAAGAGCCATTTGCGATTTATGGAAAGAATTCAGGCAGGAGTACGTTTACGTTGGATGTTTTTAACAACACCACGCTCTATGTCCCTGTAGGAACAAAAGATAAGTACAAAAACACTGACGGCTGGAAGGACTTCCTGTTCATTGAGGAAGGCACAGGCAGCGGAGGTGGAACCACTCCTGAGCCTGAGCAATGCGCTAAGCCCACCATCAGCTACGCAAATGGGAAGCTGATGTTCAGCTGCGCCACAGATGGCGCCACTTGCCAATATACCATTACCGACAGGGATATTAAGTCAGGGATAGGCGACGAGGTAGAGTTATGTGTTACCTATCAAGTAAGTGTGTATGCCACGAAGGCGGGCTACAACAACTCTGAGACTGCAACAGCTACACTCTGTTGGATTGATGTGGAGCCCACAATTACCTTTGGTACAGGAGCTACTGCCCTGGGCAGCATTGAGGCTCTGCCCGTGCTGATTCAAACCAACGGCCCTGTGGTGAGCATCACGGGAGCTGCTGAAGGCACAGAGATAGCTATCTATGATGTCACTGGCAAGCTGGTGGGCTCTGCCAAGGCTTCAGTGGGAACTACGGACATCTGCACTTCGCTCCGCGACAAGGACATTGCCATTGTGAAGATTGGCAGCAAGAGCGTGAAGGTGGTGATGAAATAGTCGCGCAGTTTGAAAATAGCAGGAGGCGCAGGGGAAAGGAAATCCTCTGCGCCTTTTTTGTGTTGAGTTAGTGGGTGTCATGTGGCATTCGCTGGGGCTCACACGATTTCCTTGCCGAAGGGCGAGAGCGCCAGCTTGGCCAGGCGGAAGTGCATCTTCCCGAACGGAATGCCGATGATGGTGATGCAGAAGAGAATGCCGAAGAGGAGATGGGTGATCCATATCCATATGCCGCCGATAAAGAACCACAGCACGTTCATGAACAGGTTCAGGCAACCGGGCTGCGGCTCCTTGCGCCTGATCTTTGAACCGAACGGCCAGAGGGCGAGAATGCCGAGTTTCATGCTCTGCAGCCCGAAGGGTATGCCGATGATGGTGATCATCAAGGCCAGTCCCGCCAGGAAGTATTCGATGGCAATCTCCAGTCCGCCGAAGATGACCCAGATGATGTTTCCTAATGTCTTCATACGCGATTGCTGTTGTTTGATTGTCGGCTATTGTGCATGCTCTCCGTATTACTTCATCTTATACTCGACGAAGGCTTCCATCGCCTCGTAGCAGGCCAGTCCGAGGTCGTCGTAGAGCTTGGCGGTGGCGCGATTGCGGTCTTCGGCACGTTGCCAGAACAGGCGCTCGTCGTTGCCGAGGAAGGGTGCGCTCTCCATCTGGCTCTGGTGCTTGAGGATGGCGTTGCGCTTGGCGCGGAGCTCTTCGGGGCTCATGGGCACGCACATCTCGATGTTCTCGATTTCCCATTCTGCCCAGGCGCCGCGGTACATCCAGACGCGGCAGTCGCTGATCCATCCTTCGGGTTCCTCCTGCTTGATGCAGTCGAGGGCTGCCAGCACGGCGTCGGTGCATTTCTTGTGCGTGCCGTGGGGGTCGGCAAGGTCGCCTGCCACATAGATCTGGTGGGGCTGCACCTGCTCGAGCAGTTGGCGCACGATGTCGACATCGGCCTCGCCCATGGGCAGCTTTTCTATCTTTCCGCTTTCATAGAAAGGCAGGTCGAGGAAGTGTACATGGTCGAGGGGTATCTCGTTGAAGGTGCTTGCCGTGCGTGCTTCTCCACGACGGATGAGTCCCTTGATGGTGCGTATGTCCTGAGTGTCCATGTCGCCGTCTTTCTTCTGGGCGAGGAATTGTTTGATTTCCTTGTACTTCTCTTTGATGACGGTGTCTTTCTCTTCGGCGAAGAGCTGGTTGAAGCCGTTGATGAAGTGCATGAAGCGGGTGACCTCCTCGTCGCCCACGGCAATGTTGCCGCTGGTCTCGTAGGCCACATGTACATCGTGTCCCTGCACCACGAGGCGTCGCAGTGTGCCACCCATGGAGATGACATCGTCGTCGGGGTGCGGCGAGAAGATGATGACGCGCTTGGGATAGGGCAAGGCACGCTCAGGGCGGTAGGTGTCGTCGGCATTGGGTTTGCCGCCAGGCCATCCGGTGATGGTGTGCTGCAGATCGTTGAAAATCTTGATGTTGGCGTTGTAGGCGGAGCCATAGAGGGCGAGCAGCTCGGAGAGTCCATGCTCGTTGTAGTCTTTGTTGGTGAGCTTCAGGATGGGTTTGCCCGTTTCCTGGCAGAGCCATACGAGGGCAGAGCGCACCAGCTTGTCGGTCCACTCGCACGAAGCCACGAGCCAGGGGTGCACCATGCGGGTGAGTCGCGAGGCTGCGGAGAGGTCGATCACGACGTGAGCATCTTTGTGGGTCTGCAGGAAGGATGCCGGCAGCGTGTCGGTGATGCGTCCCTCGACGGTCTTCTGGATGATGCTGGCTTTCTCGTCGCCCCAGGCGGTGAGGAAGATCTTACGTGCGGAGAGGATGGTGCCCACGCCCATGGTCATGGCGGTGGCAGGTATCTGCTCGTTGTTGCCGAAGCTCAACGACAGCTCTTCGCGGATGATGGGGTCGAGCAGGATGAGCCGCGGACCAGAGTTCATGGACGAACCCGGCACGTTGGTACCGATGTTGCCCAGTCGGCCCAGTCCGAGCATCATGGCGTCGATGCCGCCTGCCTCGGCGATGAGCTGCTCGTAGTGCCGGCAATGCTCGCGCACCTTGTCCTGGTTGATGCAGAAGTCGAAGGTGTGGATGTTGGTCTCCTTGATGTCGACGTGGTTGAGGAAGCGCTGGCGCAGCTGTTCGATGCAGCTGTTCTGTGCGTCGGGCTTCAATGGGTAATACTCGTAGACGTTGAAGACGATGACATTGCGGAAGCTCAGCCCCTCTTCCTGATGGCGGCGTGCCAGTTCGGCATAGACGGGTGTGAGCGAGGTGCCAGTGCCCAGACCTAAGACGCACATCTGGTTGTTGGCATCTTTGCGGCGGATCTCGCGCTCGATGTCGTCGGCGATTTTCCGCGAAGCCTCGTCGACGTTGGGATAGATGTCGGTGGGAATTTTCTCACAACGGGTGACCTGCGAGCGTTCCACTTCACTCTTGGGAGAATAGAAATCGGCCGAAACCTGGTTCAGCACAATCTCGGAACTAAGATTAAGATTCATTTAAAGGTTGTTTTTTTCGATGTCCTTGAAATATTTATAGGTACCTACTTTCAGCTCGTCGGTGGCTGCTTCATCGCAGACGATGATGCCGTGGGGGTGCATCTGCAGGGCGCTGATGGTCCATTCGTGCGACACGGCGCCTTCTACGGCAGCTTTCAGGGCACGTGCCTTGTGGTGGCCGTTGACCAGGATCATCACCTCGCGGGCGTCCATCACGGTGCCCACGCCAACGGTCAGCGCCAGCTTCGGCACCTTGTTGACGTCGCCCTCGAAGAAACGTGAGTTGGCGATGATGGTGTCGGTGGTGAGTGTCTTCTGCCGTGTGCGGCTTGTCAGGCTGGAATAGGGTTCGTTGAAGGCGATGTGGCCGTCGGGGCCAATGCCGCCGATGAAGAGGTCGATGCCGCCTGCCTCGCGGATCATCTGTTCGTAGTGGGCGCACTCAGCATCCAGGTCCTGGGCGTTGCCGTTGAGGATGTGGATGTTTTCGCGCTTGATATCAATGTGGTCGAACAAGTTGCGTGCCATAAACGAGTGGTAGCTCTCGGGGTGGTCTTCGGGCAATCCTACGTACTCGTCCATGTTGAAGGTGATGACGTTCTTGAATGACACGCGCCCTTCCTTGTTGGCCTTGACCAGGCAGGCATACATGCCCTCGGGCGAAGACCCTGTGGGCAGTCCCAGTACGAAGGGGTGCTCGGCGGTTGGCTTGAAATTGTTGATACGCTCAATGACGTGCTCAGCCGCCCATTGCGACAAGCGCTCGTAGTTTTGTTCGATAATCAGTCTCATTGTTGTTTTCTTTAATGTATTAATAACAATATGTAATAAATCTATCTCCGATTGTGTCAATCTGTTTTATGACGTAATGCAAAGAATATTCATAACACTCTGTCTTTCAACGCTTTTAGCATCATTCCTGAATAGATGGTGCATAAACATGAAGCAAAAATGTGTCTGTATGCGATGCAAAGGTATGAATTTTTTTTGTTTCGCCAAAGCGATGATGATGTTTTTTTGGGGTAATTAAACACGATTAAACTTATGTGTTTCTGGAACCCACAAGAATAAATCGGTGTTAAAATAGTCGCATCTCTTGTCAGATTGCAAGGATTTTTGTAATTTAGCGGCCGATTTTGAATTCAAGAACAGAGAGTTTGAGCATCGGGAAGACGATAGCATGGATACTGACACTCTGGCTGGCAGCCACACTCAGTGCCCAGGCGCAACAGGCCAAGACAAGAGACAGCCTGCTGCTGCAACGCATTTACAACTACGACAAGAACTTCCGCGAGGAGCTGAAAGACAAGCAGATGAACGTGTACAGCCGCTTCAAGCTGCATACGCTGAAGAAAAACAAACTGCTGATGGTGATTCCCACGATGCACGCTCTGAGCCGCGGGAAGAACTCACAATACGCCGGAGAGACCTATTCGCGCGTGACGTTCAATGATGTGACCGACTACGAATCGCTCTGCCAGGTGGAAGTGGGCACGGTGCCCCACTATCGCCGCACGCTGCCGACGCTGAACAAATTCATGACTCCCGACCTCTATCACGTCACGCTGATGAACGACCACCTGCTCTCGCCGTTCCACCGCCGCAACGTGCAATTCTACCGCTATGGCTTCCGCGACATGGGAACGGGTACGGTGGAGATGACCTTCGTCCCGAAAAACGGTAACACGCAGGTGGTGAAGGGAAAAGCCCTGATAGAGGAGGCGACGGGTAAGATACTAAACGTATACTTCGAAGGCGAATACGACATGATCACCTTCCACGTCTTTGCAGAGATGGGAGCCTCGGGCTACCGCTCGCTGGTGCCTGCACAGTGCGACATCAGCGGGGTGTTCCACTGTGCCGGCAACCGCATTGCCGCCGACTATCACCTGCATTTCGACCTGCCGACGACCCTACCCGACTCCATCGCCGACAACCACGACGAGGCGCTGATGGACAGTCTTCGCCCCATGCCGCTCCCCGACGACTTCCTACAGCTCTATGCCGAGCACAACGCCCAGGCCGCAGCATCGAAGGGTGTGGTCAAGAAAAAGAAGAAGAATCCCTGGAAATATGTGTTCTGGGATGTCATCGGCGACAATCTCGTGAACCGCATCAAGGGCAACTTCGGTGCAAACGACCAAGGTTCGTTCCGCATTTCGCCCCTCTTGAACCCCCTCTACCTGGGCTATAGCGGCAAGCGTGGATTCACCTATAAGTTCAAGATTCGCGGTCACTACAGTTTCACCACCGACCAGGACCTGGGCATCCAGTTCAGGGGTGGCTATTCGTTCAAGCAGAAACAGTTCTACTTCCGCCTGCCCATCACCTATACCTTCGACCGCGACCATCAGGGATTCGTGATGGCTGAGGTGGGCAACGGCAACCGCATCACCCACCCGGGCATCAAGGAAAGCCTCATCGACGAATTGCCCGACGACAGTGCCCGCCTGGAAAAGATGCAGCTCGACTATTTCCGTGACACGTATATAAAACTGCGCAGCAACTACGACTTCAATGCCTATTGGGGAATGGGCTTGGGTGCTACGTTCCACCGGCGGTCGGCTGTGGAAAAGAGCGGTTTTGAGAGGCACGGACGACCATCGGTCTACCACTCCTTCGCACCGATGATAGAGACCACCCTCCGCCCGTGGGGGTGGAAGGGTCCCATCTTCACCATCAACTACGAGCAGGGCATCAAAGGCATCGGGCATGCCAATATGCGCTACGGACGACTGGAGACCGACGCCATCTGGCTGCGCCGCTTCTTCCGCCTGCGCTCCCTCTCACTGCGATGGGGCGGCGGCATCTACACCATGAAGGACAAGAACGCCTACTTCCTCGACTTCGAGAACTTCCGCGAGGACAACATGCCCGGTGGCTGGAACGACGACTGGACGGGCGACTTCCAGTTGCTCAACCGCGACACCTACAACAGCTCTGACTACTACGTGCGGGCCAACCTCACCTACGAGTCGCCGCTGATGCTCCTCTCGAAGGCTCCCCTCTTGGGGAAGTATGTGGAAATGGAACGTGTCTATGTCAGTGCGCTCGTCGTAGACGGCATCTATCCCTACACGGAGATGGGCTACGGATTCACCAACCGCCTCTTCTCCATCGGCATCTTCGTGGCCACACGCAACATCGAGTACGACGGCATCGGATGCCGGATAGGCTTGGAGCTATTCCGCGACTGGTAGTTTTTTTTCATCAACCTTCAACCTTTCTAATCATGTCTCCACAACTGACTGTTTATAAAGCAAGTGCCGGCAGCGGAAAGACCTTCACGCTGGCCATAGAATACATTAAACTCCTGATAGAAAACCCGACGCAGTACAAGAATATCCTGGCCGTCACCTTCACCAACAAGGCTACGGAGGAGATGAAGCATCGCATTCTCTCGCAACTCTATGGCATTGCCCATCAGTTGCCCGACTCGGAAATCTACATAAAACGGGTGGTCGACGACATGGGCATCACACGCCAGACGGCAGCCGCAAGGGCACAGACGGCACTGACACTGTTGATTCACGACTACAGCCAGTTTCGCATCATGACCATCGACACCTTTTTCCAAGGTATCCTGAGAAACCTGGCGCGAGAACTGGACCTGACAGCCAACCTGCGCATCGGCTTGAACGATGGACAGGTGGAAGAGCAGGCCGTGGACCAGTTGCTCGAACAGCTGACACACTCCGACCGAATGCTTGGATGGATAATCAGTTACATCGAGCAGAAGATGAGCGACGACAAGTCGTGGAACGTCATCGGGCAGATCAAGCAGTTTGGAAAGACCATCTTCAGCGACAACTACAAGAAGAAAAGCCGCCTGCTGAACGAGCGTCTGCAGCAAGACGGACTGTTTGAGGACTATGTGGAATCGCTGCAGGCGGTGCGCACCCGTTCGCGCCAGCGCATGAGCCACTATAGTGAAACATTCCATCAGGCTCTGACCACCAACGGACTCACGGTAGAGAGCCTGAAAAGTGGACAACGTGGCATCGCCTCCTACTTCGCGAAGATTGCCAGCAACGATTTCAGCGATAAGAAAACAATGACGAAGACTCTCGAGAAATGCCTGCAATCGGCCGATGAATGGGTGGCGAAGAGTAGCAAGGAGCGCGAGGTCATCCTGCCGCTTGTCAACGACGTGCTGCTTCCCCTGCTCCAACAAGCAGAACTGGAACGACCGCGTCAATGGAAACTTCTCGTCTCGGCAGAACAAACCCTGCGCCACCTGAACCAGCTGAGACTCTTGAGCAGCATAGAACAGAAGGTGAGACAACTCAACAACGAGGCCAACCGATTCCTGCTGAGCGACACGCAGGGGTTGCTCAACCGACTCATCGACAACACTGACAGTCCCTTCATTTTCGAAAAGACGGGGTCGCAACTCACCCATATCATGATTGATGAATTTCAGGATACGAGCACCGTACAATGGGAGAACTTCAAGATATTGCTCGAAGAGACCATGAGTCACAGTGATGAGGGTGTTAAGTCTGTCGAGGAGCAGGGAGCGGGAAGCGGGAAGCGCACGATTCGGAATCTTATTGTGGGCGATGTGAAGCAAAGCATCTACCGGTGGAGAAGTGGCGACTGGCGCCTGCTGAACAATATTGAAGAAGTGTTTAAGCAGGGACAAACAATCGAAGTGCAGCCCCTGAAAGTCAACCGCCGCTCATGCCGCAACATCGTGACGTTCAACAATGCATTCTTCCAATTGGCCGCCCTGAAGGAATATGAACGCGAGAAAGAAATCATCCCCGACCAGGCAGACCAACTGAAAACGGCTTACGGGGAAGTGCTGCAAGAGGTGCCTGAAGACAAGCCCAAAGAGGGTCTGGTGGACATACGACTGCTACCTGGCGACAGCTACGACGAGGAGACTCTGCGGATAGTGGGAGAACGGGTGGACAACCTGCTGGCAGCCGGCATCAAACCGAGCAACATCGCCATCCTCGTCCGCAAGAACAAATATATCCCCCTGCTGGCCGACTTCTTTACCGTGACACGCCCCCAGGTGAGCATCATCAGCGACGAGGCGTTCCGGCTGGACGCTTCGCTGGCAGTCAACACGATGGTCAACGTCCTGCACATGCTCACAGATCCCAAAGACAACATCAGTCGAGAGAATGCCACCAAAGCCTGGCACACGGTGGCGCTACCTGACGACACACCCCCACCCGCCCTGAGCACAACCGCCTACGACGATTATCTGAACATGCCGCTCTACAACCTCTGCGAGCGCATTTTCAGGGAATGGAAACTCGACCGGCTGAGCCAAGAGAGCGGATATGTCTGCAAGTTCTTCGACGAACTGACCACCTTCATTCAGGACAACGGAGCTGACATCGACGGACTGCTCAAGACTTGGGACGAGGACCTATGCCGAAAATACATCCAAAGCAGTGAGCCAGAAGGAATCCGACTCATCAGCATTCATAAGTCAAAAGGGCTGGAGTTCGACAATGTCATCATCCCTTGGTGCGATTGGAAACTGGAAATGACAGACACGCTGTGGTGCGAGACCGATTCGTTTGAACCTCCATTTAACAAACTGCCCATCGTGCCGGTAGACTACAGTTCCCGACTCTCAGACAGTATCTACCACGACGAATATGCCCAAGAACACCTGCAGACATGCGTCGACAACCTAAACCTGCTCTACGTGGCCTTCACACGCGCAGGCAGGAACCTCTTTATCATCGGCAAGAGAAACGCGTCGGGACAACGAAGCCAACTGATACAGGAATGCCTGAAAGAGACGGAAGAGGCATTGAAGGATGCAACGCTCAGTTTTCCTGACAACCAACAGGAACCTATCGTGTTTGAATATGGAGAACTCTCGCTGACGGCTAAGACAAAAAAACAAGAGAGCGACAACATCTTCGACCAACCCATAGTTCGCGACAACCTCTCCATCCAGGCACACGAACCCCGTGTGGCCTTCCGCCAAAGTAACCAAAGCCGTGAGTTCATTGCCGACATCACCGACGGAGCACAGAATGCCTCAGGTGAACAGGAGAATACAGCTGCTGCCGTGTGGAACGACTCAGTAGCCTATGTCAAGATGGGCAACATCATGCACCGCATCTTCTCGCAGATTCGCACCATCGACGACATACCCAAAATGCTGCGCAAACTGGAACACGACGGGGTAGTCTACGATGAGAGCATCTCACGCAAGAAAGTGGAAAGTATACTAAAGGGACGGTTCAGCAACCCAACTATAAAACACTGGTTCTCAGACGAGTGGCAGCTATTTAACGAATGCAGTATCATAGCCGTAGACACAGAAGGCAGGCTCCTGAAACGACGCCCTGACCGCGTGATGTACAACGGGCAGGAAGTGATTGTCGTGGACTTCAAATTCGGCACAGAACGAACAGAATATCACGACCAAGTGCGAGAATACATGCAACTCCTCAACAGCATGGGCTACCCACATGTGCGCGGTTACCTATGGTTTGTCTACAGCAACACCATCCAAGAGGTGAGAAGCAGTTTATAGGTCATTGTTTATCATTAATCGTACAAGAATCTATCATCCAAAATGAAATACTTCCTTGAATTTGTAGCAGACGACATCCTGCAGAAATGGGGCGACAACCTCTCTAAGACAGCCGTTGTATTCCCCAACAAACGCGCAGCACTCTTCTTGAACGAGTATCTGGCGCGACGGGCGGGCAGACCCATCTGGAGCCCAGCCTACCTGACCATCAGCGAACTGTTTGAACAGCAATCGGAACTGCAGATTGCCGACCCCATCAAACTGATAGCCGACCTCCATCGGAGTTTCACCCTCAAGACGGGCATCGACGAGACACTCGACCACTTCTACGGATGGGGACAACTGCTGTTGGCCGACTTCGACGACCTCGACAAGAATATGGCCGACGCCCACCAGGTGTTTGCCAACCTCAGCAACTATCATGAGCTTGACGACGCTTCGTATCTGTCGGCAGAGCAAATCGAGACACTCAAGCAGTTCTTCCAGAATTTCAGTCCCGACCACAACAGCGAGCTGAAAAAACGATTTCTGAAACTCTGGAACCATTTCGAAGACATCTACCACGACTATCGGGAGCGACTGAGTGGTCAGCAACTGGCCTACGAGGGCATGCTCTTCCGCGAAGTGGCTGACAAGGATACGCTCAACCTGCCCCACGAACGTTACCTCTTTGTGGGCTTCAACATGGTGCAGCGGGTGGAACAGCAACTCTTCCAAAGGCTGCAACAAGAGAGCAAGGCGCATTTCTATTGGGACTTCGACAACTACTACATGAGCGAAAAGAACGAGGCCGGACACTTTGTCAAGCCACTGCTCGCCGCTTTCCCTAATGAGCTTGACCACAGCGCCGACATCTACACCAACCTGAGTCGCCCGAGAGATATCCACCTGATCAGCGCCGCCACCGAAAATGTTCAGGCACGCTATGTCGACACATGGCTCAGCGAAGGGAAACGCATGAGCGACGGCAGGAAGACGGCCATCATCCTTTGCAACGAAAGCCTACTGCCCTCTGTTGTGTACAGCCTGCCCGAAACGCTACCCCATGCCAATATCACCACGGGCTATCCACTGGGCGACACGCCTGCCGCCTCGCTGACCAACGCACTGCTCAACATGCGTGTTTTCCCAGGAAAATCGACCTATCGGCGACTGATGCGTCACGTATACGCCCCATACCTCGGCGAAGACTTCCGCACCATCCATTCCACTGCCACCACGACAGAAACCCTGCAATGGGTGAAAGCCGCCATTCGGCAGGTTGCCGCCCACATAGCAGAGACAGGAACAGACTATGCCGACAACGAACTTGCCACAGAAGCGCTGTTCAAACTATACACGCTTCTGAACCGACTCACAGACCTTATCGAGAGTGGTGATCTGAGTGTGGATGTCATCACGCTGCAACGACTGGTTAACCAACTGGTTGCTACCTCCTCCATTCCCTTCCACGGCGAACCAGTGGAGGGCACACAAATCATGGGCGTACTCGAGACGCGCAACCTCGACTTCGACCATTTGCTCATTCTCTCGTGCAACGAGGGACGGATGCCCAAAGGTGTGAACGACGCATCGTTCATCCCCCACTCCATCCGCAAAGCTTTTGGGTTGACCACCATCGATCATAAGGTGGCAGTCTATTCCTATTATTTCCACCGGTTGCTGCAACGGGCCGACGACATTACCATCACTTATAACAACAGCACCGAAGACGGTCACACGGGCGAGATGAGCCGCTTTGTGATGCAGCTCATGGTGGAGAGTCCACATCATTTCATTCGCCAATCGCTACAAACTGGTCAGACACCCTTCACGGCAAAGCCTTCAAGAACGGTAGAGAAAGACGAGGCCACGATGAAGAAGCTTCACGAGTTTCTCACATCCTCGAACCCTCGCCCACTTTACCCCACTTCCATCAACCGTTATTTGCGCTGCCCATTGTTGTTCTACTACAACGACTTGATGGGATTCCGCGAACCTGATGCTGAAGAGGACGTCATCGACAACCGCACATTTGGTAACATCTTCCACCGTGCATCTGAAATCATTTATCAGGAGATTTCCATCAATGGGCGTCCCATTGTCGCTGCCGACCTACAGCGAGTGCTCAAGACCAAAGGCATCGTGGAACGAGCGGTAGACCAAGCCTTCCGCGAGGAAATGTTTAATCATGCAGAACAGATGCCCGACCTCAGCGGTCTGCAGATTATCAACCGCGAAGTCATCATCCGCTATATACGCCGACTACTCGACATCGATGCGAAACTCGCACCATTCACCATCCTTGGTACTGAAAAGAAAGTGTTCGGGCAAACCACCATTACGACCTCAGAAGGCACATTCGACATTCAGCTGAGCGGCTACATCGACCGACTGGACCAAATAGGTAACGACAGAATCCGCGTGGTTGACTACAAGACAGGTTCACGCGCATTGACTCATAAAGTGAGCGACATAGAACAACTCTTCGCACGCCCCATGTTACGAGACCTGCATCCCGACTACTACCTGCAGACCATGCTCTACGCACACATCGTGCGCAACAGCGGCCAGTACAATCCGAAGGGACTGCCCGTCAGCCCAGCATTGCTCTTCATCCAGCACGCTACAGGCGACAACTATGACCCAACGCTTGTCATCGACCGTCAACCCATCGGCGACATCAACGCACATGAGAACACATTCATGCCCCTGCTGAACCAAGTCATCAGCGAGATATTCGAGCCGCAGACGCCATTCCGTCCCACTGCCGACCGCGACGTCTGTACGACTTGTCCCTTCAGCATGATGTGCCAACTCTAAAGGGAGAGGTACTCACGCTCAACAATAAAAATGAAAATTTTTGGATTTTCATTTTGTATTGTTCTCGCTTATTCGATACTTTGACTGCGTCGAAGGTACTCACGCTCGACAATAAAAATGAAAATTTTTGGATTTTCATTTTGTATTGTTCTCGCTTATTCGATACTTTGACTGCGTCGAATGTACTCACGCTCGACAATAAAAATGAAAATTTTTGGATTTTCATTTTGTATTGTTCTCGCTTATTCGTACCTTTGCAATCCGAAAACCGTAAAAATATAAAAAGTACAAATATCATGCTTACATTAAAGCTTATCAGCGAAGAAAAAGACCGCGTGATTCGTGGTTTGGAGAAAAAGCATTTCAAGAATGCCGAAGAAGCAGTGAACAACGCTTTGGATATCGACCGCCGCCGTCGTGAAGCGCAGCAACGACTGGACCAGAACCTGTCGGAAGCTAAGAAAATGGCTACACAAATTGGTGCACTGATGAAACAAGGACAGCGCGACGAGGCTGAAAAGATGAAGCAACAGGTGGCTTCATTCAAAGAGATGAACAAAACTCTCGAAGAGGAGATGAACCAAGCTCAGCAAGACCTCACGGAACTGCTCTGCACCATTCCCAACATCCCTTACGACGAAGTACCCGAAGGAGCTGCTGCCGAGGACAACCGCGTAGTGAAAAGCAACCTCAAGGAGTGTACGCCGGAAGATACCGTAGGCAACTGGACTACCAACCCCGTGAACGACGAGGCCAAGGTGCCCCACTGGGAACTGGCCAAGAAATACAACCTCATCGACTTCGACCTCGGCGTGAAGATAACCGGCGCTGGCTTCCCCGTCTACATCGGCAAGGGAGCACAGTTGCAACGAGCCCTCATCAATTTCTTCCTCGACGAGGCCCGAAAAGCTGGTTACACTGAAATCATGCCGCCGACGGTGGTGAACACCGCATCAGGCTACGGCACAGGACAGTTGCCCGACAAGGAAGGCCAGATGTATCATTGCGAGGTCGATGACTTCTACCTTATCCCTACTGCTGAGGTTCCTGTGACGAACATCTACCGCGACGTGATTCTCGACGAGAGCCAGCTGCCCATCAAGAACTGTGCCTACACACAATGCTTCCGTCGTGAAGCAGGCAGCTATGGCAAGGACGTGCGTGGTCTGAACCGCCTGCATGAGTTCTCGAAAGTGGAAATCGTGCGCATCGACAAGCCCGAACACTCTAAACAGAGTCATCAGGAAATGTTGCAGCATGTGGAAGGTCTGCTCAAGAAACTGGAGTTGCCCTATCGCGTACTTCTGCTCTGTGGCGGCGACCAATCGTTCACCAGCGCTATCTGCTATGACTTCGAGGTCTACAGCGAAGCCCAGCAACGTTGGCTCGAAGTGTCGTCGGTCAGCAATTTCGACACCTATCAGGCCAACCGTCTGAAGTGTCGTTTCAGAAATCCTGAAACCAAGAAGACCGAACTCTGCCACACGCTGAACGGTTCGGCTTTGGCACTACCCCGCATCGTGGCAACAATCCTGGAGAACAACCAGACGGCTGAAGGCATTCGCGTGCCTCGTTGCCTTGTACCTTACTGCGGTTTCGACATCATCGACTGATAGCGACCAACCCAAACTGCCCGCGCTGCAAATGGCTTCTCTTTTCAGAAGAAAGAGCCTTTGCAACGCGGGCATTGTTTTATCATCTTGCAGAAGGGGGAAACCCTTGCAGCATAGAGCAGTAAAGAAATCGGGAGATTTATCGTTTGATGTAAGGAGCAAGCGCAGGAACCTGGATTGCCAATTCCGTGGACAACAACCGCGCCACCTCATGGGCGCCAAAGACATTGTAGTGGGTGTTGTCTTGCCGACCTTCGGGCAAGGCGGGATGCTCACCACGTCGATACCACACATGCAATCGACGTGACCCTTCGACACCAAGCTGCTGCTCAAGGTCGTGGGTGATTCGCTGCGCATCAACGAAAGGCACATTCAGTTCGCGAGCAATCATCCTGGGCACTTCCGCATACTGTCCGTGCGTGTCGACAAGTGTGTCGCTGGTAATCACCTCATCCTGATAGATAGTGTTGCGCAATGACTCATCGTCGATGCTCGAATCATGATGGACGAGGAAATTGCGGCGCACCACACTATTGAAAAGCACGGGGATTCCTCCTTGTTCTCGCGTCTGTCTGATGTACAGGCGGAGATTGGCATCGAAGGTGGAGCCCACCGAAGTATGACGTCGGGGATCGTCTTTCTCATCGTTGTGACCAAACTGAATCAACACATAGTCGCCGGGCTGTATGCGCCGACGCACTTTCTCCCAACGCCCTTCATCCAGAAAACTTTTCGACGAACGACCGTTCACGGCATGATTCTCAATGCGTACATCATCGGTGAAATACTCGTGAAGCACCATCCCCCACCCTCGCTCGGGACTCCCTTTCGTGGTGTCCTTGTTGGCCATCGTGGAGTCGCCAATCAGGAAAATAGTGACGGGACGGTCAGTAAATGCAGTGATACATACCAGTCCGGTCACTATTAGTGTGATTCGTAACAGTTTCGTCTTCATGCTTTTATCTTTGCCACCAACTCATCTGGAGTCAGAAGTTGCTGTTCACCGGTGAGCATGTTCTTTAGGGTCAGTTTGCCCTCCTTGATTTCATTCTCTCCAGCCAAAGCCACGAAAGGAATTTGCTTGGCATTGGCGTAGCTCATCTGCTTCTTCATCTTCACCGCATCGGGATAGACTTCGGTACGGATGCCCGCCTGCCGTGCTTTGGCGGCAACAGGCATGCAATAGGCAGTCTCTGTTTGTCCGAAATTGATGAAGAGCAGTTCCGTGCCGTTGACAGCCTCCTTGGGATAAGCATCGAGGGCATTGAGGACGTCAAAGATACGATCGACACCGAACGAGAAGCCTACGCCCGACAAGCCCGGCATACCGAAGATGCCCGTCAGGTTGTCGTAGCGACCGCCACCCGTGATGCTTCCGATTTGCACATCGAGGGCTTTCACTTCGAAGATGGCACCCGTGTAGTAGTTCAGACCGCGAGCCAGCGTCAGGTCGAGTTGCAACTCATTGTTCAGCGAACACACTCCTGCGGCAGACTGCTCTTCGCCTCCAAGGGCACCAAGCATGTCCAGGATGAAACGCAGTTCCTCTACGCCTTTCTGTCCGGTTTCGCTTTCCTTCAGCACCTTGCTGATGATTTGTAGTTTCTCAGCGTTGGTTCCTGACAAAGAAATGATGGGTTGCAACTTCTCGATAGACTCTTTAGACAGCCCATTGCGAGCCAGCTCTTCGTTCACAGCATCAAGACCTATCTTGTCGAGTTTGTCGATGGCCACCGTGATGTCAACAATCTTGTCGGCAGCCCCGATGACTTCGGCTATGCCCGTGAGAATCTTGCGGTTGTTGATCTTTATCTGCACACGCACACCAAAACGGGTGAAAACGGTGTCGATGATCTGCAGAAGCTCCACTTCGTTGAGCAAAGAATCGCTGCCTACGACATCGCCGTCGAATTGGTAGAACTCACGATAGCGTCCTTTCTGCGGACGGTCAGCACGCCAGACGGGCTGCACCTGATAGCGCTTGAATGGCAATTGCAACTCCTCACGATGCATGACCACATAGCGAGCAAACGGAACGGTGAGATCGTAGCGCAGTCCTTTTTCACAGAATCTGGCAGCCAGGTGCAACGCATTGCGCTCCTGAAGTTCCTCGTCGCTGACCTTGTTGGTGAAATCACCGCTGTTCAGCACTTTGAAGAGCAGTTTGTCGCCCTCTTCGCCATACTTACCCATCAGCGTCTGAAGGGTTTCCATCGCCGGCGTCTCAATCTGCTGGAAGCCATAAAGGGCATAGACATTTCGGATGGTATCAAATATATAGTTGCGCTTCGCCATCTCTACGGGTGAGAAGTCGCGGGTTCCTTTAGGTATGCTTGGTTTGTTTGCCATTTCTTTACGTTGTTTATAGATGAAGAATCATGAGAATGCCTGACGGATGATGGTCTGATTTCTGTCTGGACCGATGGAAACGATGCAGATGGGAGTTTCCAGTTGTGCTTCGAGGAAGGCGATATAGTCTTTGAAGGCCTGCGGGAATTGATCCTCGTCAGTCATTTTCGTCATGTCTGTCTGCCAACCGGGAAGTTCCTGATAGACAGGCTCAATGCCCTCTTCGACGCTGAACGGGAAGTCCCTTGTTTCCAAGCCGTTTACCCGATAAGCCACACAAGCCTTGATAGTGGGGAATGTGTCAAGTACATCGCTCTTCATCATAATCAGCTTCGTCACCCCGTTCACCATGATGGCATAGCGCAGAGCCACAAGGTCGATCCATCCGCAACGCCGTTCACGACCAGTGACGGCACCGTATTCATGACCGAGGTCGCGAATCTTGGTTCCCGTCTCGTCGAACAACTCCGTTGGGAAGGGACCGGCTCCCACACGTGTGCAGTAGGCTTTCATGATGCCAAAGACATCACCGATCTTGTTAGGACCAAGACCGAGACCTGTACAGGCACCCGCACAGATGGTGTTAGAGGAGGTGACAAAGGGATAACTGCCAAAATCGATGTCGAGCATCGTACCCTGAGCGCCCTCGCAAAGGATGGATTTCCCTTCGCGCAACAGGTGGTTCACCTCGTGTTCAGAGTCTACAATCTGGAATTGTTTCAGATACTCAATACCTTCCATCCATTTCTTCTCCACCTCCGTAAGGTCGTAGTCGGTGAAGTTGAGCGACTTCAAGATGGCCTCGTGACGTGCCTTGTGGGCAGCATATTTCTCGTCGAAGCGGTCGAAGATATCGCCAACGCGCAGTCCGGTGCGCGAAACTTTGTCGGTATAGGTTGGGCCGATACCTTTGCCTGTGGTACCCACTTTGCCCTTGCCTTTCTGAGCTTCGTAGGCAGCATCCAAAAGACGATGGGTTGGCATGATGAGATGTGCCTTGCGTGAAATATGCAACCGTTCGTGAAGCGGATGGCCACTCTTCTCCAAATCCTTTGCCTCATCCATGAAAAGGTCGGGAGCCAGGACTACACCATTGCCGACGATGTTGACCTTCCCACCCTGAAAGATGCCGGAAGGTATGCTGCGGAGCACATATTTCTGCCCCTCAAACTCCAGGGTATGGCCTGCATTGGGGCCTCCTTGGAAACGCGCCACCACATCGTAGTGCGGCGTCAGCACATCAACTACTTTTCCTTTACCTTCGTCGCCCCATTGGAGTCCCAACAAGACGTCTGCTTTTCCTTTGTTCATTTCTATTTCTTTTTGTTGTTTTTATTCTTCATGCGAGTCATTTTCGCCTGACATGAGCTGCACACTCCATAGATGTTCAGCACGAAGCCAGACATACGGAATCGATGCAGGCGGAGTTCATCGACGGTTTTGAGCAACGCCGGTGAGCGTAGTTCCTGCATTTTTCCGCAAACGAGGCAAATCTGCCGAATGGATTTCTCTTTGTTGTATGAAGCCTCATAGACCGTGGTCGTATTCAGCTTATGACCAACCACGAGTTTCAGCTTGATGAGCAGATTGATGCAATTGTAGAGTGTGGCAATGCTCACGGGAAAATGGTTTTCCTCCAATTTATTACCCAACTCCCTTACGGTGAAATGGGTGTTGATGGAATAAATCGTATCAAGTATCGCAAAACGTTCGGGCGTCTTGCGAAGATGATTCTCCTCGAGATATTTGGTCAGAATACCGCGAGCCGTTGTTTTCACACTTTCTTTTGCCATGAAAGTCGTTACAAAATGCTGTGCAAAATTACAACAAAATCAGGAGAACGCGGCAAAAGATATTATAAAATATCTAAATTGATGGATTTTGTTGCATTTCGCACAATCTGCTCATAGGGTTCGCCCAATTCCGCGAAGCGCAAAAGACATAAGTGGGCGGCGTGCTTCACGGCCATAGGCGACTCTGAGAGGGCAGCCACCGACTGGTCTATCAGTTCGTTGATGCCTCGTTCGTCGGGTTTTCGTCCGTTCATGAACAGTCGTGAGAGTATCTGAAAACCGCATATCTGATACAGCTGACGATCGGAGGCTATCCACTCGTAGGCCATAGCAGGTGCATACGAAAGATATTGAAAAAGGTGGAAGGCCGTCATCTCGGCAATCTCCTGCGACGGGGTCTGCTCCATCCACAAGTCGGCCAACTCGGGCGGCATCTTCTCGGGCGGCATCATCATTGTTGCCAATATCTTACATTCGCGGATGTTCTCTTTCCACAGTTCCACGGCCAAGTCATAGTCCTTGCCATATTCCCCGGCGATTTTCTGCAATTCGGTCAGCTGGATACCCCAGTTGATTTTATACTGAAGCCCCTTTTCACGCATCGACTGCGAGGCCACACCATTCATCAGCAGACGGAATCCCTGCTTGATTTGCTTCAGTTTCTCGTGAGTTTGCTCTGTCATCATTCTTCTTATGGTATGAAAGCAACGGAATAGTCGCGACTGTAGCGGAGCATTTGCTCTACGTAGGTCTCGCTGTAGTCGACGTCGATGTCAACGACTTCGCCCTTTTCGTTCCTTACAGGCGTAATCCTTGGGTTGATGAAACCTTTGTAGGGAGCGAGATTCAGCCGCTGGTAACGCTCCAGAATTTCTTGATGCAGCGTCTCGTCTACGCTGATGGAATAGTGCTCCACCAACTCTCGGGCTGCCGTATAGTCGCCTTCGCTCTTGATGCGTTGCACTTCAGAGAGCAGTTGTGCTATCAGGTCACGCAATGCGGCGTAGTCGTTGATGCGGAGGAATGTTTTGCCTTCACGCTTCAGCAGTTGCATGACGTTCTGCTGGCTGCCTTTTTCCAGACACCAACGGGCTATCAAGGCGCGGTTGCGCATATGGGCTTCCTCTATCTGGCATCCGGGCTTAATGCGGGTCAGCTGGGTGAGCAGGCCGTTCATCATATAAGTATAGTACTGGCTCTTAAAGGCTTCCGCATCGGGAGTCAGTCCGAGTTCCACCAATTTCTGGTCGGCAATATAATAGAGTGCAAACAAATCGGCCCGCGCTTCTTCTATCGTGTTGCCATAGGCTTTCAGCGCATCCGGGTCTACTCCAGGGAGGAGCTGTCCGCTTCCGTGGCCCAGGCACTCGTGAAGGTCGGTATGCAGATCGTCGCAAGCGTCGCCGTATTTGTCGATAAGCGCAATAGTGGCGCTGTCGATGACAAACTCCTCGCGAAAACCGTTACCCTTAGCGGCCTTGTTGTAGGCATCGGTCAGGTTGCCAATGGTCACGCTCTTGCTACCGTGCCGGGCACGAATCCAGTCGGCGTTGGGCAGGTTGATGCCGATAGCCGTCGAAGGATACTCCTCGCCCCCCAGCATGGCGGCACACACCACATGGGCCGTCACACCTTTCACCTCGGTTTTCTTAAATCTGGGGTCGACCGGAGAGTGGTCCTCAAACCACTGGGCATTGCTACTGATGGTCTGCGTGCGGCGAGTGGCATCAAGGTCTTTGTATTCCACAATACCCTCCCACGAACCTTTCAGTCCGAGCGGGTCGCCGTAAACTTCGATGAACCCATTCACGAAATCGATGCGTGAGTCATGCTCGCCCACCCACTCTATGCAATAGGTATTGAAGTCGCGCAGGTCGCCCGTTCTGTAGAATCTGATGAGCGACTGTATGTAGGCCTTCTGCTTTTCATTCTCAGCGTAGGTCAGCGCCTTCTCTAACCACTCCACGATATGATGGATGGACTCGCCATAAAGGCCATCGATGCTCCATACTTCCTCGCTGACTATGCCATCGTGCTTCACCAGCGTCGAGTTCAGTCCGAACGATATGGGTTCGGGATCGTCGGCACTCTCTGCCTTCATTCTCGCATAAAACTGCTCTGCCTCCTCTTGGGTCACACCCTCGTAGAAGTTGCAGGCGGACGTCAACACGAGGTCCTCCCCATCGGCCTTGTTGACGCGTTTAGGAAAAATGTCGGGATTGAAAATAACGGGAATCAGCTCGTTGCAAAAGTCTTCAACGCTTTCGCCTTCCCTCAGGGGCAAGCATTCGGGTGGCAGTTCCTTCCATGCTTGCCGCAAGAAATGCTCAGAAAAACCAGGCGTGAACTTCTCGCAGCCATAATGGTGATAGATGCCGTTGGAAAACCACACCCGTTTCAGATACTCCACCAAGCCTTTGAACTCATCATCCTCGCGCGTACCTATATTATATATATAGAGGGCCTCAAGGGCTTTTCTGATGCGGAGGTTGTATTTTCCGTATTGGTCGAACGTGATGTCGCGGCCCCACAGCGTAGCTTCAGCCAGGCAGAAGACCAACTTTTTCTGCTGTAATGTCAGGCTATCGAAGCCGTCAAGTCTATAGCGCAGCATCTGAATGTCAGCAAAACGTTCTGTAGTGGCATATCCGAAATGTTGTTCAGTCATATTTAGATGGGCTTGATCTTAGGTTTCCGGCCACGCTTCGACTTTTTCTTCTCATCAGGCAGCTTTGCCAGTTGTTCCAGTTTATATTCGCGCGGCGTGGTGCCGGTCAACTTATAGAAGGAAGCATAGAACGACTGACGGTTCGAGAAACCAACCATCGTGCTGATGTCCTCCATGTTGTATTTTGCATACCGCCTGTCGCTGAGCAGCGTCATCGCCTCCTCGACGCGGAATTTGTTGACAAACGACGTGTAGTTCATGTGGAATCGCACATTCACCACCGCTGAAATGTAGCGTGTGTTCGTCCCAAGATCCTCAGCAAGCCTGCGTGCCGAGTAATCCTTGTCCTTGAATTTCTTTTGCACCAGGATGATGTTCAGTATTCGCTCTTTGAGTTCATCCATCAGTTTCGGGTTGACTAAACTTCTGTAAGCAGCATCCCTTTCGCGTTTCTCCGTAATGTTGTACTTAGCCATTGGCACAGTTTTTAATAGTCCAGAATAAATATGTGCTGCAAATATAACGATTTTTTTTTAGAAAACCAAGTATTTTGCTTTTTTTTTGCTAAAAAACATGTTTTTTTTTGCCAATGAAAGAATAATACAATAAAATATCAGTTAAAAATTTTGCCAATCCGAATAATTGTAGTAATTTTGCAGCCGATTTAGTCCGTAGGGGCTCGAAGAAGCGGCAGCACGAAGCATGCCCGCCTCGCGGAAAAACCCGTTTTACAAATAATTAAATGTACGCAATTGTAGAAATTAACGGTCAGCAGTTCAAGGCTGAGCAGGGCAAGAAGCTGTTCATTAACCACATCCGCGAGGCGGAAGAGGGCCAGACTGTTGAGTTTGACAAAGTGCTGCTCGTAGACAACGAGGGTGCTGTCACGGTAGGTACTCCCACCGTAGAGGGAGCAAAAGTAGTGTGTGAGGTCATCAATCCGCTCGTGAAGGGCGACAAGGTGATTGTATTCAAGATGAAGCGCCGCAAGGACTATCGCAAGAAGAACGGCCACCGCCAACAGTACACACACGTGGAAATCAAATCAGTAATCGCTTAATTTAGGAGGACGTAGAAATGGCACATAAAAAAGGTGTAGGTAGTTCTAAGAACGGACGCGAGAGTGCTGCACAAAGACTCGGCGTGAAGATTTGGGGCGGACAGAAGTGCGTCGCAGGCAACATCATCGTTCGCCAGCGTGGTACACACCATAACCCGGGACGCAACGTGGGTATTGGTAAGGACGACACCCTCTATGCTCTGACCGATGGTATCGTGGACTTCCACAAGGGAGCACGCAACAAGAGCACCGTTTCAGTAATTCCAGAAGCTGAAGCATAAAGTTAACAACAACTTATTCCAAACAAACAACAGAACCGCGGACTGCCCAATGGGAAGTTCGCGGTTCCTGCATTCTGACACAAGGACATGACTTTTTGACAGAAGGACAGAAGAACAAAAGGTTTAGACAGAAGAACAAAAATCCTTGTCTTTATTGTCCCTGTTGTCTTTGCCCTACTTCATCACCACTTTCTCAACGCGGTCGCCCACCTTCACGATGGCAACGGCTCCCTTGCGAAGCGAAGTAGCTATGCGAGCGGCTTGCTTCGTGGTCATTGCCGATGCCAGCAAGCGCCCTGTCGTGTCATAGACGATGACAGGCGTACCCTCCACAGCTCCCTCTATGGCCAGGACACCACCAACAGCCTGTATCCGAACACCATCTGATTGAATGCCATTCAGCCCAGTACCCTCTCCCAATGGCTCGATTTTCCCAAAGCTTCTCCATGGTTCTGTGTTGCGATACGAACCTATTGAGGCCTCAGGCACATGTAGCGTGGCGTTTGCGATATTGGACTGATAGAAACCTTCTGATCCAGCTTTTGGTACATTTTCTGCATAACAATAAACATGAGTTAACTTAGAACTATGGCAGAAAACTTGGGAAAACATATCCGATACGTTCTTTCCTATAATCAGAGTAACCAAACTGCTACAAAAACCGAATGCCTGGTCATCGATGGTAGTCACACTATTGGGGATTTCCACAGAGGCTAATGAGGAACATTTCCAAAAAGCACGTGAATGAATGGTGGTAATGCTATTGGGAATAACTACGGATATGAGGTTAGTACAGCTATCAAACACATAGCATTCAAGGGAGGTCAAACCAAAGGGGATTTCCACGGAGGTGAGAGAGATACAGTCTTTAAATGAACCGGCACCCATGAAGGTTATGTTACTGGGTAGATCAATGGAAGAAAGACTGCTACAGCCATAAAATGCCCATGATCCGATGTTGGTTACGCTGTTAGGTATCGAAACAGAGACAAGTCCTGTACAATTTGCGAAAGCATCCCATTCAATGGAAGTGATTCCATTCGGAATAGACACGGAAGTGAGTGCGGTACAACCATAGAAAGCATGGTCGCTAATAATGGTCAGACTTGAGGGAATCGTCACGGAGGTAAGGCCTGTGCAGTTGGCAAAAACATACCCGCCGATGGAGGTCACACTTTCGGGAATCGTCAGCGAAGTTAATCCGGTGCAGTCCATAAAAGCATTATCGCCGATGGATGTCACGCTATTGGGTATGATAATTTCAGACAGTCCAGAGCAATAACTAAATGCAGAACCGCATATGTTAGTCACGGTGTTAGGGATTGACACAGAGGTCATTTTATCACAATAGAAGAATGCGTCGCCGATGGAAGTCACAGAATATTCGACTCCTTGGTATGTGACTGACTCTGGAATTATAATATCGCCCTTGTATTTGTATCCTGAACTGGTGACTTCAGCCGTCCCACTCTCCCTTATCAAGTTATAGCCGATGCTGTCAATACACACATGTATTGCTTTTGCGTTTGCCAAAACCACGGGCAGGAGCATCAGAAAAAATGATACAATATACTTCTTTTTCATGATTTCAAGGATTTATGAGTCATTTTGATAAGTGCAAAAATAAATAGAAAAAACGAGAAACACAAGCTTTTTACATTATTTAACGCGATTGTTTGGTGATTTTGCCATCCGTTGAGAATGTAAGGGGCTGGCACGGCTTTTACGATGACACTTATACCATAGTTTCAATAATTTAAACAGCAGATAATTCCCGATGAATAATATTGACAAATATCTATCGACTACTATTGCGCTTTATCAGGCGGATAGCACAACGGGGTATGACACAACACGAGTTTAGTTTAACTCAAATAGTTAAATAACAATAATTCTATTGCAAAAAACTGTCTGTCATGCTGTTATGCGCCAAAATGTTCGTACCTTTGCATCCGCTTTTCGCGCCCGCGCGTAGAGCATGAGAGTTTATTCACATTATTGTTTAACCATTTAGTAATTTTTTTAGTTTAATTTATGTCTAACATTAAGAACGTTGAGCCGTTACAGGACTTCAATTGGGAAGAGTTCGAGAATGGCGGTGCAGTCGGTGCACAGAAAGAGGAAACAGCCAAGCTTTACGACGAGACCCTGAACAAGGTTTCCGAGCATCAGGTTGTGGACGGCAAGGTCATTTCCGTCGACAAGAAGGAAGTGATTGTGAACATCGGCTACAAGAGCGACGGTATCATTCCTGCATCAGAGTTCCGCTACAACCCCGACCTGAAGGTGGGCGACATCGTGGAAGTCTATGTTGAGAACCAGGAAGACCGCAAGGGTCAGCTCCTCCTCTCCCACAAGAAGGCACGCCTCAGCAAGAGTTGGGACCGCGTCAACGCAGCCCTCGACAACGAGGACATCGTACAGGGCTACATCAAGTGCCGCACGAAGGGTGGCATGATTGTCGACGTGTTCGGCATCGAAGCATTCCTGCCCGGCAGCCAAATCGACGTTCATCCTATCCGCGACTACGACATCTTCGTAGGCAAGACCATGGAGTTCAAGATCGTGAAGATCAACCAGGAATTCCGCAATGTTGTTGTTTCGCACAAGGCACTCATCGAGGCCGAGCTCGAAGCACAGAAGAAAGAAATCATCAGCAAGCTGGAGAAAGGTCAGATTCTCGAAGGTACCGTCAAGAACATCACTTCTTACGGTGTATTCGTTGACCTCGGCGGCGTTGACGGACTCATCCATATCACAGACCTCTCTTGGGGCCGCGTAAGCGATCCGCACGAAGTGGTTACGCTCGACCAGAAGATCAATGTCGTTATCCTCGACTTCGACGACGAGAAGAAGCGCATTGCCCTCGGTCTGAAGCAGCTCACTCCGCACCCATGGGATGCCCTTGACCAGGATTTGAAGGTGGGCGACCACGTTCATGGCAAGGTTGTTGTCATTGCCGACTACGGTGCATTCGTGGAGATTGCCCCGGGCGTGGAAGGACTTATCCACGTCAGCGAGATGTCTTGGAGCCAGCACCTGCGTTCTGCTCAGGACTTCATGAAGGTGGGCGACGAGGTAGAGGCTGTCATCCTGACCCTCGACCGCGAGGAGCGCAAGATGTCGCTCGGCATCAAGCAGCTGAAGGAAGACCCGTGGGAGACCATCGAGGTGAAATATCCCGTTGGTTCGAAGCACACCGCCAAGGTGCGCAACTTCACCAACTTCGGTATCTTCGTAGAGCTGGAGGAAGGTGTCGACGGACTCATCCACATCAGCGACCTCTCTTGGACCAAGAAGGTGAAGCACCCCTCAGAGTTCACTCAGGTGGGCGCCGACATCGACGTTGTTGTCCTCGAGATCGACAAGGAGAACCGTCGTCTCAGCCTCGGCCACAAGCAGCTTGAGGAGAATCCTTGGGACACCTACGAGACCATCTACACTCCGGGTAGCGTCCACGCCGGTAAGATTACCGAGATCATGGACAAGGGAGCTGTGATCGCCCTGAACGAAGGCGGTGAAGGCTTTGCCACACCGAAGCACCTCGTCAAGGAAGACGGCACCCAGGCCCAGCAGGGTGAAGAGCTCGAATTCAAGGTCATCGAGTTTGTGAAAGAGACCAAGCGCATCATCCTCTCGCACAGCCGTACCTTCGAAGAGGGTAAGGAAGATGCGAAGAAGGCTCCGCGCGCCGCTAAGCGTCCGGCCAAGAAGGAAGAGGCTCCTGCCATCAACAATGTGGCAGCCAGCACGACTCTGGGCGACCTCGATGCTCTGGCTAAGCTGAAGGCTGAAATGGAGAAGAGCGAATAAGTCCATTCCATGAAAGTCTGACCAATGGCGGCGAAAGTTTCGAAAAGTGTGTTTATAGTAGCCGCCATTATTTGGAACTAAACTTGAAAAGGTGAGTATTCACCAGACTTAGTCCCGCCTATCCGTGAGGAAATGGCGGGATTTTCTTTATATCTTCATATCAGCTGGCGCAAGTATTTATCCTACGCGCACTCAGAGATAGCATACGACAAGCTCAGAGATAGCATATGGCAGGCTCTGAGATAACGGCTGGCAGGCTCTGAGATAGCAGTTGGCAGGCTCAGAGATAGCATATGGCAGGCTCAGAGATAACGGTTGGCAGGCTTGGAGATAGCGGTTGACAAGCTTAGAGATAGCAGCTACAAATCAGAAATAGCAACGCCCCCAAAGCCAAGCGTGACAATTGTGACAAAGGACAACGCGATTTTTGCGCTTAAAAGAGGGTGCAAAATCTATATACAAGCTATTTATTATTATTAATTAGAGCTTTATTTATATATTACATTTTTATTACTACCGATATTTTATACAAATTAACATAGCTATTGCCATAATCATTCAATAATCCTCTATAATCATTCAATAATGATAATATAATAATAAGGTAATAACATAATAGTTAACCCGAAAGGGTTCGCAGGAGTATGACTCCCCTCCCCCCCTCATACATGACCTCCTCCATCCCCTCCTGTAGGAGTCCTGTAGAAGGGGACTGTTTAGTTTCTGCGCTCAGTTCTAATTTTTCCTCCCCCTACAGGGGGAGATAGAGGGGGTCACACATCCCCCACATGGGAGATAAGATGGTTGGGGGGAAGGTCATGAAGGTCAACTCCTATATCACAGTCTGGTGATTATATATAATATACTTATAATTAATAATTTATAATTAATAACTTACAACAAACAACACTACCGTCGACGGTGAGATTGGTGCGCAAAAATACATTGTCCATTTGTCACAATTGTCACGCTTCCCACATTTTCCAGACAACAAGACTGAAGCACAAAACACAAAATAGCGCAGAGCCGAAAAACCGACCCTGCGCTATGCTCATGTGTGGATGAAATATCGTTTAGAGGATGCTGAAGGCTACGGTGAGACCAGCCATCACGATGCTGACCATCGACATCAGCTTGATCAGAATGTTCAGCGACGGGCCGCTAGTGTCCTTGAACGGGTCGCCCACGGTGTCGCCCACGATACAAGCCTTATGGGCAAACGAGCCCTTGCCGCCGAAGTTGCCTTCCTCGATGTTCTTCTTCGCATTGTCCCAGGCACCACCGGCATTGGCCATGAACACAGCCAGCGTGAAGCCGCCAGCCAGTCCGCCTACCAACAGACCGAGTACGCCAGCCACGCCGAGGATGATACCCACCAGAATGGGAATCAGAATGGCGAGGACCGAAGGAACTATCATCTCATGCTGGGCGGCACGTGTGGAAATCTCCACGCAACGGCCGTAGTCAGGAGTGGCCTTGCCTTCGAGGATTCCAGCAATCTCGCGGAACTGACGGCGCACTTCCTGCACCATCTTCTCTGCAGCACGCCCCACGGCTTCCATCGTCATTCCACAGAACAGGAAGGCAGCCATCGCGCCGATGAAGGCACCCACCAGCACTCTCGGGTTCATCAGGTTCACCTGGAAATAGTTCATGAAATCGGGGATGGTGGCATCGGTGGCAGAAATCACATCACCTGCCACGTTGGTCAGAGTCTGTCCGGCACGGGCCATTGCAATCTTGATTTCCTCGATGTAGGAGGCCAAGAGTGCCAAAGCCGTCAGCGCGGCAGAACCGATGGCGAAGCCCTTACCCGTAGCAGCGGTGGTGTTGCCAAGGGCATCGAGGGCATCCGTACGGTGGCGCACTTCCTCACCCAGACTCGACATCTCAGCATTACCGCCGGCATTGTCGGCAATGGGGCCGTAAGCGTCGGTAGCCAAAGTGATGCCCAGCGTGGAGAGCATACCCACAGCAGCGATGCCGATGCCATACAGACCATGCGAAAGACTCTCGGAAGACATCGAGAGGTCGAAGCCGTTAGCGCAGAGATAGCTCAGCATGATGGCCACACCGATGGTGATAACGGGGATGCAAGTAGAAATCATTCCCGTACCAATACCCTTGATAATCACCGTTGCAGCACCCGTCTGACCAGCCTCGGAAATCTTCTGAGTCGGCTTGTAGGAATGCGAAGTATAGTATTCGGTGGCCTGTCCGATGATGACACCGGCTGCCAAACCGCTGATGACGGAGAACGAAAGACCCAGCCAATTCTCAATGCCCAGGCCGTAGAGAATGCCAAACGTGGCGACTGCAATCAGCACAGCGCTGACGTTCGTGCCCAGAGACAACGAGTGGAGCAGGTTCTTCATGGTAGCACCTTCCTTCGTACGGACGAGGAAAATGCCAAGCAACGAAAGGAATACTCCCACGGCAGCGATGATCATCGGAGCGATGACAGCCTTCATCTGCATGCCTTCGACGCTGCTGGCCGCAAAGGCCGAGGCACCCAGGGCTGCTGTGGAAAGCACACTACCGCAATAGCTCTCATACAGGTCGGCACCCATACCGGCCACGTCGCCCACATTGTCGCCCACATTGTCGGCAATGGTGGCAGGATTGCGCGGGTCGTCCTCAGGGATGTCGGCTTCCACCTTACCCACGATGTCGGCACCCACGTCGGCAGCCTTGGTGTAGATACCACCGCCCACACGGGCAAACAGAGCCTGTGTCGAAGCACCCATACCGAAGGTCAGCATGGTGGTGGTGATGGAGATGAGGCCCTCGGGATCGAAGCGGTTCAGCACGAAGAACCAGATGGCGATGTCGAGCAAACCCAGGCCAACCACCGTCAGACCCATCACGGCACCTGAGCGGAAAGCCACCTTCAAGCCTTTGTCAAGGCTCTCGCGGGCAGCATTGGCCGTACGTCCTGATGCATAGGTGGCGGTCTTCATGCCGAAGAAGCCTGCCAAGCCTGAGAAGAAACCTCCCGTAAGGAAAGCAAAAGGCACCCATTTGTTCTGCACGTTCAGCCCATAGGCCATGAAAGCAAACAGGGCACAGAGCACCACAAACACGATGCCCACCACTTTGTACTGCTGTTTCAGATAGGCCATAGCGCCTCTGCGGATATGTCCGGCAATTTCTTGCATACGGGCAGTACCCTCACTCTCCTTCATCATCGAGGCGAAGAAGTAATACGCCATTGCCAAGGCGATGACCGAGGCAACAGGTACAATCCAGAAATAACTAGGAATAACCATTTTTTTTTGTTTTTGGAGTTATAATACAATGATGATAAAAAACTGTTGCAAAAGTACGCAATATTTTTGAATCATACAAACCATTTACGTGTTTTTTTTGACACAAATGGTTTGAAAACGCGTGTTTTTTCTTTATTTTCCGTAAAAAACACTAATTATTTTCAGTCTTCGTGGCAATATAGGGGAAAATGAGTAATTTTGCATCGTAATATTATAAATGTATATCATGAACCAAATAAGTCCTTTAGCATTTGTTCACCCCGAAGCACAGTTGGGCGACGGCAACGTCATCGGCCCGTTCTGCTATATTGACAAGAACACCGTCATCGGCGACAACAACGTGTTGATGAATGCCGTGACCATCCATTTCGGTGCCCGCATCGGCAACGGCAATGAGTTCTTCCCTGGTGCCAGCATCAGCACGAAACCGCAAGACCTGAAGTTCCAAGGCGAGGAGACGACCTGCCAGATTGGCGACAACAACTCCATCCGTGAGAATGTCACCATCTCGCGCGGCACCTTCTCAAAGGGAACGACCCTTGTCGGTTCCAACAACCTGCTCATGGAAAGCATGCACATCGCCCACGACTGTGTGGTGGGCAACGGCTGCATCATCGGCAATGCCACGAAGTTTGCAGGCGAGGTGGTGGTCGACGACAATGCCATCATCTCTGCCAGCGTGCTCATCCACCAGTTCTGCCACATCGGTGGCTACGTGATGATACAGGGTGGCAGCCGTTCGAGCCAGGACATTCCGCCATATATCATTGCCGGCAAGGAGCCTATCCGCTATGCAGGCATCAACCTCATCGGACTGCGCCGCCGCGGATTCTCGAACGAAGCTATCGGCCAGATTCACGACGCCTACCGCCTGCTCTATAGCAAAGGCATTCTGGCAGAGGGCATCGAGGAAATCAAGAAGAACCTGCCCCTAACGCCCGAAATCCAATACATCATCGACTTCGTGAGTGCTTCCAAGCGAGGCATCATCCGTTAATGAACACACTCATCGTCATACTCGGCCCCACAGGTGTAGGCAAGACTGATGTCTGCCTGCGTGTGGCCGAGCATTTTTGTATACCTATCATCAATGCCGACTCGCGACAACTCTACCGCGAGATACCCATTGGCACAGCAGCCCCCACCCCATCGCAACAAGCCCGCGTCAGGCACTTCTTCGTGGGTACGCATTCCATCGACGACTATTACAGCGCTTCGATGTACGAACAAGACGTTCTCCAATTGCTTGAAAAACTCTGGGAGGACAAAAGGATAGCCTTATTGTCGGGCGGAAGCATGATGTATGTGGATGCGGTGTGCAACGGCATCGACGACATTCCCACGGTCGACGATGAGATTAGAGTATGGATGAAGGAACGCTTTGCAAGCGAAGGACTTGATGCCTTGTGTGAGGAACTACGCCAACTGGATCCCGACTACTACGAAATCGTAGACCGCAAGAACTACCGCCGCGTGATTCATGCGCTGGAAATCATCCATCAGAGTGGGAAAACCTACACCTCGTTCCGTACGCAGCAAACGAAGGAACGGCCGTTTCGCATATTGAAAATCGGACTGAACCGCCCGCGTGAGGAACTCTACGACCGCATCAACCGCCGCGTCGACCAGATGGTGGCCGACGGAATGGTGGAAGAAGCCCGCCGCATGTACCCCCACCGCGAGAACAACGCACTCAACACCGTCGGCTACAAGGAACTGTTTCTTGCATTCGATGGCAAATGGACACTCGACGAGGCCATCGAGCGCATCAAGGGCAACACCCGCCGATACTGCCGCAAACAGCTCACCTGGTACAAACGCGACACAACCATCCACTGGTTCTCTCCCGACCAAGTGGAAGATATCATCCATCTGATACACGACAACTGCCCCCAGGCTACACGAGTGGTGCGTTAAATCTTAAAAGAGCAATCGTTAATAATCTCAAAACGCTCGTTATTTCCACCAGAATTTCGTAATTTTGCACTCACAACCTAATCCTATTACGAACCATTATGGCAAACTATCTGAATAACACGACCATTGGTAGGTTCTTGCTCCGCCTTTGGCGCGGCGTGAAAGGCTTCTGGCCTTGGTACAAATCGCTTTATAAGGGACGTGCCTGGTATACGCGTACCTTATTAATATTGGCATCGCTCTTCGTGGCATTCATCATCTACCTGGGTATGGTGGACATCAACTTCCTATGGCTCTTCGGCAAATCGCCAGGATTCAACACCATCAGGAATCCGCAAACCAGCCAGGCTTCGGAGCTCTATAGTGCCGACGGTAAACTCATCGGCAAATACTTCAACGAGAACCGCACTCCCGTGAAATACGAAGAGGTGAACCCCGACTTCTGGACGGCGCTTGTCGACACCGAGGATGAGCGATTCTACAAACATTGGGGCATCGACCCTATCGGATTGTTTGCAGCTGCCAAGGATGCTATGCTCCACCACGATGCACGCGGCGCATCGACCATCACCCAGCAGTTGGCTAAGAACATGTTCCGTGTCCGTACGCATTACAGCACTGGACTAATTGGCAAGGTTCCTGGTCTTAAAATGTTGATAATGAAGACGAAGGAATGGATTATCGCAACAAAACTTGAGATGCTCTACGACAAGAAAGACATTCTCACGATGTATGCCAACACGGTGGATTTCGGCTCTAACTCATTTGGCATCAAGACAGCTTGCAAGACTTACTTCAACTGCACCCCCGCACAGATCACAACCGAACAAGCTGCCGTGCTCGTAGGCATGCTCAAGGCCACCACGTTCTACAATCCCATCGCCAATCCTGAGAATAGTTTGAAGCGCCGCAACGTGGTGCTCGACAATATGTTCAAGAAGAACCACCTGACCGATTTTGAGCGCGACTCACTCATTCAGATACCCATCGAGCTGAACTACAGCGTGGAAAGCAACTACGACGGCACGGCCAATTACTTCCGCGAAGCTGTGGCCAACTATCTGGAAGATTGGTGTTCGGAGAACGGCTACGACCTCTATAGCAGCGGTCTGAAAATCTATACAACGCTCGACACACGCATGCAGAAATATGCCGAGCAGGCTGCCAACAAGCAGATGCGCATCGTGCAGCAGAACTTCAACAGCCATTGGGGAAATACCGAACCTTGGCAGGACGAGAATCACCACGTCATCCCACATTTCATAGAGGACATTGCCAAGCGTCAACCATTCTACAAGGCGCTCCAGGCCAAATACCCCAACCAGCCCGACTCCATCATTGCCGAGTTGAACCGTCCGCATATGGTGAAACTCTTCGACTACGAAAAGGGTGAGATAGAGCGCGAAATGTCGACGCTCGACTCCATCCGCTACATGGTGCACTACATGCATTGCTCGTTCGTGGCAATGGAGCCGCAAACAGGTTATGTACGCGCATGGGTGGGCGACATCAGTTTCAACTCATGGAAATACGACAAGGTGACGGCCATGCGACAGCCCGGCTCCACCTTCAAGCTCTTCGTCTATACCGAGGCCATGAACCAAGGACTCACCCCATGCGACAAACGACGCGATGAATACATCAGCATGGAGGTATACGACCAGCAGAAACACAAGCTCGTGAAATGGACGCCCAGCAATGCCAACGGACGTTTCTCAGGCGACTCCATGCCGCTGAAGAGCGCCTTTGCCAAGAGTATCAACAGCGTTGCCGTACGACTTGGCCAGGAGATGGGCATCAAGAACATCATCGCCACAGCCCACGACATGGGCATCAGTAGCCCGCTCGACGATACGCCATCGCTGGCACTGGGCTCTTCGGATGTCAACCTGCTGGAGATGACCAATGCCTACAGCGTCATTGCCAACGACGGAAAACACACCAAGCCCGTCTTGGTGACTCGCATCGTCGACAAAGACGGCAAGGAAGTCTACCTCGCTCCCTCCGACCAGAAGCAGGTGATTCCCTACAAGAGTGCCTTCCTGATGCAGCAGATGCTCATGGGCGGCCTGAAAGAACCTGGCGGCACTTCACAAAGCCTGTGGGCTTGGGTGGGCAACAAGAAAGCGCTCGACACCGACTTCGGCGGTAAGACGGGCACATCGAACAATCACTCCGACGCGTGGTTCATGTGTGTCAGTCCCAAACTCGTTTGTGGAGCATGGGTCGGTGGCGAATACCGCAGCATCCATTTCCGTACGGGTGCCCTCGGACAGGGGTCCAAGACGGCACTTCCCATCTGTGGCTATTTCCTTGAATCTGTCATGAACGATCCCAACTTCCAGCAGTACCACGGACGGTTCAAGAAACCAAAAGACGACGACATCACCGATGCCCTCTTCAACTGCTCGAGCTATGTGGCATCGCGTGTTGATACGCTCGACATGGACAGCATCGACGTTTACGAGGAGGACCTGCTGCTCGACGACGAGGGGAACCCCATTCACACCAAGGGCGATGTCATCGACCCGCTCGAAGAACCCCAAGCCGCCAAAGAACGGAAGAACGATACACCTAAGGAGCAACCCGTCTCCTTCGACGACCTGTAACCTAAAAAGAGCTCGGAATCATGATAAAAGACCGTTTGTTGATACTGGCCATCGGCACGAACCACCAATCCTGGAACAACATCCGCCGCGCCAAACGAATGGTTCGCGAAGCATTCCCTGAATCGCTCGTCGTATACTCCTCCATTGCTGTCACCACACCAATTGGCATTAGTGGGAAGAACTTCCGCAATTGCCTCACCGCATTCCTTACCGATCTGGACATAGAGGAAGTCGTCAGGCGTACCAAACAGATAGAGACCCTGTGCGGCAACACCCAGGAGAAGCGCGCTTGCGGCATCGTGGAAATGGACATCGACGTCCTTTTCCATCACGGCCAATACTATCACGAGAAGGATTGGGAACGCCCGTATGTCAGACAGTTGCTCTCCGAACTCTTGCCCGCCACCATCATCCCCTCACCCCAACAGTCCTAAATCGCACGAAATGAATAAGAATCTATCATACGGTTTTAAAAGCGGTTGTGCCACAACTGCCAGCTCACACAATTTTCGTTCTGTAAGCTGTTGTTTTACAACAGCCCTCCTCCTGCTCCTCACCATCAACATGCATGCGCAGGACTTCGACCAGTTTTTCACCCCCAACACCCTACGACTGGACTACACCTTCTCAGGTAATGCCGAGCGTCAGGATATCTATGTGGATGAACTCTGTCGCCTGCCTGGATGGTATGGTAAACGCCAACATCTCTCGGAAGTACCCGTTGAAGGCAACGGTCAAGTCGTTGTGATGCAGCATGGCACGGAAAACGTCATCTACCGCAACTCCTTCTCTACGCTCTTCCAAGAATGGCTTAGCTACGACGAGGCGAAGACTCAGAAGAAATCGTTCGAGAATGTATTTCTCGTACCCATGCCGAAAGATACGGTCGACATCACCGTCAACCTCATGAACAACCGCCACGAGGTGATGGCCACGCTTACGCACACCGTTGTCCCGTCCGATATTCTTATCCACCATAAGGGCGAGCGCAACGTCACCCCCTACGAAGTGTTGCTTCAACCTGCCGACACGGCCCATTGCATCCACATCGCCTATGTGGCCGAGGGCTACCAAGAAGAGGAAATGCCGACCTTCCTGGAAGATGCACGTATCGCTATGGAAGCCCTTTTCTCGCACGAACCGTTTAAAAGCCTCCGCGATCGCTTTGAAATCATCGCCGTGAAGTCGCCCTCGAAAGACAGCGGCACCAGCGAGCCACGCAGAGGCATCTGGCGCGAGACAGCCCTACAGTCGCATTTCGATACCTTCTATAGCGACCGCTACCTCACCACGCTCCATCTCAAACAGTTGCATGACTGGTTGGCTGGCACGCCATACGAGCATATCATCGTGCTGGTCAATACTGAAGAATATGGTGGTGGCGGTATTCTGAACAGCTACAACCTGAGCATGACCCATCACCCGAAATTCCGCCCTGTGGTGGTCCATGAATTCGGACACAGTTTCGCCGGCCTGGCCGACGAGTATGCCTACGAACAGGAACAGATACCCATGTACCCAGCCGACGTGGAGCCTTGGGAACCCAACATCACCACGATGGTGGACTTCGAGAGCAAATGGCGCGACATGATGGCAACGTCCACACCGCTGCCTACACCAGATAATAATATGTACGCACACGCGATAGGTGCCTTTGAAGGCGCAGGCTACAGTCTGAAAGGCGTTTTCCGCCCCACACACGACTGCCGCATGCGCACCAACGAGAACCCTGAGTTCTGCCCAGTTTGCCAAAGAGCCATCCGTCGGCTCATCGACTTCTATACCGCTCCCTGAGTACATACCTTCCAGCAAGATACATGATGAGTGAATTTGACGGAAAGTATTGGAATGATTTGGCGGTTCAGAAATCTTTTGCTACCTTTGCAAATTGAATACATCGTACTAACATCAACATATCTATGAACGACAACAAGATTATGAATCGGGCAGCCGACAACATCCGCATCCTGGCTGCTTCGATGGTCGAGAAGGCCAAGTCGGGCCATCCCGGAGGTGCCATGGGCGGCGCCGATTTCATCAATGTGCTTTATTCAGAGTTTCTGGTCTACGACCCAGAACATCCCGAATGGGAGGGGCGCGACCGCTTCTTCCTCGACCCAGGCCACATGGCTCCCATGCTCTATGGTCAGTTGGCGCTGACGGGAAAGTTCTCTATGGACGACTTGAAGCAGCTTCGCCAATGGGGTTCAGTCACACCTGGACATCCGGAACGCAACGTCGCACGTGGCATCGAGAACACCAGCGGCCCGCTCGGACAGGGTCATTGTTTCGCCGTGGGTGCTGCCATCGCGGCTAAGTTCCTCAAGGCACGCTTGGGCAACGTGATGAACCAGACCATCTATGCCTATATTTCTGATGGTGGTGTACAGGAGGAAATCTCACAAGGAGCAGGTCGTATTGCCGGCAATCTGGGACTCGACAACCTCATCATGTTCTACGATGCCAACGACATACAACTCTCCACCCGGACCGATGTGGTGACCAGCGAGGACACCGCAAAGAAATATGAAGCTTGGGGCTGGTTCGTGCAGGAAATCGACGGCAACGATGTGGATCAGATACGTCAGGCCATCAGCCGTGCGCAAGCCGAGACAGAACGTCCAAGCCTGATCATCGGCCATTGCGTGATGGGCAAGGGTGCCCGCAAAGCCGACGGGTCGAGCTATGAGTGCAACTGTGCCACACATGGTGCACCCCTTGGCGGCGATGCCTATGTGAACACCATCCGCAACCTGGGTGGCGACCCGGAGAATGCTTTTGTCGTCTTCCCCGAGGTGCAGGAGCTCTATGCCCGCCGCAAGGAAGAACTAGAGAAGATTGTTGCCCAACGATATGCCGAAAAGGAAGAATGGGCCAAAGGACATCCGGTGCAGGCACAACAGTTGGAGGAATGGTTCTCTGGCAAGACACCTGCCATCGATTGGACGAAGGTAGAGCAGAAGGCTGGTGCCGCTACCCGTGGCGCTTCAGCTACGGTCCTCGGCATGCTGGCTGAGCAAGTGCCCAACATGATTGTGGGTAGTGCCGACCTGTCGAACTCCGACAAGACCGACGGTTTCCTGAAGAAGACCCACGAACTGACACGCGGCGACTTCTCGGGTGCTTTCTTCCAGGCTGGTGTGGCTGAGCTGACGATGGCCTGCTGCTGCATCGGTATGGCTCTGCATGGTGGCGTCATCGCTGCCTGCGGCACCTTCTTCGTATTCTCTGACTATATGAAACCCGCCGTGCGAATGGCCGCCCTGATGGAGGTTCCGGTGAAATTCATCTGGACTCACGACGCTTTCCGCGTAGGCGAAGACGGTCCTACACACGAACCCGTGGAACAAGAGGCTCAGATACGCCTGCTGGAAAAACTGAAGAACCACAGCGGACGCAACTCCGTGCTGGTGCTCCGTCCTGCCGACGTCGAGGAGACCACGGTATGCTGGCGTATGGCAATGGAAAACACCGAAACGCCGACGGCACTCATTTTCTCCCGTCAGAATATCGAGAACCTGCCAGAAGGCAACGACTACGAACAAGCCCGCCGCGGTGCTTACGTCGTAGCAGGCTCGGACAACGACTTCGACGTCATCCTGCTGGCCAGCGGTTCAGAGGTTTCGACGCTCGAGGCTGGCGCCAAACTCCTCCGTCAAGATGGCGTGAAGGTACGCGTGGTAAGTGCGCCGTCAGAAGGATTGTTCCGTTTGCAGTCGCAGGAATATCAGGACAGCATATTGCCTCCAACAGCCAAGATCTTTGGTATGACGGCCGGACTGCCCTGCACGCTTGAGGGTCTTGTTGGCCGCCAAGGACGCATCTGGGGTCTCGAGAGTTTCGGTTTCTCTGCTCCTTACAAGGTGCTCGACGAGAAACTGGGCTATACCGGCGAGAATGTTTATAAGCAAGTAAAAGAAATGTTAGGATAAAAAAACTATGGAAACCAAGATTATCGGGCTGGCCAGCGATCACGCTGGCTTTGCCCTGAAACAGTTTGTAAAGCAGTATTTGGCAGAGAAAGGTCTGCCCTTCAAGGACTATGGCACTCAGACTGAAGAGTCGTGCGACTACCCCGACTTCGGCCATGCTTTGGCTTGCGGCATCGAGCAGGGAGAAGTGTTTCCCGGCATCGCCATTTGCGGCTCTGGCGAAGGCATCAGCATGACCCTCAATAAGCACCAAGGTATACGTGCCGGACTGGCCTGGATACCAGAAATAGCACACCTCATCCGTCAGCACAACGATGCCAATGTGCTGGTCATGCCCGGACGGTTCATCGACAACGACATGGCCCGCCGTATCATGGACGAGTTCTTCGCCACTCCGTTTGAGGGCGGACGCCATCAGCGTCGCATCGACAAGATACCCGTACAACCATGATGGGTTTTAAAAATACAAGATATAGGTTTTAAAAATACAAGATATATGAGAAAGACATTTTTCCTTTCGGCATTGCTGCTTGCAATGGCTTCTGGTGTTTCGGCTCAAAGCATTACAGACCGCATGCTCAAGAATCAGCAAAATAACCAAACCAGCGGCGTTCGCCACATCATCGGATTGAGCGTCGGTCCATCGTTCGTCACCTCGAAGATGTACTACGCCCCCCACGATTATAGTTCATGGCGTCCTGGGGTGGAGCTGACAGCCGACTACAACTGCGTATGGAGCAGCGGCATAGGCTTCGGCCTGACGTATGCCCACAATCTGACAAACTATAAACACGACATCCATACTACACAAGATTACGTGGGACCGTCGCTTGTCTATCGCTCGCAGAACGACAAAAAATGGCAATGGAAAGCACAAGCGGGTATCGGCTACGGACACTTGGGCGGCGATGCCGACAGCCAAGGCGGATTTGCCTTCCAGTCGGCAGTCGGCGTGGAATATCGGTTCAACAAGCATGTTGGCGTAGGTGTAGACCTGAATGCCATAAACACCTACATGAAAGATGATGAATACACCTCCGACAACGAGCAAAATGGTGTTGCCCGCATAACGCTGAACACAGGTATCCGCATTTATCTTTAATCCATGAAAGCTATGAGAAGATTCATGTTTTCCATATTGTGCTTGATAGCTTTAGGGACTTCGGCACAGGAGAAGTATTGTACCAGTTACAGCGACTTCAAGGCAAACAACTGGGTGGAAATAGACAACCCCCTTCAGAGCAAAGCCCGTACGCAAAACCAGAAGTTCTGGAATGGCGGAAATGACTTCCAATTCACAACAGGCGACAAGCAGATGGACAAGACGCTGAAAAACAACGCCCTCGTTGTGATGATGGGCGACACGATGTTCGTGAATTGCAAGAATCTGGAATACAAAAAACGACTCTTCGGAAAGGGATACGCCAAGGCTTGTCGCTTCGATGGCAACAAGATTCTCATCGTGAACAATCCCCCCGCCGATGTTTCCATTGGCATTATGTTCGGACTCATCGGAGCTGCCATTGCTGAGAGCAACCGTTTGGAAAAGCAGATGTGCTATGTGCTTCACAGCGACCCCTTACCAGGCAAGAAGCGTTTCCCTCTCGTGCTCATCGACGACGCATTCATGGAAGATTTGCTGAACAACTACAACGCACCTGAACTGCTTGAGAAATACAATCAGGCGCCGAAGAACAAGCGCAACTACGCCAACAACGTGCTGCCGATTCTGGAAGAGCTGAAACTGATAGAATAAGTAGTGCGCGCAAGGCTTGCGGCCAGGAAAAACTTGCAGGATTCCTGTCTTTTTCGTAATTTTGCCCCCGCATTCAATCAATCAAAATCATAAACCATTGCCCTGACAGCCTCAACCTTGGGACTCGGGGGCAATGGTTTCACAACAAGAAAAGGATATGGAAGACGACAAGACTACCATCGACTTCGGACCGATAGAGGACAAGTCGAAAGGCATCATCAAGGTAATCGGCGTTGGCGGGGGAGGCTGTAATGCCGTGAGAAACATGTTCAACGAAGGCATCGAAGGCGTTACCTTTGCTGTCTGCAACACCGACAGCCAATCATTGGCGCAGTCGCCTGTTCACGTCAAAGTGATGCTCGGACAGTCGGGACTTGGTGCCGGCGCCAACCCGGAGTTGGGAAAGAAGGAGGCCGAAAGCAACCTCTCCGACATCGAACGCTTACTCGACGATGGCACGAAGATGGTGTTCGTAACAGCCGGAATGGGTGGCGGAACGGGCACAGGGGCCGCTCCCGTAGTGGCAAGTGTGGCCAAAAAACTCGGCATCCTGACCGTGGGTGTGGTGACCATCCCTTTCTTTTTTGAGAAAAAACGCAAGATCATCAAAGCTTTGAAAGGAGTGGATGAACTGCGAAAGAACGTTGACGCGTTGCTCATTATCAACAACGAGCGGCTATGCGATGTATATGCCGACTCCGAAGTGACGGTCAAAGAGGCCTTCCTGCGTGCCGACAATATTCTCAGGGATGCCGTGAAGGGCATTTCCGAACTCATCACCGTGCATAGCGATGGCAGCATCAACCTTGACTTCCGCGATGTGGAAACCACTATGAAAAACGGTGGTGGGGCCATCATGGCGATGGGACGTGCCAGCGGAGAGAACAGAGTGGAAAATGCCATCATCGACGCCCTCGACTCTCCCTTGCTCTACGGTAATGACATCGGGAAAGCCAAACGCATCCTGTTCAACATCTATTCCAGCGACGAACACCCTATCTTCGTTCGCGAAATGCAGGAAATCGACGATTTCTTCGACCAGCTTGACCCCAACATTGACGTCATCTGGGGTACTTCCACCGACGACTCTTTGGGCGAAGATGCCAAAGTGACCATCTTAGCCACAGGTCTGGAAGACGATTTGCAACAAATGGCCGATGAAAAGAATCTCGACGACAACTACTATGAAGACTTGATTCCCAGACTCTACAAGCCGATCAAGAGAAAGGCTTCCGAAGAGAAAGCCGACCAAGAGAACCCCATCACGCAAGAGGCTCCCATTGTCACGATTGTAGAGCCGAAAACAGACGAAGAAGAGGAATCCCTTGAGGAAACAGAGCAACACCAGGAAAAGCCAACAAAACCGCATCAAACTCATGGTGGCAACATGGTGGACAAATGGAAAACATGGTTGGGCAAGATTATTGTTGATGCACAAGATGAGTGAGCAGGACTTTTCTCCAGAAGAAGCAGCCGGGAAACTGAAAGTATTGGTGAGCCGTTTACGGGCAGCGGGACGTACCGACCTGTTGCTCGAAGCATTGGGTCTGCCCATCTTGGAAGAATTGCGCATGGAAGCTGCCCGTGCCCGGCTCAGCCGCTTCCTGATTACCGAAGACTTCCGCTTTCTCCTACCCGACTACGACCATCAAGAAATCATTCTACAACCTGTGCATAAGGCGGTGTACATGCTGTTTCTCGCACATCCCGGGGGAATAGAGTTCAAGCGGCTGACCAACTATCGCGACGAATTGTCGGCCTACTACCAAGCCATTGCCAAACATACCGATGCAAGGAAAATTGAGGACAGCATCGACCATTTGGTCAACCCTCTCGACAATGCCATCAACGAGAAGTGCTCTCGCATAAAGAAGACTTTCCTGGAAATGATGGACGAGTACACGGCAAGCTATTATTTCATCAGCAGCCACACGCAGAAGCACATCTCAGGCACTTCGCACGTGTGGTACGAGCGCCTGAAGGTGATAACGCTTCCGCGGCAGCTGGTTGTCAACCGAACGCCCTATCCATTGTGGAACGGCCGGCAGGACGAACCGTAAGTCGGGAGTGCTGGTCCTGACGAACGATGCTCATCACTTTAGGCGGCCTGTCGTCTGTCGAAGTCAGCGCCAAAGCGACATGTCCCATGGTGCGGCGCAGGTTGATTTCCACACAGGGGTGAATCCGGAAGGGACGGTCATCCCCACCTGCCACCACCATCATATCTACGCCCAATGGGCCGCTGTATTTCCCGCCAAGCTGTATGGTAAGCGCTTCTTCCAACCGCAATATCAGTTCGTCGAGCAGAGTCCCGTCGATGTATTTGCCGAGCATTTGCCGTTTCCTTTCCTCTGAGGCAACAATATTCCCGCTATAGGCGCTGCCATTGGTCTCAAACAGGGAGAGTCCCACGTATCGAACCTTGACGTCGGCAACGAACTCGAGCGCGAAATCCTCGACTTTCTGATAATAAGGCTCTGCAATAATGCTTCCCTGGCGGCGTATGGTGTTCTCCATCCAACCCGCAACCGACGGCGTTATCGATCCCTCTACAAACCTTACTCCACGTCCGCTACTGCTCCAAGGAGCCTTAAATACGGCCCTGTCAGATATTCTCCATGGCGCTGAAACATAATCTCCATGGAGCTCTCCGATATAGTCTATGCACGCTTCAAATGATTGGAGACAGGCTGATTTGCCACAAGTCCGATCCTCAAGTCCCATTCTCACACGTTGCAGAACTGGTATGCCGTTCTTCCTATGGGAAAGTTCACGCATCTCACCCCTGACGCTATCAATCGTAGGCAGGACGTGCGGGGCGACTCCGCAGCCAAGCAATTCTCCTACGAGACAAGCGTCCCACCCCCACGGACACACTTCATCGATGGGTAAGCCACCAAGCTGATCGCGCCCTACAAAACGCACATCGGGAAAAGGCCTCGTTGCATTTTCGGAGAAAAACCGTTTGGCCACCTCATAGGCCTCATCCACATGATGCACCAGAATGCAGTCGCCCGCATCTGCCCACAAAGCGGGTATCCACCCCAAATCGTCGGCCAGTTCGCGGGCAGCATGCGGCATAGTCATAGCCATGCGGTTTGAGGCCAGGGCTATGTCGTGTCCAGGATTAAAGGTGTGCAATTTCATACGATGAAAGAGTAAAGTTTAGACAAAGATAAGATTATTATCTTACAAAATACAACAATTCCACCATGCATTAACATTAATTATTAAGATTTTGCCCGTATTTCGTAAAATAAGTATTACTTTTGCAGGGAAATCAAGAAATATCATTCAAAACATTATTCATTATTAGATTATGGCAAGAGAAAAAAAGTTTATCACATGTGATGGTAACGAAGCTGCGGCTCACGTGAGTTATATGTTCTCCGAGGTTGCAGCCATCTACCCCATCACCCCGTCTTCGCCAATGGCGGAGCATGTGGACGAATGGGCTGCCCGCGGCAGAAAGAACCTGTGGGGACAGACTGTGGCTGTTCAGGAAATGCAATCAGAGGCTGGAGCTGCCGGAGCTGTCCACGGCTCGCTGCAGGCAGGAGCGCTGACAACGACGTTTACCGCTTCCCAGGGTCTGCTGCTCATGATTCCAAACATGTACAAGATTGCAGGTGAGCTTCTCCCCTGTGTCTTCGACGTGTCGGCACGTACCTTGGCCTCACATGCCCTCTGTATCTTCGGCGACCACCAGGACGTGATGGCCTGCCGCCAGACGGGCTTCGCCATGCTTTGCGAAGGTTCCGTGCAAGAGGTGATGGATATGACGGCTGTTGCCCACTTGGCTACCCTCGAGACCTGTGTGCCTTTCATCAATTTCTTCGACGGTTTCCGCACATCGCATGAGTACCACAAGGTGGAAATCATGGACCAAGAGGACATCCGTCCGCTGGTGAATCGTGAATACATCAAGCGTTTCCGCGAGCGCGCCATGACCCCGGAGCGTCCTGTCACCCGAGGTACCGCAGAGAATCCCGAGTCGTTCTTCACCCATCGTGAGGCTTGCAACAGCTACTACGACAATGTGCCCGAAGTGGTGGAGAAGTACCTTGGCAAGATTTCGAAGATCACCGGTCGAGAGTACCATCTCTTCTCCTACTACGGTGCTGAAGATGCCGACCGCATGATTATCCTTATGGGCTCGGCCACCGACGCCGCCCGCGAAGCCATCGACCACCTCAACGCCAACGGCCAGAAGGTAGGTATGGTCAGCGTACACCTCTATCGCCCCTTCTCGGTGAAGCACCTCCTCGAAGTGGTTCCGAAGACCGTGAAGCGCATCGCCGTGCTCGACCGCACCAAGGAACCCGGTGCCAACGGCGAACCCCTCTACCTCGACGTGAAAGACGCCTTCTATGAGTCGGAAAGCCGTCCGATGATTATTGGCGGACGTTATGGTCTCGGTTCGCGCGACACCACGCCGGCACAGATCATTTCCGTATTCAACAACCTCGCTTTGCCCGAGCCCAAGAACCACTTCACCGTGGGCATCATCGACGATGTGACATTCACCAACCTCCCCGAGGTGGAAGAGATTCCTCTTGGCGGCGAAGGCATGTTCCAGGCTAAATTCTTCGGCATCGGCGCCGACGGTACGGTAGGTGCTAACAAGAACTCGGTGAAGATCATCGGTAACAATACCGACAAGTACTGTCAGGCTTATTTCGACTACGACTCCAAGAAGTCGGGTGGATATACCTGTTCACACCTGCGCTTTGGCGATTCGCCCATCCGCTCCACCTATTTCGTGACAACGCCCAACTTCGTAGCTTGCCACGTACAGGCCTATCTCCACATGTATGACGTGACCCGCGGTCTGCAGAAGAACGGAACGTTCCTGCTCAACACCATCTTTGAGGGCGACGAACTCATCCGCTTCATCCCCAACAAGGTGAAACGTTTCTTCGCTCAGAACAATATCACGGTTTACATCATCAATGCCACAAAGATAGCTCGCGAAATTGGACTTGGCAACCGCACCAACACCATTCTGCAGTCGGCATTCTTCCGCATCACGGGCGTGATTCCCGTCGACCTCGCTGTCGACAAGATGAAGGAAGCCATCCTGAAGTCCTACGGAAAGAAGGGTGAGGACGTGGTGAACAAGAACTACGCAGCTGTCAACCGCGGTGGCGAGTACACGCAGCTGGAAATCGATCCCAACTGGGCAAACCTTCCCGACGATGAAGTGATTGAGGACGATGCTCCTGCTTTCATCAAGGACTTGGTACGTCCGCTGAACGGACAAGTGGGTGAGTTCCTCAAAGTGAGCGACTTTGTCAAGCACGACACCGTAGACGGCACCTGGCAGACAGGAACAGCCGCCTATGAGAAGCGTGGTGTTGAATCGATGGTTCCCGTATGGAACGTCGACAACTGTATCCAATGTAACCAATGTGCCTACGTTTGTCCGCATGCAGCCATCCGTCCGTTCGTCTTCGACAACAAGGAGCTGAAGGGCTACGACGGCAAGACCATCGAGATGAAGGCTCCCGCCACCATGAAGGGCATGCACTTCGCCATCCAAGTGTCGGTGCTCGACTGCCTCGGATGCGGCAACTGCGCCGACATTTGTCCGGGTCATCCCAAGACGGGCAAGGCTCTCTCTATGGTTCCGTTCAACCCGTACGACGAGAGCGTCACGACAGAAGCCCAGAAGTGGGAGTACTGCGTCAAGCAGGTGAAGTCGAAGCAGCATCTCGTCGACATCAAGCAGAGCGTGAAGAATTCGCAGTTCGCACAGCCGCTCTTCGAGTTCTCCGGAGCTTGTGCCGGTTGTGGTGAAACTCCTTATGTGAAGCTCATCAGCCAGCTCTTCGGCGATCGCGAGATGATTGCCAACGCTACGGGATGCTCCAGCATCTATTCCGCTTCGCTTCCCTCTACGCCCTACACCACCAACGCCAAGGGACAAGGTCCTGCCTTCAACAATTCGTTGTTCGAGGACTTCTGCGAATTCGGTATGGGTATGGTGATGGCCAACAAGAAGATGAAGCAGCGCGTAGCCAATCTGCTGACCCTGGCAACTCAGGAAGTATGCCCAGCAGCCTTCCGCGCATTGGCAAAAGAATGGATTGAGAACCGCGAGAACGCAGAAAAGACATTGGAGCTTGCCCCGAAGCTGCGCAAGTATATCCACAGCCGTGCCGAGGCAGGATGCTCGTTCTGCCAGGAGCTGACCACGCTCGACCACTATCTGGTGAAGCGCAGCCAATGGATTATCGGCGGCGACGGAGCCTCCTACGACATCGGCTACGGCGGTCTTGACCATGTAATAGCAAGTGGCGAGGACATCAACATTCTCGTGCTCGACACCGAGGTTTACTCGAATACTGGCGGTCAGGCTTCGAAGGCCACACCTATGGGTGCCATCGCCCAGTTTGCTGCCCGCGGTAAGCGTGTGCGCAAGAAGGACCTTGGCCTCATCGCCTGCAGCTATGGCTACGTCTATGTGGCACAGATTGCTATGGGTGCCGATCATGCACAATGCCTGAGAGCCATCCGCGAAGCTGAGGCTTATCCCGGACCGAGTGTTGTCATCGCTTACGCTCCATGTATCAACCACGGTCTGAAAGCCGGTATGGGCAAGAGCCAGGAAGAAGAGAAGAAGGCCGTTGAATGTGGCTACTGGCACTTGTGGCGCTTCAATCCGGAACTGGCAAGCGAAGGTAAGACTCCGTTCGTCCTGGATTCGAAGGAGCCCGACTGGAGCAAGTTCCACGACTTCCTCATGGGCGAGGTGCGCTACAACTCCGTCCACAAACTGTTCCCGGACGAGGCAGAAGAGCTCTTCGCCAACACGAAGCGTTCGGCTCGCATCCGCTACAAGGACTATCTGCGTAAGTCACAGGAAGACTGGACCATACAGTAAGCCTTACCCTACTGACACGAAAAGCGGCGCATCAGACGATGCGCCGTTTCTCTTTATCGTTAGCAAGGCTACTATTTCACCGTTTCTGGTTTCTCTCTATCGTTAGCAGGGTTACTTTTTCACCAATTCTGATTTCTCTCTATCACGAAATCGGGAGTTTACTTTTTCACCATTTCCGACTTGATGCTTTGAATGCTACCTGAGAGCGGATGGTAGACCAGTTGTGTGAAGAGTTTCTTTCCGAAGAGCTCGTTGTCGAGCGACTCTGTGCGTCCGAACTCCGTGGCCATCATCTCGCAGGACGTAATGATCTTTCCATCATGACTCAACTCCAGGCGAATGCGTCCCGGCAGGTTCACATAGATCTCGGCATTGTCTTTCGGCAGTTTCCCTTCGGCCACGGCAGCGTTCTCCGACGTCTGATGCAAATCGCTGACCGACAGGTAATAAGGTTCGCCAGAGAGGTCGTCGGCATCAGAAAGACCAAAGTGCGACGAGAAGCGGAACAGCACATGGCGATTTACTTCCTTCTCCGGCACATAACTCAAGACCACCTCCGTCGTATCGTGGGTTGTTGTTCCGCTAAACACCTGCATGAGGGCGGCCTCCTGAATGTCGAGCGACTGCATCATGATGCGCAGCTGCTCGCCATCTTTTGGCATGAAGTCGGCCTGACCTTTCGACAAGAGTGAACGGCTTTCGCGGATGTCGTAGATTTCCTGGGCGATGAGCTCAGCCATTTTCGCGCGACTGCCGGCAGCAAGAATGTCCTGGTTCATATAGTCATGAGCATCGGGCAGCGGTTGTTTGGGAGCAGCACAGAAGGGTATGCGTGTCGTTGGCAACGTGGCATCGGCATTAACGGCAAGGATGGTGCCGTCGGGAGCCAGAGCTACGCGTTGGATAGAATGCTTGCCGTCTATACGCGCGGTAAAGCGCTTGGTGGTGTCGGGAACAGCCGACGGGGTAATCTCAGCCGACAGCAGTCGCCAGCTTACAGACGCCAGAGAAGGCACATCGCTCCTTTTCATGAAACGCTCGGCATAGGCATTCAGCATGCCTGGAGAAACGGTGGTCTTCTCGATTCGCAGCACCACATCGACCGTTGACTTGGGAAGGTAATAGGTCGCTCCTTCCATAAGCTGCTGACACATAGCAGTTGTAGCCATCGCCAGCATAATCATTATTGTAGAAACTTTTTTCATCATTGTTGCAATTGCATAAACGCTTTGGGCAGACAGGCTATCAAGTCGGAGGCCGTCAGACTTTCCATACCCACTTCGGCAGCCGCGATGTCGCCCGCCAATCCGTGCAGATACATACCCAATGTGCAGGCATCGGCCTGTCCGTAGCCACGAGCCAGCAGGGCTGTGAGGATACCGGCGAGCACATCGCCGCTACCTGCTGTTGCCATTCCGGCATTTCCTGTCGTGTTGAAGACCACTTTGCCATTAGGGAGGCACAACGCCGTATAATGGCCTTTCAGCAGGATATACGCTTTCAGGTGTTCCGCCATGGAACGTGCCCGTGAGAGCCGCTCATAGCTGTCAGCACATGGACTGCCGTTGAGTCGGTCGAACTCCTTGGGATGAGGTGTCATGACGATACCTCCCGGGAGCTGCTGCAGCCATGCGCGGTGGTTGGAAAGGATGTTCAGCGCATCAGCATCAAGCACCATAGGCACCGAGGTTCGTCTGATCTGGGAGATGAGGGCGATGGCTGTGCTTTCCTGCTGTCGCAGGCCAGGACCCATGCAGACGGCGTCCATATCGCTGGTGTCGACGGCCTCAGAGAAGTATTTCTCGTCGATGTCGGGCTGCACGATGGCTTCGGGAACGCTTATCTGCATGATGTCGTTGTTCTTTTTAGGGATATGAACCACCACCTTTCCCACCCCGCTACGCAGACAAGCCCGCGTGGCAAGTATCGAAGCGCCGGCCATACCGTAGCTTCCGGCAATGATCATGGCAGAACCCATATTGCCCTTGTGGGCATAGTCGTCGCGCGGGCGTAGCAGCCTGACCACGTCACTCTCTTCAAGCATGGAGTATTGAGCATCGATCTTCCCCACGCCCTCTTCGCTCAACCGTATGTCGAGCACACGGAGTCGGCCTATGAACTGCTGGTTTTCGGGGAAGAGGAAGGCCAGTTTCTTGCCATGAAGGGTCAGCGTGAGGTCGGCCTTGATGATATTGGCCAGCACATTATAGGTATTGTCTTCCGTCATCAATCCGGAAGGCATGTCGAGACTCACGATATAGGCGGCACTCTGATTGATGTACTTCACCAACGAGGCAAAGCCACCAGACAGGGGCTTCGACATACCCGTGCCGAACAGACCATCGACAACGAGGGTGCCTGCCGTGAGTTTCGGTGGGTCGAATTCTTCGACGACTTCTGCAAAGAGCTTCACCTTGCGACATTCTTCCATGCGCTTCCTGTTTTTCGCGCAATCTTCGCTCAGGCGTCCCGTCGTGTTGAACAGGTAGGCGCTCACCTGGTAACCTTGCTCGGCAAGCATACGCCCCACGGCCAGCGCGTCGCCGCCGTTGTTGCCAGGACCGGCAAACACCACCACGGCTGTCTGAGTGGTCCACTCCTCGGTAATGGCGCGTGTCATAGCCTTCGCCGCCCGCTCCATGAGGTCGATGGAACGTATGGGTTCGTGGGCTATCGTATAATCGTCAAGCTCTTTCAACTGAGCACTCGTGAATATCTTTACCATCTCTACAAGTGTTTCAACCGTGCAAAGATACTGCATTCGCCACAAATATGCAAACTTTTTTCAGTTTTTTCATCTTTCACCCATCATCTTTCACCCATATCGACTCAGGGGACTGGTCAACAGTTTTCTTAGAAAGTACTATAAGTGAGCACATATTCGCGGCTTACGAAACAAGCAATGGGAAAGCTTACGTTGCGTAAAAGATTCTCCCCGTGGAGCAACGTGGCAACGGGGTGTTGAGCGTCTGCTTCGTGGAAGTCGGCAGCCAGGCAGACGCGCATTTGGGAGAAGTCGAGGTGGTCTTCTGAGAACATTTTATAGATGGTTTCTTTAGCGCTCCAAAAGGCCAGACGGGAAAGCGTATCGTCGGCTTTCTCATCGGTACGCAGGAAACGATGGGCAATGCGATTCACCCTATCGCTGCAATACTCCACATCCACGCCCCCTCGCCCATCAGTAAGGAGGGCAGCGCAAAAACCGCGAGTGTGGCTGATGCTTAAGGTTCGAGGATCGCCCACCAAGAAGGGCTTGCCGCTTTCAAGATGGTCTATCAGCACCTCGTGCCTTCCGAGCATCGCGCGCAGAAGCAGCCTGACGCAGACGTACTCACGCTGGCGGGCCATATTGCGATACAGTCGTCGAGCTTCCGCCATCAGGGCTTCATCGCAGTCAGGTGCCTCGGTCATCTGCCAGATGCCGAGCAAGCCCCCGCCATCCAGATGCTCGATTCTCAGAAGCGGCATAGCCTTGTCTTATTGGGGATTGTGATTATTAATGACGACCTTCACTTTCGAGATGCGTCGCTCTTCTATCTGGAGCACTTCGAAAGAATAGTTCTTGAAGGTCATGACCTCATGGACCTTCGGGAAGTCGCCTTTGATTTCAAGCAGCATGCCCGCCAGGGTGTCAGCCTCTCCTGCCACCTCGTCGAACTCGTCATCGTCGATTTCAAGGATACGCACGAAATCGCTCAGCAACGTCTTGCCTTCGAAGACGTAGGAGTTCTTGTTCAGGCGGACGAAAGTCTTCTCCTCCTCGTCGTATTCGTCGTTTATCTCGCCGACGATTTCTTCCAGAATGTCCTCAAGGGTAACGATGCCGCTGGTGCCGCCGAACTCGTCAACGACGATGGCGATATGTACCTTGTTGTCCTGAAACTCGCGAAGCAGGTCGTCGATTTTCTTCGTCTCGGGCACGAAATAGGGCGGGCGTATGAGGCTCTGCCAACGGAACGTCTTCTGCTTGTTGAGATGCGGCAGCAAGTCCTTGATATAGAGCACGCCCCGGATATTGTCGGAGTTGTTCTGATAGACGGGAATGCGGCTGTAGTTGTTATCAATGACACATTTCAGCACTTCGTCGAACGTGCTCTTGATGTCGAGGTCTACCACATCCTGCCGGCTGGTCATGACTTCCTTCACCGTCTCGTCGCCAAAGCGGATGATGCCCTGCAGCATGCTCTTTTCCTCCTTGATTTCCTCCTTGTCGGTGAGTTCAAGCGCCTGTTCCAAGTCGTCGACGCTCAGCACATGGTCGCTCTGCCGCTGCATCACCTTTTCGGCCAGCACGCCGCTATGCATGAGCATGCTCTCCAAAGGCCAGAACAGCTTGCGCATGAGGAGCACAAATGAGGCCATACGCCGACAGAAGCGCAGAGGGTTCTGCCGGGCCATGATCTTAGGCATGATCTCTCCGAAGAGCAGAAGTAGGAATGTGAGCAGAATCGTAATGCACACGAATTGCAGCCAGTAGGCACGCCCAAAGTCCACCAAGTGTGCAAACACATAATTGCACAGCATGATGATGGTGACGTTGACGAAGTTGTTGGTGATGAGGATGGTGGCCAACGTCCGCTCGCTGTCGTCGCGCAGCATCTCGATGGCTTTGTCGGAAGGATTTTTGTCGCCATCCAGCTCGTTGAGGTCGGTGGGCGACAGACTGAAGAAAGCAATCTCCGAGCCGCTGGCAAATCCCGAGAGGACAAGCAGCGCAATGGCGAGCAGAGAGCAGAAGACGACCCCAGCGTCGGGTGCCATCACGTGAACCTCCTGGAAAGCCGAGAATAGAAAAGAAATGTCCATTTCAGAAAGGGGTGTCATCGGGGGTTGCAGCAGGCTGTTGAGGTGTGACCGGTGCTTGCGCCTGGGTAGGTTTCGGCGAGAGCATCTCCATGTTTTCCACGAGAATCTCGGTCACGTAGCGTCGTTCGCCTTTCTTCGTGTCGTAGGCGCGGTAGCGGATGCGGCCCTCCACATAGAGGCGGTCGCCTTTCCTGACATACTGCTCCACCACCTTGGCCAGCCTGTGATAGAACACCAGGTTGTGCCAATCGGTATGGTCGGGCACTTGCGTGCCGTTCTGCAGGGTATAGCCCCGCTCCGTCGTTGCCAGCGAAACCTGCGCTACGGCCTGGTCCTGTTCGTAGTATCTGACATCGGGGTCCTTGCCCACGTTGCCTATCAACATTGCCTTATTCATAGAACGAAAAATAAATGAAATACCTGACCGTGGATTATTTCCAATATCCCAGATAGCGGAACTTAAAGTTTTTCCCCTTTGCCGACGGGAACTGGCTGCGGTTGTCCACACGGTCGCGCAGGTATTCGATGATGCGGTTATAGCAGTCCATACCGCTGTTTGCCTTGCAATTGGCCACGAAGTGGGTGTCGCGATATTCGTGTTTGCCAGTCCCGGGCACAAGCACCACGCGCTTGAAGTCGATGGTTCCCTCATACCAGCCTGGGCGCTCGATGGCCAGTTTAGCCAACGTCGGGGCTACGGCATCACGCTGCGGAGTGCGCTCCACATTCGAGCGAAGGGCCTTTTTCTGCTTGAAGTCGAGCATCGTGGCCGCCTCGGTCTTGATCACGATGAAATAAATCCTGGGGCGCACCTTGTAGCGCTTGGGATAAAAGACGTCGCTTGCGGCATAGTTTCTGACGTCAGCCTCCAGTTCGTCGTTCATGCCAATCTCGGGAATGGAACGCAGGAAATCAATGGCATCGTCAACATTGGTTACCAATGTCTCGTTGTCAAAATATCTCAAATATAAATTCATGAATGAAAATGAAATGTTTTTCTTTATCCTAAAAAAGGTGTCAACAAAAAGAGCGGAAAACGGGACTCGGACCCGCGACCCCAACCTTGGCAAGGTTGTGCTCTACCAACTGAGCTATTTCCGCCTGTCTGAAGAATAGTTTTGGTGAAGAGGAGGAGACTCGAACTCCCACGTCGCACTTGACACTACCCCCTCAAAGTAGCGCGTCTACCAATTCCGCCACCTCTCCAACAAAAAATAGACATTCTGAATGATGTAGTGCCCAGAACAGGACTCGAACCTGCACACCTTGCGGCACACGCACCTGAAACGTGCGCGTCTACCAATTCCGCCACCTGGGCAAATGGTCGAAGCTCAACGCGCTTCACAACATATTCAGAATGTCTGAGCGGAAAACGGGACTCGGACCCGCGACCCCAACCTTGGCAAGGTTGTGCTCTACCAACTGAGCTATTTCCGCTTGTAAAACTCTCCAAAAAGAGTGCATTTCTCTAAATGCGGTTGCAAAGGTAATGCTTTTTTTTGAACCCACAAATTTTTTCACACTTTTTTTGCAGAAAAACGCGAAAAAACTTCAAAACGACCTTCAATCCATGCGATTTTTGTAGTCTTCGTAACCATATTCGCGCAAAAGTTCCAGCTCACCGTTCTCATGGAGCAAGGCAATGGAAGGATGGCCGATACCATTGAACATCGTCGTCTTCACCGTGGTGTAGTGAATCATGTCGTCAAGGATAAGCATCTCCCCGACCTCCAGCTTATGATCGAAGCGCCACAGGCCCAAAAAGTCACCGCTCAGGCAACTGTTGCCGCCCAGCCTGTAGAGGTAAGCCCCGGGAGAATGGCCTTGGCCTTGAGCAATCTCATGCCCCACCCCATCGTCCGTCACAATCTCCGCGCCGCGCACCACAGGCATGTAAGGCATCTCCAAACAGTCGGGCATGTGGCAGGTGAAGCTCACGTCGAGAATGGCTGTGCGAATGCCTTTGTCCTCCACCACATCCACCACATGCGCCACCAGCGGACCCGTCTGCCAGGCAAAGGCGCTGCCGGGCTCCAGAATCACCCTCAAGTGAGGATAGCGGCTGCGGAATCCCTTTAATATATTAATAAGGTGTACCACATCATAGTCCTTGCGTGTCATCAGATGGCCGCCGCCGAAATTCATCCATTTCAACTGACCGAACCACCTGGAGAACTTCTCCTCAATGTGCACCAGCGTGCGTTCAAACACATCGTCGCCGCTCTCGCAATGGCAATGGCAATGGAAACCCTCGATGTCGGCAGGCAGACGCTCCGGCAATTTGTCGGCCGTCACACCAAAGCGGGTGCCCGGCGCACAGGGATTGTACAATTCCGTGCCCACCTCCGAATACTCAGGATTGATGCGCAGGCCAAGGCTCAGGTCGGGTTTCAACTGGCGCGCACGCTCATGGAAGCGCTCATACTGGCTCAGCGAATTGAACGTCAGGTGCGACGAGCAACCCACAATCTCATCAAACTCGCGCTCAGTATACGCTGGCGAATAAGTGTGAGCCGGACTGCCAAACTCCTCAGCCGCCAGCCGCGCCTCAAACAGCGAGCTGGCAGTCGTTGCCGAAATATACTCGCGGAAAATAGGAAACGTCTTCCAAAGGGCGAAGGCCTTGAAGGCCAGAATAATCTCCACACCAGCCTCGTCGGCCACCTGCCTGATGAGACGAAGGTTGCGGCGCAAGAGCGATTCCTCCAATACATAACACGGGGTTTCCAGCCCCCAAAAAGTCATCATGTCTGCCGTCATAGATAGTCCGAATAATGGTTTCAGGTGCAAATATACAAAGAATATTTCGATTATAAACAGCCGACCAGAGAAAAAAAACACATGCAAACGCATTTTTCTCAGAATAGAGTTGCACATTTCACAAAAATACATTACTTTTGCACCAAAATCAGACAAGCGGCATGAAACTCGTGCTTATCACCAAGCCCACATTCTTTGTGGAGGAAGACAAGATTATCACCACGCTCTTCGAGGAGGGCCTTGACAATCTTCACCTCTACAAGCCCCAGTCCGCTCCCATGTACATGGAACGCCTGCTCTCCCTGATACCTGAAGACTACTACAAGAAAATCACCGTCCACGACCATTTCTACCTCAAGAACGAATACGGACTGCGAGGCATACACCTCGAGCGGCCCGACGTGGCGTTGCCCGAAGGATACAAAGGAAAGTTCAGCCGTACGTGCACAGACCTTGAAAGCCTCAAGGCCGCCAAGAAAAAGGCCACCTACGTATTCCTGAAATACATCTTCCACAGCCAGAGCGAGCCCCACGCCGATGCACTCTTCACCGACGAGCAGCTGCGCGAAGCCTCCAGGCGAGGGCTCATCGACCGCCATGTCTACGCCCTGGGAGGCATGAACCTGAGCAACATCGACTACGCCCGCCAGCTCGGATTCGGAGGAGTGGTTGTCTGCGGTGACATCTGGAATCGCTTCGACATACACAACCAGCAGGATTTCCGCGACCTCATCGACCATTTCGTCAGGCTGCGCGAAGAAGCCGGGTAAACGAAAAGAGCATCATTTTAACTTTAATCAACATAATCTGTCATGACTGAACAAAAACCCTTCATGGTCTTCTCAGGAACCGCCACCCGCTATTTGGCCGAGAAAATATGCCAAAGCCTGGGCTGTCCCTTAGGAAACCTCCTCGTCACCAAGTTCTCAGATGGTGAGTTTGCCGTCTACTACGAAGAGTCCATCCGCGGACGCGATGTATTCCTCGTGCAAAGCACCTTCCCCAACTCCGACAACCTTATGGAGCTGCTCCTCATGATCGACGCCGCCAAGCGCGCATCGGCCAAGACCATCAACGCCGTGGTGCCCTACTTCGGATGGGCACGCCAGGACCGCAAAGACCGTCCGCGCGTCAGCATCGGCGCCAAGCTCGTTGCCGACCTCCTCATGGCAGCCGGCATCGACCGACTCATCACCATGGACCTACACGCCGACCAGATCCAAGGCTTCTTCGACGTTCCCGTCGACCACCTCTACGCCTCAGGCGTCATCCTGCCTTACCTGCAGAGCCTCCAGCTGAAAGACATCGTCATCGCATCGCCCGACGTGGGTGGTTCGAAGCGCGCCAACACCTATGCCAAGTACTTGGGCTGTCCCCTCGTGCTGTGCAACAAGACCCGCGCCCGCGCCAATGAAGTGGCCACCATGCAGATTATCGGCGATGTAAAGGACAAGAACGTCATCATCGTCGACGACATGGTCGACACCGCCGGCACCATCACCAAGGCTGCCGACATCATGAAGGAGGCCGGAGCCGCCAGCGTGCGCGCCTGTGCCAGCCATTGCGTCATGAGCGGACCCGCCAACGAGCGCGTACAGGAGTCAGCCATCGAAGAGATGATCTTCACCGACTCCATCCCTTACTCCAAGCGCTGCGACAAGGTGAAACAGCTCAGCGTAGCCGACATGTTCGCCGAAACCATCCGCCGCGTAGTGGAAAACAAGAGCATCAGCGACCAATACTTGCTGTAGACACATCTTCCACAACCCATACATCTCCCTCCATAGGAGTGAACGCAAAGAGGCGCAGAGGAACAATTCCCCCGCGCCTTTTCTTCTTCTCATTTCGATAAGAAACGAATGACACTTATATCTTTGGCAAGCTCGTAGGCTATCTCTGACAGGCTCGCAGGCCATCTCTGATAAGCTCGCAGGCCATCTTTGGCAGGCTCGCAGGCCATCTCTGACTGGCTCGCAGGCCATCGCTACCCTCCATGGAATTATCCTTTAAACAGCTGTTGAATAAAGTAATATCTGCGAAAACTCTGCGCAGAGTATGTATTTAGGTCATCTGCTATGGCATTGAACAAAAGAGTTATTCATGTGCTTTCGCATACACGAAAAGCAATTTGAAACTTTATTGATAAAAAATTTTGCAAATTAAAATATTTTTATTATTTTTGCAGGCAAATCATCAAAACAACAATCTTATGAACAACTTCAAGAAACAAGCAATCGTTTTCCTGACGGCCTCTCTTGTGTGCCTTAGCGCCAGCGCCCAGGAAAAGACCAACAAGTGGTACGACAACATCAAACTTAGCGGCTACGGCATGCTACAGTATCAGGGGAAGGATATCGAAGGCGAGGAGTCGAACACGTTCAACCTGCGCCTGCTCCGTATGATTTTAGACGGCAAGATTAGCGACTTCGCCTGGCGTGCCCAGATTCAGGGCACCAATGCGAAAGGTCCCGGCGAGCCCACCGTGCAGCTGATGGACCTCTACGGCGAATGGGTGAAGCATAAGGAGTTCCAGGTGAGAGTGGGTCAGTTTAAACGCGCGTTCACCTTCGAGAACCCCACGCACCCCGTGACGCAAGGTTGGCGCGGCTATGCCGACGTGATCAACCGTCTGTCGGGCTTCGGCGACCGTGTGGGCGAGAAGTCAAGCGGTGGCCGCGACATCGGTATCCAGGTGCAAGGCAACCTGTTCCCCAACAGCAACGGCCGCTCGCTGCTCCACTATCAGGTGGGTGTGTACAACGGTGAGGGTATCAACCGCTCTGACAAGGACAACCGCAAGGACATCATCGGCGGTGTGTGGGTGATGCCTGTTGACGGGCTCCGCATCGGTGCCTTCGGCTGGACGGGCAGTCACGGCGGAATGACCACCGTTGAGGGCAACAACGAGAGTGTGGGGCTGAACCGCTACTGTCTCTCGGCCGAATGGGACAAGAACGAGTACACCTTCCGTGCTGAGTACTTGCACTCGCAGGGCTGGGGCTCGGGCGTGATTGGCAGCACCGTGGTGGACTACAGCCTGGGCGACAAGGCCGACGGCTGGTATGTATTCGGCATCGTACCCGTGATCAAGAGCAAGCTCCACGCCAAGGCGCGCTACCAGACCTACCGCAAGTCGAAGGAATGGGCTACGTCGCTCAACTCTGTGGAGGCAGGCCTGAACTACTTCTTCACGAAGAACCTTCAACTGAACTTCGAGTATGCCCGCGTCAACGACCGCACGCTGGCCAAGCACGACTACAACCTGGTGGACTTGGAACTCGATTTCCGATTCTGAGCTATTCCCGAAAACTGGAGGCGGATGCTCGATGAAATGTTCGCCTTTGGGTTAAATTCACTTAAATATACAGTTGCAAAAGTGGTAATTGTAAAATAATTGCTACCTTTGCAACTGTTTTTTTACTAAACGACCAACAATGAGCTACAAAAGATATAGAGAAATATCGAGAAAACTGAAAGACTTGAAACGCTTCGACGACGCCGAGGCTTATCGTCTGAAGAACGAACGAAACCGCATGCGCCGCAAGTTCCTAAAAAAATACGGCTTCCGCTTTTTGTGCGCGGTAGCCGCAATCATTGTTTTTTGGTGTGTGTTAGTCAGCATTTTAGGCATCTGACTCCAACCTATCGAGCATTCTTCACCACTCTCATCATCTATCACCCACGCAAATGCTATGTTGTTGGCTTCAGAAAACTACTGAGCACCCTTCACTCTCGTTGCCCATACGGTCGAGTGCTGTGATGACATAGGTGGCCATCGCCCTATCGGGGCTGATGCGCAGGAACGTGTTTGTCGTGGTGGCGATAATGTGTGAGGTGTTGGCGATATGGATGGGCTCACCTTGGCGGAAACGATAGACCACGTATTTCACGGCTTCATTTTTCCAACCATTCCCCTTCGGTGCTTTCCAGAAGATGACGGGTCCTTCGCCTGTTTCGATGACCTTCGGCTTGCGGATGGGTTTCGGGGCGATGCCGTCGATGAAGTCCATGCGCGGTTGCAGGGCCATAGTGCGCCAGTAGCTGTTGCGCAGCTGCGTGCCGTAGCCGCCCACGTTGTCGACGGCGGCCTTCGCATACCAGAGCACCGTTCCCCCGACATTCTTCATCTGCTCGTGCAATTGCATCTTCTGCGCCATATCGCCGAATTTGGCGGTACGCTCCACGTCTTCGCCGATGTAAAGCGGACGCTGGGCGGCGTAGCGGTTCCACCATTGGATGAGCTCCTTGTAGTCGGCAGCCTTGTTGCCTATCTCCCAGTAGAGCTGCGGCACGAGGTAGTCCACCCATCCGTTCTCAAGCCATGTGAGCACGTCGGCATAGAGGTCGTCATAGTTCTGCAGTCCGTTGGTTAGGCTCCCATTGGGGTCGTTCTTCTTATTACGGTAGATGCCGAATGGCGACACGCCGAACTTCACCCAAGGTTTCACGCGATGGATGGTCTTGTGTAGGTCGCGTATGAGCAGGTCGACGTTGTGGCGTCGCCAGTCGCCAATGGAGGCGAATGCCCCACCTGTCTGCTGATAGAGCTGCGTGTCGGGAATCTGCTGTCCTGCCACGGGATAGGGATAGAAATAGTCATCGATGTGGAGTCCGTCCACGTCGTAGCGGCTCACGATGTCCTCCACCACGCGGCAGGTGTATTGTCGCGACGCTTCAAGGGCGGGATTCAGGATGTAGAGTCCGTCGTAGGAGAACACCCAGTCGGGATGTTTCACGGCGACATGCGAGGTGGCCAACTCGTTGGTGGTCTTCGTCTTGGCACGATAGGGGTTTATCCACGCGTGCAGTTCCATTCCGCGGCGATGACACTCGTCGACCATCCATTGCAAGGGATCCCAATAGGGTTGCGGGGCCAAACCTTGCTGCCCGGTCAAGAAGCGGCTCCAGGGCTCCAGTTTGCTCTCGTAGAGGGCATCGCACTCAGGCCTTACCTGGAAGATGATGGCATTGACGCCGTCTTTCTGCAACTCGTCGAGCTGGTAGGTCAGTGTGCGTTGCATGTTGTCGCGACCCACGCCTGTCCATTGGCCGTTGACGGCTTGAATCCAGGCACCACGGAATTGGCGTTTCGTGCCGTCGTCGGGGGCTCCCACCGACGATGACGACGCGCAGCCTGTGAGCAAAAGGCTCACGAGCAGGAGCGTCAGGGGGAAAAACGTTTTCTTCATTGTTATTCTATTTAAATATAAATACGCATTCGCTCTATGCAACGATGTAGAATCTGTCCCTAAGTGCTGAACCAACTCTGCCCCCTCCCCGACCGTAAGGGCGAAACCGTTCCGCCCGTTGTAGGGTCGCACCTATCAGGCATTTGTAGGGGAACGCCTACAAGGTAACACCTATCGGGCGCTGTTCCGCCTCTTTGGCCTCCACGCGGATGGTGAGTATGCGGTGCGTGCCGGAAGTGACGCAAAACCGCTGGTCGGTTCGCAGGCCGACAAGCCAAACGATACGCCCCGACGCATCTTCCACGAGCATCTGGCGACGTTTCAGGGCGAGCGGCACTTTCTGGTCGGTCAGGAAGTCGCTCACCAACTTCATGCCTTTCATGCCGTAGGGTTGGAAGCGGTCGCCTTGCTCCGCAAATCTCAGGCGCAGGGGGAAACTGACGAGGTCGGCATCAAGCGTAGCCACGAGGTCATCGCGGCTGACGTCGCAGTTATTGGCATCGGCCACCGCCACATCCACCGGCAAACCTCCGTCGAGATGATACGTACCTTCGATGGGGATGGTAAAGCCGGGAAAAGGTGTCGTGCGGCGTGGCACCACCACCAGATAGCCGCGGTCGAAGTCCAACTCGTAGGTGTCTGACGTGAACATCTTTCCTGTCTCGGCATGCAGATTGTCCCACACTTGCTCCACCTGTGCGGGCTGGAAGCCAAGGTAGTTGAGTATGTGGTAGAGGGTGTCGTGCGGCTGTCGCACCTTCAGCAACGCGTCGATGCTAATGCGCAGGAAGCGCTCTAAGCCTCCGATGGCAGACTGATGCTCGACCACGCGGGCGGCGTCTTCGCCAATCACCTGCCGATAGACGTCGGCTACTGACGAAAGTCTCTCCGACATGCGGGCGATATTCTGCTTGGAGGCGGGGTTTATCTTCTCGAACAAGGGCATGATCTGCAGGCGTATCTTGTTGCGTACGGCATCGGTTTCGAGGTTGGTACTATCGGTCACGTAAGACTGTCCCTGGGTATTCAGATAGTCCACCACATCTTTTCTCTTTGCACAGAGTAATGGTCTGATTACCATACCGTTAATTGGTTGTATTCCAAGTAGTCCTTGAACGCCTGTTCCTCTAATAAGGTTCATGAGAATGGTCTCCACTGAGTCGTCGAGATGATGCGCCACACAGACACCTTCGGCCTTGATTTCGTTGGCCAATCGGGCAAAGTAGTTGTAGCGCAGCTCCCGAGCGGCCATCTCGATGCTCACATGGTGTTGCGAGGCATAGAAGCGCGTGTCGAAATGAACACGGTGGAGCTTCACACCCAGGCGTTCGCAAAGGTCGGCACAGAACTGTTCGTCGCGGTCGGATTCGTCGCCGCGCAGCTTGAAATTGCAATGGATGGCCTCTACCTGATAGCCCAGCTGCCGTAGCACCAGCAGCAAGGCCACACTATCAGCGCCGCCCGAGAGGGCAACCAAATAGAGCGCATCGTGGCGCATCAGGTGATGGAGACTGATGAAATCGTCTACCATTTGCGGCAGAAACGTCCCACTCGATGACGCCTGAGAGTTTTTCTGGTTTGACATAGGTTTTTGGGGTTGGATATATTATGTAGGTTCGCATTCACTCATTCTATAGGTGATTCATTCTACATAAAGAACGAGCCCTTTCAGGTATTCACCCTCTGGATGATAAATATTGACGGGATGGTCGGCGGGCTGATGGAGCTGGTGAAGGATGCGTACCTTGCGACCGCTTTGGGCAGCTGCCGTGAACACGGCGTTGCGGAAATGCTCCTTGGTAACCACCTGCGAGCAGCTGAACGTGAAGAGAATACCGCCAGGACGGATGCGCTGGAAAGCTTTGGCATTCAATCGCGTATAGCCTTTCAGGGCATTGTGAAGGGCTGCCCGATGCTTTGCAAAAGCCGGCGGGTCGAGGATGATGAGGTCGTAGATGTCGTCGGCACGGTCGAGAAACTTGAAGGCATCGTCGCAGAAAGCCTCATGGCGCGTGTCGCCGGGGAAGTTGAGTGCCACGTTGGCGTTGGTCAGTTCTATGGCCTTGCCGCTGCTGTCGACGGAATGCACGAGGCGTGCCCCGCCACGCATGGCATAGAACGAGAAACCACCCGTATAGCAGAACATATTAAGAACGGTACGCCCTCGTGCATAGCGCTCGAGCAAAGCGCGGTTCTCGCGCTGGTCGACGAAGAAACCCGTCTTCTGCCCCTTAAGCCAGTCGACGTGGAAACGCAGGCCGTTCTCCACCGCCGTATTGTCGTCGCTACCGCCATAGAGGAAGCCGTTCTCCTGCTCCAACTGTGCCTTATAGGGCAGCGTGGTCTCGCTCTTATAGAACACATGCGCTATGCGACTGCCCATCACGCTGATGAGGGCCTTGACGATTTCGTGCCGACTCACGTGCATACCTACGCTATGCGCCTGCATCACAGCCGTCTTACCGTAGCAGTCGACCACCAGTCCCGGCAGGTTGTCGCCCTCACCATGTATCAGGCGGTAGGTGTTGTTCTGCGGATTGTCGGCGATACCGATGCTGATGCGCATGTTGAGCGCAACCTGCAACCGGCTTTTCCAGAAAGCATCATCAACTGGCACATCGCGAAATGAAAGCACCCTGACCGAGATGCTCCCTATCTGGTAGTGGCCGACGGCAAGGAACTCGCCCTGGGCATTATAGACTCTGACGATGTCGCCCTCGCGGATTCCTTCGTCCATACGTTGGATGGCTCCTGAGAACACCCAGGGGTGGAATCGGCGAAGACTGTCTTCTTTTCCCTTCTTCAGGTAAACGCTGTATATATTCTCTTGCATCTGCACAAAAAATTAGAGTGGCAAAGGTACGACAATTATTTCGTTCTGCCAAATGTTTCTTGGGTAAAAGTTTACTTTTCACTATTTAACAGTTCGTAATCGCCCGTGGTCAGCAGCCGGTTCAACTCTTCGTACATGCGTACGCAGGCCCATGCATCGGTGGCGGCATAGACAAGCTGCTCGTGTGACAGGTCGGGGCGGTCCCAGTTGGTGAGGCGTTGTGACTTGGAAATCTTCTTGCGGAAGAGGTTGGCGTAGATTTTCTGAAGGCTAAGGTCCTCGATGCCCACCTTACCCACCAAGTTCTGAATGTCGACAAAGGTGCCCGGCTGATAGTCAAGACGCGTGTGCAAGGCGCGGATGTCGTCGCCCCAGGAAATGCCCACCTTCAGCCGTTCCTTGTCCTCGAGCAAGGGACACACAGCCTCGGCCACACCTTCGACGGAGAGTCGGAAGATGAAGCAAGTATCGCGGGTAGACACTTGTAGAATAGACACCTTGTAAGGATGGCCCCCTTTGCGAAACTGAGGACGGGTCTCGGTATCGAAGCCGAGAATGTCTTGGCGGAGGAGCCAGCGAACGGCATGAGCGGCATCGATGCACCCGGTGATATCTACAATACGACCATCGAAATGCTCCACAGGCAGGGTGTTGAGCAATTCAGCATTGAACTTCGTAAACAATTTCTTTCTCATGAACTACTTCAAAAAAACGTCACGTAGGCTTAACCTATTTCTAAAAGTTGTGCAAAATTAGAAAAAAAAATTGATTTCGTTCACGATTCTCCCGAAAATCAATTACTTTTGCACGAAAATAGTTCATTCCAAATTCATGGCAAAGAAAAAACAGGCCCGCAAGCAGACATCGTTCACCGAAGCGCTGGGCATCAAGAATATCTTCCAGAACGACATTTTCAACTTCATTTTCGGACTCGTTCTGCTGTTGTTGGCCATCTACATGGTCATCGCCTTCATATCGTTCCTTACCACGGGTCAGGCCGACCAGAGTCTGGTACTCGACATGCGGCCTGGCGAGTGGCTGAACACCGAGCGCGAGTTTCGCAACAGTTGCGGGTCGATGGGAGCCCTTCTCTCATGGTTCTTCATGGCTCGTTGTTTCGGTCTCTCGGCCTTTCTCATCCCTGTCTTTTTGGCGCTGACAGGCCTGAAAATGATGCACGTCTATCAGAATGTCAGCATCCTGAAGTGGTTTCTGGCCTTGGCGGTCATCATAATCTGGAGTTCGGTGACCTTCGCCAAATTCCTCACCCCCATCATGGGCGACCAGGTGTTCAACCCCGGCGGCGACCATGGCCTGTTCTGCTGCCAATGGCTCGAGAATGTGGTGGGCACACCCGGACTGACAGCCATTCTCGCTCTGGTGGCGCTTTTGTTTCTAACCTACATCAGCTCGGAAACCATCAATGTGGTACGCAAAATTCTGAATCCCATCGGCACACTCACCAGCAAGGTGCAGTTTGTCATCAACGACCAACATCCCGACGAGAGCCAGGAAGAGCAACCGCAGTCGTCCGTAGCCGCTGCCTCACAGCCCGAAGTGGTGATGACCACCGCCGACGATGAAGACAAAGCAGAGCCGCGCAAGCCCGACATGGAAATGATTCTCGACCAAAAGGCTGCCGACGTGAAGCCCAGCGGCAAGAAAGACGACATAAAGCTGGCTGTAGAAGCAGGAGGTAGCGAAGAGAAGGCCGATACGAAGACGCTGAACAACGAAGCCGACCTCTCCACTCCCATCAACCCCAAGGAGCCTTGGCTGAAATACAAATATCCTACGCTCGACCTCCTGAAGAAGTACGACGACAGCGAACGCCCCACCATCGACAAGGAGGAACAGCAATCGAACATGAATCGCATCGTGAAGGTGCTCAATGACTTCGGTGTACAGATACGCTCCATTCATGCCACCGTGGGACCCACTATCACGCTCTACGAAATCACGCCCGCCGAGGGCGTGCGCATCTCTCGCATCCGCAACTTGGAAGACGATATCGCCCTGAGCCTCTCGGCACTCGGCATCCGCATCATCGCCCCCATTCCCGGCAAGGGTACCATCGGTATCGAGGTGCCGAATGCCAAGCCACAGATTGTCTCCATGGAGTCGGTATTGAACTCCAAGCGCTTTCGCGACACCAATATGGAACTGCCCATTGCCCTGGGCAAGACCATCACCAACGAAGTGTTCATGGCCGACCTGGCCAAAATACCTCACTTGCTCGTGGCTGGTGCCACAGGTCAAGGTAAGTCGGTAGGTCTGAACGCCATCATCACCTCTCTCTTATACAAGAAACATCCCAATGAACTGAAGCTGGTGCTGATAGACCCGAAGAAAGTGGAGTTCAGCATCTACAACCCCATCGTGAACCACTTCATGGCGCAGATTCCCACAGAGAACGACGCCGAGGAGGCTATCATCACCGACGTGACGAAGGTCATCAAGACGCTCAACTCGCTTTGCAAACTCATGGACACGCGCTACGACCTGCTGAAGATGGCTGGCGCTCGCAACATCAAGGAGTATAACAAGAAGTTCGTGGAACGTAAGCTGCGCCTGACCGACGGTCACGACTACATGCCCTACGTGGTGGTTATCATCGACGAGTTTGGCGACCTCATCATGACCGCCGGAAAAGAGATTGAACTGCCCATCGCCCGTATCGCCCAGCTGGCTCGCGCCGTGGGAATCCACATGGTCATCGCCACCCAGCGACCCACCACGAAAATCATCACGGGTAACATCAAGGCCAATTTCCCCGGACGCATCGCCTTCCGTACCATGGCACGCATCGACTCAATGACCATCCTCGACCAGACGGGGGCAAACCAGCTCATCGGCCGCGGCGACATGCTCTTCGTCAACGGCGGCGAGCCTATCCGTGTGCAATGTGCCTTCGTCGACACACCCGAAGTGGTGGCAATCAACGAATACATTGAAGCTCAGCCAGGTCCCATCGAACCTATGGAACTGCCCGAGCCCACCACCGACGAGGCAACTGTCGGAGGCGACGGAGGAGGTGTGGACATGCGCAACATGGACCCGCTCTTCGAAGATGCCGCGCGCAGCATCGTGGTGAGCCAACAGGGCTCCACCAGCATGATTCAGCGCAAGTTCTCCATCGGCTACAACCGCGCAGGCCGACTCATGGACGACCTCCAGAAGGCGGGCATCGTGGGCGAGGCAATGGGTAGCAGGCCCCGTGAAGTGTTAATTACTGATATGAACTCGCTGGAAACACTCCTCGCTTCGTTAAGAAAGTAAAAAGCCGATAAACGCAAGCACACGCTCCATCGTCTATCAAGTGATTCAAAATCACTCAAATGGTAAATTGAAAAAGTAATGCGTAGTATAATGAAAAAGAACATTCTTATCATCAGTCTATTGTTCCTCACCCTTACGGCAGGAGCACAAAACGCCGCACAAGCACGTAAGATCCTCGACAAGACGGCCTCCGTCATCGGCCATAAAGGTGGAGCCACGGCCAAGTTCCAGATGAAAGGCAAATACGGCGACGCCTCGGGCACTATCGCCATTAAAGGCAACAAGTTCTGCGCCAATACCGCCACCGCCACCGTATGGTACGACGGCAAGACGCAATGGACTCTCCATAAGAAAAACGACGAGGTGAACATCAGCACCCCTACCGAAGCCCAGCAACAGGCTATGAACCCCTATAAGTTCATCAACATCTACAAGACAGGCTTCGACATGACCTCGAAGGCTATGGGCAGCGGCTGGCAGGTTCATCTGACGGCTCAGAACCAAAAGCGCACCATCAAGGAGCTCTACATCACCGTGAACAGCAGCTACCATCCCACACAGGTGAAGATGCGCAACGAAAAGGGATGGACCACCATCACCCTTTCTGACTTCAAGGCAAAGAGTCTTTCCGACGGGCAGTTCCGTTTCAACAGCAAAGACCATCCCACAGCCGAGGTCATCGACCTGAGATAAATTCGTTTAACTCATAATTCGTCATCGTATGAACAGATTCGAGTTGTTCCGCACCTTGCGCCGCCACGTGAAGCTGAGCGAGAAGCGTAGTGCCACCTACGAGCAAAATAAAACCGCCAAGGTTCTGATCTACATTGCCGCAGGCTTCGTCATCTGCTATTTGGTGTTCATTGCCATCATGCTTTCGCTCATCGCCAACAGCCTCACGGACATGACCACCATCGAGTTCTTCTTCGGACTCCTCCCGTTCTTGCTCGTCGTCGACTTCCTCTTCCGGTTCCTCGGCCAGCAGACTCCGGCACAACTCGTCAAGCCCTATTCCCTCCTACCCATCCCGCGGCACGCCTGTGTGGAGTCATTCATCATGGGCAGCATGGTGAGCCAGAACAACCTGTTGTGGATGTGCCTCACCGTACCCTTCGCCATCATGTCCGTCCTCTTCATCGAAGGTTTCTGGACGGCCATAGCTTTCATCATCCTCATGCAGGTCATCGTGGTCATCAACAGTCAGAACTACATGTTTTGGCGCACACTCATCACGCGCAACGTGCTGTGGTGGATAGGGGCTGTGGCCATTTATGCCCTGCTCTTCCTGCCGTGGATCATCACGGGCGACATCGACAAGATGATGGACTTCTATGGTGAGTTTGGCGAAAGGCTCTGTTCGGGCAATGTGCTGATGCTCTTGTTGATAGTCGCTTTGCTCGTGGGATATTTCTTCCTAAACCGCCACTTCCAGTACATCTACACCCGGTTAGATACGGCCCAGACCTCGGAGAAACCCATCAGGCGTGTCAGCGAGTTCCGCCAACTCGACCGTTTCGGACAGACGGGCGAATACATCAAGCTCGAGATCAAGAGCATCATGCGCAACAAGAACATGCGCGGCTCGTTCCTCTATGGGGTTATCTTCACCATCATCCTGAGCATCATTATCAGCTATACCGATATCTACGACGACGCATTCTCTTCGAAATTCTTCATGGTCTATGTGTTCATCATCAGCGGCGCCATGTTGTTGGTGAAGGTGATGGGAGCCGAGGGCAACTACATCGACGGTCTGATGATCCACAAAGAGAACATTCTGCAGCTGCTCCATGCCAAGTATTATTTCTACATGGCGTTACTCATCCTCCCCTTCATCATCATGCTTCCCACTGTGTTCATGGGCAAGTACACCCTACTGCAGCTCTTCGCTACGATGGTTTTTGCCGCAGGACCCGTCTATTGCGTGTTCATGCAAATGGCCGTATGGAATAAGCAGACCATCCCATTGAACTCAAAACTGGTGTCGAAGGGCAACGTGGAAACCAACTGGTTTGCCGTTATCGCCGAGATGGCTGCTATGTTCATGCCGGTCGTCATCATCTCCGTGTTGAGCATCTTCTTCTCGCAGACGATCACCTTCATCATCATGCTTATCATCGGACTGGCCTTCATCGCCGCCAGCCCCTACTGGATGCGTAATATCTACAACCGTTTTATGCGTGTTCGCTACACAAATATGGAGAGTTTCCGAGCCACTCGGTAACTCTCTTTTTTATCCATCCCCCCTTTCATTCTATTTTTATGCGCAATCTACTCTTTCTGGTTTTCATCGCCATCAACAGCGGCATTCATACCTCAGCACAGACACGCACGTTGACCGTCGTCGTAGACAACCTCTCCAATCTCCCTCAAACCGACGTCCCCGTAGCGGTTGCCCTTCCCCACGACATCAGAGTTAGAAGTGCCAACCTTGTTCCGTCGCAGAATGGCAACGGCTATTCATCCCTACCCTACCAACTCGACGATCTCGACGACGACGGGCTCAACGACGAGCTATTCTTCCTGACCGACCTGGAGGGCAACGAGAAGCGCTCCTTTGCGCTCACCCTTTCTGAACAGAAACCCACGGAAACCTTCCCACCACGCGTCTATGCCGACATGATGCTCACTAACAAAAAAATCAAGGAGAGCAACAAGCAAGACCTCTACATCTCGCAACTGACAGTGGAAAACGGCACCAACGCGTATAACATGCTACACCACCACGGAGCAGCCTTCGAAAGCGAACTGGTGGGCTACCGCATCTATTTCGACCATCGCCAGACAGTAGACATCTACGGCAAATACCGCAAAGGCTTGGAACTCAGACAGACACAATTCTATCCCGACGACGAACAAAAGGCTCTGGGCTTCGGCGACGATGTGCTTTGGGTGGGCAACACCCTCGGTCTCGGAACGCTCCGCGGATGGGACGGCGAGCAGCCCAAAATGCTCAACGACGTAGCACACCGCAGCCAGCGACTCGTCGCTACAGGTCCACTACGCATCATCATCGAAGTGAAAGATCGCCAATGGCGCGTATTGCCCGACGAGGAACCCATCACCATGTCCATCCGCTATACGCTCTGCGCCGGCCACCGCGACTGCTCAGTAGACATCAGTTTCGAAGACACGCCCAATGAAAAGCTCTTTGTAACAGGTCTCATCAACGTCAAGGGTTCCAAAGCCTATACCAACCAAAAGGGACTTCGCGGCTGCTGGGGTACCGACTGGCCCGTTTCCGCAAAAGACAGCATCGGCCACAAGCGCGAGACGGTGGGGCTGGGAATCCGTATTCCCAAAGAGAATGTCGTGGAAGAACGGCCTGCCGACAAAGACAACTACCCTATCATCGTACGCCCGAAGGACAACCGCCTGCACTACGACATCGTCTTCACGAGCGACAACGAGTCGTTCGGCTATCATTCCGCCGACGACTGGTTCTTGTTCCTGAAAGAATGGGACAAGCAGCTCGAACGGAGCAAACTCGTCAACATTTCTGTCTCGCCCAAGCCTTAATCAGAGCCCATAATCACACACAAAGTATCATGGAAACAAAAACTATACCCGTCGTGGGAATGGCTTGTGCCGGATGCGCCGCCAACGTGGAACGCCACTTGCGTGAGTTGGATGGCGTGAACTCTGCCAATGTGAACTTTGCCGCCCGCACGGCACTCGTAGACTACGACCCCGACCGCATTTCCCTTCAACAGATGAAAGAGGCCATCCTCCAAGCGGGTTTCGACCTCGTAGTGGAAGAAGACCGCAACGTGGAGGCGATAGAGAAACGCGCGTGGCGAATGCTCCTCCGTCGCGTGGTGGTATCATGGGTGCTGGCCGTGCTCTGCATGTCGATTTCCATGGGATGGATTCTGGTGGGCGATGTCAACATGCGCAACCAGACGCTCTTCATCATCGCCTTGATGAACCTCGTCTATTGCGGCAGGCCTTTCTTCACAAGTGCTTTGCAAAGACTCCGTCACGGCGAGACCAATATGGACACGCTCGTGGCGTTGTCGACGGCTATCTCTTTCCTCTTCAGCGCTTTCAACACCTTCTGGGGCGAACAGTTCTGGGGTAGTCGCGGCGTGGAATGGAACACATGGTACGACGCCTCCATCATGATCATCACCTTCGTGCTTACTGGCCGATTGATGGAAGCACGCGCCAAGAACAGCACAGCCTCGGCCATCCGCCAACTCATGGGCATGGCTCCCAAAACTGCCCGGTTGGTCAACGGCGATGAGCTGAGCGAAGTACCGATTGCCACCCTTCAACCAGGCGACATCATCGAGATGAAAGCTGGCGACAAGGCCCCCGTTGATGGTATCATAACCACCCTTATGGGAAATGAAGCTCCTTCGGGAGCTGTAGGGGGGACCGACTTCCTCATGGATGAGAGCACGATGACCGGCGAACCCCTCTCCGACCCCAAACAGCCAGGCGACCGAATCTTCTGCGGCACCATCGTCCATCAGGGCCGCTGTCGCTACAAGGCTCAGCAGGTGGGCGAGCAAACCATGCTGGCACAGATGATACGAATGGTGCAACAGGCTCAGGGAAGCAAAGCGCCCGTGCAACGAGTAGCCGACCGCATTGCAAGCATTTTCGTTCCCACAATTCTCTTGCTCTCCCTCCTGACGTTCCTTGCCTGGTGGATCATCGGTGGTGAGGCGCAGCTGCCACGCGCGCTGCTCTCCGCCGTCTCCGTTTTGGTCATCGCCTGTCCCTGCGCCCTGGGGTTGGCCACCCCTACCGCCCTCATGGTGGGCATCGGCAAGGCTGCGCAAAAAAACATTCTGGTGAAAGATGCCACCGCTCTCGAGCATCTCCGCATGACCTCCGCCATCGTCATCGACAAGACCGGCACCCTCACCATCCCCGCCCCACAAGTTCCTGAGAGTTCCTATTCTGCAGCGACCACCCGCGAAGCCCTCAAGCCCCATGCCCGCGAGGCTATGCAGACGCTTCGCGACATGGGCATCGACATCTATATGATGAGTGGCGACAAGGAAGAGGCGGCTGCCTATTGGGCCAAGCAAGCAGGCATCGACCACTACCAGAGCCGCGCCCTGCCACAGGACAAAGAGGACCTGGTGCGCCGTCTGCAAGCCGAAGGCCACCATGTAGCAATGATTGGCGATGGTGTCAACGACACGCAGGCGCTTGCGTTAGCCGATGTCAGCATCGCGATGGGTAAAGGCACCGACGTGGCGATGGACGTGGCTCAGGTGACACTCATGGGAACCGACCTCCGCCGTATTGCCGACGCCATCCTGCTCTCGAAGAAGACCACGGGCATGATACGCCAGAATCTTTTCTGGGCCTTCATCTACAACGTGGTCTGCATACCGCTGGCAGCAGGCGTTCCCTGCCTCTTTGGCCACGATTGGCAGATCACGCCCATCTGGGCGAGCGCCTTGATGGCTTTCTCCAGCGTGAGCGTGGTGCTCAATAGCCTCCGTCTGAAATTCACGAATACATAAAAAAGGGAGAATATATACAATTTGACCCTATGAACACCAAACTCCAACTCGTGATAAAAAGTCATCATGAGAAGTGAGAAATTCTTGTTGAAGGATCTTGACAAATTATAGTCGGTCTTTTCCCGCATTCTACGGAGAGGGAAGCTCATCTGTGAGGGCTTAGCCCGCCTGTTGGAATGATACTGATTATCCCTGAAGGTGTCATTTATGGTCTCTATGGCGGTCAGAGATGGTTTGAGAGGGTGATAGACAGTATCTCTGAGCGTATGATCTGACACAGATGACGCTATAATTTGACGCAGATTGCAGGGTAAAATGACGCTAATCACAAGGCGACTTGACGCAAATGGGAATAGCACGGATGGCAAAAACCATTCGAATTCGCATAAGCAGTTTATTATCAACGAGTTAAGAAAATCACTCATTTTTACCGTTTTTCCGTCCGAGCGACAATCTGTTTTCAAATTATCGAGTACTGACCCACTTAAATTCGAAGTTTTCTTGACAAATCCACCACTCCAACAGCCAGAACTAGGACATGTCTGAAGCGGATGGGGAACCCATGATTATCACTTTTCTGAGCAATTTGTTCACATTTTTATCGCTATTGCTTCATAATCTCAAAATAATTATGTACCTTTGCAGGTAGAATCAAAACAATACCCTCAACAACATGAAAAAGCATTTATTATTGATGAGTGCCTTGGCGTGCTTTGCCGTAAGCAACACGCAGGCACAGACGTTTACCGAGTGGCAGGACATGTCGGTAAACGCAGTAAACACCTTGCCGAAACACACCACTTTTTTCGGTTATGAGAACGAACAGGTGGCTTGGAAAGGCGACATCACCCAATCCGACAACTTCCTTTCCCTGCACGGCAACTGGCGGTTTAACTGGGTGGAGAATGCCGACCAGCGACCCACCGACTTCTTCCGCTCCGACTTCAACGACTCGCAATGGAAAGACTTCCCCGTACCCGGCATCTGGGAAGTGAACGGCTACGGCGACCCTGTCTATGTGAACGTAGGTTTCGCCTGGCGCGGACATTTCGACATGCCAGGCAAGGACTACTACCAAGAAGGTAAGTGGATGATGCCCGTCCCCGTGAAAGACAATCATGTGGGCAGCTATCGCCGCAAGGTAAGTATCCCCGACAGCTGGGACGGCAGACAGGTGATTGCCCACTTCGGCAGCGTCACCTCGTGCATCTATCTGTGGGTGAACGGACAGTTTGTGGGCTATAGCGAGGACTCAAAGGTGGCTGCGGAGTTTGACATCACACCTTATTTAAATAAGGGCGAGAATCTCATCGCCTTCCAAGTGTTCCGCTGGTGCGACGGCTCATGGTGCGAAGACCAGGATTTCTGGCGACTCTCGGGTGTGGCTCGCGACACCTATTTATATACGCGCGATAAGGAGGTCCATCTCGATGACCTGCGCCTGACACCCGATTTGGTGAACAACTACCAGGATGGTACCCTGCGCGTGAATGCGCTGATGACAGGACGGGCAAACCTCGCGCTGGAGCTTTATGATGCCGACGGCAACCTCGTCACATCAGGCAAGATAGACAGCTGGAAGGAGTCGGCTCCCCGACAGGGAGGAATCACCCTGACCGTTGCCAACCCGAAGAAGTGGACAGCCGAGACACCTTACCTCTATACACTCGTGGCAAAGACACAGCCTGCACCTGCCGCCAAGGCTAAAGTCAAGAAAGGAAAGAAGAAGGCTAATGCAAACAACACGTCAACCAACCTATCTCCCACCTCGTTAACTTATACCCAGAAAGTGGGATTCCGCAAGGTGGAACTCAAAAACGCCCAGCTCCTGGTGAACGGACAACCCATCTACATCAAGGGTGCCGACCGTCATGAGATGGATCCCGACGGCGGATATGTGGTAAGTCGTGAGCGTATGATTCAAGATATTACCATCATGAAGCAGTTCAACATCAATGCCGTTCGCACCTGCCACTATCCAGACGACCCCGTGTGGTACGAGCTGTGCGACCAATACGGCATCTACCTCTGCGCCGAGGCCAACCAGGAAAGCCACGGATTCGGCTACCACAAGGACAAGGCGCTCAGCTACACACCGCTCTTCTCCAAGCAGATACTCGAGCGCAACCAGCATAACGTGCAGGCACACTTCAACCATCCGAGCATTATCATGTGGAGCATGGGCAACGAAACCATCGACGGTCCGAACTTCACAGCCGCCAACAAATGGATCAAGGGCTACGACCCGTCAAGACCTGTTCATTGGGAACGTGCCCAGGGTGGCGACAACAGCGACATCCAATGCCCCATGTACAGTTCGCAGGAATGGTGCGCGAAATATGCCGACAACCCTGAGTCCACTAAGCCGCTCATCCTTTGCGAGTACAGCCACGCCATGGGTAACTCCTCAGGAGGCTTCAAGGAATATTGGGACGCCGTTCGCAAATACCCCAAGTTCCAAGGCGGTTTCATCTGGGACTACGTTGACCAGGCCCTCCATCGCCATCCATCACCCAACGCTCAACATCCCTTATCTATCACCCTGCATCCCTCATCCTTCATCGAATACACCTATGGTGGCGACTACAACGAATACGACGCCTCTGACAACAACTTCAACTGCAACGGCCTCATCTCACCCGACCGCGTGCCCAACCCGCAGATGTATGAAGTGGGCTATTTCTACCAAAACATCTGGGCAGAGCCCGTCGACCTGTGGAACGGAAAGATCAGCGTCCGTAATGAGAACTTCTTCCGCGACCTGAGCAACGTGAAAATGGTGTGGACGCTCCTTGCCGACGGTGAGGAAGTGCAGACGGGCGAGTTCTCGACACTCGACATTGCCCCGCAACAGACACGTGAGTTCACCATTCCCTTCAAAAAGAACGTAGCCGGGGAGCTTTTCCTCAACATCGACTTCCGCCTGAAAGAAGCAGAGCCGCTGATGGAGAAGAACCAGATTGTGGCCTATCGCCAGATTCTGCTACCCATGCAGACCACCAACAACAGCATAGACGACCGTGCCGTGAGCAAGGTGAAAGCGAAGAAGAGCAAGACAGGCTTAGAGCTTGCCAACCGCGACGTCTATCTCAGCTTCGACCAACAGACGGGATTCATCAACCAGTATCTCGTCGGCGGCAAGAGCATCCTGGGCGACGGCGGCACCATGAAACCAAACTTCTGGCGTGCCGTGACCGACAACGACATGGGTGCCGGCATCAACAAGGAATACAAGATTTGGGAGAATCCCGCCATGAACCTCACAGCACTTCGCTTAGAGAAGAAGGCAGGACGTGTAGTGGCCGAATACAACATGCCCGACGTTCAGGCCACGCTCACGCTGACCTATCAGCTGAAGACGAACGGTCAGCTTGAAGTAACCTCACACCTCACACCTCTCGCATCCAACCTCTCTGACATTCCTCCGATGTTCCGTTTCGGCTTGGTGATGCAACTTCCCTACACGATGGACAAGAGCCTGTTCTACGGCCGCGGACCCATTGAAAGCTACTGCGACCGCAAGGAGTCGCAACGCATAGGCATCTACAGCCAAACCGCCGACGAGCAGTTCTACCCCTACATCCGCCCACAAGAGACAGGTACCAAGGCCGACATGCGCTGGTGGCAGCAGACCGACGGCGAGGGCTTCGGCCTGAAGGTGACATCAGACGCACCCTTCTACGCCTCAGCTCTCCATTACGACGTCGAGACGCTGAACGACGGCGACGACAAAGAACAGCGCCATCCTGAGCAGATGGACCGCTCGCGCTACACCAACCTCTTCCTCGATGGCGAGCATGCTGGTGTGGGTGGCGTCGACAGCTGGAGCCGTAGCGCTCGTGCACTTCCGCAATATCAGGTGAAATATGGCGAGAAAACATTCACCGTTGTCTTCTCGCCACGATAGAATCTGCAAGCCGTTTACAAAACAGGCATCACCGCTATATGATTTGAAAGCAGCGTTTACAAATAAGTAATCAGTTGAGCGAAACGCTCCAGGCGAAAGAGCCGATGATGTTCATACTCATCGGCTTTTTCTAATTGCCAAGTGGCATGGAAAGGAATGTAGAAAGCCCGACCACCCAAACGCAACACAGGTTCGATGTCCGACTTGAAGGAATTGCCCACCATTGTCAGATCCCTGGGAGCGATGTCCTCCAATCGGCAGAGGCGACGGTATTCCTCGTCGGTTTTGTCCGAAACGATGTACACCTCCTCGAAGAAACGCCTCAACCCCGACCGACGGAGTTTATTCTGCTGGTCGAGCAGTTCGCCTTTCGTAAAGAGTATCATTCGGAAACGTCTGCTGTCCTTGATACATTGCAGCGTATCTTCCACGCCCGGCAGCGGAGTGGCTGGCAGCAACAGCGTCTGCCTTCCTGCTTCCATCACTTGTGCTATCTCGTCGGCAGTGGTACTTGCCCCGCTCACGCGGATGGCCGTCTCGATGAGCGAGAGGATGAAAGCTTTGCAGCCATAGCCCGTCAGGGGCAGGTTCTTCCGCTCCGTAGCAAACAGTTCCTCACCCACCCTGCGGGCGTCGGCAAAGGGAGCCAGGATGCGGCTCAGTTCTGCCTGCGCCTTGTCGAAGTGGGTCTGACAGTCCCATAGTGTGTCGTCGGCATCGAAGGCCAACACGCGATAATCCTTTGTATCTTTCATCAAGCATTCTGTTTTTAGGGTGCAAAGATACTGATTTTTTCATTAAACTATCCTAATATTTGGCACAAAAATGAGAAACTTTTTTGATAAATCACTATTTTTGTAAACAGTTTTAATAGTCCCTACATGCCCATGAAGATGAAAAGTGTGAAACCAAAAGCATGGATGCTGGCCATGATGATGAGCCATGCTGTCGCCCTTTCGACGACGGCTCAGGTGGAAGTGGAGAAGCCCTACGGATATCTGTATTGCCACATGAGCGACGACGGCGAATGGACGGCCTTTGCCCTGAGTCGCGATGGCGTGAATTGGAAGGATGTGAACGGGGGAAAAGCGATGTACGACACGGAAGCGCTCTCGCGCATTGAACATGGCGCGCGCGATGCCTACATTGCCCGCGCCCACGACGGACAGTCGTTTGTGATGGTCACGACTGACATGTGCTGGCACAACAGCGGGGTGTGGAACAACTACGGCATCGACTTGCTGAAGAGCGACGACCTGGTGAACTGGACCAGCACGACCGTTGACTTCCGGCTGGGCATGGAGGTGTTCATGGACGACGGCCGACCCGACGTCTACCGCGACTACTCCAAAATCTGCCGCGTGTGGGCTCCACAGGTGCTCTGGGATCCAGACTACACCTGGAAGAACGGCGAACGGGGCGGCTATTTCGTGTATTACTCGCTTCTGAACAGCGAGGAGGATACCTACGACCGCATTTTCTATTCCTACGCCGACCGTTCCTTTACACGGCTCACCCGACCTCAACTGCTCATCGACTGGGGCTACGCCACCATCGACACCGACATCAACTATGTGGCGGCCGACAGCTGCTTCCATATCATGATCAAGAAAGAAGGGGGCAAACCGGCCATTTTCACCACTTCGTCGAAAAGCCTGACGGGACCTTATCCCGAGCCCGACGAGACGGACTACGTGAGTTTCGAGGGGAAGAAAGCCTGCGAGGGACCATCGGCCTTCCAACTCATCGGCGACTCAACTTGGCGCGTGGGCTATGTGGAGTATTCATCGAACCCGCATCGCTACCGCATCTGCAAGGCCGATAAGTATCTGCGCAATTTCCACGACCCAGAGGACATTCAGGGGGTTACGGCTCCCCAACACGGATCATTCCTAAAACTTACCAAAAAGGAATACAAGAAATTGGAGAAACGATGAATGGCCTCCATGGATGGAGATGGTCTCAGGGGCTTTTACAACTTGTTTAACGGTTGATGATTTCGATTTGCTGGCGCACACTTTCTTCGTGAATGGCCTTGAATACGCGACGGATGAACTCCTCGTCCATGCCGCCCAAAACGCCTTGGATGCTGCGCTTGTTGAGCATCTCGTTGTAGCGTTGTGGCTGCACCACGGTCATGTTGCTCTCTTTCTTCATGTGACCAATCTCCCGGCAAAGTTTCATTCGCTCAGCCAATACCTCCAACAGACGGTCGTCGAGCAGATCGATCTGTTCGCGCAACTGATTGATGCCTTCGGAAACGTTTTTGTTGTTGCGAATAACCAGCGACCGAAGGATGACGCAAAGTTCTTCTGGTGTTATCTGCTGGGCAGCATCGCTCCACGCCTCATCGGGCCGACAATGGGTTTCCACAAAAAGTCCATCGAATCCCATGTCCATAGCCTGCTGGCTCAACACGGCTATCAGTTCACGATGCCCACCGATATGGCTGGGGTCGCAGAAGATAGGAAGGTCTGGCAAACGACGGCGCAACTCGATGGGAATCTGCCACATGGGGGAGTTGCGATAGACATGGGCGTCGTAGATGGAAAAGCCCCGATGGATGGCTCCCAACCGACAGACACCTGCCACATAGAGGCGCTCCAGAGCACCGATCCACAGTTCAAGGTCGGGATTCATTGGATTCTTCACCAGAATGGGGATGTCCACTCCTCGCAGGCTGTCGGCCAAGGCCTGCATGGCAAAAGGGTTAGTCACCGTACGAGCGCCTACCCACAACATGTCGATACCATGTTTCAGGCATTGCTCCACATGTTCAGGCGTAGCCACTTCAGTCAGCACGTGCATGCCCGTTTGCTTTTTCACTTCCTTTAGCCAAGGCAAAGCCTTCTCGCCGTGCCCTTCGAAGCAACCGGGTTTGGTGCGCGGTTTCCACACACCGGCGCGGAAATAGCGACATCCCCCACCCGCCAGCTGAGTTGCGGTGGTGAGCACCTGCTCTTCGCTCTCTGCCGAACACGGACCAGCAATCACAAAGGGGAGATCTCCCCCACCTGCTCTGAAGGCGGGTCGTCCCATATCCATCTTTTTCAGTAGAATGTCCATCGGTTCAACCCTTATGATTACATCCCGAAAGGATTGGTATTTCGGTAGGCTTGGTTTACCTGTTGCTCGATGTCTTCTGAGGTGCCTTCAGGTGCCATATCTGCGGCCAAGCGCAAATCTTCGGCAGCCCCGGCGGCATCGCCGGTCTTTTCACGAAGAGCCGCCCGCTCCTGATAAGCCTGGATATTGAAGGGATTGAGGTCGACCACTTGCCCACAGGTGGCGATGGCCTCGGCCAATTGCCCTTGCGCCTGCTGCACATGAACCACGAGCATCAGCACGTCTTCATTGTCAGGGAAACGCTCCAAGAGCCACTTGGTCTCTTTTTCAGCCTCATCATTCCTGTTCATTTCGAGCAGTAGATCACCTCGCAAAAGGTGGGCGTCCATGATTCGCTCGTTCTCAGCTATGGTTTTGTCGAGCCATTCCAGCGCTTCAGCATTCAGCCCAAGGCCCTGCTTCGCACGCGCATACATATATTTGAATGTCGGGCTGCTGCCTTCCAAGTCGATGGCTTGTTGGCAGAGCTGCCCCATCTGTTCATAGTCTTCCTTGAGGAAAGCCACTTGCACCATACGCATCAGCAAATCCTGGTTGGAGGGTTCTGCGCGCAAGAGCACTTCGAGTTCTTCCATGGCCTCGTCGAACTGTGCGCTTTGGATGAACGCCTGCGAGAGATAGTCGCGCACTTCCAGGTCGTCCTTGATTTCCAAAGCTGCCACAAGACAGCGCTCGGCTTGCACCATATCGTGAAACTTCAGAGCCTTTACGCCATCGAACTTCAAGATGTCGAACTTCCGCTGTGCATCGTTCTCTTGCTGTTCCTGTTGCGTCTCTACCTTACCCGTAAATAAGCTTTTCAAAAATCCCATAACCAATTGCTAATCATTCATTTTTCAATTGCTTGTACACATCAGGCGTCATCACATCCGTACGTTCCCAGTTAGGCCAGTTTGATGCATCGTTCTTCCATTTACCGCCCACCTTTTTCAGTTGGCGGAAGGAGAAACGCGCGTTGATAAAACCATCGCTGCCGTCCTTGGCAAGTATATAGCAATACATGATTTTGGCATATTTCTTCACCTTTCCCGTAGCTGAACGTATGGTGGAATTTTCCCAATCGGCTTGCGGAATGACACACGACATCACCTCCACTTCGGGATATTTCCGCTGGAACTCCATCATGCATTGTTCCTTGAAATCGGTGGCTTCCGCACCCTTGTACAAATCCTGCCGATAGAGTTGCATGTACTTATGACCTTCTATCTCACGGAGATCGGCAGCTGCATCGTTGATGTTGAAGTTTTCTTTCACACGGCGTGTGGAATTGCGCACCTTTTTCTTGGTGTTGTTCCAGACTTTCGACACCGCTTCGCCGATGCCACTATCCTCCTGTGCCTGCATTGGACATGCCACCATCATTGTGGCCATGACCATCATCCATAATTTTCTGTTCATATTTTTATTGTTTTACGCCGCAAAGGTAGGCATTCCGTTGCAAACAAACGAACATTTTGCGAAGATTAACGCATTTTCTGCCATTCGCCAGCCACTCAGCATTCTGGAAATGCCATGTCTGGCAAAAAAGAAGGAAAAGCAGACGCATCATGACAAATCCTACAAGAATGACATGCAAAAAAGAAATAAAGCAGAAAAAAATTTGTTTACTTTAGATTTTATGAGTACTTTTGCTCAACATTTCTGACGAAATAAAGATTCAATAGCATTATTAATTGTTTTAAAGACAAAAGAATGAAAAAGTTTTATCTAATGGCTATAGCCGCCTTGATGGCTACTATGAGTGTGAATGCACAGAGTGAAGATTACAAGCAGGAGATTGCCATCAGCTACGGATGGCTGTCAAACTCCGACATTCTCGACATCTATGAGAACATTGGTGGAGCAATCGTCGGCGAAAGAACCGACAACGATAAGTTCTTCGGCCCCCTCTCAGTGGAGTACTTCTATCATGTGAAGCCTTGGCTCGGCGTGGGTGCCATTGCCGCCTACGGATCGATGAAACAAGACTACTACCTGGGCAGTAAGAGCGACGGCAAGGACGGAGAGATCAAGAACAACTACTTCACCCTGATGCCAGCCGTGAAATTCGACTGGCTACGCAAGAGCCATTTCGGCCTGTACTCAAAGCTTGGTTTTGGCGCCACCCTACGCACAGAAAAGATGGACAATACAACAGGAAACGACGACAACGATTCTGAATTTCACGTAAACTGGCAAGTTTCCGTGCTCGGCTTCGAATTCGGTGGTCAGCAGGTACGCGGATTCGTAGAGTTGGGTACTGGCGAGCAAGGTATCTTCTCAGCCGGTGTGCGTGCCAAGTTCTAACCATCGGAAGAGTCAACCACACCCTTTCAAGACTCCGTCAGAACATGAAGCGCTCTTCTTGTTCTGACGGAATTTAAAGTTACCTCATGTAGGAGGGAGCATTGACGGGGTGCTGAGTAGTTACAATTCATCGAACATACCTTAAATTTAGTGAAATATGCATGGGTTACATTTTTTTGTTGTACCTTTGCACGGAATTTTGAAATCAATAAACAGTATCATGAGTTTAAATAGTTTTTTGAAGTCGTTGTTCGGTGACAAGTCTACCCGTGACATGAAGCTCATTCAGCCGCTTGTGGAGCAGGTGAAGAAAGCCTATCCTGAGATTCAGGCTCTCGACAACGATGCATTGCGCGCTAAAACAAAAGAAATCCAAGCCTACGTTCAGGATTCTGCAAAAGAGCAGAAAGCCAAAATCGAAGAACTGAAGGCCAAGATTGAGGACACACCTATCGACGAGCGCGAAGAGATTTTCAACCAGATTGACAAGATTGACAAGGAAGTCCTGGAGATCTACGAGCGCGCCCTAAACGACGTGATGCCCGTAGCCTTCAGCATTGTGAAGGAAACGGCTCGCCGTTTCGCCGAGAATGAGGTGACCGTCGTCACGGCTACCGACTTCGACCGCGAACTGGCCGGAGACCCGAAGAAGGACTTCATCACCATAGAAGGCGACAAGGCCCTCTATCACAACCATTGGACAGCAGGTGGCAACGACCTAAAGTGGGAGATGATCCACTACGACGTACAGCTTTTTGGCGGTGAGGTGTTGCACCAAGGAAAGATTGCCGAAATGGCGACGGGTGAAGGTAAGACCCTCGTGGCCACCCTGCCCGTGTTCCTCAACGCGCTGACAGGCAACGGTGTGCATGTGGTGACGGTGAACGACTACCTCGCCAAGCGTGACTCTGAGTGGATGGGACCGCTCTATATGTTCAACGGCCTGAGCGTTGACTGTATCGACAAACACCGCCCCAACTCGATGGAACGTCGCAAGGCATATCAGGCCGACATCACGTTCGGTACGAACAATGAATTTGGCTTCGACTACCTGCGAGACAACATGGCCATTTCGCCTGAAGACCTCGTGCAGCGTCGCCACAACTACGCCATCGTCGACGAGGTGGACTCCGTGTTGATCGACGATGCCCGTACGCCACTTATCATTTCTGGTCCTGTGCCCAACGGCGACGACCAGATGTTTGAGCAATACCAACCTTTGGTGGAAAAACTCGTGGGTGTGCAACGTCAGCTGGCCACACAGTTTCTCTCAGATGCCAAGCAGAAAATCGCAGAAGGACAACGACTCTTGGAGGAGGGCCAGAAGAAGGAAGCCCAAGAAACGCTCGATGCAGGATTCCTTAGCCTCTACCGTTCGCATAAAGCGCTGCCTAAGAACAAGCCCCTGATCAAATTCCTCTCAGAGGAAGGCATCAAGGCTGGCATGCTGAAGACCGAGGAACACTACATGGAGAACAACAACCGACGCATGCCGGAATGTGTGGAACCCCTCTACTTCGTAGTGGACGAGAAACTCAATTCTTGCGACCTCACCGACAAGGGAACCGCTTGGCTGGCACAACAGGTGAACGATGCCGAGCTCTTCGTGCTGCCCGATATCACCAGCCAGTTGTCGCAACTGGAGAACGAAAACCTCAGCGATGAAGAACGTCTGGAAAAGAAAGATGCACTGCTGAGCCATTATGGTGTACAGAGCGAGCGTGTACATACACTTCAACAGCTTCTCAAGGCTTACACGATGTTCAACAAAGACGACGAATATGTCGTAATAGACGGCGAGGTGAAGATCGTCGACGAGCAGACAGGACGTATCATGGAAGGCCGCCAGTGGAGCGATGGTCTGCATCAGGCTGTGGAAGCCAAGGAGCATGTAAAAGTGAAGGAGGCCACGCAGACCTTCGCCACCATCACCTTGCAGAACTATTTCCGCATGTACCATAAACTGGCAGGTATGACGGGTACGGCTTCGACGGAGGCTGGTGAATTCTGGGACATCTACAAACTCGACGTGGTGGAGATTCCTACCAACCGCCCCGTAATCCGCAACGACCAGGATGACCGCGTCTATAAGACAGCACGCGAGAAGTACAACGCCGTGATTGAAGAGATTGAGGCTATGCGCAATAGTGGACGACCCACGCTGGTGGGTACCACCTCGGTGGAAATTTCCGAACTCCTTTCGCGCATGCTCAACCTCCGCCACATACCGCATCAGGTGCTGAATGCTAAACTCCACCAAAAGGAAGCCGACATCGTGGCCAACGCCGGTCAGAGCACCAACGGACTCGGAGCCGTGACCATCGCCACAAACATGGCCGGTCGTGGTACCGACATCAAGCTCTCCGACCAGGTGAAAGCTGCTGGAGGTTTGGCCATCATCGGTACCGAACGACATGAGAGCCGCCGTGTGGACCGTCAGCTCAGAGGACGTTCCGGACGTCAGGGAGACCCAGGTAGCTCCGTCTTCTACGTCTCTATGGAAGACAAGCTGATGCGTCTGTTTGGTAGTGAGCGTATTGCCGGCATGATGGACCGCATGGGCTTCAAGGAAGGTGAGCGTATCGAGAGTGGTATGATTACCAAGAGTATTGAGCGCGCACAGAAAAAAGTGGAGGAAAACAACTTCGGTATCCGTAAACGCCTGTTGGAATACGACGATGTGATGAACAAGCAGCGTACCGTAGTCTATGAGAAACGTCGCCACGCCCTGATGGGGGAGCGAATCGGCATGGACATTGCCAACATTCTCTGGGATCGCGTGGTGAACATCATCGAGAACAACGACTATGAGGGTTGCACCGAAGGATTCATCAAGATCTTCGCAATGGAGTGTCCCTTCACGCGCGAACAATTTATTAATGACAACCACGACAAACTGGCAGAGGACTCATTCCAGGCTGTGATGGAGGCATTCAATCGCAAGACGGAACGCATCCGCACGGTGGGCTGGCCCGTCATTAAGCAAGTGTACGAGAATCAGGGAAGCCTTTACGAACGCATTATGGTGCCCGTCACCGACGGCAAGCGTATGTACAACATCCCGTGCAATCTACAGGAAGCCTACGACACAGAATGCAAGTCGGTGGTGAAGCAGTTTGAGAAGAGCATCTTGCTCCACATCATCGATGACTGCTGGAAGGAAAACCTGCGTGCCCTCGACGAGTTGCGCCATAGTGTGCAGAACGCCAGCTACGAGCAGAAAGACCCGCTGGTGATCTTCAAACTGGAGAGTGCCACGCTGTTCGACAATATGGTGAACGACATGAACGACCGCATCTGCAGCATCCTCATGCGCGCCCAGATACCCGAAATCCAGCAGGGAGAAGTGCGTGAGGCTGCACCGGAGCAACGCTCACAACGCTATAACGAACAGAAAGATGACCTTCAGGAGGAGCAGCTGGTTGACAAAAACCAGCAGGCCGCTGCACAGCACGACACACGTGGTCCACAACAACAAGTGAACCGCATACCCATCCGCAAAGACAAGATGCCAGGTCGCAACGACCCATGTCCTTGCGGTAGCGGCAAGAAGTTCAAGAACTGCCACGGTCGCGGCATAGTATAACCAAATTGATGGTGTAGGTCACTCTCTGCTGATTGACCTACACCATCCGCAATAAACGTAGAAGTATGAACATCCGAATAGAAAACCTGAAGAAGAGTTTCGGCGAGAAGACTGCCGTCGACATCAACGAGTTCACCATCCGTGATGGCGATATGTTAGGACTGGTCGGCAACAACGGTGCCGGAAAGACGACCCTTTTCCGCCTCATTCTCGACCTCATCAAGGCTGACGAAGGCCAAGTGGCCATCACCCTTCCCGCCAATGAGCAGGAACCGACAGGAGCTCCCGTCGTGGTGAACCCTGCCTTATCGGAGGATTGGAAGACATATACCGGTGCCTATATCGACGAGGGATTTCTCATCGATTTCCTCACACCCGAGGAGTATTTCCAATTCATCGGCAAGGTGAACGGCATGGACAAGCATGCCGTGGAGGAGCGCCTAAAGGACTTCGAGCATTTCATGAACGGTGAGGTGCTGGGACAGAAGAAACTCATCCGCAACCTCTCTGCCGGAAACAAGCAAAAGGTGGGAATCATCTCTACCCTGATGAACCGTCCGCAATTGGTGATTCTTGACGAGCCGTTCAACTTCCTCGATCCCTCGAGCCAGAACAACCTGAAACACTTGCTCAAGCAACACCAACAGGAAATAGGAGCCACCGTCTTGATCAGTAGCCACAACCTGGCACATACTGTGGACATCAGCAACCGCATTGCCCTGCTCGAACACGGTGTGATTATTCGCGACCTGCCAAACAGCGAGGGCAGCGCCCGCAACGAACTGGAAGCCTATTTCGATCAATAGAAGAATCTTTAACCCGAAAAATAACTAAACCTAAAGTATGTTTAACAAAGAAATCTATACCCAACGCCGTGAAGAACTCAGGAAACGCATGAGCAATGGCGTCATCGTATTGTTCGGAAACAACGAATCGCCCTGCAACTATCCCGCCAATGGGTACTATCCTTTCCGACAGGACTCGTCGTTCCTCTACTACTTTGGTCTGCGCCGTGATGGTCTGGTGGGCGTTATTGACATCGACAACGCCACAGAAATGCTCATAGGCGACGACATCGACATTGAAGACATCGTTTGGTACGGATCAGTGGACAGCGTCAGCGATATGGCCGCACAAACAGGCATCACTGCTACCGCTCCCATGAAAGAGCTGAAAGCCATTTGCGACAAAGCCCACAATACCGGCCGCAAGGTTCACTTCCTCCCACCCTATCGCTACGACACCAAGATTCAGATCATGGACTTGCTGGGCATTCATCCTTCCCAACAAAAGGAAGCGGCCTCGGTGGAACTCATCAAGGCCGTCATCTCCATGCGCCAATGCAAGACCGATATAGAGATTGCCGAGATAGAAAAGGCATGTGCCATCGGCTACAGGATGCACACCCACGCCATGCAAATGACCCGTCCGGGACTGACAGAGAAGTACGTTGGCGGACAGGTGAACGGCATGGCCCACTCGCTGGGCGAGCACGAGAGCTTTGCAACGATTTTCACACAGCATGGAGAGATTATGCACGGTAATCCCTCTTACAACATCCTGGAAAGCGGACGTTTGGCTCTTTGCGATGCAGGTGCTGAAAACAAGGAGAACTACTGTTCGGACAACACCCGCACCTTCCCCGTCAATGGAAAGTTCACACAGAAACAGCTGGAGATCTACAGCATTGTGGAGGCCTGCCACGACTATGCCCTTGAAGTGGCAAAGCCCGGTGTGCTCTGGTACGATGTGCACATGAACGTATGCCGGCTGATGACGGAGAAACTCAAGGAATTAGGTCTGATGAAGGGCGACACTCAGGCTGCCGTACAAGCAGGAGCCCACGCCATGTTCCTACCTCATGGTCTTGGCCACATGATGGGTCTCGATGTTCACGATATGGAAGGACTCGGACAAAACTACGTCGGCTTCGACGAAGAGATACAGCCCAGCACACAGTTCGGCACCAATGCCCTGCGCTGCGGCAAGCGTCTGCAGGAAGGATTTGTCATGACCGATGAACCGGGCATCTATTTCATTCCCGACCTCATCGACGATTGGCGTTCGCAGGGACTGCACAAGGACTTCATCAACTACGAACTGGTGGAGACCTACAAGGATTTTGGCGGTATCCGACTGGAAGACGACATCCTCATCACCAAAGACGGTTGCCGCTTCCTCGGCGACAACATCATTCCCTACCACCCGAAAGACGTGGAGGCTTTTATGGCTGAAAACCTATAAAACGAAAGCTTACTCAAGCAAGACAAACTGAGTTTATTATAAGTAATCTAAATTTCTAAAAACTTAAGAGTAATGAAGAAAATGTTAGCAATCGCGCTCATGGCAATGGTCGCCACAGGCGCAATGGCACAGGACAAGGCAGAAAACTCCAAGAAGCCTGTGTTTACAACCATCAAGGAACTGCCCATCACAAGCATCAAGGACCAGAACCGCTCTGGAACCTGCTGGGCCTACTCTACATTGAGCTTCTTCGAGAGTGAAATCCTCAAGGCCACCGGCAAGAGCGTTGACCTCTGCGAGATGTTCGTATGCAACAAGGACTACATGGAGCGTGCTATCCTGACCGTTCGCATGCATGGCGACAGCCAGTTTGCACAGGGTGGTTCGGCAGGTGACGTGCTGGACATCATCAAGCGTCACGGTATCTGCCCCGACAACGCCATGCCTTTCCCCGGCTCACTACAGGGCGACTCTCTGGCCAACTTCAACGAGTTCTTCTCAGTGATGGAGCCGTATGTGGCCGCTGTTGCCAAGAGCAGTGCCAAGAAAATCTCTAACCAGTGGAAGCCTGGCTTGCAGGGTATTCTTGACGCCTATCTGGGCGAATGCCCCACAGAGTTTGTCTATGAGGGTAAGAAGTACACACCGATGTCATTCGCACAGAGCCTCGGCGTGAACTGGGACGACTATGTGAGCATCACCAGCTACACCCACCATCCCTTCTACACCGCTTTCCCCGTGGAGGTTCAGGACAACTGGCGTTGGGACCGCAGCTACAATGTGCCGATGGACGAAATGATGCGCATCATCGACAACGCTCTGGCCAACGGCTACACCATCGCATGGGGTGGCGACGTCAGTGAAGAAGGTTTCACCCGCAAGGGTCTTGGCATTGCCTACGACACGAAGGCTGCCCAGTCACTGACAGGTTCCGATGCCGCCAAGTGGCTGAAGCTCACCGCTGCTGATAAGAAGTCGAAGCTCGACTCTCTGGGCATTGACGCTCCTGAGATTGTTCCTACACAGGAACTGCGCCAGGAAGGCTTCGACAACTGGGAACTGACCGACGACCACGGAATGCACATCTACGGCCTTGCCAAGGACCAAAATGGCAAGGAGTACTACATGGTGAAGAACTCATGGGGTGAGTATGGCGACTACAAAGGCACATGGTACATGACCAAGAACTTCATCGCCCTGAAGACCATGGATTATCTCGTGAACAAGAACGCCATTCCCAAGGACATCCGCAAGAAGCTCGGCATCTAAGACGAATCTGTTGTGGGCAAGAATGAGTCATTTGTTCGTGCCCACAACACGCAAAACAAAAGCGGTACCTTCCATTTCGGAAAGTACCGCTTTTTTGTGTTCTCTAACGGTCGTTATTACTTGTCGAGACTCTCGTATTTCGAGTGCTGGCTCTTGTACTCCGGTACGATAGCCTTCATTTTCCTCACCGTTTCCATGTCGTCGTACAGATAGCTTTGGTCTATCAGAGCCTGAATCTCAACCTTGGCCTGCTCATAATCGTATTCGCGAACCTGAGCTATCTTGATTTTCGCGTTAAATGTCGGCTTTGTAATCTCCTGATCGTTCAGCACCTCTTCATAGAGTTTTTCACCATCACGCAATCCTGTGTACTTGATTTCCACGTTCTTTGCACCACTCAACCGAATCATACGCTCTGCCAGCTCGGCAATCTTCACGGGCTGTCCCATGTCGAACACAAAAATCTCACCTCCTTTGCCCATAGTTCCAGCTTCAAGCACCAGCTTACAGGCTTCCGGTATGAGCATGAAGAAACGGATGATGTCAGGATGTGTCACCGTCACAGGACCGCCCTTCTTAATCTGTTCCTTGAACAGCGGTATCACCGAACCGTTCGAGCCTAACACATTGCCGAAACGTGTGGTGACAAATTGAGTAGTGCCCTGCACCTTGCCATCCTTGATAGCCTTGTCCAACGATTGTACGTAGATTTCACAAATACGCTTCGAGCATCCCATCACATTTGTGGGATTCACAGCCTTGTCGGTTGAAATCATGACAAACTTCTTGACGCCGTATTTTACACTCAGGTCGGCAAGCACACGCGTTCCGTCGATGTTGTTCTGAACGGCCTCACTCGGGTTGTCTTCCATCATGGGTACATGCTTGTAGGCAGCAGCATGGAAGACATAGTCGGGTTTATAAGCACGGAAAAGACTCTCCATCCGACGATGCTTCGTGATGCTGGTCACAATGCCCTCTGACTTCACGCCGGGGAAATCACGTGCCATCATCAGGCGAATATCGTGCTGAGGTGTCTCTGCCTCGTCAATCAGGATCAGGCGCTCAGGGTCGAACTTCGCTATCTGGCGCACCATCTCCGAACCGATACTACCTGCCGAACCTGTTATCAGGATACGACGGCCACGGAGCATCCGCCCCACGGCCTCCATGTCAACTTGTATTTCCTCACGTGGCAGCAAGTCTTCAATCTGAATCTCACGAAGCTCAGAAGCGGTAATGTCACTCTTGCCATCCCATTTCTGAGCCAAATGAATGGTATACACCGAAACACCCGCCTGAAGCAGACGGTCGCTCATGGCAGGATTGTTGGCGAAGTCCTTATTCTTCAACGGTGACACTAACAGAGTTTTCACTCCCAGTCGTTTCATGTGCTCCACCAGATGATCGTCATTCCGATACACTTTGACACCCATCAGCAGATGCCCCATCATCTCATCGTTGTCCGTCACAAAACCTTTCAGCGAGAAACGCAAAGGACTTTCCATCTTAATGCTTTTGGCCAAAATGAGACCACCTTCACGGACTCCATAGATGAATACGCGTTTCGTATCCTTGTCGCGAAGAATCAAATCATGGAAGAACTTCACCAGTACACGCATGGCGCACATCACGGTGGTAGAAAGGATAAACGTGAAAGCCAATTCCTTCACTCGCACAGGTACCATCCACGAGAACCACTTATCTGCATGGAAGAAGATGCGAAGCACGCCAATGGCGCCGGCACCGATGAGTGTTGCGAGACCTACACGTGAAAGGTCGGTAAATGTGGAGTATCTCAACACGCCCTGATAGGTCTTCATTGTTCGGAAACCTATCAGATAGAATATCAGATAGAAGCATAGTGTGCCAAGCAACGGCAGGAACTTCCTAACCGTCTCATCAATACCACGATCCAATGCATAACATATCACACCTGACAGCAGTACTACCAGACAGTCAAACAACAAAATACACCAATAGGGAAGCGCCCTACGGGTAAAATATAAATTACCCAGTTTTTCAAGTAGTCTATTCATAAGCAAGTGAAATAGACATTATCTATTCATCTGATTCGGTCCATGGAGCGCACTAAGGCTTCATCGGCTTTTACTCCTCGACGTGCCAAATAGTAGAACACAAGCGACACGAAGGGGAGGACGAAAGCCACACCTGGTTGCACGTCGGCAGCCATCTCTGGAGCCAAAATGAACTTCACGGCACAGAAGCCAGCATACCATAGTGCCGTCAGCAACATGCAGAGGAGACACAGTCGCATCTGAAAAAGACGGTTCTTATAGCTGAAGATAGCCCACAACGTCACGGGACAAGCCAGCAGAAGGAGCACGAAGAGATACCACACCGTAAATTGGCGCGAACCGTCGGCCATCTGAATCCACAGATTGGTCATCAATGCATCTGCCTCCATTCCCTGAAAGTGTAGACGTCCGATGGGCAGGCACAGACAAACGATGTCAAGCACCAACGCAATAATCAGGAAAAGAGTTTGCTTACGTTGTATCATTCCTTTGCGTTCTCTTTAGAAGGGTCACGGAAATAGACGTTGCCGTCGACGAACTCCTGTGTAGCCAGCAAAGAGGGTTTCGGCAACTTTTCATAATAGCGAGAGATCTCTATTTGCTCGCGATTCTCGAACACTTCTTCAAGTGAATCGTTATACGAGGCGAACTCAGCCAGTTTCTTGCTCAGGTCGCTCTTGATCTCAACGGAAATCTGATTAGCTCTCTTACCAATGATGGCCACGCTCTCATAGATATTTCCAGTTTCCTTGCAAAGATCCATGATGTTGCGGGTCACCGTGTTAACGGGTGCTTTTGACTTTTTGTAATCCATCTTTATTTATTTCATTTTTTAGTCCTACTTCTAATAATCGTCTTCCTCAACCTGTCCGCTGATATGTTTTTTGCAGACCTCAATATACTTCTCGGCATTGGCACGCTCCTTACTGTCGGGGTACTCATTGATGAAACCATAACACTCATCCTCAGCATCGCGATAACGTTCCAGTCTCTTGGCCAATACACTCTGGCGTGCCAACTCATACTTACTCTTCATGATGAGCACGGCGAATTCCTCGCGCATCTTCGTGTAAGGATAGTCCTTGATGGCATTCTGTGCCGTCACGATGCAAGCCTCGTAGTTGCTGCCACCACTGGTACAATTGCCGAAATACGTGCCAAGATTGTAATACAGCTGAGCTGAGAGCAGTTCTTTCTTTACGAGCTTGTCTTGCAGTTCGAACAGCCGCTCTTGTGCCAAATCCTTGTTCTTTGCATCGGGGAAGAGGTCGAGGAACTCCTGATAAGCATTGATGGCCAGGATGGTTCCCGTCTGGTCTAGACGGGGCTCAGGGGTGCTCTGATAGTAACTCTCTCCTGTAAAGAAAGAAGCCATCTCGGCATATTTTCCCTTAGGATAGGAAGAATAGTATTTCTTGAAATACTCCGATGCCGTCTGCCAGTCGCGGTTGCAATACTCAGCCATGGCCAGCATATACAAGCACTCCTGCCCGTTGTCGGTACCTTTTTGGATGGTCACCAACCCTTCGAGCAGCGAGATAGCCTTGGCATACTTACCGTTGGCAAAGCACTCCTTGGCATATTCATACTTATAATCACTGTCGGTAGACTTATACACTTTCGTGAACTCTTGCGCACAACCTGTGAGCAGTGCTGCCAGACAGAGAGATGCTACGATTTTCTTCATATTCATCATAACGAGCTGCAAAGTTACGGCAATTCGACGGAAAAACAAAGGTTTTCACTCTTTTTTTATGAAAAAATTGTCTTTTCTTGCTTATTTTGAGAATAATCATTATCTTTGCAGCCAAAAATCACGCATTACCATGAAATCTGTCATCAACAACTATTTCAACAAGAAGGTCAACAAAGTGCCGTCGGGCATCACCTGTTTTCTCATCATTATAGCACTCTTCGGAGGTATTGGCATGAAAATGGGAGCGGCTCCAATGCTTAACACCATCATGCACACCGCTCACGACCTGCTGCTTAATACCTGTTTCTATCTGATGGCCGTCTGTGTCATCACCGGTGCCATCAGCAAACTTTTTGTAGAATTCGGCGTCGTCGACATGCTTGAGAAGATTCTGCGCCCTTTGATGCGACCGCTCTTCAACCTGCCCGGTGTGGCTTCATTGGGTGCTGTCATGACGTTTCTGTCCGACAATCCCGCCATCATCTCGCTATCGCAGGATAAGCGATTCAGCAGCTATTTCAAGAAATACCAATTCATTTCGCTCACCAATTTCGGTACCGCCTTTGGCATGGGCCTCATCGTGATTGTCTACATGGTGGGACAAGGATTCTACCTTGAGCCGTTCATCGGACTGTTTGGAGCTTTCTGTGGATGTATCGTTTCCACACGCTTCATGCAGTATTTCGTGATTAAAGCCCATCCGAGGTATAAATTTGAGGATGTAGCCAAGGCAAAAGATGTGGAAAACCAGATAGAAGAAGACTTGAAGCACGGCAAGAGCGTGTTCATCCGCACCCTTAACTCCCTGCTCGACGGCGGACGTACGGGTGTAGACGTGGGACTGGCCATCATCCCTGGTGTGCTTGTCATCTCTACACTCGTGATGATTCTCACCTTCGGTCCCTCTGCCGACGGAACATTCACAGGTGCAGCCTACGAAGGCATTGAGATTTTGCCGGCCCTTGCAGGGAAAATAGACTGGTTTTTCAATTGGGTGTTCGGTTTGACTGATCCCCACCAGATAGCCTTCCCCATCACAGCCCTTGGAGCCGTCGGAGCCGCACTTTCATTGGTACCCAATTTCCTGCAGCAGGGATGGGCCGACGGTAATGCCATCGCAGTGTTCACCGCCATTGGCATGTGTTGGAGCGGCTATCTGAGCACACACACCGCCATGCTCGACTCTTTAGGTTATCGTGAACTGACGCCGAAGGCCATCATTGCGCACACCATCGGCGGCATCTGTGCGGCTCTTGTGGCTCACTGGACGTTCATGCTAACCACGCTTTTTTAAAAAAAGTACTCATAACGAACATCCTCAAGGAACAGAGCATGTGCAGGCATGCTCTCTCCTGCTTGCGATCGGTTTTTTCCTTCTATAATCAAGCGGAATTCATCGAGCGAAACCCGTCCACGTCCTACGTCTATGAGCGTACCCACCACGGCACGCACCATATTGCGCAGGAAACGGTTGGCCGTGATGCGGAAATACCATTCATGGGATGATTTCTGAATCCATCGGGCCTCAGTCACCTTGCAGAGAGTGGTCTTCACGTCAGTATGTGTCTTGCAGAAAGCCCCGAAATCGTCGTACTCCATGAGGATGGTAGCAGCCTGATTCATTTTCTCGAAGTCGAGATTGAAGTGCATCTCACAGGAATACTGTCGCACAAAAGGTTCTTTGCGCGTATGTATATAATAATGGTACGTGCGCGCAAAGGCGCTGAAACGTGCATGCAAGTCTTTTGGAACTGGGGCTACGCACTCCACAGCGATGTCACGTGGTAGGATGCGGTTCAACCGATAGGCCGTCTGATGGCAGTCGAGTGTCTGCATCGTATCGAAATGGGCAGCCATCCGACGGGCATGAACCCCGGCATCGGTGCGCCCGGCACCCACCACCTCTATCGTTTCGCGCAACTGAAGGCTCAACGCGCGTTGCAACTCCGCCTGAACGGAGTTGCCCGACGGCTGCACCTGCCATCCATGATAGCGGGTCCCATCGTAGGAAAACCATACGAAATACCTGTTGAATTCGTTGTTCATAATGCAAAGGTAAGATATTTTTCTGAGACTGGCACGCTTTTTGCTATTTTATTGTCAGAAAATCGTAAAAACGTCATAACAACTATGCAGAAAGGTAACATCGGGGTTACGACTGAGAACATTTTCCCCGTCATCAAAAAGTTCTTATATTCAGATCATGAGATTTTCCTGCGCGAAATGGTGTCGAACGCCATTGATGCCACGCAGAAGTTGAAGACGCTGGCTGACCGCGGCGACTACAAAGGCGAACTGGGCGACCTGAGCGTGCGAATCAAACTTGACGAGAAGGCCGGCACGCTGACCATCAGCGACCGGGGCATCGGCATGACGGAAGAGGAAATCAATAAGTATATCAACCAGATAGCCTTCTCGGGCGTAACCGATTTCCTTGACAAATACAAGGACAACGCCAACGCTATCATTGGCCATTTCGGTCTGGGATTCTATTCGGCCTTCATGGTGTCGAAGAAAGTGGAAATCGTCACCCGCAGCTATCAGGAAGATGCACAGGCCGTGAAGTGGTCGTGCGATGGAAGCCCGGAGTTCACCATCGAGGATGCAACGCGCGACGACCGCGGTTCGGACATCATCCTCTACATCGACGACGACTGCAAGGAGTTTCTTGAGAAGAACAAGATTGAAGAGCTCCTGCAGAAGTACTGTAAGTTCTTGCCCGTGCCGGTTGTCTTCGGTAAGAAGCAGGAATGGAAAGACGGCAAGATGCAGGACACCGACGAAGACAACGTCATCAACAACGTGGAGCCGCTCTGGACAAAGACTCCATCGACGCTGAAGGACGAGGACTACAAGCAGTTCTATCGCACGCTTTATCCCATGCAGGACGAACCGTTGTTCTGGATTCACTTGAACGTCGACTATCCTTTCAACCTCACAGGTATCCTTTATTTCCCTCGGATCAAGTCGAACATCGAGCTTCAGCGTAATAAGATACAACTCTATTGCAACCAAGTGTTCGTCACCGACCAAGTGGAAGGCATCGTACCCGACTTCCTGACATTGCTCCACGGCGTGATAGACTCACCAGACATCCCGCTTAACGTGAGCCGCAGCTACCTGCAGAGCGACCGCGACGTGAAGAAGATTTCAACCTATATCACGAAGAAAGTGGCCGACCGCCTGCAAAGCATCTTCAAGGAAAACCGCAAGGAATACGAGGAGAAATGGGACGACCTGAAACTCTTCATCCACTACGGCATGCTGACACAGGAGGACTTCTACGACCGTGCGAAGGACTTCGCGCTGTTCAAGGATGTCGATGGCAAGTTCTTCACCTACGAAGAGTACCGCACACTCATCAAGGACAACCAGACCGACAAGGACGGCCAGTTGGTTTATCTCTATGCCAACGACAAGGAGGAGCAATATTCCTTTATCAAGGCGGCTCAGGACAAAGGCTACAGCATATTGCTGATGGATGGTCAGTTGGACGTGCCGACGGTTTCGATGTTCGAACAGAAGTTCGAGAAGAGCCGATTCACCCGCGTGGATGCTGACGTCATAGACCGTTTGATTCTGAAGGAAGAGGAGAAGAAAGAGGAACTGCCGATGACGGAACGTGACAATTTGTCAGTGGCATTCAAGTCGCAACTGCCAGCCTTGGATAAGGCCGACTTCTACGTAGAGGTGAAAGCCCTGGGCGAACAGGCTGCACCAGTCATGATCACGCAGAGCGAGTACATGCGCCGTATGAAGGACATGAGCCGCTATCAGCCGGGAATGTCGTTCTATGCACAGATGCCCGACAGCTATCAACTGATGCTCAACAGCGACCATGCGCTCATCAAGCGAATCCTTGAAGACGAGACTGCCCAATGCAGCGAACAGCTGAAACCCATCGACAGCGAGATAAAAGGTCTGGAAGCCCGTCTGGCTGTACTCCGTCAGGAAGAAGGAAAGAAGAAACCCGAGGAGATCACTCAGGAGGAAAAAGACGACAAAGCCAAGACGCAGGCAGACATCGACAAGCAGAAGGACCAGCGCAAACAAATCATCAGCGACTATGCCAAGGGCAACGACGTGATTCACCAGCTCATCGACCTTGCCCTCTTACAGAACGGAATGCTCAAGGGTGCTGCCCTCGATGCTTTCCTGAAGCGCAGCGTAGAGCTGATCAAATAAGGCGTTTTTTGACTGAAAATAGCTTTGAGACACTGAGTACCATTATGCTCGGTGTCTCTTTTTTTGTATGCCCATCAATGCGGACTGGCTATAGAGATGAGACTGAGACTGCTTCATTTCTGCGTGAAGAAGAAATGAAGAGAAATCCAAAGGCTGATGACAAACAAGACGAGTCCAGCCGCCCAGTAGGAAATGTCGGACAAGAACTGAGTGGAAAACAGACATAAAACCTGCAAAGGCAGATGGAAAAGCGCTGCGCGCGTTACCTGTTTTGACACTTGGTAATGATAGCGCAGACGGCACAAAGCGTTGACCACCAATATGTCGAGAGCTTCGGTCAACAAGATACCGATACCCGTTCCCACGAGTCCCCACAACAGATAGCCGCCAACTACGGCCAGCACGAGTACGACCGCACTATAGAGTTCCATCCAAAAGAATGCCCGGGAGTCGCCTTTGCCCAACATGAGGTAGGCAGCCGGCAACTTCACCCCACGGATAAACATCGACAAGGTGGTGACTTGTATCATGCTGAGAACCGGCAGGAACTGTCGGCTGAAGAGCAAAGGCAGGAACAGGGGCATACCCATGCTGAATACAATCAGCATGGGAGATAGTATGTGCATGGTGACTTCAATCTGACGGTTGACAAGCAGATTGCTCTCGTCGACACGCTGATTCACTTGGGAGAGTCGCGGGAAGAAATCGGTTTCAAATGCTGAGAATACCATACCGGCATAAACAACGGTCATCATCACACCCGAATTGTACAGTCCCACCACTTCTAGCGACGCCACCTTGTTGAGAATGGCGCGTATGGCAAAGTCGGCTCCCGATGTGCATACCCCCGCAGCCACAAAGGCCAAGCCGAGTTTCACCATGGGTTTTCCTTCACGAAGCACACTCCCGCTGAATGACAAACGATACGGATACAGACGCACGGAATAGATCATGGTCAACACCATCTGTGCCAAAGCCACACTCACCAGATATGGTACGATGGCCGCCTCACCAATGAAATAGAACAAGAGCAACGCTGCCAACAGCGTAAACGCCATGTTCAGCATGGAGAAACGGGCGATGTTCTTGAGTTGACGGGTGGCTTTCAGCACAGCCATTTCGCCACCAGCGATGGCCATCAAGGCCACAGCAGGTGTCAACAGAAAAAGATGTAACTCATGATTGCCATCGGAAAACGACATGCGGCTGAGCAGCGGCACCAAAAGCATGCTCACCAACATGCCACCGATGGCTGTAAGCATAGCCCACGAACGGATGACACCAACATGACGAACCAAGCGCTCTTCTTCACCTTGGTCCACCAGTTCAGACAAAGTCTTCACAGAACTGGTGCCGATTCCCAGGTTCGTCGCATTGAACATCATCTGGATGGTGCTGTAGAACAGCGACATCAGACCCATCACCGAGGGGCCTAATAATACAGCAACAATCTTATTGCGCACGAGCGCAATAAGAATGTTGATGCCTTGAATACTGCCGAACAGACTGGTGTATTTCAGTATCTGACGGTAGCTACTATTCTGTTCTTGACTGTCCATTACCAATAATAAAACGCAGAAAACCGCATTTTATTGCATGATTGGTATCTTTTTTTATAAAATTGTCTTCACGGCTTCCAGCATGCCCTTTTCTTGAATGAGGTCGAGGAACGACTTCACCATCGCAGCAAGGCCTACCACGTCATGCAAATCCTCACCCCAGATGTCTGTGGCTGACAGCACTCCGTCGGTCACTTTCTGAGTGTCGCCCGAAGCCCAAAGGTCGCTCAGCAACTGCATGATTTCGGCAGAATCGTTGGGTACGATGTCGGCACCATCGGCGCGCTTGCCACCCTTATAATAGGTAATGATGGCTGCCAAGCCAAATACCAAGCCCTTGGGCAACTCACCCTTGCGCTCAAGATAGGTCTTCACGCCAGGAAGGTCGCGGGCGCAGAACTTCGGGAAGGAGTTCAGCATGATGCTTGTCACCTGATGATCGACATACGGGTTATTGAAACGCTCGAGCACATCAGCGGCAAACTGCTTCAATTCGTCCATCGGGAGGTTCAGCGTCTCCATCAATTCCTCGAACTGCACCTTGTGGATGTAGTGTCCGATGACCTCATGATTGCAAGCATCGCGCACGATGTCGACACCACTGAGGTAGGCAACAGGCGAAAGCACGGTGTGAGGACCATTGAGCAGCGTGACCTTGCGCTCGTGATAGGGTTTCTCGCTCTCAGCGATAAGCACATGCAGACCAGCCTTATCGGCGGGGAATTCTGCGCGAAGCTCTTCGCAAGTCATGTTCTCAGCCTTCTCAATCACCCACAGGTGAAATATCTCTGCCTGCACAACAAGGTTGTCGGCATAGCAAATCTTCTGCTGGATGTCAGCAATCTCTTTGCGCGGGAAGCCCGGCACAATGCGGTCGACCAACGTGGCACAAACATAGCAATAGTTGGTGAACCAATTCTTGAAGGTCTCGTAGTAAGCACCGAAATCGTCTTTCCAGAGTTCGATATACTGATAGATGCACTCCTTCAGATGATGTCCGTTGAGGAAAATCAGTTCGCAAGGCATGATGATGAGACCCTTCTTGGGATCGCCATTGAAAGTCTGGAAACGGCGATAGAGCAGCTGAACCAACTTTCCAGGGTAGCTGCTGGCAGGTGCATCCGTGAACTTACAGGAAGGATCGAAGGCGATACCAGCCTCTGTCGTGTTGGAAATGACGAAGCGAATCTCCGGCTGATCGGCCAATGCCATAAAGGCAGCATTCTGCGAATAGGGGTTTAAGGCACGGCTGATGACGTCGATGCGCTCCAGCGAATTGACAGCCTCACCATTCAGGCGACCTTGCAGGTTGACGTGGTAGAGACAGTCCTGGCCATTCAGCCAGTCGGCCATACCCCGCTCAATGGGTTGTACCACCACCACCGAACCGTTGAAATCGGTACGCTGATTCATTTTCCACACTATCCAGTCGACAAATGCACGAAGGAAATTACCCTCACCAAACTGAATGATTCTCTCTGGCATCACGCTCTTGGGTGCCGTACGCTTGTTTAATGCTTGCAGTCTTTTCATGATTCAAAAATTAATAGTTTGCGATGCAAAGTTACGAAGATATCATGAAGAAAACTGCAATTCGAGCGCTATTTCTCACGCAAAGGTTTACGCCTCAGAGGCCTCATCCCTACTCCACTCCGACTATTCTTTAAGGTGAAAGACCAACTCACCACCATGCGCAATCTCATTGTGGCGGACATACCAGCGGTCGAGCCGGTCGCCATTGAGCAATACTTCGCCAATGCGGTTTGCCTGCTCGCTGTCTTTCACGACCTTTATCTTTAACTCGTAGCCCCCGGTTAGGGTCATTGTAATATGGTCGAATGCAGGCGGAAGTAGATAGTAGATGTCTTGCCCGGCATTGGGAAAGAGGCCGATGGATGTGAACACATACCACGACCCCATCGCTCCGCTGTCCTCATTGTCGGGATAACCGCGATTGATGGAATAGTTCTCCTCGCGCAGTTTGTTCACATAATGGGCGGCAAGGTCGGGTCGGTCGCAATAAAAGAAGACGAATGGCGAGAGGAATCCTGGTTCGTTCCAGAGGCTCACCAAGCGATGGTCGAAACCATATTGCAGTCGGTGAACCATCGTTTCCTTGCCTCCGCAGAGTTCCACCAACTGTGGGAACTCATGGGGAGCGAAGAGCGTGTAAGTCCATGAATTGCCCTCATAGAAATAGTCTACCCATGAAGCGTAATTATATGCAGGGTCTATAGTTATAAACTCTCCATCAACTTTTCGTGGAGCGACGAATCCTTTGAAGCCTTCCGACTCCAAATCAGCATTGAACAGCTGCTGCCATTGGTGTGAACGCGCATACAGTTTACGGGCGTTTTCCTCGTCGCCCATCTGCTCAGCCACCCGCGCGGTGCAATCGTCGTTGTAGGCATACTCCATCGTGTAGCTGCAACTCATCATCACATGCTCGCCAGGAATCCATCCATAGCGCTGATAAAGGGAGTCGCGTGCGTGCCAGGCATTCCACAACAGCAGCTGGTAGGCCTCATTGCGGTCGAAGCCCCCCACCCCTTTCATCATGGCGTCGGCTATGATATTGTCCACATCGTCGCCTCCCTGCTTCATGTCAAACTCCAAGGAAGCGGTGAACGTAGGCGTACACTTACCGTCGTGATGGAAGCGGTCGATGAACGAGTTGATGGTCTTCTCGACAAACTCCTGGTCTATCAACGTCAGCAGTGGATAGCAGGTGCGCCAGGTGTCCCAAACGCAGTAGTGATCGTCGATGTGGGGCAAGTTGCTGTCCCAACGCGGATTGTCGCCCGTGCGGTCGCGGGGCATCAGCAGACTGTGGTATAGCGCTGTATAGAACAGCTGGCAATCTTCATCGCCATCGATGCGGATGCGCCTCAACATCTCGTTCCATTGTTGGCGGCATTCGTCCTTCACGTCGTCGAAAGAACGACCTGCCAACTCTTCTTTCAGGTAATTCAGCGCATTCTCCTCGCTCTTCATCGAGATGGCCAGGCGCACCAACACATCCTCTGTCCCATCGTCCATGCGTATCTTCGCATAAAGTTTCCCTTGATTCTTGTAAGTGGTTGTACGACAGCACCCTTCCACTTTCATGGCAAAGCACACGCGATATGGTTCTCCACTACCAAAGCCGCCAGCGTAGTCGCCCCATCCCTTAAGCATTCCAGAGGCTTCATCCACGTGAATGTCGCCTCCAAGGAATCGTCCGTGCACCTCGGGAACAATATGTTCGGCCAAGCTGTGGCGCATATCCAAGAGCAGGTATTTCCCTTCGTTGCTCGTTTTCGGGTATCGCAAGCGATAGAGTGCGCCATGATGCGTGGGGGTGATTTCCACACCAATGCCATAGCGCTGCAGGTTCACGCGATAATAATAAGGTGTGGCCAGCTCTTCATCCTTATCCGAGTCGTGCCCTTCTTCGTCGGCATTAAATCCCGTTTGAGGCGACAGCAGCACCTGACCATAGCGCGTCCATCCGATGCCCGACACATGCAGTTGCGCAAAACCACGGATGGGCTGATGCTCTTTGTAGCCGCCCTGTCCGCCTTGTGGAGTCTGCGGTGCGGGATTCACCGACCCATGAGGCCGCTGCGGTCCTATCACGCAGTTGCTGTTGCCACGCACCCCCATGAACATATCCACCCAGTCAACGGGTTCCTTTATCATCTTTTGGCCAGAAAGCATCGGCTCTGCCAATGCCCTGCCTACGGCTATACATGCCAAAACGAGCAACCCAAATATCCTTTTCTTCATATGCTTTGTCGAATCATTGATGTGATTACAAGTGCAAATATACACATTATTTGCCACATTTTTCTTCAAAACTTGTAGAAATTCGTATTTTTGCTGTACTTTTGCATCATCATCATTCATATTAACAACTATGGAACTTACTTGGAGATGGTTCGGCAAGAACGATAAAATCACGCTGCCCATGCTGCGGCAGATAGGTGTTGAGGGTATAGTGACCGCCCTTCACGATGTGCCGCTGGGCGACGTTTGGACGCAAGAGAAAATCCGCGATCTACGTCTTTTCATCGAAAGCCACGGACTCCGTTGGAGCGTGGTGGAGTCGTTGCCTGTCACAGAGACCATTAAATACGCGGGTCCAGACCGCGATGAGCAAATAGAACGCTACAAAGTCAGTCTTCGCAACCTTGCGGCTGAAGGCATCCACACCATATGCTACAACTTCATGCCGGTGCTCGACTGGGCACGCACAGACCTTGCACACCCCAATGCCGACGGCACCACGAACCTCTTTTTCTCGTATGCTGAGTTTGCCTACTTCGACATCTATGTGCTGAAACGCCCTGGTGCCCGCGAGGAATGGGCAGCTTTCCGCATTCCCGGCATGAACATCGACCGCGACATTGTGGCCGAAGCGGATGCCATCCATGCCAACCTCTCACCACTCACCCCTCACCCCTCACCCCTCGGAAACTACGACCACCGCCTCGTGGAGAACATCATCGTGAAGACGCAGGGCTTCGTCAGCGGCAACATCCGCGAGGACGACGAGCACCCATTGGAGCTCTTCCGACAGTTGCTGGACTTATACAAGGGCGTGACGAAAGAGCAATTGCGCGAGAACATGCGCTACTTCCTCGCAGCCATCATGCCCACTTGCGAGGAGTGCGGCATCAATATGTGTGTCCATCCCGACGACCCACCATTCCCCGTTCTGGGGCTTCCACGCATTGTGAACAGCGCCGACGACATCGACTGGCTGCTCTCTGCCGTAGACAATCCGCACAACGGCCTGACCTTCTGCGCAGGAAGCCTCTCTGCCGGAGCACACAACGATGTGGTGGCGATGGCTCGCAAATATGCTTCGCGCACGCATTTCGTCCATCTCCGCTCATGTGAGATACTGCCCAATGGCGACTTCACAGAGGCTTCCCATCTGGGGGGACGCGCCAACGTTCCAGAACTCGCCCGCATCTTCCTTGACGAAGAACAGCGACGCAAGACTCTCACCTCTCACCATTCACCTCTCACCACTCAATTACCCATGCGTGTAGATCACGGACGCACTATGCTCGGCGACGAACAACGCGGCTACAATGCCGGCTATTCCTTCCTCGGACGCGCCTTCGCACTCGCCCAAATACAGGGAGTGATACGCACCATAGAACACCTTTCATAACTCATAATTCCTAACTCCATGAACGATTTGTTTGACATCCAGGGCAACGTCACCGTCATCACGGGCGGTACGGGTGTGCTTGGCAGCACCATAGCCAAATATCTAGTAGAGAACGGCGCACGCGTCATCATCCTCGGCCGCAACGCTGAAAAAGGAAACGCCATTGTAGAGAGCATCGCGAAAAAAGACGCTACCCTCGAGAGAAGCGCGTGGGGGACTATCGAGTTCCTTTCCGCCGACGTGCTCGACCGCAACCGTATGGAAGAGGTTTGCCAATATATTATTAATAGGTACGCGCGCGTAGACACTCTCCTCAACGCCGCAGGAGGAAACATACCTGGAGCCACAATTGGCCCTAAACAGAATGTCTTCGACTTGAATCCCGATGATTTCCAAAGTGTCCTGAAGCTGAATCTCACTGGCACAGTCATCCCCACCCAGGTGTTTCTGCATCCGATGGCCAAGCAGGGAAAGGGTTGCATCATCAATTTCTCGTCGATGTCGGCCTTCCGGCCACTCACCCGCGTCTGCGGCTATTCGGCCGCAAAAGCTGGCATTAACAACTTCACCGCCTACATGGCCGCTGAATGTGCCAAGAAATTTGGCGAGGGCATCCGCGTGAATGCCATTGCGCCAGGATTCTTCATCACAGAGCAAAACCGCACGCTGCTCACCAATCCAGACGGCACGTATACAGAGCGGGGACAAGACGTTATCCGCCAAACGCCCTTTGGACGCATGGGACAACCCGAGGAACTCTGTGGCACCATCCACTACCTCATGTCTGAAGGCGCCAAGTTCGTCACCGGCACCGTCGCCGTCGTGGATGGGGGATTCAACATATTCGCCATGTAGTCCTCACACAGGCTGCAGTCGCCAACCATTGATGGCTAACGATGCCCTCAGAGATAACGTATGACACGCTCAGAGATATCAGATGACACGCTCAGAGATATCAAACGACAGGCATAGAGATATCAAACGAGTGGCATAGAGATCATAAACGACAAGCTCGTAAATGGGCTATGGCTGGCATAGACTGCAAAGCTGAAACTTATGCCGATTCAGAACAAACCTCACAACCTCACATTAAGTACCTGAAAGCCCGATAAACAGAGGGGTGTAGGCATGTGAGGTGTCTGTAAAACACCTCACATATACCTCACATAACCTCACACTTTGATCTATCGTTTACACACTCCATATTCTTTATTTTGCTTAAAAATAAGCACTTTTTGTTTAGAATATTTTACGGTTTGATTTATTTTCGCTACTTTTGTGCGCATTTTTACAAAGCAAGAGAACGAAAGATTATTTACAAAAGCAAGTTTAATATGAGCAAACGGTTACTCTTTAGCATCATCTTTGCTGCGACGGTTGTCGTGGGATGAGCACAGAACGACGACGGCAACAAGCTGTCGGTGTCTACTCAGATGTTCCTCCAAGAACTAAAGGGGGAGATTTCCTTTGAACGCGACATCAAGACGGAAAGGCGCTTGGGACTGAAACGCGCTGATGTAGGCAACCGTATGGCAGGCAATTTGGGTGACCGGCTCATTGCCAAACCAGACACCATCGACGGGAAAGTCTACATCTCAACCTTTATACGTCTGAAAGACAACAGCGACGTGAAGGAACTTGAAGCACTGGGTGTACAGGTTCAGTGCAAGTTCGACAAAGGATTAATAACGGCCAACATCCCCGTCGACAAGATTAACGAGGTGGCGCAATTAGCCAATGTGAGCCGTATCAGTGTGGCCAAGAGGATGCAGAAGATGACCAACAAGGCACGCGAGACGACCAATGTTGACGACATTCTGACATTGTCCACCGATGCCATCAACGCCGGTCTGACAAAGAAGTACGACGGTACGGGCGTGTTGCTTGGCGTGATTGACACGGGCATCGACTTTGCTCACATTGCTTTCAAGGATAAGAATGGCAACTCTCGCATCAAAAGGGCGTATATATATAACGGCAGCAGTGCTCAAGAGTATTCTTCCATCAGCAGTTCCACACTGACAGATGACAAAACCGAGGATCATGGAACACATACCTCCTCAACTGCGGGAGGATCTTCGGTCATCGTCAGTGGTTCTACTGTCACTGTCACGGATAATCATGCCAACGCCACATACGGAGGTATGGCCCCAGGGGCAGACCTCTATCTGGCAGGTATCAATGGGTTGAACGACACGTATCTTGCAAATGCATTCCAAAAAATCTGTAATTATGCCGATTCACAGAACCAACCTGTTGTCGTCAGCAACAGCTGGGGCGGACAGTTCGGCGCCCACGATGGTACGGGCGATGTAGCCGATGTGGTCAATCAGTATTTTGGCAACAGTCATCCCAACCATATCTGTCTCTTTGCCTCAAGCAATGATGCAGGAAGCGCGGATGCTACAGAAGGGGGTGGCTATCATGTGTCAGGTACCTCCACCAGTTCCAATCCATTAGGTTCCATTCTCAGAAGTCACTACTACAGCGACACCGATAATGGCTACTACTATGAAGGTCCTATTGTAAATGCTTGGGCCCGTTCATCAAGCGTTAGCAGCTTGACATGCAAAATCTATGTGCTGAATGCCAATACGGGCGCTATTGTTACATCTACGACTGTAACCCCCACAACAAACGGAACATCGGTTTCTGGACTCAGCAGCTATTTCAGCGGTTCGCTCTATGCCTATAAAGACTATATAGATTCCGACAAGACGCAAATCTTGCTTTATACCAGCGGATTGACCACAAGAAGTGCAAGCAATTATGTCAGCAATTATACGCTTGCAGTAGAGATCTATCCCTCTTCTGGCAGTGCTGTGATTGACATGTGGGGTGGCAATTATTGCTATTTCACCAATTATTTGACAACAAGTGGTCATACGTGGAAGAACGGATCCGATGATATGAGTGTCAGCGATGAGGCTACGATAGCCAATTCAATCTCCATCGGTGCCTACGTATCGAAAAACCAGCACACCGACTACAGTGGAACGCTTCGGGACCATAGCGATGAATACACCGTTGGCGACATCGCCTATTTCTCAAGCTATGCCACAGCTAACGAAAGCCCTACCGGTCTGCAGTATCCCTGGATTACAGCTCCCGGTGCCAGATTGGCAGCTGGTGTAAACCACAACCATACCACTTCTGTAGATGCCACATACAGCTACTATGGCAGCAATTTCAGAAACGATTTGGTCGTCAACAGCACTACCAACCCCTACGCCATGATGGAAGGCACCTCGATGGCCACGCCCGTAGCGGCAGGAATTGTAGCCCTATGGCTGCAGGCTTCGATGGAAACGAATGCCCAGCACAAAAACCTGACCGTCAACGATGTGAAGACTATTATGCAGCAGACGGCCATCAAGGACTCCTACACCACGACAGGTGCCAACGCCTCGCACTTTGGCAATGGAAAAATCGACGCTTTGGCAGGAATCCAATATATCCTTGGCGCTTCGGCCGAACCCACCATCCAGGTGAACCCCACTTCGTTGGCATTCACTGGCTATGCCACACAGTCGCAGACGCAGAGCATCACCGTGACGGGACTGAACCTCGAGGGCAACATCTCGATAGCAAAGTCTGGTCTTAATTCAAATGCATTCTCCATCGACAAGACCTCTATTACGGCAGCCAATGCAGCCAATGGCGTGACGGTGAATGTGACGTGGAATCCCACCACGGCAGGCAACTCCGTAGCCACGCTGACATTGACAAGTCAGAATGCCGAGACGGTGACCGTTAGCCTGTCGGGAACAGCACAGGCAGCAACGCCCACCATCATCCCCGACCAGACAGAACTTGCTTTCTCATCAGCCCTTGAGCAATCCACAAGCCAGACCATCAACGTGACGGGACGCTTCCTCACAGGCAATATCACCGCCACCCTGAATGACCCGAACGGCGTATTCTCCGTAAGCCCCGCATCGCTCACTTCCAATGTGGTGAACAGCGAGAACGGAGGTACTCTGACCGTAACCTTCAATTCTGCTGAAGAAGGCGACTTTACTGGCACGCTCACACTCTCCGGCACAGGCGCACAGGCAGTCACCATCAACCTCGTGGCTACAGCTTCCGAAGGCGGCACAGCCAGCGACAACTATCTCAACATCGCTAAGTATGCCACTATCAATGATGAAGGATGGAATACTACGTACGTAAACAACCTCTATCAGTACACAGAGTATCAGAACGACGAAGTGGCTTGGCTTACACTCCCAATCTATGGTGCATGGGTGGGATGTTATTACAACTCACATCCGCAGAAGTGGATTGAAACAAACGTGACGAATACCAGTAACAAATATGCTGGAACGACATGGAATAGCAGCAACGAATTGTTAGGTAGCTCACCTTACTTCACCAGTTCAACGGCTCGTGGTATGGGCTACAATGCAAGAACCAACGCCACTCAGGAAACCGTCACCTTCTATGTTACCAATACAACAGCTGTCAAAATGCTTGGATTAGGACAGAGTCGCACAAACAGCACTTACCCTGCAACCCTGAAGCTGTATGAATGCACAGTCAATGGTGATGGTTCTTTGACAGCAGGAACAAATACCGTGAAGAGCGAGAGTAATTCAGCAACATCAGGTACCTTTGTGCTTTCTGCTACCGGACTCGACGCCTCCAAGGTCTACAAGGTAGAAGCCGCTACATATCGGAGCTATATCTGCGAAATCGGTTTCCAAACACCCATCGAGGTTGCGAAGATACCAACGATTGCAGCAGAACCTACGAGTGTTGAGATGACTACTCCCGTCGGCACATCACAGACCTCAGAAATTGCCGTAACGAGCCAATACTTGACAGGCAATGTTTCTGCTACCATCAGTGGTGGCGACGGTGCCTTCACAGTCAATCCTTCGACCATCGACAAGAGCGCAAGCAATGCTACACTTACCGTAAGCTTCACCCCGCAGGCCGCACAGACGTACAATGCCACGCTGACCCTCGCATCCGAAGGAGCAGAGAGTGTGACCATCAGCTTGACGGGAACAGGCTTGCAGCCCGAGTTCATCGCCTCACCTGAGACGCTGACATTCAGCGAAGGCACCGTGGGCGAGTCATCTGAACTGAGTTTCAGCGTGCTGGGCGAGAACCTCGCTGAAGGCATCACGCTGACACTCAACGACCCGGACAACGTGTTTGCCCTCAGTCAGACCACGCTCACCAAGAATGAAGCCTTGGAAGGAACCGATGTCACCGTGACCTTTACGCCGACAGAGGCTAAGGCCTACAGCGCCACCATTACCCTCACCAGCCTTAACGCTGAGCCTGTCACAGTGAATCTTTCAGGCTCTGCCACACCTGGGTACTTCGATGTAACTGTAGGCAGCTACGGTTTGACGACAATGTATCTCGACTTCCCGGTTGATATTCCATACGAAGAATACGATCCCGACCTGTTGGGTGTATACTATGCCTATGACATTTCAAATGGATCCATGAAACTGGCACGCTTGAATAGTGTGATTCCGGCCAATACTGGTGTTGTGGTACATGGTAATGCTGGAACTTATAGATTTACGAAGTCTCAGAACGACAGCTATCAAACGAAGTATTACAACTACCTTACCGGCTCTACGGTTAGTATTACTCCGGCACAAGCTCTTGCGGCTGCACAGAGTGATGGAAATGTGTATACCATGCAAATTGGGTCGAACGGCTTTATTGCATTCTACAGATTCACGGGTTCAAGGCTTGCAGCAAATAAAGCCTTCCTTATCTATAATGAGAATCTGTCGAAGATCAATATTGGAGACAACGACCAGGTTGCAACATATATCCAAAGCATTTCACAGGAAGAAGAAGGTAGTTGGTACACGATTCAGGGAGTGAAGCTTTCGGGTAAGCCTTCTCAGCAAGGTATTTATATTTTCAACGGAAAACCTGTATCAATTAAATAACAATAGAAAGAAATGAATTGTCAGAATTATCAGAAACCAGAATGCGTCACCATTGACTATATCACCAAAAATGGTTTAATGGATGTCCCTATTGGCGGAGGAAGTGGCGGTGGCCAGATGGGTAATGAAGCCTCTTTGAAGCCTTTTGAGGACGAGGAAGAGGATGATCAGCAGTCAAAGTATTATAATGAGTTCTGGGATGATGAGGAGGAATAACCTCCTCATCATCCTAACTGACAATTATGTCGTCATAGAGAAAACCGTTGTTTGAAAAGAACAAGGTCAGGAGTTGTCGAGCCAATCGTCGATGAGCTGGCGGGCGATAGACAGTTTTTCAGGGAGTTCAGGCAGGTTGTCGCGGGTGAACCATCCCCCACCCGACAATTCCTCGCGCTGAAGATGGATATCGCCACTCACATAGTCGGCGTGGAAACCCACCATCAATCCACAGGGATAGGGCCACGGCTGACTACTGAAGTAACGGATGTTGCAAATCTGCAAGCCCGTCTCTTCCATTACTTCGCGCGCCACAGCCTCCTCTAAGGTTTCGCCCGTCTCTACAAAACCAGCCACCAACCCGTAGAAGTTTCCACGGAAGTTGCGGGCATGAACCATCAGCACCTCATCGCCACGACGCACCAACACAATGACCGCCGTGGCCAATTGTGGCCAGACTTCTTTGCCACATTCCGTACATCGTTTCGAGATATCCGTGTGTTTCTTCATCGGACCACCACACACCCCACAGAATTGGGTGTTGAAGTCCCAATAGAGAATCTCCTGGCATTTACCCGCCATGAGATAGATGTCGCGCGGTAGTTTATAATAGGAAGCACGCAACCCACACTGTAAAAGTCCCCCACTACATGAGGGGGGGACTTCAATACGATACGTGCAGACCTCATGTCCGTGCAGCGTTCCTATGCGATGTATCGTTGTCCAAGGCTGTGTGGGCACAGGCGGCTCATCCTGACAAGGAACGGTGTGCGAACCGTCAGGGAGTTGCTGCAACAGGATGTCGGTCTTGCAAAATACAAACCAGTATTTCATCTGTTTATTTCTTCTTATATGGAAGAAGCGAATACTATGGCAGAAGCACCACGGTAGCGCTCCGGGCTGCCTGCGCTCCCATGACCAGCACCTGTGCGATGTCAGCGGTTTTCGAGGGACCACTGATGAAAGTGCCATAGCCATAGTCGTTCATCTCAATACGTTTGTATGCCTCGTGCATGTTGTTGACTATCTCCGACTTCTTCAGCAGGATAACCAGGTTCTCGGAGATGAAACACACCGCCTTCTCCTCCATAGCCTGCGGAATCCACACGCAGGCATTCTCGGCCACTCCGAAAACACCGCGGATGATGCCCACATCAGTACCGTTCAAGGCCTGCGGCGAACCGCATGTGTCTGGATTGCGTGTGGCGATGGTCACTTCCGGCAGGTTCGAGGCTATTTCCTTGGCCTCCGGATAAAGCTCGCGCACCAATTCATTGATGTCCTTGCCTGGCACCAACTCTACAACCTTTCCACCTACGGTCTCAGTCATGGAGATGAACTGAGCCAGCGGGTCAGGATAGGTGATGCCCTGAATGTCGTCGAGACGAGGCATGTCGTATTTCGTCTTGATGTTTTTCCTGATCTTGTTCAGGATATCTTCTTTGTTTGCCATCAGAATATTATTATTTTCGGATTTACGATTAATTTACTTCACTTTCCCTTTCTTCCAAAGTTCCTGGAACGAGTTCTTGGGGAATTTCATCATGTCATGACCGCCCTCGGCCCAAGGATTTAAGCCACAGTTGATGAGCGGGCGCGGCACCCAGTTGGCCAATGGTGCAAACTTCATGGCCGTATTGTACATACCGCTGCTGCCGAAGAGCATCTTCATGCCCTTACACATCAGCTTCTTCTGCGGGTTTGCGGTGCCAAAATCATCGAGCTGCTGACGCCATTGGTACACTTGGTCACCCAGATTGATCTTCACAGGACACACCGTCTGGCAACTCAGACAGAGCGTACAGGCGCTGACATTGCCTGAATGTTTCTGCTTGTCGCGAAGCATGCCAAGGTTGATGCCGATGGGACCGGGGATGAAATACGAGTAACTGTAGCCTCCCGAACGGCGATAGACGGGGCAAGTGTTCATGCATGAGCCGCAGCGGATGCACTTCAGCACCTCCCAATGGTCCTCATTGGCTATCCACTCTGAGCGTCCGTTGTCCACCAGCACGATGTGCATCTTGTCGGCTGTGGGCCGCGCCTTGCGGAAATGCGAGGTGAAGGTGGTTGTCGGCTGACCCGTTCCCGCGCGACAAAGCATGCGCTGGAACACAGCCAGGCAATCGTAGTTGGGGATAACCTTCTCCAGTCCAATGGCCACGATGTGCAGTTTCGGGCAGGAAGTCGACATGTCGGCATTGCCCTCGTTGGTGCAAACCACGATGTCGCCCGTCTCGGCAATGCCAAAGTTGGCGCCAGTCATACCGGCATCGGCCGTGAGGAACTCGTTGCGCAGGCTCAGGCGAGCCATATAAGTAAGGTAGGTGGGATCGTGATTGCCCTTCTCTGTGCCAAGCTTCTCCTCAAACAGCTCACCCACATCGTCGTGGTTCAGGTGGATGGCGGGCATCACGATATGGCTCGGAGCCTGACCTTTCAGCTGGATGATGCGCTCACCGAGGTCGGTTTCAACGATTTCAATGCCTTTCGATTCCAGATAGGGATTCATGCCGCACTCTTCGGTGAGCATCGATTTCGACTTCACCATCTTCTTGACATTATGCTCTTTCAAAATGTCGAAAACGGTCTCGTTGAACTCCTGTGCGTCCTTCGCCCAGTGAACGACGCATCCGTTTTCCTCGGCTTTGGCGGCGAACTGTTCGAGATACTCGTCCATATGGGTGATGGTGTGGCGCTTGATTTGCGACGCTTTTTCGCGAAGCTGCTCCCACTCGCCCAGTCCTAAAGCCATATTGTCGCGCTTCGTACGCACCGACCAGAAGGTGGCGTCGTGCCATTTCGCATATTTTTGGTTCTTCAAGAACTCTTTTGCTGCATTGCTATGTGGTGTACTCATTATTGTATTTATTTACGTTGTTACGGTAATTCGTTATGTCGTCATAACGTTTTGACGTTATTTCGACAGATCGTTATCACGACAATTCACTCAGATTCCTGCGGCTAAAATCTCCACCGCGTGTTTGAACTGTATGGCCTTGCCCTCGTTCTTGGCTATGCCGGCCATGTGCATAAGGCACGAGCAGTCAGGCCCAGTGACGTATTCCGCGCCTGTGGCGATGTGGCGTTCCAGTTTGTCGTGCCCCATCTGCTTACAGATGGCGGTCTCTTCCACTGAGAACATGCCGCCGAAACCGCAGCATTCGTCGGGCCGTTCGGGCTCCACCACGGTGATACCCTCTTTCAGTTCCAGCAGGTCGCGTATCTTGTTGAACTTCTGTACGTTCTGCTCTGAAGGCGAGCTCAGTCCCAATTCGCGCACTCCATGACAACTGTTGTGCAGGCTCACCTTATGTGGGAAGGCACCAGGCAGCGACTTCACTTTCACCACATCGTGCAGGAACTCCACCACATCCATGATCTTTTCCGAAGTGGTACACTCATGCTTGCCTTTCAGCAGACGGGGATAATTGATTCGCACGAAGGCCACGCAGCTCACCGAAGGAGCCACGACATAGTCGAATTCTTTGAATTTCTCCTCGAATTTCTCGGCCAACGGCACCGACATCTTCTCAAACCCGGCATTGCCCATAGGCTGTCCGCAGCACGTCTGGTTGAGCGGATAGGTGACATCGAGCCCCAAACTCGTCAACAGTTTATAGGTGGCTACGCCTACCTCTGGATAGACGGCATCCACATAACAGGGAATGAATAATCCGATTTTCATAAGCTATTTGATATTTGTTCGCTACATTATTATACGATTGATTAGTAGTGCCCGGATAACGACGGGCACTGCAAAGGTAATAAAATAATATCAAATAGCAGCAAAAAAGTCAATTAAAATTGCTTTTTGCAAATAATTTGCGTAGAAATCGTAATAAAAGCACCTCTCTTCCCTATTTGATGGAGTAGCGGAGCCCCACTTGCAGCGATGCGTTTAGCGGCTGATCCTTCATGCGGGTGTCGGCGTTGCTGCCATTGTCGAAGAAATACGTCACGCCGGGTTCCACGTAAATGCCGAAACGCATGGGCAGGTTCAGCTGCGCACCCATAGCGGCAACGACCGAGAACTGCGGGCTGTCCTTGGGTATATCCTTGCTGATTTGCTCCACATCGGCCCTCGCCTTGAAGTTGAAGTCGGCCTCGACACCCGCCGTTGCATAGAGCGAGAGCCACGAACCGACATCCATCAGTTTGTACGAAGCCCCCACCGGCACGCCAATATACTCGTAGTTGTACTTCGTCACCAGGCTGTTTCCCTTCATCATTTGCGTCAGTTTGGTGCGCTGCTGCATATAGTTCACGCCCGTCTGAATAGCCCAGCGGTCGGTAATCCGATAGGAAACCGACAGTCCGTATTTCAGCGGCAACTGGTATTCGCGGTTTTCTTCGTAGCCCGTCAGTTCCACATTGTTCGCCATCCGCGTAGCTGTGTTGGAGCATTCATACGCCCCAGCAAAGTTGCTGTACATCTCGTCGCTCATGTAGACGGGGCTGACCGTCGTGTTTGCGCCACCCGACATGCTGCCGAAATGCACAGTAGCCAGGAGCCGCGCGTCGTCGTCGGGCATCTCAAACTCCACACTATGGAGGGGATTCGACGGCTGCTCATATTGTTTCGGTTCAGTCTTTACGGTAATGGTGTGCACATCAGGAGGGCCGAATGCAGGCAGACTGTCGGCTGTTTCCACCTCAACGGGCGTCGGCTTCTGTGTTTCCTCAGCGTACGTTTCTAAAGGCACAGCCCGTGAATCGGCCATAATGGTATGATCCTCACGCGTACTATATATATAAGGTACGCGCGCGAGAGAATGCTTTCCCGCAGCAGTGGGCATGATATTCATTTCCGTTTCGTTTGTCGGCGGTGTGGTTTCCGCTGTGCCTTCCTTCTGCACGCCAACGAAATGGCCATTCTTTTCCACGCGGGCGGTGGTCGTTTCCGAGTGCTGATGCAGCAGCAAGCCGACGCCACCCACCACCAACAGCGTGGCGGCAGCAACGGCCACCCATCGGCGGAGAGGCACGATTGCGCCCTTGCGCGCTTTTTCCTTTTGTGACAAGAGCTGAGAATCGGCAGGAATTTTCCCTTCTATCCGCTGCCACAGATCGTCGGGGGGAGCCACCTCGTAGCCCTCCAGCCCTTTTCGCAGTTGCGATTCAAAATCCTTTTTCTTCATTCCTAACTCTTTATCGAATCACTCTTTATTCCTAATTCCGCACTCCTCACTCCCAAATATTCCCTGATCTTATGCGCCAACATGCGTTTGGCGCGAAGGTATTGCGAGGCCGATGTGCTCTCTTTGATTCCCAGTTGGCGGGCTATCTCGCGGTGTGGCATCTGCTCGAAAACAAACAAGTTCAACACCGTTCGGTAGCCCTCGGGCAAGTCGCCCACCATCCGCATCAGCACTTCCGGCGGCACCAGCGCCACATCGGGTTCCTCATCGGGCGGCTCATCGTCGGACAGTTCCTCGTGGAAAAGCCACGCTCGATGGCGCAGTTGATTGAGCGCCTCGTTCACGGTGATGCGTCTCATCCACGCGCTGAGCGACCCCTCACCTCGAAATTCAAAGCGGTTGATGTTCGTGAGCACCTTCACGAAGGCATCCTGCAAAACGTCGGCCGCATCCTCGCCATTGCCCATATAGCGCAGGGCAATGGTCATGAGCTGACCGCTGTATCGGGCATAGAGCCGCCGCCCGGCTCCCTTCTCGCCCTCGAGGATGGCCTTCACCAACCGCTGTTCTGTCTCCACGCTTTCTCTTTTTAGAATTGTGCGGTGAAACGGAGCAGCTCAGGCAACGAAAAAGTCACCTCGAACTCGCTACCCAGACTCCCTATTCGTCCTGGCTCCAAGCCTTCGGCGCGCAGTTTTTCAATATTGATATCCACGACAATCATCCTCGTCGCATAGTTGATGACACAAACACCTGGCACACTCATCGTAGCCACTACGTTGAAATGTATATCGTCCATGCTGACTTGAAAGCTGTAATCCTGCTTGTCAATCATCAGATAGACAGAGTCATCGGTATGGCCCAAGCGCGTCACATGGCTTTTAAATTCTGTCTGTCTGCCAACAAAGACACAATCAACGGGCCATTGACTGGAATCGTCGAAAGCCTGTTCAAACATTTGATAGGCAAGTATCTGCAACATAATCTTTGAACCAAGATTCGTGAACTGAATGGTATCGGCAGTGAGAGTTATCGTATCATCAAATCCCAAATTCACCAAAATAGAGTTGGTGGATTGAGACACTTTATAATCACTATAAACTTCAAGATCTGCATATAATTCTCCCTCATTATACGTATGACTCCATTTTCCTTCAAAATCACCCGTCAGCGTTGACTTATCTTCATATCTTATATCGAAACTTTCTACTTCACCAGCATCGCCAGTCGTACAAGCTGATACCAGGAAAGCCACCAAGGCCATTGCCAAGAGCCATCCTTTCCAAATCCATTTTGTTGCTTTCATATTTCTGATGTTTTATTCTTATAATGTGCAAAGATAAGAAAACTTGCATGAAGTGCTGCCTATTTATATTTTTTTTGCATTTCAATCGCATGCCGGAACTACTCAGCACCTCGTCAATGCCCCCTTCAACTCCCCCTGTAGGGATATACGCCCCCCTCTTTATCTCCCCCTGTAGGGGGAGGAAAAGTTAGAACTGAGCGCAGAAACCAATCAGTCTCCCTCCTGCAGGAGGTAACAAAACTAATCAGTCCCCCTCCTGCAGGAGGGGTTAGGGGAGGTCAATCAACGAGGGTGCTGAGTAGTTACCACATTCCCACCTGTATACAGTCGCATGCTCAACTGCGGTTAATCGAATGCTTATCTGCGGAAAATCACGAGCGTACATTAATAACCTACGCTGCCTACATTAATAACCTACGCTGCCTACATTAATAACCTACGTTGCGTAGGTTATTAACGTAGGCTTTCCATTCAATATCAACGACATCGCAAAAGACTATCGCAGACAACAGAAAAGACCATCCCTGTGGCAGCCGTTCGTGAGGGTAAGCACACGATTTTCTGCGCTCACACTTGGGCGTTCCACTTTTTTTTCGTACCTTTGTCGCCCAAAATAAAGAGTAGAAAATGATCGTTTGCATTGCCGAAAAACCCAGCGTGGCCCGCGATATCGCCCGTATCATCGGGGCGACGACCTCGCACAACGGCTATATGGAAGGGAACGGCTACCAGGTGACGTGGACGTTCGGCCACCTCTGTACGCTGAAAGAACCCCACGACTATACCCCCATGTGGAAAACGTGGAGCCTTTCCGCATTGCCCATGATACCGCAGCGCTTCGGCATCAAGCTCATCGACGACGACGGCATCAAACGGCAGTTCGCCGTGATAGAGAAGCTGATGCAGCAGGCCGACGGCATCATCAACTGCGGCGACGCAGGCCAGGAGGGTGAACTCATACAACGATGGGTCATGCAGAAGGCACAGGCGAAGTGCCCCGTGCAGCGGTTGTGGATCTCGTCGATGACCGATGAAGCCATTCGCGAGGGGTTTCAGAAACTGAAGGACCAGCAGGACTACCAACCGCTCTATCTGGCCGGACTCTCACGCGCCATCGGCGACTGGCTCCTGGGCATGAACGCCACACGCCTGTACACCCTGAAATACGGGCAGAACCGGCAGGTGCTGTCCATCGGACGAGTACAGACGCCCACGCTGGCCCTTATCGTAAACCGTCAGAAGGAAATCGAAAACTTCAAGCCTGAGCCATACTGGGTGCTGTCGACCATCTATCGCGACACCTTGTTCACAGCCACAAAGGGGAAATACACCTCAAAGGAAGAGGGCGAAAAAGCCTTTGAACTGATAGCTGGCAAACCGTTTACCATCACCAAAGTGGAGAAGAAAAACGGCAAGGAACAGCCCAAAATGCTCTACGACCTGACATCGCTGCAAGTGGACTGCAACCGCAAATACGGCATGAGTGCTGAACAGACGCTCAACATCATTCAGGCTCTCTATGAGCGGAAACTGACCACTTACCCCCGCGTGGACACGCAATATCTTTCGGACGACATCTATCCGAAATGTCCGCAAATCATGAACGGACTCTTCCAGACAAAGCATGCAGGCCAAATGCCGTATGCCGAGCTGGTAAGACCCTTGGGAGGAAAACCGCTCATCAAGCCCAAACGCATTTTCGACACCAGTAAAGTGACCGACCACCACGCCATCATTCCCACCGGCGTGCCCGCTCAGAACCTCACCGATATGGAACGTCACGTCTACGACCTTGTGGCGCGACGCTTCATCGCAGCCTTCTGGCCCGACTGCAAATTCGCCACAACGACGGTCCTTGGAGAAGTGAGAAGTGAGGATGTATCCAATCCGGACGCCATTGAATTCAAGGCTACGGGCAAGCTGATTCTTGATCCAGGCTGGCGCACCGTCTATGGATATGTGCCGCCAGGAAGCAATAACCCCAGTTCTGTAAGCAACGGCCCTGCCGTTGCCCCCGACGAAACGGAGGAAAAGAAAGAGGACGAGGAGAAGACCCTGCCCGACTTCGTGGTGGGCGAAAGCGGTCCGCACGAACCCACGCTGACGGAGAAATGGACCACGCCCCCACCCTACTACAATGAAGCTTCCCTTCTGCGGGCGATGGAAACAGCAGGAAAGTTTGTCGACGACGAGGAACTTCGCGCCGCTATGAAGGAGAATGGCATTGGGCGTCCGTCGTCGCGGGCCTCCATCATCGAGACTCTTTTCAAGCGACACTACATCCGACGCGAACGTAAACGCTTGGTGGCCACACCCACAGGCATCGAGCTGATTGACCTCATCAAAGAGGAATTGCTCAAGAGTTGCGAGCTGACAGGTATTTGGGAAAAGAAGCTCCGCGATATAGAGCATCAGAAATACGATGCCCAGCAGTTCATTCAGGAACTGAAAGAACAGATTACCCAGATTGTGAGCGAAGTGCTGGCCGACAACAGCAACCGCCGCGTCACGTTGGAACAGCCCGCCGAACGTCCTGTGAAACGTGGCTCAGCCACATCGGCTCCCGCCAAAAAAAGGGCAAAAAGCGATGCTCCCACCACGCGAAAACAGAAGAAGGCCACTACTCCCAAGAGTCAAGACGCAACCCCAGAGAACCGTGAAGCAACGGCCGACCCACTCGTCGGCCAGCCTTGTCCTCTATGCGGCAAGGGCCACATCATCAAGGGTCGCACAGCCTACGGATGCTCTGAATGGAAAAACGGATGCACATTCCGACAGCCTTTCAATACATAGAAAATTGTTAATACTTCATAAAAACAAGGCCTTTCCAGTTCCACTTCATACAAAAACGCAGGATTTCTCCGTTATAAAGAAAATACAACCAGCATCATGCGCAGTCGTTTCATACACATCATATTGTTTGGGGCAGCATTCTTGGCACTCATCTCGTGTGGTGCCGACAAGAATCTGAAGAAGGGAGAGAAGTATCTGGCCCTGGGCGAATACTTCGATGCTGCCGCAGAATTCAAGACCGCTTATAGCAAAACACCTGCAAAAGACCGCGAGAAGCGCGGTCAGATCTCTCGGAAACTGGCTTACAGCTACGACCGCATCAATTCTTCGCAGAAAGCAATGGCGGCCTATCGCAACGTTGTCCGCTACAAACAGGACGATGCAATGACCCATCTGTCGCTGGCTCGCCAGCTGATGAAGAACGGCAACTACAAGGAAGCGGCCCTGGAATTCCAAACGGCTCTGGACAGCATGCCCGACAACGAACTTGCTCAAAACGGCCTTAAGTCGGCGCAGGAAGCCCCTGCCATCAAGCAACTCGGCTCGCGATACACGGTGAAAAAGATGGACATCTTCAACTCGCGACGTGCCGACTACTGCCCGATGCTCTTCGGCGACCAGTACGACCAGCTGTTTTTCTCCTCCACTCGCAACGATGCTCAGGGCGACGAACTGAGCGGAATCACGGGTGCAAAACCAGGCGACATCTTCATGTCGCAGAAAGACGATAAGGGAAAATGGCAGCGGCCGCAGACCATCGAGACTGGTTTGAACTCTGAATACGACGAGGGCGCGTGCTGCTTTAAGCCCGATGGCTCGACGATGTACCTCACCCAATGCTCCACCGACCCTGACTACCCGCGCTATGCGCAGATTGTAACGGCCAACCGCAGCGATGCCGCATGGGGAAAACCAAATAAACTGGAACTGACACACGACACACTTTCCAGCTATGCGCACCCTGCTGTGTCGCCCGACGGACAATGGCTCTATTTCACCAGCGACATGCCTGGCGGAAAGGGCGGACTCGACATTTGGCGTGTCAGACTGACCACAGCAGGCTTGGGCGGCGTGGAGAATCTTGGTGCCCCCATCAACACGGAGGGCGACGAGATGTTTCCTACATTCCGCCCCAACGGCGACCTCTACTTCTCGTCAGACGGTCATCCCGGTCTAGGAGGTTTGGACATCTTCATTGCAAAAGTGAACCGCCACGGTAAATACGAGTTGGAGCATCCCGGCTACCCGCTTAACTCGATGGGTGATGACTTCGGCATGACCTTCGAGGGACTAAAAAACCAGGGGTTCTTCTGCTCAAACCGAGGCGACGGACGTGGTTGGGATCACATCTACAGCTTTGAGAATCCGGAGATTATCCAAATCGTGAAAGGCTGGGTGTATGAGATTGACGCCTATGAACTGACATCAGCACAGGTTCACATGGTGGGCAGCGACGGTACAAACGTCAAGCTGAGCGTGAAAGGCGACGGGTCTTTCGAGCAGGAAGTGAAGCCCAACGTCGACTACATTTTCCTTGCCGTATGCGACGGTTACTTGAACCACGTGGAGGAACTGAGCGTGAAACCCGTCACCGAATCAGAGGAATACACCCTACAGTTCCCACTGGCCAATATCCGAGTGCCCGTGCTGATAGAGAACATTTTCTACGATTTCGATAAGGCTACGCTTCGTCCGGAATCCACGCAAGCCTTGGATGAACTGGTGAAAACCCTGAACGAGAATCCCAATATCACCATCGAGCTGAGTGCCCACGCCGACTATCGCGGCCGCGCTGACTACAACAAGCGGCTGTCGCAACGGCGTGCCGAGTCGGTGGTGAACTACCTGATAGAGCACGGAATCCCTGCCGACAGACTCACACCCGTGGGCTACGGCAAGGAGAAGCCTAAGACTGTGCGCAAAAAACTGACAGAGAAATATCCGTGGTTGAAGGAAGACGACGTGCTGACTGAGGAATACATCACCGCCTTGAAAGACAAAGAAAAGGAAGAGATTTGCAATCAGCTGAACCGCCGCACGGAATTCCTTGTGCTACGTACCACCTACGGTCTGTTCGACGAGAACGGCAAACTGAAGGAACTGCCGTCGAAGAAAAAGAAGACAGAAGCCGAAGAAGACGATGACGACTTCTATTTCGACTTCTGACATATCATATTGTTTTTAATATTTGGCTTCCATCAATTCGTGGGAAGTGATGGCAAGAATCACGAAGATAGCCATCGAATAGATCATCACGGGATTCTGCCACAGCGTCCAATCGGCAGTAGCCACATCGGCCCATAGACCGCGAAGGCTGCCCCAAATGCCGCGCCATCCGCATCCCGCCACAAAGAGAACGATGCCGGCAATGGTGCAGAAGGCTATCCACAAACGATTGAGCCACTGCTCAGTACGACTCGGCAGACGGTTCATCACACGCTGGGTAAAGCCGTCGTCGGGTATCTCCGACATCCGTTCGGTAAAGAACTGTCGGATGAGCTGTTCATCGGCGGTGCTCACGTTGTCCAAATCTGCAGACTGGGCAAGTGGGTCATTGTATTTTGTCTTGTTTTCCATAACCGTTATTCCTTAAGTATTCAGCCAATTGTTTCTTTCCACGCGAGAGGTGTGACTTCACCGTTCCCTGCGGCATACCCAGAACTTCAGCAATCTTGTCGATGGGCAATCCCTCGACGACTTGTAGGGTGATGCAAGTGCGTTCATTGTCGTTCAGCCGTTCTAAAGCTTTGTAGACGTCCATTTTCAGCGTCGGGTCGGAGTTGGCACTCTCTTTTGCCCTGAGGGCTGTGATGTCGGTCGTCTCTTTCCGGCTCCGTGTGTAGTCGTAGAATACGCGATAGCCAATGCGATAGAGCCATGTGGAGAACGACGAGAGTCCACGAAACGAGGCGATGTGGGTATATGCCTTGATGAATGTCTCCTGCGCCAAATCGTCGCTCAACTGCCTGTCGCCCAGCGTCAGGTTGAGGAAGAACTGGCGCACGGGTGACTGATATTTCCTGACAAGCTGGTCGAAAGCCCGTTTGTTGCGAAATACCGCCACCTGTGCTACGAGAGAGAGATCATTCATATTCTTCTATGATGATTGATGATTTGAGCCGGTCATCTTTTCTCTGGAATGACAATCCACAGCAACGGATAGAGTAACACTCCTGAGAACACAGTGCAGAAAGTAAGCACCAAGTAAGCCACGCGGACAAGTGTGGGATCTACGTCGAAGTACTCGGCAATGCCGCCACAGACGCCACCCAATATTTTGTCGTTTGAACGCATTAATCTCTTTTCCATAACTTTTTCCTTTCTATCAATTAAATGGTTTAATGTCATTGTTGTTTCTACGTTGAGAAGCCTTTCCGATAACGGCCTGTCCGACACCACAGATGGCCACGAGCCAGCCGATTCCAGCAAGAGATTCGAAGCCGAAGCAGTAGAAGAGCACAGCAATTCCTACGCCGATGAAGATGTTCTTGACGCCACGTTGCCAAGTGTCAGTCTTTTCAGGTTCCATGAACTGGTCAGGGATGGGCTGTCCGTTCTCCATAGCCTTCTCCGCAATACGGTAGCGGCGGTTTCGGCTGCGTACGATGAGCCAGACGATCAAGGCGATGATCAAGAAGGGGAAGATTGCCACGAGAAGCATGACTATGATTGCCACGACGCCTAATACTGTGCCACTGACGCCTAATCCAAGCAGGTCGCGCAGATCCCTGACTGAAATATTCTCATCGAAATCCATATCGTCGTCCCAGTCGATGCCATTTGCTCCAACATGAGTCGACGATGTGTCTGTCGTGTCGACATGGGTGGTATCAGAGAAAACTTCAATACCCGCTGTGTCGGAGGTAACATTGTCGGACGTGTTCAAATCAGTCTCCCCCTTTGAGGGATTGGGAGAAGCGGTGTTCTCCGTACGTGGTGTATGGCGATGTTTCTGAGCCGACGAGGTGGCGGGCAGCGCCAAAACTGATGCCAAGAGGATGGCTAATGCGATTCTTTTCATTTTCTTTCCTGTTTAATGGTTTCTTTGTCTGTTAGACGTGACAAAGGCATATTAGGTTGCAAAGAAACATGTTTTTTTTCAAAAAATCGCATGATTGTGGCTGATTTTCGGAAAAAAGCAGTAAGTTTGCACCCCAAATGACAGAAAAAACTCAATCATACACACAAGAGAAAGTGGGTTGTTACCGCTTTCTGGCTGAGCCGTTCCACTGCGATTTCAAGTCGGAACTGACAATGGGCCATCTGGGAAATACGCTGCTCAATGCCGCTGATTTCCACTCACACGACCGCGGTTTCGGCATGATTTACCTGAACAGTATCCACAAGACGTGGGTGCTCTCGCGTCTGTGCATAGAATTGGAACGCATGCCCAAGGCATTCGAGGCGTTCCACGTTGAAACCTGGGTGGAGAATGCGATGCGCTTTTTCACCAACCGTAACTTTTCCATCATCGACGAGGATGGCCATGCTTTCGGTTACGGACGCAGCGTGTGGGCCATGATCGACACCGATACGCGGCAGCCACAGAACCTCTTTGAGGTGCACGACGGACGGTTGCAGGACTATATTGAGGCCGACAAGCCCTGTCCTATAGAGAAAGGTTCGCGCGTGAAGCTCCCCACCGATGCCCAATGGCTGCGTACCATCGACACCCACTACAACGATGTGGACATGAACGGCCACATCAACAGCATCAAGTACATAGAGCATGTCGTGGACTTATGGCCGATAGAGTGGCACCGCCAATACCGCATCAAGCGTTTCGAGACGGCCTACGTGGCAGAGGCACATCCCGGCGACCAGCTGCATTTCTACTGTACCGAGTCGCAACCTGGCGATTTTGGCATACGCATCACCCGCACCGTTCCTGGTCAAAGTCGCGACGAAGAGGTGGAGGTGTGCCGCTGCCGGATAGTGGCAGAACGCTCAGTAGGAGAATGAACCCTACCCTTGCAGGCTTTTTTCCCGAAATACGAATTCTGCGTTAATGTTAGCAAAAGATTCGTTTTATTGGACGATTCTTTGTAACTTTGCACCCCATTATGCAACAACAGTACCCATCACAACTGTTAGAGAAAGCCGTCACGGAGTTTGCAAAACTGCCAGGCATCGGGCGCAAGACGGCACTCCGTCTGGTGCTTCACTTGCTTCGGCAGCCTGCTGAGGAAGTGGAAGGTTTCGCCACAGCGGTGAGCCGCATGAAACAGGAAGTAAGATACTGTCGTGTATGTCATAATATCAGCGACGAAGAGGTATGCCCCATCTGCAGTGATCATCGACGAGACCAGTCGACAGTCTGTGTGGTGGAAAACATCCAAGACGTGCTGGCCGTAGAGAACACACAACAGTATCATGGACTCTACCATGTGTTGGGTGGCATCATCTCGCCTATGGACGGTATAGGTCCTGCCGACTTGGAAATCGACTCATTGGTGGAGCGGGTTCGTCGTGGGGGCATCGAGGAAGTAATCCTGGCGCTGAGTAGTACGATGGAAGGCGACACGACAAACTTCTACATCTCAAGGAAGTTGTCTGATGTCGATGTGAAGCTGAGCGTCATCGCGCGTGGCATCTCCGTAGGCAACGAACTGGAGTATACAGACGAAGTGACCCTGGGACGGTCTATCATGAACCGAATACCGTTCAAATGAGTTAGGACAAGGATTTAAAGGCCACGGAATGTGGATTATCGTATTGCTATGGATAGAACAATCAAAATATTGAAGACATTCTTTTGGGCGCCCATCATCATTGCGGTGTTGTTTGTGGTGCTTTACGAGACCGACGTGCTGCTGCCCGGAGGACTGCAGATGGACGACCAAGGACAGTACATGCTACTGGCTATCGTGGAACTGGCAACACTGGCCGCCATTCCACTGACCCTCTACATGTTCAGGGTGAAAAGCATCAAGAATCAGCTGACAACACTTGGTGCCGAGGCGTTGCAACGCTACGGCATACTACGTCTGATGATTCTCGGCGCATGTGTGATGACGAACACCTTATTCTATTATATGACCATGACCCCCAGTTACGGCTATATGGCCATTATTCTGGTCCTCGCCATGACTTTCATATATCCCAGCCGCAAACGGTGTGAAGCAGAAATCTCCACCAATCCCACCCAAAGAGAGGAATAAACGGGAATGGTGAATGATGAATTATGCATTGAAAATATGAAGAAGCTAACGGTTATCATCGTCAACTATAACGTCAAGTTCTACATCGACCAGTGTCTGCACAGCCTGCAGGCTGCTCTCGAAGACATCGACGCCGAGGTGTATGTGGTGGACAACCACAGTCGCGACGGCAGCGTGTCGTATCTGAAGAAACGACATCCCAAAGTGCATGTTGTGGCCAGCAACCACAACTTGGGATTCTCGCGTGCCAACAACATCGCCATCAGACAGTCGGAGAGCGAGTATGTGCTGCTGCTCAACCCCGACACCATCGTGGGAGAAGCCTCTATCCGTGAAACACTCGCTTTCCTCGACAGCCATCCGAAGGCCGGAGCTGTGGGTGTGAAGATGCTCAACCGCAACGGCAGCAATGCAATGGAAAGCCGCCGTGGACTGCCCTCGCCGATGACATCGCTCTATAAACTGACAGGGCTTTGCAGCCGATATCCTCAGAGCAGGAGGTTTGGAAAGTATTACATGAGCTACTTGCCCTGGGACGAACCCGCGCAAATAGAGGTCATCAGTGGAGCCTATTTCATGGTCAGACGTAGTGCGCTGAACGATGCCGGTCTCCTGGACGAGGACTTCTTCATGTACGGAGAAGACATCGACCTGTCGTACCGACTGTTGAAGAAAGGCTACGAAAACTGGTATCTGCCCACACACATCCTGCATTACAAGGGTGAGAGCACCCACAAGTCGAGCTTCCGCTACGTACACGTGTTCTACGAAGCAATGTTCATCTTCTTCCGCAAACACTACGGACACATGTCGTTTGTCGTCACCTTGCCCATCAAGGCCGCCATCTACACCAAAGCCACCTTGGAACTGATTGGCATGATACCCAGCCTCATACGCGATGCACTGGGACTGCGCATACGACGTCATGTGAAATATCCTGAGTACATCTTTATCGGAAAAGACCACGCCATCAACAAATGCCGCAATCTGATGCGCAACAAAGGTGTGTCGGCCCAATTCATCAGAGGCGACGAGAGCCACATGCCTAACGGACACCTCGACCATCTGGATCTGATTCGTCCAGGACAAATGACCTATATCGTCTACGACATCGACTCCTACAGCTACGACTCCATCTTCCGCATTTTCTCCTCGCAGCCCATTGAGAATGTCTACATAGGCATTTACCACCAGAAGGACAATATCGTCATTACCGACAAGGAAGTGCTCAAATACGAATCATGAACACCACCCCTGCCAATCCTGCCGTCAGTCTGAGAGCGATGGAGCCAGAAGATCTGGAACTGCTCTACCAGGTGGAAAACGACCTCACACTTTGGGATGTCGGCTCCACCAATGTACCCTATTCGCGCAAACTGCTCAGGGAGTTCATCGTCAATAGTACAGGAGACATCTACACTGACAAGCAAGTGAGGCTGATGATATGTGCAGGCGGTCTTACCGTAGGAATGGCAGACCTCATCAATTTCGACCCTACACACTTGCGGGCGGAGGTCGGCATCGTGGTTCTCGCCAAGCATCGCCGGCAAGGTATTGCCTTCAAAGCCTTGCAGCAACTTGCACAATACGCCCGCCACACCTTACACATGCATCAGCTCTATGCCTACGTAGACATGGAAAACCTTCCCTCCATAGACCTTTTCAAAAAAGCGGGATTCCACCACACTTGTACCCTTCAAGATTGGCTTTTCAACGGGGAAACCTACCAAAATGCAGCCTTTCTGCAATTTTTTTTGTAAAAAGTCGCATGTTTTTTTGGTGGAAACAAAAATTATTCATACCTTTGCACCCGCTAACAGGAAAAGAAGCCAATAAGGTGCGTTAGTTCAGCCTGGTTAGAATGCCTGCCTGTCACGCAGGAGGTCACGGGTTCGAGTCCCGTACGCACCGCATCGGCTTCCCATCCACGCAGCAATGGGGTGCGTTAGTTCAGCCTGGTTAGAATGCCTGCCTGTCACGCAGGAGGTCACGGGTTCGAGTCCCGTACGCACCGCAGAACATGAAGAAGAGACCTTGGTGGTCTCTTTTTTTTTGAAACGAAAAAACAGAATCAATGCCTAAAGAACAGACCAGCATTCGCGAACGCGAAAGGACAAACCTAAAGGAACCCCGCCTCTACAAGGTCATCTTCCACAACGACGATTTCACCACTATGGAATTTGTGGTGAAAATCCTGATGACCGTATTCCATAAAGAGGAGGCAGAGGCCCAAGAGCTGATGATGCAGGTGCACACCAACGGCAGAGCTACGGCGGGCATCTACACACTCGATATGGCCATGACCAAGACAAACAAATCCATGAAGATGGCGCGCGACGAGGGATTTCCTCTTCGCCTGACTTACGAACCCTGCGATTGAACATCTATGGAAATCAAGAATACCGAACGTGCCCAACACGTCATTCAGCGTGCACATGAGGAGTGTTTGAAGGAGCGCAACGAATACCTGACGCCAGAACACCTGCTCATGGCTATGATTCTGCGCGACAGCTATTTCTACCAATATCTGTTGCTCTACGGAAAAGCTAAACCCCTCATTAAGAATCTTGAGAAGCAGTTCGAACAGATGCCGAAAGTGGAAGGCTCAGAAAAGTACGAGCCTGAGCTATCGGCACAATTCCAGCAGGTGATTGAGCAGGCTTGTCTGCAAGTCATCAGCAGTAATGCCGAAGAGATGGATGTGTCGCATTTGGTCGCAGCATTGCTTCAACTCGACGATTCGTGGGCTGCCTATTTCCTGAAAGCGACGCTCAACGGACAGGAAACCCAGTTCCTGAGCGACTTGATTGCTGCCTACGATCACCAAGATGTGCTGGAGAAGAAATACGCCGACAACGACGACCTCCTGCCTTGGGAGGAGGAAGAGCCCGGCTGGAAAACGCTGGTCACTTGTCTGAACGACATCGTCGACAAGGCCAATCCACTCATCGGACGCGAGCAGGAAATGGAGCGAACGATACAAGTACTTTGCCGGAAAGACAAAAACAATCCACTTCACATTGGAGAGTCTGGTGTGGGAAAGACCGCTTTGGTCTACGGACTGACACGCCGCATCGTGAGCGGTGATGTACCCGAACGCCTTCAGGGAAGCAAGATCTACATGATGGACATGGGCACCATGCTCGCTGGAACGCAGTACCGAGGCGACTTCGAACGTCGCATCCAACAAGTGATGGAAGGCGTGAAGGCTGAAGGAAAGGCCATTGTCTACATCGACGAGATACACAACATGATTGGTGCAGGCAGCAACGACGGAACCAATGATGCTTCAAACATGCTGAAACCCTATCTCGAACAGGGTGATATCCGTTTCATAGGCAGCACCACCTATGACGAATTCAACCGCTACTTCGCACGGAGCAAGGGCATTGTGCGCCGTTTCCAGCAGATCGACATCGCAGAGCCGTCTATCGACGACACCATCAGAATAATAAAAGGTTTGCGCGCGCGATACGAAGAGTTTCATGACGTGACTTACAGCGACGAAGTCATAGAGTATGCCGTGCGCCAAAGTGCCAAATACATCAGCGACCGTTTCCTGCCAGACAAGGCCATCGACCTCATCGACGAAGCGGGTGCTGCCGCACAGATTTCCGCACAAAAGGAAATCACCATCAAGGACATACAGACCGTGCTTCAGAAGACGTGCAAGATTGATGCGACTGCCCTGAAGGACGACAACAACGAACAGTTGGAAACCTTGAATAGCCGTATTCTCAGTCGAATCTACGGACAAGACGAGGCTGTGGCGCAAGTGGTGGAAGCCGTGCAGATGGCCAAAGCCGGACTGAGCGACGACGACAAGCCTCTGGCCTCGTTGCTCTTCGTAGGTCCTACGGGTGTGGGCAAGACAGAGGTGGCCCGTGTGCTGGCACAGGAGCTGGGCATCGAACTGGTGCGTTTCGACATGAGTGAGTATACCGAAAAGCATACTGTGGCCAAACTCATCGGCTCGCCGGCCGGATATGTGGGCTACGAGGACGGCGGACTGCTCACCGACGCCATACGCAAGACGCCCAACTGCGTGCTGCTGCTCGACGAACTGGAGAAAGCGCATCAAGACATCTACAACATCCTCCTGCAGGTGATGGACTACGCCCGCCTGACTGACAACAAAGGGCGTAAGGCCGACTTCCGCAACGTGGTGCTCATCATGACAAGCAACGCTGGTGCGCAATATGCCGGTCAGAGCATCGGCTTCGAGAAAAACAGCACCCGTGGAGAGGCTATGCTCAAGCAAGTGAAGCGCACCTTCAAGCCAGAGTTCATCAACCGACTGTCGGGTACGGTGGTGTTCCACGATATGGATCTCAAGATGGCAGGCATGATTCTCGACAAGAAGTTGCGTGAACTGCAGGCCAAGCTGTCGGGCAAGAAGGTGGAACTGATCCTCACGGAAGAAGCGCGTCAGCTGCTTTTGGAAAAAGGTTTCACCCAGGAATACGGTGCCCGCGAGATGGACCGCGTCATCAGTCAGACACTCAAGCCTCTGCTCATGCGCGAGATTCTCTTCGGTTCGCTTCGTCAAGGAGGTTCCGTGACGGTGACCGTCAGCCCAGAAAAAGCTCTCACCCTCGTCTCATAGGCCTATGGTATTCCAATTAGACGACCGCCTCGTTTTCCCCGACCCGCACTACGGCGAGCCGGACGGCCTATTGGCTGTCGGCGGCGACTTGAGTGTGGATCGTCTGCTGTTGGCCTATTCTAACGGCATCTTCCCCTGGTACTCCTTCCGCGACTGCGAGGAGATACATTGGTATTGCCCCATGCGGCGGTTTGTCATTTTCCCCAACGAGATACACATCTCGCACTCTATGCGCACGCTCATCAACCGAGGACAATATCTGGTGAGCATCAACAACGACTTCGAGGGGGTGATTCGCCAATGCAGCCAACTGCGTATCAACGAAATGGGAGCCTGGTTGGGCGAAGACATGATACGTGCCTACACGGAATTGCATCACCAGAACCTGGCTGCCAGTGTGGAGGTATGGGAGGAAGACGCTGCTTCTGCGACAGGCCATCGTCTGGTGGGTGGCCTTTACGGCGTGAACCTTGGTGGCGCCTTCTTTGGCGAAAGCATGTTCTCGCTGGTGCCTAATGCCAGCAAACTCGCCCTGATTTCCCTCGCACAATTTCTTGAAAAGAATGGCGGCGTATTGATTGACTGCCAATTGGAAACGCCTCACCTGCGCTCTATGGGAGGACGGTTTATTTCTTACGAAGACTATATGGAAATTCTTCGTAATCAGGCTTTTAAATAACAGGAGGACAGAGATAACAAACGACGCGCTCAGAGATAGCAAACGACGCGCTCGGAGATAACAAACGACGTGCTCGGAGATAACAAACGACGCGCTCAGAGATAACAAACGACGCGCTCGGAGATAGCAGATGACGCACTCGGAGATAGCAAACGCCCACTCTATACCAACAACAGAAAACGACAAATCTCTGTTATTGGAAGTGTTTTTATGATGAAAAAAGCATCGTTCTCATTTTTTTGTTGTAATTTTGCAGCGCATTATGCCATCAGAACAAACATAACAAAAAACATAACTGATTATGAAGAACCTGAAACAGTATCTACCAGAAGTCCTGGTGATTGTGTTGTTCGCACTCATTGCGTTTGCCTATTTCTTCCCCGCCGACATCGAGGGGAAGATTCTGTATCGTCACGACTCGTCGGCAGGCGTAGGCCTGCAGCAGGAGGCGCAGCACTACAAAGAGGCAACGGGCAAGACCACACGCTGGACCAACTCTGCCTTCGGCGGTATGCCTACCTACCAGACGGCACCGTCGTATGGAAGCACACGGAGCATCGCTGCTGCCGCCAACGCCTACCATCTGTGGTTGCCTGAAAACGTGTGGTATGTGTTTGTCTACCTCCTGGGGTTCTACATCCTAATGCGCGCTTTCGACTTCCGCCGCTGGATGGCAGCCCTGGGTGCGGTGGTATGGGCCTTCAGCAGCTATTTCTTCATCATCATCGCCGCTGGACATATCTGGAAGGTGTGGGCTTTGGCCTACCTGCCGCCTATGATAGCGGGCATCGTGCTGGCCTATCGCGGCAAATACCTCTGGGGACTCATCGTGACGGCACTCTTCGCGACATTGGAAGTGAACGCCAACCACGTTCAGATGACGTACTACTACCTGTTCATCATCGTGCTGATGGTCATCGGATGGCTCATCGACGCTATCCGAAAAGGACAGATGCTCCATTGGCTGAAGGCCACAGGCGTATGTCTGGTGGCTGCGCTGATTGGCATCGGCATGAATGCTTCGACGCTCTATCACACCTGGCAGTATCAACAGGAGTCGATGCGCGGCAAGAGCGAGCTGGTGAAGAAAAATTCAGAGAACCAGACATCAAGCGGATTGGAGCGCAGCTACATAACAGACTACAGCTATGGCATTGGCGAGACTTGGTCGCTGCTTATCCCCAACGTGAAGGGCGGAGCTTCTGACCGTGTGCTGGGCAATACTCCTGCAGGAAAGAAAGAGGGGCAAAGCCACTACTTCAACCTGGGCGACCAGCAGGTACCTTATTCATATATTTACGACCAAATGCCGATGTACTGGAACGAGTCGTCGCTCGACCGCGAGCAGCCCGGCACGTCGGGACCCGTCTATGTGGGCGCCTTCGTGCTGATGTTGTTCATCCTCGGCCTGTTCATCGTGCGCGGCCCCATGAAATGGGCGCTGCTCATCGCCACCGTGCTGAGCATCATGCTGGCGTGGGGTAAGAACTTCATGCCGCTGACCAATTTCTTCATCGACTATGTGCCAATGTATGCGAAGTTCCGTACGGTGGAGTCCATCCTGGTCATTGCCGAGTTCTGCATCCCGCTGCTGGCCATGCTGGCACTTCGGAATGCTATCTCACAATCCGACAAACCCGTTTCCTCGAAGGCATTATGGACAGCATTTGGACTCACGGCAGGTCCCTGCCTGTTGTTCGCCCTGATGCCATCCGTGTTTTTCAACTTCACCACCAATGGCGAGGTGAGCCAGTTCCAGCAAATGCTGCCGCAAGACCAGCTGGCACCGTTCATGGAAAACCTGCAGCAAGTGCGTCGCGCCGTCTTCACAGCCGACTGCTGGCGCTCGCTCGGCATCATCGTGGTAGGCACGCTGCTTCTGCTGCTCAACCGTATTCAGAAGCTGAAAGCCTCATGGCTCATCGGTGCGCTCATCGTGCTGTGTCTGGCCGATATGTGGACAGTAAACAAACGCTACCTGAGCTACGACATGTTCGTGCCGAAGAGTCTGCGAGAGGCTCCGCAACAAATGACCAAGACCGACGAGCAGATTCTTCAGGACAAGTCAGACCAGGGAAACTATCGCGTGCTGAACCTCGCGTCGAACACATTCAACGAAAACGAGACGTCCTACTACCATAAGAGCATTGGCGGATATCATGCTGCCAAACTGCGCCGCTACCAGGAGATAATCGAAACCTACATCACTCCAGAGATGCAGGCACTCATGCCCGCTGTGGCGAATGCCACCGGCGATATGACGAAGGTGAACGGCGACTCCATCTTCCCCGTGCTCAACATGCTCAACGCCCGCTATTTCATCATGCCGCTGCAAGATGGCGAGACGGTGCCGTTGCAGAATCCTTACGTCTACGGCAACGCTTGGTTTGTGGACAAAATCCGCTACGTTGACAATGCCAACGACGAAATAGAGGCCATCGGCCGCTTGAACCTGCGCCACGAAGCAGTAGCCGACAAGCGATTCGAGCAGCCATTGGGCAAAGCTATCGGTCAGGAAGACGTGTCGGTGGTGACACTGACGGCCTACGAGCCCAACCATCTGACCTACGACGTGGAGTCAGGAAAGGGCGGCATCGTGGTGTTCTCTGAAATCTACTACCCAGGCTGGACGGCCACCATCGACGGAAAACCGGCTGAACTGGGACGTGCCGACTATATCCTGCGGGCATTGAATGTGCCGGTTGGCAAGCACAAGGTGGAACTGATGTTCTATCCCAAGAGCCTGCAGACCACCGAGACGATCGCCTACATCGCTTTGGCTCTGCTCATCATAGCCTTGCTGTTCGCCTGCTACACAGAGTGGAAAAAACGGAAGAAATAAGAGTGCTGACACATGAAGAAACTATTGTCATTGCCACCAAACCTGGTGAGCTGCTTCCACGACATCACGGGGCTGAATCGCGAGGAATGGTATTGCACGAACGATCCCATCGGCCAGAAGCTTGGCTCTGGCGGCGGAACGGCTTGGCTGCTGGAAGCATGCTACAAAGCTGATGCTTACAGTAGTGAAAAGAATGGTGTGAGCGCAGAAGCTAATCCGACACCCTCAGCTCCTTCGTTCGCCTCTTGGCTCAAGCAGGAGAAACGCATCCTGCTCCATGCAGGTGGACAAAGCCGCCGACTGCCTGCCTATGCCCCATCGGGGAAAATCCTTACGCCCATTCCCATCTTCCGATGGGAACGTGGACAACGATTGTCACAGAATCTGCTTTCGCTGCAAGTGCCGTTGTATGAACAGATTATGCAGCAGGCACCAGCATCGTTGCATACAATGGTGGTAAGCGGCGATGTCTTTATTCGTGCCACCCAACATCTGCAGCCGATTCCCGAGGTAGATGTGGTGTGCTATGGATTGTGGCTTCCTGCCGAAACAGCCAAAAACCACGGTGTGTTCGTTGCCTCACGACAGTCGCCCACCACGCTGGAGTATATGTTGCAGAAACCGTCTGTCACGACCCTCGGCGAACTTTCCAAGACACACCTCTACCTGACAGATATCGGCATCTGGCTGCTGAGCGACAGAGCCGTCAGCATTCTGATGCGGAAATGCGACTCTCACCTCTCACCACTCACCACTCACGTTGGTAGGCATTTGCAATCCCCAACATCCCTCACCCCTAGAAACTACGACCTCTATTCAGAATTTGGCTGCGCCTTAGGGACAAAGCCACGCATCGACGACGAAGACATCAACGGACTCTCGGTGGCCATTCTCCCCCTGCCGGGCGGAGAGTTCTACCATTATGGAACGTCGCACGACATCATTTCCTCTACGCTGGCCATCCAAAATCTGGTGAACGACCAGCGCGAAATCATGCATCACTCGCGGAAACCACATCCCTCGTTGTTCGTGCAGAACGCCTTCTTAGAAACTACCTTGACAGAGGCGAACCAGAACATCTGGATAGAAAACAGCTGGGTGGGACTTGGCTGGAAGGTTTCTTCGCGCAACATCATCACGGGCGTACCTGATAACCATTGGCAAATCAGCCTCAACGACGGACAATGCGTAGACATCGTTCCCGTGGGCGAAGAGGAGTGGTGCATACGGCCTTACGGCTTCGACGACAAGTTTCGCGGCGACATCAGCCAACCCTCCACGCTCTTCCTGGGTCGCCCCTTCTGTGATTGGGCAGCAGAACGCCGCATCGACATCCCGGCCTGCGTGTGCGATGCTTCCGGCGTCGCAGCCCCTGATCTCCAGTCTGCCCGCATCTTCCCTGTAGTTGACAATATGAACGACGCGGGACTTGTGTTGCGATGGATGCTCAACCATCCAGATCTGCAGGGCGGACGCATGATCTGGAACAGCGCACGGAAACTCTCGGCCGACGACATTTCAGCCGAAGCCGATATGGAACGACTGACGCGCCAAAGGGCGGCTTTTCGCGCTGAAAACTGGCGAGCACTTGCACGCAACCACGCTCACAGCGTGTTCTACCAAGTGGACTTGGAGAATGCCGCACGTGATTTTCACCTCTATCGTTTAGGCGAACCCTTACCACTCGGCGAAGATGAACCGCTGATGAAACGCATCCACGACAGCATGTTCAGAGCCGAGCTTTCACGCTTGAACAGCTCTGATAAAGCGGCAGCTACTCACGAGGAAAAGGCTTTCGCTCTCTTGCGCCAAGGGCTCACGGCATCGGCCTTGAATGCCAAACAGAGTCCGCGACTGTCTGTCTATTCCGACCAAATCGTATGGGGACGTTCGCCTGTGCGCATCGACATTGCAGGCGGTTGGACCGACACCCCACCCTACTGTCTGATGGAGGGCGGCAATGTGGTGAACCTGGCCATCGAACTGAACGGCCAACCACCGTTGCAAGCCTATGTGAAGCCCTGCAAAGAGCACCACATTATACTCCGAAGCATCGACCTGGGAGCAATGGAAATCGTGAAGACCTACGAGGATTTGGCACGCTTCAACCTTGTGGGCAGTCCTTTCTCTATCCCCAAAGCAGCCCTGGTGCTGGCTGGATTCCAACCTGGTTTCTCGCAAGAGGACTTTGCCTCACTCGAACAACAGCTGAAAGCCTTCGGTTGCGGCATCGAGCTCACCCTGCTATCGGCCATCCCGGCAGGCAGCGGCCTTGGTACAAGCAGCGTGCTCGCCGCCACCGTATTGGGTGCATTGAGCGACTTCTGCGGATTGGCTTGGGACAAAAACGAGATAGGTCACCGCACATTGGTGCTCGAGCAACTGCTCACCACAGGAGGAGGCTGGCAAGACCAGTTTGGCGGTATCCTGCACGGCGTGAAGCTCCTCCAGACGGAGCGCGGCTTCGAACAGACACCCGTGGTGCGCTGGCTGCCGGAGAATCTGTTCACACAACCAGAATACGAATCCTGCCATTTGCTCTACTACACAGGCATCACACGCACAGCCAAGACCATTCTGGCCGACATCGTGCGCAGAATGTTCCTCAACCAACACGACGAGATTCTTTTGCTTCGCCAGATGCGAATGCACGCCATCGACATGTATGAGGCCATTCAGCGCAACCAATTCGAACAAATGGGTCGTCTGATTGGCAAGACTTGGCAGCAAAACCAAAACTTGGACAGTGGTACGAATCCTACTGAGGTACAGCAAATTACAAAGCTTATCCACGACTTATGTTTAGGCTACAAGCTGCCTGGAGCCGGAGGTGGAGGCTATCTCTACATGGTGGCCAAAGATCCAGAAGCCGCAGCGCGCATCAAGCAGATTCTCTATGCCAACCGCCTGAACACCAACGCACGCTTCGTGGACATGTCGCTGAGCCACACAGGATTGCAAGTGAGCAGAAGCTGATGGTTATTCACAATTGAAAACGAGGAGAGCCGATGGATTTCAGGACACCCATAAAGATAGAGCAAGCGCCGTTCCGCATCGAGCCGGGACAGCGCATACTCTGCGTGGGTAGCTGCTTTGCATCAAACATCGGCAAACGGTTCGAAGACGCGCTCTTTCCCACCACCGTCAATCCCTACGGCGTGATGTACAATCCCGCCAGTATCCTGCACACTGTCGAACGGCTCACGCCCCACATCCCGCCCTTGGAGCGTCCTGCAGAGGTGGCCATCCTCACCCTGGGCACCAACCACGTCTACGTGCTGAAGGAAACGGGCGAGATCGTAGACAACTGCCAGAAACGGCCTGCCGCCCTTTTCGAAGAGCGCGAGCTGAGCGTCGAGACGTGTGCTGACCATCTGGAAAAAGCCGTTGCCCTGCTGTGGCAACGGAATCCTCAGACGAACATCATCCTCACCGTCAGCCCCATCCGCTATCAGAAATACGGTTTTCACGGCAGCCAACTCTCCAAAGCCACCCTGTTGCTCGCCGTCGACCGTCTGCTCACTTCTCACGCCTCACTCAGAGGGAATGAGGGCGCACTCGCCTACTTCCCCGCCTACGAAATCATGAACGACGAACTGCGCGACTACCGCTTCTATGCCCCAGACATGCTCCATCCCTCAGAACAGGCTGTCGACTACATCTGGCAGCAGTTTGCCGACACCTTCTTCTCTGCCGCCGCCAAACAATACCTATGTGAATGGGAGCCCATCCGTCAGGCACTCGCCCACCATCCTTTCGACGAACAGTCGGCGGCTTATCAGGCCTTCCGCTCACAAACCCTACAGCGACTGGACGATTTTAAGAAGAAATACAGACTCAAGAATGGCAAATCTGTTTAAAAAGGTTAAATTTCTAAATAATTATCAATTGTCATTTGCCGTTTGTCAATTATTTCATACCTTTGCATCCGCTTACAAAAATGGGCAAGTCCTGCACGGCCAGCTCCCTTCGAATCCTCCAGGACGGGAACGTAGCAAAGGTAGTTGGTTGTAGCGGCGCGATGCAGGCAGCTTGCCCACCCGCCTCTTTAGCTCAGTTGGCCAGAGCACGTGATTTGTAATCTCGGGGTCGTTGGTTCGAATCCGACAAGAGGCTCAAGGAAATCAGGAACGCTTAGGCGCTCCTGATTTAAAGATTTTGGACAAAGAAAATGTTGAACTTCATTTCATTCGGAAGCGGCAGTAGCGGCAACTGCTACATGCTATATACTGATGGCGACGGGCTGCTCATCGATGCTGGCGTGGGAATACGGACGCTGAAAAAGCACTTCCAGGACTACGGTTTGCAACTCCAGCAGGTGAAGCACATTCTCGTCACCCACGATCATGCCGACCACGTCAAGTCGGTAGGTAAGATTAGCGGCGACTGCAACCTGCCCGTCTATGCTACGCGCGAAGTCCATCAGGGTATTCTTCAGAACTACTGCGTCCGAAAGAAGATTACTCCCATCAACACAAAACTCATCGAGAAAAACAAGCCGTTCCAATTGGGCGACTTCCGCATCACCGCCTTTTCCGTTCCTCACGACAGCGCCGACAATGTGGGCTACCGCATTGAGGCAGAGGGTGTTGTGTTTTGCCTCATCACAGACGCTGGTCACATCACGGAAGAGATGAAATCGTTCATCAGCGAGGCCAACTATCTGGTCATTGAAGCCAACCACGACACAGAGATGCTGTTCAACGGGCCCTACCCCGAATACCTGAAAGAGCGCGTCAATGGGCCTTCTGGCCACTTGAGCAACCGCCTCTGCGGCGAGACACTTGTAGAGAATGCCACGCCGCGCCTGCGCCACGTGTGGCTGTGCCACCTGAGTCAGGAGAACAACCATCCGGAACTGGCTCGCAAGACCGTAGAGATGATTCTCCAGAACAGCGGCATCATCGCAGGCAAAGACTTCCTTCTCGACGTCTTGAAGCGGCGCACCCCCAGCGATGTTTACACCCTGACATAACAAAACAACGAGCGGCAGACCTATTTCGGCTTGCCGCTCGTTTTTCTTATTCTACGTTAATAAATTTCACAAGAATAATCGCGAACAACACACTCTTCTTACTCCACGGTAATCGAGAGCGACTTGGCACGGGCGGAATACTCGGGACTGTAGGCGCATTGCACGGTGCAGGTGCCCGTCTCGTATTGTCCCACGCGGTCGATGTAGTAGTCGGCCTCCACCATGTGGCGTCCCTTGGGCATCATGTGGAAATAGTAGTTGGTGGTATTGTCGCGCGGTGCGATGTAGTAGCCCCAGTGATAGCCGCTGAGTTGGTTGATGGGTTCCATGCAGGCGGCGCGCTTGTCCATCAGTTGCACGTAGTCGAAGTCGCGCTCGGCATCGATGATGAGGCGAATGGTCACCTTGTCGCCCACGTGGAAGGTGGTCGACGGGGCGACTACTTTCCCATCTACAAGCAGTTCGCGGCGCACTTTCAGCCCAGAGGTGTCGGCTGTCTCGATGTCGGTCATGCGCTGCATAGCCTGTCCGTAGAGGGCTCCCCACGACACGCCCGTGCTGGTCTTCTCGGCGGTGAAGGTCTTGATGCCTTCTCCGCTGACGGCAGTCTTCACGTAGCCCATACCAGCGGTGGCTTTGGGAGTAGCCAGAGGTTTGCCGTCGAGGGTGAGCTTGGTCTTCTCCTGGGCTGCCAAGAGGTTGGTGCGTCCGTTGAGGAAGGCGAAGACGGCATTCACGCTACTGATGGGTGTATCCCAGCTCTGCGTGCGTTTTTCCTGCAGGATCCAGCGTTTCATCTCGTCGATGGTCTGCTCGTCGGCGGGTGTGACAAGGGTAAGCGCCTCGATGACGGCCACCTGTGTGGGAATGGTGTAGTTGCACCACGAGTAGCCGGCTCGATGGGTATCGAAGTAGCGGCCTTTCTCCTCGTTGAACACGGTGTACTCCTTCAGGCTGCGTACGTAGTCGGCTGCCAGCTTCTTGTCGCCGCGCTTGAAGAGGGCGACGGCCATCTTGGCCTTGCGGTACATGCTCTCGTTCTTGATGTTCTTCTTCAACTTGTCGAGCAGATACTCCTCAGCGTCTTTTTCCTCAGCCGAGAGTTTGCGGCCGGAGATGCTATTGATGTAGATCCATTGCATAGCGTTCGACGACCACAGGTAGACGGGTTTGCCCTCCTTCTCGCGTTGTTTCATCTCGCGCACCTCCTTCACCACGACGTTGTTGAGGAAGCTGGCGGCGCGGTCGAGCAGCCGTTCGGTGGAAGCGTTTTCGCCCGTCATCATGTTCAGTCGGGTCAGGTATTCCATCACCTCGGCAGTCATGTAGGGCGAACCTTCCATTCCCTCCCACCAGGAGAAGGAACCGTCGCCAAGCTGCAGTTTCTGCAAGAGTTCCAGCGAGCGGTCTATGCGGTAGCGGAGTCCGTTCTCGTCGAAGAAGTTGGCCATAGCCTGCTTCTGCTCGCGCTCGCGTGTGGCATTCATCACCCACGGCGTCTCGGAGAGGATCATGTTTTTCAGTTCCTGGTTCTTCTCCAACGAACTCATGAGCGAAGTCTCGCTGCCCTTCTCCTGCTTCCACGACTCGAACACCTGCTTGGCCGAGGGGCTCTGGTCGAGGATATATTTGCCGATGGTGTTGCTGTAGAAAGCAGCAGCCAGACTGATGGCGTTGCGCTCGTTGATGTCGCCCACGAAGGGAAGCGACTGCACCATGAACCAGACGGGGTTGTTGGTGTATTCTACGGTGAGTTTCTTCTGCGTGGCGTTCTTGCCGAAGAGACTTTCCACGTTGAAGGTCACCTTGCCCGGATTGTTCTGCGTGAAGGGGATGGTGTTGGTCACCAGCTCGCTGTTGGGCAGAATGGGCAGGTAGTGCTGCTCGCCGTCGCTGAAGCCGTCGGCATTGGCCACGATCTTGCAGATGAGCAGCGGATAGTCGCCCGTGGGTTCATAGCTGAAGGCAGCGTTGACTGTCTTGCCAGCCATCGTTTCGAAGCTGCGGGCTTCCTGCCAGACCACTTCGTCGTTGTCAGGATTGATGAGGATCATGGCCACCTGTCCCTTGATGTCGCGGTCGGCGGTGTTGATGATTCGGGTAGAGATGGTGGCTTTGTCGCCCACGCGGACGAATCGCGGCATGTTGGGCTGCACCATCACGTCTTTCTGCGCCACAGCGGTAGCGCTGATCTGCCCATAGTTCATATCTTCGTCGTTGGCCAGTCCCAGGAACTTCCACGTGGTGAGGCTTTCGGGCAATGTGAACTTGACGCGCACTTCGCCCTTCTTGTCGGTCATGAGTGTGGGATAGAAGAATGCCGTCTCGTTGAGGTTCTCGCGCACCTGAACGTCGTTCATGCCGTCGGTGGGCTCCTGTGGTCCCCCACCCTCTTGCGGACTTTCTTCCTGGCCAGCCACATCGAAGGCTGCCGTTTGGTTGCTGACAGCCATTTCGTCCATCACCGCAGCCTCTTCCACCATCATTGCATCTTCCATCACTCTGCCTGCCTTCTTGGCATACATCATCCGTGCGCCGGCGGCAGCGCCCAGCATGGGCATTCCGTAGCGTCGGTAGCGGTAGAAGAGCGACGAGAAGTCTTCGGAGAAGGTGGTGAACTCCATTTCGTCTGTGTCGAAGAGTTTCAGATTCTTGTGCGACGACAGCCACATCCGCGAGAACGACGCCCCATCCCAGTCGGCATAGGGCAGCCATTGATGGAGCGGCAGCGAGAACCACCAGCTGTGCGACTTGATCTCGTCGAGACTCTTGTCGTACATTGCGGCCATCATCTGCGCCGTAGCGGGTGTTCCGTCGGGATGAGTCACCTGCAGGGTCCACTCCTCCTGCTGACCTGGGTAGAGACGGTCGCGGAAGGTGTTCCACTTCACGATGAGTCGTTTGTCGGGCATCGGCCGGTCGATGGTGGTGGTGTGGGTGTGGCAGGAGCCGTTCTTCACCCAAGCGTAGGTCAGTCGGAGGCCGCTGCCGTAAGTTTCATCGTAGGCGAATTGGCGTATCTCCAGCTGGCGGTCCTTGTCGATGGTGCCGCTCTCGAGAATGCTGTCGCCAGCGAAGATGCTGTAGAAGATGTGCACGTCGGGGTCGGACGAACCTACCATCACGGTGACAGGAGCGCCGTCGCGCGGGAAGGTGGACTCGGTCTGATAGAACCAGTCGGAGGTCTCGTAGCAGGGTGTGGGGTCGTCGGCATCGAAGAGTACGAACGAACGCTCCATTTCCATTCCCTCGCACGCGGCTTCCAGCGTGTGTCGACCTACGGGCAGGTTGTGCGCATAAATATTAATAGGTGTATTGGCCTTCACCACTTTGGGGTTCTTGCCGTCGATGGTGAAGCGCACGTCGCCCTCGAGGGGTTGTCCTGAGGCGTTGAGCAGCGCGAAGGTGATGTCGCCCATCTTGCAACGCTCCGTCGTGGAAGGCACTTCGAAATGGAATGCTTTCGGCCGGCTGCCCAGCGGTATGTATGTGCTGCCTTCGTGCGATTCGCCAGCCTGGTCGGTGACCTCTGCCTCAACGAAGAAATTGTAGAAGCGGCTGATGCGATAGAAGTCGTCGCGGCTCATCTCCGACCCATCCTCCCAGACGGGCAGGGAGAGCGGCACACTGACCTCGTAGCGGCCGTCGTCGTCGGTCTCCACTTCGCCGCTGGCCAGTTCCACCTCGTTGCGCGACGAGTGCATCCACCAGCACCACCAAGCCTCGCGACGCACGACCTTGTATTTCACTTTGGCGCCTTGTACGCCTACACCAGCGAAGCTCTTGGCCAAGCCCGTCACCTGCACGGTGTCGCCTTCCTGATAAGCGCCCTCGATGGGTTCGAACGAGAGTTGGAAGGTGGGGCGCTTGTATTCCTCAACGCTGAACGACACCCTGCCGCCCGCATCTCGGATGACCATTCGCAGGTCGCCCTCGTTGCGATAGACGGCTTCTGTCTCCACGTAGAAGTTGCCCGTCAGCCCGTCGTTGGGGAGCACGAAGTCGGCAGCTGCCACACCAAACTGGTTGGTCGTCACCTGAGCCGTTCCCACCTCCTGGTAGTTGGCGTTTCTGAGCGTGAGCTCCACCATACAGTCTTTCAAGGCTGACGATGTCCAGAAGTTCTCCACCTCATAGCCTATGAGCGACACGTGTACGGTCTGTCCCGGGCGGTAGATGGAGCGGTCGGTATAGAGCCGCAATTGATGCTCTGTGCCCTTGCGCTCATCGTAGTTGAACGAGGAGCTGCTGATGTTCTTCATCCGGAAACATGCATCGTCGGCGGTATAGGGATAGAAGGTGGTGAACTTCCAGTTCTTCTCGTAAGGGGTCACCACCTCGCCTTTCTCGTCGCATTTCAGCGTCAGTTCTCGGAAATTCTTCTTGTAGTCGACGTGCGACTTCACATACACGTTGGCGAAGGGCACGGGCTGACCTGTGGTGATGTCGACCACAGCGATGCGCTGCATGCGGCCGGGCAACTCCTCGGTCAGCACATAGAGGTCGGTGACGTACACCAGTTCGCGCTGGGGTTTCACGTCGGGATTGTCGGTGAAGCACTCCACGAGCCATACGCCCCGGGTGAGGCCCTCCACCCGGAACGTATCTTTCGAAACCTCCCATTCACGCTTGTCGGCGAAGGTCAGGGTCTGCTCCTGAAGGGTGCCTGCAACGGCGTTCTGGCGTATCTGCGAGAGATCCTGGGCGAGGCTTAGGTTGTGGTTGCCTTTCAGGTCGATGCGTTGCACACGCAAGGTCAGGCTTTGGATGTTGCGAATGCCCGAAGCCTCCACTTCCAGCTGTCCGCCGTCTTTCGCGGTCGACGACACAGAGGGTATCTCCGTCCTGCGGCTATAGGCCGAGAAGCCGGGTTTCGTCAGTTCCAAGCGCTCGTTGCGCAGCACGTTCATGCGTTTCCACTTGCCCCAGCGGCTCAATGCCTGGTCGATGTAGGCAATCTGCTCGCCGGTCTTCACATCGAAGCAGTCTTCCAGGAAGTGGTAGCGGGCAATGGCCACCTCGCCACACTCCACGAGGTCGCCGTAGCGCTCTATCAGCGAGTCGAGCATCGCCACGTAGGGCTGCCCCTTCTTCAGGGTCGAGGCATTGGCATACTCCGACTGCTTTGCCAGCTCGAGCGCCGTGAACATTGCCGCACGCCGGTTGCCAGCACGATCATAGTAGTCGTGCATCGTTTGGAAATCGCCCGCGCGGAAGCCCAGCACGTGAAGCAGGTCGTTGTTGAAGATGCGGCTGTCGGCGCCCTTCTCAATCATCGGGGCAAACTCGCTGGCCTTGTGCTTTGCCAAAAGTTCGGGATTCTCCATCGACTTGCGGTAATAGTCCTTGCTGTGGCCAAACTCCGCGCGCTCCTCGCCATTCTCGGGAGCCACGAGCTCGTCGTAGTGCGAAGCCACGATCTCGGCCAGCACACTGTTGTAGACCGCAGCCAGCACGGGATGCGCCTTCTCGGCTCCCAGCGCCTTCATCCTGAGCATCCTCACGGCGGGCACCAGCGAGTCGGGGGCCACCTCCACCATCAGCGACGCATTCATGAGCTGCGCTTTCAGCAGATGGCCGTAGCGCTTCTCCTGTTCAGCCTTCGCGATAATCTTCTGGAGCACCTCCATACTCGACTTGGGCAGGTCGCGCTCCCCATATTCCTCCACTTGCCGCCAGAGCTTGTCGTAGCCGTCGGCAAACAATTGCATTGGGTTCATACTCATCAAAACCATTACTATGAATAAATACCTTTTCATCATTCTCATACGCATTGTGACGTGTTAGTTTCCAAAAACAACCGCAAAGATACACAATTCCCCGAAACTCACCACACACTTGAACGATAATTAATCTTTCTTCCGAAATTTTGTACACTTTGCCGACGGAATAAGAGAATCCTAAAATAGTTAATATTTCGTTAAATAGTGGTGGCTGTAGCGGGTGTTTCAGAGAAAAGCATTACCTTTGCACGGTAAATCGAAATAGGCAAAGATTTCTATGTTTGAGAACCTAAGTGACCGCCTGGAACGGTCGTTCAAGATACTGAAAGGTGAAGGCAAGATCACCGAGATCAACGTTGCCGAGACCCTGAAAGACGTGCGACGCGCCCTGTTGGACGCCGACGTCAACTACAAGGTGGCGAAGTCGTTCACCGACACCGTGAAGCAGAAAGCCCTGGGCATGAACGTGCTCACCGCCGTGAAGCCCGGACAGCTCATGGTGAAGATCGTGCACGACGAACTCGCACAGCTCATGGGCGGAGAGACCGTAGGGCTCAACCTGCAGAACCGCCCCGCCATCATCCTGATGTCAGGTTTGCAAGGCTCCGGTAAGACCACCTTCAGCGGCAAGCTGGCCAACATGCTCAAGACCAAGCAGCGCAAGCACCCGTTGCTCGTAGCCTGCGACGTCTACCGACCCGCCGCCATCGAGCAGCTCAAAGTCGTAGCCGCGCAAGTGGGCGTCCCCGTGTATAGCGAAGAAGGCAACAAGAACGTCGTTGAGATAGCCGAACACGCCATCCAAGAGGCGAAGGCAAAAGCCTACGACACAGTCATCATCGACACCGCCGGCCGACTGGCCATCGACGAGGAGATGATGCAGGAGATAGAGACCCTCAAGCGCGCCGTCAACCCCGACGAGACGCTCTTCGTGGTCGACTCGATGACCGGTCAGGACGCCGTCAACACCGCCAAAGAGTTCAACGACCGCCTCGACTTCGACGGCGTGGTGCTCACCAAGCTCGACGGCGACACACGCGGCGGTGCAGCCCTCTCCATCCGCACCGTAGTGACGAAGCCCATCAAGTTCGTGGGAACGGGCGAGAAGATGGAAGCCATCGACGCCTTCCACCCCTCGCGAATGGCCGACCGCATCCTGGGTATGGGCGACATCGTGTCGCTCGTGGAGCGCGCACAGGAGCAGTTCGACGAAGAAGAGGCCAAGCGCCTGCAGAAGAAGATTGAGAAAAACAAGTTCGACTTCAACGACTTCCTCGGGCAGATCCAGCAAATCAAGAAGATGGGCAACCTCAAAGACCTCGCAGCCATGATACCCGGCGTGGGCAAGCAGCTCAAAGACGTCGACATCGACGACAATGCCTTCAAGAGCATCGAGGCCATCATCCAGAGCATGACACCCAAAGAGCGCACCAACCCCGAAATACTCAACACCAGCCGCCGCAACCGCATAGCCAAAGGCTCGGGCACCAACATCCAGGAGGTGAACCGCCTGATTAAGCAGTTTGAGCAGACACGCAAGATGATGCGGATGGTCACCGGAGCCGGAATGCGCGGCATGATGGGCCAGATGCGCAACATGAAGAATATGCCCGGCGCACCCAAGATGCCCAAGCTCTGAGGAAAATCAAAGAAACCCATAACATAACCTGCTAACCACTTAATAATCTAAAGATGCAGATAATCGACGGAAAAGCAACAGCTGCCCTGATCAAGCAGGAGATAGCGGCCGAAGTGGAGAAAATCGTTGCCCAGGGCGGCAAGCGACCCCATCTGGCCGCCATCCTCGTAGGCCACGACGGCGGCAGCGAGACATACGTTAAGAATAAGGTACTCGCGTGCGAGGCTTGCGGCTTCAAGTCGTCGCTCATCCGGATGGAAGAAAGCGTCAGCGAAGAAGAAATGCTCGCCCAGATACGCCAGCTCAACGACGATCCCGACGTCGACGGATTCATCGTGCAGCTACCCCTACCCCGCCACATCGACGAGCAGAAAGTCATCATGGCCATCGACTACCGCAAAGACGTCGACGGGTTCCACCCCATCAACGTCGGACGAATGGCCATCGGACTGCCCTGTTTCATCTCAGCCACACCCCTGGGCATCATCACCCTGCTCCAGCGCTACGGCATCGAGACCAGCGGCAAGAAATGCGTCATCCTCGGCCGGAGCAACATCGTGGGCAAGCCGATGGCACAGCTCATGATGCAGAAGCACTACGGCGACGCCACCGTCACCGTCTGCCACAGCCACTCCAAGACGCTGAAGGAAGAATGCCGCGAAGCCGACATCCTCATCGCCGCCATCGGGCAGCCCGACTTCGTGACGGCCGATATGGTGAAAGAGGGAGCCGTCGTCATCGACGTAGGCACCACACGCGTCCCCGACGCCACACGCAAGAGCGGATTCCGGCTCAACGGCGACGTCAAGTACGACGAAGTGGCACCCCGCTGCTCCTTCATCACACCTGTGCCCGGAGGCGTAGGCCCCATGACCATCTGCTCGCTGATGAACAACACATTGGCGGCAGCCAAAAAAGAAATATACTCATGACAGCCGAAGAATACTACAAGAAAGGCAACGAGCATCGCCAGCGAGGCGAGTGGGGAAAAGCCATGAGCTGCTACCTCGAAGCCATCGACCTCGACCCCGACAGCCCAGCCCTGCACGCCAAGGAAATGCTCGACAACATCATGAACTATTATTGCAAAGACATCTACAACCCCTGAATCTGTTAGAACTATTCGTATTCATTATCAGAGATATGTGTAACCCATAAAAGAACAAGATTATGGCAAAATTTATTGGTGCCATTGTGGTCGACACCGAACGGTGCAAAGGATGCGCCCTCTGCGCAGACGCATGCCCGAAAGATGTCATCGCATTGGCTGCGAAAAAAGTCAATGTCCATGGTTATCCCTTTGTTGAGGCCGTGCGCCCGGATGACTGTATCGGCTGTGCATCGTGCGCTATCGTATGCCCCGACGGATGTATCACAGTTTACAAAAAAAGATTGGAGGACTAACCTATGGCAGAACAAGAAGTAAAATTGATGAAAGGCAATGAGGCCATCGCCCATGCCGCCATCCGATGTGGTTGTGACGGATACTTCGGCTATCCCATCACCCCGCAGAGTGAAGTAATTGAAACACTGGCCGAGCTCAAGCCCTGGGAAACAACCGGTATGGTCGTCGTACAGGCCGAGAGCGAAGTGGCTTCCATCAACATGGTCTATGGTGGAGCCGGCGCAGGAAAGAAAGTCATGACTTCTTCCTCAAGCCCCGGTGTAGCCCTGATGCAGGAAGGCATCGCCTATCTCGCAGGCGCCGAACTGCCGGGCGTGTTCGTCAACGTACAGCGCGGAGGTCCCGGACTCGGAACCATCCAGCCCTCACAGGCCGACTATTTCCAGGCCACACGCGGCGGCGGTAACGGCGACTACTACGTCATCACCCTCGCACCCGCATCCGTGCAGGAAATGGCCGACTTCGTCGACCTCGCCTTCGAGCTCGCATTCAAGTATCGCAACCCCGCCTGCATCCTCTCCGACGGCGTCATCGGACAGATGATGGAGAAAATCGTACTCCCGCCCTACAAGCCACGCCGCACAGAAGAAGAAATCAAGCAGCAATGCCCCTGGGCCACCTTCGGACGCTCCAAAGACCGCCAGCCCAACATCATCACCTCGCTCGAACTGCAGCCCGAAGTGATGGAGCAGCGCAACATCCACCTGCAGGAGAAATACGAGCAGATACGCCAGAACGAAGTGCGCTACGAGACCATGCAATGCGAAGACGCCGACTACCTCATCGTCAGCTTCGGCAGCGCAGCACGCATCTCTGAGAAAGCACTCGAGAACGCACGCGAAGAAGGCATCAAAGTAGGCCTCTTCCGTCCCATCACCCTCTTCCCCTTCCCCTACCAGCAGATCGCCGAAATGGCCAAAGGCAAGAAGGGTGTGCTCGTGGCAGAAATCAACGCCGGACAGATGGTCGAAGACGTCAAGCTCGCCGTCAACGGCGCCGTCCCCGTGGAATACTTCGGACGCCTCGGAGGCATCGTGCCCGATCCCGATGAAATCGTAAACGCTATTAAAACAAAATTGATGTAAGGCCATGGATAGGAATGAAATAGTAAGACCGGAGAATTTGGTTTACAAGAAGCCAACTCTGATGAATGAGGTCAACATGCACTATTGCCCCGGTTGCTCTCATGGTGTTGTTCACAAACTCGTCGCTGAGGTCATCGAAGAAATGGGCCTCGAAGAGAAATCCGTAGGCGTCTCGCCAGTAGGATGCGCCGTGTTCGCTTACCGCTACATCGACATCGACTGGCAGGAAGCAGCACACGGACGCGCACCCGCCGTAGCCACCGCCATCAAGCGACTCTGGCCCGACCGCCTCGTCTTCACCTACCAGGGCGACGGCGACCTCGCCTGCATCGGCACCTGCGAGACCATACACGCCCTCAACCGCGGTGAGAACATCGTCATCATCTTCGTCAACAACGCCATCTACGGCATGACCGGCGGACAAATGGCACCCACCACCCTCATTGGACAGAAGACAGCCACCTGCCCCTACGGACGCGACCCCAAACTGCACGGATATCCCCTCAAGATGCCCGAAATCGCAGCACAGCTCCAAGGCACATGCTACGTCACACGCCAGTGCGTAGACACCGTAGGACACATCAACAAAGCCAAGAAAGCCATACGCAAAGCCTTCGAAGCCTCAATGGCAGGCAAAGGATCATGCCTCGTAGAAATCACATCCACCTGCAACAGCGGATGGAAACTCTCCCCGCAGAAAGCCTACGGCTGGATGAACGAAAACATGATACCCTTCTACCCGCAGGGCGACTTGAAAGATACAACTAACGAATAAGGAGAAACCAAAATATGAAGAAAGAAATCATCATTTCAGGCTTCGGCGGACAGGGCGTGCTCTCAATGGGTAAAATCCTGGCCTACTCAGGACTCATGGAAGACAAAGAAGTAACGTGGATGCCCGCCTACGGACCCGAGCAGCGCGGAGGTACCGCCAACGTCACCGTCATCGTCAGCGACGAGCGCATCTCATCGCCCATCCTCAGCCGCTACGACATCGCCATCGTGCTCAACCAGCCTTCATTGGACAAGTTCCTCCCGAAAATCAAGCCGGGCGGAATCCTCATCTACGACAGCTACGGCATCATCAACCCGCCGACACGCGAAGACATCAACGTCTACCGCATCGACGCAATGGACAAAGCCGCTGAGCTCAAGAACTCCAAAGTGTTCAACATGATCGTACTCGGCGGACTCCTCCAGGTAGCACCCGTCGTCAGCGACAAAGGCGTGGAGAAAGCCCTCTACAAGACACTCCCCGAGCGCCATCACGGACTCATCCCCCTGAACATGGAAGCCATCAAGGCCGGACGCGACATCATCACCAAGATGTAAGCCCCACCTTGCACAGAGCCATAAAACGGAAAAGGACGCCCCGCATCCCGCGGAGCGCCCTTTCTTTATGGATCAACACAGAGATTAAGGCTCGTCAATGCCGTCGCCCTCGCTGCTTTCACAAAGGCTATAGAAAGAAATAATTAAATGAATTACAATGAATTAATTCGCTAATTCGGGATAACAAAAATAAAACCTCAATTTGGGATAAGAGAAGGGGTGGGATTATTGCACTTTGTAGTTGAGGGCACGGGTGGTGTCCTCGCGGTTGTTGACGCTGGCGGGGTGCCAGCCGAAGAGCATGCGCAGGATGTTGCGGACGCGGTGGGTTCGACGGGCGAACTGCTCGAAGGTCTCGGTGTAGGGGTTGAATTCCTCCTTCCATCCGCGGAAGGGGGAGAGGTGGAAGTAGGGCAGCATGTCGACGACGGAGTTGAGGTGGACCATCTTCTTGTTGTCGTGGTCGATGACGCTGAGGTTGTCAGCCTTGGGATAGAGGCAGGTGATCTTGTTGGCGGCGCAATAGTCGACGATGGGCTCCACGCATTCCTTGTACTTGCCGAGGATGGGGTCGACGGAGTAGTTGTCGTAGGCTTCGCTGCCGATGTCCTGCACCGGCCGCAGCTGGATGACGTCGGGCTTGGCATTGCGGAAGACTTCGGGGAAGTGCTTGAGGTCGTCCATGTTGTCGGCACACATGGTGTAGTTGATGCGGAAGCGCAGCTGGGGGTGGTCTTTCCTGACGGTGGCCACGTGGCCGAGCAGCTGCTGGAACCGCTCGAAGCTTGCCCTGACCATGAGGCTCTCGTAGACGTCTTTCGTCAGCCCGTGAGTGGAGAGTATGAGCTCGTCGAGCCCGTTTTCCACGAGCTGGCGGAGGCTCTCGAGGGTGAGGAGGTTGCCGTTTGTGGTGATGGAGATGTTGGGGATGCCGTGCTCTTTGGCTGTCTTGACGAGGGCTGCGAGGGCTTTGAAGGTGGTGGGTTCGGCGCCGCATCCTATCTGTAGCTTGAGTCCTCGGTGGAAGACAGTGCGGGCGATGGCCTCGATGTCGTCGTCGGTGAAGTGTCCGCTCATGTCTTTCACGGTCTGCGGGTCGGAGAAGTAGCACATGCGGCACCTGAGGTTGCAGGCCAGGGCGGGGTCCATAGCGATATAGAGGTAGCGCCTGTGGAGGAGGTGCAACCCCAGTATGCCCAAGAGTTTGAGTCGTGGGCTCTTGATGCTATGATACCATTTGATGATTGAATAGACGTCCATCACGCAGCTTTGTTGCTATCAGCCCCACCAGTGTTTCTTCTTCGGTTTGTAGGGCTTCTCGGTCTGTCCCTGCCTTTCCATCATGATTTCGGCGAAGGTTTTCCGCTCGTTGATGATGCGGTAGATGGTTCCCCAGTCGGGGAGGCCGCCGATGTTTCGGTCGTCGATGAAATAGTCGGCCTTGAGCTTCCGGGAGAAGTACATGTTCTTGGAGACGTCTTCCTCGGGATAGTCTTTGTTGACGGCGTAGAACTCCACGCCTCGCCTCCGGCACCACTCGATGGCTTCGTCGAGCATCTTGCCTTCCCTGACGGACCAGAGGATGATTTTGTGGCCCTCGCGGATGAGGGTCTTCAGGGTTTCGGTGGCGAAGGGGATTTCTTCTCCGATTTCGGGATATTTGTGAGTGACGATGGTTCCGTCGAAATCAACAGCTATTGTCATTTTCTCTTCTTGTTCTAAACTGCTTCAGGCGTTTTTTTTACTGACTCTTGCGATAGGATAATCAGCGCTTCACCGACGTGTCGTTCTTCACGCCGTAGCTATTGTTGAAGTAGTTGCCGTAGCCGCCATAGGAACCGTAGCCGTAGGACTTGTGGTGGCCGTACATGCTGTACTTGCCGTAGGAACCGTAGCCGTAGTAGTACTTGTTCTTGCGCTTCGACATGTCGATACCGTTGAGCACGATGGCCATGTTGGGGAGCTTGAACTCTTTGGCGAGGTTGTTGATGAGCCCGAAGGTGGCCTTCGGTGTGTAGTCGGCACGGCACATGTAGACGGTGGCGTTGGCCACGCGTCCCACCTGGAGTGTATCGGTGACGAGTCCTACAGGCGCGGTGTCGATGAGGATGTAGTCGTAGTGCTCTTTCAGGTGGCAGAACACTTCGTCGAGCGATGTGCGTGCGATGAGCTCAGCGGGGTTCGGCGGGATGGGACCGGCCATGAGCAGGTCGAGGTTCTTGTTGATGCCGGAGCTGAGTATCTGTCCCTGCACGTCTTCCCACGACACGTTGTCCTTGACCAGGAGCGTGGTGATGCCGTGATGGTGGTCGTTGATCTCGAAGAGCTCTGCCAGACGGGGCTTACGGATGTCAAGACCGACGAGGAGCACGCGCTTGCCGAGGAGGGCGAAGCTGACGGCGAGGTTGGCGGCGTTGAACGTCTTACCCTCACCCGATGTGCTGGAGGTGAACATGATGACCTTCTCGTCTTCCTTGAGCATGAACTGCAGGTTGGTACGCATGGAGCGGAATATCTCTTCCATCTGCGAGTTCTTGTTCTCGTGCACCACGATATCGGCCTTTGTCTTGGCGGTCTCGCTGGCGATGGCCACGTCTGCCAGGATGGGCAGGTCGGTGAGTTTCTCTACGTCGTCGTGGCTCTCAATCTTGAAGCGGAAGAAGCTGACGAGGTAGCAGACGATCGACGGGATGAGAATGCCGAGGATGAGTGCGATGAGATAGATGAGCTTCGACTTGGGGCTTACCTTTCCGGCGTAGGCGGGTGCCTCTACGATCTTGGCCTTGTCGGCGGTGGCGGCGAGCTCGATGGAGTTCTCCTCACGCTTCTGGAGGAGCATCAGATAAAGACCTGTGCGCACTTCCTGCTGACGGCCTATCTGGGTGAGGATGCGCTCCTGCTCAGGTGTGCGCTGAATCTCGGAGGCGTATTGTCCGTGCTGGGCGGCGATGCCGTCGCGCTGGATTTCAGCATTGCGGCGTGCCTGGCGGAGAGCTTTGGCGATGCTCCCCGACATTTCCTCAATCTGTGCGGTCAGGGGCTCCACCATCGGGCTGTTCTCGGAAGCGGTCTGCAACAGGCGCTTACGCTCCTGCACGAGCGAGTTGTAGTCGCGGATGAGCTGCATGGAGGTGGCGTCCTGAAGACCGATGCCGGTGGGGATGACCTGATACTTGCTGCTCGATGCGATCTCATCGATGAGGCTGTTGATGAGAGCCACCTGCGTGTTGGCATCGCTCAGCTTCTGCGCATAGATGGAGGAGTTGGCCGAGGTCTGGCGGGCGTCGATGTTGAGCTCGATGATGCTGTTGCGGCGCTTGTAGCTCTCGAGGGCTCCGTCGGTGCTTCCGAGCTCGGCGGTGATCTTCTCGAGTCGCGAGTTGATGAACTGCTCGGTGCGGTTGGCCACCTCGTTCTTGTCTTCGTTGGCCTGGCGGTTGTAGCAGATGGCCAGCTGGTTGAGGTAGTCGATGCCGCGGACGGCTATCTTGTCCTTGAACTGCATCTGCAGGATGTTCGACACTTTGGAGGTCTGGCCCACGGTGAGGTTCTTCACGTAGCTGTAGCCTGCAATGCGGGGCGACTTGATGCTCACGAGGAGCGTCTGTCCGTCTTCCAGGATCTTGCCGTTGGGAGTGAAGGTGATGTAGCCGGCCTTCGTGCGGATGGTCACCGGAAGCTTGTTCACGGTTCGGTCGATGGCGAACGGACCGGAGTTGGTCAGCTCGTCGAGGGGCACGTAGTAGAGACCGGTGATGTGGTAGTTGGGGCCTTCGCGCTTGATCTGCAACTCGATGGTGGAGTTGAGCTTCTCCAGGTGCGACGGGTCCATATCGACGTTGATGGGCTGTGTCCTGTAGAGCAACGATGTGGTGATACGTCCTTTCAGCCCGTACTCCACGTAGAGTTTCAAGTCGCGCACGGCCTGAGTGGCGATGCCCCGGGAGGCGATGATTTCCTGCTCGTTCTCAATACCGTACGACTCGTTGATCATGCCCAGGTTGGCCATGTTTTCCAGTCGCTTGCCACGCCGGCTCGAACCGTTGTCTTCCTTGATGAGCACTTTGGTCACCGTGTTGTAGACCGGCTTGGTGTATCGGAGATAGAGGAAGGCAGCACCGAGACAGATGATAATGGACAGCAAGAACCACTTCCAGTACAGGATGAGCGTTCTGTAGATGACTGAGAAATTGAGGGATGAGCGTTCTTCCTGCTCTTCCTGGTCGATTTGTAAGGTCTGTTCGTTGATCATGTTTTTATTTTGTTCTTTTTTTATTCCTTATTATATATATGTATTGCTATCGAGCTGCAAAGGTACGATATTATTTTCGATTAGACCTTATTCTTTTGTTTATTTTAACGATGTAGGCTGATTTATTTCGATTTTTGCCAATTTTATTTTGCATTTTGTTTTTTTCGCAGTACCTTTGCACACTCAAACCAAATATAAATCAACAACATGGGTATATTCAGTAAGATATTCGGAAAAAAGGATACAGAAAAACGTGGCGGTATGGAAGACTACATGACGCTGGTGCGCGTGTATTTCCAGGCAGCCATCGCCGAGAACGCAGGCATCACCAACCTGGCAGCCCTGCCCGACCTGCGCATGTTCAAGACCACGCTCCGCGTGCCTACCGTCAACAACAAGCTGGGCGTCGGCGAGAAGAAGCATTGCCGAAAGATGATGAACGAAATCTACGGCACCGAAGAGTCGTTCTTCAAGGAGATCGACGCCAGCGTGCGCAAAAACTGCCGCAAGATGCAGGATGTGCAGATCTATCTCGTGCAATTCCAGAACTTCACGCAAGACCTGATGATGCTCACGGGCAACCTCATGAAGTTCAAGTTGCGCCTGCCGTCGTTCTTCAAGAAAGCCCTCTACACGATGACGGAGAAGCATGTGGACGACATTTTCAACAAGAACGACTTCACCGACGCCGGCGTGCTCAAGACCGTTTCGGCCGTGCGCACCTACAACCACCGACTGGGCTTCTCGCAGAAGTGGGTGACCGACTTCGTCTACCAGGTAGTGATGCTGGCGAAGAAGGAAAAGAAACCCGCCGAGCAGGCTTAGTTTTTGTTACAACAAGGGGAGTAAATAATTAATTTGCTTAAAATTACGAAATTTCGTTGGATATTTTTTGGCAGATTCGGATTATTTGTTTAACTTTGCCCCAAAATTAGTTCTGTATGAATGAAAGCAACGACAAACTGAAGCTCTTCACCACACGCATGAGGCAGCTCATTCTCCAATACAAAGCCGTGAAGAAGGAGAACGAAGAGCTGTACGCGATGGTCGATGCCCGCGAGAAGGACATCGAACAGCTCAGGCAGCAGTTGCAACAAGCACAGGACGACTACCATAGCCTCAAGATGGCCAAGATGATTGAAGTCAGCGACGGAGACATCGAAGCCTCGAAAAAGCGCATCGCATCCCTCATCCGGGAAGTGAACAAATGTATCACGCTCTTGAGCGAACAATAAAACAGAGTGATGGCAGTAGAGAACGATATTTTAAATATTAAATTGCACGTCTACGATTCCGACATCTCCGTCAGAATCAAGCGCGAAGACGAGTTCTTCTATCGCGAGGCCGCCAAGCTGATCACCAGCCGCGTCAACACCTATGCCGACCTGTACAAAGGCCGCAAAAGCGAGAAGGAAGTACTCTATATGGCAATGATCGACATAGCACTGAGGTATCAGAAAAACAAAGATGCCAACGACACCAGTGCCATCAATGATATTCTCGAAAAACTGACTCTGGAAATTGAAGAGGCGTTGTAGTAGTACACTTTGATTGACTATTAAAAGAGAATATTAACATCAAAACACCTAAAAAAAAACAATGATCGTAACCATCATCGCTGCAGTGGCCGGACTCATCGTCGGGGCCATTTGTGGATATCTGATTTTCAGGTATGTGGCTACCGGCAAGTTCAACGAACTCATTGAAACTGCCAATAAGGAAGCCGAAGTAATCAAAGAAAAGAAACTCCTTGAAGTAAAAGAGAAGTTCCTCAACAAAAAAGCTGAGCTGGAGAAAGAAGTGCAACAGCGCAACCAGAAAATCCAGCAGAGCGAGAACCGACTGAAGCAACGCGAGCTCAGCCTCAACCAACGCCAGGACGAGGTGAACCGCCGCAAACAGGAGGTGGAGCAGATGCAGACACGCGTCGACAACGAGAAGCGCGTGCTCCAGACACGCCAGGAAGAGCTCACACAGATGCAACAGAAGGAGCGCGAAAAGCTCGAAGAGCTCTCCGGACTCAGCGCCGAAGAGGCAAAGACTCGACTCGTGGAAAGCCTCAAGGACGAGGCCCGCACAGACGCCGCCAGCTACATCAACGAAATCATGGACGAGGCCAAGCTCAACGCAAACGCTCAGGCTAAGAAGATTGTCATTCAGACCATCCAGCGCGTAGCCACAGAAACGGCCATCGAGAACTCCGTCAGCGTGTTCCATATCGACAACGACGAGGTGAAGGGACGCATCATCGGACGTGAGGGCCGCAACATCCGTGCTCTCGAAGCGGCTGCCGGCGTGGAAATCGTGGTAGACGACACACCCGAGGCTATCGTCATCTCAGCCTTCGACCCCATCCGCCGTGAAGTGTGCCGACTGGCCCTGCACCAGCTCGTAGCCGACGGACGCATTCACCCCGCACGCATCGAAGAAGTGGTGGCCAAAGTGAAGAAACAGCTTGAAAACGAGATCATCGAGACGGGTAAACGCACCACCATCGACCTCGGTATTCATGGCCTGCACCCCGAGCTCATCCGCATCATCGGTAAGATGAAATATCGCTCCAGCTATGGCCAGAACCTGCTGCAGCATGCACGCGAAACGGCCAACCTCTGCGCCGTGATGGCTTCGGAACTGGGTCTCAACCCCAAGAAAGCCAAGCGCGCTGGCCTGCTCCACGACATCGGTAAAGTGCCCGACGAGGAGACGGAAATGCCTCACGCCCTCTACGGAGCCAAGATTGCCGAGAAATTCAAGGAAAAACCCGACATCTGCAACGCCATCGGCGCTCACCACGACGAAATAGAAATGCAGACGCTGCTGGCACCCATCGTGCAGATTTGCGACGCCATCTCGGGTGCACGTCCCGGAGCACGCCGCGAAATCGTAGAGGCCTACATCAAGCGCCTCAACGACCTGGAGGCCATCGCCATGAGCTATCCCGGCGTCACCAAGACCTACGCCATTCAGGCCGGTCGTGAGCTGCGCGTCATCGTGGGAGCCGACAAGATGGACGACAAGGACACCGAGGCACTCAGCGGCGAGATAGCCACCAAGATTCAGAACGAGATGACCTATCCTGGACAGGTGAAGATCACCGTCATCCGCGAGACCAGAAGCGTGGCCTACGCCAAATAAACGGAACACATCACGAGGGGACGCGACTGAACCAATCAGCGCGTCCCTTCCTTTTAATCAAACCTCAGCAGCGCGTGAGGGCGATTCACATACTTAGAAAAAAAGGAAGAGCAAAATGAAAAACCAGAAGATGTATGAGGCCGACGACAAAATGATCAGCCTCATCGCCGACAACTATAGCCTGCTCGACAGCCTGGGACGTTTCGGCATTAACCTCGGGTTCGGCGACAAGACCGTCAGCGAAGTGTGTAAGGATCAAGGCGTTGACACCTATACATTCTTGGCCATCGTCAATTTCTCCATCAACGGCTACCGCAATCACGACGACAGCCAACGCATGTCCATCCCTACCCTGCTCCACTACCTGAAAGCATCGCACGACTACTTCCTCGATTTCCAACTGCCCACCATCCGGAAAGAACTGCTCGATGCACTCGACGAGAAGGATAACCTGGCAAGACTCATCACGAAACTCTACGACGACTACGCCCGCGAGATACGAGGCCACATGCGCTACGAGGAGCAGCACCTCTTCCCCTATGTGGAACGGCTCATGAACAATGAGCTGCAAGACGGCACCGATGCCGAGACTTTCTCGAAACACCACGGGCAAATCACGCAACGACTTCGCGAGCTCAAGCAGATTATCATCAAATACCTGCCCTCTGACGCCCAGCGCAACAACAAGCTCACCTCCGTGCTCTACGACCTCTACAAAAACGAGGAGTGGCTCGGCGCCCACGCTGAGGTGGAGGACCACATCTTCATGCCCGCCATCCGACAGAAGGAACAGCAGTTGCGACAGAATGATGTCAGCGTGAAAATCTCGAAGATGATCAATAGCAAGCCCGACTCCGGAGAGGCGCTTTCGGACCGTGAGCGCGACGTCATCATCAGCCTCGTGCAAGGAATGACGAACAAAGAGATTGCCGACCACCTCTTCATCAGCGTCAACACCGTAATCACTCACCGGCGAAACATCGCCCGCAAGCTGCAGATTCATTCACCGGCCGGACTGACCATCTACGCCATCGTCAACAACCTCGTCGACATCTCGGCCGTCAAGCTGTAATTAGGTGGCAGGGGATGATGGTTTGACTTTTTTATCAACCATCAACCCACCTTATTTCTTTCCCATTACGAGCGAAGCCACGTAGAGCACGATGATGGCACCAACCACACCTGTGCCAATCTGGCCAACCACACCGCCCCACGTAATCTTGAGCAAGTCGAACACCCAGGCGCCGACAAAACCGCCGACAATGCCCAGGACGCAATTCCACACGCAGCCCGTTCCTTCACGGTGCATCAGTTTGCTGGCGATGAGACCAGCCAACAGACCTACAATAATTGCTCCAATCATAACACTATCTTTCTTTTTTGGGGTTAAACAATCTGTGAAACAATCTCCTCGCAGGAGACCCGAGCTACTCACCGATTCAGGATCTGCTCGCCGTGCGTCTTTGTCTTGATCTGCTTCGGCAGGAAGATTTCTTCGATGATGCCTTCCTCATTGATGATGAATGTGGTGCGTAATGTGCCCATGTATTTCCGTCCGTACATGCTTTTCTCACCCCATACGCCAAATTGCTCCACCAGTTGGTTTTCAGTGTCGGCTATCAGCGGGAAAGGCAGTTCGTATTTCTCAATGAATTTCTTGTGCGACTTCTCGTCCTGCACACTCACACCCACCACAGCATAGCCCTTTCGACGCAACTCGCTGTAGTTGTCGCGCAGCGAACAAGCCTCAGCGGCACAGCCACTCGTGTTGTCCTTCGGATAGAAATACAGCACCAGCTTCTTTCCGCGGAAGTCGCTCAGGCGTATCTCCTTTCCATTCTCGTCTCTGCCCAGTATCTCGGGCGCTTTGTCTCCAATGTTCATAAGCAAATGATATTTTTGAATCGGGTACAAAATTAAACAAAATATATGGAACCACAAAACATCAGAGAAGAAAAATTGCCTACTTCAATCTTCTGCGATATTCCAACACCGACTCGCCCGTGAAGCGCAAAAACTGCTTGTAGAAGAAACTGCGGTCGTTGAAACCAATCATCTTCACAATCTGAATGATCGGCAGTTCGGGCTGCTCGGTCATGAGTAGCTTAGCTTCATCGATGCGACGGCGCAGGCGCCACGTGCGGAAATCCTCGCCCACCACATCACGGAAATAGCGATGAAACTGCTCCACCGTCAGGTCCGACTGTCTGGCTATCTCAACAATGGCCGTCTCGTTGTTCAGATAGCCTTTGTTCCTAATCCACTGCTCCAGTTTGCTCGTGCCTTCCTCATTCTGCTCTTCCGCCCTCTCTTCGGTCGGTGCCTCCTGATAGATGGCAGGCAGGATGACGGGTGCACTCAGACCGTAGTTGATGAAACAAGCTGCAAACAAGGCGCAGAAGCCGCTCAATGCCACCGTGAGACAGAGGTCGGCAATGCGGTTGTTCAGCATCATGACCAGCGAAAACACGCCTACTGCCAAAGCTGCCCAAAAAAGAAAGAATATCCAGCGCAAGCTCCGTTCAATCTCGTCTTCTTCATAGTAGCTACTCACCTGGTTGAGAAACTCCCGTCGGCTACGCAGAAACCACCTCGTATAGAACACGAGCTGCAGCAGATAAGCGACAACGCCCAATTCGTAGACAAAGAGGAATGCCCGCAGCGGCAGGAGAAAATAAGCACCCAACAACACTATATCGACCGTCAAGATGATGGCGGCCTGGGTGAGTATGCTTCGCTTCGTGATCTGAACGGGGCTGATGAACACCATGATGGCCATCGTGAAAAGCATCGCTTGTATGTAGCCCATCGCCAAAGCGAGGCAGGGACCGAGAAAACTGATACTGCCGCGACTGTCGAAAACAATCTGCGCAATATTCAACACACCAATCACAAACACGGCAATGGCGAGTGTATGCTTGGCCACACGATACTTTGCCGCCCGAATGTCGGCGGGCGCTTTCACTAAGGCCAGAATCAGTCCGCTGGTCATCATACAGCATGCTGCTGCCAACATGATGTAGGAATAAAGGCTGTCAAGTGTCATCATAAGTGCAAAATTACTAAGAAACACGCTATTTTACCGCATATTGCTCCACTCTTTAGGATACTTTAACAACTTCCAATAGAGATAGCAAATGATGCTTTCCAAGGCAGAAAACGATATTTTCCAAGTCAGAAAACGATGTTTTCCAAGTCAGAAAACGATGTTTTCCAAGTCAGAAAACGACATTTTCTAAGTCAGAAAACGATGCGTTCCCTAATCTCTTTCGGTTTGTTCTAAGTCAGCTTTCAGGGTGAAGCAACTCCTGCACCGACGTGAAGTAGCAATTGTGGCTTTTCGCAAAACCAATGAGCTGCCGGAAAACAGGATTGCGGTTGAGGACGTCGGGATTGCCGAAGACGAAAAGATGCTTACGGGCACGTGTGAGGGCTACGTTGAGCTTGCGGTCTATCAGTTGGCCGTCTTCCATGAAGGTGTTGGCGGCAAGAAACTGAAGCTGATGGGGCCGCGAGACGGTGAAGCCGTAGAAGATATAGTCGCGCTGGCTGCCCTGAAAGCGCTCCACCGTGTCGATGGTGACGGAACTTAGAGGTGAGGGTTGAGAGGCTTGTGGCGAGAGCAGGGCGATGGCTTTTCTGATTTCTGCTATCTGGTTGCGGTAAGGCACGATGATGCCTAGTGTCTGCTCGGGTGAGAAGGATTGGCTGGTCTGCCTGTAGATTTCCATTGCGACAGAGGCAATAGCCTGTGCCTCATCGCTGTTCTCACGGCTCGCACTCAGCATAACACGCGCCGTAGGTCGCACTTCCACAAAAGCAAAACGGGGGAATGCAGCTTGTTGCTCTTGCTGATGGGGCATCGGCACAATCTTCAGCAAGCCACGATAGAAAGCCTGGTTGGGAAATGCCGCCACATCGGGATGCATGCGCCCCTGACTGGTGAGCATGTAGACGACTTCAGATTTGTCGCGATACTGTCGGAGCAACCGTTCGAATAGGGAGTTGCGGCAGTCGGTCAGATGGATGGCGTTGAGCTGGGGATCGTCCACACGCGACTCTTCTACCGTCTGTTGCACAACGGCGGGCAACTGCTTGTGGTCGCCAATGAGGACAAACTTTCGGATGGCCACATCGCTCTTACCTCCACCAATCGGTGTGGTGGCTGAGAACAGACCAATCAGGTAAGGCTCCAGGATTTGCGAAGCCTCATCGACGATGGCCAGACTGAACTGCTTCAGACGGAAAATATCAAGATGGGCATAGAAGGCCGTAGTGGTACCCACGAACACCCGCGTGTCGAGAATCAGTCGGCGCAGTTCGCCCACCGACTTGCAATCTGCCGACTTGTTCTCCAGGAGCGACGGGCGATAGGCCTCATCGCAGGAAAAAGGGCTCCCGATACGGATAAAAGAGATGTCGCTCTCGGTCAGTTTACTACATATCTCATCGACAGCACGATTGGTGAACGATAGCAGGAGTACCGATGATTGCGACGTCAAGAGCTCTTCCTTCAAGACGTTCATCAGTCCGTAGGAGGTCTTGCCTGTTCCCGGTGGACCGATGATGAGAAAGAGATCTTGCGCCTGCTTGGCCTTCAGCGCGAGTTCATCGAAACTGTCGTAATGTCCCTTTAGTTCAAGCCGCGTGTCACACTTCGGTTCCCTTTGCAACAGCAAGAGGTCTTTTCGCTCTTGCGGGGCAGAGAGGAAGGCGTGCATAGCGCGGTAGAGAGAGCTGTAGGAAGAGTCGAAGAAATCGTGCTCTACTGCCCATTTCATTCGCGGGCGGCGGTCGTTGCTGGATTCATCGGCTTTGATACGTGTATTGAACACTCCGACATTGGTCTGCGCTGCCCTGAGATGGAGCACGAGGCGATGAGTTTCCAAACGCTCGATGGTGGCACGATAGACCATTGTCCGTCGTGCATCGGGCTCTTCACCTTCAGCGTAGGGATAGCAGATGACGATATCGCCCTTGCGGAAATTGGTGACGGGAAGAAGGTCTTCCGCTGAGTCGTCGGTTGCGGCGTGCGAGGCATAGCCCAACACCAACTGCTCCACCCTACCCTGCTCGGACTCCGTCGGGCTCAACAAATCCAAGTCGTGATAGATATTTCCCGCTTGCAACTTATCCTCCAGCGTACTGTTCCACTTGTCGGCAAAGCCGGAATTCTCTTTCGTCTGGTTTCCCACCTTCGACAACAGATGCTCTGTTTCGAGGAACGTCAGGAAGCGGAAATAATAGGAGCGTTCCAAAGGCGTAGCGCATCTGATGGGGCTGAGCAGGCTCTCAATCTGCGGTTTCTGAAAGCGCTCCCACAAAGGGCCAGTCACATGATGTGTGTTCATGCTGTCGGCGGTCAGCGTTTCCAAGATTCCGATTCCGCCGCGCGTAAAGCCAAACTCTTGGGCAACGAGTTGGTTGCGCGTTCGGATGGCGCTAAACACCAAGTCGGGTGCATAGCCGGGCGCCACAAGCCCTTCCGCATATTTCGAGTAGAGCAGCAGGCTATGCAGGTTGCGCCCATTCTTCTCATAAGTTTCGCGATAGTTATACCTCAAGAGCAGCGTATAGAGCATGAGCTGCACCTGATGCTTCAACAGTGGAAGTGGAGGGATTCTCTCAGGGAAAGCGGCCTTTCCCGACTTCTGCTCGATCACGATTTTCTGGTCGCGCTGCAGGAAGTCCATACGTCCTTGCAGACCGAGCATCTCTGAGAAGAACGATGGTTCGAGGACAATTTCCGAAGTGTCGAACCGCCGTATGCCGTCATTCTTGAACACTTCTGGCAGCACCTCCCTCACGATATGCTGGATGTTCAGCTTCTGGTTTTTTGCCGATTGGTGGAAGTCGGAAGCTATATCAGCAGTCAGCAGGCTCAAGGCATGCTCTTTGTAAAACGTCTGCACGCTCTCAGCATAGGGTCGGTCGTCGGGATAGAGCGACAATGTCTCATCGAGAAACTGTCCAGCCAGAAGACCAAGAAGCGTCGCAGAAGTGTTGGCGGCAGGCTTGAGTTTGTTGAGAAGATGATTCAGCGGGGAGTCGGAATACTGCTCGAAACAAGCAGCGACGGCCGAAATGTCGACCAAATAATCGGGTTCGAAGATAATTAGTTCGGGATAGATCACACCGTCTTTCTCGCGCGGGAACACCAGATTAAGCTGGCTGCGAGGCGTCAGGATGTTTCTAAGATAGGTCCAATCCCACGTTTTGTAGACATTTTCTTCGGTCGGTCCGCCATAATGAATCTTCATCTCGCTTATACCGGCTTCGTCGGCTACGGCATAGAGATAGGTGTCGTCCCAGCGTTCGACAATCACCCGAAGGCAAACCGCCGTGAGCCGATTGCTCCGTACGGTGCGATGCTGTGGGAAACGCGACTCTAAGACGGTGGGAACGGAAACGTGAAGCACACAAGCCACAAACTGGCAGACGGCCTTAAAGTCGTACCAATAATTGTCGGCAAGCATGCGGCTGTCTTCGCCTCCAAGCTTTCTGAACCTCACCCGCGCATCGTGGATGTCACGACGCAAAGAAGCGGGAGCCTGATGCTCTTTCAACAGATAGTCTGTTTTGGCAAAGGCCCCGCCAAATCGGATTCCCGGAATTTGGGTGTGCTGATTGAGAACCCTGAGAAACAGTTGGCGCAGAGCGGAATAAGCCTGCCGGAAATCAGGCACGAGCTTTGACGACTCATGCAGTTCCTCGAAAAGGCTTTCCGCCGTATCGGGTTCGTAGACGATGGTTTCCTCCATCTCTACAGTTGATCGTCGCTAAGCTCAAAGGTGTTGCCACGACTCATGTCACCCGTGTCAAGACCGAGCTTCAGCCACTTCATACGCTGCTTCGACGTACCGTGAGTGAACGACTCAGGCTGGCTGTAGCCCTGAGCCTTCTCCTGCAGGTAATTGTCGCCGATGACTTGAGCGCAGCGGATGGCTTCCTCCAGGTCGCCGTCTTCGAGCGAGCCGAACATAGCGTTCTCGTAGTGTCCCCAGACGCCGGCATAGAAGTCGGCCAGCAGTTCCAGGCGCACACTAATCTTGTTGGCTGTCACCTTGTTGGAACGGCTCATCTGCTGATGGGCTTTGCCGAGCGATCCTAAAAGGTATTCCACATGGTGGCCCACCTCGTGGGCAATCACGTAGGCGTAGGCGAAGTCGCCGTCAGCCCCCAACGATTTCTTCATCGTGGTGAAGAACGACAGGTCGATATACAGACACTGGTCGCCCGAGCAATAGAATGGTCCCACCTGAGCGTTGCCCTGTCCGCAGGCAGTCTGCACGGCACCCGTGTAGAGCACCATCTTCGGCGGCTGATACTCGCGGCCCATCTTCTGGAACACCTTCGTCCAGACATCTTCTGTGGAGGCAAGGATCTGACGTGAGAACTTTGCCAACTCTTCTTCTTCCTTGGTGAACTCGCGGTCGCTTTGTTCAACCACTTGTCCCTGGGCCATCTGCTGACCCACGTTGTTCACAACGTCACCGATATTACCTCCAGAGAGGAATGTAATGATGGCAATCATCACAATACCACCGATACCCAGACCGGCCACTGTGCCTCCGCTCATTCTCCGGCGGTCGTCCACATTGCTACTTTCTCTTCTTCCGTCTAATTTCATAAAGCTTTATTCTTTTGTTGATTGATAATTATTTCGACATATACTTTTTACCATTCACAATATAAGTGCTGCGCGACCGACTGCCCCGCGCCTGCTTTCCCTTTCCAATCTGCCTTCCATCTATGGCATACGCCGTCGATGCCTGCTGTCTTTTGGTAGTGGGAGTCCTCACGGCGGTAGGCTCAGCTTCTTCCATCTTCGTGATGAGCACCTCGTCCATGAAGAAACGCTTCTGCGAGGGGGTGAAGATGAGCGAGAACTTGCCCTTACCGCTCAACGTTGTCTGATAGACATTCCACCGTTGCGTCTGCATCGGTCCGAAGCTGGTGTCGGCAATCGTGATGGCGCTGGGATTGTTGGTGCTGATGGTCATGGAGCAGGTTTCTGTGTTCCAGGGAGCCACCTTGAAGGTCAGCACATAGTCGCCGTCGATGCTGATTTCGGGCGATGTCAGCGTGCCGTTCTTACTGCCAGAGCCAAAGCGGGCACAGTCGTTGCCGCCTGCCATATAGGCAGCATCCCAACCCGAATGGTCGCTCACGAAGGGACCGCTTCCGGCTCCCCCACTCCACAAACCATCGTTGCCGCCAGAACCTGTACTACCGTCGAAGGTCTCCACGAACAACGTTTCGCCTGTGACAACAATGGGATCATCGGGATTATCTGGATTATCTGGATTATCTGGATCGTCGGGATCATCGGGATCATCGGGATCATCGGGCGTCGGATCAGGTTCTATGCCGCTTTCATAGTTTTCATAGTTGAAGGCCACATCCTGCTTGCTGCCCCAGATATACTCCTCCAGTCCGGGATAGTCGACAAAGGGGTTGCGGTTGCCCTGATGTGAACGGACGGAATCGTTGCGGGCGGTCTCCACGGAGTCGACAGGGTCTTGCTTCGACCAGCGCATGAGCATCTTCAGCTGCCACTGGGTGAAACCAGGATATTTCGTGCCGTCGAACACGTTGGAGGCCTCAGCGTTGTTAGCCCAAGATGAGATCTGGTTCTCATAGCAAGTGGCCATATAGAAATAGATTCTCGCGATGTCGCCCTTGATCTTATTCGCAGGTTCGAACACCTGACCCGTATAACCTTCTGTCTTGCAACGTCCCAGCTTGCTGTAGCCGTTGGCCGACTGATAGGTGATGCTTTTAGGATCCACTTCTCCGAAGGGATAGTTGCCGCGACGGTTGTTCACATAGCCATCGGTAGGCACCACATGATGGCCGTCGCTCTTCATGGGCGACTGCTTCGAGAACCAGCTCTGCGGTACGGTATGCTCGCGATTGTAGCTCTGTCCCTCAGCGTTGTAAGAGTGGTTCTCAGCCGGCCCGCCGATGACATAGTGCGTGGTATCTGAATACCAGTCGCGCAAATAGCCGTCGGGGCGCTTATCGCTCTTGTGGTACATCTCCAGCAGGGCGTCGTAGCCCGGATTGGAACTCTTATAGATGATTTTGCAGAGCTTCGTCTTCAGCGCACTACCCTTGTAGCCGTTGGCATTTGCATAGTAATCATTCGAACCGTTGGGCCCTTGAGCCTGAATGCCCAGACAACAGCCCAGCATCAGAAGCATGGTGAAACTTAAAACTTTTTTCATACCTTATTATAGTTTTACGCGCGACATTAATAGGTTATTAGTTATCGGGTGAGCGGTTCATGCAACACGCTCAATATGCCTTGCAAAATTACAAACTATTTTTGATATACGCAAATTCTTCACGGAATTATAATATTTATTGACACTGAAGGACGGGAAAACAAGAATTGATAAATGTTGTGTTTTGCTCTCAAACCGCCAAAAGTTTGAATAATCTCTTACCTGCGCGAACTCCAAAGGGATAATCGCCTCATAGAAAAAAAAGCGGAAAAAGCCTTTCGCACGTAACTACTTGGCTCTTCCACTTCTCAACATTCGCCATCATGAGCAGGAACTTGTTGGCCTCGGCCTCGCTTCGCTCAGCATCCTGCAGAGGAACTGTGAATATTTTAATCTGCATATTAGTAGTTTTCTTTGGCGGCCCGTCTCATGATGCAGCCCCCTTTTGGCGGCTTGAGGCCGCCCTTTTTGGGGCTAACATCATGAAACGGAGCCGAGTTGTTCTTTTTTCTTCTTTTTGCAGGGAAGGAACTATTGGGCAAGGCGGAACCCGAGGTGGCCGCTCGTGAGCGAAGGCGAGTTGTAGCTCCGATTCGAGACACGGCAGAGCCAGGCGCGGTTGTTCCAGCTGCCCCCACGGTACACGCGGTTAGAGCCCGAGGAAGGCCCCTGCGGGTTGGTCTGCGACGACGAGCTATAGCTACCGTACCAGTCTTGGCACCACTCCCACACGTTGCCGCTCATGTCACACAGCCCCAGCTCATTAGGTGCCTTCAAGGCAACATCATGAGTCTTTGAGCTACTGTTACCGTCATACCAAGCAACTTCGCCGATATTGTTGCTGCCCGAATATTGATAACCTTTGCTTTGGTTGCCGCCACGGGCGGCATACTCCCACTCGGCCTCCGTCGGCAGGCGGAACGTCTGCCCCGTCAGCTGGTTCAACTTCGTGATGAACGTCTGGCAGTCGTTCCAGGAAACACACTCCACAGGAAGTCGCGAACCTTTGAAATAAGAAGGGTTAGAACCCATCACGGCTTCCCAAAGTTCCTGCGTCACCTCCGTCTCACCAATGCTGAACGAGGAGAGCGTCACCTGATGTACAGGTTTCTCGTCACTATCAGGCGACTGCTGCTCCGATGTTGCACCCATCTGGAACGTACCGCCCTCTACAGCCACCATCCTGAACTCCACACCGTTGACCACATAAGTGCCGCCAACACCTCCTATACTGTTTCCAAAGGGACGCTCCATGTGGGTAGCTGCATTCTCAGCCACCCGATCGATGAAGTCTTTGGCATAGCTTTGCATATCGCTAAACTGCGTGCCCAACGAACTAGAGCAGTCGAGCACCAGCATAATGACGGTTCCCGCATGAGAGATAGTTGTCTGCGTGTTGTTCTCGGGCGAGAACTCCGAGTTCACCTGCCAGGATGTGGCCGTTGCCGATTTATAGTATTGCTTGATGTTGGAGGTGGGAATCAAGCCGTTGCCATCCTTTCGCTGCAACCCCGTGAATGTATAGGTCACGAAGATGCCGTCTTGCTTTCCCTGTATGAAGGAACCACTCTCCGCCTTGATGCCGTGATACGACACATCGCGGAGCGAACGGTCGGACAGGTTGAATGTTCCCTCAATATACAGCGAACTGTTGGCCGCCGCATTCCCATCGAAGGTAAAACGTATCAGCGTGCCGTTGCTTTGTCCGGGAATGCGCATGCTGATGGTCTGCTTGTTGCTGATGCTGATGATCTGGTCGGAAATCTCCTGCAGTTTCGAGCGCACGGCACTCATGCTGCTCACCTCAAAGGCCTTGTCAGCAGAGCTGGCCAGCTTGTTGAGGTTGCTCTGGAAGAGATTGTAGTTGGTCACGTCGCTGCCCCGAAGCCCCAAGGAGTAGGCCGTCAGCGGCAGGCCCTTCACCTTGGTGTTCTTGATGCGCTGGTTCACGGCATTCAGGTATTGCTCGTCGGTGGAATAGCTGCCGTTCATCATGAGCGAACCTTGGTCGAGGCCGTCGGTGAATGTAATCAGGTTGACACTGGCGAAATTGGTGGGAAAATCCTGCGAGCTGAGCATGTCGATCGCATGATCTACGCCATAGTAGAGCAGCGTACCGTCTTTTCTCGACAGGTTGCTGACGAACGTCTTGAAATCGCTGGCCGAACTTTTCTGCAACACACCAAAAGGCTTCTCGTAAAGCTCTTGGTTGAACCCCACGATGCCTAAATACACTAAAGGCTCGTCCTCGGCTCGGAACAGCTTGACACTGTCTATACTGTTTGCCATCGTATGGTGGAACACTTCTCCACCATGATAGAAATCCACGGACCGTGCGTTGGCATTATCTCCGACCACCATACTGTCGATGTCGGCTGTCGCCACAGAACTGACGATGTTACCATTCTGATAAATGTCCAAGAACTTCTGAGACATGCTTTGCTGAACCATCGCCAGCAGGCATATAGCTATCAATGATATTCTTTTCATAGTCTTGTCTCCTCCCCCTTATTTGATGATTTTTACACTCTTTTTCATTCCGTCGCCTGTGAGGGTGACCACGTAGACACCCTGCTTCAGATGGGCAATGGGCACATCGAGCGTCTTCCCGCCGCTATGCAAGGATGCGTGCTGATGGCCCTGTACATCATAGACACAGACACTGGACAGAGGCACACGGCTCGCTATGTGCAGGACAGCAGCCCCGCGGTCGTAGCTGACGTTGACATCGCCATCGGCTGCCTTCGGCTGCTCAACGGATGTGGGCTGCGCATTCGTACCATTGAACGAAATAAACGAAAGGGTGCTGTAGGCATAGTCGGTCTTGCCATCCTTCATGTACAAGCTGAGTGCGTTTTCACCAAACGTCATTTTGTCCAGGTTGTCAAGCGCATACACGACCGCTTTCGTGGAACCTTTCTTATAGACATAGAAACTATCGCCACCGTCTGGGGCGATTCCTGAATTTGCCCATCCAGAAACACCCAATGTAAATAATGAAATGAGTGCGACTGCCTTTTTAGATAATTGACGGCAATTAGTTAAATTACAATTTTCCATAACAATAAAGTTTTCAATGTATGTCAGCGTCCCACCAGCCCTGGCTGCCCAAAGGCTTTCAGCGTTCAGTGAGACGGTGCAAAGATAAGAAAGATATTTGAAACATCAAAGGAAAAGCTGGAAAATGAATTGAAAATCATTTTTCATTTTGTATGTTGGCATTTGTTTGTACCTTTAAATAAGGTACTCCCATTCGGAAATACCCAAATAAATTTGGTATTTCGCTCTTTTAATCGTACCTTTGCACGCAAAATCAACAAATAAGGAAAAAGAGGAATGATTACACTGACAAATCTGGCCATTCAATTCGGCAAGCGAGTGCTTTACAAAGACGTAAACCTGAAGTTCACCAACGGCAACATCTACGGCGTCATTGGAGCCAACGGCGCAGGAAAATCCACCCTGCTCAAAGCCATCAGCGGAGAACTGGAGCCCAATAAGGGAACGGTAGAACTGGCTCCCGGAGAGCGACTTTCCGTTTTGGATCAGGATCACTTCAAATTCGATGCCTTCACGGTGATGGACACCGTGCTGCAGGGACACCAGCCCCTTTGGCAGAACATGAAGGAGCGCGAGGCCCTCTATGCCAAGCCCGAGATGACCGAGGAGGACGGCAACCTGGCCGCCGACCTCGAGTTGAAGTTCGCGGAGATGAACGGATGGGAGGCAGAGAGCGAGGCCGCCCAGCTGCTGAGCAACCTCGGTGTGAAGGAAGACCGCCACTACATGATGATGTCGGAACTCTCGAACAATGAGAAGGTGCGCGTGATGCTGGCCAAAGCGCTGTTCGGACATCCCGACAACCTGCTCCTCGACGAGCCCACCAACGACCTCGACCTCGACACCGTACAGTGGCTCGAAGAATACCTGAGCAACCTGGAGCAATGCGTACTCGTGGTGTCGCACGACCGACATTTCCTCGATGCCGTCAGCACACAGACCGTAGATATCGACTTCGGCAAGGTGACCGTCTTTGCGGGCAACTACTCCTTCTGGTATCAGTCGTCGCAGCTGGCCCTGCGCCAGGCTCAAAACCAAAGACTGAAGGCCGAGGAACGCCGCAAGCAGCTTGAGGAGTTCATCCGCCGCTTCTCGGCCAATGTGGCCAAGTCGAAGCAGACCACATCGCGCAAGAAGATGCTCGAAAAGCTTACCGTAGAAGAAATCCGCCCGTCGAGCCGCAAGTATCCCGGCATCATCTTCGCGATGGACCGCGAGCCGGGCAACCAGATACTCGAGGTGGAAGGCCTGAAAGCTGTCGATACCGACGGCACCGTGCTCTTCGACAATGTGTCGTTCAACATCGAAAAAGGCCAGAAGACGGTGTTCCTCTCCCACAACCCCAAAGCGATGACCGCCCTGTTCGAGATCATCAACGGTAACCGCGAACAGGAAGCCGGCACCTACAAATGGGGTATCACCATCACCACAGCCTACCTGCCGCTCGACAACACGGAGTTCTTCAAGAGCGACCTGAACCTCGTCGACTGGCTCTCGCAATATGGAACGGGCAACGAAGTGATGATGAAGGGTTACCTCGGACGCATGCTCTTCAAGCAGGAGGAAGTGGAAAAGAAAGTCAACGTGCTCAGTGGAGGCGAGAAGATGCGCTGCATGATTGCACGCATGCAACTGAAGAATGCCAACTGCCTCATCCTCGACACACCCACCAACCACCTCGACTTGGAGTCCATACAGGCCTTCAACAACAATCTCGTGCAGTTCGGCGGAAACATTCTTTTCGCCTCCCACGACCATGAATTCATCAACACGGTGGCCGACCGCATCATCGAACTGACCCCCAAGGGCACCATCGACAAGCTCATGACCTACGACGACTACATCTACGACGCACAGATCAAGGAGCAGAAAGCACGTATGTACGGAGAATAAGGACTGGCACGGTTTTTGCTATCAGCGGAAACAAAAGGAAAAACGTTAGAACTATGAGCGAAGAAAAGAAAATCAATATCGAAGACGGCAACCTCGAAGAGGAGAACAAGTCGGAAAACACACAGGCCGAAGAGACCGTGAACAACAAACAACAGACGGACGACGCACAGACGGAGGAAACTCCCGCAGAAGAGGAGAAAGACCCGCTCGACGCCGCTTTGGCAGAGATAGAGAACCTTAAAAGCCAGATGCTCTACAAGCAGGCAGAGTTTGAGAACTACCGCAAGCGCACCATCAAGGAGAAGGCAGAACTCATCCTCAATGGCGGCGAGAAGACCATCACGGCCATCCTGCCCGTGCTCGACGACTTCGAACGTGCCCTTGCTGACAAGACCGACGACCCAAAGGCCATCAAGGAAGGCATGGAGCTCATCTTCCACAAATTCGTCAAGACCCTTGAAGGATTGGGCGTGAAGAAGATAGAAACCGCCGACAAGGATTTCGACGTTGACTATCACGAGGCCATCGCAATGGTGCCGGGTATGGGCGACGACAAGAAAGGCAAGGTCATCGACTGCGTACAGACGGGCTATACGCTCAACGACAAGGTGATCCGGCATGCCAAAGTGGCAGTAGGCCAATAAGGTTCCGTGAGTCTTTGTTACAAAGACCTACATAACGACAAAAAAAATGGCAAAAAGAGATTATTACGAGGTACTTGGCGTTGACAAGAATGCTTCCGAAGACGACATCAAGAAAGCTTATCGGCGCATCGCCATCAAATACCATCCCGACCGCAATCCCGGCAACAAAGACGCTGAGGAGAAATTCAAGGAGGCCGCCGAGGCCTACGACGTGCTTCACGACCCGCAAAAGCGCCAACGCTACGACCAGTTCGGTTTCGAAGGACTGGGAGGTGCAGGAGGCTTTGGCGGATTCGGCGGCGGGGGATTCTCTATGGACGACATCTTCACCATGTTCGGCGATGTCTTCGGCGGACGTGGTGGATTCGGTGGTTTCAGCGGTTTCGGAGGTTTCGGCGGCGGACGTCAGGCTCCGCAGCACCGTGGTTCAGACCTACGCCTGAAAGTCAGGATGTCGCTTCAGGAAGTGTCTACAGGCGTCACTAAGAAATTCAAGGTGCGCAAGGACATCACCTGTAGCCACTGCCACGGAACAGGCTCGGAAGATGGCAAGACCGACAGTTGTCCTACGTGTCACGGAAGTGGCGTCGTCACACGCACCACGCAGAGCCTCTTCGGCACGATGCAAACACAGAGCGTATGCCCCACCTGTCAAGGCGAGGGACGCATCATCCGCAACAAATGCCGCGAATGTGGCGGCAGTGGCGTCGTGAAGGGTGAAGAAGTGGTGGAAATCAAGATTCCAGCTGGTGTGGCCGAGGGAATGGTGGTTAACGTGCCAGGCAAAGGCAATGCAGCCATCCATAACGGTGTGAACGGCGACATACAGGTGTTTATAGAGGAAGAACCCAACGAAACATTCATACGCGACGGCAACAACGTGCTCTACAACCTGCTGCTCGACTTCCCAACGGCTGCCCTTGGCGGCGATGTAGAGATACCCACCATCGAAGGAAAGAAGGTCAAGATAGGCATCGAGCCAGGCACCCAACCCGGTAAGACGCTTCGCCTGCGTGGCAAGGGACTGCCCCAGGTGCAGGGATATGGCAACACCACCGGCGACCTGGTAGTCAACATCAGCGTCTACGTGCCGAAGACACTATCACGCGAAGAACGTAAGATGATGGAAGAACTGCGCGAGAGCGACAACTTCAAGGGTGACAAGCAGACCAAGGAAAGCATCTTCGATAAATTCCGCAACTATTTCAACTAAATGCCTCACATTGAACCCATTAACAGGTTCAAGCACTTATCAATGAATTATCAACAGACAACAGCATATCTGTTTAGTGTCACCCCGGTCTTCGAGAAGATCGGGGCTGGTGCTTATAAGGAGGGATTGGAAAACTCCTGGGCGCTCGACAAGCACTTCGGACATCCCCATCGACAGTTCCGCAGCATCCATGTAGCAGGCACCAACGGCAAGGGGTCGTGCTCCCACACCATCGCTGCCGTACTCCAGGCAGCAGGCTACCGCGTAGGCCTCTACACCTCACCTCATCTGGTAGACTTCCGAGAGCGCATCCGCATCAACGGTGAGTGCATACCAGAGCAGTATGTCATCGACTTCGTGGAACAGGAGCGCGCTTTCTTCGAGCCCCTCCACCCGTCCTTTTTCGAGCTTACTACGGCTATGGCCTTCAAGTATTTCGCCGAGCAGCATGTCGATTACGCGGTGGTAGAAGTAGGCTTGGGCGGAAGGCTTGACTGTACCAACATCATCACCCCCGTCCTGAGTATCATCACCAACATCAGCCTCGACCACACACAGTTTCTGGGCAACACCCTTGAGCGCATAGCCAGCGAGAAAGCCGGCATCATCAAGCCCCATGTGCCCGTCGTGGTGGGTGAGACTCTGCCCGAGACACGCCCCGTCTTTGCCGTCAAGGCACACGATATGAACTCCCCACTCTACTTCGCTGAAGAATTCGATGCAGCACCCTTTGCTGGTATAGACTTCGAACTGAAAGGCGACTACCAGCAAAAGAACCGACAGACCATTCTCTGTGCACTTCATTGCCTATCCTCCTCCATCCTCAACCTTTCACCTTCCTCCATCGCAGATGGTTTCGCCCATGTCTGCGAGCTGACCGGCCTTGTGGGTCGTTGGCAGAAGATACAGGAAAGGCCATTGGTTGTCTGCGACACAGGCCACAACGTGGGCGGATGGCAGTATCTTGCTCCACAAATTGCACAGCAACGTTGCCGACAGCTGCGCATCGTCTTCGGAATGGTCGACGACAAAGACATCGACGCGGTGATGGAGATGCTGCCCCAGCACGCCGTCTACTACTGGACGCAGGCCAATACCCATCGGGCTATTCCCGTTGCCTCCGTTGCAGAAAAGGGCAAGCACCATCAGCTTGCGGGCACCCTCCACTATAGCGTAGCCGAGGCATATGCCCATGCTCTGAAAGAGGCCGACGATGATGACTTTATTTTCGTGGGCGGCAGCAGCTATGTGGTGGCCGACTTCCTGGCCATGTAGCAATGTGCGAAACAAACCACCCCTCATTAGGGAAAATAAGAGGGAGTTCGCCCCCGTAAAAAACAAGCAAGGCCGCTGATTTGTCGGCGGCCTTGCTTTTCATTCATCAATATCCTTTATTTCACTAAAACTTTCTTGGTGACGATTGAACCGTCGGACATCTGCTGACGAACGATGTTGAGTCCTCTGTGTAGGGTGTTGTACTGACGTGCAGTCGCATCGTAACAAGTGATACTGACCGTAGTGGCCTTGGAGGCTGTGCTGACGGTGGTCTCGTCAATGGCTGTGTCGACGTCAGTTGCATTAACAACAGACAGTCCTCAAATCCCGACAGCAAGTGTCTTTCCAAAATGGACAAATGCAAATGGAACAGGTCGACGGGCGCATCGTCGTTGGCTCGTGATTCCATCCACCTCTCCATTTTTGTTAATTAAAGTTGTAGTATTTGCACGGCTCAACAAAAATGATTATATTTGCAAAGTTTTTCAACTCAATACTTTGTATCAAACTCAATACTTTGTAGATATGAACACATCAGAAACACAAAACCTCTGTGGCCTGAAACGTGAGGACTTTCAGACCACGATCAATGGGAAAAATACGGATCTCTACATTCTCCGCAACAATCAAGGCTGCGAAGTGGCCGTGACCAACTACGGTGGAGCGGTGCTGGCCATCATGGTGCCCGACAAGGATGGCAACTTTGCCAATGTCATCCAGGGCTATCCTAACATTCAGGAGGCTATCAACAGCCGGCAGCAGTATCTCTCGACGCTCATCGGCCGCTACGGCAACCGCATTGCCAAGGGACACTTTACCCTGAACGGCAAGGACTACGACCTGGCCATCAACAACGGTCCGAACTCGCTGCACGGCGGACTGAAGGGCTGGAACGCCCGCGTGTGGGACGCGCTGAAGATGAGTGAGAATACATTAGTGCTCAACTATGTGTCACCCTACCTTGAAGAAGGATTCACAGGTGAGGTGAAAGTGACGGTGGTCTACACCTTCACCGACGAGAATGAGTTCACCATCGGCTATATGGCCACGACCAACAAGAAGACAATTGTCAACCTGACTCACCACGGATTCTTCTCGCTGCAGGGTATTGGCAACCCCACAACGGAGATTACTGACCAGCTGTGCGAGATCAATGCCGACTTCTTCATCCCTATCGATGAGACAAGCATTCCCACGGGCGAAATCCTGAAAGTAGAGGGCACGCCCTTCGACTTCCGCACGCCGAAACTTGTGGGACAGGACATCGACGCTGACGACGAGCAAATTCGCAACGGCGCAGGCTACGACCACTGCTTCGTACTGAACAAGAAGGAGGAGATGAAGCTGACATTTGCCGCACGACTCACCGACCCGAAGAGCGGCCGCACCATGGAGGTGCTGACCACAGAGCCGGGCATGCAGGTATACACCAACAACTGGGGCGACGGCCTGCCAGGACCTGGCGGAACGACCTTCCCGCGTAGAAGCTCCATCTGCTTCGAGTGCCAGCACTTCCCCGACAGCCCCAACCACCCGTACTTCCCGTCGGTGGTGCTGCGCCCGGGCGAACAGTACAAACAGAAGACAGTCTACAAGTTCGGCGTGGTGTAAAAGAGGTGGTGCGAAGAGTAAGCACGTAGTCACTAGTAATAATTACCAAAAAAAGAATAGAATGTTGGATATTGAATTTGTAAGAAGCCGCTTCATCAAGCACTTCGACGGAAAGACTGGCAACGTGTACACTTCGCCAGGACGTATTAACCTCATCGGCGAGCACACCGACTACAACGGCGGGTTCGTGTTTCCGGGAGCAGTGGATAAAGGTATCGTGGCCGAAATGCGTGTAAACGGCACCGACGACATCATCATGGCCTATGCCATCGACCTGAAGGATCGTGTGGACTTCCACCTCAACGACCTAGAAGGACCGAAGGCCAGCTGGGCACGCTACATCTACGGCATTGCTAAGGAAATGCAGAAACTGGGCGTCCCTGTGAAGGGATTCAACGTTGCCTTCGCTGGCGACGTGCCCCTCGGAGCCGGTATGTCTTCGTCGGCAGCCATGGAGAGCTGTTTCGCCTGCGGTCTTAACGATCTCTTTGGCGAGAACAAGGTGGAGAAATGGGACATCGTGCTGGCCGGACAAGCCACTGAGCATAACTATTGCGGCGTGAACTGCGGCATCATGGACCAGTTTGCCAGCGTGTTCGGAAAGGAAGGCAAGCTGATGCGCCTCGACTGCCGCAGCCGTGAGTTCGAGTATTTCCCCTTCGACCCGAAAGGCTACCGTTTGGTGCTCATCAACTCTTGCGTGAAGCACGAACTGGCAGGCAGTCCCTACAACGACCGCCGCAACTCGTGCGAGAACGTAGTGCGCCACATCGCCGCCAAGCATCCAGAAGGAAAGTTTGAGACGCTGCGCGACTGCACATGGGAGCAACTCGAAGAGGTTCGCGCCGAAGTGGGCGAAGAAGACTACAAGCGTGCTCACTTCGTGCTGGGCGAGAAAGACCGCGTGCTCGCTGTCTGCGATGCCCTTGTGGCTGGCGACTACGAGACCGTTGGTCAGAAGATGTACGAGACGCACGAAGGCTTGTCGAAGGAATACGAGGTAAGCTGCGAGGAACTCGACTTCCTGAACGACGTGGCCCGCGAGAACGGTGTGACGGGTTCGCGCATCATGGGCGGTGGCTTTGGCGGTTGCACCATCAACCTGGTGAAGGACGAGCTCTACGACCAGTTCATCGCTGATGCCAAGGCAAAATACACGGCCAAGTACAACCGCGAGCCGAAGGTCTACGACGTCGTCATCAGCGACGGTTCCCGCAAGCTCTGCTAATCCCCATCCCTTTTCAACAACGGATTGCACGGATTACACGGATTCAAACTATGCTGCTCATCATGAGACTTAGAAATTCCGTGTAATCCGTGTAATTCGTTGTAAGAAAACATGTATCTCCGTGTTTAAGAAAAGAGTATTGGTGTGCAATAATTTGCATTCGCGTGTTTTTTCGTCGTTGCGAACAATTGCGAAGCATTTTTTTTGGTCGGTTCCTTTTTTTCTACTATTTTTGCACTAGATTTCAGAAACAAATCACTCACTATAATAAGGTATTATGATTGAACTTATTGAACTGAAAAAAGAAGAACTCATGAAGAATCGTGGCTACACGGCCACGCTGAGTGCCGGCTACCACATGTTGGCAGACAATTTCAAGGCCATTTTCCGCCACATCTGGGCCTATGCCCTTGTGTTCGCTTTAGTGATGGGCGCGTGGACGGTATTCGAAACGAACTTTGAAAACCCGGAGAACCTGGAAATGACCGCCATGATGGGAGTCAAGTTGCTCGTGGCTGTCATTGCGGTGATTGTCGTTGCCATTGCCTTCAGCGCCCGGGCAACGATGCTGCTCAACGAGCAATCGATGCGCTGGAATGTGGGGCGCGTAACAAAGCTGTTGGGATTCAGCATTCTGCTGAGCATCATTCTCTCGCTCGTCATCCTCGCGCTGGTGTTCTACACGGGAGGAGCCGAGAGCGCTGCGACGGCAGCTGCCGCTGCTGAAGGGGCCGAGATAGAAGCCATGCAGCCAAATGCTGCCATCGGTCTGGTGCAGATGTTTTTTGTCGTGGGTGTCGTGATCATCCTGGCTCTTATCTTCTACCTGCCGTTTTTATACACCGTACCGAAATATCTGGTGGAAACAGAAAGCAAGCTCTTCCCCACCCTATTTGGAAAGTACGGCCGCGGCTTACGCCATTGGGGCTACATTTTCGTGTGTATGCTACTGCTTTCACTATGCATCGGCGTGTGCTCCATTATCCTGATGCTACCCATGTATGTGGTGCAAATGGTGCAACGACTGAACCAAGTGGGAATGCTCGGCGGCGACGAGAGCGGTCTGCCTTCGTGGTTTGGCTGGTTGAACTTCGGGGTCTCCACCGTCACCTATTTCGTCTATTCGTTCATCAGCCTGATAGAACTGTTTGTGTGCTACTACATCTATGGCAGCATTGAGACACGCCACAGAGAGAAACAGCTCATCAAGACAGAATAAGCACAGAAACACTTCTCCATCTCACATTTCTCCTGCATGCGTTTTCGAATTGAAAACCTCTACTGCACGTGGTATTTGTGTTGATGTTTCGCCTTCCGTGGCTCCACCATCTGATACGTCGGGGTGGAGCCATTTATCGTGCTACGGAAGGGCACACCCCGGTATTGGGCGTAGCGCTCGCGGATCTTCTCCACATAGTCGACCGTCTCGTTGGCGCGCATGTAGCCATACTTCACCACAGGGTCGTTGTAGCCTGCCGGCTCACGCAGGAGCATCATGTTGCGAGCCACTTCAGCCCATCGCTGCGGATTACCGCCGTTTTTGCGGGTCAAGGCCATCGCGTCGCGCACGTGGTTGGCACCGCCGTTGTAGGCAGCCAGCACGAAGTTCTGTCGCTCGGTGGCGTTATTGATGTCCTTGAACGTAGCCGTCAGCTGCTGCAGGTATTTCGCGGCAGCGGCAATGTTAGGCTCTGGCTGGTGTATCTGTTCCATTGACAAGCCTAAATGCGCTGCCGTGCCAGGCATAATCTGCATCAGACCTCGGGCGCCTGCCCATGAGCGGGCATTCGGGTCGAAACAGCTCTCCTGGTAGCACTGGGCAGCCATCAGCCGCCAGTCCCATCGCGCCTGCGGCGCATATTTCTGGAACAAGTGGTCGAACTTCGAGATCTGGCCCGTCTGACGGTTCAGGAAGGGTGAGAACACCCGACGGTGCACCCGCTTCTGCGTGAGTAGTTGATGCTCCTCTTGTTTGATTTTCGCCAGCATGTCGGGCTTGAACCAATGGTCGAGAGCCTGTGCCAGCTCTGTGTTGTGCGGCTGGACAGCCCATCCGGCAGTCCTCAGCGAGTCTGTGGTCAGCCCACAGAAATGTAACGAGTCGGCCCCCGCATAGTTTTTGGGTAGCGGAAAGGCAATGATGTCGGCTTCGCCCAGTTCCAATCGGTTGATCATCTCTGCGGTGTCCTTGCACAGTTCTACACGCAGCGACACGCCTATGCTTTGAGCGAATTTCTCGCATAGCAGGAACTGTGCGCCCATGCCACGGCCATGATAGTCGTAGTAGGTTTCCGGACCTGGCAGGGTGAGCATAATCATCTCACCCCCTGTGACAATGTCCTTCAGCGTAAAATCGTCAGACTCTGGCAGGCTGTCGGTTTGTATCTCTCCCCACGGGGTGACCAAACGGCCATTGTCTTGCTTCTCCCGACACCCAGTCAGGAAAAGCAAGACAACACCTATTATTATATACGCGCGCGACATCTGACTAATCACGAATTTGAGAATTAGAGAATTCTTCTATGATAATTCGTACTTCAAGAAAACAATTCGTTAAATTCGTGTAATCCGTGGTTCAAAAACCGTGTTACTCCCACGTGGGCACCTCGAATTTCGAACCCGTCTGTTCGATGAGCTGCTCTTTAGTCTTCTCAGGGAAGCCTACACGCGTGACGCGGGCACCCAATCCTTCGGGAGTCATCAGGAACTTGCCATCCTTTTCAGGTTTCACGGCCATATCGTTGTATTTCACCACGAGATACCATCCCAGTTGCTTCCAGCGTACAAGCATCTGCTGAGCTTTTTCAACGCTGTAGCTGGTGAGATAGTTCACAGCAGCCTGAGGGTCGGTCTGCATCAGCTCCATAGCATGCTTTTCTACTGCGGGCTGGGCTGCAAAATACGACTGCTCCAAAGAGTCGCGAACCTGCTTCAGCGAGGGGAACATCTGGCTGTAGCGCGGATATACCATGTTGCTCACCCAGTTGCACACCCAGAAAGCGTTCTTGTCGGAGAAGGTCACGGCGTTTGCACCTGGCGTGTGGTAGCACTCGGGCTGTTCGGTAGCGCAGCAATAGACCGGTGTGTAGGCCACCATATTGCCGTCGTCGTTGCCGAACCAAATGATGCCACCCACTTCGCGAGGCATCCATGCACGGAGCTGACATACATAGGAGAAAGCCGTCTGCTGCGTAGAGGTGGGACGCTCGTTGAAGTATTTTTTGCCATTGTGCTCAAACTGCAGCGGCGTGGGGCGGTAAGGCATCTCCCAGACGCCCTGTCCCAGGTCTTTGTCGAGCGCGAATGGAGTTCCCTCGTAGTGGTCGCGCATGCAAGCCTGCACGTCCTGTAGCGACACCTTGCGGTTGGGCACAATCCAGAGGGGCATAGGCTCAGCGTCTTTCTTGATGCCGGCTGCAAAGTCGAGCCAAGGCATCATGTCATAGAAATGGTTGAAGAAGCTCCACACGCGAGCCTCACAGGCACGACGACCACCGAAGTCAGGAGCGGCAAACACGTCGCAGAACGAGAAATCTTGATCCTTTCCTGTGAACCAACCCATCTCGCGGGCATACTTAATCATTGTCTTTGAGAACATCACATTCTGTTTGTCCTTCTGGTTGAACGTGCGGATGCGGCTCTGGTTGGCATGTGCACAGATGCAATCGTCGGGGATGCGCAGAGCCACCCACACAACATTCTTCGAACCAGGACCGCGACCCATCATCTCCATGATCCACGCCTCGTTAGGGTCGCAGATCGTGAAGGTCTCGCCCTCAGAGCAGTATCCGTAGGTCTCCACGAGACTCGTCATCACCTGGATAGCTTCGCGGGCGGTCTTGGCACGCTGCAGGCCGAGATACATCAGCGAACCGTAGTCGATAATGCCCGTGGTGTCCACCATCTCCTCACGACCGCCGAAGGTAGTCTCACCGATGCTCACCTGATACTCATTGATGTTGCCGATGACGTTGTACGTCACGGGAGCCTCAGGAATCCACCCATGACACACCGCCGTGTCGTAGTCGTAGATCCAGCGCTTCTCATCCTTGGCATGCGTGCCAGCAGCATAGTGGCACAAGCCCGTGAACAAGCCATAGTCGTCGGCATTGTAGGAACAGAACACACTACCGTCGGCACTTGCGTTCTTGCCGACGATGAAATTGGTACAGGCTGAAGCATAAATGGATATGCCCAGCAAAGCCATTGTCAAAAATCGTTTTTTCATGATGAGTTTTTTGTAAGTTGCCTGCAAAGGTAAAAACAAAAAACGACATAGCAAAACAATTCATTCTTTTTCTTTCCTGTCCGTGTGCCATAAACTCTTATACATTCAAGAAGCAGCCTGTTTCTGCTATTTCTCAGATTCTATGCTTACCTTTGCCATGACATTGATGTTTTTCGTATTTTGAAATGCAGTACTAAAGAAAAAGACAATTCTGACATGGTAAACTCATTTAGTAGACATTATCAACGATTGTATGAAATGCTTTGTTTGTTGTATGAAAAAGACGCACCCAGAGATAATTGATGGCAGGCTCAGAGATAATTGATGACAGGCTCAGAGATATTAAATGAAAGAACAGCGTGACAATTGTGACAAATGACAATTGTAAAGTCCTATTCGAAATGGTTCACGACATGGGGAGCAATGCCTACTTCATATACTGCGCCAAGCTCACGGATGGGCGCCGTCACCCATCCATCGCGATAAGTGCCGCCAATATTTTGTCCGTTGCACAGGATGCAAAGACGCTGAGGTTCAGCAATAGGACGACTCACGCGAAGGGATAGCTGTGCCCAGTTGAACAGTGGACAACTTGTGGGACAGAATGAATAGGCGCGAGAAAGACCTTCTCTGCTTTCAGTAACGCTGGGCTGAAGCATCACATCGTCGGCCAACAACTGCGGACGCACCGTCAGATGCATGCCTGGCAACTGATAGTGGTTCACCTGATTCCAATGCAGCACCTTACCCTTATTGGGCACTGATGGGCGCTGAGGGATAGATTGGCGTTGCCCGCGTACCGTGAATACATAGTCCGACCGGTTGCCATAGATGTCGGTCAGAATGTAGACCAACCGGTAGTCGCGCTCCTCGTTGAAGCAGACGATGCCCCGATTGTCGTCGGTATGCAGGATGCGCAAGCGGTTGCCAGGATCGGTGAACGACTTCATGTACCAAGTGTGGTTGCGGCGCCAATGGTCGTAGTCGCCCCATGAGTTCACCATGCGGTTGTGTTCCATCGGTATATTGTCCACATCACTGTAGAAGACGGTCTCACCGTCTACAGTCAGTTCCGTTCTTCTCACCCCATAATGGTGGTAGGTGTCTTCCATATAGTCGTCGGCCCAGACGGCGAACCCTACCCTACCCCAGGCCGTGAAGTCACGTTGAAGTTCCACTTTCCGAAGTGCCCCTGATGCATCGGGCGAAGTAAACAAGTCGCCTTGCGGAAAGCCAAAGATCTGGTTTTGGGCTGAACCGCAGAACACGCCCTCGCCAGGTTGGGGATAGACCTTAAAGGCATGAGCCTCAGGCGGCGTGGTGTCTTTCAAATACTGCTTGAGGAAATCGAGAGGATCCTTCATGGCCCAAGTCTTCGTGTCGTGGATCTCCAAATGGAGATGAGGGGCCACACTACTGCCCGTATTGCCGCTCACGGCAATCAACTGTCCTTGGGCAACTGGGTATTCTCCAGGCCGCAGATGTACATCGATGGGGTCGGCATACTGTTTCGACAACTGCAAGCGATTGCCCACCAGGCGATTCAGATAGGGAGCGAAGCTCTTGAGGTGGCAATAGACGCTGGTCGTGCCGTTGGGATGGCGCACATAGACGGCATTGCCAAAACCGTACATGCCTACGGTGAGTCGCTCCACATAGCCATCGGCCACAGAGAAAATGGGCTTCCCCACGGCCAACTCTGTGCGGATGTCGATACCTCCATGAAAGTGGTTGGGCCGGGGTTCACCAAAATTGCCCGCCAATGAAATGGGGAAATTCACTGGCGAGCTATAGGTTATGGCTGCAAGGAGCAACGCAATCAGCATGCCTTGAAGCTCATGTCAAGGCCTTTCACACTATGTGTCAAGGCACCAACGGAGACATAATCCACACCACACTCAGCATAGTCGCGTATGGTGTCGATGGTCAGTCCGCCACTCGACTCCGTCTCATAGCGACCACCGATTATCTCCACAGCCTTCTTCGTGTCGGCCACAGAGAAGTTGTCGAGCATGATGCGGTCCACACCCTGACAGTCGAGCACCTGTTGCAACTCGTCGAAGTTGCGCACTTCAATCTCAATCTTCAGCTTCATGCCCCTTTCTTCCAGATACTTGTGGCAACGATGGATGGCATTGGCAATGCCACCGGCAAAGTCCACATGGTTGTCTTTCAGAAGAATCATGTCGAACAATCCGATGCGATGGTTCACGCCACCTCCAATCTTCACGGCCTGCTTCTCGAGCATACGCATGCCAGGGGTGGTCTTGCGGGTGTCGAGCACACGGGTCTTCGTACCTTCCAGGCGCTCCACATACTTATGGGTCATCGTGGCGATACCGCTCATGCGCTGCATGATGTTGAGCATCAGGCGTTCGGTCTGGAGCAACGAGCGCACACGACCGGTTACGATCATGGCCACATCGCCCTTCTTCACTGGACTGCCGTCGCCCATCAACACCTCTACCTGCATATCGGGATCGAAGCGGGCAAACACTTTCTTGGCCACTTCCACACCAGCCAGGATGCCGTCTTCCTTGATGAGCAGCCGGCTCTTTCCCATTGCATCCTCTGGGATGCAGCACAGCGTGGTGTGGTCGCCGTCGCCGATGTCCTCAGCAAACGAGAGGTCGATCAGGCGGTCTTCTAATTGGTCTACACTTAACATACTCTCTTTTGTTTTGGTGAATAATAGTCCTGATGGACGCCTTAACTCTACATCCTTCTTTTTAGAGGTAAATGCCAAAGCCCACTTTCAAGCCAAACTCACTATAGTCGGAGTGGTTCTTCAGACTCTGATTGTAGTAGACGGCAGGCTCGATGGTCACTGTGCGGCTCAGGAAGAAGGCATAGCCCACTTCTACGCCCGGCATCACATCGTTGTAGTTAGGATCAATGTGCACGTAGTTGGCATTCAGTCCGAGGAAGATACCGTTCTGTTCGATGTAGTAACGGCCACCGGCTCCAAGGCTGAAAGCATCGGAAGCCTTGCCATTATTGTCATAACCCACATTGGCATAGAGCAGCACATTGTCGTCGACCATGAAACCAGCCTGTGCCTGCACGCCAAACGAGAGGTCGGAAGCACCCGAATAGTTCAAGTTCAGACCTGTGAGCGATGCTCCCACGAAGTATTTCCCAGCGGTGAACGGGGTTTCCAAACGATAATACTGGGCCTGGGCGGCCATCGTCATCGACAGGGCGATGAGTGCGAATAGAATTTTCTTTTTCATATGATTTGATGTTACGTTATTTCGAAATGTTGTTATCGACTTTCTTCTTCCACACGATGAACCAAACAAGAGCGAAGAGCATTATCACGCCTGCGATAGAATATGTCAACGTAGTATCGAGATGGAACAACTGCTCAGACAGCAGATATGTGGTGCAGACCGAAGTCATGAAGAGGGCAGGAATCAACATAATCAGGTAGTTCTTGCGCTGCTGTACCAAGTAGACGGTGATGGTCCAGAGGGTAAAGACGGAGAGTGTCTGATTGCTCCAGCCGAACCAACTCCAGATAACAACGAATCCTTCATGATTGGCCATCTGCCACATCAGCAGGGCGATGACAGCCGCGAACATGGGAATGCAGACGTAGAGGCGCTTACGGATGCTCTTCTGCTCCAGATGAATGAAGTCGGCAATGATCAGACGGGCCGAACGCAGGGCCGTGTCGCCGCTCGTGATGGGAGCAGCCACCACACCCAGTCTGGCCAGGATACTCCCAAACAAGCCTAACCAGTTTTCACAAACCATATTGACGACACCCGGCGCCTTGCTGATGACTTGTTCGCCGCCAGCCATCTCTTGATAGCCTGGCGTAGGCTCGTTGTAGAAGAAATACATGGCTACGGTAGCCCAAATGAGGGCCACCAGTCCCTCGGTAATCATGGCACCGTAGAAGATGGGGCGTCCCATTTTCTCGCTCTTCACGCAGCGAGCCATCAGGGGACTCTGCGTGGCATGGAAGCCGCTGATAGCACCACAGGCAATGGTGATGAACAGCGCGGGGAAGATGCTCTTGGTAGTGAGCGAGGCTTCTCCGATTCCTTCCCAAACCTCTGGGATATCTGGCATTTTCACAAATAGCATCACCAACAAGGCCACAGCCATGAAAAGGAGCGAGAAAGCGAAAAGCGGATAAACCTTGCCGATAATCTTGTCTATAGGCATCATCGTAGCAATGACATAATAAACGAAGATAACAACGATCCAGAAATTGTTACTACCCAGCAAGTCAATGCCAGAACCCTGACAAAGGGTCTGAAGCAAGGAGGCAGGACTGTACACAAAAACCGCACCCACCATCATCAGCAGAAATACGGAGAAGAAGAGCATGACCTGCTTGGGCACATTGCCCAGGTAGCGGCCGATAATCTCCGGCAGGTTGGCACCACCGTTTCGCATTGAGAGCATACCACTCATATAGTCGTGTGTGGCACCAGCGAAGATGCAGCCCAGCACAATCCACAAATAGGCAGATGGACCAAACTTGGCACCCATGATGGCACCAAAGATGGGACCTGTGCCGGCTATGTTCAGGAATTGGATCATGAATATTTTCCAACTGGGCAAAACGATGAAGTCCACACCATCGGCTTTCGCCACAGCAGGTGTTGGACGGTCGTCTGGGCCGAATACGCGTTCCACGAACTTTCCATACAGCACATAGCCCAAAATGAGGGCCACCAAACTAATTGTAAATGTAATCATAACTCTTCATACGCCCAAAGGCGCCATTCTTTGTGATTTGTTATTTCTTATTATTGATTCATAAATTACTTGCAAAGGTAGACTTTTTTTTTGAGATAAGAAAACATTTCCTTAACTTTGCACAAAAATAAAGCAAATGAAGAAGTTTTTAACATTATTGATAACATCCCTTTTTTCTTCGATTCTTCCTGCAATTACGCCCCTCGCGCCAGCCCACACCATTGAAGCCAGCGTCTCTGAGGACAAAGAGTTGCGCGCCGTATGGGTTGCCACCATCGGGGGCATCGACTGGCCGCGCACCTACGCAACATCGCCACAGACCATCGAAATGCAGAAACGGGAATTTACCGATATGCTCAACCGACTCCAGCTTATCGGCATCAACACCATCTTGCTGCAGACACGCGTCAGAGCCACAACGATTTACCCCTCTGCCATCGAACCGTGGGACGGCTGCATGAGCGGGAAACCTGGCATAAGTCCAGGCTACGACCCGTTGGCTTTTGCCATCGAGGAATGCCACAAACGGAAAATGGAAATACAGGCTTGGGTGGTGACAATCCCCATAGGCAAATGGAACGCCGTGGGATGCACCCAACTGCGAAAGAAATACCCCAATGCTGTAGTGAAGATTGGCGCGGAAGGTTATCTCAACCCCGAAAAACCGCAAACCGCCGACATTCTGAGTCGTATCTGTGCTGAACTTACGAGAAACTACAATCTCGATGGTATTCATCTCGACTACATCCGATACCCAGAGAACTGGAAGCAGAAAGTCAACAAAGTGCAAGGGCGACATAATATCACCAACCTTGTCCGTCGCATTCACGACACCGTGAAGGGCATCAAGCCACAAATGAAACTCTCGTGCTCTCCACTCGGCAAATACGGTGATCTAACACGTTACTCCTCGCGCGGATGGAACTGCCTGAACACCGTGATGCAAGACCCGCAAGCTTGGTTGCACGAAGGGCTGATGGACCAACTCTTCCCCATGCTCTATTTCAAGGACAACAACTTCTACCCCTTCGCCATCGACTGGGCGGAAGCCTCCCCCCATCGGGGAGACGGAATGGGGGCCATTGGCGCGGGCCTCGCCGTGTATTGCCTGGACAGGAAGGAAGGCAACTGGCCACTCACAGAGATTGTCAGGCAGCTCAATGTGTGTAGACAATTAGGACTTGGGCAGTGTTTCTTCCGCGCCAAGTTCCTCTTGGATAATGTAAAGGGCATTTACGACTTCTTGAGACTATTCAATCATGCTGCGCCAGTTTTGTGTCTGAAGTATGAGAATGACCCTCATGAGGGCAATGATAAGTTAAGTACTGGCAGACCTAAGGCTTCCATGAGTTCCCAATCTTTCCTTCCCAACGACGGAAAGACACTTACGCTGCCTACCCAAGCAGACGCCGACCTGATCGTCGTAGAGAGTATTGCAGGAAATGCCCTTACGACGAGGAGCGTTCGTGCACACAAGGCTGATATTTCCACCCTACCCGAGGGGGTCTATATCGTTCGCTCTCTTCATCGTAAGGGCATCACCCATCGCATCGGCATGTTCCAAATCAAACGCCGATAGCTTATTCTTATTCTGTTACCAGATTCTGTTCAGCTTTCGAACCTGGGCCTCGTAAGTGTCGCCGACAACAGAAAGTGTATTGTAAATCGACTTCGGGAACACGAGATTGGTCATCGACACTGAACCTGTCGAAGTGAAGATTTCCACCGACGACTGGTCGACAAAGATGTCGAGCGTCACTGTGGACTCGGTCACACAGAGGGGAGCCTGCATCGACGGAACGGAGAACGTGCCGTTGAAACCAGTCTGACCAGAGGCAGAGGTACGGTGGGCAGTCAGCCTACGGTCCTGAGCGTTGATGTCGATGGTGAACTTCTCGTCAGACGAATTGCCCAACGTGATGGTTGAATTCTTGTCAAGATTCAGTTTGATGCGCAGCTGATAGCCATCCTTCACATCAAGGCTATTGCCTGCGGTCTGCCAGTTGCCGGCAATCTTGTCGATTTCGCTGACCACAGTACTTGCCAACAGCGGTTTGCCGTTGTAGTCAATCAGTTTCAGCTCACGCGGCAGTGTCATAGCCGAACGCCATGGTGAACAAGGCACAGCACCAGCATACTGCCAGTTGTTCATCCAACCAATCATCACCTTGCGGTTACCCGTGTTGCTCCATGTGACACCGGCATAGTTGTCCATACCGTAGTCGAGCCAGAGCGGATAGTCCAACGCATCGGCAGTAAAGGTCTTGCCGTCGAAGTCGCCCACGAAGTACATGGAGCCAGAGCCGAGGATGGGGCCACCAGGATTCACACTGACCAGCAATACCCACTTTTCGCCCAGCTGAATCAAGTCGGGACATTCCCACTGCAGACTGGGACGACCAGACAATTCCGTGAAGAACGTGCTTTGATGTGTCCAATTCTTAAGATCGGGTGAAGTGTAGAACTCCACACCCATTTTCCAGCCTTTTGCCAATGTCATCACCCACTGCTTGCTGCCCTCATGCCAAAACACCTTGGGGTCGCGCAGATTGTCGTCGTCGTTCTTGATGACAGGATTGCCGCTGTAGCGCGTGAAATTCTTGCCACCATCCGTACTGTAGGCGATGCTCTGCTGTTGCGCACCGCTGGCCGAAGTGTAAATAGCCACCATCGCATTGGCACCAAAGCCTGCAGTGTTGTCCTTGTCGATAACGCAAGATCCTGAGAAGATGTCGCCCAGCTCATCGCGAGTCAGAGCCACAGGCTGCTCTGACCAGTGGACGAGGTCGGTAGAGGTTGCATGGCCCCACGACATATTTCCCCAGTCATTGCCTTGCGGGTTATACTGATAGAACAGATGCCACGTACCATCGACATACACCATACCGTTGGGGTCGTTCATCCAGTTCTTAGCGGGAGTGAAATGAATCTGTGGGCGATACTGTTCGCTGTAGTTGCTCTGGGGTTGAGGATCAGTTGGGGTTGAGGGCTGCTCTGGCGTCGGATCATCGATCAGCGGGTTATAGTCCTGCTTATGATCATCGTCCTTGCCACAGCCGTTAATGGCAACCGCTGTCATTGCGGCTGCCATTACGAGTGAAAAGAAATGAATCTTTTTCATATTCTAACAATTCTATGGTTATCTTGTCTTCAGATATTCCAGAGAGTTCTTAGCAAGAGTCAGAACATTATCCTGATAAATATTGTTCTTCGGATGAGCGCTCTTGTCGGGCGTACCGTCGGTATTCTTCATAGAGAACTCGCAGCCACCGTTACCGATGCAGAGCAGTGTGCCCTGGAACTCGGTATTACCCTGCTGGGCCTCCCAGACATTCATCTGGCTCACCCACCAAATCTGGCTGTCCCAGGTGCCGAGCGGATAGATGCCGAAGGTCTGAGTGCACTGTGTATAGCAGGCCTCTTCCTGGTTGCCGATGCCGGTCCAGAGGCTGGGCAGGTTGAAGTACAGACAGTTGTGGTCTTCGGTCCAACCCGGTCCCTTGAAGGCGATGAGCTTCGTGTCAGGTGTGGTCTCCACCTCCAAGCCCTTGTAGATGGGATGCGACGAGTGGTCCTTCTTGAACTTGTGGTCGGGATTGAGCTCAACAGCCATCTTCCAGACATCGTTGTTGATACCACCACCGCCGAAGCCGAAGGCATGGTCGTTGCCCTTCATATCGTCGAGGTTGATACGTCCCAGATGTCCTGCATAGACGGTAGCGTGGCTCCAAAGCAGCAGGCTTCCACCCTGCTTGTACCACTCGCGGATGACGGGCGTTGCAGCTTCCACATCAGCGGGGATGTTCCACACGTCGCTCTCGCTCACGTTCTCCAAGTCGCGCAACCAGAAGAGTACGCGGAACGGCTCAATCACCTCAGCAGAAGTGATGCTGGTGAAGGGCACGAACTGTGCAGTGGGATAGGTCTCGTGGAGCCAGAGCCAAGCCGAAGCCTCGTCGTCGTCGCCGTCGGCAACAAGCTCTTCAGGTGTAGCATAAACGCTCAGGAAGCCGATGGCGGTCTTACCGATACGCAGCGAAGAGCGGGTGGAAAGAGCTGTACCCTTTTCGTTGACAGCCGTTAGCGTCACTTCCCAAGTGTCGCCTGTCTGCACGTCGGAGATGGTATAGCTCGTTGCCGTACCTGGCAATGTCTCGCTGATGGTCTGCTTGCCATTGGTAGCAACGAACTGGATGCTGGTAGCGTCGGCTGCCTTGTTCCATTCTACAAGTGCGTCATAGCCGCCGGCCTTGTCCACCTGACTCATCTGAACGCCAGTGATGCTGGTAGCACCTTCGCGGAGGTAGCTCTTGATGACACCTGTTGAGAAGTTGGAGCCATCGGTCACTTTGAACACATATTCGAAAGGTACATTCGTGGGCACATTGGTGTGTGTCCAGCTGTTGCCGCTGACGGTCTCGCTGGCAGAGAGTGTACCATCGCGATAAACGGTCACCTGCATCTGTCCGTTCTGGGCAGGCCAAGTCCATGTGTAGTTGTCGCCAACGAGCGAACCAGTAATCTGGGATGCATCGGGAGCAGGCAGCTTCATACCCTCGCGGTCGATGTCCTTATCCTGGCAAGCAGTCAGGATAAGAGCGAACATCGCCATCATAATGAATGATATCTTTTTCATAACTTCAATTTTCAATTATCAATATTCAATTTCAATGATCAATTTAGTTGTATCCTTTGTTTTGGGTGTAGAGTCCGGGCACATAGTAGAGCTGGATGTACGGCAGCGGGAAGTACTCGTTCTTGGCGGGCGTATAGTGTGCGTCCTTGTAGTACTGAGCGTAGGTCTGTCCGTCGTAGACTACATCCTTCTCCTTCTCAAAGAACGTGTTCAGCGTCTGAGAGGCAATGCCCCAGCGGCGAAGGTCGAAGTAGCGTCCGTTCTCCATAGCCATTTCCAAGCGGCGCTCCCACTGCAGGCACTGACGAGCCTTTTCCTTCGTTTCGAAATAGGAAGCAGGATAGAGGTTAATCTCACACTGGTCGGCAGCATAGGCAATGTGCTTGGCAACAGAGTTCTTAGCGCGCTGACGGATGTCATTGATGATGCTGCGGGCTTCCTCCAGCTGTCCGGTCTCGACGAGGGCCTCAGCACGCATCAGCATGACGTCGGTGTAGCGGAACACGTAGTCGTTCATAGCGAAAGCCTGCCAGGGGTTGTCGTAGGTCTCGCCCTTCGAGCGCTGCGGCACTTCCTTCAGCGAGGTGTAGTAGCCGTAGGTGTTCGGCGTACGCGAATTGTCCTTCGTCATCGTATATTCAGCCTCATACTTGTAGGGGAAAGTCGGCATACCCACTGTGTGGAAGAGGCGCGGATCCCACTTCTGAGCCGTTGGAACGCCATTTATAGGATAGGCAATCTCTTTGTTGAAATCGTCGAACATGGGCAGTCCGTCCTTTGTCTTGAAAGCATTCACCAGGTTCTGTGTGGGTTTGTGGAAGTCCCATCCGCAAGACCACATACCCCAGCAGCCATTCAGCATGTTGCTCCAGTTGGCACGGCCGAAGAGAGTATTGTCATCCTGATAGTCAGAGTGCTGCACAGCAAAGACGCTCTCCTTCGAGTTCTTATATTCGGGAAGGAAGATGTCGCCGAAGTCCTCAAGATAGCCATACTGCGAGTTTTTCACATCGTTGGTATACTTCAGCACTTCCTGCATATACTGGTTGTTGATGTGGCTTACGCCAGTGTTGGCCTCGTAGCCGTCGCCCCAAGCCATTGTCAGATAGCACTTTGCCAGATAGGCTGCAGCGGCAATCTTGTTGGCGCGTCCACCTTCGCTCTGCTGAGCGGGCAGTACGTCATAGGCAAACTTGAAGTCGGAGACGATCTTGTCCATCAACTCCTCGTGAGTGAACTGGTTGTTGGGAGTCTGCTCCTCTGTATGGTTCTTATAAACTTCCTCGTCCACCCAAGGCACCTGATACCACATCTGTACGAGTTTGAAGTAGAAGTGAGCGCGGAGGAAGCGTACCTCACCCTCGCGGATTCTGGTCTTCTCCTCACCCAGTTTGTCTTTTCCATATTCAGCCAGCGAAACGAGGGCACGGTTGCAGCGCGAGATGCTGCAGTAGAAGTGATACCACTGCTCGTCCATGTGGTCGGGCGTAGAGGCAGTCAGCGTAGACCACACCTCCACGGGGTGATAGTTGGTGTCGGTGGTTCCCGAACCGCCCTTCATGGCATCGTCGCTGCTGACGTCGCCATACGGCCAGAGGTTGAACGGATAGGTGTACCAGTCGTCGCCAAGCTTGGCGTAAGCCGAGGTCACCATTTCGTCGGGCTGGCTCATGGCAAGGTCTTCACTGATGACACCCTGCGGCTCGACGTCGATGAAATCGTTGCAACTCGTGAGGGTTGCAGCCATACCGCAACATACGAGACCTGCGGCGGCTATTTTCTTATATATCTTGGTGTTCATAATTATCAATTTTCAATTTGCTGTTATCAATTAAAACGAAGTCTGGATACCGAACGAGAAGCTGGTACTGTTAGGATACATCCAGCGCGGGTTCTCAGGATCGCTACAGGTGAGCGAGCTGCTCTTCAGGGTGAGCAGGTTGTGTCCAGAGATATAAATACGAGCGCTTGACATGTGTACCTTCTGCAGCAGGTTCTGAGGCAGGTTGTAGCCAATCTGCAACTGGCGGAGCTTGCCATATGATCCGTTCTCTACGAAGTAGGTAGAGGCGCGGTTCTCGTTGCCCACGTTGTTGGTGGTCAGAGCGGGAATGGTGCTGTTGGTGTTGGCAGTGGTCCAAGCGTCGAGCATGCGGTTACCCTTGTTCGAACCGGCATCGGTGATTGAGTAGAAGTCGGTCTGGAACTTCTGGTCGTTGTAGACATCCTGACCGGCAACACCCTGCCAGAACATTGAGAGGTCGAAGTCCTTGTAGCTCAGTTCGATGTTCAAACCCCAAGAGAAGTTGGGCACGGGATTGAAGATCCAAGTCTGGTCTTGCTCGTTGATGATACCGTTACCATCAAGGTCGGCGTACTTCAGGCCACCCACGCGGGCGTTCTCCTGACCGCTGGCCAGAACCTCTTCACGATTCTGGAACAGACCGTCCACCACATAACCTACGATTGAGCCGTAAGGCTTCTTGGCCTCCACCAGGTTCTGCTTGGCGGTGTGCACGTAGCTACCCGTTGTTGTCTCAGGCAGGTAGGTCACCTTCTGGCGGAAGAAGTCGATGTTTCCGTTGATGTTGTAGTGCAGGCCATAAGCCGTGGTGTGGCGATAGCCGACGGCCAACTCCATACCCCAGTTCTGCAGCGAAGGACCGTTGAGCCAAGAAGCACCGCCCTCACCCATCGAACCAAGATAGGCAGGATTGATAAGCATGTCCTTCACCTTTTTAATATAGGTATCGAAGGTTCCGTAAACTTCGTTTCTGAACAGCGTGAAGTCGAGACCGGCGTTCCACTGCTCTGTGGTCTCCCACTTCAGGTTGTTGTTCTGCGACTGTGTTGCGCGGAAGCCAGAGGGGAATATACCGCTGCCCTGCAAAGCAAGGTCGTAGGCTGTCGACTCGTTGCGCCCGCCGCCGTAGGTAGCTGCATACAGGCCGTAGCGAGCGTAGTTGCTGATGGCCTGGTTACCAGTCTGTCCCCAAGAAGCACGAACCTTAATGTCGTCGATCCAATCCTGTCCGAGGTGCTGTGAGATACGATAACCCAGCGTGGCAGCGGGGAACGTACCGTAGCGGTTGTTCTCACCGAAGCGTGAGGAACCGTCGCGACGGATGGTGAACGAAGCAAGCAGCAGGTCTTTCCAGTTGTAGTCGATCTTGCCGAAGAGCGACACCAGGTTGTAACCCTCGCGGATACCGCCAGCACGCTGTGTGCCAGTAGCGGCATCGGGCCACATGTAGTTGTAGTTCTCAAGAGCGAACATCTGAGCATAAGCCGAAGAACGCTCTTCCACGTCGCGGTGGAGCTCCAAACCGGCCAGCACGATGAAGTTGTGGTCGGCACCGATGGTGAAGTTGTAGTTGGCCGTGTTAGACCAAGTCCACTTCACGGAGTTCTTGTTACCCAAGTTGGCCGACGGCGTCGAATTGTTCACCACATCGCTGTGCCAGGTGTAGGTCACGCTGTGGATGAACTCCGACCAGTAGTCAAGACCGAAGTTTGAGCGGAGTGTCAGACCCTTGACGGGCTGGATGTTGACGTAGGCATTGCCAAAGATACGCCACATCTTCAGACGGTTGTCGCGGTTGTGATAGAGTTCGCGCAGCGGGTTCTGACGGTCGCTCATACCACCCACAGGACCTGAGAAGGTCACGCCGTCTTCCTCATAGACAGGAAGCGTGGGCGCCATCTTCAGGGCATTCTCCAGAGGAGCGCAGTCTACCTGATCAGAATAGGTGATGGTAGCATTCTCACCAATGGTGACCATCTTGTTCACCTTGTAGCTGGTGTTGATGCGGCCTGAGAAGCTCTCGAAGTCGGTATACTTCAAGATACCGCTGTTTTTCTTATAGCCGAAGCTGACCAAAGCAGTGGTCTTGTCAGTAGCACCCGAGATGGAGAGGTCGTAGTTCTGAGAGAAGCCCGTGCGCGAGATTTCATCGAGCCAGTCAGTATCGCTGAAACGCATGGTGCGCTTCGAGTTCATGTAGCCGTCATAGAGGCCGTTCACCGTGAACTGGCGCATCTGACCTGAAGCGGGATCGTAGGCCTGGATGGGTGTGCCGGCACTGGCGTTGAGTGTCAGACCGTAGTTGTTGGCATACTGCTCAGGATCGAGTCCGTCGTTCATAGCAGCCTGAGCCATAGCTGTAGCATACTCAGCGGTGTTCGACAGGTCCATCATGGTCTGCTTGTTGTAGAACTGTGCGGTGAGGTTGGCAGAGAAGTCCACCTTCACCTTTTCACCCTTCTTACCCGAACGGGTGGTAATGATGATGACACCGTTAGCAGCGCGGCTACCGTAGATAGAAGCCGAGGCAGCGTCCTTCAACACCTGCATCGACTCGATGTCGTTCATGTTCAGCGTGTTCAGGTTGGTTGTCGTAGGCACACCGTCGATGATGAACAGCGGATCCTGTGAAGAGTTGAACGAGCCGCCACCACGAATACGCACCGTACCGGCACCCACAGGCGAACCTGTGCTGGTGATGGTCATGCCCGGCACCTTACCCTGCAAGGCACGCATGGGGTCGGTGTCCGATGAAGTTTTCAGCTCGTCGGTCTTCACCACCGACACCGAACCGGTCAGGTCGGCTTTACGCTGGGTTTGGTAACCCACGACCACGACTTCTGCCAGTTCGCTGGCATTCTCTTTCAGTTGAACCGTCATACCGGGTGTGGCTGCCATTTCCACGGCATCGTAGCCGATATAACTGATGACCAGCGTGGCACCGTTGGCCACATGCAGTTTGAAGTTACCATCGAAGTCGGTTACCGTACCGTTCGATGTTCCCTTTTCCTTTACGGTTGCTCCGATGACACCCTCGCCGGTCTCATCGATGACAGTTCCCGTAATCTCCGTTTGCGCGTACATTACACTACACGCAAAGATGAGCATTGCACTCAATGAGAAACGGCTGTGCCGACTCATGAGTCGAAGAAATTTCCTCAGTCTTTCCATTTGATTTTACAATTTAATTAGTACTCTGATGATTTAAATCTGGTGCAAATTTAATATAAATAATAATAGGTTAGTTGTCATTTATCGTTCAGCCTTTAGGAAAAATGTTACATGCAACAATCGTTCACGACTATGTCTCATTTGTTGAATCGTTCTGTATATCAGCTTGTAGCCTCAAGTCTGTGGGCATCTTGCCATACTGCTCCTTGAAACATTTCGAGAAATAGCCCGGCGTGTTGAATCCCACCTCGAAGGCAATCTCGGAAACGGTCTTATTGGTGGTCGAGAGCAGCACATAGCCTTGTTGCAGTCGCATCTGCCGCAAGAGTTCCACGGGCGAGAGACCAGTGATGGCTTTCACCTTCCTGTAAAGTTGCACGCGGCTCAGCCCAACCTTCTCCCCCAGTTCTTCCATTTTCAGGTTTGTGTTCGACAGGTTCTCCCTGATGGCCGCGTTAAGTTTCTCTACGAAGATGGTGTCCTGCGAGCGGGGCTGGGGCAACTCCTCTGTCGGAGTCACGAAAGGCTGTCGCAACTTACGGCTGTCGGCATTGGTAAAAAACAGCGTCTCCTCCTCGTTCAAGGTCTGGCGCTGACGCACCACTTTGCGTGTCTGCATGAATGCCCGCCAGATCATCAAGACGGCCACGATGAGCAAGACGATGGCGGCAAAACTGGCTATCAGCACTTTTCGCTGCGTGCTGTACAATCCGAAATAAGCCTCGAGCTTGTCCTGAATAGTAATGAGATTCGCATTCTGCTGCACCAGTTCCCTGCTGTTGAGCCACATCATCTTGGCATTCTCTGGTGTCACCATAGCGCCTTTCAAGGGATTGTCGCGATGGTAGGGCTGGCCTGTCAGGATGTTCAGGGCGAGCCTGACGATCTCTTCTCCATGAGTGGGATAGATGTACGTGCCCGTCAATGAACCGTTGAGCACGTATTCGATACCCTCGTCGTGCATTCCGTCTACACCCAAGATCTTGACTTTGGATTCCTGTTTCGCCTCTTTCAGGGCTTTGTACACACCCGTTGTCATCGCATCGTTGTGGCAGAACACGACATCGGGCAACCTGCCAGACTTCAGTTGCTTTTTCATCGTCTGATAGGCATCCTCCGACGACCAACTGCTCTCGATGAAACGGTAGTCGGCCTCCGACTGCTCTTGCATGGCTTTGGCGAACCCCTCGTGACGCTCCTGGGCGGGCGAAGTGGCCATAGAGCCGGTAATCTCCAGTATGAGCGGTTTCTGCGCTCCCCGTTGCGCCAGCATGTCCTTGGCCAGGCTGACAGCATAGTGGCCCACGGTCTGACCGGCCTCGCGGTTGTTGCCTCCAATGAAGGCCGCATAGTCTTCTGTGTCGGCTTTTCTGTCGAAAAAGACGACGGGAATCCCTTTCTGCTTGACGCGCGCGATGGCCTCAGCGATGGGCGCCGCCTCGTTGGGTGCGACCACCAGCAGGTCGATACCGGCATTGGCCAAACTGTCGATATGGCGAAGCTGCGTTTCCGTGTCATCATGGGCCTCTGCAATGCTCACCTTGACATCATGCTCATAAAGATGTTGCGCGGCAAGCATTTCGCTGTTCACTTTCTCGCGCCAACGTCCGGAAGAACATTGCGACACTCCTATTTTGTAGCTCTTCTCACTCTGGGTGCATGAGGCCAAAGCGGCCACAAACAACAAAAGACAGACAATCTTGTTCATCACATTGCATTCTTTATGCGTGCAAAGATAGCAAAAAAAAATGTAACGCACAAGATTCGTGCTATATTTTTCAAAAAAAAGGAACTTCCGCATAGATGGATGTGTATGTTTCTGACGCAGGAACATAACCTGCTGCTGCTTATTGAGACGGTCACAGGAATGAAGCATCACGACATTCCATCCGACAAAATGAAATGATATTGGTCAAGAAATGAGGCGTTTTGTCGAAAAAACATGCAATAATGTTGCATAGTCGCCAGTTTCTTCGTACCTTTGCAGCTCGAAACTTGTTTCGTTAGCTAAGGCAAGAATCCATTATTAATTCTTCAGAATGACAAAAGGTATGTTAGTTCCCGACTACATCATTGAATCGAGTTGGGAAGTTTGCAACAAGGTAGGAGGTATTTACACCGTTCTTTCCACGAGAGCAAAGACACTTCAGGAAACTTTTCCGGACAGGATTCTTTTCATCGGTCCCGACTGTTGGGGCGAGAAACCGTGTCCCTATTTCATCGAGGACCGCAGACTGATGGCCGATTGGCGCAGCTCTTGCGCTGAAGAGGGCTTGCAGGTGAAGGTCGGACGCTGGGACATTCCTGGACAACCCATTGCCATTCTGGTAGATTTCCAGCCTTATTTCGCCCAGAAGAACGACATCTACACCCGCCTGTGGGAATACTATGGTGTAGACTCGCTCCACGCTTATGGCGACTACGACGAGGCCTCGATGTTCTCGTATGCCGCCGGACTCGCGGTGGAAAGCCTGTATAAGTGGATAGAGGAGGGAGAAGAGAGGAGAGAAAAGAGAATCATCTACCACGCCAACGAATGGATGACTGGTCTCGGCCTATTATATATTAATAAGGTATTGCCACAGATAGGCACCATTTTCACCACCCACGCCACAAGCATCGGACGAAGCATCTCTGGCAACAACAAGCCGCTCTACGACTATCTATTCGCCTACAATGGCGACCAGATGGCGGGCGAGCTGAACATGCAGAGCAAGCACTCCATTGAAAAGCAGACCGCCTGGAATGCCGACTGCTTCACCACCGTGAGCGACATCACAGCCCGCGAGTGTGTGGAACTGCTCGACAAACCCGTGGACGTGGTGCTTCCGAATGGCTTCGACGACAGTTTTGTGCCGCAGAGTGCAACCTTCACACGCAAGCGCAGGGCAGCACGCAGGCGCATGATAGAAGTGGCCAATCGCCTGATGGGCACCAGCTATGGCGACGAGGTGCTGATCGTCAGTACCAGCGGACGGTTCGAATACCGCAACAAGGGCATCGACGTATTCCTGGAGGCAATGAGTCGGCTGGGGCGTGACCCACGACTTGAAAAGGACATCCTGGCCTTTGTTATGGTGCCTGGATGCGAGATGCCCCATCGCGACGAGGGAAAGGTGAAAGTCATCTTCGTGCCTCACTACCTCACGGGAAACGACGGTATGCTCAACATGACCTACTACGACCTGGTCTTGGGCAACGACCTCTGCATCTATCCATCCTACTACGAGCCCTGGGGCTACACGCCGCTCGAGGCCATCGCCTTCAAGGTGCCCTGCATCACCACCGACCTGGCAGGCTTCGGCCTGTGGGCACAGGGTGAGGGCGTCGATAACATCGAGCAGGGCGTGCGCGTCATCCACCGCACCGACTACAACTACGAGCAAGTGGCCGACGAAATCAAGGACACCGTGATGCTTTTCGCCTCGTTCGATGAAAACAAGGTGAAGAATGCCCGCCAACAGGCTGCCAAACTTTCGAAGAAAGCCCTTTGGAAGCATTTCATCCGCCAATACGAGAAAGCCTACGACCTCGCCCTGCGGAAGGCTGAAGCAAGAATGGCATGAAAAAGAAACAGAAAATTCGCAAATAGAAAATATCAAGATGAAGATCAAAGCCGATTATGCCAACGCTCCCCAGTGGAAGGAGCTGGCCGTGAAATCAAGATTACCCGAAGAGTTGAAGTGCCTCGACGAACTGGCTCACAACCTTTGGTGGGTGTGGAACTACGAAGCCCGTGAACTCTGGCGCAGCCTCGACGAAGCCCTCTACGAGGAAGTCAACCACAACCCCGTGCTCCTGCTGGAGCGCCTGAACTACAGCCGCAAAGAAGAGATCGTGAACGACGAGGAGATTATGAAGAACGTGAAGCACGTCTACAAACTCTTCAAGAGCTACATGGCTGAGGAGCCTGATACGACTCGCCCCTCTGTGGCCTATTTCTGTATGGAATACGGCCTGAACCAAGTGCTCAAGATCTACTCCGGCGGTCTGGGAATGCTTGCCGGTGACTACCTGAAAGAAGCATCCGACAGCAATGTCAACATGTGCGCTGTGGGATTTCTCTACAGGTTTGGCTATTTCACCCAGAGCCTGACCATCGACGGACAGCAGATTGCCAACTACGAGGCACAGCAGTTCAACTCGCTCCCCATCGAGCGTATGTACGACAAAGACGGCAACCCACTGGTGGTCGACGTGCCCTACATGAACTATCAGGTGCATGCCTATGTGTGGAGAGTGAACGTGGGTCGCATCCCCCTCTATCTGCTCGACACCGACAACGACATGAACTCTGAGTTCGACAAGCCCATCACCCACACTCTCTATGGCGGCGACTGGGAGAACCGACTGAAGCAGGAGATTCTCCTGGGCATCGGCGGTATGATGCTCCTGAAGAAACTGGGCATCAAGAAAGACATCTACCATTGCAACGAAGGACATGCTGCCCTGTGCAACCTGCAGCGCCTGTGCGACTATATCCAAGACGGACTGACCTTCAACCAGGCTATGGAGCTGGTAAGGGCAAGCGGCCTGTACACCTGCCACACTCCGGTTCCTGCCGGCCACGACTACTTCGACGAGAGCCTCTTCGGCAAGTACATGGGTGGCTATCCCGCACGCTTAGGCATCACATGGGACGAGTTCATCGGTATGGGACGCACCAATCCCGACGACAAGAACGAGAAGTTCTCTATGTCGACCTTCGCCATCAACACCTGCCAGGAAGTGAACGGCGTGTCGAAACTCCACGGATGGGTCAGCCAGAAAATGTTTGCCCCCATCTGGAAGGGCTACTTCCCAGAAGAGAACCACGTGGGCTACGTCACCAACGGCGTGCACTTCCCCTCATGGGCAGCCACAGAGTGGCGTCATCTCTACGAGAAGCATTTCGACAAGAACCACATGAAGGACCAGAGCAACGAGCAGATCTGGCATGCTATCTACCAAGTCAACGACGAGGAAATCTGGGAGACCCGCATGGCCCTGAAGAACAAGCTCACCGACTATATCCGCTCAAAGTTCCGCGAGAACTGGCTCAAGAACCAGGGTGATCCCTCGCGTGTGCTGTCGCTGCTCCACCGCATCAACCCCAATGCGCTGATGATCGGCTTCTGCCGCCGTTTCGCCACCTATAAGCGCGCCCACCTGCTGTTCACCGACCTCGACCGTCTGAGCAAGATCGTGAACGACCCGGAGCGCCCCGTGCAGTTCCTTTTCTCAGGTAAGGCACACCCCGCCGACGGTGCCGGTCAGGGACTCATCAAGCGCATCTACGAGATTTCGCAGAAGCCTGAGTTCCTCGGCAAGATTATCTTCCTCGAGGACTACGACTTCCGCCTGGCACGTCGCCTCGTCTCAGGTGTCGACATCTGGATGAACACCCCCACCCGACCGCTCGAAGCATCGGGCACCTCTGGCGAGAAAGCCGAGATGAATGGTGTGGTGAACCTCTCCGTGCTCGACGGCTGGTGGCTCGAAGGCTACCGTCCCGGAGCTGGATGGGCACTCACAGAGAAGCGCACCTACAAGAACCAGGAGTATCAGGACCAACTCGATGCCGCCACCATCTACGGACTGTTGGAGAACGAGATCATCCCGCTCTACTACAACAAGAACGACAAGGGCTACAGCGAGGGTTGGATCAAGGTCATCAAGAACTCCATCGCCACCATCGCTCCCCACTACACCATGAAGCGCCAGCTGGACGACTACTATGAGAAGTTCTACAACAAAGAAGCCAAGCGCTTCCACGAGCTGGAGGCCAACGACTTCCGTCTGGCTAAGGATATCGCCCAGTGGAAGGAGAACGTGGCCGAGCGTTGGGATGCCATCCGCGTGGTTTCCAGCGAGAACGACCTTCCTGCGGAAGGCCCGGAGAGCGGTGTTGCCTACAACTTCAAGTTCGTCATCGACGAGCAGGGACTCAAAGACGCCATCGGACTGGAGTTTGTCAGCATCGAGACCGATGAGGCTGGCGAGGAGCGCATCCACTCCATCCACCCGTTTGAGGTGACAGCCCAGTCAGGCAACCTCTACACCTTCGAGGCTCAATTCGAAATGGCTACCGCCGGTTCGTTCAAAACGGCCATCCGCATGTACCCGAAGAACTCGCGACTCCCCCACCGTCAGGACTTTGCCTACGTCAGGTGGCTGGAGTATTAATCGCAATCCAACAGAATCAAAAAAGAGGGTGTGTCAAAACAGGCACACCCTCTTTTTTATTCTAACATTCTTGTTATGATCTTCTGGGATTCTTAATACCCATAATCATCCTCTTCGTCTTCGTATACATCTTTGAATTTATCATCGAATTCATCATCGAATTCATCATCGAATTCATCATCGAACCGATTGCCGAACTGATTGCCGTCGCCTTCTCCGTCGCTGGTGTTGAGCATCAGCAATACATCTACATGATACTCCCTTGTCTGGGGTATGATATATTCTTTCTTCATAATTGAGTACTCCTTATATTATTTAACTACAATCTTTTTACCATTCACAATGTAGATGCCCTTTGCTGTACATACCACACGGCGACCCTGCAGGTCGTAAACCTCGTTTGCGTCAGACTTTTCGTTTACAATTAGACCTTCGATAGCTGTTGCATCACCTCTGAAAGAATATCCCTTGGCAGCTTCTTCTTCAGGAACAACAAGATAAGCCTTGTGAGCACCGTTCTTGAGTTGTGTGCCACCATTCGAGTTCTTGTCGAAGTAGAAGCCGATAGAGTTTTCTTCACTTGCAGCATTCAACGAGAGCATGTAGTATTTGAAGCCCTCACCGCTGACGGTTTCTGCTTCGTCGGAACCCTCCAACATATTGTCGGCATCGATAGCCTCAGCCTCGACCACTTCGGTAAACCTGAAGTCTGTAGTCTCGCTCAGTTTGCTCTCAGTTCTCAAGATCACAGCCGTACCCGCCGGGATGGCTCCGCTAATCTCATTAAGAGTAATCTCTCCGTTTGCAACCGTAGCCGTGTAAGCCTTTATTCCCTCAGGAGCAGAAAGATTCTTATCACTGTAGAACAACGTCGCATAGTTATACTCACCGTCGGTAGCAGCCACTGAGACGGTAACGGTCTCTGCCTGCGCAAGAGTAGTGAATAATGTCGACTCAGTCCATTCGCTTGTATCTGGTTCGCCTTCGCCTAATGTCCGAGAGGCTTGTACCTGCACCTCATACTGGGTTTCGGGAGTCAATCCTTCGATGGTGTACTCAGTGTCGGTCAAGTCATTAGCATACACCCACTCGGCAGGTTCGACTGTATCTGCGGCATCGCCAATGAACACATCGTCGATGTACATTTCCCATTGGTCGGTGCAGTTATAGTGACGGAAGACTATGCTACCCACAGCACCCTCAAAGGCGCTCAAGTCAACTGTGTAGGTCTGGGGTGTAGAAGACGTTATGAGGTCCTCGTCAAAGAGCTGAGTCATATTATCAATGTCATCACCAATCATAGCATAGACTTGGAACACATCAGGATAGCTGTTTGATCGGCCCCATGCAGTGAAACGAAGCTCACCCTTCAGAGGCACATCGGGCGTACCGAGATAGTTGTCGGGAGAAAGAGCACCCGCCGTGCTCGAGTAAGAGTATGAATAGAAGCAAACATCATCCTGGCTGTCGCTCGAATAAGTAAGGTCCCAGCTATATCCGTCACCATCGGCATCGTAGCTCCACCAGCCTTCGATTTGGCTTTGATAGTTGTCAAGACTGAAATCCCAACTGTGGGGATTGCCCGACAGGTCAGTCCAAGGACGCCAGCGGAGGTTCCAGCTGTCACCATCGGTGCCTTCCCACGTCACATCAGCAAAGGTTACATCGGGAGTAACCGTCACATTCGTGGGCATCGTTGCCGGGATAAATTCAGTGAAGACTGTTTCCCACTCCAGGTATCCGCCGAACGTGCCATCGTCGGTCCATACCGACCCCAGACCGGTGTACTCGTATTGAGGATAACTCGAGCCAGAGGGGGCAGGACCACCACCACTTTGCAGACTGATGGTGTTGCCATCGACCACATAGACGACCTCGGTCACTGTTTCATCGGGGGTCCATTCAATACTGCTTGACACAGAAGTGGTGCCCCACGACAATACCACATCAGCATCATAGTAATCGCTGTAGTAAATTGACTGGCCCATGGGGACGGTAATCGTTGTGCCGTCGTCGCTCAATGTGCCGTAGACATAGCTGTCGCCAAAATTGTCGCCCAAACGGTAGAAGATGTTCTTGAACCACACCTTGTTGTCGGAAGCAAAAATCAGCTCAATCGTACTACCTTCCTGATTGCCAGGTTCAACATATTGGCCATCAATGTAAAGACAAGCGCCTGTACGTTTGTAATTCTTCACCTCACCTTCAGAAGCTGTGGTGACGGGTGCTCTGAGCATGCCTTGAGCACGTTGAGGAGCATTTTTCTCCATTTTTGATTCAAGCGATTTGCTCAGCAAACCCTGATGGCCGACACGCTTGACAGGGATGCCAGCACTGGCACTGACAGCAATGGCCAGGCTTAAGAATAAGAATAGATATTTCTTCATACTACTAAAAAATTTGTTAATAACTAAATAATATTCGCGGCATAATTACAAAATTATCTTCATACAGATATCAAAATTGTAAACAAAAGCGGCTTTTTATTGTAATTTTAACATTTTCATCACTTTTGAGAACAATTTCCGGCACGCCACAGGCTCTGCCGATTTCACCAAGCGAAGCAACGTCGGTGTCTGATGAGGGCGCCAACTCACGCTGACGGGGCGCCGGCAGGCGGTATTTTCGGCCTCAGCAGACATCCGTGAGGGCGCCATTTCACTTCAGCGGCCGCAGCGCGAAACATACCTGTCTATAGCATTGATTTGCTGCGCAAAGTTACGAAAAATATTTGAATTATGCAAGAAAAATCCAGGGAATTTTCAAAAGAAATGAAGGAAAAATCCATCTGTAATAATTGATTCGTGGAGAAATCGTAGGCTGTGCACAGTACACAGTTACACAGTTTTCTACGATGCACCCTCTATTCTTTGAAAAGAAACTTACTATATATATAATATATAATATATATTATATATATAGTAAAATATTTTACTTACAATTTATAATAACGATAATGATGGGTCGCCTTGAAAACTGTGTAACTGTGTAACTGTGTAACACATAGCAATAACATAGAAATTGACCCGAAAGGTTTCGCAGGAATATGACCTCCCCTAACCCCTCCTGTAGGAGGGGGATAGCTTGTTGTGACGCACGCGACTCTTTGGGCAAGCATGTCGAGCGGAGAACGCAACGGCTGTCGTGATTTGCGACGGTGGTTGCAACTACAGGAAAGCCTTTGCGCTATCGTACGTCGAACGATTCTTACACCTTACAGCTGACAGTTTATTTTAGGAGCAACGTATCGGACGAATTTGAGTTACAATTTATAAGTAATATTAATTACTATATATATAATATATATAATATATTATATATATAGTAACCTATAATTTGAGGAGTGGTGGTGTCGCCAGACTAAACTGTCAGCTGTAAGGTGTAAGAATTCGTACGAGAGATCATTCATGTCTTCAATCTTCATGTGTTTTTCTTTTCTTTTTTTCCCTTTTTTCCTTGCATATCTCGAGAAAATTTCGTATCTTTGCATCTGTAAATCAATGCTATGGACAAGTGTTTTCGCGCTGCGGCCGCTGAAGTGAGATGGCGCCCTCACGGATGTCTGCTGAGGCCGAAAAGACAAAAGAACAGAAGGATAGAAGCCCTGATGCTGGTCAGCAAGCAGGTGGCGCGCTGCCTCGACAAGGGGGTGGTTTCAAAACACCCCCTCTTGATGGAGCATGGTTCGTCGCAGAGTCGTAACACCGTCAGGGTGTTTTCCGCGTCGGAAAAACGATATTCTCTGACGCGGAAAACAAATTGGTGGTTATCGTCTGAAGAAGTCATTGGGTTTCAGTTCCACGACGCGACCGTATCGGCCGAGTTGCTGGAGGTTCATCTTCTTCTTGTTGCCCACGACGACGGTGACGCGCGGTGCGGTTTTGATTTCTTTCTGGAAGAAGTCAGCCACATCGTTGGCAGACAACGACGGCAGCGTGCTGACATATTTGCCCGACGGGTCTTCTGTCTTGCCCTCATAGAGTCGGTTGGCTATGGTGATGCCGATGGTGCGGAAGTCGGGGAAACCGTTGCTGATGCTGCTGATGAGCTCTTTCTTGGCCACTTCGAGGTTGCGCTGCCGCATGGGCATATCGGTGAGCAGGGTGTCGACGACGGCCAAAGCCTGCATTGTCTTGTCGGCCTGTGTGCCAACATAGGTGGTGAAGCAGGCAGGACGACGGTCGGGCCATACGGAGAGCGAACCGGAAGCCCCTGTGGAATAGGCCATCGAGCGGAACTCACGGATTTCCTGGAACATGAGCGACGACATACCTCCTCCGAAATAGCGGGCTGTCAGCAGGAGCCGCGACTGCTCTTCTGGTGTGGCGTACGGGCGCAGTCCCTGATAAGTGCGGATGATGGTCTGGCGTGCCGAGGGCATATCGTAGACGTAGACCATCGGTTCCTGATAGGTCTGGAGGGTACGTACGGTGAGGGGATTCTCTTGCGTCGCCTTGTCTAAAGGCAGGCATCGTGCCACCGCCTGAGCCACCTCCTCTGCCGGCAGCTGGCCACTATAGATCACGTCGCAGGCATACTGCTGCACCTCACGGAAGCGACTGAGCAGCTCCTCGCCCTTCATGGCGCGCAACTCCTTGACGGTCAGTTGCGTGAGGTATTCCGACTGTTGCCCGAACTCTATCTTCTCCATGATGGCGGCAGCCACATCGCCGTTGCTCTTCCAGATGGCTTTCTGTTCGGCTTTCAACGAGCTGACCATTTCCTTGCGGGCTTTCTCATCGGCCTTTGCGTTGCTCATGAAGTGGGCCAGCAAGCGCAACGAAGACTCGAGGTTGCGGTCGAAGCCTGTCAGGTTGACAAGGAAGAAGTTCTTCGTTGCCCCAATCTCATACGTTGCCCCTTGCGCTTGAAGGGCTTTCTTGAGCTGCTGGAGCGAGAGCGAGTCGGTTCCCAGCTGTCCGGCAAAAGCAGCCACAGCCGAGAGTGTCGGGTCGGAGAGCGTCCCCTTGTGGTACATCAGCGTCAGGGTGAAGATGTCGTTGACCGGATTCTGCGTGGCGAAAAGGCGTGCTTTGGGTTGCGCAGCCGTCGTTGCAGGAACGACGATGGGGAGGATGGTGGCATCTTTCTGGAAGTCGAGGATACGGACGGCACGCTCCTCGGCAGGCATCTCACGCAGCCGATGGGCATAGTCGGACTCTGCATCGACGTTTTTCGGTCTCACGGGGTCGAAGCCGGGCTTCTCGATGATGTCTTTCTTATACATACCGAACTTTTTCACGAAGTGGACGTAGTCGTCGGTGAAATAGCGGTTGGCCACATCGACGATGTCTTCCTTCGTCAACGCCCGGATGGCCTCCACCTGCTGGAGATAGTCGCTCCACGAGCGTCCCTGGGCAAAGACGTCGACCATCATGTTAGCCCTTCCCTCTATGCTCTCCAGAGCCATACTTTCTTCGCGCAGGGTCTCCATCTTCAAAACGTCGAGTTCATGCTCAGAGAACTCGCCCCGCTTGAGTTTCTCCACCTGCACCCAGCACATCTGCTCGGCCTTTTTCTTGCTGCCAAAGGGCAGGTTCGGTATGGAGGCCAGGATGAGGGCTCCGATGCCGTTGAGCGAGGCGCGCTCCACGATGCCACCCATGATTTTATGGCTGTTGGCGAGCGAGTCGATGAGTCCGGTCTCCCCCTCGTTGGCCAGGAGCTTGGTGGCCAGGTCGAGGGCAGGAGCGTCGGCCTCAACGTCGGTGGGTGCGCGGAAGGCCAAAGCCGAGATTTTCACCAGGGGCAGGGGTACCTTCAGTTCTACGGTGCGCTGTCCGTGGAGCGGCGGTGCCGACGTAACGCTGCGATCGACGGTACCTTGCGGCAGCCGGCCGAAAGTGGGTTCGAGCAAGTCCGTCACCTCACGGATGCTGAAATCGCCACAGAGGATGAGTCCCATGTTGCCGGCCACGTAATACTTCTTGTAGAACGCCTCCATTTCGCTCATGCGCGGATTCTTGAGATTCTCCGTGCTGCCGATGATGGGGTATTCGTAGGGCGTGCCCTTGAAGAGCTCGCTGATGCCGTGCTCCAGGGCACCCATCAGGATGTTGTCGGCCGAGCGGTTCTTCTCCTCGTAGACCGTTTCCAACTCACCCTGGAACAGGCGGTAGACAGGATGAATCAGACGGTGGCTGTTGAGCGTGAGCCACTGCCGCATATACTGAGGCGAGAATGTGTTATAGTAATAGGTATAGTCGTAGCTCGTCCCTGCATTCAGGCCTGTGCCTCCGAACTCGGCTATCATGCGGTCGAACTCGTTGGGGATAGCATATTCGCCGGCCAGAATGCTCAGCCGGTTGATGTTGCGCTGAATGCTTTTTCGCTCCGCCTCGTCGCGTGTCTGCGCCAACAGCTCATACTGCGAAGCGATGGAGTCGAGATAGACTTTCTCTGCAGGATAGTTGACCGTGCCGATGGAGTCGGTACCCTTGAACATGATGTGCTCGAAATAGTGGGCGATGCCCGTATCGGGGCAGTCCTTTGCGCCTGCCTTCACCACTACAGCTCCAAAGACCTTCGGCTGGGAGTGATCCTCGTTGAGCCATACTGTCAAGCCGTTGCTCAGCTTCAGCTCCTTCACCTGGAGGGCAGCCGAATGCTGTGCCTGCCCGGCTACTGCGATGAGCAGCAGCCCGGCTATCGTCAAAAGTCGTCGCATAAGTCCGTTTGTTTACTATGCGTGAACCAAAGTACCGATATCTTCGCCGTCGATGACCTTCTTCAGATTGCCCACGATGTCCATGTTGAAGACGTAGATGGGCAGGTGGTTGTCGTTGCACATAACGATGGCCGAGAGGTCCATCACCTTCAGGTTGCGTGCCAGCACCTCCTCGTAGGTGATGTCGCTGAACTTCGTGGCGGTGGGGTCTTTCTCCGGGTCGGCAGTGTAGACACCGTCCACGCGGGTACCCTTCAGCATCACGTCGGCCTCGATCTCCACACCGCGCAGCGAAGAGCCCGTGTCGGTGGTGAAATAGGGGGAGCCCGTGCCTGCGGAGAAGATGCAGACGAAGCCCTCGTTCATAGCGTCGATGGCCTTCCACTTGGAATAGAACTCACCCACGGGTTCCATTCGGATGGCCGTGAGCACCTTGTTCTTCACGCCCTCGGCATCGAGTGCGCTGCTCAGCGCCAATGAGTTGATGACGGTGGCCATCATGCCCATCTGGTCGCCCTTCACGCGGTCGAAGCCCTTCTTGGCTCCGCTCAGTCCGCGGAAGATGTTGCCACCACCGATGACGATGCCTATCTGCACGCCCATTTCGTGGATTTCCTTGATCTGACGGGCATAGTCGCCAAGACGCTGCTCGTCGATACCAAACTTGCCTCCTGCGGCGAGACTCTCACCGCTGAGCTTCAACAGAATTCTCTTAAATCTTGCCATAGTTGTTTTATTTTGGGATTGTTGTGTATGATTCGGGATTGTCGGGGGTTCATTCATCTATCAGGAACTGTATTTCCTTGAAAGCGTAGGCATCAATCTCTCTGCTGCCGGGTGGCATAAGGAGCAGATGACCATCGTCGGAAACACCAGTCAGGATGTATTCCCTACGCTCACCAGATGGCAACCGATAGGCATGCAGCTCGTTTTTCCGATAGAGCGCAGCATCGTATTCCCTGCGGATAGCCTCTGCCTGTCCGTCTTCAGCCAACAGAGCCAACGCGATGGTCTGTTCGACCACTTGACGCAGCACCTCCTCGCGGTTTAGCTCACGATGCAGAATCTGCCAGAGCGACACGGGATTGGGCGCATCGCTGCAGAACACGCGCTGGTTGACGTTGATGCCCGTACCGATGATGCACGTCTTGATGTGCTGGGCTCCGAGCGATGTCTCGATGAGCGTGCCGCACAGCTTACGGTCGTTCCAATAGATGTCGTTGGGCCACTTCACGCGTACATTATCTATATATAGGGAGAGCGTGCGCTGGAGGGCGACCGCGTGCGCCATCGAGAGGATGAACTGATCGCGAGCGGCAATGTTGCGGGGCCTGAGCATGATGCTGAACGTGAGGTTCTTGCCTGGCTCGCTCTCCCAGGTGTTGGTGCCGCAGCCGCGTCCCGCCGTCTGGAAATCGGTCCACACGACGGTTGGCTTGCCGTTGTCGTCGGTCTCCATCCGCTTCAGGTAGCTGTTGGTAGAGTCGGTCTCGCTGACAAATATCAATTCATAATTCATCTTGCATGCGTGGAATCCGTTGTTCACTTCTCAATGCCCATCTCCGCAGCTTTCTGCAGGAGCAGTTGCATGAGTGGCTCACGCTCGTTGGGCACACGGTTGTCGAGCACAGCGTCCTTGAGATATTGCTTCAGTTCGCCTACCTCCTTTGAGGGTTTGAGGTGGAACAACTCCATAATCTCGTTGCCGTCGATGACGGGCTGCAGCAGGCGCTTGTAGTCCTTCTCTTTCAGGTCGGTGAGTTTCTCGCGCACCATGCGGAAGTTCTCGCGGAAGTGCTTCTTGCGCACCTCGTTCTTGCTGGTGATGTCGGCCTCGCAAAGCGTCATGAGGTCGTCGATGTCGTCGCCGGCATCGTTCATGAGCCGACGGACGGCACTGTCGGTCACCTCTTCGTCGGCAATGACGATGGGACGCATGTGCAGGTCGACGAGTTTCTGCACGTACTTCATCTTCGCGTCGAGGGGCAGTTTCATCCGGCGGAAAATCTCCGGCACCATCTTCGCTCCGATGTAGTTGTGATTGTGGAAGGTCCAGCCCGCCAGGTTGTCCCACCGCTTGCTCTTCGGCTTCCCGATGTCGTGGAGCAAAGCAGCCCAACGGAGCCAGAGAGAAGCCTGTGGATTGGGGGGTTCCCCCTTCAGGGAGGACGGGAGGGAGGCTTTCACGACATTCTCCAATACTTCGAGGGTGTGGTAGAAGTTGTTCTTATGTTCCCTTCCGTTGCGCGATTCCACGATGTCGAGATCGGACAGTTCGGGCAGGATGAGCGGCAACAGACCGCAACGGTGCAAGTCCATCCACCCCTTGCTGGGGTGCGGAGACATCATCATTTTGTTCAGTTCATCGGCAATGCGCTCGCCACTGATGATTTTAATGCGCTCGGCATTGCGCTCCAGGGCATCGAAGGTTTCTTCCTCGATGAAGAAATTCAGCTGGGTGGCAAAACGGATGCATCGGAGCATGCGCAGGGGGTCGTCGCTGAACGTGATGTCGGGGTCGAGAGGGGTGCGAATGATGCCGTCCTCCAGATCGTATAGACCGTCAAAGGGGTCCACCAGTTCGCCAAAGCGCCCCTTGTTGAGGCAAATGGCCATCGCATTGATGGTGAAGTCGCGGCGGTTCTGGTCGTCCTCTAATGAGCCGTCCTCCACGATGGGCTTCCGCGAATCACGACTATAGCTCTCTCGGCGGGCGCCTACGAACTCCAGTTCCAACTCCTCACGCTCATCGCTCTTCGAAATATAAGCCTTCACCTGGGCCGTTCCGAAATTACGGAATACCGACAGATGGGCTTTTCTGCCAAGCCTACGCTTCACCTCCTCTGCCAGCACAATGCCGCTGCCCACGACCACCACATCGATGTCGTTAGAGGGTCGTTCCAAGAAAATATCGCGCACGTAACCGCCCACCACATAGCATTCCACGCCCAAGTGGTCGGCAGCCTCGCCAATCAAATGAAAGATGTCCTGATCGAGTATCTCTGCCAATTCGGCATCGGAGTATAACTTCATAATTTGCTTATTTTGGGGACAAAGTTACGAAAAAAAAAGAATACCGACACACATTTTTCAAAAAAAGCAGAAGATTGTAGTGGCATTTGTTTGGACGAATCGGAATATTTGCGTACATTTGCAACGAAATCAATAATCATATATTCAAATGGAAAAGACAATCAAATATGAAGAGGCGCTGCACGAACTGGAGCAGATTGTCAAGATGATGGAAAACGACGAGCTCGACATCGACCAGATGGGCGAGAAGCTCAAGCGGGCGCAACAACTCATCCGTCTGTGCAAAGACCGGCTGACGAAGACCGACGAGGAAATCAAGGCCATTCTGGCCGATGCAGACAATTCGTAAGCACGACGGGGACTTGCATCCTGACAGTCAGCCTAACACGTTTCTGTCCATTTCAAGTAATTTAACTATCATATTGTTGTGCGTATCAAAAAAACTTCGTACTTTTGCACGGATATTCAATTAACATCAATAAATCGTTTAAAATCATGAAGAACTTAGATTGGGCAAATCTTACATTCAGTTACACGAAAACCGACTACAACGTCCGTTGCAACTATCGTAATGGCAAGTGGGGTGAGATTGAAATCACCTCCGACGAGTATCTTAACATGCACATGGCTGCCAGCTGTCTGCACTATAGCCAGGAAGGCTTCGAGGGCTTGAAGGCCTATCGCGGCAAAGACGGTAAAGTACGCCTGTTCCGTCCGGAAGCCAATGCCGAGCGTCTGCAGCAGACCGCACGTGGACTGCTCATGCCGGAAGTTCCCACTGAGCTGTTCTTGGAAATGTGCAAGAAAGTTGTATTGCTGAATCAGGAATTTATCCCGCCATACGAAACGGGTGCCACGCTCTACCTGCGTCCGCTCCTCATCGGTACCGGTGCCCAGGTGGGTGTAGGCCCGACCAACGAATACTGCTTCCTCATCTTCGTCACGCCTGTAGGCCCCTACTTCAAGGGTGGTTTCTCCTGCAATCCGTACGTCATCACCCGTCAGTGGGACCGTGCTGCACCACTCGGAACAGGTCGCTACAAGGTAGGTGGCAACTATGCCGCATCGCTTCAGGCCAGCAAGTTCGCCCACGACCGTGGCTATGCTGCTGAGTTCTATGTGGACGCCAAAGAGAAGAAATACATGGACGAGTGTGGAGCCGCCAACTTCTTCGGCATCAAGGACAACACTTACATCACACCCGAGTCGTCGTCGATCCTGCCCAGCATCACCAACCGCAGCCTGATGCAGGTGGCCGAGGATCTGGGCATGAAGGTGGAGCGCCGTCCTGTTCCTGAAGAGGAGCTGTCGACATTCGAGGAGGCAGGCGCTTGCGGCACAGCAGCCGTCATCAGCCCCATCTCGTATATCGACGACCTGGACAACGACCACCGCTACGTGTTCTCACACGACGGCAAGCCCGGTCCCTGGTCGGAGAAGCTCTACAAGACGCTCCGCGGCATCCAGTACGGCACCGTTGAGGACAAGCACGGATGGACAATGGTCATCATTGACTAATGGAATAAACTGACAAAAGGAGTTAGGAGTAAGGCATCGTATACCTATCCTAACTCTTTTTTCTTACCATACTTTAATTATATCAGGAAGGAATCCTGAAGCGCACAAAACAAGATGATTTCGGTAGAAAGGCTGAAGGTGGAATTTGGCGTGAAGCCCCTGTTCCAAGATGCGAGTTTCGTGGTGAACGACCACGATCGTATTGCCCTTGTGGGCAAGAACGGCGCAGGAAAAACCACCCTCCTCAGGATTCTTTGCGGACAGCAACAGCCCACTGAGGGTATCGTCTCACTGCCGAAAGACATCGTCATAGGCTATCTGCCACAGGTGATGAACCTCTCCGACGACACCACCGTGCGCGAAGAGACACGCAAGGCGTTCGCCAACCAGACGCTGCTCAAGGAGAGAATCGACCGTATGAACCAGGAGCTCAGCGAACGGACCGACTACGAAAGCAACGACTACATGCAACTCGTGCAACGCTACACGGAAGAGCACGAGCGCTACATGCTGCTGGGAGCCGAGAACTACGAGGCGGAAATGGAGCGCACCTTGAGCGGCCTGGGATTCCAGCGAACGGACCTCGACCGGCCGACGAGCGAGTTCAGTGGTGGATGGCGCATGCGTATCGAACTGGCCAAGATACTGCTTCAGAAGCCCGATGTGCTGCTCCTCGACGAGCCCACCAACCATCTGGACATCGACAGCATACAGTGGCTGGAGCAATTCTTGATGCAGAGCGCCAAAGCCGTAGTATTGGTGAGCCACGACCGGGCTTTTATCAACAATGTCACCAACCGCACCTTGGAAATCAGTTGCGGACAGATAGTAGACTACAAAGTAAAATACGACGAATACGTGAAGCTCCGCGCAGAGCGACGCGAACAGCAAATACGTGCCTACGAGAACCAACAGAAGGAGATGGCCGACATGCGGGCCTTCATCGAGCGTTTCCGCTATCAGGCCACAAAGGCTGTGCAGGTGCAGCAGAAAATCAAACAACTGGAGAAAATGGTGCCCATCGAGATTGACGAGGTGGACAATCGCACCATGCACCTGAAATTTCCTCCCTGCCTCCGTTCGGGCGACTATCCCGTGATTTGCGACAACGTCAGAAAGGAGTATCCGCTCACCTCCCAACACCCACCGCTCACCACGCACCTGGTCTTCGACCACGTAGACCTGACCATCAAGCGTGGCGAAAAGGTGGCCTTCGTGGGCAAGAACGGTGAGGGAAAGACCACGCTCGTGAAGTGCATCATGAACGAGATACCGTTCGATGGTAAACTGAAGATCGGGCACAACGTGCAGATTGGCTATTTCGCCCAAAACCAAGCACAGCTCTTGGACGAAAACCTGACGGTGTTCCAGACCATCGACTATGTGGCCAAAGGCGACATCCGGTCGCGCATCAACGACATTCTTGGCGCCTTCATGTTTGGCGGCGAGGAGGCCGACAAGAAAGTGAAAGTGCTCAGCGGTGGAGAGCGAAGCCGGCTGGCTATGATCAAACTCCTGCTCGAACCCGTCAACCTGCTTATTCTCGACGAGCCGACCAACCATCTGGATATGGCGTCGAAGGACATTCTGAAAGAAGCCATTTTGGCCTTCGACGGCACAGCCATCATCGTCAGCCACGACCGTGAGTTCCTCGACGGGCTGGTCAGCAAAGTGTATGAGTTTGGCGGAGGACGCGTGCGAGAGCATCTTGGCGGCATCTACGACTTCCTGCGTAGCCGCAAGATAGAGAATCTGAATGAATTGGGGAATTCGAACTCATATTCGAGAAGCGAGGTGAAAGCAGGAAGCGAGAATAGTTTCAAGCGAGACACATCTGACGACAGCGGTAATCTCACCTCCCGCTCCCCGCTCCCCACTTCTCAAAACGAGGCCATCAGCTCCAAGCTCGCCTACCTTGACCGCAAGGAGCAGCAGCGCAAGATAAAAAGGGCTGAGAAGGCCGTAAAAGAATGCGAAGACCGCATCATGGAGTTAGAGGAACAACAGAAGAAACTCGACGCCATTCTCTGCACACCAGAAGGTGCCTGCGACATGAAAGTGGTCAGCGAATACACAGAGCTGAAGAAAGCCATCGACGAAGAGACCGAACGCTGGGAGCAGCTGGCAGAAGAACTGGAAAAGGCTACAGCCAATCTCTAACACTCACCTTTGAAATTATTCATCAATCCAATAAAACTATCAAAATGAAAAAGACAATGTTTGCAATCATGCTGATGGCAGGAGCCTCACTCGGCACCTTTGCCCAGCAGTCGACAGGCATCGACCTGAAGAACCTGAACCAGACCGTCAGCCCAGGCACCGACTTCTACCAGTATGCCTGTGGCGGCTGGATGAAGAACAATCCCCTGCCCGCTGCCTACTCTCGCTTCGGCAGCTTCGACCAGTTGCAGGAAGACAACAACAAGCGCATCAATGACATCCTCACTGAACTGCAGAACGGCACGTTCAAGGAAGGTACCGTGGAGCGCAAACTGAGCGATTTCTACCGCCTGGCCATGGACTCCGTGCGCCGCAACAAGGAAGGCGTGGCTCCGCTCATGCCTTTCATCAACGAGATGGAGGCCGCCAAGAATGTGGAGAGCCTTCGCGCCATCATCATGAAGTATGCCGACTTCGGCGTTGGCGTACCCTTCGGAGCTGGCTTCGGAGCTGACGAGAAGAATGCTTCCATGAACATACTCAGCCTGCATCAAGGCGGCCTCGTGCTCGGCCAAAAGGAGTATTACTTAGACACCGACAAGGCCACGACCGATATCCGCAACGCCTACAAGAAGCACATCGTGCGCATGTTCCAACTCTTCGGCTTCAGCAAGAAAGAAGCTACGAAGAAGATGAACATGATTGTAGACTACGAGACAGAACTGGCCAAGGTGAGCAAAAACCGCACAGAGCTGCGCGACCCAGAAGCCAACTACAACAAGATGACGCTCAAGGAGTTTCAGAGCCGTTGGCCGAACATCCCACTGGCTGAATACCTGATGGCACAAAACGTCAAAGAGAAGGACATCCAGGAGATGGTGGTGGGACAGCCCGCCTTCCTCGACGGAGCCGACAAACTCATTGCCAACCATAGCGCCGACCAGCTGCGTGCCTACATGGAATGGGACGCCATCCTCGGAGCCTCTGGCTATCTGAGCGACAAGGTGAACGAGGCCAACTTCGACTTCTTCGGCAAGACCATGCGTGGCCGCCAGGAAGACTATCCCCGCTGGAAGCGCGCCACCAACCAGGTGGAAGCTGTCATGGGCGAGGCCCTGGGAAGAATGTATTGCGAGCGTTTCTTCCCTGAGACTTCGAAAGAGCGCATGAAGACCCTCGTCAAGAACCTGCAGGTGGCTCTGGCCGAGCGCATCCTGGCTCAGACATGGATGGAGCCCGACACCAAGATGGCTGCCCTGGCCAAGCTGTCGTCGTTCTACGTGAAGATCGGTTATCCCGACAAGTGGAAGGACATGAGCGGACTGGTGATCGACCCCAAGAAGTCGTATCTTGACAATGTCAGGACGTGCCAAGTATTCTGGAACCGCGACGAGATTGCCCGTACAGCCGGCAAGCCTGTCGACATCAACCAATGGTACATGACCCCGCAGACCGTCAACGCTTACTACAACCCCACTACCAACGAGATCTGCTTCCCCGCAGGCATCCTGCAGCGTCCCTTCTTCGACCCGCAGGCCGACGATGCCTTCAACTATGGAGCCATCGGCGTGGTAATCGGACATGAGATGACCCACGGCTTTGACGACCAGGGCCGCCGCTTTGACAAGAGCGGAAACATGACCGACTGGTGGACAGAGCAGGACGGCAAGATGTTTGTGGAGCGTACCGACCGCTACGCCGACTTCTTCTCGGCCATCAAGGTGCTGCCCGACCTCAATGCCAACGGCCGTCTGACGCTGGGTGAGAACTTGGCCGACCACGGTGGTCTGCAGGTGGCTTGGTATGCCTATAAGAACGCCACACGCAACAATCCTCTGCCCACCGTCGACGGACTGACTGCCGACCAACGTTTCTTCCTCGCCTATGCAGGGGTATGGGGACAGAACATCACCGAGAAGGAAATCCGCAACCGCACCAAGAGCGACCCGCACTCACTGGGTGAGTGGCGTGTGAACGGTGCCCTGCCCCACATCGACATGTGGTATGAGGCATTCGGCGTGAAGGAAGGCGACAAGATGTTCATCCCAAAGAGCGAGCGTCTGGAACTCTGGTAAATTGTTCATTCATAACATAAAAAGGCGGGATGTGTCCACGTGGATACATCCCGCTTTGTTTTTGGCGTTATAGACGGACCTCTTGCGAGGAGCAATCTCAAAGCATGACGAGGTCGATGACAAGCGCCTGATCGGTGGCCGAAATCTGGTGGTCGGCAAGCATTTCGCGGTCGCGCTGAAACTCCTGGTAGAGTGTGGTGTGGGGGCTGTCTTGCAGGAAAGCACGAAAGCACTGCACGGCCCTGGGAACATCGCCACCTATCCACAGACAATAGCCATGATTGAGGGTATCGCTGGCAGTATGGTCGGGCAGGGCCGATATCTTCTCATATTCCTCCAGCGCCTGATCAATGCGATGCATGCCCATCAGCGTCCATGCGAGCACACGCAGGATGTTGGTGTCGTCGGGATGCTCATAGTTCATCTTATAGAGCAAGGGAAGCGCCTCTTCGTAATGTTTGTTATTAGCCATAGCAATGCAGAGATTTAACTGATACGACATTTTGTCGGGTTGGCTCTCTAACAGCTGACGGTAGTACTGCTCGGCTGTATGATAGTCGGCAGTCTGGAAACAGGCACGCGCCAAGTAGAGTTGCGCCTTCTCATGGCCAGGTTCTTTCTCCAAAACTCTTTGCATACATCTGACCGTTAGCGCAAAATCTTTTGTTTGCTCATAGGCATGGATACCACGTATCAAGAGGGCTGGCACACTGTCGTCGTGCTGTAGAAGCTGTGTAAGCTGGCGTTGACCAACCGTATTGCTACGTTTGCGCAGAATGTCGTAGACAGCAAGGATATTCTGCTGAAGCGGTGCACTGGTCGAATAGATATCTTCCGTTGGAAGGTGGGCAATAAAAAGAAACGAATCGGTGGCAAATGGGCTCTGCATCTGATTCTTCGCATAGAAGAGACGGTAGAAACGGTAGAGGTCCTGCAGATAGAACCGCCGCACGAAATCGGGCGACGGCGACCGGCGATCCTCCTTGCCCATCATATCCTTGAGTTCTTCCATGCCATTCATCTCTGCAATACTGTCAAGCCCCTCCATTCCCATCGCTCCAGAGCCTATAATCTCGCGAATATTCGCGGGAAGGCGGTCGAAAACCGATGCAAAGGCCTGGATGAGCGAATATTTGTCGCTGTCGCAAAGCGGGGTTTGCCCGAGCACCATGTCCATGAAATGCGTATTGCCTATTTTCTCCACTGCCTGACGGATGGCGGGATGCTCCTCATAGAAGGGGCAGAACCAGTTGCTCACCTCGTGGAAGAAGGGCGTGCGCTTCATCTGGGCGAAGCCGCCGAAATAGATGTCGGAGCCTGCCTTCTGCATGTTGATCATCTTCTGGAAAGTGCCTTCCAGCTCTTCCATTCGGCGGTCGGCGGCATCGCTGTCGAGGATGTCCTCCATGGGATCGTCTTCTTTTTCAGAGATCATGCCGTCGCGGGTGATATTTAGGTTGGAGTTGCGGATGAGTGATGGCATGATGTCGCGCTGTATGGTGTCGTGGTCTTTCTCCGCATCCATGCAGAAAATCACCTGTTTCTGCATATCAGTGAGCTGTCGGGCAACATGCTCATTCTGGCACATCTGCCGCACACGATGAATAATATCCGTGAACAGTGGGGGGATGAGTCTCACGGCAAAAGCCCATCCCACGAGTGCTCGCTGCTGGAGAGCGGGATTGACCTGGGCTGTGAGGTGAGAGAGACCAACGTCGTCGCCATGCAAACCGCTGCTCTGTTTCCCTTCATAAACATTGAGCAGAAGGCAGAACTTCTCGCAGTCGAACTCCTGCAGGTTGGCCAGCGTCACGGCACTGACCAAGAGCAGCGCGTCGACACTGTCGATGGTGGGCGACAGGAGAAGATTGGTGAAGAACGCTCCGTCGGTTTCCGTCCATTGTGCGGCAACGAGAATTTTGCAGAAGAGACCCGCCATGAAGTCTTGATGCCGCTGATAGAGTTCCGAAGCTTTCTCCTTGCGCGTTGTTTCGGACTCTAAGGAGAGCATCGCCTTCGTGGCCACGAAGTCCTCCAGCTCGCGTCGGATGCTGTCGTGAGTGTACGCCCGTCCTGTGGTTTTCTGCATCCACAGTTCGTAGATGCTGCCTTTCTGCCTACAGTAGATGATACGCATATTGGCAACGGCACGATAGAGCCGGCGGATGAACAGCCGATAGACGTTATCTCGCTCTGGGTCGTTGAAGCCCATGCCTGCATAGTGGAGCATGATGCGATAGTCTTCCTCTATGCGATTCACGTCCTCAAGAGGAAGCACGGGAAACTGCACAGCCGTCTTCCTGATGAGCGTGATTGCCTCGAGGAGCCTTTGCTGGCCGATGAGCAAGAAGATACCCTTCCAGTCGGGTGTTTGTGGAGTATTTATTTGTTGAGCCATCTGTTTGCGTTGTCAATGTCTTTCTGCCTTGGAGGCGTGGCATGGGTGTAGGTCAAAGAAGGAAGGGCCTGAAGCGTGCGGTCGTCAGTGTGGGTGTAGTCCTTGATGACTTGGGCATAGTGCGAAATGCCATGTATGCGGATAGAGTCGCACGCCATGTTATAAGCTTTCGTAAAGCGTCGCAACTGCTCTGCCCGCCGGTTGTCCTTCATGTCGTTGGAACGGAAGCAGACCACGCCCATCTTCAGGTCGCGCTTCTGGCTGTCCATCAGCACGGGGTTCTTGTAGAGTCGGGCCGTGGTGGCCTGCGGTTCGGTCAGGCACATCGCGTCCAGCTCGTTGTTGTGGAGCATCAGCAGACGGATGTTCGGGTCGTTTATCTGTACACGGAACACCGATTCGCTCTTGAGCTTCGCACTGTCCACGGCAAGGTCTGTGAGCATATCGGTCGCAGAGAAACGCGCCATCGCCACCATCTTCTCCTCCAATTGCTTCAGGTTGGTGATTCTCGATTTGCGGTTGCTGATAAGCTGCCAGTATGCATTCGTGGCAGTGAAATATTGCAAGGCTGTGCCGCGCTGCATCATCCGGCGCGAACGCACAAGGTCGGTCACGCCACCTTCTATCCTCCCTTTCACCAAAGCGGCGTCGCAGTCGATTTGCGAGCTGAACGCCTTCAGCCTCACATCTACGTCAAGCTTTTTGTAGAGCCCTGTCTGCTCAGCCACATATAGCGGCAAGCAATCCATCGTGGGCAGCGTGCCAATCTTCAGTGCCAACGAGTCCTCGCGTCGCAACTGCTCACGCTTCGCCTTCGATATTTTCCTCTTCTGAGTTTCGCTCTGCCCGCATCCAGCCAGCAAGAGCATCACCATCGCAGCCCCCAACAGGGCTCTTTTATTTATCTTCATTTACCAATTCATTAAAAGCGCTGCAAAGGTACGATTAAGTGAGAACAATACAAAATGAAATACCAAAAATTTTATTTTATTGTCGAACTCAATTATATTCGGCGATGACAAAGCACGATAAGATAAAGAGAAAAAGCGGAAAAGTGGGAGGATTATTTTGTGGCATGAAATATATTTCGTAACTTTGCCCTGCAAAAAAAAGAGATGGTATGGCAAAAGACAAGATAGCATACGTCTGCTCAAATTGCGGACAGGAGTCGGCCAAATGGATTGGCAAATGCCCGTCGTGTGGGCAGTGGAACACGTTTAAGGAAATCCGCATCGCCAACGACACGGGACAAATGGCCGCCCGCTCGGCCGCAGGAGCGGTAAGGAATGCCCGGAACATAGCCAACAGCTCACAAGCCCGCAGGCTGCGCGACATCGAGACGAAAGAGGAACCACGCATCGATATGCACGACGCAGAACTAAACCGCGTCTTGGGCGGCGGACTGGTGCGCGGCAGTCTGGTGCTGCTGGGTGGCGAGCCGGGCATCGGCAAAAGCACCCTGACACTGCAGACGGTGCTGACGCTCGACGACCGGAAGATTCTCTATGTGAGTGGAGAGGAGAGCGCCAGTCAGCTGAAGATGCGTGCTGAGCGACTGGAACGAGGAAATCTTCCTTCCCACGTTGGAGGGAATCTATCGGTTGGAGGGAATTTGCAATCTCCGACTCACGACAACCTGCTCATCTTGTGCGAAACCTCGCTGGAAAGTATCTTCGCCCACATCAAGGAGGAAAAGCCCGAACTGGTGATCATCGACTCGATTCAGACCATCAGCACAGAGGCTGCCGAATCGTCGGCAGGCAGCGTGACCCAGGTGCGCGAGTGTGCTGCCGCCTTGCTGCGCTTTGCCAAGGCCAGCGGCACACCGGTCATTCTCATCGGCCACATCAACAAGGAAGGCAGTTTGGCAGGACCCAAAATTCTGGAACATATCGTGGACACCGTTTTGCAATTTGAGGGCGACCAGCACTACATGTATCGCATCCTGCGGAGTATCAAGAACCGCTTCGGAAGCACGTCGGAGATGGGCATCTACGAGATGCAGTCAAATGGATTGCGACAGGTGAGCAATCCGTCGGAGCTGCTCCTGACCGACGGCCACGACGACCTAAGCGGCATTGCCATCAGCTCAGCCATTGAGGGTGTACGGCCTTTCCTCGTGGAAACGCAGGCACTGGTCTCTACGGCGGCCTATGGCACACCACAACGCACCACTACGGGTTTCGACCAACGACGGCTGAACATGTTGTTGGCAGTGCTGGAGAAACGCGTAGGTTTCAAGCTCATTCAGAAAGATGTGTTTGTGAACATCGCGGGTGGATTCCGCGTCACCGACCTCGCCATGGACCTGAGTGTGATAGCCGCCGTGCTGTCAAGCAATGTTGACACACCCATCGAGAAAGGCTGGTGCATGGCTGGCGAAGTGGGACTGAGCGGCGAAGTGCGCCCTGTGGCCCGCATTGAGCAGCGCATAGCCGAAGCGGAGAAGCTCGGCTTCACCCACATGATAGTGCCGAAGAACAATCTCCAAGGTTTAGACACGCGCCGCTTCCACATCCAGCTCATCGCTGTCAGAAAGGTGGAAGAGGCTTTGCGCGCCCTCTTCGGGTAGGCCTGGCATATTTATTTCACCACATATTTTCTGCCGTTCATGATGTAAATGCCAGGCTGCAGTCCTTCAAGACTGGTTGCCTGTGTACGTACGAGCAGTCCTTGCAGGTTGTAGATATTGGCGGCCTTACGCGGGGTGCTCACCTCGTCGATGCCCGTCTGATTGCCGATGGAAACCTCAAAATTGGCATTGGGCAATTCATACGCATGAGCCTCTTTGTCGGCAAAGACTATATGGTGCACACGGCCTGTGTGGGTCTCGTCGGGCAGGTCTTCCTCTGCAACCAAATGCAGTTTCAGGAGGGCTCCCGTGCGCTGACTGATATCCTTCAGGCTATAGGAAGCGCACACGATTCGATAGGTGTTACCTTCGTAGAAACTCTCTGCCAAAGGCATGATATAAAGCTGATGGCTGTCGTAGCGGGTGGTCATCTGGCAATCATACTCTCCTGCCGCATTCTTGGCAATTGTGACCCCTGGAGGTAGCGTCAAGTCAAACTGCTGGGCGGTATAGTTGCCTACGCCATTGAGCAGTTCTATTTCCAACTTTTCCTTCTTACCCTGCAGGATATGCACCTCCGAGGCTAAGATTCTGTCGGCCACAGCGGCTTGAGAAACATCGGTCAGACCAGCGGTGCTGAAGAGATGTTCCTGCTGGATGATATCCACAATACCGACTGCATCGGAAACGGTAATCACCCCGCTGTTGTTGACATCAGCCTCCAGGAAATGGAAATCTTCAGTCGGCAGGCTCTGTATGTGGCGCAAGGTCAGCACCACGTCGGCGACATTCACCAGTCCGTCGTGATTGACGTCGCCCATGTAGTTCTGAACATGCCAGTCGGCGAGCCAATTTTGCTGCATGGCCTCGCCATAGAGCTGATGGGTCATGTAGGTGAGGACGATGTTGCTCACCCCCATCTCATAGTTGCCAGCGAGGCAGTCTTCGTCGATATTCACACCCAAGAAGAGCAGCGTGTCGGTCTGCTCGAGCACGGCATTCTCCATCGACATGACCACAATGGAATACAGCCCTTCGGCTGTCTTGGCGCACGAAACTCGATGGGTGTTGGCATTGTGGCCTGCCAGACTGACCATAAACTGCCCAGTGGCATCTCGTGCTATCTGCATGCCCTCGGGTACCTCAATATCCATCTGCAGGGCTGTGAGGGGAAGGGTGCCTTCCAAGCGCACGGGCACATTCTGCAAGCGACCACGGTTGAGCTGCAGATAATCGGCGTGAAGACCGTATTCCTCTATTTGCCGGAAGTCCTTCCATCCGTCGCTTTGCAGGAAATCGCTTCGCTCGCCGCGTGGAACGAACAGGCGGGTCTGGTCGCTGATAACAGGCAAGAAAGGCGTGACTGCAAGCGGCTGTCCACAACAGACTATTTCTTGTAGTCCGATGCAGTCGGAGAAGGCTCCCCGCCCAATGGATGAAAGCGACGAGGGAATATTGACGGTGGCCAGCTGATAGCACCCCAGAAAGGCGTAGTCGCCAATAGTCTGCACGCTCTGTGGAAGACTGACCGCCTGAAGCTTTTCGTTACAGAGAAAAGCACCTGTGGAAATACGGCTGACGCTCGAAGGAACGCTGACCACCCCTTCCCTACCCTTTGGTACGGTGACGATGTCGGTCTGTTCCTTATTATATAAGATGCCTTCGGAAGAGCTGTACTTGCCGTTGTCAGAAGCCACGTCGATGTCGGTCAGGTTCTCGCAGAAGACAAACGGATCGTCCTCGATGCTCACCAGATCTTGATGGATGGTGATATGTTGCAGGGCTACACATCCGTAGAAAGCATGATTGCTGATGCGTGTCACAGACTGTGGCACGCTGTAGCTGGGACCTTTACCTCCAGGATAGGCAATGATGGTGGCCCGCTTCTTGTCGAAGAGCACTCCTTCGTCTGAAACGAAATTGGGGTTGGCGCCATCAACATTGATGTCGGTAAGAGCAGAGCAGAAACTAAAAGCATCGTCCCCAAGGGTAGTAAGCAGAGCCGGCAGACTGATGAACGTCAGCGACTCACACTCGGAGAAAGCCCAACAACCGATGGAGGTCAGACTGGAAGGCAAGGAAATTGTCTGCAACTTCTTGCATCCGTAGAAAGCAGCGTCGCCGATGGTCTTCAGCCCTTGCGGCAGTCCCACGCTGGTAAGTGAAACACAATGCGAGAAAGCTCCGTCGGCAATGGCCGTCACCGTACGGGGAAGCGTGAAGACATCGTCCTTGGCATTGGGAAAAGCAATCAGACGCGTCACCTTCTTGTCGTAGAGCACATGGTCCACAGCAGAGAAGTAAGCATTCTGTTCATCGACGGCGAATCGCTCCAGCATTGGGCAGCGCGCAAAAGCATCCTTCCCGATGGTGCTGAGCGAAGCAGGAAGCGACATGCTGACCAACGACGAGCACCCGTAGAAAGCAGCATCGCCTATCTCACGAAGGGCTGCGGGCAGATTGACGAAATGGAGCGACGTGCACGACGCGAATGCCAGATGGCCTATGCGCTTCACACCAGCAGGAATATGCAGGCTAGTGAGCTGCGCACATGCATTGAAAGCCCTGTCACCAATAGCTTCCACAGAGTACATTTTCCCATTGGCACGCACCGAATCAGGAATGTTCACATAGCCGCTATAAGGCAAGTCGCCCTGCGTCACTTCCAAGACTCCTGCCGAAATAATCTGATAATATATGCCATCGGCAGCTATGCTGTAGGCCATGCCCTTCACCAGAGTGAAAGACAACGCCAAAAGAAGTAAAATCTTTTTCATGGGGACAAAGGTACGAATAAGTGAGTACAATACAAAAAGAAAAAGCAAAAAAAATCAATTTTGTTTTTATGGTTCTCTGAAAAACAGTACCTTTGCAACCGCCATGAGCATACATTATACTAAAAAGGAAGAAGCCATCAACTGGTCGTCACACGCGGCAGGCATCATTTTAGGCTGCGTGTTTGGTGTCGTATTTGTGCTGCTTTGCGTCAAAAGCGGCAACGGATGGATGCATGCAGGCGTCATCCTGTACCTTTTCGGCATGCTCTCTTCCTACATCGCATCGACAGCCTATCATGCCACCCCAGCACGTTTTGCCAAGGCCAAAGAACGACTGCGCCGCTGGGACCATGCAGCCATCTATTGGCACATCGCGGGAAGCTATTCGCCCGTGACGCTCATTGCCCTGCGCGAAGACGACTATTGGGGCTGGTTGCTTTTCAGCTTGGTATGGACATGTGCCATCGTGGGAACGGCGATCAGCTTCGTCCGACTGAAAGAGCACAGTAACCTGGAAACTGTCTGTTTCGTACTCATGGGACTATCAGTACTCATCGCCTTCCAACCCCTCATCCAGCATGTAAGCCAAGCTGCCGTTGCATGGATCATCGGAGAGGGCGTCTGCTATATCATTGGAGCCTTGTTCTACAGTCTGAACCGCAAGAAATACATGCACAGCGTGTTCCATTTCTTTGTCTTGGCAGGCTCCGTATGCCACATCATGGCCGTGTGGGACATTCTTCAGCAATACCTATAACCATATTCATAAATAACGCTTTTTATGAATAGGAATTTGGCTGTTTCAGAAAATCTTCGTAATTTTGCAGGCTAAATCAACAAATAGAAAGATAATCCTTTTCCCATCATGGAAGAATCAGCAAGGAAGAACCCGTTTTTCGAGAAATACGACACACCGCACGAGACGGTGCCATTTGACCGCATACGCCTGGAGGACTACGAAGAGGCCTTCATGGAAGGTATCCGCCGCGACAACGAACAGATAGAGAAAACCATCAACAATCCGGCGAAGCCCACCTTCGAAAACACCATCATCAACAACGACGACGAGCCCGAAGGCTACTACGACCTGCTGGAACGCGTCAGCACCGTGTTCTTCAATATGCTTTCAGCCGAGACCAACGATGAGATGGATGCACTGGCGCAAAAGATGCAGCCCATCCTGACACAACACGCCAACGACGTGAGACTGAACCGACGACTATTCGAACGCGTCAAGGCTGTGCATCTACACCATCGGCGCCTCACCCCAGAGGAGCAACGGCTGTTAGACAACTGCTACGACGGCTACGTGCGCAGTGGTGCACTTCTCGACGACGAGGGGAAGGAACGCCTGCGACAGCTCACAGAAGAAGCCAGCATGCTCTCCCTGCAGTTCTCTCAGAACCTGCTGAAAGAGACGAAGGCTTTCAGCCTACACATCACCGACGAGAAACAGCTCGACGGACTTCCCCAGACCGCTATTGACGCAGCGCGACAAACAGCTGAAGAGCAGCAGAAAGAAGGATGGGTGTTCACACTCGACATGCCCTCTTACCAGCCTTTCATGACCTATAGTACGCACCGCGACCTGCGCCAACAGATGTACATGGCCCGCAACACCTTGTGCATGCACGACAACGCAGAGAACAATATTGAAATCTGCAAACGACTGGTCAACCTGCGGCGTGAGATAGCACAGCTACTGGGGTTCAAGACTTTCGCCGATTATGTGATGAAAAACCGTATGGCCACGAAGGTGAAGAACGTCTACCGGTTGTTCGATTCGCTCATCGATGCCTACAAGCCTACAGCCAAGAAAGAGCAGCAGGAGCTGAAGAGACTCTTTCTCAAAGACTTTCCCCAAGCCAAAAAGAAGCAAACTGCTGACTCCGCAATGGCCCCCTCCTCTCCCGCTGCTGAAAAGCTTCGCCCTTGGGACCAAGGGTTCTACGCCCACAAGCTGAAGCTGAAAAAATACGACCTCGATGCCGAAATGCTCCGCCCCTATTTTGAACTCTCAAAAGTGATAGACGGTGTGTTCGGACTGGCCAACCGCCTCTACGGCATCACGTTCAAAGAGAACAAGGACATCCCCGTCTACCATCCCGACGTGAAGGCCTATGAGGTGTTCAACCGTGACGGCTCGTTCCTCGCTGTGTTCTATGCCGACTTCCATCCTCGAAAAGGCAAGCAGGGAGGGGCTTGGATGACGGAGTTCCAAGGTCAGTGGATTGACCGCAAGGGAGTAAACGTCAGACCCCATGTGAGCGTGGTGATGAACCTGACAAAGCCCACAGCTGACAAACCCGCACTTCTGACGCTGGGCGAGGTGGAGACCTTCCTCCATGAATTCGGCCACTCGCTTCACGGCATGTTTGCCAACACGCGCTTTGAAAGCCTCAGCGGCACCAATGTGTGGTGGGACTTCGTGGAACTGCCTTCGCAGTTTATGGAGAACTACGCCATCGAAAAAGAGTTCCTGCGCACCTTCGCTTTCCACTACGAGACAGGTGAACCTCTGCCCGATGAACTGATACGCCGCATCGTGAAAAGCCGCAACTTTATGGCCGCAACGGCATGTCTGCGTCAGGTGAGTTTTGGACTGCTCGACATGGCCTACTACACCTGCAAGGATGAATTCTGCGACGACCTCATCCCATTCGAGAAGAAGGCTTGGGAAAAGGCTCGGCTCAGCGGCGAGAAGCCATTGGCTGACACCTGCATGACCGTGCAGTTCTCGCATATCATGGCAGGAGGCTACGCCGCCGGTTACTATAGCTACAAGTGGGCTGAAGTGCTGGAGGCCGACGCCTTCAGCGTATTCAAACGCAGGGGCATCTTCAACCAGAAGGTGGCTCAGAGCTTCCGCGACAACATCCTCAGTCGCGGAGGAACCGAGCATCCCATGACCCTCTACAAACGATTCCGCGGACAGGAGCCCACCATCGATGCGCTGCTCCGCCGCAACGGTATCAAGCCCCAAAAGAAGTCTTAAGGTTCAGTCAGTCGCCGCAGCGACTCTATAAATTGAAAATGGAAAAGAAACAACACGACCTCGACCTCCGCTACCTCCGCATGGCCCGCATCTGGGCGGAGAACAGCTACTGCCGCCGCCGTCAGGTGGGTGCTCTCGTAGTGAAAGACAAGATGATTATCAGCGACGGTTACAACGGTACACCCAGTGGATTCGAAAACATCTGTGAGGACGACAACAACGTCACAAAACCCTACGTGCTACATGCTGAGGCCAATGCCATCACCAAATTGGCACGCAGCGAGAACAACAGCGATGGCGCTACGCTTTACGTCACCGCCTCGCCCTGCATAGAATGCTCCAAACTCATCATCCAGGCAGGTATCCAACGCGTGGTCTATGCTGAGAAATACCGCCTCGAAGACGGCATCGACCTGCTCCGCAGAGCTGGCATCGAAGTGGTCTACCTCAACCCTGACGACCCCAACCCCTAACCCCTACATACAGTGTAGCGTGGTTCCGCCACGCAAAAACCAATACGCGCAATGAAACAATCGAAAAATACAAACCGCTACATGCCTTTGATGATGGCCGCCTGTGTGGTCGTTGGCATCCTCTTTGGCACATTCTTCGCCAACCATTTCTCATCCAACCGTTTGAACATCATCAACAGTGGGAGCTCACGGCTCAACAATCTGCTGAATATCGTAAACGACCAATATGTGGATGCTGTCAACATGGACTCGCTCATGGAGCGGGCCATTCCGCAGATACTGGCCGATCTGGACCCACATTCTGTCTACATCAGCGCAAAGGATGTGCAGACTGCCACCGACGACCTGAAAGGCTCGTTCTCAGGGGTGGGCATTGAGTTTGTCATCCGAGAGGACACCATCCACGTACAGGGAGTCATCAAGAACGGCCCCGCCGAGAGGGCTGGCCTCCTGGCTGGCGACAAGATTGTCAGCGTAGACGACAAGCCTTTCGTGGGCAAAGAGGTAACCAACGAGGAGGCCATGCACCGCCTAAAAGGCCCGAAAGACACAAAAGTGAAAATCGGCGTGCTGCGCTATGGCGACAGCAAGGTGAAACAATTTACCGTGACTCGTGGCGAGATACCAACCCACAGCGTGACGGCCACGTATATGCTTGATGATGAAACAGGTTATATCCGCATTAAGAGTTTCGGTGAGAACACTTATCCCGAAATGCTCATCGCTTTGGCAGAGCTTTCGCAACAAGGATTCAGCAACTTGGTGATAGACTTGCGCGACAACACGGGCGGCTATCTGATGTCAGCCGTTCAGATTGTCAACGAGTTCCTGCCCAAGAATAAGCTCATCGTATATACGGAAGGACGCAAGTCGCCACGTCAGGACTACCGCAGCGATGGGCGCGGAAGCTATCAGAAGATACCTCTCGTCGTGCTCATCAACGAGGCTTCGGCCTCAGCCAGTGAAATCTTTGCTGGTGCCATTCAGGACAACGACCGAGGTACGGTGATTGGACGCCGCTCGTTTGGAAAAGGATTGGTACAGAAACAACTGGACTTCCCTGACGGCAGCATGATCCGCTTGACTATCGCCCGCTATTACTCACCGTCAGGACGATGCATCCAGAAGCCTTATACACCTGGCGAGAGCACCTACGAGGAAGACCTGCTCGTGCGCTATCAGCACGGCGAATTCTTCTCGCAAGACAGTATCAAGCACACCGGCCCAGCCTACCACACTGGCATCGGCCGCACGGTCTATGGTGGAGGTGGTATCACGCCCGACATCTTCGTACCAGAAGATACGACGAACATCACTTCTTACTATAAGCAAGCCTCGATGAGCGGACTTATCCTGCAGTTCGCCTTCCAATACACCGATGAGAACCGGGCCAAGCTGAGCACCTTCCGCGAGATGCCTAAACTCTCCGACTATCTGGTAAAGCAGAACACGGTGGACAAGTTTGCCACTTATGCCGACAAGAAAGGATTGCAAAGGCGCAATTTGATGATTCAGAAGAGCCATACACTACTTGAGCGCTACATCAACAGCCGCATCATCTACAACATCATGGACGAAGACTCTTGGATTCAGTATCTGAACCAAGACGACCCCGTCATCATCAAGGCGCTCAACGTGTTTCGCAATCATGCAGCTTTCCCCAAAAAGGAAGAGCCAGCCGAAAAGGACGAAAAGAAACAGAAAGTAGCACAGAGTAGGGGAATTCCCTTCGTGGACAATTCACTCAACCAGCGCTTCAACCAAGTGGCACGTGCTTGAAGAAAACAACAGAAAGGAACCATGAACAAGAAGGAACTTCGCCAGTTCATCCGCATGCAGAAGCGGATGTACAGCCCTGAACAACTGAAAGAAATGTCGGAAGCCATCATCGCCAAACTGATGGTGCATCCCCGCGTGAAAGCAGCCAAGACCATCATGATGTACTACTCGCTCGACGACGAGGTGAACACCCATGAGGCGGTGGATCGTCTGGTGGCTATGGGCAAGCAGGTAGTCCTTCCTGCCGTGACAGGCGACACTTCGATGGAGCTTCGTTGCTACGAAGGGCCTAACGACTTGATGGGCGGATTCTTCAACATCATGGAACCCGTGGGTAAACCTTTCACCCAATTGGAAAGCATCGATGTGGCCATCGTGCCCGGAATGGGCTTCGACACACGGGGCAACCGCCTCGGGCGCGGCAAGGGCTACTACGACCGTTTCCTCGCGCGCATACCTGCATTATATAAAATAGGTGTATGTTTCCCCTTCCAAAAGATGCCAGGCATCCCTGCCGACGACAACGACATCATGATGGACGAAGTCATCTCCTGAACACCTCCTCCCTCATCCTTCAACCTTCAACCATCAACCTTCAACCATCAACCATCACCCTTCAACCATCACCCTTCAACCATCATCCTTCAACCATCACCCTTCCCTTCCCATGTTCCGCCGTAGTGTACAATCCTTAGACGACGTTCTCGGCAAATGCCTGCGCGAGAATGGCCTGGAAACGCCCATGCTACAAACACGCCTCATCGACTCCTGGGAGGAAATCGCAGGAAAGGGTGTGGCACGTTACACGGGCGAGAAATTCATTCGCAACCAAACGCTCCACGTGAAAATCACCAGCCCCGCCTTGCGTTCCGAGCTCTCCATGATGCGCACCGAGCTGGTGAACCGACTGAACCAGCATGTCGGCTCACGCATCATCACCGACATCCGGTTCTACTAATGCACCTGGGTATTATTGTTTCACCTGTTTCCTGAACACCTGGAAATTATAGCATCCCACATCTGTCACGACAGTATCTTTGATGCAAACGCTTTGCAGTACCAGCAAGAGCGAGTCATTGCGATAGATGAACAGTTGCTCGGGGCGATGCAGGAGCACGGTGTTCTTCCTGACAAGGGAATTGATGGGATATTCCAGGACCACCGAATCTTGATTCCTGACGGTCACGTTCTTGCCGTCAAAGCTGCAATTGTATCGTCCTTCAGGAAGCAGGATGCTATAGTCTCCCAACTCCACGGACTTCTTCCTTTTATGCCAGTCGCCCCCAGACGCGTCCTCAGACCGGCGAGCATCGAACTCATACTCCGAGTGAGTCCATTCGCCATATTGCTTCAGAAACTCTTCTGACCCGATTCCGTCACGAACATAGTCGATGACGCTACTCGCGTCCTTGTATTTCTCGCACAAAAGACTGTCCTGCTTGATGCGCCTCATGTCTATTTCATCATTCAGCCGGCCTGTCTGCGCATCATTCAGCTTCAGTTCGCTGATGATTTCCGCCAACCGCTGTTTTTGGCATTCCAGTCCGATTATCTTGGCGGAAATGCCTGGAATATAGGTGAACAGAATGATGGCCGCGCCAAAAATGAGCGCCATGAGCTGGTATCGCCGAGTACGCTCCTTGAACAGCATCAGCACAAAAAGTGTCATCAACACACCGGCCACCATCAGGTAGAAACGGCTCTCGGTGAAGCTGTACAGACGGATGCGGTAGATGCTGCCTATCCAGTACATGACAAGCGGGAGGATGGCTATCAGCGTGAAACGACGGTAGAACCCGTCGAAGTACCGCCGGTTGAGAATCGACTGCGCCACACGGCCTACCAAAGCCACAGCGATGAACGCCATCACCATCCAAGCCACACCGCCCTTGGGCAAGTCCCATTCGAAGACAATTTTGATGAAATAGGCATAAAGGATAACGGTATAGACAATGAGGGCCGGAGATAGAATGAAGTTGAGGATGAGCCTTAACACTTTTGGGGGGTCGCTGACTTCGTCCTCGTTCTGACGGATAAGGGTGCAGCACACCTGCGGAGCCAAAACGAACCAGATGAACTGGATAATGTGCTCGTAGAGATGGACGGGCTTGTCGATGCCGAAAATGTATAGGAACGAGGCGACAATGGCCATCACAGCCAAGTTGAGAATGACGGTAATGAGCAAGCCGAAAAACAACTGGGTGACCACATGCAGGGCATGAGCCGCAAACGAGCGGTTGTCCATCCGCCTGTTGCCGACAACGAGCAAAATGGCTGCCAGCACATACGTGAATCCGAAGCCGTATGTCCAAAGGAAAGGCTTCAGGTCGACTGCCATCAGCGGCAGGAAGACAAAGAACGAAGCGAGATAAGCCCAACGGTTAACCCGCTGGAGCCAGAACGTCAGCACCATCAACGGAACGAACAGCCAGAGGATATCGTCGTTGACGTCGATTACCATCCGTGCGACTGATTCATTCCATGTGGACGACTCGCTGTGCCAGACAGCGATGACAAAGAACGCAATCCCCAGGGCCATCTCCACAGGGAAACGCCGCGGGCTTTGCAGCAACTGCTTCAACAGGGTTTTCAATTTTGTATTCATCTTTCTCCCTTTCATCTTTTTGAACACATTAGAAAGGTTAACACACACACAATGCTTGCAGACCCTGCCGCCGGTGTCTCATGAGGGCGCCAACTCACGTTGACGGGGCGCTGGCAGGCGGTATATTCGGCCTCAGCAGACATCCGTGGGGGCGCCATCCCACATCAGCGGCCGCAGCGCGAAACATACCTGTCCATCGCATGGATTTACAGTTGCAAAGTTACGAAAAATTTTTGAATTATGCAAGAAAAATGCAAGAAAAAGAAAACAAAAATACGCATTTTTTTCTTTATACAATAACCAACGGAGTGTCTTGTCCTGAATAAGGTTGACTCTTTTTAGCCTTTGATTTTTTAACATTAGGCTATCCGTACGGAAAAGGTTGACTTGCTCGCCTGAGGAAAGTTGACGGCTTTCACTGGAGAGGTTCTTCGCAAGCGAAGCGTCGCAAGCGCCGAGCGGACTCTATTCCTAAGAAGGTGGACTTCCGACGGATATTGTTTACTTTTCATCTTTTTTTGTTGACTTTGTACTGGAAAGGTTGACTGCTCCCGGGCGCAGCCAGACCATGAAAAACACTCAGGGGGTGCCCTGCGGCAGGGGGGGCAGACAGCCCCCGAGAGCCCTCCCGCCGCCTTCCACATGACCCGCTGCGGGCCCTGCTCCATGTGTGCCTGAGAGGGGGCTTTCATGCCGATGCTGGCATGCGGGCGCCGGTCGTTGTAGAAGACGATGAACGAGCCGATGCGCTCCCTTGCGTCCTGCAAAGAACAAAGAGCATGAAGTTGATGCTGACGGAATTATTATAAAAGACAGTAAAGCATCTTTGATAGACAAATTAATCAAAGAAACCATCAATAACTATCTGAATAGGTATCTATTGTTGGTAAGTTAAAATGAAAATGAGCAACCTTGGTAGGATGCTCATTTTTGTATATTTATACACAATTGGAGGTTACTGCCAAAAGGTATATCATTCCCAACACTTAATGTCCAAACACCTTTCGCAGGGCCATTCCGATGCTGTCGCCCCATTTTTGTGCAAAGATAACGTTTCCGTTCTTGTCGAGCAGCCACACCGAGGGTATGGCACGAACTCCAAAGCTTTTGGCCACTTCGTTGTTATCCCACAATGATGTCCACGGCAGGTTCTCGTCGTTGTTGGCCTTGATCCAGTCTTCCCTCTTCTTATCGATAGAGACGTTGAGCATGGCCAAATTGTCTTTCTCATATTTCTTGGCATAGTCTTTCATGAAAGGCAGTCCACGCCGACAAGGTTTGCACCAGCTTGCCCAGAAATCAATCATCAGATAGTCATGTCCTTTGAGCAGTTCCTTCATCGAGTGCATATTCCCATCAGCATCGGGAAGGGTAAAGTCTGCCATTACCCTACCTACCCAGGAGTTTTCCACAGCAGTCTTCATTGCCTGTCCGTAGGCTGACTGTTTCACCTCGTCAGACAGTTCGTCGTACATATCCTGAGTAGGGTCCATGAACCCTGCATGATAGGCGAAGCAAGCAATGCCGAAGATATTATCGCGGTTTTCATGCATGAGCTTTCTGACGGCCTTGCCATGCTCTATTTCCCATTGCGCAATCTCATCAGTGTATGCGATATAATCGGGCGAACTTTTCAGCGAAAACTCCTTATCGGGATTATCGTTCACCTCGTCCAAGATGGCTTTGTGCTGTTGATAGGCTTTGACACGCCCTTCGTTATAGGCGCTCCACATGGCGTCGGTAGCCAATTTCAGCTGTTCTTGTAACGCGTTGGCTTTGAGGAGCGTATGTCCTGAGAAGACGATTTCATCGCCTGGGCTTGCCACGAACTGCGCCGTAAAACGGGGGCATTCGATGTGGTAAATCATCGTTTCCGTAGCGGGGATGACCATCTCGTATGCACCATTTGTGATGGTTGCCGTTCCCTCCTCGACAGGTCTGTTGCGTTCGGGCATTCCCGAATAGAAAAGCGAGACCGTTTTGCCGTCCATTCCTTCGACAGTTCCTCGGATGGTGACAAAAGGTGAGGAATCAGATACGAGAGATGGGGACAGAGCTTTTTGGAATTCCTCCTTCATCCTGTCATTGCCAGGGTAACCAGTATGTGAGAATGTGCACTCGCCTTGTTTGTTATAGATATGGTAGTATGGTATCCCGCCGAAACCATAGCGATTACCGATGGCCTTCCATTCCTCGTCGTTGAGGAAATAATGGTTTCCACCGATGTCAGTGATCATGAGTTCCCATTTCGTGGCGTCACTGCTGGGCGCGGAGACATAGACACGCACAATGTCGTTTTCGGCCATCCACGGCTCTAATGGTTGTATGGTCTTCATAGCGTTTCGGCAAGGTCCGCACCAAGTAGCCCAGAAGTCGATGAACACCACCTTTCCCGGGTATTGTGCGACGATGGCGTCAATCACATTTTCGGGTTTGTCGTAAGCAGGCGTCTGTCGTTTGAGCGCATTGGCCTTCGCCTTCTGCGCCGGGTCATTAGCCTTCGCCTTCTCTGCCCGTTCGTTTTCTACCATCACCTTGAGCGCCTGCCCATGGAATGACTCCTGCACCTGTTTGGGGAACAAATTGTAGAACTCTTCATAGCCCAGGCTATGCCCAGACCATGCATATACGAGCAGTGGTCCGAAGAAAGAATTCTTATTCTCCTTGATGAGTTGCTTCATGTAATCAGTCTGGGATATGTCCTGCGGTCGGTCTTTCCGATAAGGCTTTTCATATATCTTGTTGAATGCCTCATCGGTCTTTGCACCCTCCACATCGGCCTGGAACAAACCGTGGGGCTTATCCGCGTTTATGGAAACCTGGTCACCGGGCATTACCACGATGGGCTTGTTGCTGTGGGGCCTCTCTACCCAGACCACCACTTGTCGTGGCTCATTGATTTCAAACTGCATCGTGAACTTCCCATTCTTAATGGGGCATTTTGCAAGAATTTCGCTACTGACTGACCTGTCATAGACTGCATAATTGCTGACGAGCACTTCAGTGCCATCGGGCAATGCCGGCATTGTTCCGTTTATCGTCACAGTGTTCTGCGCAAATACCGCTAAGGGGAGCAACAATGCACCTAATATTGATAACAACTTCTTCTTCATGATTCTTACAATAAAGAATCCCCGCACCGCAACAATCAACGACGCGTGCGGGGATTTATAATCATTAGTTACTCTTGAAAGCGATGCTACCCACCTCGCCGAAACCACCGAAGGTCTCAATAGGCGTGGTGTCTATGACACCTGTTGCCAGATCGGTTTTCAGCAGATACACCTTACCCTCCGAGCCGTTCCATGTGGCCACCATCAACAGCTTGTAGGCAAGACTCTCCTCTACGCCGATGCCATCCTGTGTGAACAGCTTCATGTAGGTAATCTCCTCACCTGCGGGACAGGTCCAGGAGGGAGCCGACGGAATGGCTGCCGTGGCGTTGTCCAACGTGAAGGGACAGACATAAACACTGGTAGCCGAGGCATAGTAGAAGAGCGGTGACACCGTACTGAAGTCGTAATACAATGCATTGTTGAACTCCGGAGCCTGCGACATATCGAAGTCGGCCACCAACTTACAGTCGCTCGGGTTGGTGTTGGCATTCACGGCATAGAGGTGCCAACTGGTGTCCTCAAGACTCTTCATCACACCAAAAGCATAATACGCCGACGTGCTACCGCTATAGCCCTTTCCCATGTAATACATTTCCATTTTCAGGTCACGCAGCTTCTCATCGCCGGCGGGCTGGAAGAGCGACGACCACGAGGCGCAGGTCAGGAAGCGACCATGCCACATGTCGTAGCAGAAGGGCTCTCCTCCGTATGCGAAGATCACCCACGGCGCAGCATAGTACGTGTCGTTGTTCATCGTCTTGCCTCCAGGGTAAAGTGGGCCTCCGGCAGCCCAGCCACCATTGAGGTAGAACACCTCGCCATCGTTGACCAATGCCACACTTCCCCATCCGGCATCAAAGAACCCTTGGGGAAGGCAATTGGTGGGCGTATCCCAGAACATGCCACTCCAGTCGGACATCTTGCCCATGTCATCCGGCGACACTCGTGTGCCGTCGCAATCGGTCAGCAACTCGATATAGTCCGACCCTACACAGGCAATCAGCCAAGGCTTGCCATGAAGTTTCACGTTGTCGTCAATTCTGGAATAGATGTTGCGCACCAGTTTGTCCTCCGTAAGCGAACCAACGACTGTCTTCGTCTTGACAATGTCCACGTCGCAAACGTCGTTCTTCTTGTAGAATACCAGCAGGCCACTGCCTACGGCACTTTCTACCGTCAGGTTGTACTGCATGGAGCTTCTGCGCCCCGTCTCCTTTACTACGGCGAGGAACTCCAGCAGGTAACTGCCTGGACTCAGCGTGATTTCCTCGTTCAGGTTCTCTGTACGGGCAAGGGTGTCAGAGGGATTGTCGCCGTAGGTCTCATTCTTATAGGCCACCCAGTAGTAGTCCAGGTCACCCTTGTTGCCGTCGTAAACCAACCGTGAGGGGACGCTGAGCTGGTCGAACTGCGTGACCGTAATCGACATGTTCACCCCCGTCGTGTCCACGATGAATCGTTGCAGGTCAACATAGTCATAGTTCCCCTCGTCCTCGTAACAGGAGACGAGGTTCAGCAGTGCTATGGCACTGAATATGAATAAAAAAGCCTTTTTCATATCTTTACTTATTTACTTGTTTACTTATTTACTTGTCTAAGGAACTTCTAAAAACCGCTTGTGATTTGAACGATAATTCCATATGATTCTTGAAATCAACAGAATTAGAATCCGATAATTCGTGATAAATAGAACATCCCTTAATTGTTAACTGTCAAGCACTCAGGCCTTCGCCAAACTGCAGCGGCTCACCATTGTCGTTCAGGTAGGGCCAACCCTCCTCGCGCCCTTCATTGGCAGGGTCACTGTTATAGTCGTTTAGCAGTTTGATGAGCAAGCCCTGGAATCCAATCTGACGCGAGTAGTCGCCGTCGAAGTCAGAGAACTCAGTATACCCCGTGAAATCGATGATGAACTTGTAGCGTGCCTGCGAGAAGGGACCAATGTACCATTCAATGATGCCCCATGTGGCAGGTTTGATGAGATAGTCGCACCAGATCAAGCTGTACTCGTTGCGTTCTGTTCGCCCAGCGCCGAGATCGTCGGTGGGGGCCACTCTGAGCGTTAGCTTCGCCGCCTGCTTCGACAGGTCAAGACCGCCAGCCGTGCGTTTCACCTTCACGGGTACCGTCACTGAATACTTCCCCGCGGGCAGCACCGTTGGGCCAATCTCGTAGTCGCCGGGAGCCACGTTTGTCTTGTCGCCCACCACCTCTAACTTGAAGGTGCGGTCGTTGCTCACAGCGTCGCCCGTCAGGTTCACAATCAGGTTCATCGTATGCTCCATCACTTCCGATCCATAGAGTTTGAAGGAATAGAGCATGGAGTCAGTAGTCGCCTCCTGGGCCGGGTCTCCCGATAGCCATACGGAATCCGTTCCCTTGTAAAGATATGCGTCGTTCTCGCAGGACATGACGAACAGACATGCGAGCGGCATCAAAAGGGGCAGCACCCTCATGAGTGACTTCTTATATAATATCTCTTTCATAGTTCCAATTCATTTAATTCGTTCATTTCTCAATTGTTAATTGCAAATCGTCAATTGTCTCTATTTCGTCGTCCTGTTGCCAAACTCGATCTCCTCTGCTGGCATCGGAAGCACATAGTCGCCAGTATTGTAGGCTGACTTGTTGAAGCTGTAGCCCTTGAAGTGCATATCAGCATTCATGCGCTTGTAGTGATAGAACATCTGCCCCTCGTTGAAGTATTCGCGGAAGTATTCCAGCGTAATCTCGTCCTGCAGGGCATCCGCCTCCGTAGCCTCCACCATCGCCGTTACGCCACGGTGTTCACGGATCACGTTCAGCCAGGTGGCGGCAGCAGATACATCGCACTCAGCCAGGATAAGATACATCTCCGGCAGTCGGATTAGCGGCATACGCTTCACGTAGTTTTCGTTCATACCCTCCTGCCAAAGCTTGCTCGACGTGTAGTTGGAAGGCGAGTTCGTTCCTGTGTTCGTCATGAAATACACCCGACGCCAGTCAGTAGAATGTGTTGCGGCGGGCCATGCCTTATCCAACCAATTCGAGTTGATGTACAGACGTACTAGCGCGGAAGTAGCCGAACTGTACACGCTGGGGATGACGTAGGAGTCCAGGTTGTCAATCTGTAGCGCAAACACCTGTTCGGAAGTGAATGTGCGGTCGCGGTCGCTTTCCTGAGTCGTCGCGATGTAGTCCACCTTCGTCCAACTGAACTTGCCAGAGCCGATAACCTCCTGCGCACATTGGCGGGCATTGCCCATGTCGCCCTTGTAAAGGTAGGCGCGGGCCATCATTGCCTTTACCGCATAGTAGTTCATGTGATACTGGCGGTTCAGCAGGTAGCCGCTGTCATCGGTGGTGGTAATCTCACGTCCTGTTGCAATGGGGTCGCTCTGCTTGAGCAGGTCGGCAGCTGTCTGTAAGTCAGCAATGACCTTCTCAAGCGTTTCGTTCACCGTCGACGAGGGGGTGATGCGGAACGTATATTCGGTGACATACGGGATGGCCGGTGCGTTGGCATTCGCCGCTGGTGACTGTGTAAAGAGTCGCAGAATGTCGAAGTGCAGGAATGCGCGCAGCCCTAATGCCTCACCCTTGATCACGTTGTAGTTGTCCGTGCCGAACATACTCTTGTCAGCCTGTTCCAACTGGTTGAGCAGTTCATTCAACATGGCGATGGTAGTATACGACTTCTTCCAGATCGTATTGATGATTTCCTCCACACCGGTAAATGTGTACTCGTGGCTCAGCGCACGCGAGTAGTTCGTGTTGCCATATACACCATAATAGGTATCCCCAATGATGTCCACCAGACCGTACGTCATCTCGCGACCGTACATGTCCGATGACGACAGGTTCACGTACACTCCATTCAGCACATCCTTGAATCCCGTCTCGCTCGAGAACATGTCGTCGCTCTCAATCTGTGTCTTCGGCTTCACGTCCAACCAGTCATCGCAAGCCGTTAGCAGCAGGCAAGAGGCAAGCAAAACGCAGGAGAACATAACCTTCATCTTATATATATGCTTTTTCATATCTTCTTTTTTTCTTTATTGATTACATAATGATTAGAACATAGCCTGTAGCGAGAACGAGAAACTCTTGGCATACGGGTAATTCGTACCGCGCTCCGTCTTGATGGACGAAATGCGGGCAATGTCGCTCATGTCGAACGAGAGGCGCAGACGGTTGAAGCCCAGTTTCCTAATGAACTGGAAGCGGTCGAAGTCGTAGCTGATGTTCACATTGGAGAAGTTCCACACATTGTTGTCCTCCACGAAGCGCTCCGTGGCACGTGTGGTGTCAGTGTTTTTGATGTCCTTGAAACGGCTCACGTCACCTGGTTTCACCCAGCGGTCGGAGAACACGCGGCGATCCACATTTTGGTAGAGGTCGGCATTCTCCACTTTGTCCACGAGCGTCTGGTTGTAGAGCTGGCCGCCGAACTGGTAACTCATGCCTAAGGCGAAGGTGAATCCCTTGAAGTAGGCACTGATACCGCAGTTGCCGTAGATGTCGCTCTCGGTGTCACCCACGATGGCCAGGTCGTTGCTGTCCCATACGAAGGTGGTAGTGCCGTCTTTCTTGACAAAGATGTCGTTACCCGTGGCGGGATCGATGCCCAACGAGGGCACTGCCCAGATGGCGGTCATGGACTGCCCTTCCTCGTAGCGCGAGATCATCTTGTTGGTGACGGCATCGGTCTGCTGCTGGTTATAGGTGCGCAGCGAGTTGGAAATCTCCTTAATCTTATTGGAGTTGTGCGTCACGTTGGCATAAAGGTTCACGTAGTCACGCTTGTTGGCACTCTGATAGACGCGATACGAAGCATAGAGTTCCACACCCTTGTTCTGCACCTTGCCAAGGTTCTCCTTGTACGACGAGAAGCCGGTCGATGGCGGGATGGTCACGTCGGTGAGCAGGTCATCGGTGGTGGCGATGTAGTAGTCGAAGCGCATGTTCAGGCGGTTGTTGAAGGCCATGAAGTCGAAACCGATGTTCTGGTCCAGTTTGCGCTGCCACTTCAGATCAGGATTGGCCATACTCAGGAGGTAGGAGCCGGGGTCGCTGTTGTAGAAGGTCGCACTGTAGTAGTTCCAGGTGGACATACTCTGGTAGGAGTTGAAGTTCTGGCTACCAGTGAATCCCATTGAAGCACGCAGCTTCAGTTGGTTAATCCACGTGGCTTTCTGCATGAACTTCTCTTTGTGCAGGTTCCAACCGATACCTACTGACCAGAACTTACCCCAGCGGTTCTTGCTACCGAACTGTGAGGAACCGCTCAGACGGAACGAGGCATCGAACAGGTAGCGGTCGTCGTAGCTGTAGCTCAGCGCGCCGATGGCACCGGCGTCGCGGGTCTTGCTCTCGATGCTGGTGGGAGCCTCGTCCTTGTAGTAGGAACGGGCATAGCCGATGTCAGACAGCTGGTCGTTGGGGAATCCCTCTGCACGGAAGGTGTTCGCCTCGTACTCGAATTCCTCTACCGACCATCCGAGGTTAGCAAAGAGCAGGTGCTTGTCTGCCCAGGTGTGACTGTAGTTCACGCTGATGTCGCCAGTCACCTGATAACTGAAACCGTCGGTGTACTGGTAGGTGCCGCGCCGCTTGATCAGCTCCTCGCTGGTATAGTTCACGAAGTCAGTATGCGTGGCGGGATGGAACACGTCTTCGCGGTTGTCCTGACGCATGATGCCGAATCGACCGATAGCCTTGAAGTCGTTGGTGAAACGATACTCGGCGTAGAAGTTGTTGTTGATCTGTGCGTAGTTGTTCGAGTCCTTGGTGCGGATATGTGCGTTCCACATGGGGTTAGTCACCACCGAGCGGTTGTCGAACGTACCCTTCACCAGTCGCGAGTATTCCTTGATCAGTTTGCCGTCAGCGTCGTATGGCTCGTAGTAGGGGTTCATGGAGGTGTACTGCGAGAAGGTGCCCCAGGGCGAGTTGTTCGCCTTGTTATACATCACTTCAAGGTTATCGCGCAAAAGGAGTTTTTTGAAGTGGTAGCTGAAGGTAAGCCCACCGCTGATGGTGTTGCGGTCGGAACCTTTCATCACACCTTCCACATTGTTGTAGGCGAAATCGATGCCGTACTGGAACTCGTTGTTACCGCCCTCGATATACACTGTGTGCTTATGCCCCACGCTGTTCCTCACGGGCTGTGCCAGCCAGTCAGTGTCCACGCCGCGCAGCACCTGCTCGTAAAGCATGTTGTAGTACTCATTGTATTCGTGCTGCATGGCAGCGTTCTCCCACTGCTCAATGCCGTTGTCGCCAATATAGGTGAACAGTCCGCCGTTCTTCTCCACCTGCAGTTTCTCTGCTGCGTTGGTAAGGTTGTAGCTGCTGAAGTCGGGGAAGCTGAAGGTCACCTGTCCCGTGTAGGTCACGTTGAGGCTGCCGCTCTTTGGCTTCACGGTCTCGATGATCACCACACCGTTGGCTGCCTTCGAACCATAGATGGCCTTGGCGGCGGCATCTTTCAGGATGGTAACGTTCTCTATACGGTTCATGTCCATGTCCATCACCTTGGTGAGCGATGTCTCGAAGCCATCGACGATGAACAGCGGCTGGTTGGGGTTGGTCTGGTACTCGCCCTTGAGATCGGGGAATCCCGACTGTCCTCGCAGGTTGATGTCGGGCAGCGCATTGGGGTCGCTACCGATAGAGAGGTTCTCAGCGAAGTGGAACGAAGGATCAAGATTCTTCAGGTTGTTCAGCACGTTGGTGTTACCGGCCAGTCGCAGGTCTTCCTTCTTGAAGACGGTGGCCGAACCCGTAAAGCTGTCCGCCTTGCGGGTGTACATACCATTGTCGATGACCACCACTTCCTCTAACAGCGTGGAACTTTTCATCGTTACGTTCACCGTAGCCACGTCGCGTCCGGCGGGTACCTGGATGTAGGTATCCTCCATACCGACGTAAGTGAACTTCAGCGTACATGCCTCCGAGGGAATCTTCAGAATGTACTTTCCCTCAACATCGGTCACGGTGCACACTTTCGAGTCTCCAATGCAGACGGGCACACCCACAAGGATTTCACCCGTCTCGTCCTTAACGACACCCGTCGCCGTGCGGTTACGGTCTTTCGGCAACTGCTTCGTGACGGTGACAAGCGTCCCTTCAATGTCATAAGTGCAGTTGATCATTCCCATGACTTCATCAAGTACCTGACCAACAGGCTTGTTGGTGGCCTTGACAGTAACCCGTGGAAGCGTGCGAAGGAGCTCGGAACTATAGATAAAGTCGAGTCCTGTCTGTTTCTTCACCTGAGTGAAGAAATCTTTCACAGTTGTCCTCTCCAACGACAGCGTCACCGGCTTGTCCAACGGCCCTTGTGCAGGAGCCGCCACGGCAGTAGCCATCGGGAGCCATAGTACCATCGCTATAAGGAAGGATACCAGCTTGGTTTTCTTGTTTTTCTTCATACTAAAAAAATTAGTAGTTAATAAAATAGGTTATTTATTGATATATATTGTGTTGTTCTTGATGGTGATGGGATGACCCGTAATCTTACTGATAGCATGGAGCAATGGCTCAATGGTGTCGTAACGGCTGATGCTGCCACTCACCAGAGTGCTGTTGACGGCAGGATCGGCGATGACGTAGTCGATATTATACCAACGGTAAATGATCTCCATCAAATCCTGTAGCGGATAATCGTCGAAATCAAACTTCCTGGTGTTCCATGCAATATAGGGCCGGAGGTCAGCCTCCTGGATGAGGCATTGTCCGTCGAGGATGGAGAACTGCTGACCTGGCGTGAGCATATACTCTGTGCCTCCCGTAGGGGTAACACCCACACTACCCTCGACAAGAACGACGGAGGTGGCATTACGCTGGCCGTTCTCGCTGCGCGAGCGGGTGTTGACATGGAATTCCGTACCATACACCTTCACATCTCCCTGTGGTGTATGGACCATAAACGGACGGCTCTTGTCCTTGGCCACCATGAAATAGGCCTCACCGGTGAGAATCACATCACGACGGTCACGTGAGAATTTCTCCGGATAGATAATACGGCTGCTGGAGTTCATGTGTACCAACGTGCCATCGTCGAGGGTGAGCCAGAATTCCTTATCGTGCAAAGTGGAAATCAGCTCCAACGACTCTTTGCCTGTGGGCTGCACTCCCCCTGCCCCCTCGACGGGAGCTGTGCTTTCCGACGAGCTGACCTTTTCAAGGAGTTGCTGGATCATCTCTTCAGTGAAGCCACCGTCATTGTCGATGACTGCAGGGGAGTTGGCGGAGAGGGTTTCAATACGGGCCTCACTCTTTCCACGCTCCTTGCTGGTCTGGATGGCGGCCAGCACATCCTGTGAAATTTCTGGGGGCGTCACCTTCGTATAGTCCCGATACCACCACCAGGCACCTCCAACAATCAGAAGCAGGACCACGGCAGCTACTCGCCACAACGTCTGTCGGTGAAGAAAGCGGAACCTCGCGCGCGAACCTTTTAATAATACTACACTCGCTTTCTCATAAGCCTCCTTCTCGTCTATGCTGGCATAGATACGATAACGTTCTGCCAAATCGTTGGCATTCAAAATCTCGGCCAATTCCTCCTGGGAACAATTCTCCTTCAGATACTGGCATTCTTGTTCGGTTGCCTCGCCCATTATCATACGGGCAAGAATGACATTCTTATCTTGTAACATATAAACGTTTGTGTTCTTTGGGCCGCGGCCCAGCCGCTGCCATACCATTCTTATTATATCTTATACGTGTTAAGACATAAAAAGTTGCAAAAAAAGAAAAGAATTATTCAAGAAGCAGAGCCAACAACAACAAGGCATCGGGTTGGAGCGTCGCTCTCAACCTCGCAATACCCCTTCGCTTCAAGGCTTTTACGGTATTGATATTGGTTTCCAATATCTCGGCAATCTCCGAATTACGCTTGCCCTCAATGGCCAAAAGGAAAATCTTACGTTGCTTGGAAGGCATTTGGTCAATGGCAAGAAACAGCTGACGATAAACTTCTTCCTTGTGTAAGGCAATGGAATGGTCTTCCAGAGCCATCTCACGATATTCCCTCCGCAGTCTCTCTTGATGACTCACAGTCACATTCAGATGATTCAAGATAGTGAGACAACGGTTTCTCACAGCATTGAAGAGATAAATGCGCAGGTGACGTTCGGTTTCATAAGCGTTTCGCTGCTCCCAGGTGTTCAACAACACATCCTGCACGGCATCCTCGGCCTCCGTACGCTCACCCAGCAACTGGATGGCATAGGCCATCAGCAACTTATAATGATGCGTATAGATAAGCCGGAGCGAATCTTCGTTCCAACGATTAATGGTCTCAATAATGACACTACTCTCTATCATTATATAAAGAAATAGGTATATAACACCAAATTTCCGGGCAAATATACGAACTTTTTTTCATACTGCCAAATAATAAGGAAAAAAACGGACAACCAACGAGTAAATGAGAACGAATCCTCATCTGTCGCTTTCCCCTGCAAATAACAAGCTACACTATAGAATAATTTCTGTTTATGACGCTCAAACTGCCAGTTTTTATGTCATAACTGGCAGTTTGAGACACAAAAACTGATGAATGAAAACTATATTGCGATTTCAAAAGATGATTTGCCTACAGATTATGCTTGGTTCGTGTCAACCTCAGAATGCATCAACAAAGCTCAAGAAGTGATGTCACCGTCGGCCACATGGAAAAGTCGGTGGTCGAAGTCGGCGTGGAGGAGCAGCTGGTCCAGATGGTCGCGGTTGGTATCGGTGATGAAAATCTGGCCGTAGTCCTCGGTGGCCACAAGGTTCACGATACGAGCCACACGCTGTGCATCGAGTTTGTCGAAGATGTCGTCAAGCAAGAGTAATGGCATCACTCTCCTACCCGACTGCCGAAGGAAACTAAACTGCGCAAGTTTCAGCGCAATCACATACGACTTATTCTGCCCCTGGCTACCCTCACGTTTCATGGGGAAACCGCCCTGCATCATCTCCAGATCATCGCGGTGGATGCCATGAAGCGAAAAACCCATAATGCGGTCCTTGGAACGGTCGCGTTGGATGACATCGAGCAGCGAACCACGCTGGCAATGCGACACATAGGCCAACGACACCTGTTCGCGGTCATCAGAGATGGTCTGATAGATGTGCTGGAACACGGGGATGAGAGCCTCTACAAAGGCTTCGCGTTTTTTGAATACGGTCTCACCCTCAACGGCCATTTGCTCTTCCCAGATTTTCATCAGTTCCATGTCGGGTTCGTCCTCCATCTTCAGCAAGGTGTTGCGCTGCTGAAGCGCCTTGTTGTAGCGGTTCAGTGCATCAATATAAGTATTGTCATACTGCGCAATGGCCACATCCATGAAGTGGCGGCGCTCCTCACTTCCTCCCTCTATCAGGAAGGTGTCGGATGGTGAGACGAAGATCAAGGGGATGAGACCAATGTGCTGCGACAGCCGTTTATATTCTTTCTTGTTGCGTTTAAAGTGCTTTTTCGTGCCACGTTTCAGCCCACAGTACACCTGCTCTGCTTCTCCATTGTCTGAAAGGTACGACCCTTCGAGCACGAAAAAGTCAGCATCGTGGTTCACCAGTTGCGAATCGATGGTGGTAAAGGCACTTCGGCAGAACGACAGGTAATAGACGGCGTCCAGCAAGTTGGTTTTCCCCGCTCCGTTGTGGCCGATGAAGCAATTGATTTTCGGCGACAACGCAAGGGATGCCTCGTGGATGCTCTTGTAGTTCAATATGTTTAATCTCTCGAGAATCATGACTTTTACGTGATTTACCACGCAAAGTTACACCTTTTTTCAAGAAAAACGAAAAAAGTCTGCAATAAATTTCAATATTCAAAAGAAAATCCGTAACTTTGCAGCCGATTTTGCGAAATAGGAAACAAAAATCATAATAATAATGGCAAAAGTAAACGTAAAAAACGAACAGCAAGTTGAGACTCTCAACAAGCAGGAAGCCTTCTTCATGAAATATAAGAAGGCCATCATCATCGCAGTAGTGGCCATCATCGCTATCGTGGCCGGAACGATTCTCTACAACAACTTGTACAAGCAGCCCCACGAGGCAGAGGCAAGCACCGTACTGGCCAAAGGTCAGGAGCTCTTCATGAGTGGTGACTTCGAAAAGGCTCTCAATGGCGACAAGGCTGGTTTCGGCGGTTTCTTGAAAGTGGCTTCCGACTACAGCGGTACCAAGGCAGGCAACCTTGCTGAGCTTTATGCTGGTCTCTGCTATGCCAATCTTGGCAAATGGAACGAGGCTATCAACTACCTTGAGAAGTACTCTCCTGCCAGCGACCAGATGGTTGGTCCCGCAGCTGTGGCAGCCCTGGGCAATGCCTACGCTCACGTAGACCAGTTGGACAAGGCTGTTCAGAATTTGAAGAAGGCCGCCAAGATGGCCGACGACAAGGCTGCCGACGGCATCAACAACTCGATAGCCCCCACTTTCCTGGTGCAGGCTGCAGAGATCCTGGAGAAGCAGGGCAAGAAAGACGAGGCTCTCGCCATCTATCAGGACATTAAGAAAAAGTATGTCAACGCCTCTATCAGCCAGGAGATTGACAAGTATATCGAACGTCTCTCTGTCAAATAATGTCTACAGCCCTCCATCATCTGTCGAAGGACAGGACTGAAAAGGTGCCCGATGCCAGTAACATGTGTTTCGGCATTGTGGTGTCGGAATGGAACAGTGAGATTACAGGGGCACTGCTTGACGGTGCTGTTTCCACTCTGGAGAAGCATGGCGCACTGCCTGAAAACATCCACGTGAAAAGCGTACCCGGCAGTTTCGAGCTCATCTACGGTGCCCATCAGATGACACTCAACGACGGTTACGATGCCGTCATCATCCTCGGCAGCGTGATTCGCGGGGAAACACCCCATTTCGATTATATCTGTCAGGGCGTCACACAGGGCATCGCCCAACTTAATGCCACCAGCCAGATTCCCGTAGTCTACGGGTTGCTCACCACCAACGATTTGCAACAAGCCATTGAGCGAAGTGGTGGGAAATATGGTAACAAAGGCGAGGAATGCGCCGTGGTGGCCATCAAAATGGCAAAATTCTAACCCAACAACGGGGCGGTCTTTGATGACCTGCCCCGTTTTTTATGTCCAAAGAATATGAAACTCATCAGTTGGAACGTCAACGGGCTGCGCGCCTGTGAGGGAAAAGGATTCAGCGACGTGTTCAAAACACTCGATGCCGACTTCTTCTGCCTGCAAGAAACCAAGATGCAAGCCGGACAGCTCGACTTGCAATTTGAAGGTTATGAGTCGTACTGGAACTATGCCGACAAGAAAGGCTATTCCGGCACCGCTATTTTCACACGCCACAAGCCTCTCAGTGTCAGTTACGGAATGGGAATCGACGAGCACGACCACGAAGGGCGTGTGATCACATTAGAGATGCCTTCGTTCTATCTTGTCACCGTCTACACGCCCAACTCGCAGGATGGCCTGCGCCGTTTGGACTACAGGATGGAATGGGAAGACGCCTTCCTCCATTATCTGAAAGACCTTGACCAGAAGAAACCCGTCGTCTTCTGCGGCGACCTGAACGTGGCCCATCAAGAGATAGACCTGAAGAACCCGAAGACCAACCGTCGCAATGCGGGCTTCACCGACGAGGAGCGCGCCAAGTTCAGCACACTCCTAGAGAATGGTTTCATTGATACTTTCCGTTTCTTCTACCCCGACCAGACTGACATCTACTCGTGGTGGAGCTACCGTTTCCGCGCTCGCGAGAAGAATGCAGGATGGCGTATCGACTACTTCGTGGTGTCAGAACGCCTGAAGGAATGCCTACAGGACGCAAAAATCCACACCGACATTTTCGGTTCCGACCATTGTCCCGTAGAGCTGACCTTGAATATAGAATAAAAGCGATTTGCTGATTCCGTCAGTTGCTGTTTCACAGTGCCAACACCCTATCAGACTCCTTCATCCTCTTCCGGACTGGTGGAGTCGAGTTGTGTGTCTTTCTTGATGCCCACATCGCCCATACGTGAGATGGTGAGCACCAACGGGATATACTCGTCGCTCAGGGCATCGGGCGACCCGACACTGGCTCCAAACACAAGGTTGTCGCCCTGCGGTTCTACCAGCACAATGCCCAGTAAAGCGCTGTTCTTCAAGACATTTTCGTCCACATAGTTGGCAAAACTCTTCTTCGAGAAGACGCGGTTGAAGAACTCCGAACCGTCCTCGCGCGTCACCTTCACCCGTATCAGGTTGTCGAAGTATTCTTTTCCTGACTCGTCTTTCACCTTGGGCAGACTGTCAGCAGAGGCACGTTTCACCTCCACCGTATAGCTTTTTCCCAACCACTGTACGTTCTCCTTCTGGTTCGTCTCCCCCATACGCTGCGGCCCTTGCGGTTTCTCGGCCACAGGTTTTGGGGCAATGATCACTTGGCTTGGCTTTTTCTCATGGCAGGCTGTCAGCACGCAAGCAGCGAGCACACATGCCCATACGCTATTTTTCAGTTTCATAGGAAGTCGTTAGTCTTTTTCAATTGTCCTTAATCAGTATTTGCAGGATGCGCTCAGCCGTTCGGCCGTCCCAGCGCTCAGGCACGGTAGACTGTTTCCATCTGCCAGCCAGCATGTCGTCGAAGGCCTCGGCCAACCGCTCCGGATTCTCTCCCACCAAAACGTTTGTGCCCTGTTTCACTGTCTCTATATGCTCCGTATAGCTGTTCAACGTGATACAGGGGACACCATTAAACGTAGCTTCTTCGGCCACATTGCCACTGTCGGTGATCACACCAAAGGCATGAGCGGTGAGATAGCCGAAGTCGAGATAGGGCTGGGGAGGAATGATTTCAAAGGCAAGGGAAGCCTCTTCGGGGGTGCGAGGGTGCGAGGGTGCGAGGCGTGAAACCACATTCTTGGCTTCATCGCGCAGCACTGCGACGATGGGAACGCTGTTTCGCATAGAGATCACCTCTACCATTTGCCGCAGTTTCTCCTCGTCGGCAAGCAACACTTTCCGATTCAGCGTGAACACCACATAACGGCCTTCTTGCAAGCCTAATTCGTCCATCACCGCCGGACGGTGCCAACGGTTGCGATTAAACCGCAGGTTGTCTATCAAGACATTGCCTACCATATAAACGCGGCTCTGGTCAGTGCCCTCGCGGTTGGTATTACTCACACTGCTGATACCTGCGGTGAAGAGCAGGTCAGAGAGGCCGTCGATGACCAGACGGTTAATCTCTTTCGGCATAGTGATGTCGAACGAGCGTGTTCCGGCCACAAGATGGGCCAGCCGGATGCCCTGCTTCTTCGTGACAATGGCAGCAGCCATCGTAGAGGCCAGGTCATCGACTACAATCACGACATCCGTGGCATGCGTTTGCAGATATTTCTCAAACTCGCCCATGACACGGCCCGTCAGTTCGTTCAGGCTCTGGCAGTCTACACCCAGGAACACGTCCGGGTGTGGTATCTGCAGGTCGTCGAAGAGCGTTCCCTCCAAGGTGGGATCGTCTTCCCTACCGGTATACACCAACTGATACTCGGCTTTCTCCGTGCTTCGGATGGCACGAATGAGCGGTGCCACCTTGATGAAGTTCGGCCGCGCACCAGCTACAATACAGATTCTTTTCAGTGTGTTAGATTTCTGTTCTGACATTATTTTCCTTTTAAATTGGGTGCAAAAGTAACAATTTATTTGCAAGTTTGCAACAGTAAAGCCCATTTTTTTGCGTAATCACACACTTTCACTCCCTAGAAAGCAGATAACCACCGCTCGCATATTTGTTGAAAAAAACGCGCTTTATGCTGATATAATTATTTCTTATTTCACAGAAATGACTATCTTTGCGGCATGTTAAACCCCATAAAGAAAGGAACAATAATGAGAAAATTATTATTAACCATGATGCTCTCAATGAGTTTCATAGGCTCATGGGCTGGCGACTACGACTACCTGATACTGGTGTCGCAGCCAGTTGGTGAGAATGCCATGCTCTCGTCGATAGAGAGTATGGGACTGACCATCACATTTGCCGATGGCAAGATTGTGCTGACTCCCGCCGATGGCGAGGTGAAGCGACTGCCGATAGAGGAATTGCAGATGATGTATTTCAGCGATACTGCTGAGGGTGGTGAGATTCAGTCGCCCACGCTCATCCGTGAGGCTTTGGCCGAAATGGAACAGACTGTAGTGGAAGTATACGGTAGCGACGGCGCCTTCTATGGGCGTTTCGACAATCTCAAGGCAGCACAAAGCGTCTTGACGCGCGGGGTGTATCTGGTAAGGAATAACACGAAAACGGTTAAAATCACGGTAAAATGATGATGAAGAAGCTATTGACGGCCGCCCTTATGGCCACAGCCATCGGGGTACAGGCACAGACTGTGAATGTCAACCAAGGTAGTGTGACCTATGCCATACCAGCTACAGAGGCCGGGCAGATGCCCTTTGGCAATGCCACCACGCTGACCATCGGCGAAAGGACCTACACGCTGAACGATATCACCAACATCACTATCGACGACACAAAGGTCGACAACAACACCGTGAAAGTGACCTACAACGGCGAGACGGCCCATGTGGTCATTGCGGGAAACATCGCTCCCTTTGTCGAGGCAACGGTCAAAGGTGCACACGTGGCCCTCGTTCAGGACGATGAGTATGCTGGCGACGAAATCACCTACGAACTGTCGGGTACGTCGGACAACGGCTCGTTCTGGATGGATGGCAAGCTGAAAGCCTCGTTCCTCCTCAACGGACTGACGCTTCACAACCCCGACAGCGCTGCCATCAACATTCGCGACGGCAAGCGCATCAGTCTGGAACTAGCTGAGGGAACCGCCAACAGCATCAGCGATGGTGAGGGTGGCGACTGGAAAGCCTGCCTCATGGTGAAAGGCCACACGGAATTAAAAGGTGGAGGCTCACTCACCATCGAGGGCAACACGGGCCACGCCTTTTGGGGTAAAGAGTATATCGAGGTGAAGAAAACTTTTGGCACGCTGAACATCACCAAGGCCATTGGCGACGGCATCAACGTAAACCAATATTTCGAGATGAAGGGCGGCACTATCAGCATCAGCGGTGTTGGCGACGACGGCATTCAACTGAGCTATGATACCGACGACGATGGCAACATCGTGGACGAGGATGAGAACACGGGCGAGGCATCGCTGAAGGGAGGCACGCTGACCATCAACACGACAGGTGCTGGCTCAAAAGGCATCAAGACGGAAGGACGTTTCCTGATGACTGGCGGTGAACTGAACGTCACCCAGCAGGGTGCCGTCGATGCTTCAGGCACCGACCTCGACTACTGCGCCGGCGTTCGCGCCAAGGGCGACATTGCCATTCAGGGCGGACAGCTGACCGTGAACAGCACGGCCAATGGCGGACGTGGCTTGAATGCCGATGGTGCGATTACCATCGACGAGAGCATGGCTACGACAACCATCAACATCGAGGCAAACGGCAAAGGAGGAACAGCCGAAGCACAGGGCACTGGCAGCGAAGAGACCGACAAGTCGTATCGTGTCTACGTGAACCTGCCTGCTGCTGGAGGCTACGGCGGCGGACAGACTTGGACCAACCTCTACCTGTATCGGGAAGACGGCACACTGGTTCAGCAGCTCACGCAGACGGTGACGAAAACCAGTGGATATTCCTCGCTCACTTTCTACTACTACGACTTCGGACAGGCCGACACAGGCACCTACTACTTCAAGAGCGACGACTATAACAGCCGCCGCGAAGGCTTGGTGGGCATACAGTCGACATCGTTCAGCGGTCCGACCTCGGGCGAGGATGTCTACTATAGCATTACCAACAGCTATCAGACCACCAACGGCACACGTGTCTACACCCTCTCGAACGTCACTTCTCAGTATGGCGGCACCAGCGAAACCACCGAAGACACGGGCACGAGCTACAACGCCTCGGGCATCAAGGCCGACGGCGACATCACCATCACAGCAGGTACGGTGACCGTAAAGAACAGCGGCTCGATGAGTAAAAGTATCAAGTCGAAAGGCACCACCACCATCGATGGCGGCGAAGTGACGCTCACTCCAAGCGGCTCCATGCAGGTGATCAACAACGACGCATCTTACAGCACCGGCATCAAGACCGTCGACTTCGTCATGAACGGCGGCACGCTGACCATCACTCCCACGGGTGTGGCAGGCAAAGGCATCTCAGCCACCAATATCACCACCAATGGCGGAACTCTCAACATCACCTGCAGCAGCACCTATCAGAGTGCAGGCACCAACGACGCCTATACCGCCAAGGGCATGAAAGCCGATGGCAATATGGCACTGAACGGTGGCGACATCACCATCAAGATGACCGGCCAAGGTGGCAAGGGAATCAAGGTGAACGGTGCTTACACGCAGGGAACGGCCGACGGCAACGGCCCCACGATGACTGTAACGACCACTGGCAGCGCCGTAGGCACCAGCTCCGGCGGTGGCTGGGGTGGCGGCGGCAAGCAGGACTACTATGGCTGTGCCAAAGCCATCAAGGTGATGGGCCAGGTGACGGTCTACGGCGGACAGGCCGAAATCAACACCTCGCAAGGCGGTTCGGAAGGATTGGAGTCGAAGACCGGTATCACTATCGAAGGTGGTAAACTCTACCTGAAATGCTACGACGACTGCATGAACTCCTCAGGCAAGATTGTCTTCAACGGCGGTGTCACGGTATGCTACAGCAATGGCAACGACGCTGTGGACTCCAACTACAACAGTGCAGGAGCCATCACCATAGGCAACGGCGTGGTCTTTGCCTACTCCACCATCGGCGGTGCAGAGGAAGGCCTCGACTGCGACAACAACTCGAACATTAGGATTACAGGTACGGGCATCGCCATCTCGGCAGGCGCCAGCCAAGGCGGTGGCGGCGGATGGGGCGGCTCCGGCAATACCATCACGGGGGCCACACAGGGCTATGCCTTCGTCACGTCGAGCGTCAGCTACAGGACAGGATCCTATTACACACTGGCCGATGCCAGCGGCAACAACCTCGTCACTTACAGCTTCGAGGGCAACTGCAACAGTTCGCTGTCGCTCTTCACTGCAACGGGCATGGTGAGAAACAGCAGCTACAACGTGAAGACATCCAGCAAGCCCACCGATGCAACTACCGAATGGCACGGAGTCTATCTCGGCAGTTCGGCACAGGGAACTGGAAGCGCTCTTGTCAGCTTCACTGCCCAGTGACCGTTGTGACATCTCATCACACACCAGACTTAGAATAACAACTTGTTTTCTAAGTCAGAAAACAACGTTTTCTAAGTCAGAAAACAACGTTTTCCAAGTCAGAAAACAACATTTTCCAAGTCAGAAAAAGAGTGTTTCTGCATCAGAAACACTCTTTTTCCGATATTAAAACTACGATGAAACGCGAAAGACAAGATTCTGTGGGAAGAAATAACGCGCAAAATTTTGCCAACTCAGATATTATGCTTACCTTTGCCCATTGAATTGAAGGGCACATGACTTTGTGTGTTCTTGACAATAGAAACAAAAGTAAAGATAGCATGAAACCAACCTTATTATTATTAGCAGCAGGCATGGGTAGCCGATACGGCGGCCTGAAACAACTTGACGGAGTAGGTCCCAACGGTGAGACCATCATGGATTATAGCATCTACGATGCCATCCAGGCAGGATTCGGGAAAATCGTTTTCGTCATCCGCAAGGACTTTGAAGAGCAGTTCCGCACTCAGATTCTCGCCAAATACGAGGGTCATGTGCCGGCAGAGCTGGTGTTCCAGAGCCTCGATGCTCTGCCCGAAGGCTTCAGCGTTCCTGAAGGCCGACAGAAGCCGTGGGGCACGAACCACGCCGTGCTGATGGCCAAAGACGTCATCAAGGAGCCTTTCTGCGTCATCAACTGCGACGACTTCTACAACCGCGACTGCTTCCGCGTCATCGGCCGATTCCTGAGTGAACTGCCAGAAGGAGCACAAAACCAGTATGCAATGGTGGGCTTCCGTGTGGGCAACACCATCAGCGAAAATGGTACTGTGGCACGCGGTGTGTGCTCGAAAGATGAGAACGGACACCTGACCACCGTCGTGGAGCGTACAGAGATTGTGCGTTGCGCCGAAGACGGCAGCGACCAGGGAGCCGCCACACAGCCCATCCGCTACAAGGACGAGGAGGGCAAGTGGGTGGCACTCGACGAAAACACTCCTGTATCGATGAATGTCTGGGGCTTCACGCCTGACTATTTCCAGCACTCAGAAGCCTATTTCAAGGAATTCCTCAGCAACCCGAAGAACATAGAGAACCTCAAGGCGGAGTTCTTCATCCCGCTGATGGTCAACAAGCTCATCGTCGAAAAGACAGCTACCGTACGCGTACTCGACACCACGAGTAAGTGGTTTGGTGTGACCTACGCCGCCGACCGCCCCGATACCGTGGCACGCATCCAGCAACTTGTCGACGAAGGCGTATATCCCAAGACCCTGTTCTAAGGCATGGAAATCAGTATCCTGACTGTTGAAGAACTGGAAAAGCTTCAGCAGGCAATCTCGGAAAGTACTCACATTGTAGTATGTGCCCACCAAAATCCCGATGGCGATGCGGTGGGTGCATGCTTAGGATGGGCGTCTCTGCTGCGGAGCTTGGGCAAGCAGGTAGGAATGGTACTGCCCGACATGTACCCCGATTACTTGCGTTGGCTGCCACAAGCCAAGGAGATTGTCATCCACGATCGCCAGAAGGATAAGGCCCAGCAATTGTTCGACGCTGCCGACCTCGTGTTCTGTCTCGACTTCAACTGTGCTGAGCGGCTGGCCACAATGGGTGATATGCTGCTGCAATGTCAGGCACCACGGGTCATGATAGACCATCACCCCAATCCCGACCTGACCACCGTGCTCACCATCTCTCATCCTGAAATGTGCAGCACCTGTGAACTCATTTTCCGCATCGTCTGGCAGATGGGGCTCTTTGACAATATGGATGGCGACTTCGCAGCCACCATCTATTGCGGCATGATGACCGATACCGGCGGATTCCAGTACAACTCCTCCACCCCTGACATCTATTTCATCATCTGCCAATTGTTGACCAAAGGCATCGACAAAGACAAAATCTACCGCAACGTCTTCAACAACTATAGCTACGACCGCACGCAACTGTTGGGTTTCGTGCTCTATCGGCGGTTGAAATACGTGCCTGAGAAAGGGGCGGCCTACTTTATCCTGACAAAGGGCGACCTGAAAAGATTCCACTACATCAAAGGCGACTTGGAAGGCGTGGTGAACATGCCGTTGCAGATAAAGGGTGTCAGGCTGTCGATGTCGTTCCGTGAAGACACAGAGAAGAAAAACAAGGTATGGGTAAGTCTGCGTAGTGTCGACGACCTCTCGTGCACAGAAATCGCACAAAAGCACTTCAACGGCGGAGGCCATAAGAATGCTTCTGGCGGAAAGCTTTTCTGTGAGCCGCACGAAGTGGAAGCCATCGCCCTCAAGGCCATCAGCGAACTGCCCGATATCAACCAGCTTGATAATAAATCTAAATAATTGTCAATTGTCAATGCGCATTGACATTTCTTTTGTAACTTTGCACCGAATTATTCAGACTTTCACGCATTATGAAGAATTTATTGTCATCCCTCCTGATACTGACGGCCTTGGCTCTTCTGGCCAGTTGCAGCCACTATGAGACCTATGCCGAGCAGAAGGAAAAGGAGACGAAGGCCATCAGGCAGTACATCATCGACAAGAACATCAACGTCATCAGCGAGGCAACCTTCAACGAACAGAACCAAACCACTGATGTCAGTAAGAACGAGTATGTGCTGTTTGCGTCGTCGGGCGTCTACATGCAGATTGTGCGCAAAGGTTGCGGAAGCCAAATCAAGAATGGCGAAAGCTGCACTGTGCTCTGTCGGTTTACTGAGCGCAACATACTGACCGACAGCCTGTTGCTCTCCAACGATGTGCTCTACTACTCGACTGTTGTCGACAAGATGAGCGTACGACGTTCCTCCGACACCTTCACCGCTTCGTTCATAGCTGGAGAAAGTGTGATGTATTCTCAATACAAAAGTGCATCGGTACCTGCCGGATGGCTCGCACCCCTGCTTTATATCAATGTTGGCCGCCCGGAGAAAGAAGGTGACGAGATCGCTAAAGTCAATATCATCGTGCCTGCAGCACAAGGAACTGTGGCTGCCTCGGAATCGGTCTACCCCTGTTTCTATACCATTACCTACGAGAAAGGTATTTAACCATCATCCATCATGTCACTTATTAAATCTATCTCGGGCATCCGCGGAACCATCGGCGGACCCACTGGCGATACGCTCAACCCCTTAGACATCGTCAAATTCACCACAGCATACGCCACATTCATTGCCAAAGGACTGAATAGCACGTCTGCTCAAGATACTGCCTGCATCAACTCTGCCAATACCCGTCCCACCATCGTTGTCGGCCGCGATGCCCGCATCTCCGGCGATATGGTGCGCAACGTGGTGTGCGGAACACTGCTCGGTTGCGGCTTCGATGTGATTGACATCGGACTGGCCACTACGCCGACTACAGAACTCGCCGTGAAGATGAGCGGCTCAGAAGGAGGCATCATCATCACCGCTTCGCACAACCCTCGCCACTGGAACGCACTGAAACTGCTCAACAGCGAAGGTGAATTCCTCAACGACGCTGAGGGAAAAGCCGTGCTGGCCATCGCAGAGAAAGAGGATTTTCTCTATGCCGACGTGGACCACCTGGGGCACTACCGGCAAGACGACTCTTTCAACCGCCGTCACATAGAGAATGTTCTCAACCTGGAACTCGTCGATGTGGAAGCCATCCGCAAAGCAGGCTATCGCGTCTGTGTGGATAGCATCAACAGCGTGGGCGGCATCATCCTGCCTCAACTGCTCGACGAATTAGGCGTGAGCTACGAGTTCCTTTTCGGTGACCCCACTGGCGATTTCGCCCACAACCCAGAGCCTCTGGAGAAAAACCTCACTGCCATCATGGACAAGATGCGCGTCGGCGGTTTCGATCTCGGCATCGTAGTAGATCCTGACGTAGACCGCCTGGCCTTCATCTGTGAAGACGGACGCATGTTCGGCGAGGAATACACACTGGTGTCTGTGGCCGACTATGTGCTCTCTCACCTCTCACCGCTCACCCCTCACCCCTCACCGCTCACCACCGTTTCCAACCTCAGCAGTACCCGTGCCTTGCGCGATGTCACAGAACAGCATGGTGGACAATACGCTGCGGCTGCTGTCGGAGAAGTGAATGTGACGACAAAGATGAAGGAGGTGGGTGCTGTTATCGGTGGCGAAGGAAACGGAGGCGTTATTTATCCCGCCAGCCATTACGGCCGCGATGCACTCGTGGGTATCGCCCTTTTCCTCTCCAACCTGGCTCATAAGGCATGTAAGGTCAGCGAGTTGCGGGCCACCTATCCCACCTATTTCATGGCCAAGAACCGCATTGACCTGACACCTTCTACCGATGTTGATGCCATTCTTGCCAAAGTGAAGGCCAGATACGAGGGTACTGAGGCACAAGTAAACGACATCGATGGCGTGAAGATCGACTTCCTTGACCGATGGGTGCACCTCCGCAAGTCGAATACCGAACCCATCATTCGCGTCTACAGCGAGGCTCATTCGCCTGAAGAGGCTGAGGCCTGTGCTCAGGAAATTATCCAGCTGGTCACCAGCATGCAATGACCACGACCCGACAATAAGTAGGCGGCCAATCCTTAGGGTTGGCCGCCTGCTTTTATCGTTTTCTTTGCTTTTGGGCAGGAAAGATGGTAGATTATTTCTTCAAGCGGAAAGCGTTCTCAATGCTCTGGATTTCCTCGCCAAAGGACTTATCAACCTTTAGACGCTGTTCAACCTGCGTGCAGCTGTGGATCACAGTGCTGTGGTCGCGTCCGCCCACAAGTTTGCCGATGCGATTGGCAGGCATCTTCGTGTATTTCTGCGCAAAATACATGGACACTTGTCGTGCTACAACAAGATCGTGCTTGCGGCTGCGTCCGATGATGGCATTGGTGGTGACATTGAAATGACGACCCACCGTTTCCATGATGTCGTCGAGGGTTAGCGGATGGTCATCCACCTTGACGGCGCGCTTAATGACACGTTCAGCCAAATTCATGTCGACATGTCCATTGTAGACAATGGAATAGGCCAACAGCGAAGTGACTACGCCCTCAAGGTCACGAACACTCCCATTGGCGGTGCTGGCAATGAAATGCACCACATCATCAGGAATACTCAACCCCTCACGTTCAATCTTGTTGTTGAGAATATCCAAGCACAACTGATGGTCAGGTCGCTCCAACTCCGCGATGAGACCGCATGAGAAACGGGTAAGCAGGCGATCGCTCATGCCCTGGAGATCGACGGGAGGCCGATCGCTGGCCAAGATGATGCGCTTGCCATTGCGGAAGAGGTGGTTGAAGATGTGGAAGAAGGTACTCTGCGTTCCTGGAGCAGTCATCCATTCCTGCACGTCATCGACAATGAGCACGTCGATGGTCTGGTAGAAATTGATGAAGTCGTTGATGCGGTTCTGCAACTTGGCGTTCGAATACTGGACGATGAAAAGCCGCGCGCTCATATACAAAACGCGCTTTTGCGGATACTGTTCCTTGATGCGCACGCCGATGGCGTTGACAAGGTGGGTCTTGCCACAACCACTGGGACCGTAGACGAACATGGGGTTAAACTGCATCGAGTCGGGTTGTGAGGCAATGGCCAGACCTACGGATCGAGGCAGCTTGTTGCTGTTACCTTCAACGAAAGTATCGAAGGTATGCTGCAGATCGAGCTGGCTTTCTATTTCCTGAGGCATGGCAGCATCCAGGGCTGTGGGCGACTGGTTGGCACGCGTACGGGGTCGGGGCGATTCAATGGACGGCGGAGTGACGGCCTGCAGGTCTTGCTTCAAGCCATGCTCGCTGTCGGTCAGCACTCTATATCTGAGGTTTACCCCCTGCCCGAAGTTGCGCGTCAACACTTTGCTCATGAGGTCGATGAAGTTCTCTTCGATGTACTCACACACGAAGGGACTCGCCACCTGCAGCAACAAGGTCTTTGTTGCTGGACGGTACGAGACGAACTCAATCGGCTTGAACCATGTGTCGAACTGCTGCTCTGTGACATTCTGACTTATCACCTGAAGACTGTTGTCCCAGAGTTCGCGGGGGTTATTACTCATTGAAACGATTCTTTTTTGTTTTCATGCCATCCACGCCTGTTACCTTATTTATATATAAGGCAAAATATCGCGAATTGCAGTGCAAAGGTATGAAAGATTTCTCAGAAAAAAAAATCCCGAGATTTATCTTTTTTTAAAACATATCATGCAATCGACTTTATTTTCGGACTTTAGCGGCAATGAAAATACACAATACAAAGAAACGCTCTTGCAAATATACAAATCGCTGATTATAAAAGGTTTATAAGAAGAAAACAAAATCGGCAGCCATTAACGGGAATATTGTGTTATGTATTGGAAAGACACTAATAATAACCACTTACACGATTCTCGAAAAGAGGACCGCGAAAGATTTTCTATTTAGACACATTTTAAATATAAAAAAATCATTTGTCTTTCTTCCCAAAGATTGAGAAGTGGACGTAGCGTTTCGGATGGGCTCTGAGGTTCAAGAGCAGGCTGTCGGCATCGCGCATAGTGGCATTGAGGTTGTTGTACAATGCTGGGTCGCGCATGAGGAGACCTAAAGAACCTTCGCGGCTGTTCATCTGTTCGGTGATGGCATTCACATTTGCCAGCGTTTGGTCTATCTTAGCCATTGTGGTAGCCACGTCGACCTCGGCCAGTTTCTGGTTCAGTCCCTCGGTCAGTGCTGATGTATTGTCGAGCACGCCATTGGCCTTGCTCATCATGCCCGGCACCTGATTGTTGAGCTGCGCCATGAGCCGGTTGGCCTCAGCAGTCGTGGTGGTCAGGTTGGCTGTGATGTTCTGCACGTTATGGAGCGACTGTGCGATGGCTGGGTTGGCCAGCAGCGTATTCAGGCTACTCATGATGGAATCGAGCTTGGGCAGGATCTTCTCTATGGTTGGTATCATGTCCTTGAGTTGCGACATGGCCCCCCCGTTGATCATACCTTGGATGATTTGCCCTGCCTCTACCCTTTCGCGTGGGTTGTTGGCCAAGAGCAGGTTCACCTGCACGTTGCCAAGCAGGTCGCTGACAATCTCGGCGGAACTTCCTTTGGGAATACGCAGTTTGGGATCGACACCTATCTCCACCAGGATATCATTGGCGTTCTGATAGTCGTATTTGATGTCCTTCACCACACCCACTTTGTAGCCGTCGGCATAGATGGGACTGGATGCCGACAGTCCACTGATGTCTTTGAAGGCGAGGTAATACTTGCTGTCGATGGAGAACAGGTTCAACCCCTTCAGATAATTCAGTCCGAAGAACAAGGTGACGAGTCCAACGATTCCCACCAATGCTATTTTTATTTCCTTTGAGATTCTCATAATGATGGTTGATGAGTTTATGTCTTAAAACTATAGCGAAGAAACATACTACCTATCGGTTAGCCTTGAATTCACGAATAGCCTGTTGCACGTTCATCTTCTCGCCGTTTTTGAATGCGATGATGAATGCATCGGGTATTTTCTCCCTTACGGTTTTGTACAACCGATATATTTCGTTGTAATTGGATGAATCGCCCACAGTGTACTTATAAAGTCCGTTCTCGCGATAGAAACTGACATCGGTCAAGCCCTTGAACTGGCTGCTGCCAGACTTGAGTTGACGGTCGCTCGTCGTAATCTGCACCTTGAAGACGGGTCTGTCTGTATCACTGATGCTTTCCTGGGTTGCCTTTGGCTTTTGTTCCGGCTGGGGTTCCTGCCGTTTGCTTTCCGCTTTTGTTTCCTGCGGGACGGTTTCCTGCTGCTTTTGAGGCTTTGTTTCCTGTGGTGCCTGACTTGCCTCTGGTTGGGGCACCTGGGCTAAAGGGGCATTTGCACCCCCGGCGTGGTATTTCTTCTTATAAGCGATAAAAGCGTTGTAAATGCCACGGGCATATTTCTCAGGCGCATCCTTCGAGTTCATGAATCGCTCCTCGTCGGCTGTGGAGATGAATCCCAACTCCAGCAGGCAACCGGGCATGGATGTGAGACGCAGGACGGCGAGATTGTCTTGATGGGCACCACCGTTGGCACGCCCCGTGGCAGCGCAGACATGCTGCTGCATGAACTTTGCCAGTTGCACACTGCGCTCCATATAGGTGTCTTGGATGAACTCAAACATGATGTTGCTTTCGGGCGAATTCGGGTCGAAGCCCTCATAGTGCTGCCTATAGTCTTTCTCCATAACGATGACGGCATTCTCGCGTTTGGCCACATCAAGGTTCTCGGCAATACCTTTCTTGCTGCCGCTTACGCGCCCCTTTCCTAAAGTGTATGTTTGGAAACCACGGGCGATTTTTCCTCCTGGTAAGGCATTGATATGAACCGAGAGAAAGAGGTCTGCCTTGTTGCGATTGGCAATCTCTGCCCGTTGCCAGAGTTCAAGAAAGACGTCCGTCTTGCGGGTGTACACCACTTTCACGTCGGAGCAATTCTTTTCGATGTATCGTCCCAGGGCTAATGCCATTTTCAACGTCAGGTCTTTCTCTTTCGAGATAGCCCCTACGCACCCCGTGTCTTTTCCACCGTGTCCGGCATCGATGACCACCACAAAAGGTTTTGAGGCGGCCATGCTTATGGCTGTGGCCAAAAAGACCATCGTCAGTAATGTCAATACACGCTTAAACATATTCACTTTGCTTTACAACATGATTGTCTTGGAAATCCATGTGCAGTTCCACGCCTGCGCCATCGCAATCGGCCCCCATCGGCGGATTACACTTTGTCACCATCAGGTCTATCGACACCACTCCCGGAAACTCTCGACGGATGGTTTTGACGATGCGCCCCGCCACATGTTCCAACAGCGCTGAAGGCACAGCTATCTCACGTTTGACCACTTCGTAGACAGAGGCATAGTTGAGCGTGTCGTCCACACAGTCGCTCTCCATAGCCTTCTCCAACGGATAACCCATGCGCAGACTCACCAGGAAGTCGCCCCCTGTGACACGCTCCTGTTCCAACACACCGTGGTGGGCATGGAAACGCACATTCTTCAGAAAAATATATCCTGTTGTCATCTTCATCTCGTCGTCAGGATTTCAGCTTATCTCACCCGCAGCGGCTGGCACCACAGTTCTTACAGATGAGGCAACCCTCTTGGTACACCAGACTCTCGTGTCCACAATTGGGGCACTTCTGTCCCTTGGCCTCAGTGCCGTCGGTGATGTACTTCTTCAGCGCACGCTCCACACCCACTTTCCAAGTGTTGATGCTTTCGCTCTTGAGTTGCAACGAGCTGACCAGTTTGATAACATGCTCGATAGGCATACGGTAGCGCAGCACGCCTGAGATGAGCTTCGCATAGTTCCAATATTCGGGATTGAACTTCTCGGAAAGACCTTCTACCGTGGTCTTGTAGCCACGCTTATTCTCAAATTGGAAGTCATAGCGCTTTGAACCGTCCTCGTTCACCTGCTTGATGATTTTTCCTTTGGTCACCGACTTAGGCAGCATGATGCCTTCATCTTCGTCTTGCAGACCGGTGAAAATCTCGTAGGGATAGCCGTCAAGGAGTCCCACGAAAGCCACCCACTTTTCCTTATTGTTCTGGAAGCGTACCACATCGCACTCCAACACCTTAGGACGCACCTCGGTCACTTCGGGGTATTTGCAGGGAGCAGGTTCGGGCTTCTCCTTTTTCTTTTCCACTTGTATCATCACACCCGAGCGCGAACCGTCGCGATAGATGGTACATCCTTTGCAGCCGCTACGCCAAGCTTCTACGTAGAGTCGGTTGACGAGCGCTTCGTCGACATCATTGGGGAGATTCACTGTGACGCTGATGCTATGGTCCACCCATTTCTGGATAGCTCCCTGCATCTTCACTTTCATGAGCCAATCAACGTCGTTGGCCGTTGCCTTGTAGTAGGGTGAGCGGGCTACGAGTTCCTCTATCTCTTCCTGTGAGTAACGCTTCTCTGTGTCGATGCCATTGATGCGCATCCACTCGAGGAACTTCTTGTGATAGACAATATACTCCTCGAACGAGTCGCCCACTTCATCGACAAAGTCCACGTGAACATTCGTATCGTTGGGGTTCACTTTGCGGCGACGCTTATAGACTGGCAGGAACACTGGTTCGATGCCACTGGTGGACTGTGTCATGAGCGACGTTGTGCCCGTCGGGGCGATGGTAAGACAAGCGATGTTGCGGCGACCGTATTTCACCATTAAATCGTAGAGCTCAGCATCGGCTTCTTTCAAGCGCAGGATGAACGGATTCTGAGCTTCGCGCTGGGCATCGAAAATCTCAAACGCTCCACGCTCCTTGGCCATCATCACCGACGAACGGTAGGCAGCCAGAGCCAATGTGCGGTGAACGTTGACCGCGAAATCGGTGGCTTCCTGTGTGCCGTAGCGCAGCAGCATGGCAGCAATCATATCGCCCTCAGCAGTGATACCCACACCCGTGCGACGTCCCATCGAACTCTTGCGCTTGATCTTCTCCCACAGGTGATATTCCGAGCCCTTCACTTCCTGGCTCTGCGGGTCGCACTTGATTTTCTCCATGATGAGATCAATCTTCTCCAACTCCAAGTCGACAATATCGTCCATCAGACGCTGGGCATAGCCCACATGCTTGCGGAACAGCTCATAGTCGAAATAGGCATCTTTGGTAAAGGGGTTCACCACATAGCTATAGAGGTTGATGCTCAACAGGCGGCATGAGTCGTAGGGGCAGAGTGGAATCTCGCCACATGGGTTCGTCGAGACGGTGCGGAAGCCCAGGTCAGCGTAACAGTCGGGGATGCTCTCGCGCAGGATGGTATCCCAGAACAGCACGCCTGGCTCAGCGCTCTGCCAAGCGTTGTGTACAATCTTCTCCCAGAGTTCCTTGGCGCGGATGGATTTCTTTACCATCGGGTCGTCACTGTCGACGGGGAACTGCTGCACATACTCCTTGTCCTCAATGGCGGCCTGCATGAAGTCGTCGTCGATCTTCACGCTGACGTTGGCACCCGTCACCTTTCCCTCGGTCATCTTTGCATCGATGAACGATTCCGAGTCGGGGTGCTTAATGCTGACGGAGAGCATCAGTGCGCCACGTCGTCCGTCCTGTGCCACCTCGCGCGTACTATTACTATAACGTTCCATGAAAGGCACCAAACCTGTTGATGTCAGTGCGGAGTTGTTCACCGGCGAACCTTTCGGGCGAATGTGTGTCAGGTCGTGACCCACGCCGCCTCGACGCTTCATCAGCTGCACCTGTTCCTCGTCGATGCGCATGATGGCACCATAGGAGTCGGCGTCACCGTCAAGGCCTACGACAAAGCAGTTGGAAAGCGATGCCACCTGGAAAGAGTTGCCAATGCCCGTCATCGGACTGCCAGCAGGCACGATGTAGCGGAAGTGGTCGAGCAGTTTGAACACCTCCTCGGCTGACATTGGGTTCTCGTACTTCTTCTCGATGCGGGCTATCTCGTTTGCAATGCGCCAGTGCATGTCCTCAGGCGATTGCTCGTAGATATTTCCGAAACTGTCCTTCATGGCATACTTGTTCACCCACACACGGGCAGCAAGCTCATCGCCATTAAAATACTTCAATGAGGCCTCAAATGCCTCATCATAGGAGTAAGTCTTCATACGTTTAAATATATTTTTTGTTTGTTACCTTCTGAAAGTTCGCAAATTCCGTGCAAAGATACAACCATTTTCTGAAATAAAAAAATACTTTTGGGAAAATCTTTCAAAAAAAGTTTTCACAAAAGTTTTCCGTTTTGGGAAACAATTGCATGTTTCACGGTTGCCACATTCGACAAACTTTTTCACTCCACATGCATTCTGTTATAGACGCAAGGGGATTCATTCGAATGAAAAAACAACGAAAAAACCAAAATCTTTTCACTTTTCCTTGTCTTTTTGCTCATTTTTGTTTACCTTTGCAGCACGTTAATCTATCATTATGAGCAAAGGAAAATTAGAGAAGTTTGCCGACTTGGCTCGTTATGAGAATGTTTTCGAGCACCCCTACTCCACCATGAAGGATGTGGAGTTTGCCATGCGGGGTCATTGGAGAGAGCAGTTCTTCCATAACGACCATCCCATTGTTGTGGAACTGGGCTGCGGGAAAGGGGAATACACCGTAGAACTGGCACGCCTCTACCCACACATGAATTTCATCGGAGTGGACATCAAAGGTGCACGCCTATGGACTGGAGCCACGCAGGCGCTGAAGGAAAAACTCACCAACGTTGCCTTCCTGCGCACCAACATCGAGATCATCGACCGTTTTTTTGCAACCGATGAGGTTCAGGAACTTTGGCTCACTTTCAGCGATCCGCAGATGAAAAACCCTCGCAAACGCCTCACCTCCTCCTACTTCTTGGAGCGATACAGGCATTTCCTAAAAGACAAGGGCATCATTCATCTGAAGACTGATTCCAACTTTCTTTTTACTTACACGACGTATCTCATTGAGCACAACCAACTGCCCATGTTATTACGCACGGAAGATCTCTACCACGACCCTCGCCTCCAAGATGACCCCATCCTCACCATACAGACCTACTACGAGCGGATGTGGATGGACCGCGGACTGAATATCCGCTACATGAAGTACCAACTGCCGCACGAAGGAGTTTTGGAGGAGCCCGATGTGGAAATAGAACTCGACGAATATCGCAGCTACAAACGCGACAAACGGAGCACAAAAGAGCGCGCGAAATAAGAATCACCCATCACCTATCAACCCAACACCCATCACCACGAATATGAAAAGAATCTTGATGGCAGGCGCATTAGCCGTAATGACCTGTTTGCCTATGATGGCGCAATACGTGCCATCGGAAGACAACCTGAAAGCCCGCGAAGAATTTGAAGCCGACCGTTTCGGCATCTTTCTCCATTGGGGCATCTACAGCATGTTCGCCCAAGGCGAATGGTACCTGAACAGCGGACTCGACCACACCGAGTATGCCAAGGCAGCCTCTGCCTTCTATCCTATTTTGTTCAACGCGCACGAATGGGTAAGAGCCATCAAGGCATCTGGTGCAAAATACATCACGTTTACCAGTCGCCATCACGACGGGTTCTCGATGTTCCACACGGCAGAAAGCCCCTATAACATCGTGGACGCCACACCGTTTGAGCGCGATGTGATTGGCGAACTGGCTGAGGCGTGCCAAGAAGAAGGCATCCGACTGCACCTCTACTATTCCATTCTCGACTGGATTCGGCCCGACTATCCCGTGGGACGGACAGGACTGAACACGGGCAAAGAGCGGCGCCCTGACTATCCCCACTACCTGCAGTTCATGAAAAACCAAGTGAGCGAGCTGCTCACCAACTATCCCAATGTGGAGGGACTCTGGTTCGACGGCTATTGGGATCACGACTCCGACTCTGTGCCTTTCAACTGGCGCATGCCCGAGTTCTACCGTTTCATCCACAGCATCAAGCCGCGCTGCCTCATCGGCAACAACCACCACGAAGCCACCATCGAAGGCGAAGACTTCCAGATGTTCGAGCGCGACCTGCCTGGCGAAAACACCACAGGATGGGCCGACAACCAAGTGGTGAGCCAGCTGCCATTGGAGATGTGCCAGACGATGAATGGCATGTGGGGCTATAAAGTGGCCGACCAGAACTACAAGTCGTCGGCAGAACTCATTCAACTGTTGGTGAAGGCGGCCTCGAAGGGCAGCAACCTGCTGCTCAATATCGGTCCGCAGCCCAATGGTGAACTGCCGGCAACAGCCCTCGACCGACTCCACGACATGGGTCAATGGCTTCAAGTGTACGGAGAGACCGTCTACGGCACAAAGGCCGGTCCAACTGGCGACATGCCTTGGGGCGTGAGCACGAAGAAGGGCAACCGCGTGTTCCTGCATGTGTTCGACGCAGAAATCCCAGCCATTGAATTGGCTTGCACAAAGAAACCTCAGGCAGTCGTCGATTATGCATCACGCCAAAAGCTGTCCTATACCTATAATAAAAAGGTGCAGCGACTCACCGTCCAGCTGCCCAAAGCTAACGGCAAAAGCCACCGTATCGTAGAAATCACGACAAAATAAACTTGTCTGGGTTTATGAACTCCTGAAACTCCCGAATTCATGAAATACCTTTTAGAAGTTTGTGCTGCCAGCATTCGCAGCGTTGAAGCAGCCGCCGCTGGCGGTGCAGAAAGAATAGAACTCTGCTCCGCCCTTTCGCTCGACGGACTGACGCCCTCGATGGGAATGATTCATTTAGTCAAGGAACGATTTCCACAGCTCACACTCCACGTGCTTATCCGCCCTCGTGAGGGCAATTTCGTGTACAACGAACTGGAAGTGGCCACGATGGAGAGCGACATTCGCCTATGCAGGGAAGCTGGCGTCGACAGCGTTGTCGTGGGGGCACTCACCCCTGAAAACGACATCGACCTACCAGCCATGCAACGCCTCATGGCAGCCGCCGACGGACTGCCCGTCACCTTTCATCGCGCCTTTGATGTGTGTCGCCGACCGGAAGAAGCCCTTGAGCAAATCATCACGTTAGGTTGTCGTCGCATCCTCACCTCGGGACAGGCCGCTACAGCCGAACAGGGCATCCCCCTACTCCACCAGCTCAACCAGCAAGCCGCAGGCCGCATTATCATCATGCCCGGCGGAGGCGTAAACGCCGAGAATGCCCTACGCATCCTGCAAGCCACTGGCTGTCAAGAGATTCACGCATCCGCATCGAGCATTTACCCCGACGGTCTGAAAGACACCGACCCGCAAAAGGTGCAAGCCATCCTCGAAGCCTTATCGTAACTTTATCTATACCATCAATAAAGGCCGGACTTTCTGAGGTCCGGCCTTTACTTTTTGTACTATCTGTTTACCACTTTCTTCGCTTTACCGTTGCCCATCCGAAGTTCACCCATCTCATACACCTGTTCGAACTGCTTTGCGTCAAAAGCGTAAGTGTCATGAATGCAAATATTTTATCATCATGTCATTAGATGATTTTTCAATACTGTTTTTGCAAATTTACTGTTTGAGAACTTTGATTAATTTCCCTTGCTTTCTAATGATGTTGATACCTTTGTGGAGCTGACTGCTGGTTTTGCCGTCGGCCATAACAACTGTATCATCATGTGTATCTTTCATCATGGGCGAATCAATACGAGTAGCTTCATCAGTTATCGGCAGCTTGGTTCCAAATTGACTCCAAGGAGTAGCGTTCTCGTATTTTCCGAGAGACACCTCTGGCACATGAAGAGTAGCAGACTCAATATAAGAATCTTTGAAAGTATAGCGATGTGTCTTGGGAACATTCACTGCATAACAATAGACATCTTCCAATTCGGAACATCCAGCGAAAGCCTCTTCTGCGACATTGGTGACACCTTTTCCTAAGATGACAGTTTTCAACGAGGTACAGTTCAAGAAAGCACTATCATTGATCTTGGTACTGTTATCGGCTTTGATTTCTACCCTCTGAAGACCGCTGCAAAGACTAAAACAGCCCCAACCTATCGAAGTGACGCTGCCAGGAATAATGATGGAAGTCAATGCATAGCATTCTGAAAATGCTCCTTCAATCACTGTCACAGAATTAGGTATTGTAATAGAGGCGAGTTTATAACAGAGACTGAATGCACCACCTTCAATTTTCGTCACACTATTTGGAATATGCACTTCCGTCAAATTCACACACGAGGTGAAAGCACCAGACGAAATTGTAGAAACTCCATCTGATATAGTTACCGATTGCAATTGCTCACAATTATTGAAGGCTGAATCATACGAGGTGGCACTTCCCGGAATCGTTATCGATGTCAGGCCTGTGTGGCTAAAAGCATCCGACTTAATCGTGGTAACACTATTGGGTATCGTGATTTGCGTGAGTTTTGTGCAATGAGAGAACGCAGCTTCCCCAATGCTCGTTACGGTATTGGGTATGACGACGGATGTAATGTCAGGACAATCGATAAAGGCGTAATTCTCTATGCCCGTCACAGTACAATCCACACCATCATAATTGACCTTGTCCGGGATGACGATATCGCCAGTATACCGTTGCATGTCTTTATAACGAATTACTGTAGCTGTTTTTCCTTTGGTCACGATATTATACCATAGGCCGTTAATCTCAGCCTCTCCTGTGAATGCATAAGATTTCGCAAATGATGCGAGGAATACGATGATGGTTAAGATTTTCTTCATGATGAACAATGCTTAAGATGATTATAAAAAATGGATACTAAAATCCCATGAATCCGACTATCTTTCCCTTTCCACCACAACGGTAACACTTACCATTCCCTGTGCAGTGGAAGCAGCTCTTGCCGTTGACATCTTTCTTGTCGCCTCCGCAAACTTTGCAGACGCCACTTCCGCCACAGTCGGGACACACCTGACCATCGGAGTCGTCGGAAGAATCATTTCCACCGCCACCGAAAAGGTTATCGAAGAGGTTGCCTATCATATCTCCTACTACGGCATCTTCAAATTCTTCTGATGTAGGCAGGGAGTTACGGATCTTGTTCTCGTCTACCAGCACCATTTTTCCTATGCCCGCAACACTCGCTTTGGCCATATCCACGAGGTACGCCTGTACATACAAGCGATCGCCGTCGGCTGGCATCTTGTCATACTCAAAGGGTACGTTGATGGTGAGCGTTTGTTGGCGGCCGTTTCCAGTCAGCATCTGCTCGCCATAACAAAGCTGGTCGCTCAGCATCTGCAGATCGTTCAACGTGCTAGCCCTCCACTGATAATTGCTCATCAACACACAACACACATATTCCTTGCCGTCGGAAGGCAGTGCCACGGTGACATCTGTCACGATTGCGCCACCACTATTCAGACTGATATTCAAAGCCTTCGGATCGGTATTCAGCACAGCCGCGCCGCCTTGATGGTCCACCTGCTTGCTCTGGCTCACGGTTTTCTCTTTCTTTTGCGGTGAGAGCGCACTTTGTTGCACAGGCTGTGCTTGCCTGTCCTTATCAGCTTTCACAATTGCACTGCCCAATTGTTCGAGCCATCCCTGCGCTGAAGCAGTTGTCTGCAACGTAGGCAGCATAAGTACAGTTGCCAATATCAACATTATTCTTTTCATGATGGTAGTAGTTTAAGTATCATCTGTTATTTTGTAGTAAACAATGATATTCTCCCTGGTCCTCATTCAATCCGAGAGGCCCTTGCCGCCTAAGGGAGGCTGAAGGAACTGCTGCGCCTTGGCGATGAGCTGCGCAACGTTGTGAACACCGAGTTTGCTCATCAGGCGGCGGCGATAGGTGCCTACGGTGTTGGTGCTGCGGTACATGCTGTCAGCTATCTGCTTGGTGGTGAGCCCCTGGCAGATGCCCTGCAGGACTTCTCGCTCACGGGTGCTGAATTCGGGCGTTTCGATGGTGGCGGCAGTGAGCTTCTCCTGCATCTGTTTCAGGAAGGTCTCGTTGTAGAACGTGCCGCCATTGCGAATGGTGGCGACCGCCTCGGCCAGCGTTCCGACGGGACTTCCCTTGGAGACGATGCCCTGGATGTCAAGCTGCGCCAGACGCGCCACCACCCAGGGTTCCTCGTGCATGGTGTAGATGAGGATAGCGGCATGGGGACAATGGCGGCGGATGGTGGCTATTTCTGCGAAGCCATCGCCGTCGGGCAGTTCGAGGTCGAGGATGAAGAGGTCGAAGCAACGGCCCTCTTCCAGTTGTCGGTGCAGGGCGGCACTGGTTGTGACGCCCTCACAGGCGATGTCGCCGTGGAGGGCTGTGAGCAGATGCTTCAAGCCTTCAAGCACCACAGGGTGATCGTCGAGGGCAAGCACGCTATAGGTTTTATGAGGAGTCACATTCTTCATGATGCTTGCAAAGTTAAGAAAAAAGTTTCATTCCGCTAAACTTTTGACACACCATTTTATGGAATGGAATAAACTTTCACCTGTTTTTGTGACAAAAACAGCCATGAAGTACACCTCAATCGCGCACATTTCTGTTGTTTTGCCTTCTTTGTAAGGCAGATTTCGAACGGGGACGATGCGGAATCAGAGGTCAGAAGCGGATGTCGAGGAGGTTGTTGTTGTCGAACGTGGTAACTGTGGCCTGAGCACCGATGCTGGTGATGCGGTCGGCGAAGGTACGGTTGCCGATGCCAGTGGCGGAAGTAGCCTTAGAAGCTTGACCATCATCGCTGAGCGTGAGCCGATGACTGCCGTCAGGCTGTTGCATCAGCTGCACATCGAGATGCTTGGCCGTGCCTCCTTTCAGGATGTTGGCTGCATGCTCCTGCACGATGCGGTAGAGTTCGTGGCTCTGTTTCGACGATAGTTTTTGCCAACAGCTGTCGTCGATGGAAGGATTGGCGGCGAAAGTCATCTGGAGAGCCGTAGTCCTACTGACACGTTCAGCTTGATGAGCCAACAGCTGTGGGAGGGAGAGATGCGAGAACTCCGGGGGCATGAGCTGATGACTCAGGTCGCGTGCCTGCGAGCGCAGGCGGCCCAGTTCCTGTTGTAGAAGTTCGGCATCATAGCCTGTGGCGCACTGCATCTCAAGAGCCAGCAGGTCGTTGCACACGCCGTCGTGCAGCTCTTTGGCTATGCGGCTGCGCTCCTTCTCCAAGGTGGCGATGCGCATCTGTGCCTCGCGGCGCTGGCGACGGCCACGAAGCCACAGCCACAAAGCAGCAGCCACAAGCACGAATGCCAGCAATCCCAACGACAGCCACAGGCGTTGTGTCGTCAGCCGGGCTATCTCGAGGTCTTTCTCCAACGTCTTGTACTTCACGTCGAAGTCGGCGAGTTGCATTGTCATTTTAGCCGAAGCGACGGAGTCGGTACGCTGGCGAGCGACATCCATCGTGTGCAGCGCTTCGGCATAGTTGCCTAAGTGTTCTTGGGCTTTGGCCAACCGAACAAGCACATCGCTCTCGTGCGTAGCATTCGTTGTTTTCATCACACTACTGTAGTCGACAACAGCCTGTTGCCATTGCCCTATATTATAATTGTAGTTCGCGCGTGCAGTCAGGAAACCGATGGCAGTTATCCCTTCAGGCGGTAGTTGCGACAGTAGTTCTGAGCCGATGGCCACATAGCGGGACGCTGAGTCGGGCTTCTGTTCCTGATTGAAAAGCGTCACGAAGGTGCTCAGACAGCGTACCTGCCAGTCGGTAGACTCGGCCTCAAGTGCCAGCGAGTAGGCCTGTCGGATGTCAAGCTCAGCCTCCTTTGTTTTTCCTAAGTTTACTTCGTTATTAGCCCGTGCCTGCTGGCCGCACAGCTGTGTATAGCCGTCGTCGGTCTTTTGTGCGTAGTGTACGGCTTTGTCGAGGAAGGGCTGCGCCTGGTCGTATTGGCCTATGGTGTTGTAGAGTATGCCCACGTTCAGATAGCAGGTGCCGAGCCATTCCTCGTCGTTCTGCGCGATGGCAGCCTGCAGAGCGCGGTCGTAGTAGTAGAGGGCCGAGTCTGTCTGTGCCTCACGTCGGTAGATGATGCCAAGCGTTTGTGGCACGCTGATGCTGAGATTGTCCTGCACGGGGAGGGGCAGCATGCCATTGAGCCGCAGAAACCTGGTCTTGGCCTGAGCCATGTCGCCTGTGTAGAAGTGGTACATGCCCTGATGGTAGACGAAGATGGGCCAAGCTTCCGCTTTCTCTATGTCAGGCATGGAAAAGACCTGACGGAGCATCGAGTCGGCCAAGGCATAAGTCGACGGATCATCGAGACAGTCGGAAATGCTGTCGGCCAGGACATTGAGTTGTTGATCAGCTGCCGATGAGGTGGCGCCGTTTCCCGAAGGAATCTGACGCCCTGTGCAGGCGACAAGAATCAGGGCAGCGATACCTAACGTGAAGAATATGAAACGATGCGTAGTAGTGGGATGATTCATGACGATGATATTTACAGATTGCTTGTTGTGTGCAAATGTAGTGAACATTTTCCAAATGGCCAAGTGTTCTGTTTTTTTTCAACGAAAAAATGCGGCGACAGGAGCCCTTGGGCTTCGTATCTCCGCATCTTCCATAAAAAAGGAGCACCTCGTTCAGAGGAAACTCTTTACTTTCTCGTAATACCTTTGTGTGTGCTTCACACTGTAGTTCGGCCCTCCATTCCACGACCTGATGGCGTGTTCCACATCGTTACTAGGATTGTGGTGCGACTGGATGAGCAGGAACATCTCCTTCGATTTAGCTACGCTGAATCGGTCGGACATTTTGTAACGTTTCGTGCTGTTACGCTCTTTCAGGATATTGTTGCACTCGCGAACCATAATCGGAGTGATCTGCATCGGTCCGCACTGGTTTCCGTTCTTCGCATGAGCCTTTCCATTGCTCTCCACCTGAATGATGGCATTCATCACGGGTTCCCAGTTCACTTTGCGGGCCTTAGCCTTGCCACCAGCGAGGGTGACAGCGGGCATTGACAGCATCAGCACAAAACAGACCATTAATACCTTAAACGTTTTATTCATCCTTCTCTATTTTTATGAGGTCAGGACTGGCTTGGCTCGCATGCCTTGCTTTCTGACGCCCTCGGCGATACCTGTCTTCACAATAGGATACGCCACCAACCTCTGTTAAACTTTAGGTGCCATAACCACCTCGTGGCAGCGGGCACTTGTCTGAATGCGGGTGCAAAGGTACGAAGAATCAATGAGTTACGAAAAACTTTTGTCAGGAAATATGTTTTTTTAAGGCGATTTATTGATTTAAAACAATTATCATCGGTACCAGATGAAGCAGCAAACGATAGTTTTTTCCTGATGAAAATAATCACAGAATCATTTGGCGTTTCGGGGATTATTGTTTACTTTTGCAGCGAAATAACCATCAAGAATGATGAAGAAAGTCCTGAAATGGATGGGGATTGCGCTATTGGCACCCGTATTGCTTGTGGCAATGCTGGCCGTGTCGCTATATATCCCACCCATCCAGAACTGGGCCGTGAAGAAGGCGGCGAGCGTGGCCAGCGAAAAGACGGGGATGGACATCAGCGTGGAACGCGTGCGCCTGCAATTCCCGCTCGACCTGCGGTTGGAGGGCTTTCGCATGCTCCGTCAGAACGACTCTTTGCCGCAATGCAAAGACACCATAGCCGACATACGCAGCCTGGTGGTGGACGTGCAGCTATGGCCGCTGTTGAAAAAGCAGGTGGAGGTGGACGAACTGGAAGTGAACGGCCTGCGCTTCAACACGACCGACTTCGTGGATGCCGCCCGTGTCAGAGGTACCGCCGAGAAACTGCGCCTGCAAGCTGGCAGCATCAATCTGCGCGGCGATACTCTCCGGCTCGACGAGGCCATTTTGGAAGACGGCAACATTCATGTGGAGATGGCCGACTCGGTTCCTGAGGACACCACTACGAGTGAAAACCGGTGGAAGATTCTGGTAGACAAGCTGAACGTGGAACGTACACAAGTGAGCCTCACCTTGCCTGGCGACACCCTTCGCGCACACGTATATATGAATAAGGTGGAGGCAACAGACGGCAACATCGACTTGGAAAACGGACTCTACCAGATAGGCAAGATAGACTGGAACGATGGAAGCCTGACCTACGACAACCGCTTCGAACCACGACGTGAGGGGTTGGACTACAACCACTTAGCGCTGAGCGACATTCACCTCAACATTGATTCTTTGGTGTTTAAAAGCCCCCCGACGGGCGAGACCGAAGTGGCCATGAAAGTGGGCAATGCCTCGTTTCAGGAGAAAAGTGGGCTCAATCTGGAGGAACTGTCGGGCACCGTAGACATCAGCGACCAGCGCATCAGTCTGCCCGACTTGAAGCTACGCACGCCTGAGTCGAGCATCAATGCGCAAGTGGCGATGGACATGAATGCCTTCGACGAGAAGCACCCCGGCGAGCTCAGCATCGCAGGCGATGCCACCATCGGCAAACAAGACATGGTGAGAATGGCCGGCAATGCCATCGACAGCAAGACCTGGAAGAGCTGGCCCAACGCTCCGCTGACCATGAAGGTGGTGGCCAAGGGCAACATGAAACACTTGCAACTGGCGGGTCTGAACGCCAAGCTGCCGTCGGCCTTCAACATCAACACCAAGGGAACGCTCTCTAACCTCGACGACATCAGCCACCTGAAAGCCAACCTGACGGTCGATGCCAAGACGCAGGACCTGGGCTTCGCTACGACAATGTTGCCGAAAGGAACCTTAGATGGAATCCGTATTCCCAAGGGCATAGGACTGACCGGAACCATCAAGGCCGACGGACCAAGCTATGCTGCCGACATCGTGGCCACGGAGGGCAGCGGCAGGATGAAGCTGAAAGGCAGCATCGACACCCAAAACATGACCTACCAGGCCGACATCAAGGCCAACAACCTGCAACTCAAGCACTTCCTCCCCGACATGGACATGACGGCCTTCACCGGCGACATCAGCCTGAAGGGGGCAGGTACAGACATCCTCTCGCCCAAGACGAAACTGGAAGCAACGACCAACATCACCCAGTTTGGCTATGGGAAATACAACCTGAACGGTATCAGCGGACAGGCCAAAGTGGGAAATGGGAAAGTACATGCCGACATCCTCGCCAACAATGAACTGTTGAAAGGCACCATCAATGTCGATGCCCTTACAGGCACCAAGAACCTCCAGGCAACTGTATCGGCCGACCTCACCCACGCCGATCTCTACCAACTGCATCTCACCGACGAACCCATGACCGTAGCCGGATGCGGCCATTTCGACATCTCTACCGATCAAAAGGACTTCTACAAGGTGAATGGCTATGCCAGCGACCTGACCATCCGCACTGCAGGCAAGGAGCCTAACAGTACAAATGTCTATAGGCCCGACGACATCGCCCTGGACATCCTGACCCGCCGCGACACCACGCATGCTATCATCAACAGTGGTGACTTCCGTCTGAAAATGGACGCTTCTGGTGGTTACAAGCAATTGATGAAGGTGGGCGACAACTTGATGAGCGAGGTGAGCAAACAGCTGAAAGAGAAACACATCGACCAGATGGCTCTGCGCCAACGCCTCCCCAATGCACGCATCAAGTTGCAAACGGGCAGCAACAACCTATTCAGCCGACTCTTGGCCGATATGGGCTATACCTTCCAAGATGCTGACATCGACCTGAAGACCTCACCCGCAGAGGGCCTGAACGGCAACATCCGCCTGCTCACGCTCATGGTGGACAGTATGCAACTCGATACGGTGCGCGTGAACTTCGTGTCGGACTCCACCAACATTGCCTTCAACGGACAAGTACGCAACGGTGTCAAGAATCCGCAGTTTGTCTTCAACACGCTCTTCGACGGCGGTCTGACTGAGCGCGGTGCCAACGTCAACCTTCGCTATTACGACGACAAGGACAAGCTCGGCATACGTCTCGGAGCAGAAGCCGCAATGGAGGAAAACGGCATACGCCTGCACCTGAAAGACAATGACGCCGTCATCGCCTACCGACCCGCACGCATCAATGCCGACAACTACGTATTCTTGGCTGACAACCGACGTGTGTCAGCCGACCTGGAAATCCTTGCCGACGACGGCACAGGTGTGAAACTCTATTCCAACGACGACAATCTGGATGCCTTGCAAGACCTGACCATTTCGCTCAACAAGCTCAATCTGGAGGAAATCACCTCCGTCGTTCCCTATATGCCCAACATCACCGGACTGGTGGACGGCGACTACCACTATGTGGAGGAAGGAGAACACTTCACGATATCATCGTCGATGACCGTCAACCAGATGACCTACGAAGGCAACCCTATGGGCAACCTCGGCACGGAGTTCGTGTACATGCCTTTGGAAGACGGTTCGCACTTCATCGACGGCACACTGGCGGTGGAAGGACAGGAGGTGGGCACCGTTTCAGGCACCTACGCCCCCGACCGGAAAGATGCCATCGACATGGTGTTTTCGCTCAAACGCCTGCCCATGTCGCTTGTCAACGGTTTCATACCCGACCAGCTCTTCGGCTTCAAAGGCTACGGTGAGGGCGACCTGAGCATCAAGGGTTCGCTGGAGCGTCCGAAAGTCAACGGCGAGGTGTTCCTCGACTCCTGCCACATGGTCAGCGTCCCCTACGGCATCGACATGCGTTTCAGCAACGACCCTGTGCGCATCGTGGGTAGCCACCTGCTGCTCGAAAACTTCGAGATGTATGCCTACAACGAGAATCCGCTGAACATGGCGGGCGACATCGACTTCACCAACTTGGACAAAATACGCATGAATGTGCGGATGCGTGCCGACAACTTCAAACTGATCGATGCGAAAGAGAACAGCCGCAGCGTGGCCTACGGACAGGCCTTCGTCAATTTCTTCGGACGCATTGACGGTCCGCTCGACCAACTGAAGATGCGCGGCAAGCTCGATGTATTGGGAACAACTGACCTCAACTACATCATGCGCGACACACCGTTGACCACAGACAATCAGCTGGACGAACTGGTGAAGTTCACCGACTTCAGCGACACCACACAGACCGTTGTCAACCGTCCACCGCTCAACGGCTTCAACATGGACATGACCGTGGATGTATCGAAGGGTGCTCATGTGATGGCCTATCTCAATGCCGACAAGACCAACTACATCGACCTCATGGGCGGCGGCACCCTCCGTATGATGTACGACACGGCCGACGACCTCCGTCTCACCGGTCGCTACACGCTATCGAATGGCGAAATGAAATACTCGCTGCCCATCATCCCGTTGAGAACCTTCACCATCCAGGACGGCAGCTACATTGAGTTCACTGGCGAACCCATGAACCCCACGCTCAACATCACAGCCACCGAACACGTCAAGGCCACCGTTTCGTCGGACAATGGCGTGGGACGAAGCGTCTATTTCGACTGCGGCGTCATCATCACCAAGACACTCAACGACATGGGACTGGAGTTCACCCTCGATGCACCAGAAGACATGCAATTGCACAACGAGTTGCAGACGATGTCTGTGGAGCAAAGAGGCAAACTCGCCGTCACCATGCTCACCACAGGCATGTACCTTGCCGACGGCAACACCAACGGCTTCTCCATGAACAGCGCGCTGAACTCGTTCCTGCAAAGCGAGATCAACAACATCACTGGCAATGCCCTGCGAACACTCGATTTCTCCATCGGACTCGACAACACTACCGACGCCTCGGGCAACATGCACACCGACTATTCGTTCAAGTTTGCCAAACGTTTCTGGAACAACCGCCTGAAAATCTCCATCGGCGGCTCTGTCTCCACAGGAGCCAACATACAGCAGCAGAACCGCTCGTTCTTCGACAATGTCACCTTCGAATACCGACTTGACGACACCGCCAACAAATACGTGAAACTCTATTACGAGAACAATGTCTACGACTGGCTCGACGGCTATACACAAGAATACGGAGTGGGCTTTGTATGGCGACGCTCCTTGCAGCACTTCAAGGACATCTTCAACCTGAAGTCAGAACAACCCTACTCTCTCCCTCTGCCAACGCCACTACGCCCTGATTCCACGACAACGGTCAGCGAACCTGCCGACTCCACTCACCATCCGAAAGAATGATCCGCCTCATGAAACAACTCTATATGCTCACCTTCGTGCTGCTCACCCTGACGGCCTGTTCCACCACCAGCAGCATTCCCGATGACGACCATCTGTTCGTGGGGCTGACGAAGATTAGCTACGACGACCCTGCCGACAAGCATCACCGCCAGAACCTCGAGGAGACGAAGGTGGAGGTGGAGGCCGCACTGGCCACCGCTCCCAATGGCGCGCTCTTCGGTAGCAGCTACTACCGCACGCCGTTCCCATACGGCCTGTGGATATGGAACCACTTCTCCGACAAGGAGGGGAAGTTTGCCGAGTGGATGACACGCTCGTTCGGCAAACAGCCCGTACTGATGAGCGCCGTGAATCCTGCGCTACGGGCCTCTGTGGCCCAGCAAGTGCTGAAAAACCACGGCTATATGCACGGCCGCGTGAGCTACGACATCGTACAACAGCACAACCCCAAGAAACAGAAAATCGGCTACAACGTCAGCTTCGGCCCCCTACTCACCGTCGACTCCATCGCCTACGTGGGATTCTCTGGCGAGGCCGACAGCCTCATTGCTTCTTCACAGCCAGCCATCAAGAAGGGCGACGCCTTCACGGTGGCCGCTCTCGACGCTGAGCGAAAACGCATCTCTGAGGCCTTCCGAAACAACGGCTACTTCTACTACCAGCCATCCTATTCTATTTTCCTTGCCGATACCATTTCTTCAAAAAGCAAACAGCTCGCAACAGAAAACAGCGACAGTCAGGGACCGAAAGCCTCGCTGCGCTTCCAACTGGCAGGCGACTTGCCCCCTGAGGCCAACCGCCAATGGTACATCGGCCATGTGGACATTAGCATGAGGAAGTCGTTCATGGAGGAACTCTCCGACAGCATCCGCGGCCGTTTCTTCACCTTCCGATTCAGTGGTCGAAAACCTCCCTTGCGTCCACGCGTTCTGATGGGTAGCATGCGCATACGTCCCAGACAGCCATACAGCTACGACAAGTATCTTGAGACGCTCAGCAAACTGAACGCCACAGGACTGTTCAGTATGATTGACATCAGCTATACGCCCCGCGACACAACAGCCACCTGCGACACGCTCGATGTTTCAATGAACTGCATGTTTGAGCGACCTTACGATTTCTATGTGGAGACCAACTTCATGAAGCGCACCATCGGACGCATGGGACCACAGATGAAAGTAGGTCTCACCAAACGCAACGCTTTCCACGGGGGCGAGAAACTCGACATCAACCTCCACGGATCCTACGAATGGGCCACTCACGGCACTTCCGAGAGCATGAACGCTTACGAATATGGTGCCGATGCGGCTATTGAGTTCCCACGAATCGTCGCGCCTTTCTTCGGCAGCAACCGTCAGTTCCGGCAACGAAGTGCAGGAGGCATTCCTCGCACCTCGACACCCACACCGCGAAGACGGCGTTTCTTCTCCACCCCCACCACACTCCTGAAGTTTTCCTCCGACGTGGTGCGCCGGCCCAATTATTATAAGATGCACATCGTCAGTGGAGAGTTGACCTATCGCTGGCAGACATCGGCCAACAGCCGCCATGAGTTCAGTCCGCTCACCGTGAAATATCAATTCATGAACAGCCACACGGCGCTTTTCGACAGCATTCTGATTTCCAGTCCGTTCCTCATGACCACAATGGACGACTACTTCATCCCGCAGATGCGCTATACCTACATCTATACAAGTCCGACGGGAACCATGAATCCCATACGCTGGGAGACGACGCTTTCAGAAGCAGGAAACCTCACGTCTGTGGCCATGATGGCTTTCGGCAAGAAATGGAACGAGCAAGAGAAGGAACTTTTCAAGAACGTCTACTCTCAGTTCGTACGACTCGAGACGGACTTCACCAAGACTTGGCAGCTCAGCACTTCGACACAACTTGTGGGACATCTCCACGGCGGAGTGATCTATGCCTTTGGCAACACCGACTATGCCCCCTTCAGCGAACTCTTCTACATCGGCGGTGCCAACAGCGTCAGAGCTTTCCCCATCAGAGGTTACGGACCAGGCAGGTTCTTACCGCTCGACAATTCATATTCCTATCTCTTCCAGACTGGCGACATCAGCCTGGTGGGCAACCTTGAACTGCGCCACCGCCTGTTCGGCAACTTGCATGGTGCTCTGTTCCTCGATGCCGGCAACGTTTGGAACATCGATAAGCTCTACGACGATCCTGATGTGATTGATGTGTTTGGCGAGACACGCTTTCACGCCGATAAAGCTATCTCACAGATGGCACTCGGCACAGGTTTCGGACTGCGTTACGACCTTGATTTCCTCATCCTCCGACTCGACTGGGGTATCGGTCTTCATGTACCATATCCTACCTCGAAACACGGATTCTATAATATTGACCGATTCCGCGATGCACAAACTCTCCACTTTGCCATTGGCTATCCCTTCTAACCTCTCACCACTCACCTCTCACCACAATGAACACCACACCAACCCCCAAGTTCTGCAAGCTGTTGTCTCACAACGGCCTTTCCAAGAACCGCGCCATAAGCAGCTGCATGGTAGTTGCCCTACTCTTCCTCCTCATCGCCTGCAACTCCTCCCCCCAAGAAGGTAAGGAGGGAAACGCTTCTCTCGACACCATCCCCCACATGGTCATGCAGATAAAGAAGTGTTCCAAGCTCTACACAGCCGAATATAACGTCCACAAAATTGTCACCCACGACGACCAGATACGCCTGCGGGGGACCATCCTCTCCAAGGAGTTCGACATTCCGCTGCCTATGGGCAACCGCAAGATTGCCATCCCTTTGGACGCTAAGCTAAAGGCTTATATCGATTTTGCTGACTTCTCAGAAAAAAACGTCAAACGTCGCGGACAAAAAATAGAGATCATGCTGCCCGACCCACAGGTGGAACTCACCAGCTCGCGCATCAACCATGAGGAAATCAAGAAGCAAGTGCCGTTGCTCCGCGCAAACTTCACCGACGAGGAAATCACCAACTACGAACGACAAGGCCGTGCCGCCATCATCGCCGCCGTCCCGCAGATGGGCATCATTCCCACGGCGCAAGAGGCAGCAGCCCACACGCTCATCCCCCTGATTCGCCAGATGGGATTCCAGGAGCAAGACATTACCATCAGTTTCCGCAAGGAGTTCACCCTCGACGACATGCCGACGCTCATGTCCTCCTACCAAAATTAATGTGCCTGGCGATTCCGTCACCAGAAAAAGACTAAAGTGCCTGGCGATTCCGTCGCCAGAAAAAAAATTGAAATATGAAAAGGAAAAACAACCGAACCACCCGCATACGCCAATGGGTCAGCCTTTCACGCATTGTGGCCATCATCTTGGCCATCATTGCTTTCTTCGTGGTCAAAAACTGGCTCGACAACACGACTGCCAAAGTTGAAGTTGACGACCAAATCGGCCTCACTCCCACACAAATAGAGTCTATCCGCCAGATAGGACAATGGGAGTTCCTGAGCATCGCCGATGAAGAACTTATCGACACCGTCAGACGCGGATTCTTCTCCGACGACCAGCTCATACGCATCTACTACGGCACACTCCGACTGGGCATAGACTTGCAACAAATGAAAGAAAATGCCATCTCACAAGAAGGAGACAGCATAAACATTCTACTGCCGCCCATCAAACTGCTCGATCAGGACTTCATCGACGAGGCACGCACCCAGTCGTTCTACGAGAGCGGGAAATGGAGCGATACCGACAGGCACGACCTCTATCTCCGCGCTGAACGGCAAATGAGGAAACGCTGCCTCACCACCGAAAACCTTCGCAGCGCCGAAGAGAACGCTTCACGACAGATGGCACAGCTTCTGAAAAGCATGGGCTTCCACCACACCGTCGTTCGCTTTGAAGAACGTAAGCCTTGAACGATTTGCCTTTGGCCCATTTGTGATGGGCACCACCCTTTTTGATTAATTTCTTACGCACGAAAGAAAAAAAGTTTCATTTCTTTGCTCACTTAACCGATTTTTTGTACCTTTGCACAATCGTAAAACAAACATATAAGATATGACCGACGTAAAAGAGTACAACAGCGAAGAAAAGAAAAGCCTCAGTTTCGTGGAACAATTAGTGGAAAACGACCTGGCCGAAGGTAAGAACGGCGGGCGCATACAGACGCGTTTCCCGCCGGAACCCAATGGCTACTTGCATATAGGACATGCCAAGGCCATCTGCATGGACTTCGGAGTGGCCGAACGCTACAATGGTGTATGCAACCTGCGCTTCGACGACACCAACCCTTCGAAAGAGGACACCGAATATGTAGACTCCATCCTCTATGACATCAAGTGGCTGGGCTTCAAATGGGGCAACCTCTACTATGCATCCGACTACTTCGAGAAACTCTGGCAGTTTGCCGAATGGATGATCCTGCAGGGAAAGGCTTACATCGACGAACAGACTTCCGAACAGATAGCCGAGCAGAAGGGAACACCCACCCAGCCTGGCACACCGTCGCCCTTCCGCGACCGCCCCATTGAGGAGAACATGGAGCTCTTCCACAAGATGAACACTCCCGAAGCCGTGGAGGGAAGCATGGTGCTTCGTGCCAAACTCGACATGGCCAATCCGAATATGCACTTCCGCGATCCCATCATGTATCGCATCATCCACACACCACACCACCGCACAGGTACGAAGTGGCATGCCTATCCGATGTATGACTTTGCCCATGGACAGAGCGACTACTTCGAAGGGGTCACCCACTCCATCTGCACGTTGGAGTTTGTGCCGCATCGCCCGCTTTACGATCACTTCATCGACGAACTGCAGGAGATGGAACAACAGTACGACTACCGTCCTCGACAGATTGAGTTCAACCGTCTGAACATGACCTACACCGTCATGTCGAAGCGCAAGCTCAAGGCTCTGGTCGACGAGCATCTTGTGGCAGGATGGGACGACCCGCGCATGCCTACCGTCTGCGGAATGCGCCGACGTGGCTACAGCCCAGAGAGCATCCGTAAGTTCATCGACAGCATCGGATATACCAAGTTCGATGCCTTGAACGACGTGGCTCTGCTCGAGGCTGCCGTCCGCGACGACCTCAACGCCCGCTCAATCCGAGTGAGTGCAGTGCTGAATCCCGTGAAACTGGTCATCACCAACTACCCAGAAGGAAAGACCGAAGAGATGACGGCCGTGAACAATCCTGAGAACGAGGCCGATGGCACCCACACCATTACCTTCAGCCGTAACCTCTGGATAGAGCGCGACGACTTCATGGAAGTGGCTGAGAAGAAGTTCATGCGTCTGGCTCCCGGCAAGGAAGTGCGCCTGAAGAATGGCTATATCATCAAATGCAATGAAGAGCACCCCTGTGACAAAGATGCCGAGGGCAACGTGACTACCATCTACTGCACCTACGATCCGGAGACGCGTAGCGGAATGCCTGGTGCCGACCGTAAGATCAAGGGAAAGACACTCCACTGGGTGAGCGCCGACCACTGCCACAAAGCAGAAGTGAGAATCTACGACCGGTTGTTCAACGTAGAAAACCCGGGTGCCGACGAGCGCGATTTCCGCGAACTGCTCAACCCGCAGTCGCTCACCATCCTCGATAATTGCTACGTCGAAGAATACGCCGCACAGCGCAAGCCCGGAGAATACCTGCAGTTCCAACGCATCGGCTACTTCATGGCCGACCTCGACTCCACTGCCGACCGACTGGTGTTCAACAAGACTGTCGGTCTGAAAGACACGTGGGCAAGATCCAACAAATGATAAACGACGATTATTTCAAATCTGACGACTTTCTCGTCCTTCTCAAGCAATATGAGGAGGGCGAGAAAATTGGCAATATGGCCTTTCTCAGTTCCGACGAATACGCTGACCTGGCAGAATACTACCAGCAGAACGGACAAAACGAGAAAGCCCTGCACGCTGCCATGCAGGGAATAGAGCTATATCCTGGCGCCATAGGGCCGCTGGTGTTCAGGGCACGCTATGCCATCTGCGTGGAAAACAACCTAATCAAGGCAGAAAACTACGCAGAACAGATAGAAGACAAACAAGACCTCGACTACTTCTACATCATAGCCGAAATCATGATAGCGAAGGGCTTCAGCCAAAAAGCTGACACCTACCTCGATACGAAAATGGATGAAGTAGACGACGATGACCTCATGGACTACATCTATGACGTGGCCATGCTCTTCGCCGACTACGACCTGACAGCTTTGGCCGAGAAATGGCTCAACCGTTATGAAGACAAAGACGACCCGGAATACCTGGAGCTGCTTGGCCGCATCCTTTTCGGGAAAGGCAAATATGCAGAAGGGGAGAAAATCATGAACCACCTCATCGATGTCGACCCTTTCAACAGCATTTACTGGAACACATTGGCAGCAGCTCAGTTTCAGTCTGGCAAGATGCAAGAGGCCATCGACAGCAGCGAGTTCTCCATAGCCATCAATCCTGACGACGACGAGGCCATACAGACCAAGGCTCACGGGCTTTTTGCTTTAGGCAACTACGATGAGGCGCTGCAGTTCTACCGCCGCTATAACGAACTGCGCGAAACAGAGGACAGCCATACATTCATCGCTATTTGTCTGATGACAAAAAATCAGTACAAGGAAGCACTCAAACATCTGAAAAAAGCAGTAAAGCTCGCCCCCCCACACTCGATGAAGCTTCTTGAGATCTATCAAGAAATGGCACTTGCCGAGAGCCAGTTGGGCAATCTTGACAAGGCGCTGACCTACATCGACAAGACCGACTCGCTATCGTGCGACCATGAGGATATGCTCGTGCTCAGAGGGCATCTGTGCCTGATGCACAACGAGTTGACAAGAGCCTACGAGTATTTCAGCAACGCTATCCATCAGACGCAAAATCCTGTCAAGATACTGCTCCATATCGCTGCGTCAGCCTACGACAACGGACTGTTCTCTCTCGCTTTCAAGATGCTCAAATACCTGAAGGACTACCCCATCCCCAACAATATCGACGGTTATAGCTATATCGCGATGTATTTCTACTCAGAGAAAGACAAGCCGAACTTCCTGAAATACCTGCGATTGGCCACGGATCTCAATCCCATAGAAGCCAAGAACGTCTGTGGTGAGCTCTTCCCAGAGGACATGCAGCCGCAGGAATACTACGACTACGCTCAAAAGTTCATTCTCACAGACACGAACAATTAATCCATCATCCCACATCACTATGTCCTGGATTACCTCATTATTGAATAATCTCAACTATGGCACCATCTTCTTCCTGATGATGCTCGAAAGCACCGTCATTCCCGTTCCCTCTGAACTTGTCGTATCGCCTGCCGCCTACCATGCTGCGGGCGGAAACCTGAATATGTGGCTGGTCATCTTGTTTGCCACACTGGGGGCCGACCTCGGTGCCACCATCAACTACGTCGTAGCCTACTATGTAGGACGGCCTGTCATCTACCGTTTTGCCAACAGCCGGCTGGGACATCTCTGTCTACTCAACCAACAGAAGGTGGAGAAGAGCGAGAAGTATTTCTACGACCACGGCATGGTGGCCACCATCACTGGGCGATTGATACCTGGCATAAGACATCTGATTTCCATTCCCGCAGGTCTTGCCAAAATGCACTACGGCAAGTTTTTGCTCTACACCACACTCGGTGCCGGCGTATGGAACATTATCCTCGCTGCCCTCGGGTGGTATCTCTACACCATAGTTCCTGAAGACCAGCTGCACGATAAGATTGTGGAATACGGCGACCACATCAAGTATGCCATCATCGCCATTGTCGTCATAGTCGCTGCCTACTATGGCATCAGGTATATCATCAAAAAGAACCGGAAATCATCATGATCCGGTTCTTTTGTTTCATACATTATTCTTGTTATTCTTCATTTAGCCCTCGCCTGAGAACTGCTTGATGCGCTGCTCTTCGGCCAGTTGGCATATCAGCAGCCTGCCGTCTTCCTCTGCCACGATATAGCCGTCGAGCCCTTGCACCACCACCCGCTTTTCATTCATGGCATGGATGATGCAATTGCTTGTGTCGTAGACGCTGATATTGTCGCCGATGATGCTGTTGCCATACATGTCGTGCTTCGTCTGCATCAGCAACGAGCCCCATGTACCCAAGTCGCTCCAACCGAAGTCGGCAGGACAAACAAAGATTTCCTCAGCTTTCTCCATGATGGCATAATCAACGGAAATGCTCTCACACTCCGGGAAGCGGCGATCAATCTCTTCCTGCTCATGCTCCGTTCCGTAGACATCCATCATATCATCGAAGATCTTACTCATGGCTGGCTGATAAACGCGGAAGGCATTGACGATAGTATTAACGTTCCAGATGAAAATGCCCGCATTCCAAAAGTAGCTCTTGTTCTTGATATACCGGAGAGCCGTTTCCAAATCAGGTTTCTCGCGGAAACTATCCACACGGTAAATCTCCTTGTTGCGCGGACTGCTATACGACAAATCGGCCTGAATATATCCGTAGCCCGTCTCCGGACGCGAAGGTTTCATGCCCAAAGTAAGTACCGCATCAGTCTCGCCTGTGAACTTCATGCATTGGGCTATCACCCGCTTGAACTCCATCGTGTCCATCACGATATGGTCGCTGGGCGTTACCACGATGTTCGCCTTCGAGTCTTTCTTCTTGATGCGCCAACTGACATAGGCGATACATGGCGCTGTATTGCGACGGCACGGCTCGCAGAGGATGTTTGTGCGAGGCACTTCGGGCAATTGCTCATGAACAATGTCAGCATACTTCATGTTGGTAACAATCCAAACGTTCTCAGGATCAACGATTCCCGCGAAACGGTCGAGTGTCAGCTGCAACAAAGTGCGGCCAGTCCCCAACACATCGATAAACTGCTTTGGACGGTCGGTGGTGCTCATGGGCCAGAAACGGCTGCCCACCCCACCTGCCATGATAACAAGGTGATTATTGACTTGAGCCATATTCTCGAAGTTTTATTACACTACGGTGCAAAGATACAAAGATTCTATGAAAACAACAGAAAAAAAGGGTAGAAAAAATGCAATCAGTAAGAAAATAAGACAAAATCAACAGAATATAACCATTAGAACAACCACAACGATTGGTCTTCTGCTGGTTTCGGCTGTTCTTCGGGTTCCTCATCGCTGAACTGCAACATCAATTGTCTGCTCTCTGGAGAGTGAGGATTCAGGCGGTACATGCCGCGCGTCTTCATGTGCTCCACCATCGGGTTGGCCTTTTGCGCCTGCCTCATCAGGAAGCGCTGCACGTCATGATGCACCTCATCGAACGCCACCTGATGGAAGAAGGTGTTCGACTCGTTGAAGACATGACGCGCAATCTTCTTGATGCTCAGGCCGTTCTCTCCAGCCTCTGCCAAGACACGCAGAATAATATCGTCGTAAGACATGGTATCTGAAAGTGCAGGTCACATCCTGCATAGGTTAGGTTCCTAATGGTGGTATAAAAAAGGAGGACCGAAATGTCTTCACACCCGGCCCTTCCCTATTCTCTCTCAACTCCCCTCAAAACGAGGGGTCAGGGGGAGGTTAAGCCAAAACAATCTTACCTTCGAAGTCCTTGATCTTGCCTTCCTTCAGAAGCCAGCCAGCGCCGAGGATCACTTCCTGCTCACTGATGCCTGCCTTCTTGGCAATCTCAGCTACGGTGAGAGCCTTCTCTGCAGTAGCCAAAGCCTGGTAAACGTCACCAGCCTTGAAACCTGCGTTCTCAGCGTTGATGATGAGAGCTTCCTTCTTGGCGGCCTTGGGGGCTGCTGCTTTCTTCACGGCTTCCTTCTTAGGAGCGGCTGCGGCCTTCACGGCCTCTTTCTTCGGAGCTGCCACCTTCTTCTCTGCAGCTGCCTTCGTTGCTTTCTTTTCTGCCATTTTTCTTATACCTATTAAAAATACTTCGCGATTGAACTTTTCAATCTTTCTCTAAAAACCGCTGCAAAGATACGGACATTCTGGCAAACATCGTGTCATTCAACGAAGATTATTTACATTTTGCCCCATTTTCTTGATATAAATCAAACAATGTCAACGAAATACCTTCTTTGCCTTTCCTTTTGTAGGCTCACGGCACTTTTTTCATTGAGAGTTACTAAAACTACGTAAATTGCATTAACAAACAAGCCCCCCAAGCTCATCGCTTGGGGGGGTGTATCATTATTCATTATTATTCCTTGACTTCAACCTTCAGCTGCAGTTCCTCAAGCTGCTTGGGATCAAGCTCACCAGGAGCGTCGAGCATGACGTCGCGGCCGCTGTTGTTTTTCGGGAAAGCGATGCAGTCGCGGATGCTGTCCAGTCCAGCCATGATGCTGACGAAGCGGTCCAGTCCGAAGGCCAGTCCGGCATGAGGTGGCGCGCCGTACTTGAAGGCGTTGATGAGGAAGCCGAACTGAGCCATTGCCCGTTCGGGCGTGAAGCCGAGGATGTCGAACATCTTGGCCTGTAACTGACCGTCGTGGATACGGATGGAACCGCCGCCCAGCTCTACACCGTTGCACACGAAGTCGTAGGCTTTGGCACGCACCTGTTCAGGATGCTCGTCGAGCAGAGGAATATCGTCGGGGTTGGGCATCGTGAACGGATGATGAGTTGCCATAAGGCGCTGCTCTTCATCGCTCCACTCGAACAGGGGGAAGTCGATAATCCAAAGACACTCGAACTTATCCTTATCGCGCAGTCCCAAGCGGTCGCCCATCTCCAGACGGAGGGTGCAGAGCTGGACGCGTGTCTTGTTGGCATTGTCGCCAGAGAGAATGAGCACGAGATCGCCATCCTTGGCACCCATCTTCTCCTTGAGCTGAGCCCAAACCTCGGGCGTATAGAACTTGTCTATGCTGGACTTCACGGTTCCGTCTTCATTGAATTTGACGTAGACCAATCCTTTGGCTCCTACCTGCGGACGCTTCACGAAGTCGGTAAGCTGGTCGATCTGCTTGCGCGTGTAGTTGGCACAACCAGGGACGCAGATACCGCCGATATACTCTGCAGAGTCGAAAACGGGGAAGGTTCCCGTGCCCTTCAGTACGTCCATCAGCTCCACGAACTCCATGCCGAAGCGCAGGTCGGGCTTATCAGAACCGAAGCGACGCATCGCCTCGTGCCACGTCATCTGCTGCAGCTTCTCAGGAAGCTCTACGCCACGAATCTCTTTGAACAGATGACGGGCCATATCCTCGAACACCTGAATAACGTCTTCCTGGTCGACGAACGACATCTCGCAGTCAATCTGTGTGAACTCCGGCTGACGGTCGGCCCTGAGGTCTTCATCGCGGAAACACTTGGCTATCTGGAAGTAGCGGTCGAAGCCGCTCACCATCAGCAGCTGCTTCAGCGTTTGTGGCGATTGCGGCAGGGCATAGAACTGTCCTGGGTTCATGCGGCTGGGCACCACGAAGTCGCGTGCGCCCTCGGGCGTGGAACCTATCAAAATAGGCGTCTCCACCTCGATGAAGTCGCGCGAGTCGAGGAAGTTACGGATGAGGATGGTCATCTTGTGACGCAGCTCCAAGTTCCGTCGCACGCATTGGCGGCGCAGGTCCAGATAGCGGTACTTCATGCGGATGTCGTCGCCGCCGTCGGTCTGGTCCTCGATGGTGAACGGAGGCGTCAGGCTTTCGCTCAGGATGTTCAGCTCCTTGGCCAGAATCTCGATGTCGCCCGTGGGCATCTTCGGGTTCTTGCTCTGACGCTCGCTGACGGTGCCTTTCACCTGCACGCAGAACTCGCGGCCGAGGCGGTTGGCCTTGGCACAGAGCTCGGCATCGGCCGACTCGTCGAATACAATCTGTGTGATACCATAGCGGTCGCGAACGTCGACAAACGTCATGCCGCCCATCTTACGGGTGCGCTGCACCCAGCCGGCCAACGTCACTTCCTGACCGGCATTCTGGAGCCGAAGCTCTCCACAAGTATTAGTCCTATACATCGGGTTGATTTACGATTTACTATTTCTTCTTAGTCGCTCTTTGTCGAGCCATATTATCAGTTTATTGGGTGCAAAGGTACTGCTTTTTTTTCATCCAACAATGATTATCGTTCAGAAAATACACTTTTTAATGGTGAGCGATGATTCCTGAAGTTGTTTTCCAAGTCAGAAAACAACGTTTTCCGTATTAGAAAACACTTTTTTCTGCGTCAGAAAACAACGTTTTCCGCCACAGAAAGCATTTTGTCAGGCCATGATTCCTGAATGGATATGCCATCATAGAACGCAAGGGAAGCCTTTCGATAATCGTTAATCTTTGATAATAATCTTACCGATTTGCATCAGTATTAAGAATAAATGTGTAATTTTGCGACCTGTAATCACAAAAAACCAAAGCAAGATGAAAAAGATTCTTTTCATGGCCGTGTTGTTCGTATGCTCGCTGAGCAGCGCAATGGCCCAAAAGCAGGCAGAAATCAAGTTCGACAAGATGGAGCATAACTTCGGCACGTTTGCCGAAAGTCAACCCGTTCAGAAGTGTACGTTCACCTTCACCAATACTGGCGACGCTCCGTTGGTCATCAACCAGGCTGTGGCCAGTTGCGGCTGCACCGTTCCTTCTTACACCAAGGAGCCTATCGCTCCTGGAAAGAAAGGCACCATCAGTGTCACCTACAACGGCAAGGGCAAGTTCCCCGGCCATTTCAAGAAGACCATCACCGTACGTTCCAATGCCAAGACGGAGATGACACGTCTCTACATCTTAGGAAACATGGAAGAGGGAAAATAAGACATCCCCTCAAGTTTTTACATAAAAAAAAGCCGAAACTTCTGCTCGAAGTTCCGGCTTTTTTTGTGAGGAATGCTTACAGACTCACGCGGCGGGTCAGCATGATGTAGCCCACCTTGCGCTTCACGCCATCAAGTCCTGCATAGTCGGTGTTGAAGAAGTTGTGCAGGGGCATGGAGAACTGCAGCACCGTGCGGCCATGCTTGTCGACATGCGACACGCCAAAGTCCAGGCCAAGACCGCCCTTCAGCATGTCTTTCTCCGTATTAGGCACCGTACCCCCACAACCGGTCAGCACGTCGTAGAACACACCTGCCTCAAAGACGCCCTGCGTTCCGCCCATCACCAATCCGGCGCGTGGCTGGAAGTAGAAGCCGCGGATGTTCTGGTTTGTGTGTTTGAACACCACCTCCTGGCTCTTGAAGAAAGCACCAGCGTAGACACCTACGATGCTGGGCTTATAGGACACATCGAGTCCGATGCCATAGTCACCGATGTGTTTCAGCGGATTGCCGAATGCACGATGATAGGGTCCGTAGATTTTGCCTTCGCCTTCAAAGCCACGCTTGCCCATACCGACGGGGAACACCAGGTCGCATGTCGGAATGAGACGCTCACCCCAGAGCGAGTCGCTCTCGTTGCCGCGGAAAGCCAGACGGTTGATGCTCTCTGAAATGACGCTATAGATTGCACTGGTGAAATAGTTGGTGGTCCAAGCACGCGTGTTGAATGTCCACTTGCTATCGTTCTGTGCGTTCACGCTTGTTGCAGCCATCAAGGCGATTGCAACCATCACTAAATACTTTTTCATAATTACGTTTTTGATTATTTCTTTACTACTTTCTGTTGGTTCTCAATGACGATGCCACGCGTTGCATCCGTGGCCTGAATGCCGTCGATGCGATAGGATTGGGTGGCAGGATGCTCTACGACGGTTGCACTGTGTATACCGATGTTCTGACTGGTCTTCTCCGCATATTCAGCCTGCGCTTTCTTCATTTGAGCGATGAAAGCCTCACTGCCCTGCAAGGCGCAGAAGCCGATGCTGGCAGCAGTACGGCTGGCATCAACGTCGCTCTGCCAGTGAGCACCCACGATGACGCGGCTGGTGCAATAGTCCCATCCGCGGCTAAAGATCTCAGCGGCACGCTGAGGAGCAATCTGCGCCAGGAGCAGGGAGATGCCCCATCCGCGCAGGCTATGGCCAGAGGGATAGCTGCCCTCACCACGCAAGTCGTCTTCCTCGTGCGAAGGCATCGAGTCGTCGAAACGCTCGAAGGGGCGCTGACGGTGGTAGTAGGCCTTGGTCTCCTTGCGCATGGGGTCGGTGGTGGCCAGACTGTTGACCATCAATTTATAGATCTCAGGAGTATTGGTTTCGTTGATCTCCAGTCCGAAAGCATCCTTCCATTGCAAAAAGAGTTTGGTGAGATCGTCCCACTCGGCATCGGCTACGGCAAGCGCTACGCGGTCGGCATCCTGCCGCTGCATCTTGCCCCAGCCGTAGCGCACTACGTCGTTGGCAAACTCGGGGCTGTCGAAGGCTGGAGGTGGCGGCATAATATCGAGCAGCCTGGGCATCTGGTCAAGTTCTATATACGGTTGCACAGCGTTTTCCTGTGCGCTCACACTTGCTACAGCCATCATGGCGGCTGCTACCATCACATAAACCTTTTTCATTCTTTAATTAAATTAAAAAATTACAAAATGCAAAATTACGAGGATTACTGCAGAAAAAATGAACGTCTCCCAATTATTTAACTATTTTTAATAAGATTGCATACATATATTAGTCAACGCTACGGAAAAAATTGTTTTTTTGTTGTTGCTTTGAAAAATTATTCGTACCTTTGCATCCGACTATGCCATTTGTATTTCATATAGACATCGTAGACCTTTTCCTGAAAGGTTTGTTCATTGGTATCATCGCGAGTGCACCTATGGGACCAGTGGGTGTGCTCTGTGTGCAACGCACACTGAACAAAGGGCGTTGGTATGGCTTTGTCACTGGCATAGGAGCAGCCGTGAGCGATATCATCTATGCCTTGATTACGCTGTTGGGCATGTCGTTTGTCATGAACATGATTAACGACGCGCAGACACAGTTTCTCCTGCAGATTGTGGGTAGCGTGGTGCTCCTGCTGTTTGGCATTTACTGCTGGCGTAGCAACCCCACGAAGAACATGCACATCAGTGGCAAGCAAAAAGACTCACTTGTCCATAACGGTGTGACAGCTTTCCTCGTGACATTCTCCAACCCGCTCATCATCTTCCTCTTCATGGGTCTGTTCGCACAGTTCTCGTTCGTCATTCCCCACCACCCCATTGAAATGCTGTTAGGATTCCTGAGCATACCGCTTGGCGCTTTGGTTTGGTGGTACGGATTGACTTGGCTCATCGACAGGATAAGGGGCATCTTCGACACTAATGGCATCGTTATTATTAATAAGGTAATAGGATCGCTTGTCATCCTGTTCTCACTCATCGTGCTTTTCGGCACAGTTTTCAATCTTTACACACTGCCCACCCAACTCTCACCATTGACTTCCCACCCCTGATACCATGTATATTTCGCAAGAACTACGCAAGAAGAACATTGCCGAATACCTGCTCTACATGTGGCAGGTGGAGGACATTATCCGCGCCTACGACTGCTCGCTCAGCCGGTTGCGCCGCGAGTATATTTCTCAGTTCGACTACACCGACGAACAGAAGGAGGAAATGACCGACTGGATGGGCGACCTGGTGCGCATGATGAACCAAGAAGGATGCCGTGAGAAAGGGCACCTGCAGATCAATCGCATTGTGATACAGCAACTCTCAGAACTGAATGCCGAACTGCTCGAAAGCACCAAGTTCCCATTCTACACCAGCGAATACTACAAAGTGCTGCCTTTTATCGTGGAACTCCGACAAAAGAAAGGTGAGGACGATGTTCCTGAAATAGAGACATGCTTCAACGCTCTCTACGGCACCATGATGCTACGCCTTCAGAAAAAGGAGATCTCCACAGACACACAGCTTGCCATCAAAGAAATCACAACCTTCATTGGCATGCTTTCTGACTATTATCAACAAGACAAACAAGGAAAACTCGAATTATGAAAATACTCATTACTGGATGCAACGGACAGCTTGGCAACGAGCTGCAATTGCTTGAGAAAAACTATCCCAACCACCAGTGGCTGAACACTGACGTGGAAGAGCTTGACATCACCAACCAATTGGCAGTCAACCAGTTTGTGGCAGAGAACAAAGTAGACGGCATCGTCAACTGTGCCGCCTATACCGCCGTCGACAAAGCGGAAAGCGACCGTCAGTTGGCTACCGCCCTCAATACCGAAGCGCCCGCCTATCTGGCGGCTGCCATTGAGAAACGTGGTGGATGGCTCTTGCACATCTCCACTGACTATGTGTTCGATGGCACGAACCACACGCCTTATGTGGAAACCGATACCCCCTGTCCCGACAGTGTTTATGGTTCCACCAAGCTCGCTGGCGAGATGGGTGTCATGAAGTTCTGCCGTAAGACCATGATCATCCGCACCGGTTGGCTCTACTCCACTTTCGGCAACAACTTCGTGAAGACCATGCTCCGACTGGGGCGTGAACGCGACAAATTGGGCGTAGTGTTCGACCAAGTGGGAACACCCACTTATGCCCACGACTTGGCACAAGCCATCATGACTGCCATCGAACAAGGTGTAAAGCCAGGCATCTTCCACTTCTCCGACGAAGGTGTCTGTTCGTGGTACGACTTTGCGAAAGCCATCCACCGGATGGCAGGCATCAACCGCTGTCAGGTGAGCCCCTTACACACGGAGGAGTATCCCACTCCTGCCAGCCGTCCGCACTATAGCGTGCTCGACAAGACGAAAATCAAGCAGACCTACGGCATCGTTATTCCGCAGTGGGAAGAGAGCTTGCAGAAGTGTTTGGAGAGAATGGAAGCATCGAAATAAAGTCATAACTTCATAACGAAAGAAAAACGTGAACCCAGAGATAGAACGCAGAAGAACATTCGCCATCATATCGCATCCCGATGCCGGTAAAACTACACTGACCGAGAAGTTCCTGCTTTTCGGCGGACAGATACAAGTGGCCGGTGCCGTGAAAAGCAACAAGATCAGAAAGACAGCCACCAGCGACTGGATGGACATCGAGAAGCAACGTGGAATATCGGTCAGCACATCGGTCATGGAGTTTGACTACTCACCAGAAGGTTCCGACGTAGAATACAAGGTGAACATTCTCGACACTCCTGGTCACCAGGACTTCGCCGAGGACACCTACCGCACGCTGACAGCCGTCGACTCGGCCATCATTGTGGTGGACGGTGCCAAAGGTGTGGAGACTCAGACGCGCAAACTGATGAGCGTCTGCCGAATGCGCAACACGCCCGTCATCATCTTCATCAACAAGATGGACCGCGAAGGACGCGACCCCTTCGACCTGCTCGATGAATTGGAGAAAGAACTGGAAATCAGCGTACGACCACTCTCTTGGCCCATTAACCAAGGAGCGAAATTCAAGGGTGTGTACAACATATACGAACAAAAGCTCGACCTGTTTACACCCGACAAACAACGCGTTACAGAAAAAGTCAGCGTGGATGTCGCATCCTCCGAACTTGATGCACGTATTGGCGAACAAGATGCTGCCAAGCTACGCGATGACCTGGAATTGGTGGACGGCGTTTACCCGGAGTTCGACGTCGAAGAATATCGCGCCGCCACAGTTGCCCCCGTCTTCTTTGGTTCTGCCCTGAACAACTTTGGTGTACAGGAATTGCTCAACTGCTTCGTGGAGATAGCCCCGTCGCCCCGTCCCACCAAGGCCGAGGAACGCATGGTGCAGCCTGAAGAGCCGAAGTTCACGGGCTTCATCTTCAAGATTACGGCCAACATCGACCCCAACCACCGCTCGTGTATTGCCTTCTGCAAGGTCTGTTCCGGCAAATTCCAGCGCAATCAGCCTTATCTGCATGTCAGGCAGGGCAAGACGCTCCGCTTCACTTCGCCTACACAATTCATGGCCCAGCGCAAGTCTACCATCGATGAAGCATGGCCCGGCGACATTGTGGGACTGCCCGACACGGGTGGCATCTTCAAGATTGGCGACACGCTGACCGAGGGAGAGAAGATTCATTTCCGAGGTCTGCCCAGTTTCTCACCCGAGTTGTTCAAGTATATTGAGAACGACGACCCGATGAAGTCGAAGCAACTGCAGAAAGGTATTGACCAATTGATGGATGAGGGTGTGGCACAGCTGTTCGTCAACCAGTTCAATAACCGCAAGATCATCGGCACCGTCGGCCAATTGCAGTTTGAAGTCATCCAATACCGATTGGAGAACGAGTACAATGCGCGTTGCCGCTGGGAACCTGTCCACCTGTACAAAGCTTGTTGGATAGAGGCCGACGACGAAAAGGAACTGGACGCATTCAAGAAGCGAAAATACCAGTATATGGCCAAGGACAAGGAGGGGCGCGACGTCTTCCTTGCCGATTCTGGCTATGTGCTACAAATGGCTCAAGAAGACTTTAAGCACATCCATTTCCACTTCACCTCAGAGTTCTGAATCGTAGATACTTTTTGATGTCCGACTGGAAGAAATACGAAACCCATGAGATTGCCCTCGACCAACAGCCCTGGTACGCCCTGCAGTTGTTCGGGGCAAGGCAGAAAGCACTCTACGACCACCTCTCCCAACAGGGAATAAATGTCTTTGTTCCCCTACAGAATGTTGACTTTACTGACCGCGAAGGCAAACTCCGTCATGAGTTGCGCCCCGTGGTCAGCAATCTATTGTTCATAAAAAAAACTTTCGACGACAAAGAACTCCCTTCCCTGCTCGAACACTTCAAAGGACACTATTTCGTTATCCGCAAAGAACGTGGTTCCCAAGAATTTTACCAGATACCAGCCCAACAGATGCACGAGTTTATCACACTGTGCAACCCCGACCTGCTCATGAAGAAATACCTCTCTGAAGAAGAGGCGCGGCTGAAGCCTGGCACCCGCGTACGTGTGCATCACGGTCCATTGACTGGTCTCACCGGCCGACTCGTCCGCTCCAGCGGCAAATACTACCTGCTGAAAGAAATCCCCGGCATGGCGGTTATGATTAAGGTCACGAAGTGGTGCTGCGAAGAAGAAGAATGAACAACACAAGCTTTGCAATAAGTCTCTTTTATTCTTTGAAGATGGGGGTGGCTCGCCCACGCCATTCCTGCGGCTGCTCTATGCCGAAGATGTAGGCGATGGTGGATGCCACATCGAACTGCATGACCACAGAGGGAATCTCATAGTTCTGCTTCACCCCCTTTCCACAATACACAACGGGGATATTCAGTTCGTCTGGATGATTGCCGCCGTGTCCCTTTCCCACTCCTCCATGATCGGAGGTCAAGATGAGGATGGTATCATCGTAGATGCCAGCATCCTTTACAGCCTGAACAATCTGCCCAATCTGACTATCCACGCGATTCACACAGTCGAAATATTGCGGTGTATGGTGACCATCATGATGCCCCACATGGTCCACCTGGTCGATATGGATAAAGAAAAGGTCGGGTTTCCGCTCTTTGATATATTTGGCAGCTTCAGCGGGTGTGTCGGTCTCTGCATTCGCCTCCTCGATGTGCTTCACGTGATTGCAATCAAGACTGTCCACATAATACTTGATGGTAATCCATTCGTGCTGCACACCAATCTCTGCTTCAGGATAAGCATGGCGAACCACATGGAAGATGGTTGGGAACAGACCGTGCTCAGTGGCAGCTACAGGAGGAACAGCCGGACCGTTGGCATTGTCGACGATGCCATTCATGCAAGGCAAGGCAGACGTAAACATAGCGCCCCAATTAGGACCGCTCACAGAAGGCATCACGGTGCGAGCCTTCGTTGTCCATGCACCCTCGGCCATGAGTTGGCGGATGTTTTTCATCTCACAATGGAAGGAATCACGGAAGGCATACGCCCCCCATCCGTCGATACCAATCCAGACGACATGCTGGGCGCGACGGTGGCCAACTTTATTGTTTTCTCGTCCGTAAGCAGAGGTCAAGGTTAATAGCAGCAAAAACAGGATACAATTCTTTTTCATAATTGTTTAGCGTGATTGTTCTTGGGGGAATCTTCTTTATTCTCAATAAAATTATTAAGTGACCTCCTTGTTAGTGCGATAGGCCAGGCCTGTCATCGCACACACCAGTTCACCCCGTTGGTTGTGAACCTGCACCTGATAATAAGGTATCTTGTGGTGGTTCAGCAACTCACGGGCTTCAGCAGTCAACACATCGCCAGGCAATGCATGGTGAAGAAACGAGATTGTGCTTTCCAGGCTGAACGTCAGTTGTCCGCGACCATTCATCACGGCGGCCAAGGCCAAGTCGGCCAAGGTGAACATCGCGCCACCCTGACAGACACCACCTGCATTAAGGTGGTCGCCGCTGACGGTCATTTGCGCCAAAGCGTAGCCATCACCGATTTCTGTAATCTGTGCCCCAGCATGAAGGGCAAATATATCACCGTTGTTGAGGAAATCTTGAAGGAGCATTATTTAGGAGTTCAGGAGTTCACATGATACTGTTATTTGGAGTTCAGACCATCCTTCCAGAGGATGCTATAGGGAAAACTGCTGGATGAAGGCTTGCAATCGTGCAATATCTTTCACTGCAGGAGCCGTTTCAAAACCTTCGTCCAGGTCAAAGCCTGCCAACATGGGGTGACTGATCGTCTTCTGGAAGTCGGCATCATCAGGACCAATGCCGTAGCTCAACAAGAAGGGAAGAGTGCCGTTGTAACGGGCAACTATGTCTTTCACGTGCTCCCTATTCTTGATTTCCAAAAGCAGCATATCGGCGTGGTGCTCATAGTCTTTCCACGCATCGACGTCGGCGGCCTCATGGATATGTAAAGTCTTGATAATGATAATATTCGGACAAATATCAGGTACCACGGAGCGTCGCAGGTTATCAATCATCACGGGCAACTCACAACCATCCAATTGCACGGCATCGAGCTGGTAGTTGTAGATACGTGTGATGATGTTCTGCGGCATATCGTCGGCAAAGACGCCCACTTTCTGGGGGACAAGCGTGCTCTCTGTGGTCGTTGGCTGAGTTTCATAACGGTTTTCGCCACGCTCACCCCGTGCCTCATATCCTCGCGATGCTGCCAGCCGCTGTTCAGAATAGTCGGGTATGATGCCTGCCTGTGAGGATATCATGCGCACAAAGCGTTCGCTTTCCTTCCGGAAGTCGAAAGCCATCATGCCCACGCCCATAGCAGCAACATCGCGAATTTGACTGGCCTCGCGCAGCCCGCTCACTTTGATAATCATTCCTAACTGTATTGATTTAGGCTGCAAATATACGCATTTTGCATGAATTTGCCAAAGAGGAGAAAAAAAACTTGCTTGCTTACACAATAAAAACGAAAAAATGACGTTATTTAGATAAAGAACTTTTTCTAAAAACCAATGCCTATGCAGTATTTTACACCTTCAGAAATGCAAGTCCCTTCAGAGCGCACGCTCAGCATCATCCGCTCCATCGCTTACGCCTACAATGAGTCCCGCCCAAAGGGCAATGGACGGCAGTACTTGCTGAATTGATAATTGACAATTGATTATTGACAATTAAGGAAAATGTCTACATTGATCTCTCCCTCCCTGCTGTCGGCCAACTTTGCCAATTTGCAGGAAGACATTGAAATGATAAACCGTAGTGAGGCCGACTGGCTTCACATGGACATTATGGACGGCGTGTTTGTGCCGAACATCTCATTTGGATTCCCCGTCCTTGAGGCAGTATCGAAGATTTGCAAAAAGCCGCTCGATGTCCATTACATGATTGTAAATCCTGAACGCTACATCAGCCGCACGGCAGCTGTAGGTGCTATGATGATGAACGTGCACTACGAAGCTTGCACTCACCTGCACCGCACCGTTCAGGAAATCCACGATGCTGGCATGAAAGCCGCCGTCACCCTGAACCCCGCCACACCCGTCTGTGTGCTGGAAGACATCATTGGCGACGTGGAGATGGTATTGCTGATGAGCGTGAACCCCGGTTTCGGCGGACAGAAGTTCATCGAGAACACCATCCAGAAGGTGAAGCGCCTGCGCCGGATAATTGAAGAAAGCGGTTCAAAGACGCTTATCGAAATCGATGGCGGTGTGCAGGGCGAGACAGCTCCGCGCCTCGTGGCTGCCGGTGCCGACGTGCTGGTCAGCGGCAGCTACGTGTTCAAGGCGAAGGATCCTATCGAGACCATCCACCAGCTGAAAAGCCTATGAGATAGAGTTATTATTCGTAGCTCAGTTCCAGGTGGTTTTGTTGCGCCATGCGCCTCATGTTCATAATGGCATAGCGCATGCGGCCAAGCGACGTGTTGATACTCACGCCCGTTGACTCGGCTATCTCGCGGAACGACAGTTCCTGGAAATAACGCATGTAGACCACCTCTCGCTGAACGGGTGGAAGACCGTTCATGAGCTGACGCACGTCGTCCATCACCTGCTCCTTCACGAAGTCATTCTCGATGTTACGCTCGAGCAACCCGTCGGACGAAAGGTTCGACAGGTCGTTCTTCTCTGCCGGTTCCATGACGTTGAGCAGATGCTGGTCGCGATACCAGTCCATGATGACGTTATGAGCGATACGCACCAGCCAGGCGGCAAAGCGCCCCGATGGTGAATACTGCCCATGATGCAACTTCATGATGACCTTCACAAAGGTCTCCTGGAAGATGTCGTTGGCCATCTCCTGATCGCGCACCACGAATAGAATATAGGAAAACAACTCCGCTTGCGTACGGCGAAGCAATTCATCGAATGCCCTATTGTTTCCTTCAACGTAAGACAATGCCAACTCTTCGTTGGTCATCTGACTCAAATGGTTCATTTTCTTCTTTTTTTTGTTATTGAAGTAACAATTTTCCGATAGGCAATGATGTTTAATGGGTTTATACTGGGTGCAAAGGTAGGGATTTTTATTGAAACAAACAAATTTTTTGAATTATTTTTATGGTTTTTCTTTGGCGATTGTCAAAAATGTCGTATCTTTGCAGCGGAATTGGTTCGCTATCAGCGCGATTAAAAAGGGAAGGGAGTGAAAGTCTCCCACTGTCCCGCAGCTGTGAGCTCCATTATGCCTCAAGCGAAGACCATTGCCGGTATCCCCGGCGAGAAGGTGCTTGAAGAGCGGAGTGAAGTCAGAAGACCTGCCTTTTCCGTCGGCCGACGCTTCTCGAGGAAAGAAGGAATGGCCAAGAACAACAATTTCGTGGGTGAAAACTCTATTGTTTTTTCTGTAAAGAAAAAGACTGATATAAGTATTTGCTTGGGGTCATTGTGAAATGGCCGTGCCAAGAGAATAACCAAAAAGTGTATTATTATATAAGTTGATTAGTAGAGGCGGTGCGCGAGGCATCGCCTTTTCTTTTGGCCAAAAACGCAAACATTTACGTAAGTAATTGGAAAAAAATGACCTTGTTCGTATGCTTGTTACAGCGTTTTTTCGTAATTTTGCATCAGAATCAATCAAACAATCCATCATGAGACACCTATTGGCACTTTGCCTTTTCCTGCTCGTTCCGTCGCTTATGTCAGCATCGGAATGGGACACCACCTACAAACAGATTGAACGGAGCATTCAGGCTCCACAGTTTCCCGACAAGGCATTCCTCATCACAAAGTATGGAGCCAAAACCACAGCGACAGCTGCCAAGAACCAGAAAGCCATCAACCGCGCCATTGAGAAATGCTCGAAGGCTGGCGGCGGAAGGGTCGTCGTACCTGCTGGCGTGTGGAACACGGGAGCCATCACCTTGCGCTCGGGCGTGAATCTTGTGGTGGAGAAAGACGCCACCCTGCTCTTTGCCTTCGACACGGACCTCTATCCCCTCGTACTGACCCGCTGGGAAGGCCTCGACCTATGGAACTATCAGCCTTGCATCTACGCCTATCAGGCACAGAACATCGCCATCACGGGCGAAGGAACCATCGACGGCAACGCCACGAAAGACACGTGGTGGGCCATGAGTGGAAAGAAGGGCTACCCAGAAAATCCCGACATCAAGGAGAACCAGAAGTTTGGCAGTCGCGACCGCCTGCTGAAATACGCTGAGGACGGCGTGGACATCGATCAGCGACAGTTCGGAAAAGGCCACGGTCTGCGCCCGCAACTGGTGTGCCTGAACCAATGCGAGAACATCCTCATCGAGGGTGTCACGATGCTCAATTCGCCCTTCTGGGTGATGCATCCCATGCTCTCAAAAAATATTACGGTGAAGGGCGTGAAGGTGTGGAACGAAGGTCCCAATGGCGACGGCTGCGACCCAGAGTCGTGCGAGAACGTACTGATAGAGGGCTGCACCTTCCATACCGGCGACGACTGCATCGCCATCAAGAGCGGGCGCAATGCCGACGGACGCCGATGGAACATTCCTTCGAAGAACATCATCGTCAGGAACTGCGTGATGGAGGACGGTCACGGTGGTGTCGTCATCGGCTCTGAGATATCGGGCGGCTGCCAGAATGTGTTCGTGGAAAACTGCGAGATGGATTCGCCTGACCTGGAGCGCGTGCTCAGAATCAAGACCAACTCCTGTCGCGGCGGTATCATTGAAAACATCTATTTCCGCAACGTCAAGGTGGGCCAATGCCAGGAAGCCGTATTGAAAATCAATACCGACTATGAGCCGAAAGAGGTGTGCTGCCGCGGCTTCTACCCCATCGTGCGCAACGTGTTCATGGAAAACGTGACGTGCGAGAAGTCGAAATACGGTGTGATGATCGTTGGCTACGAGCAAGACTCGCTGGCCTACACCGTGAATCACATCTACGTCAAGAACTGCCGCTTCAACGGTGTGACCGACAAAGCCATACACCAGACGGGAAAGGCCGAGGAACTTCACTTCGACAACCTCTTCGTGAACGGTTCGCTCGTTCTTCAGGAGATGCCCTTCCCCACCTACAGTCTTTGGATGACTCACTCCGAAATGAAGCGTACGCCGCACCCCTACCTGCTCGACTTCGCCAAGAAACCGCGCTGGAACTACGTGATGGGAATAGAAATGGAAGGTATGCTCAACACTGCCCTGGCTTATCAAGACCAGGGCATTCTTGACTATCTGGCAGAATACTGCCAGGAGATGATTGACGAAAAGGGCAACATCAAAGACTACCGATTCGACGACTACAACCTGGACAAGGTGCGTACGGCAAAATTTGTCTTGCGCTGGAACCAGCTGTACCCGGAAGAGAAGAATAAAAAAGCCCTGCGAACCCTTTTCAGTCAGTTGGAAAAACAGCCGCGCACCGACGAGGGCGTATGGTGGCATAAGGCCATCTATCAGAAGCAGGTGTGGCTCGACGGCATCTTCATGGGGCTACCTTATTACACACACGCCTGTACATATTTAAATAAGAACACGCGTAAGGTGTACGACGATGCGGTGATGCAGATCGTGAAAACCAATCAGCGCACTTTCGACCCAGCCACGGGGTTGTGGAAGCACGCATGGGACGAGACGCACCAGATGTTCTGGGCAAACCCAGAAACAGGACTCAGCCAGCACACCTGGGGACGCGCCCTCGGCTGGTTTGCGATGGCCATCGTGGAAGTGCTCGACGCCTTGCCTGGCGATTATGCCAAGCGGCAGGAACTGATTGGCATTCTCGACAATGTGCTCACACAAGTGATGAAACATCAAGACAAATCATCAGGCCTCTGGTACGACGTGCTCGACGTGAAAGACCCGCGCAACTACCTGGAAAGCACCTGCTCGTCGATGTTCGCCTACTGTCTGCTGAAAGCCGCCCGACTTGGCTATGTGGGCAACGACAAACGGCAGGCTGGCATCCGTGCCTACGAGGGAATCCTGAAAAAGTTCATCCGCGTGAATGCCGACCGCACCATCTCGCTCACCGACTGCTGTGAGGTGGCAGGCCTCGGTCCGCAGGACAAGCCCTGGCGCGACGGCTCGTTCGACTACTACATGAGCGAACCCATCCGCGACAACGACGCCAAAGGCATCGGTCCCTTCATCTGGGCTTCCTTGGAAATGGAAATGCTTAACGCCGAATGAACCCTATTTTGATACGCGTGCAAAACGGCATTTTTTGAATAATCTCTCATCTTTATATAAAGCTATGAATTACACGCAAACGTTAATCCGTTTTTATTGACCAAAAACATAACCAATATTTGGTCATCCGATGACCAGACGTTGGTTACCGCATGACCAGATATTGGTCACCGCATGACCAAATATTGGACACCGCATGACCAGATATTGGACAGGATCATCTTTTCTATCAATAGCTATTGTTTTTGTTCTCGCAGAGAAAACCATAAAAACAAAGATTCTCCCCTTTTGTTTTGCAGTTTCCACATTTATTTGTACTTTTGCACCCATAAGGCTATCAGTTTTTCCCCAATACCTCAGAAACGTTGACGAAGTAATCAGTCCACGTAGCTAGATATTCAGCCATCAGGCGAACATAGAATAATTCAAACTAAAAATATGATTATCATGAGACAATTAAACAAAAGCCGCATTGCATTCAGCGCCAAGCCGCTGATGCTGCTGTTCTTATTCGCGCTAATGCCATCCTTGGCCTCTGCGCAGTGCCCTGACAACAACCATCCACACATGATCGACCTCGGACTGCCCAGCGGCACACTCTGGGCATGCTGCAACGTAGGTGCATCAAGTCCCGAGGACTACGGCGGATATTATGCCTGGGGAGAAACGGAAGAAAAGGAATCCTACACCTGGGAAAACTATATTCATGCCGACGGTGAATATGGAACCTCGCATGATATCGGAACAGACATAGCAGGCACTGAATATGACGTTGCCCATGTCAAATGGAAAGGTTCATGGCAGATGCCCAGCCAAGCTCAGGTTAAAGAACTTGTTGAAAACTGCACAAGAGAATGGGAAACACAAGGTGCCATTAACGGTTATACATTTACGGGACCAAACGGCAACACAATCTTTGTTCCTGTAGCTGGATTCATTTTTGATTCAACCAATATTTTCGATAATAATGACGGCCGTTATTGGACATCCTCCCTCGGCCCATCGGATTGCGAGCGTGCTTACTACTTGTTTCTCAACAATGAAAACGTAAGTTGTGATAATTACGACAACCGTCAACTTGGCTGTAGTGTTCGTCCTATCATTACCACTCCGAATATCATATTCGCCGATGATGCCGTGAAGGCCATTTGCGTGGAAAACTGGGACACCGACGGCGACGGTGAGCTGAGCTATGCCGAGGCTGCGGCTGTGACATCGATCAAGAGAGATAATTGGTCCAGTGTTTTCACTTATAATGAGGCAATCACCACCTTTAATGAGCTACAATACTTTACAGGACTAATTTCGATTGACTATGCATTTTCTGGTTGTAGTAATCTGACTTCTGTAATCATCCCTAACGGCGTGACATCTGTTAGTTGGTGTGCATTCTATGGTTGTAGCAGCTTGACCTCTGTAACCATCCCCAATAGCGTGACCACCATCGACTATCGGGCTTTCATGAATTGCAGCAGTCTGACATCTATAGTTATTCCCGAAAGTGTAACTACCATCGAGAAGCAAGCGTTCTTAGATTGCGAAAACCTGGCATCTATAGATATTGGTAACAGCGTTAATAATATTGCGTCAAGTGCTCTTTCTGGAACAGCATGGTTTGATAATCAGCCAGATGGTTTGGTATATGCTGGTAGGGTTGCTTACAAATATAAAGGAATTATGCCCGACAACACAAGCATAGACATTAGAGAAGGAACGTTGGGTATATCGGGTAACGCATTCTTTGATTGCAATGGTCTAACTTCCATAACCATCCCCAATAGTGTGACCTTTATTGGAGCTTTTGCTTTCGATGGAACTTCTTTCTACAACAACATGGATGACGAAATTGTTTATCTTGGACGTTGCCTATATAGTTATAAAGGAGATATGCCATCAGACACTGAAATAGTCATTAATGAAGGTACTGTCAGTATTTCTCCTTGTGCTTTCCAAAATTGTGAAAACTTAATTTCAGTAACCATTCCAAATAGCTTGACCACCATCGGTGAGGCAGCTTTCGACCATTGCGAAGGCCTGCGTTCTGTCCTATTTTCTAATAGTATCACCTCTATAGGCAATGAGGCATTTGCATATTGCAACAGTCTTGTTTCTGCCATCATTCTTGAAAGCGTGTGCTCCATCGGTAACTATGCATTTAATGAATGCAGCAGTATTTCTTCAGTAATCATTGGCAAAAACGTAACGCATATTGGCTGGAATGCGTTCTATCATTGTAGTGGACTTACTGAAGTTCTTTCATACATTGAAGAACCTTTTGAAATCGACAGGAGCGTGTTCCTTTATAAGAATGAAGAGAGTGGATATGATGAATGCACAACGGCAACGCTCTATGTCCCTGTCGGCACAAAGGAGAAGTATGAGGCCACACCTGCCTGGAATCAATTTGCAAACATTGTGGAGATGGAAAGCGAAGGACTGCAAGACGGCGACACATTCACGGCTCTGACGGAAGAAGGTGTGGAAGTGACTTACAGGGTGCTCAGTGCGGCAGACAAGACCTGTCAGGTGGGTATATGGACGGAAGTGATTTATGGTGTTCCTGTGGAAACAGCTGTTTCCACAGCAACGACAGGCACAGTGACCATCCCGGAAGAAGTGAATGGCTACCGTGTGATAGCGGTAGGAGCTAAAGCCTTTAGTAGCTGCGGAATCTCTACCATCCATCTGCCTGAGAGCATTATAGAAATAAAAGAGTATGCCTTCAGTGGCTGTTATGCACTCAACAACTTTTCCATGCCAAGCAATGTCAAGGTAATTGAAAGTGGAGCATTTAGTTGGTGTACTTCACTTGAATCTATAAACATTCCAAGTGGAGTGACAAGCATCATCGGCTCTGCATTCCAATCCTGTATGAGCTTGAGGACTATCGTCAGTGAGATTACCGAGCCGTTTGAAATAGAGGAATGGGCGTTCAAATGCTGGGACGAGGAGACAGAAGACTTCTTGGATTCTCCCATTTATACGGATGCCACTCTTTATGTCCCCGTTGGTTGCAAGGAAAAATACGAGGTAACATTTGCTTGGAACAAGTTCGGGAACATCGTGGAGATGGAAAACATCCTGTTTGCCGACGATGCTGTTAAGGCACTCTGTGTAGAAAACTGGGATACTAACGGTGACGGTGAACTGAATTATGCTGAGGCTGCTGTAGTAACAGACCTTGGGAGAGTTTTCAAATACAAGAGCATTACCAGTTTCAATGAATTGCAGTATTTCACAGGATTGACAAGCATTGGAGAAGATGCTTTCCATGATTGCGCTAACCTGACCAACATCACCATCCCTAATTCCGTCACCTCCATTGATAGGAATGCGTTCTATGGTTGCGCCGGCCTGACTTCCATCATCATCCCTAATACTATCGTTTCCCTTGAATCTATGGCATTCTATAATTGTAGCGGCTTAACCTCTATCATCATCCCGTCCTCTGTATCGTTCATTGGTTATGGTGCTTTTGGCTTTTGTAGTGGCCTTACCTCTATCACAGTTGAAAGCGGTAACACGACTTACGACTCTCGTGATAATTGTAATGCCATCATCGCTACTGAACCCAATGAGTTAATTGCAGGATGCATGAATTCGGTTATTCCCAATACAGTTTCATCTATTGGAAACGAGGCTTTCGAGGGTTGTCATGGCCTGACCTCCATTATTATCCCCAATTCCGTTACTTCTATTGGCGCCATAGCTTTCAACGAATGCATCGGCTTGACCACTGTCAATATCCCCAATTCCGTTACATCCATTGGCTTATGGGCTTTCATAGATTGCACTGGTCTGACAGCTGTCACAATTCCCAACTCCGTCACGTCAATTGATATTGGTGCTTTCAACAACTGCTGTAGCCTGACTACTGTCACTATCCCTGAGTCCATCACGTCTATTAATAATGGAGTTTTCGATGGTTGCAGCAGCCTGTCCTCCGTCACTATCCCCGAATCCGTCACGTCTATAGGATGGGGGGCTTTCAGAGGTTGTAGCGCCTTGATCTCCATTACCATCCCAAGTTCCGTCACGTCAATAGGAAGTCAGGCTTTCGATAGTTGCAGCGGTTTGACGGAAATACGCTCAATGATAGAGGAGCCGTTCGAGATTAATGAAAACGTATTCCAATATCGTTACACCTCTGCCACTCTTTATGTTCCTGCGGGCACGAAAGAGAAGTATGAGGCCACGCCTGCCTGGAATTTGTTTGAGAATATCGTGGAGATGAACATCGAGCCGGTGGAGGACGGCGAGACGGTGGACTTCGCTGAGGAGATAGACGAGGACACGAACCTCGACGGCAACGTGGTGGGTGACATCTACTATAACATCAGCGACGAGGATGGCAGCTATGATGCCGAAGAGGGTTGCATTGTGGTGACCACGCCGACCGACGACGACACAATGAGCGAACTTGAAGGCCAGGACATCTTCGGCGAGGACTTCAAGGACGGCTTCACGGGCATCGTGTTCAAGGTGGCCCCGGGCAAGGGAACCATCAATGTGGAGGCGCAAACTACAGGCAGCATGGTGCTGAAGGTGAAAATTGGCAACGCTTACCCCATTACGAAGGAATTAGAGGGCAAGCTGAAAGTGACGTTCCCCTATAACGTGGCAGAAGAAACCTACGTATATATCTACGGCGGCAACAACGCCACGCAGGCAAAAGGCATGAAAAAGGCTGATGCCAACGGCGAACTGAGAATCTACGGCATTGAGATTTTCAGAAACACCGCACCCACTGACATCGATAGCGTTACCCAATATCCCATATCCAATCAAGAGGCTGTCTATGACTTGCAGGGCCGCAAGATTGGAACGGACATGCATGAAGCAAGTCCCTACAAGCGTGGTATCAACATTATGCGTCTGGGTGACGGCACCACAAGAAAAGTGGTTGTGAAATAAGAGTTGGCCATACCCGCCAGAGAGGGTAACATTATTTGCAAGAAAGAGACCGCACCTGCCGAATGGAACTTCGGGAAGGTGCGGTCTTTCTGGTGACTGATTTCATCAACAGAATGAACTTCCCAAAAAATTCATAATTTTCTGCATGAAACATTTGGCAAGTCAGATTATTTGTGTAACTTTGCACCAAATAATCTATTCATTAACTAAAAAATAAACATCATGAAGAAAAATTACATCAAGCAATTGTTCGCATTGCTCCTCGTGACACTGTTCGCGGGAAATGTGAACGCACAGGATGAAGTTGTTTTCAACTTCAATGAGATGGATCTTGACGTGTCGTGGCAGAAAACGGAAAGCGACCAGACTGAGAGTTCTGCCGGCGACATTGAGGAAACATGGACCAAGACGATCGACGGCGTGACCGTTGCCGTATCTCCGAAAGAAGAATCGGCAAGCAACCCTAACCGCTTTTGGCGCACAAACAACGGTCCTCAGCTCCGTTGCTATAGCGGAACCATCACCATCAGTGCCGAAAGCAACTTCTCGAAGATTGTGTTCAATGCCGGCAACTTCGACATGACTGCCAACAAAGGTAATTTGGCAAGTAAGACCTGGACTCACGAGGGAACTAATGAAGTGGTGTTCACCGTAAACAAGAACACGCAGATCAACTCCATTACCATTACGATGGGAAATGGTGAAATCATCGACATCAACCCCGTTGACAAGACCATCGCTGAACTGGCTGACGAGACTGAGGAGATTGAATTTGTAAACCTCAAGCTGACCAATGCCAAGGTTGTTTACGCTTACAACACCACCAGCAACCAGAACGTCTACGTGCGCGAGGGCGACAAAGCCATCCTGTTCTACAGCACGGGCCTTGACCTGCCGCTGAATGCTACGCTCAACGGAACGGTCATTGTAGGCTTTAAGCTTTACAGCTCCATGCCGCAGGTGATCGCCACATCGGCTACCAATGCCAACGAACTGTCCATCACCACCAGCTCAAGCGAGGACCTCGACCCCGTAGTGGTGAGCATCCAGGAGATCTTGGATGGTAATTACAAGAACGACCTCATCGAGTTCGACAATGTGACCATCATTGCTGAAGAAAGCACCAACAGCAGTGGCAACACTGTGACCAACTACTTCGCAAAGGACGCCAGCGGCAAGCAGATTCAGCTTTATGGCAACAACAACGCTGTGAAAGACTATGCCGACAAGAAGGTGGACATCATCTGTGTGTTCAACACTATTTACAAAGGCACTCCTGAGGTACGTCCCGTACAGGTGTTGACTGGCGACGATCCAGGTCCTGGAGGAGATACTGTGGTCAACGACATTGAGGCCTTCAAGGCACTCGGAACGGGTTCACAGGCCGAGCTGAAGCTCAACGGTGCTTTGGTGCTCTTCGCCAAGGGCGACGATGTGTTCGTACACGACCAAAGCGGTGCCATCGACTTCTATAAGACTGGTATCGCGTTTGAGGCTGGTGAGGTGCTCAACGGCAGCATCTTCGGCGAATACAAGGAATACCGTTCACTGCCCGAACTGGCAGCTGTGGAGAATAAGACCAACGACAACAACATCTCCAGAAGCACAGGTACGGTGACTCCGATGACAGGCATCGACCTCAGCGAGGTGGCTGCATACGCTTGTGAACTCGTCACCGTGAAGCTGACCATCTCGAAGGATGGCAACAACTACTTCGGTGAGGACCAGGATGGCAACAAGCTCCAGGTGTACGACAAGTTCGGCATTGGCTACAACACCGCCGACATCGAAGGCAAGACCTTCAACATCACGGGTATTATCATCCCCTTCAACACTTCGTTCGAGATTGCTCCTACTGAGGACTTCGTGGGTGCTCCCGATGAGACTTGCGAAAACATCGCAGCCTTCAAGCAGTTGGAGAATGGCGCAACAGCCGTGCTGAAACTGACCGATGCCCAGGTGCTGTACAATGGCGGCAACGACATTTATGTGAAGGATGCTACTGGTGCCATCGATTTCTTCAAGTCAGGTCTGGAACTGAAGGCTGGCGACATCCTCAACGGTACCATCAAGGCCAAGTTCTCAGTCTACAACAACACACCGGAACTGACTGGTGTTGTAGAGTCTGATATCGAAATCACAGAAGGAACAGTGACACCTGAGACAATGGACGTCCGCACAGCAGCCGGTGAAGAGAACATCTGCAACCTCGTGCGCATCCAGGATGTTACAGTGTACTACGAGGAGACCACCAACGAAGACGGTTCGAAGACCTACCAGAACTGGTACGACTCCAGCAACAAGTACGTGCAGTTCTACGACAAGTGGAAGATTGGCTACGAGCTGCAGGATGGCGAGACCTACACCTTCACGGGTATCATGGTGCTCTATGGAGAGCAGCCCGAGATGTACGTCACCGTCGACCCGACCAATGCCGGTGCTACCGCCATCAGCAACGTCAATGCTGAGCAGAACGCCAATGCCCCCATCTACAACATGGCCGGCCAGCGCGTGAGCAACGCCGTGAAGGGTGTGTTCATCCAGAATGGCAAGAAGTTCGTGATTAAATGAGCGAAGAGCTAAGCTTGCCCGAGTTCTTCCGAGTGTGAACGAACTCGGACGGCAGCTCAAATTCGTTGTGATGTAAAATGAAATTTCTGATTATTCAGAAATATTTTGTACCTTTGTAGAAGTCTCCCCATTGTGAAACGGGGAGACTTCAATTTTTGCCATTTACGAAAACGATAACGTATTTACAGTTAATATTTCCGAAAGATTAATTTGCGCAGGTTAATCTTTTTTTGTACCTTTGCACCATTACTAACCGAATTTTTATTATGTTTCATTTAAAATAATCATTTATGTCTGGTAATTTGAAAACATTTCGAGTTGCGCTGGCGATGCTATTCGCATTCTTAGGCGGGAGCGTCCTTCAAGCGCAAACCCTTCATGGAACAGTGAAGGATTCCAGCGGTGAAGGCATCATCGGTGCCACCATCATGGAGCAAGGTACGACCAATGGTACGGTAACCGACTTCGATGGTAACTTCACCCTTAATCTGTCATCCTCGAAAAATCCCATCGTCGTCTCATACGTCGGTATGAAGACGCAGACGCTGAACGTGGAAGGCAAAAGTACTGTGAACATCGTGCTCGAAGACGAGGCAACAGCGCTCAACGAACTGGTTGTCATCGGTTATGGAGCCGTGAAGAAAAAGGATCTGACAGGATCGGTGGCCACCGTGGGCAGCGAAGCCTTGCAGGCTGTACCCGTGTCGAACGCCTCTGAGGCACTGACGGGTAAGATGGCCGGTGTGCAGGTGACGACAACGGAAGGTTCGCCCGATGCCGATGTGAAAATCCGCGTACGTGGCGGCGGCTCTATCACTCAGAGCAACGACCCGCTCTTCATCGTCGACGGATTCCCCGTAGAGAGCATCAGCGACATCCCTGCCAACGACATTGAAGACATCACCGTGCTGAAAGACGCTTCCTCGACCGCCATCTACGGTTCACGAGGTGCCAACGGTGTAATCCTCGTCACCACCAAGAGCGGTCAGGCCGGCAAGACCAAGGTAAGCTACAATGCCTACTACAGCTGGAAGACGATTGCCAAGAAGTATGAGGTGCTCGACGCCTACGACTTCGCCAAATGGCACTACGAGCTGGGCATGCTCTACAACAACGGAGACGTCAGCAAGAACGACCACTACACCAACAAGTTTGGCAACTACCAGGACGTTGACCTGTATCAGAACATCGAGCAAAACGACTGGCAGGACATCGCCTACGGACGCACTGGCAACACCTTCAACCAGAGTGTGAACATCAACGGCGGTTCGGACAACATCAAGTATGCGTTCAGCTATGCCCACATCAACGACAAGGCCATCATGTACGGCTCATCGTTCAAGCGCGACAACTTCTCGCTGAAACTCAACACCAAGCCGACCAAGCGCACCACACTCGACCTTCAGGCTCGCTATGCCGATACCGACATACGTGGTGCTGGCTCCAACGATGCATCAGGCGTCTACGACACCGATCGCCGACTGAAGTACGCCGTGCTCTTCTCGCCCATCCCACTGGGCAGCATCGACGGAACCGACGATGCCGAGCAGTCGAGCTTCGTCGACCCGATCACTGCATCTGACGACAACGACCGCAAGAAGAACCGCCGCAACCTGAACATGGCAGGTGCCTTTGGATGGGAAGTGGTCAAGAACCTCAAGGCAAAAGTTGAGTTCGGCTACGACACCTACGACGAATTCGACCAGCGCTTCTGGGGTCTCTCGGCCTACTACATCAAGAACATCCCAAGGGGTAGCGATTCCGGAAAACCTGCCATCCGCCTTGTCGACACCAAGCGCAACAGATTCCGCAACACCAACACCGTGAGCTACGACTTCAAGGGTATCTTCGGCAAGGACAGCGACCACTCACTCAACGTGCTGGCTGGTCATGAGTATGTCATCACGAAGAAACACGCCATCACCAGCGAGACTCACGGATTCCCCATCGACTACGATGCTAAGAAGGCTTGGAGACTTACCTCGCAAGGTAATCCCTATACCATCGACGATGCCTATAGCGCCAACGACAAGCTGCTCTCGTTCTTCGGACGTGCCAACTACAACTTCCAGGACAAGTATCTCGTGAGCGCCACGTTCCGTGCCGATGCTTCCTCGAAATTCGCTAAGGAGAACCGCTGGGGCTACTTCCCCTCGGCAGCCATTGCCTGGCGTATCTCGTCGGAGCCCTTCATGAAGTCGACAGAAAACTGGCTCGACGATCTGAAACTCCGCTTCAGCTACGGTACTGCTGGTAACAACAACATCCCCGTGGGACAAATCGTACAGATGTACGAGAATAAGGCCACCACATGGGTGAACGGTTTCTCCAACTACTGGGCTCCCTCGAAGACGATGGCCAACCCCGACCTGAAGTGGGAGACCACCATCACCCGCAACGTAGGTCTCGACTTCACCATGCTCCGTGGAAAACTCGTAGGTAGCTTGGAAGCATATATCAATACGACTAAGGACCTGCTCATCGAATTCAAGACGGGTGGTACCGGCTACGACACACAGTATCGCAACCTCGGTAAGACCGAGAACCGCGGTCTCGAGTTCAGCCTGACCTACCACATGGTCGACAAGAAAGACTGGGGCATTGACTTCTCAGGCAACATCGGTTTCAACAAGAACGAAATCAAGAAACTCGGTATGGACGACTTCACGACCAACACCAACTGGGGTTCTACCGAAATCGGTATGGACTACCGCGTGGCCGTAGGCGGTTCGGTGGGTGAAATCATCGGCTACCGCAATGCCGGCCGCTACGAGGTCAGCGACTTCGACTACGACCCAACAAGCAAGTCGTGGAAGCTGAAGAGCGGTGTCGTGGACAGCTCACCTGTTGTCGGCACACTCCGCCCGGGTATGATGAAGCTCGTCGATGTCGACGGCGACGGTTTTGTGACTTATGAGAACGACACAGAGCTCATCGGCGACGTCAATCCCGACTTCACAGGCGGTTTCGCCATCAATGCCCGTGCCTATGGCTTCGACCTTTCTGCCAACTTCAACTTCAGCGTGGGCAACGATGTGTACAATGCCAACAAGATTGAGATGACCACATCGTCGTATACAAAGAAAGGACAATACCGTAACCTCACCAGCGAAATGGCTTCTGGAAAACGTTGGACCAACATCAATGCTGCTGGCGAACTGGTCAACGACCCCGCCGAGCTGGCAGCCCTCAACGCCAACACCACCATGTGGAGCCCCTACATGTCGAAGTTCGTGCTCTCCGACTGGGCCATCGAAGACGCTTCGTTCCTGCGTCTGAACACGCTGACGCTGGGCTACACCATCCCGCAGAATATCGTCCAGCGCATCGGCATTAACTCTCTCCGCTTCTATGCCACTGCCTACAACGTGTTCTGCCTGACTGACTATTCTGGCTCCGACCCAGAAGCCGACTGCGTACGCAGGACCAACCTGACACCCAATGTCGACTACTCGGGCTATCCCCGCAGCCGTTCGTTTGTCTTCGGTCTTAACTTGAATTTCTAAAACGAAGGAGGAAACAAAATATGAAGAATCTTATTAAAATATCATTGTTATCATTCTCGTTCGCGGGTATCGTAGCATCCTGCGACATGGACGCACCATCCATCTCGGCGCTCGACGAATCGTCGGTATTCTCCGTCTACTCGCTTGCCGAGGCAGAAATCATGTCCATCCACGTTTCGTTTGGCGAGACCAATTCCTATCGTGGTCGATTCCTTCCCTACTACGGCATCAACTCCGATGTGGAATGGATCATCACCCCGACCTACGAGAAACGTCTTGAAGACAAGTACGCTCTTTCCAACTACGACACGCCGGCTGGAAACGGACAGATGAACTCCGACAACAATGCCTACGCCAAGTTCTACGAGGGCATCGAGCGTGCCAACCTGGCCATCAAGGGCATCCGCGAATACGGCGATGTGGAGCACAATCCCGATATGGCTCAACTGTTGGGCGAAGCACTCACCCTGCGCGCCGTGATCTACAACGACCTCGTCAAGGCATGGGGCGATGTGCCGGCTCGTTTCGAACCCAACACATCGGAGAACCTCTACCTGCCGCGTACCAACCGCGATGTTATCTACAAACAGCTGCTCGCCGACCTGGAAGAGGCTGAGAACTACTGCTACTGGCCCAACGAGAGCGGCATCACCCGCACCACTGAACGTGTGAGCAAGGCTTTTGTCAAAGCCCTCCGTGCCCGTCTGGCTCTCTATGCCGGAGGATACGGCCTGCGTGGCGACGGTTTCCGTCGTTCGAAAGATCCCGACCTGGCTCCTGCCAAGATGTATGAGATTGCCAAGCAAGAGTGTCTCGACATCATCAACAAGGGCTGCAACACGCTGGGGGAGTTCAAGGACAACTTCACGAAGCTCTGCAAGGACAATGTGGCAGCAGGTGGTGAGAGTCTCTGGGAGATTCCTTTCTCTGAAGGACGTGGACGTGTACTCTACACTTGGGGCGTACGCCATCAGGTGGCCGACCAGTACACCTACCAGCCGCGCGGCGGTGTGAACGGACCGCTGCCCACGCTGTTCTACGACTACGATGTCGACGATGTGCGTCGCAACATCACCTGTGTGCCTTACCGCTGGGGACAGGCTTCCGACGGTACACCTTATACAAAGAACGAGAACGGACAGAACTACAACGTTGTGAAGGTGCCTCAAGTGCTCAGCAACCCCACTGCTCTCTATTTCGGCAAACTGCGCTACGAGTGGATGGATCGCTACGTTACCTCTACCAACGACGATGGCATCAACTGGCAGTACATGCGTCTGGCCGATGTCTATCTCATGGCAGCAGAGGCTATCAACGAGCTCGACGGACCGGCAGCAGCAGCTCCTTATCTGCAGCCCATCCTCAACCGTGCCCTTCCTGCCAACAAGGTGTCGGCCCTCATGGCAAAATATACCGCCAGCAAGTCGGCTTTCTTCGAAGGAATCGTCGATCAGCGTGCCTTTGAGTTTGCTGGTGAGGCGCTGCGTAAGGCTGACCTTGTGCGCTGGGGCAACATCGACGAGAAGATGGCCGAGGCCAAAGCCAAGCTGCAACGCCTAGCCGAGCGCAGCGGCGAATATGCCGACCTGCCCGAGAAAGTGTATGTAGCCACCTACACCACCGACATGCCTATTCCTGAAGGCGCAGAGATTTTCGACAAGCTTACCGACGGCGAGACACTCGTCATCTACGGTCTCAATCATGGCGACACCGACGACCAAGGCTCAGAGATACGCAAGGCTAACGATGCGTTTGCCAGCAAGGGCTGGTTCCTCAGCGACGGACAACCGCGCATCACCAGCGACATCATCGACGGACTCTACGTCGTGCAGCCCAGCACCCACTGTCTGTGGCCCATCTGGCAGATCTTCATCGACACCAGCAACAACATGCTCAACAACGATGGTACATACGGCCAGCTGTCCGACTAACCCGTCGCGACAGGTCACCCTCAAAGCTGAATAACAGAATTTACAGTAATCACTTAAAAATGCATTATAGCAATGAAACAGTATAAGATCATCACCCTTTGCATGATGGTGCTCGCAGCAGCACTGACATCATGCGGCGATGTCGACGACGAGATAACCAGCCTGTTGCTCAACCGCAATCTCTCGCCCATCAACCTCACGGCAAAGAATGTCGGTGAGACAACGGCCGACATCCAATGGACGGCTTCTGAGCATGCTACCAGCTACAATCTTGAGATTTTCGCCGACGACAGTCTCACCTTCGCTGGTTCGCCCTTGAAAACCATCACTGGCATCGAGAAAACTGCCATCAACGTCACTGGTCTGCTCTTCGACACTCAGTACAGCGTTCGCGTTCAGGCCGTCACCGCCGGCGACGACAGCCGCACATCGAAGTGGAACGGTGCCTATTTCCGTACAGGTGCCAAGCAATTCCTGAAGAACCCCAAACCCGCCGAGATTGCAGACCGCAGCGTCATTCTCAAGTGGGAAGTGGAAGAAGGTTTCGACGTAACGACCATCGTTGTAGGACCCGTCACACATACCATCACACCTGAAGAGAAAGAGGCTGGACAAGCAACCATCGAGGGTCTGACACCCGAGACCACCTACACCGCCTACCTCTACTACAATGGCAAGCAGTGTGGCAATCGCACTTTCACCACCATCGCCGACCTCGAGGGAGCCATCCTTGTGCACGAAGGCGACAACCTGAAGCAGGTCATTGAGGCTGAAGAGACACCCGACGGTGCCACTCTCGCCCTCTACGGTGGCGTCTACGAGATCAATGTCAACGACGACGGCCAGACCGGTGCTGCCAAGGTGAACAAGAGTCTCACCATCAAAGGCATCTATCCCACCGACCAACCCATTGTGAAGGGACGCTTCGAACTGTATGCCGGCTCTGCGCTTTCCATCAGCCAATGTGTCATCGATGGTACCGACAACTCCACTACCGACCAGATCTTCAACTACAAAGATGCTGACATGAACTATGGTAAACTCAATGTGGAGAACTGCGAGATTGTTGGCCGCACCGACGGTAAGGGTCTGGTCTACCTCAACGTGGCCTCCACGGTCGAAGCCATCGCCTTCAACAACTGTATCGTTCATGGCATCGAGTGCTCTGGCGGCGACTTCATCGACAGCCGACCCGGCCTTCCGAAGGTGATCAGTCTCACCAACAGCACATTCTATCACGTGGCTCTCGCACGCGACTTCATCCGCGTAGACGATGCCTCGGGCAACTTCGCAGGCCAGGACGGACCGAAGGTGACCATCGACCGTTGCACCTTCTACGATGTAGGTAGCGCTGCTGCCAACTACCGTCTCTACTATGTGCGTTTCGCCAACAACAAGTTCACGTTCACCAACAATGTGGTAGCTGGATTCAACAACAAGCGCGGATTCACCAACCAGAGCTCTTCTGATCAGGAGCCCATGCTTCAGAACAACTACTACTACAACTGTCAGAACCTGACAAGTGCCGGCGACGGAGCCGATGCCACCATCGTGTGGTTCGACACCGAGGGTAAGGTGCTCAGCTCTTCGCCCTTCGCCAATCCCGACAATGCCGACTTCAAGGTCACCAACGACGACCTCATCAAATACGAGGTTGGCGACCCGCGTTGGCGCAAATAAACCTAAGACACAAAAGCCGTAAGGCTTCCACACGACAGATTACAGACGCTGCTTGCCACCACAGGGCACAGCGTCTGCTTTTTTTGAATAAATGAGGAAATCTCGCAAAAAAGTTGGGGATTTGAGAAAAAGAGTGTATTTTTGCATCATTATTTGCAACATACAGTTTATACTCATGAATAGTTTCACCAAACGGATAGCCAAACTATTGGGACTATCGGAACAGGGCGTCGACAACACCCTCACCCTGCTCGACGAGGGATGCACCATCCCCTTCATCTCGCGCTACCGCAAAGAGCGGACGGGAGGCCTCAACGAAGTGCAGATCATGCAGATAGCCGACATGAACCTGCGCATGAAAGATCTTGAAAAACGCAAGGAAACCATTCTGAAGACCATCACAGAACAGGGCAAGCTTTCCGACGAGCTGCAGCACCGCATCAACGAGTGCTGGGATGCCACGGAGTTGGAAGACATCTACCTACCCTATAAACCCAAGCGGCGCACTCGTGCACAAGTGGCCCGCGAACAGGGTTTGGAGCCCTTAGCCACGCTGCTCATGATGCAGCGCGAACAGGAACCGCTCAAGGCCGCGCAGCGCTTTGTCAAGGGGGATGTGCCCAATGCACAAGCGGCATTGAAGGGTGCGCAAGACATCATCGCCGAAACGGTGAGCGAAGACGAGCAAAGCCGCAATTGGGTGCGCCAATCGTTCCGCCGCGATGCCATCATATCCTCTACGGTGGTTAAGGCCAAAAAAGACACCGACGAGGCGGCCAAATACGCTGACTACTTTGAGTTCTCCGAGCCCCTGCGCCGTTGTTCCAGCCATCGGCTGCTGGCCATGCGGCGTGGCGAGAAAGAAGGCATCTTGCGTGTGGGCATCACTACCGACGACGAAGACTGCATCGCGCGGCTGAAGCGGCGATATGTACATGGTGCGGGCAAGTGTCAGACGCTGGTGGCCGAGGCTGTGGAAGATGGCTATAAGCGCCTGCTTGAACCTTCCATCGAAAATGAGTTTGCAGCCATCAGCAAAGAGAAGGCCGACGACGAGGCCATCCGTGTGTTTGTGGAGAACCTGCGTCAACTGTTGCTCTCAGCCCCTCTGGGTCAGAAACGCGTCATGGGCATCGACCCCGGATTCCGAACAGGATGCAAGGTGGTGTGTCTCGATGCGCAAGGCAACCTGCTCCACCACGAGGCCATCTTCCCCCACCCGCCCGTGAACCATCGCATGCAGGCGAAGCTTCATGTAATGCAAATGATGGAGGACTACGGCATTGAGGCCATCGCCATTGGCAATGGCACGGCCAGTCGCGAAACGAAGGAGTTTGTGGAAGACACCGTTCGCGAGTATGAGCAGAGTTCGCCCGCCGTCTTCACCGTCAGCGAAGACGGGGCATCAGTTTACTCTGCCTCGAAGGTCGCCCGCGAAGAGTTCCCCGACGAAGACGTGACCGTTCGTGGAGCCGTGAGCATCGGACGACGGCTGATGGATCCCTTGGCCGAACTGGTGAAAATCGATCCGAAGAGCATCGGCGTGGGTCAGTATCAGCACGACGTGGACCAGGCTAAGCTGAAGAAAAGCCTCGACCAGACGGTGGAGAGCTGTGTCAACCTGGTGGGTGTCAACCTAAATACCGCCAGTCAGCACCTTTTGATGTATGTCAGCGGACTGGGACCCGTCTTGGCGAAAAACATCGTCGACTATCGTCGCGAGCACGGGGCATTCCCGAGCCGTGCGGCCTTGAAGAAAGTGCCCAGGCTCGGACCTGCCGCCTTCGTGCAATGTGCCGGTTTCCTGCGTGTTCCCAATGCTAAGAATCCGTTGGACAACAGTGCCGTCCACCCCGAAAGCTACGCGGTGGTGGAGCAAATGGCGAAAGATCAGGGATGCAGTGTCGGCGAACTGATGGCTAACAAGGAGCTTCGCTCACGCATAAATATAAATAGGTATGTGACCGAGGAGGTTGGTTTGCCCACGCTCACCGACATCATGCAGGAACTGGAAAAGCCCGGTCGCGACCCACGCGAACAGCTGGAAGCTTTTGAGTTCGACCCCAACGTGAAGGAGGTCGACGACCTGGCGGCAGGCATGATTCTGCCGGGCATCGTCACCAACATCACCAACTTTGGCGCCTTCGTCGATATCGGCGTCCATCAGGACGGCCTCGTCCACATCTCACAATTGGCCAACCGTTATGTGCGCGACCCCAACGAGGTGGTTCATCTCCACCAGCATGTGCAGGTGATGGTAACCGACGTCGACCGTCGTCGCAATCGCATTTCACTCACCATGCGCATCTGACTTGAAGGCTCAGCAATCTGAACACCCCACCCCTGCCCATTTTTTAGGGCAAGGGTGGGGTGAGCTAAAGTAATGGTACAACGACGGATGGTCGTGCTTAACGAATTGTCCTAATTGGCAGTCGCGGATTCGTTTCCTATCGCTGAACCGAGCTTCGTAAACGTGGTTTGCTCGATGTCCAGCAAGCAATGCGGGTCAATGTCGCATGCTTTACTGGAATAGGTGAAGTGCGAGTTCGTGATATGGATGTCGCTGACACATTTCATATCGGGCAGTCCGACCGCCTTGATGGCTACGGGCACATTGTGGCAAACCACATCGCTGATATGGATGTCGCGGAAGTCGGGTGCGAAACTGCCCTGCGTCTTTATTCCCCCCTCATCCTTTGTGTTCACGGCATATTTCCGGTCGACGTAGGTGCATTCGAAAACAATGGCCTGTTGGGTGATATCTGTCATTACAATGTCGGAAATAAAGATATTCTCCGTCTTACCCCCACGACCGATCCCACTCTTGAAGCGAAGACCCGTGTCTGTGTCGGAGAAGCGGCAACGACGCACCACAATGCGGTTCATACCACCCGAGACGTCAGAGCCGATGACAAAGCCGCCGTGCGCATGATACACCGTATTGTCCTCGATGAGCACATCCTCGCAGGGGCCGTCTTCCAATCCCTGTTGCCCCGATCCGCCTTTCATGCAGATGCCATCATCGCCCGCGTCAATGATGCTGTTCACAATCAGCACCCGCTGGCAGTTGCTGATGTCGATGGCATCGCCGTTTTGTGCATTCCACGGACAGCGCACCGTCACCCCATTAATAACTACGTTCTTACAACGCACGGGATGAACATGGAAACGCGGCGAATTCTGCACCGTAATGCCTTCTATCACAACGTTTTCGCAGTCAGTCAAACGCAACAGGTCAGCGCGCATATTCTCCTGAGCCTCAGGTGTGTCGGCAATGTTCTCGGCATGCTTTAGGTTGAAGGGAAACCACAGTTGCCCTTCGTCGGTCACCGTACCGCCCATTTTCAGAAACTGCTTCCACTCCACATCGCTCACTTTCTGCCGTTTGACGGGTCGCCACTGTGCACCATTGCCATCGATGCACCCTTCGCCCGTAATCATGATGTTACGGCGTTTCGATGCACTGACCAGCGGACGCACGCGCGCCTTCGGGTCTTTGTTCAGGAAAAGCCGTTTGTCCTCCGATGCCATGACGATGGCTCCGCGCTCCAAGTGCAGGCGAATGTTGTCTTTCAGCGCGATGGGGCCTGTCATGTAGATGCCCTGCGGCACGATGAGCGTACCGCCGCCCTGCTTGGTCAGGGCACTGATGGCACGGGCGAAAGCCTCAGTGTTGATTGTCTTGCCGTCGCCCACTGCGCCGAAATCGGTCAGTTTCATTTCATGGGCAGGCACGTCGAATACATTGACCTGCTGCACGTCAACGGGCAGATTTTCGTAGTAGGACGAATAAGCCTCTTCAGCTGTTGCCTGAGCCATAGCCGTTGTGGCGGCAAAAGCAATAAAAAGTGAGGTAATAAGTCGATTCATTTTGTAAACTATTTGGTTTGCGATGCAAAAATACTTTATTTTTGCGAAACATACAAACAAATGACAAAAAAAACGAGGGTGCACCAAGACAAAGCCTTGGCACACCCTCTCCACTTCTACCTGTCGGATAGTGAATTTACATCATGCCGCCCATTCCGGGTGCACCGCCCATTGGCATTGCAGGAGCCGGTTCGGGTTTGTCAACGATGAGGCACTCTGTGGTGAGGAACATGCCAGCAATCGAAGCGGCATTCTCAAGTGCCACGCGAGCCACCTTGGCAGGGTCGATGACACCAGCCTCGCGGAGATCCTCATACTCGTCGGTGCGGGCATTGTAGCCGAAATCGCCCTTGCCCTCGCGCACCTTCTGAACCACTACGGCACCCTCGCCACCAGCGTTGATGACAATCTGGCGCAGCGGCTCCTCAATGGCACGCTCAACGATCTTGATACCTGTCTCCTCGTCAGCATTGTCGCCTTTGACATTCTGCACAGCCTCAATAGCACGTACGTAGGTGACGCCACCTCCGGCTACGACACCTTCCTCAATGGCAGCACGTGTGGCGCACAGAGCATCGTCGACGCGGTCTTTCTTTTCCTTCATTTCCACCTCGCTGTTGGCACCGACATAGAGCACAGCCACACCGCCAGCCAACTTGGCCAGACGCTCTTGCAGTTTCTCCTTGTCATACGAGCTAGTAGTCTTTTCTATCTCGTTCTTAATCTGAGCCACACGGTCGGCAATGGCCTCTTTCTGTCCACCACCGTTCACGATGGTGGTGTTGTCCTTAGAGATGACCACCTTGTCGCAAGTACCCAACATATCGAACGTGGCCTGCTCCAGTTTCAGACCCTTCTCCTCGCTGATCACGAGACCGCCTGTCAGCACGGCAATGTCCTCGAGCATGGCCTTGCGGCGATCGCCGAAGCCAGGAGCCTTCACAGCACACACCTTCAAACCGGCGCGCAGACGGTTCACCACGAGCGTGGTCAGAGCCTCACTGTCGACGTCCTCGGCAATGATCAAGAGAGGAATACCCTGCTCGGCAGCGGGCTGCAGCACGGGCATGAGATCCTTGAGCGAACTGATTTTCTTGTCGTAGATAAGGATGCGGGGATGATCCATGAGGCACTCCATCTTGTCCGTATCGGTCATGAAGTAGCTGCTCAGATAGCCGCGGTCGAACTGCATGCCCTCTACCACACCAATGTGCGTATCGCGGCTCTTCGACTCCTCGATGGTAATCACGCCGTCTTTCGACACCTTGCGCATGGCGTCAGCCAAGAGCTTACCAATTTCCTTGTCGTTGTTGGCGCTGACTGTGGCCACCTGCTCAATCTTGTCGTAGTTGTCGCCCACCACCTCAGCATGCTCCTTGATGTAGTCGACAACAGCCTTCACGGCCTTGTCGATACCACGCTTCAGGTCCATCGGGTTGGCACCAGCGGTGACATTCTTCAGACCTACGTTGATGATGCTCTGAGCCAGGATGGTAGCAGTTGTGGTGCCGTCGCCAGCATCGTCGCCCGTCTTCGAAGCCACGCTCTTAAGGAGCTGTGCGCCAGTATTCTCGAACTTGTCCTCCAACTCCACCTCTTTGGCCACGGTCACGCCGTCCTTAGTGATCTGCGGAGCACCGAACTTCTTCTCGATAATCACGTTGCGACCTTTCGGGCCGAGGGTTACCTTTACTGCATTTGCCAACTGATCCACGCCGTTCTTCAGCAGGTCGCGGGCATCCATATTGAATTTTATATCTTTTGCCATATCTATTCTAATGATGTTTAACGGTTATTGTTACAACGGTTATTTTATAATGGTTATCGTTTATTGTAAAATGGCCAGCACGTCCGACTGCCGCATCATGAGATACTTTTCGCCGCCGAACTCCAGCTCTGTACCTGCATACTTGCCGTAAAGCACTTCGTCGCCTTCCTTCAGGATCATTTCCTCGTCCTTTGTGCCCTTTCCTGTGGCCACAACCTTACCGCGGAGCGGCTTTTCCTTTGCCGTATCCGGAATGATGATACCGCCAATCTTCTCCTCTGCCTGAGCAGGAGCGATCAGCACTCTGTCTGCTAATGGTTTGATGTTCATAGTTGTTTTGCTTTTTAATGTTTTGATGTAATTATTCTATCCCACCCTTTTACAAACTCCATGCCAATGCCCTCGGAAGTTCGTTTTGACAAAACAAAAACTGCCAGTAGGCATGCTTGTCAGTCTGATTCCGACAGAATGTCAGCATCGCAGATGGCATTTCACTTCGTTTTCTGCGTCAGAAAACAACGTTTTCCAAGTCAGAAAACAATGTTTTCCAAGTCAGAAAAAAACGTTTCCCAAGTCAGAAAACGATGCCATTCATGTCAGGAACGACTGTGGGAAGGGAAGGTGTTTTTGGGATTTTAGCTAAAACGTTTGGCGGTATGGGGTAAAATGATTACCTTTGCATGGTGAATAATACATAAGACCGTATGACGTACAAAATAGAAAAGGTGGCCGCGCTAATGGGTGCACGCTGCTATGGAGAAAGCAACGGACAGGTGAGATGGCTGCTGACAGACAGTCGCTCGCTGAGCTTTCCTGAGGAAACCTTGTTTTTTGCCTTGAAGACCAGTCGCAACGACGGCCATCGATATATCGAGGAACTCTACAGAAGAGGGGTAAGAGCCTTTGTGGTGGCCCCCATCTCGTCCACGAAAGAGCATGGAGAAGCACAGGATTGGGGGCAACGGGCCAAGCTCTATCCCGGTGCTTGCTTCCTGCAGGTGAAAGACACACGGAAAGCCCTGCAGCGACTGGCTGAGCGCCATCGCGACGAGTTCAACATCCCCATCGTGGGCATCACGGGCTCGAACGGAAAGACCGTGGTGAAGGAATGGCTCTACCAATTGCTCCGCGACGACCGCTATGTGGTGCGCTCGCCACGCAGCTACAATTCGCAGATTGGCGTTCCCCTTTCTGTGTGGCTGCTGAACGAGAACACGCAGATGGGCATCATCGAGGCAGGCATCAGCCAGAAAGGCGAGATGGATGCCTTGCGCGACATCATCCAACCCACTTTGGGGGTGTTCACATCATTGGGAAAGGCCCATCAGGAGAACTTCGCCTCCTTGGAAGAAAAATGTATGGAGAAGCTGAAACTCTTCAAACACGCCAAAGCATTGGTGTGCTGCTGCGACAATCCCATCGTGAGCCATTGCATCAGACAGTCGGACTTTAAAGGGGAGTTGGTGAGCTTCAGCATTCAACAATGCGAAATAGAGAAATCCTCTTGCCGTATACATTATTTATATAAGGGGGAGGCTGGCAGCTACACGATTCCCTTCACCGATGAGGCTTCCATCGAGAACTCCGCCACCTGTGCCGCAACAGCCCTCTACCTAGGACTTTCGCCCGAAGCGTTGGCCGAACGAATGGCTCGCCTGGAACCAGTGGCCATGCGTATGGAGGTGAAGTCTGGACAGCATGGGTGCATACTCATCAACGATTCATACAACAACGACGTAGACTCGCTTGTCATTGCCCTCGACTTCGCCGCCCGTCGCCTACCCTCTTTGGAAGGAAGTGAGGGAGGTCTAACCCTGATTCTGAGCGACATCTTCCAAAGCGGAGAGTCGCCCCGACGGCTATACCGTGAGGTGTCCGACCTGGCCGTGAGCCGCGGGGTGAAGAAGTTCATCGGCATCGGGCCAGCCATCAGGGCGTGTCAGGACGTGATGGCTGTGGAGCAGAAATACTTCTTCGACGACACGGAGAGTTTCATTGGCAATAGTGTGTTCCGCGCTTTACGGGACGAGGTAATCCTGCTGAAAGGTGCCCGTCGTTTCGGTTTCGACCGCATCACGGAGCTGTTGGAACGGAAAGTGCATGAAACCATCCTTGAAGTGAACCTCAATGCCGTGGTGGACAATCTGAACTACTACCGCTCGTTCTTGCGCCCCGATACGAAAATGGTGTGCATGATCAAGGCCGACGGCTATGGGGCTGGAGCTGTGGAAATAGCCAAGACGCTGCAGGACCACCGCGTGGACTACCTGGCTGTGGCTGTGGCCGACGAGGGTGTTACGCTGCGCAAAGCAGGCATCACGGCCAACATCATGATCATGAACCCAGAGATGACTGCCTTCAAGACCATGTTCGACTACCGCTTGGAGCCTGAAGTGTATAGTTTCCGTCTGCTCGATGCGCTCATCAAAGCCGCCCGCAAAGAAGGTATCACAGGCTGGCCCGTCCATATCAAGCTCGACACGGGCATGCATCGTCTGGGCTTCAATGCCTCCGACGATGATGAAATGGCAAGACTCGCCCATAAGTTGCACTATCAGCAGGCCGTGATACCGCGCTCCGTGTTCTCGCATTTCGTGGGAAGCGACAGCGACGACTTCGACAATTTCTCCGCCCTCCAGTTCCAGCGGTTCGACAAAGCCAGCCGGAAATTGCAGGCCGAGTTCCAGCATAAGATACTGCGCCACATGGACAACTCGGCAGGTATTGAGCATTTCCCAGAGCGGCAGATGGACATGTGCCGACTGGGCTTAGGACTGTATGGTGTGAATCCCCGCAACAACGAGATGCTCAGCACCGTCTCCACGCTGAAGACCACCATCCTGCAACTGCGCCATGTGCCCAAGGAAGACACTGTAGGCTACAGCCGACGAGGCGTGCTGGAGCGCGACAGCATCATCGCCGCCATTCCCATCGGCTATGCCGACGGGCTGAACCGCCACTTGGGGCGCGGACGTTGCTACTGCTTGGTGAACGGAAAGAAAGCTCCCTATGTGGGCAACATCTGCATGGATGTGGCCATGATCGACGTGACAGACATTCCCTGCCAAGAGGGCGACACCGTGGAAATCTTTGGCGAACACCTGCCCGTAACCGTGCTCTCCGACTGCATCGACACCATTCCCTACGAGGTGTTAACAGGCGTGTCCAACCGCGTGAAACGTGTGTACTTCCAGGATTGAGCAGGGACTCCAGAACTGAGGGAGACGCAAAGGAATCATGTAAACGTTTTCGGCATAATTATGTAAGAAGGTTCATCAATCTTCAACAATTATTTGTACCTTTGCACCTGCCTAAACAGCCGAATCGTAAATTCGACCTATCGTCAACAAACCGGACTCGCTTCATCGCTTTCACAAAGCGTAGCGACAAAAGAAAAAGCTTAATCGTAAAAGTAAGTAAATAACATGTCTTCCGTAAAAACATCAAAAATGACCAACTATCGTTGGGTCATCTGCGCGATGCTCTTCTTCGCGACAACTGTCAACTACATGGACCGTCAGGTTCTTTCCCTCACGTGGAAGGACTTCATCGCTCCAGAGTTCCATTGGACCGATGCCGACTATGGCACCATCACCTCTGTGTTCTCTATCCTCTACGCTGTTTTCTGTCTGTTTGCCGGTAAGTTCATCGACTGGATGGGCACCAAGAAAGGCTACCTCTGGGCCATCTTCGTATGGTCGTTAGGCGCCTGTCTGCATGCAGCTTGCGGATGGGTCACCATGAAATATGTAGGCCTCTCCGACGTTGCCGCCTTGCGTGCCGTAGAGGCAGGTTCAATGACGGCACTAAGCATCGCCACCGTCAGCGTTTATCTGTTCCTCTTCTGCCGCGCTATTCTGGCATTGGGTGAAAGCGGAAACTTCCCGGCAGCCATCAAGGTGACAGCAGAATACTTCCCCAAGAAAGACCGCGCCTTTGCCACCTCCATCTTCAACGCCGGTGCGTCGGTAGGTGCCCTGGCTGCCCCTGTCAGCATCCCACCACTTGCTGAAGCCTTTGGTTGGGAGATGGCTTTCATCATCATTGGTGGACTGGGCTTTATCTGGATGGCCCTCTGGGTGTTCATCTACGACAAGCCCAATAAGAGCAAGCACGTCAACGGAGCTGAGCTGACATACATCAACCAAGATGCAGAGACCAACGACGACCCGAAGAATGCCAACGACGAAGGCCCCGCCATCAGTTTCGCCAAGTGTTTCACCTTCAAGCAGACATGGTCGTTCATCGTCGGTAAGTTCATGACCGACGGCGTATGGTGGTTCTACCTCTTCTGGGCTCCCGCCTACTTCTCTGACCAGTTCGGCTATAAGTCGAGTTCCGGCATGGGACAGCTGCTCATCTTCACGCTCTATTTCATTGTCACCGTGCTTAGTATCTTCGGAGGCTACCTGCCCAAGCTGTTCGTCGAGAAGCGCGGCATGAACCCCTACGCCGGGCGTATGTTGGCCATGCTCATCTTCGCCTTCTTCCCACTCTTTGCCCTCTTCGCTCAGCCGTTGGCCATGTGGGAGAATTCGCCCATCGATCCGGCTTGGTGGCCCGCCATCATCATCGGTCTTGCAGGAGCCGGCCATCAGGCTTGGAGCGCCAATATCTTCTCGACAGTAGGCGACATGTTCCCGAAGTCTACCATAGCCACCATCACGGGCATCGGCGCTATGGCAGGAGGTCTGGGATCGATGCTCATCAACAAGATTTCCGGTAATCTGTTCACCTACGCCGAAGGACAAGGGGCTGCCTTCCAGTTCTTGGGTTACGACGGCAAGCCAGCCGCCTACATGATGGTGTTCTGCTTCTGCGCCGTGGCTTATCTCATCGGTTGGGTCATCATGAAGACCCTCGTGCCAAAATACAAGCCCATCGTAGCGAAGTAAGCGACTGGGGATGCTCCCCATCAATCAAGGCTAATTCAAAAAAAACTAATACTCCCCGAATCGCGCAAGGCAGTTCGGGGAGTATTGTTTATTTTTTGAACAAATCGTTATGTGAGCCTGTTCGATATAATGAGATAATCCTGATGGTTTCCTTTCGCTTGTATATAAGTAGCCAGTCAGGATTGATATGGCATTCCCTGTAACCTTTATAGTTTCCTACCAGTAGATGGTCACGACATTTCTTTGGCAGAGGCTTTCCTTCTTGAAGCATGTCTGTGATGCTTTTCAGTTCTTCCATGTTAAGGCCACGACGCTTAGCAAGTTTCAGGTCACGAACAAACTGGTGTCCGTATTCCAGTTCATACTTGATGTTCATAACGATGCCAGAATCTCATCTAAGTTTTTGCATTTCATAACGTTACCTGACTCCACGTCGCGTATGGCTTGCATGGTTTCTTCATTGAGAAACGATTTTGATTCAGGATCATAAAGAGCATTGGATGGCATAGCTTCCGACACAGTCCACCCCATTCTCTTTCCCAACTGACGAATGAATGCCATATCTCTTTTAGGAATGCTGATATTTACAGATACTGCAGTTGCCATAATTTCTATCATTAATGAATTGTGTCGCAAATGTACGAAAAAAAAACGAAACCACCAAGCTATTACCTATTTTTTAGCATAAAAACGAGATACAATCCTTGTGATAGCGACATTCTTGATTGAATGGAAATGAGTCATGACAGGAAACCCTGATGACGGAGAGCATCGAGCAAGACGGTAGAGAGGGCTTCGTTGTCGCAGCGGGTATAGCGAAGGTCTGTGAACACCTGCGCCAAAGTCTCCTTGTTGTTGATGCGTACGAACTCCTGATTCTCGGGCAGTTGCTCCTTCGGCATGTAAAATTGGTCGATGAGCTCAGGCGTATAGTCGCAGTAGGTCTCCTGATGGATAACGGCTTTCAGGGGCAGACGGTCAGAGAGCGGAGGCTGTTCGTCGGGCCATCCCAAAGTGATGGTTGCCACGGGCATCACCAACTGCGGCAGTTGGAGCGTCTCGATGATGCTCATGGGCTGATAGACAGTAGTACCGAGGTAGCAGTAGCCCAACCCCTCCTCGTCGGCCAGACAGCAGAACGTCTGCGTATAGAGCAGCGCGTCGGTGGCAGCGTTGATAAACGAGAGGAAGTTGTCGTAGCCAGGATCGGCTTTCCGACAGTGTGCCCACTTCGTGGTACGGCGGAAGTCGGCACAGAATGTCAACACCACGGGAGCCTGTGTCACCATCGGCTGGTTGAAATGGGCGGGTGCCAACTGGCGTTTCTTCTCTTCGTCGCGCGTCACCACGACACTGTAAAGTTGCAGATTGCCCATCGTCTGCGTGCGCAGGGCTTGTTCCAAAAGGCGGTTGAGCAGATCATCGCTCACCTCCCTGTCGGCATATTTGCGGATGCTCCGCCGTGTTTCCAAGTTCTTCATGTTTATATGCTTTACAATACTCTCATATCCTTAATTTGGGGAGCAAAGGTATGGATAATATTCGGTAACGCCAAATATTTTCCGGATTATTTGATTTCAGGATTATTTTCGAATGATTGTAAAGAGACAACCATCTTGCACTTGCTGGTTTACTCTATATAACTGTCGGAAATTAAAGTTGGTATAATAGAGGAGCAATATAGTTGTAGAGTAAATGATGAACTACACGGTCTTGGAAGTCTGCAGCAACAATCTCGCGTTTCTTAGGCTCTGTCTTGGTATCTACCACCACTTCATCCTTCCATGATTTCTGGGGAAAACAAAGGATAAGCACAACCTATACTTGGCAAGGTCGCTGAAGACTCGACAATCTTTCCTTTCGATATGGGAAAAACTGAAGGATTTCACATTGCCATACAGCACCGAAAAATCCTAATGACCGATTTGGGTTTATGTACTCCATGACTCTCATAATCGCATTAATTGCACGGTTATTCTCATTTTCTGAGAAAAAACTTCTCAAATCTGAAATAATTGTTGTACCTTTGCCCACGGCTTCTAAGTTTGCACTTTACTGTTTGGCGATTGTAAAGTCACTCATTTTCAGTGAGTTGAGTAAACTTCGAAGCCTTTTTTATTCCTATTTTATGTTAAATTATGCAGGTGCGCCATCACTTGCGAAACTTTAGAACTTTTATTTAATATGTTTGTTCGAATTCATTCTTACTCAGACTTTCTCAAATTCCGAGTTTTCGGTTACAAAGGTAGTGCAAATCGAAGACAATACAAAACAAAAGCCCCGATTTTTGTTTTTATTGTTGAGATGTAGCCTACCTTATTCAAAGGTAGTGCAAATGGAAGACAATACAAAAAAAGCGCGTTTTTTGTTTTTACAAGGTATCCTGTTCGCATACACGTAGCCCTATAAACTGTGTGGTCTGCGAAAAATGGATTTTGCACATTTTTTTGCAGCATTAATATGATGAATCCAAACTATTCTTCTGAGAAAAAGAAAGAAGTAGAACCGCCATTGACATTAACAAACGTTCCTTCAAACAAATAGCCACACTCTGCCGAATCCATCTCTCCGACAAAACGACCTTTCAGTTTACCGTCTTGCGTAAAACTTTTAAGAACAAGATGTCCGAAACCATCTTTGTCAATATCAGATGCTTTCTCATCCAGTACAATGTCGCTGACGATTCTCTTTCCATCCATTACGTATGTTAGTGTTCCTTTTTTTCCACGGAGAACCATTTTGACGTTCTCTATGCTACTGACTTCTCCTGTAAGTGAACAGTTCACGCCAGCTTCGTAAGCTTTTTCTTTGTTCACTTCCTTGTTTTCTTCAACAAACTCCTGCATTTGTTTCTTGTAGCCATGTACGTCGTCTAACACCCATTTTCCATTTTCAAGAATTACCTTGATCTCTTCATTCTTTGTTTCGGTATCTCCACCAGAAGTAAACTTGAACGTCACTATCGCCACTGCCTCATTGTCTTTAATGTTATAAATATCATTCAAAGCAACGCTCATTTTTACCTCATCCTGGGCCATGTCCCAAAACCCGAAATCCCAGAAACCGATTAATCCATCCTGAGCTAACTGCTTGTCAATCGCATCTACTTCCTTATAAATTCTATTGAAGTCAGACGAGAAATATCTTTCATCGTATTCATGGGAATCACCCTTCATCACGTCATCAAAAAGTTTTTCCAATCTTTGAGTGATTTCTTCTTTGGGTGACCGCTCGGAAGAATCCACCTCGGTAGAAACAGTATCTACCGCAACAGTACTTGGGCCATTGTCCTCATAGGAAGAATCCTTTGAAGAATGATTGAATAAGAAATAGCCTGCTATGCCCAAGACCGCTACAGTTCCAAGGATATAGGGCAAATATTTCATGAATCCACTTTTCTGCTCCTCTTCTTCGTACAATACAGAGGGACGCTCTTTAATAACTACATTTCCACACTTCGGACATCTCGTTGCCTTGTCGGAAATCATGTGTCCACATCCTGTACATTTTATCAGTGCCATAATTTCTTCTACTTATTGTAATCAATGCTTGTCTTTTCTGTCCAAATACTCAGAAAACTCTTTCCCGGTTGGCTCGTATGCTGCAATAGCGACCTCCTTAGAAGGATTAAAAATAACATTACATTCCAATTTTTCAGGAATACGTCCACTATGTGCTCCACCATACTCTTCACCAACCCATGAGTATGTAACCGTCCCTTTCCCGGGAATCATTTTACCAGTCAGGCTATTGCCAGACTCGGAATAGGGACTTTTAGTCTCTCCTTCATCTGCCCACCAAGTAAAATCATATCCTTTCACGACAACACCTACAATATATGCATCAGCAGCAATATCGCAATTATTCATATTCTCAAGAACAACTTCATAGTTGTAGACATACGCAGAATGAGTCCCCCAACTACCCACATTTTCTCCTCGTTTTACACTACTCTGAATCACTTTCACCTTAGATTGCATCGCTGCTATGGCTTTCTTTTCTATCCATGAGACAAAACCTTTTTCGTTTAACCGTTCTGCACATTCCACATCATCCAACGAAGCATTTATCCAACCTGTTTTCAATGCAAAATCTATTTGATCTGATGGATAAGAAAAAAGACCTTTAGAAGAAACGACATGCATCTGCCCATTGTCGTCTTTAACTATACGCAGGCTTTGTTTATACGACAATCTCACGTCTATAGTGTCGTTGTCTTTTTGATGCGTAACCACAACGGAGTCATTATTGAAACTGATATCAAGAGCCGCCGCCTTCTCTGCGTTGGGATAAAGTTGACATACAGTCTGCCAGTCATCTGCCTCGATGGCCTTAGCAAATTGCTCCACTAATTGAAGAGCCTCTTGCTTATCCCCCGACTGACTATACCACCAATAGCCACCACCAACGATAACAGCAACCAGTAGTGCTATAAGAAGATACTTCTTGGTATTAGAACCACTATCTTCTTCGTAGTACACAGGTTCTTCCGCTACAACTCTATCTTCATCATCTTGATGGTGGATTACATCCTTATTTGTGGAGAATCCACATTTCGGGCATTTCGTTGCCTTGTCGGAAATCAAGTTCCCACAATGTTCACATTTGATTAGTGCCATAATCAGTATATTTCGTCAATCATGTTTGTTTTCTTTGCATGCTCCATGCTAATCCAATAACGCTGGTTTATCCTGCGCCACAATCTATGCATCTTAGCCCAATATCTATTAAGAGCCCATGGGAAACACTTTATGATGACATATATGCCAAGAGGTATTAAGATGATGGTCATGAAACATAACATAGTAATCCAGAAGAACAATGTCCACCACAGGAAGACCCTAAAAGATAGATTTGCTAGTAGAAGGCCTTCATTCAACTCATCAAACCTATCTTGCTCTTTCGGGTCATCATTGCTAACATACCACGGTTGCATAATGTTCCACCATGGACGATAATAGCCCGCAGTCGAATAACAGTCCCTCACATCCGTACTATTGAGAGGAATCCCTCTACTCGGTTGTTCATAAGTTTTTTTACCTTGATCATTGTCTGTTTCTTTACTTGCATCTTGTCGCAAAGTTGAATTGCCTGAGGCGTCATTTGCTTCTGAGCTTTTATTATCAAACGGCTCGCACTCGCTTGCTGGACATCCGCAATTAGGACAATCATTCAAATTGCCATCAAATATTTGTCCACATTCTGTACATTTAAACTGTGTCATAATCCTTTTTTATTAAAATTAAGAGTCAATATCAATAATTATTTTCCAACACTCTATATGCTTGTTCTAATTTTTGCTTTTGTTGTTGATATTCATATACCAATTGGTTATCACCTAATTGCCTTGCTAACCGAATTTGTTCATCTTTATTGTTCAATACAGTTTGCTTTATATACATATAGCGAACAGGATCCATCCTTCCACTGTTTCGCATACGGGCTAACTCGTTGGTTAGTTCTATAGACATGTTGTTTAATTCTTTAAGTCTTGCCATTATGTTGAGTTCTTTCTCTTGTTCAGGAGTAGCTACACTTACACTCGTCGTTGGTTGTGAAGAATGACTAAAATAATGATTGTCATCATACATTATCAATTGTTTTTCCTCATCAATATGAATATAAGTGCTACCAAAATTGATTTTACCATCATAAATCTCATATTCTCCCTTGTCAAGAACCTCCCCATCTGAATAGAAGGTTGCGTAATTGCCATCTATTACAAGTTTTGCCAATTTTGTCTGTCCCATAATGTTGGTATTTATCGTCCACGTACCTTGCAGCCAATCATAATTACTGCTTTCATTTGTATCTTTCTGCTGATAAGCCAATCCTTTAGACCTTTGGCATAGTTGCTTCAATTCATCAGTAAATGTGTCATTGCCATTAAGGTCAGCATATCCATAATGCCGAATAATATCATTCATCGTAGGTTCACCATCGGTGTTATCATATGTATCTTTTATTTCATCAAGGATAACTAAAGCAACACCATTTGATACTGTTCCACTGTTATCAATCGCCCACAGACCTTTTCCTATATCAATGCCATCATATACTGCTTCAATAACAATATTACCTTTTGCATTTTTCAATCCCCAATTATTATCATCATTTATGCTAAACACCTCATATAACATGTCTTTTTCATTCTCTGTTTTTCTGCTAAACATTTTTGGCGTTACATCTTCACCTTTCGTTTTTATATATGATGTTTCAGTACCTTTTCTAACTTTAGCACATCCTTCTCTAAAACCGTCCGCTTCTTCATATTCACAAGGTATTATCTCTTCACCTTTAGTATTTATATATCCCCATTTTCCACCTCTTTTGACTGCCGCATATCCTTCGCTAAACGGAGCAAGTTCATCATACACTTCCAATGCCTTAATAAACATTGGGGTTAGTTCAACTACTGCATACTTGTTATTATCAACATAGATACAATCAGCCTCATCCATGCTATCCTCATCCACACTATTCGCAAAATGAGCATAGCCATAATAGCCGCCTACAAAAAGACAGAGTAATACCGCAACTATCAAAACCCAAATCCAACCTTTCTTTTTCTTGGGTTCTTCATCCATCATTTCTTCTTGGGCTGCAGATAAACTTTCTATTGGACAACCACAGTTAGGACACATAGAGGCTTTATCAGAAACCATGTGTCCACATTCTGTACATTTAATTAATGCCATAACTTATCCACTAATATATGTTCTTACGTATTGATTCTTTAAGCAGGACAACTGAAAGTGTTTTATTGGCATCTGTCAATATATAGCGCATAATACCTTCAGGTCCATTTCGTGTAGCAGATCCTCTTTGAGGGCTTTTTTTATCTCCCGTTGAAGGGTCGATAAAAAACCAATCTTTCAAATGACCTTCATTATCAAAAAAAATTGTCATCGGTTTATTTCTATAATTTGATTCATAAGTATATTGGTGATCAGGATCCTTGAGAATAGTGAGTTTCCATTCCCCTACAGGATGATTACCATAATTGGTGTTTTTCGCACTAAAGAATTGTCCCTCAGCGATAAACTCATCACATTTGAATGATATGGTGCGCACACATCCTTTCACACATTTTCCTTTAGCCATTACAAAATCATCCGCATAGGAGAAATCACCCCACAAAAACCCCTCTTCGTCAAAATTTATGATTACTTTTCTGTTATTCAATTTGTACGTCCAAGTTCCGACTTGGCTATCATTTCGGAATTTACCATTGGTATGGAATTCATTACTTGCAAACTCAAAATTACCGTCATAGCAACGTGTACCATCAGCATTATCTCTATATTGGTATTTTGCCTTGCCTATCATATTTCTAAAAGGGTAATCACCTTCATAGATTTTCTGACCATTTGTACAAACCCATTCATCGCTTGTAGAACGGTCGATGTCTGAAGCGTGTTGGGGTGGTATAGTTCCCGTTTGAGCATTTAGCTTTGATTCAACTTTTGGAAGTTTGAAATTAACGGAGAAGTGATTCCGCGACCTACAAGGTACGCCATAATTGTATGCACATTTCCATTTAGGCATTACGGAAACCAACCTCAGCACCTCGGCATCAATAGAAGGAGATACACTTTTCTTGATTTCTATTGAAGACAACGATCCGTCTTTCTCTACAATAAAACTAACGTCAACTTTGCCTTGCTCTTGTTTGTCAATTGCCTCTTTTGGGTATATTTTGTTCTTTTCTATCCACTTATCTAGGGCATCGTAATTGTCTCCAAAACTAGACCATGTGCCATCAAATTCAATGGATGTAGAAGACTCATAAACTTTTTCTTGCGACCTTGATACAGTAGCGCAGAAAAACAAAACTAGTATTATGTATATATGTTTCATACTTTTATTTCATGGAAAAAGTGTCATTACCTTGTTTGTCAACATATCCTTGTTTGTCACCCAATTCTACCAACGCATAGCCATCTTGGAAGCCTTCATAAGAAACGGCATCATACTTGAAAGGAATTACCACCTTTCCTGTCTTATCAATATATCCCCATTTACCATCTTCATTCAGAACAGCGGCAAGCCCCCCTGAAAAATCTTGTGCTTTGTTATATTTATGTGGAACAACAAGTTTTCCTGTTCTATCATAGAAACCAAATAAAAAACCGAAATTTTCCTCACCGTAATTACCTACTTGTTTCGTTGAACATATCATATCATCTTGGCAAGTAAAAGGGTCGGGGAAGTCGGGCATATCATCAAAACCAGAACATGGAAGTGATATAGGTATTACAAGTTTTCCTGATTTATCTATATAACCAACTTTACAGCCTCCCTCAGCTTCACTACCATATTTAAGAACTGCGGCAAGCCCATTATGAAATGGATGATAATCTCCATATTGAGGGCTGCAATCAATAACGACATTTCCCATTGTGTCTAAATAAACATACTTGGTATCTCCACTCTCTTCATCAGTGTCTGCGCACAAAATCAATCCGTCAGAGATGCCAGTACCCAACCAAGAATGACCTGATAGTTCCAACACTTCTCCTTTCGCATTAATTATAGAAGATTCGCCCTCGGGAGGTGTGATAACTGAAAGCCCATCTTTGAAGTTAGATCTAAATTCTGACATGATTTCTAATGTGAATACAACTTTACCATTGTTGTCTATGCATCGCCATGGGCCATTATCATTAACCCAAGCTAAGCCCTCTGAGAAATCTTGAGCTTGTTTGTATTTACATGGGATAATTAATTCTCCCATTTCGTCAATATAGCCATCTTTGAAATCTTTCCTCACTCGAGCCATGTGATCATGGAAATCACCAACATTATCAAAGGTACAAGGGACAATCTCGTTACCAGCTTTATCAATAAAGCCAAATTTGCTACCTTTCCTCACCTGTGCAAGGCCACAAGAGAAACTTCCTAATTCGTCATACTGCGCTATCTTTTGTGCAAAAGATTTAGTAATTTGCCCATTCGTTGTTATCGATATGAACAAAAAAAATATAACATAAATCAGGGGCGCTTTTAAAATAGTTACATAAGTATTACTTTTTCTCATTTTCATATTAATTTAAATGTTATAGATTGAAATTATTATTTTAGAATCGACCGTATTTCCTACCAGTTGATCGTAAAAGATATTTGTTTATTATTCTTTTTGCTGACACCACATCTGGCAAATATTTTCCCAAATCGAAGTATTTTTTATCTCCAGTGCAGTTGTCAATGATATAAAAACCAATATATTTTTCCCATTGTATTTCTTTATGATCTGCGACTTCAGCTCTATAAAAGACTTCTTGCCATTTTTTCTTATAAGTGTCTCGTTCCAATTGAAATTGATAATGATATTTCACATGATAACCTTTAGAAGTAGTACTCTCTAATGTGGAAAAATACCATCCAGGTGATGAAGGGGTTCCCCATATGTGTCCTTCATATTTGAGATGACTCATTACTATATGTTTTCCGTCTGTGCCATCAGTAAAATTTGTTTGTAGTTCATACATAACAAAAGAACCAGTAGGACGGCCATTTACAAAAGTTAAGAATGTAGTTTTTCCTTTACTATTAAATATCCATTGACCATCTTGAAAATCGTTTTTAAAACTTCCTTTTACTTCTAGGTCATCTGCTTTAAATTCAAATTTACCATCAAAAACGCGTGTTCCATCAGGGTTTTCTATATATTGATATTTAGCTTTCCCGTAATTCTCAAAAAGGTCAAAGGCTTCAAATGGTCCTTCGTATGTTTTGTGATTGGGTAGTTGCTCCCATAGGTCGGTTTTGGAACGATTATTGGTTGATTGAGCTACGACAATATTCTGCAGTTGTGGCTCGGGTAACTTAAACCTTATAGGCAGCGTATATTCTATGCTGCATGGTTGCCCATTTTGGCTTGCAGGAATCCACTTGGGCATTTGAGAAACGAGTCTTATTGCTTCTGCATCTAATGATGGCGAAACGCTGCTCGTGATGATTGGCTGCGCAACCGTGCCATCTTCTCTTATAACAAATTTCACTACAACCCGTCCTTCCTCTTTATTCTGAATCGCCTCTTGGGGATAAGCCATGTTCTGAGCCAACCATTGTTTAAGACCATTGACACTACCCTCAAACTGTGGCATTATTTCCGCAATTTGGCGAACCTGAGCAAAACTACATGTGGAATTAAGAATCCACACTAAGAGATAAATTAAGGTACCCCTTATCACAATAGTATTCCTGTTTCCCATAAAGCATCTTGCATCCTTCGGCTCATCGGGTGCGTTTAATAGATTATTTATTCAAGGCACAAAAAGAAAGTGTGAGCCTACTTAACATATTCCATCTGTAGGCTCTCGACAGCCCTGTGCAAGAATAAGAAAGTCGCTCACACCTCAGGGCGTATATGTCATAAATACATATATCAATCCCAAGGTAGGCGTTCCTTCTATTCAGGTGCACAGGTGAGTTGTCGAGATTCACAGATGCGGAATAGCTAAACGCTTCCTAATTATGTCTTTGTCGCAGTCCTTCTGCGACGCTGCAAATTTAAGAAGAATTTCTCAGAAACGCAAATTTATGAGCGACTTTTTCTTTTACTTCTCAAAAAAACGCGCCTACTTGAACTTAATCACTCGGAAATCGTTTTTATTGTCGATGAT
>CADCIB010000001.1 GCA_902801375.1 uncultured Prevotellaceae bacterium | reverse complement strand
TCCCATTCCGAACAGAGCAGTTAAGCCCGCCATCGCCGATGGTACTGCAATGCAATGCGGGAGAGTAGGTAGCCGCCTTTTTTTGATGAGCGTCCTCCGTTTCGGTCAGCCGATTCGGAGGACGCTTTTTTTGTGTTGTGTCAGAAGTATTGTTTACTTACGTCAAAATTATTGTTTACTTACGTCAAAACTATTGTTTACTTACGTCAGAAATATTGTTTACTTACGTCAGAAAATGTCTTATCTGAGGTTTTGATGATCACTGCATGGGGAAGAGGCCGTACAGTTCGGAGTCAATAGTGTCTGTGATGCGTCGAAAGTCCTGCGGATTGCTCTCGAACTTCGTTGTGTCGCCGTCGACGATGATGAGGTTGCCTTTGTAGGTGCTAATCCACTCCTCGTAACGTTTGTTTAGGCCTGTGAGGTAATCAATACGGATGGATTTCTCGTATTCACGCCCGCGTTTCTGAATCTGCGCCACCAGATTGGGTATGGTGGAGCGAATGTAAATCATGAGATCGGGCAACTTGACAAGCGACATCATCAGGTCGAAGAGGTCGGAGTAGTTGTCGAAGTCGCGTTTGCTCATCATCCCCTGGTCGTAGAGGTTGGGGGCGAAGATTCGTGCGTCTTCAAAGATGGTGCGGTCCTGTATGATGGTGTCACTCGACTTTGATATTTCCACTACTTCTTTGAATCGTTTGTTGAGAAAATAGATTTGCAGATTGAATGACCAGCGTGCCATATCTTCGTAGAAATCTGCTAGGTATGGATTATTGTCAACCGGCTCGAATCTTGGAGTCCAGCCGTATCTCTTGGCAAGCATACGAGTGAGTGTTGTCTTGCCACTTCCGATGTTTCCTGCGATTGCGATATGCATATTATGTAAATTTTTACAATTATCGTTTTTTGTTTTTCGCTATGAGATAGCGACTTACACAACATTTCTGTTGCTTTTGTTTAAGGAGGGAAAAGTCCGAAGAGTGTGGCATCGATGCGGTCGATTATACCTGCGAGGTCGTGCTTATTGTGGAGGAAGTCGAGGTCGTCGACATCGATAGTCAGTGTTTTGCCTGGATATTTGTTGTTGATGAAATCTTCGTAGCGGTCGTTCAGACCCTTGAGGTATTCAAGTTGGATTGTCTGTTCGTATTCACGTCCGCGTTTCTGGATGTTGGCCACGAGGTGTGGTACAGAAGCCCGGAGATAAATCATGAGTTCGGGCAACTTGGCAACACCAATCATCTGTTCGAAGAGTTCCATGTAAGTCTGGTAGTCGCGGTCGTCGAGGTTGCCCATATCCTTGTTGTTGGCTGTAAACACATAAACTCCCTCGAAGATGGATCGGTCCTGAATGATGGTATTCTCTGACTTCGCTATTTCCAGCAGGTCGCGGAAGCGGTGTTTAAGGTAGTACACCTCAAGGTTGAACGACCACCGGCGGATATCCTTATAATAGTCCTCAAGGTAGGGGTTGAACTTCACGTCCTCGAAGCGTGGCGTCCATCCGTAGTGTTTGGCCAAGAGTGTGGTGAGCGTCGTCTTTCCGCTTCCGATATTTCCTGCTATAGCTATATACACGTTGTTACAGGTTAGTTGTTATTTGTATCTTTTTTGCAAAGTTACGAAGAATAATCGGAAGTGACGAATATTTTTAAAAGATTAACGCATGAGGTGTAATAGTTAAAGACTATGGAATTGTTGTTTTCATGTGGTCTGTATGGCTTAAAAAAAATTAATTGCTGCTTGAAAGATTGGATGTTGAAGCCGTTTTTATCAATTATTTTTTATTTTTGTACGCAGTATGAGTAACAAATCCAAAATTTATCAATTATGAAAAAGATTCTCATTCTATTCGTATTCGCGTTGGCACTGCCGTCGGCGATGAATGCGCAGAGCGAAAGTCAGCGCTTGGTGGTGTGGCAAAAGTCGGGCGAGAAAGTATACTTCGACCTCAACGAGGAGCCGGAGACCACCTTCGAGGGCGGCAAGCTGGTCATCACGACAAGCAAGACGACGGCCTACTATCAGCTGGAGAACGTGCTGCGCTATACGTTTGAGGGACAATTGGGCCCGACGACGATTGCGAAAGTGCGCCCAGGCGAAATCAAGTTCAGCCAGGGCGAGGACATGATGAAGTTTGAGGGACTGGCCGAAGACACACGCCTCGAGCTCTACTCCGTGGACGGAAAGCTGCTTGGCGTGCAGCAGGCACGTGCTGGCGAGCCCTCCATCGTATCACTGAAGGACATGCCGTTGGGCACGTATATCGTAAAGGCAGGTGAAGCAACTTATAAATTCCAGAAGCGATGAAAATGAATCATTTCTTAAGATTATCGAGGAGTGGGGAGCGAGGAGTGAGGAGCGAGATTGCCCTCAAGCTGCTGATGTTGGTCTTGCTCGTTGTTCCAGCATCGATGCTCAACGAGGTGCAGGCGCAGACGGAGCCAGAGGCCTTCTTCATCTACCGCAACGACGGCGACTTCGACGGCTTCTTCTATGACCAAGTACTTCGCATGAACTTCTCGAAGATTGGCGTCGACTCTGTGGAGTACGACTATTACGTGGTGCAGGAAATAGAGACCCCCGACAGCATCTACCGCATCCCCTTGGTGGCCATCGACTCCATCGGCTTCCAGCAGCCTGAAATCCGCTTCAATCCGAAGCTGAAGAATATGGACGAACTGGGCATTACGCCCTACGTGACGCAGACAAGCGACTACTACGGCTACCAGCGTCTGGGGCTTTCCAAGTCCATCCCCTCACATCTCCTCCCTCAAATCGGCGACGTGCTGGCAGGAGCCAATCCTGACGTGTTTGGCGTGGGCGGATGGGTAGGCAGGATAACAGGCGAGTCGTCGCCGGCTCCCTACAATGGCGAGGACGACCAGAGCTATTACTATACTGTAGCGTATGTTGACGACCTTGCCGATGTGTTTGAACAATACATCACCGTGGAGGATGTAGGATACGACGAGCAAGGCAACCTGCGCCGCCGCATAGCAGGATGCGATGCCAACGGAATGCCACGCAAGGCAGAGTCTGGTAGTGGAAGCATCAATCTTGTTGACATCTCGGGCACCTTTACACGCTCGTGGGAGCCGAACGACCACCTAAGCATTGACCTCTCTGCTGAGTTGGGACTCAAAGTCGGCCTGCATGTAGCCTATAACATCAGCTGGCGTCGCGTCTTCGTAAAACTTTCGCGCGATTTCTCGCTTACCGCAAAACCGTCCATCGGCATTACGGCTTCTTATCAATTCGAATACCAGATAGGTGACCTGGCACCCTACCTCAAGGCCATACCCTTTCCCGCCTCGTTCCCCGTCTTGCAGACAGCACCCCTGCCCGAATGGTTCTTCCGTGGCGATGGTGGCATAGAGGCGCGCCTGAATTTCCCCGAGATGAATTTCGGACTGGGTGAGTCCATCATCGTGGACACCGACCTTCCCTATTTCCCCTTGCGTTACGACTTCTACAAGGTAGAAGACAATAAAAAGGTAGAAGAAGAGTTGTTTGAAAACACGGGGAATGTTGAGATCAAACTAAGAGGTTTCTTACAGACAGGACTGAAATTCAGTGCCAACGTGTCCACTGCCTACTGGATGCATAAGATACTATCCGCCAGCATGGAACTTGACCTCTATTGTGGTCCGAGAGTCGATGGTAGTATCGGAATAAAGTTTGATGGTATCAACGAAGACGAACGACCGACGCTCTACAATGGTCAGCTGACAATCTCAAAATGCTCTGTCGACTTCGAGGCGAAAGCCAGCGCAGCGTTGATGTGGAAGGATCCGGAAGAAAAGACTTTCTTCTCCACACATTGGCCCTTCGGAAACGATACGCTATACGTCATTCCGCATATCAAGGAATGGAATGTCATTTATACAGAGGAAGAGGGGATCAAGGCTTCTGTCACACCAGCCGACAAGACATTCATTCCCATGACCTTGGGCTTAGGGTTGTATAACCCTGAAACTATAGTTTATACCGACGATGGATCTGTACAGTGGCAAAAGCCATACGATGTACAGATGACGCCAGGATCCTATTTCTTAGGAGCCGGCCCCGACGAGATAACAGCCACGTTTCCTACAGAGGGGCTGCGCACAGGCACCTTTTCTGTCATATTAGTTGCCAACTTCTTTGGAGCCCTTTTCCCAACTGTTTATGATTATCAGATACACCGTTATCATAAATTTGAAGCCGTAACGAAGCGAATATCTGCTAGTGCGGGCCCACATACCATCAGATACAAGTATAGTGGAGAGTATATTCGTTATGATGGGCAAGTTTACGAACCTGAAGGCGAATACGACAAGAATAGTTGGTATTATCAGGAACGAGAAGGAACAATTTCCTTTACTTGTGATGCCAACACGGATCCTTTTGAAACAACACGATACTTCAGTATTCGAACCGACGATGGACAATACATATCGGTGGAATTGATACAAGATGCTGGCTCACAGGCCAATTAGACCTTAGATTGCCAATGAACGAAGTATCGCACTTAAACTACGATAGCATTCGTCGATAGAATCGTGATTCGGGCATGATGAATTCTTGAAAACAGAAATTATGGGGAGCTATTCAGTGACTACTATATGGTAATCGTTGAATAGTTCCCCTTCTGCATCAAACTGAGGAATAATAAAGAATTGGAATTGGTTATTATCTGTTTTACGCTGTCAACGATAGTTTCCAACTTATTCTAATATCATCTCTGAGGTTGTCTAAGATCATTTCTGAGACTGTCAGAGCTTATCTCTAAGGTTGTCTCAGACCATCTGAGACGACATCAGAAATTATCTGTATGGTAGACAAAGACCATCATTGATTTTGTCGTTTCTGACGGTATGACAGCAAGTATTGCATTGCATTTGGAGTTTCCATTCTTCATGGCAGTTTCCGCTATGGAGTGGAGCTATCTCCTGAACTACGACAACGAGATTAAGTTCTTGGAAGATGCTTCAGCTATAATCACTCCAACAAGACGCCCCATAACATCAGATCGGAACTATCGGTAGATGATACCTTACCGAGACTACCCTCACTCAGCGATGATGGTCTTTTATGACTGTTTGTTTTAAAATTAAATTTTCAACAAGAAAAGCTAATTTTTTGTATAAGATGATGATAATTGGATATTAATTTGTACATTTGCAGCCGATTTTCGTTGTAGGTAGTGATACTGATTATCGACATAGGCAATACGTATGTGAAAATGGTGCGGCATGATGGTGGCATCATTGAGGAACGTCGTGTGGCTTTGTCCGAGCAGGACGAGATTCTGGAGTATTGCCGCGATGCTTCTTTCAGCGGAGGCATCTACAGCAGTGTGGTAGACATTCCCCAGCATCTGGAGGATGCGTTTGCCCGGTTGCCGTATCCCATATTAAGGTATGAGAGTGGCTTAACCCCTGTTCCGATAGCCAGTCGCTATCAGACACCCCGCACATTGGGTGCCGACAGGATGGCTGCCGCTGTAGGTGCGTGGTCACGATGGCCAGGGCGAAATGTGCTAATTATTGACATCGGCACATGCGCGACGTTCGACTTCCTCAGCGAGGAGGGCGAATATCTTGGCGGCAACATCTCCCCGGGACCGCTTATGCGGCTGAAAGCCCTGCACCAGTTCACAGGTAAACTCCCCTTGGTGGAAGCTTTGGGCGAGATGCCGGAATTTGGCAACACCACCGAAACGGCCATCCGCTGTGGGGTGTTGAATGGTCTGCGGCATGAAATCGAGGGCTATGTGGAGCGCTATCGGAAGATGTACCCTCGTCTTGTGGTGTGCTTCACGGGAGGCGTACACTTAGATTTGGCTTTGGCCGATGATGTAGAAGTGGTGACCGATCCCTATCTCGTGCCCGAAGGGCTGTACTGCATCCTGCGCTACAATGAGCAACAACTTGATTCACAAACCAATAAACAATTGTGAGAGTTTGAACGAATATTGACAAAATGAAATACAGAAAGACTATCTGCAGCCTTTTCTTGGCTGCCTTCGCAACGGGCGTCTTTGCCCAGAGTGGCACCAACTCGCCTTATTCGCAATATGGTTTTGGCGTGTTGAACGACCATGCTACAGGTTTCAACAAAGGCATGGACGGCTTAGGACAAGCCATTCGCCAGGGAAATCAAGTCGTTCCACAGAACCCGGCATCGTTTTCGGCTGTCGACTCGCTCTCGCTCATCTTCGATGTGGGCATGTCGGGTCAAATCACGAACTTCAGTGAGAACGGTGTGAAGAAGAATGCGAAGAATGCCAATTTCGAATATGCGGTGGGTGCCTTCCGTGCATTCCGCCACTTCGGTGTGAGTTTCGGCATACTTCCTTTCAGCAACGTGGGCTATAAATATTCAAGCACCGGTGCGCTGAATCAGGAGCGCGACGTGAACTATGTCAATACCTATAGCGGTTCGGGCGGTCTGCGTCAGGTTTATCTTGGTGCAGGTTGGGAGCCTTTCCGCAATCTTTCTGTAGGTGCTAGCTTATCCTATCTGTGGGGTGAGGTGAACCGTGTCGTGGCCAACAACTATTCCAATGGAAGTGGAGCGTCCTTGTCGACCATCAATACGCTGACCAAAACCTATCAAGCCGATGTGAGCAACTATAAACTCGACTTCGGTATGCAGTACACCCTGCCCTTAAACAAGACGGACAAGGTGGTGGTAGGAGCAACGTTTAGCCCTAAGCACAACTTGAGTGCGACACCGGAATGCATTGTGCTTTCAACAAATACGTCGACGGGCGTCAGCAACTCTTCCACCTATTCCGTGGAGGATGGACTGGAACTTCCCAATATGTTTGGGGCCGGCGTAACGTGGTATCACAGCAATCAGATCCTGTTAGGAGCTGACTTTACTTTGCAGCAGTGGGGCAAGACATCCTTCCCTGTCTACCAGGTGATTAATGATGTGCCTTCGTATGTGTTGGACAAGAACTATTTCAAAGACCGCCAACGCGTGACAGTCGGCGGTGAGTATTGTCGCAACCCATTTGCGCGCCATTTCATGAGCCGCATACGTTATCGTCTTGGTGCCTCCTACACTACACCTTATTATAATATAAACAACCACGAGGGGCCGAAAGAGCTGTCGGTTAGCGCAGGTTTCGGCATTCCCATCATCAACACGCTCAACAACCGTTCGGTGCTGAATGTTTCTGGTCAGTGGGTGCATTTGTCTGGCGACGGATTGATTACCGAGAACACGTTCCGTCTGAATATCGGCATCACGTTCAACGAACGTTGGTTCATGAAGTGGAAAGTGGAGTAGAGAAAAGGTGAAGAGTAACAGTAAATCAGCTTTAAATTATGTGCAGCCTCCGCATACTTCCCATTCTTACTGGCGGCTTGTTGCTGTCGGCCATGCTTTCCACCACTTCTTGCAACGATGTGGTGGAGCACACAGCACCGGCAGTCAACCCGAAGGACTCGTCGTCGCTGATGGTGTCGTATGGTGTGAACACCCTGATTTCCGACTCTGGCGTGATGCGCTATCGCATTGTGAGCGAGGTGTGGGAGGTGAATCAGGTGCGCAATCCCTCGCGATGGATCTTTGAGAAAGGAATCTTCTTGGAGCAGTTCGACGAGAAATTCCACATCGAAGCATATATCCAAAGCGATACGGCCTACTATTACGATCAACAGAAACTATGGGAACTGCGTGGCAGGGTGCGTGTGCGCACCAAGGATGGCCTACGTTTCTCGAGCGAAGAACTGTTCTGGGACCAGTTGCGCCATGAGTTCTATAGCAACCGTTTTTCACACGTCATCACCCCCGAGCGTGAGATGCAAGGCTCGTATTTCCGTAGCGATGAACGTATGACTCGCTATATGGTGAGCAATAGTAAAGGTTCGTTCGTGCGTGGCAAGGACGGTATGGGTACCAACGAGGGCGACACTATCCTGTCGGCTCCTGACAGCGTGAAGTCCATGAAGCGCCATCCAAACACGCCGAAGGCCAAGTCGCAATAGTTTCCGAATAATCCACAGAATCCCAATGAATACCACCATAGAATATTCCAACACCCCAATACCCTCAGCCCATGAATGAAATAGACCTACCGCTGATAGTCGGCATTCTTGTCTCACTGGCCTTGTCGGCTTTCTTTTCTGGCATGGAAATCGCCTTTGTCAGCAGCAACCGCCTTCAGGCTGAGGTTGACAAGGAGAAAATGGGCATCAGCCGTCTACCCCTGAAGGTGTTCTACGACCATCCGAATAACTTTGTCAGTACGATGCTCGTAGGCAATAATATCGTGCTGGTGGTCTACGGTATCTTGATTGCAACCCTCTTCGACAACACCCTCTTCAAAGGCTATAGTGCTTCATTCACTGTTCCTGCAGATACCATTCTGAGTACCTTCATCGTGCTCATCACGGGCGAGTTCCTGCCGAAGACCTTTTTCAAGAGCAATCCTAACAAGTGGCTCCGTGTGTTTTCGTTTCCCGCATTCTTTTTCTATGTAATACTCTGGCCCATCTCGCGCTTTTCCACATTTCTCTCGCGCCTTTTCCTGCGGATGACTGGTGTGAAAGTGAAACACGAAAAGCAAGACGGGTATTTCTCGAAAGTTGATCTCGATTATTTTGTCCAGAAAAGCATTGACCGTGTGAAGGACGAGGAGAAGATTGAGGACGAAGTGAAGATATTCCAGAATGCATTGGAGTTCGCCGATACGAAAGTACGCGACTGTATGGTGCCCCGAACGGAGATTTGTGCTGTGGCCGACGATTGCAGCGACCAGGAATTGATGAGTGCCTTCGTTGACAACGGTCGCTCCAAAATCATAGTATATCACGAGGATATCGACCATATTATCGGCTACATACACTCTTCAGAGATGTTCCGCACTTCTGAGCATTGGCGCAAGAACATCCGTACGATGCCTTTTGTGCCAGAAACCATGACAGCCCGTAAACTGATGCAGATGCTCCTTCAACAGAAGAAGTCGCTGGCTGTGGTCATCGACGAGTTTGGCGGAACCAGCGGTATCGTTACGCTCGAGGATATTGTGGAGGAAATTTTCGGCGACATCGAGGACGAACACGACAACCAGCATTATACGGCGAAGCAAACAGCCGACAACGAATATGTGCTTTCTGCCCGTCTCGAGATAGATAAAGTGAACGACCTCTTTGGCCTCGATCTGCCTGAAAGCGAGGAGTACATGACCGTTGGCGGACTCATTTTGCATGAGTTCCAGAGTTTCCCGAAACTCAACGAAGTAGTCAAGATTGGGCGCTTTGAATTCAAGATAATCAAGAACACAATGACCAAAATCGAGCTTGTGAAGCTGAAAGTTGAAGAATAATTCACTTTTTTTGCCAAAACTTGCCGTTAATTGCATTCTTTTTTGTAATTTTGCACCCGTTTTCAGAAATACTGAGAAAAAAGACAGACAAAGCCAAGAAAAACTTGAGCAAACGTCTACTCATACGACAACAACAATAAGAAACAATAAATTAAAAAACAATGGCAGCAATTGGAAAAATTAGAAGTTGGGGACCGGCTCTGATTACAGTAATCGGTCTTGCCCTTTTTGCATTCATTGCCGAAGAGTTGTTCCGCTCGTGCGATTCGCTGAAGAATCAGGAGCGTCAGCGCGTAGGTGAAGTGTTAGGTAAGAAAATCGATGTGCAGGAGTTCCAGAAACTCGTCGATGAGTACACCGATGTTCTTAAGATGACTCAAGGTCGTGAGAACCTCACGGATGCCGAGCTCAATCAGGTGAAGGACATGGTATGGAACCAGTATGTCCAGAACTCCATCATTGAAAAAGAAGCTAAGGCTCTCGGTCTTACCGTGACCGACGAGGAGATGCAGGCTATGTTCCAGCAGGGAACGAATCCCGCCCTGCAGCAGACTCCTTTCGTCAACCAGCAGACTGGTCGTTTCGATGTGAACCAGCTCAAGCAGTTCCTGGCACAGTACAACAACGCCAAGAAGCAGAATCCGCAGATGGCTGAGCAGTACCGTTCGCTCTACAACTATTGGACCTTCCTCGAGAAGAACATCCGTCAGCAGCTCCTCGCTCAGAAATATCAGGCTCTGCTCGGTGGCTGTATGCTCTCGAACCCCATCTCTGCCCGCATGGCTTTCGATGGTGAGAACCAGGAGAGCGACATTATGCTGGCCGCCTTCCCCTACAGCGAGATTAACGACAATAAGGTTCAGGTGACCGACGAAGAGATCAAGGCCAAGTACGAAGAATTGAAGCCGCGCTTCAAGCAGACCGACGAGACACGCGACATCAAGTATGTCGACTTTGCTGTTACTGCTTCTCCTGCCGACCGTAACGCTCTCAACAAGACCGTTGCCGCTTATCGCGAAGAATTGGCCAACGCCGCCGATCCTGCCGAAGTGATTCGCAAGAGTGCATCGCAGGTTTCTTATCTCGGTATTCCGCAGACTAAGACTGCTTTCCCGCTCGACATTGCCAACCGTCTTGATAGCATCGCTGTGGGCACCACAACAGCCGTTATTGAGAACAAGCAGGACAACACCCTTAACATCATCAAGCTTATTGCCAAGCAGCAGTTGCCCGACAGCATCGAGTTCCGTGCCATCCAGGTGATCGATGCCGATGCTTCGAAGGTGAAGACCAAGGCCGACAGCATCTATAATGCACTGCAGGGCGGTGCCGATTTCGAGACTATCGCCAAGAAGTATGGTCAGACCGGCGAGAAGACTTGGCTCACCAGTCCTCAGTATCAAACCAGCAACTCTATGGACAAGGACAGCCGCACCTATCTCAATACGCTCAATACAGCAGCGCTGAACAGTGTGGTTAATCTGCCCATGACCAATGGACACATCATTCTGCAGGTGACTGATCGTCGCTCGATGGTCGACAAGTACACAGTTGCTGTCATCAAGAAGTCTATCGACTTCACCAAGGACACCTATTCAGCTGCTTATAACAAGTTCTCACAGTTTGTAAGCGAGAATCAGACTCTCGAGGCTATCGAGAAGAACGCAGCCAAGTACGGCTATCAGGTGAGCGAGCGTCCACACATGCGCAACTCAGAGCACTATGTGGCTGGCATTCACAGCACACGTGAAGCCCTGAAGTGGATATTCGATGCCAAACCCGGTGAAGTGTCTCCGCTTTATGAGTGTGGCGACAACGACCACCTCTTGGTAGTAGCCCTGACGGGTGTAAACAAGAAGGGTTATCTTCCTGTCGACAACAAGGAACTGAAAGACTATCTGAAGAGTGAAGTGATGAAGGATAAGAAGGCTGCCCAGATTTTGGAGAAGGTGAAGAGCGTGAAGACTCTTGCCGACGCAAAAGCACAAGGTGCCAAGGTCGACACCGTGAAGCAGGTGACCTTCAATGCTCCCGTCTTCGTGAAAGTGACGGGTGCCAGCGAGCCCGCCCTGAGTGGTGCTGTGGCTGCTACACAGAAGGGTAAGTTCTGCGCTACCCCCATCAAGGGTAATGCTGGTGTTTACTTCTTCCAGGTAGAAGAAAAGAAGACCCTCGACAACAAGTTCGATGCAAAAGCTGCCGAAGAGCGCCAGAAGCAGCGCGCCATGCAGAGTGCTGGCAACTTCATGCAGGAACTCTATCAGAACGCAGAGGTGAAGGACAATCGCTACCTCTTCTTCTAATGAGTATCATTCATAAATAGATAGAAACATCAGCCTCCTTTCTCTTAAATGAGATGGGGGGCTGATTGATAATTGTAAATAGAAATAACCTATGACAACAACAGATTTGATCATTATTGGTGCTGGTCCGGGCGGATATCGCTCTGCAGAGCACGCAGCACAACATGGGCTGACGGTGACGGTGTTTGAAGACAAGTATGCAGGAGGCACGTGCCTGAACTGCGGGTGCATACCCACGAAGGCATTCTGCCGCAACGCTGAGATCATCGACAACCTCCGCGAAGGCGAAGAGTATGGACTGGAAAACTTGGCCTACAACGTAGACTTCCAGAAGATTGCTGAGCGCAAGCAGCGTGTGGTGGAGGCTTTGAGAAACGGTGTGGAAACGCTTATGAAAATGCCTGGAATCACATATATTCAGGGGCATGCTGAGTTCAAAGACGCAAAGACTATAATGTGCAACGGCGAGGAGTATACCGCCAAGAACATCATCATCGCCACGGGTTCCAGTGCAAAGCTCATTCCCATTCCCGGCATCGACCAGGAGAATGTGGTGACCAGCACAGAGCTGCTTGATGTGAAGCAGGTGCCCGAGCGCTTGTGTATTGTGGGTGCCGGCGTCATTGGCATGGAGTTCGCCTCCGCATTCAGCAGTTTTGGCAGCCAGGTGACGGTGGTGGAGTTTCTGAAGGAATGTCTGCCCACGCTCGACAGTGACATCGCCAAGCGTCTGCGCCAGCAGATTTCCAAGCGCGGTGTGGAGTTCTTCATGCAGGCAGGCGTGAAAGCCATCAACGGGAATACCGTGACTTTCGAGCGCAAAGGTAAGGAGCAGACAGTTGAAGCAGACCTCATCCTCATTGCTACGGGTCGTCAGCCCAATGTCGACGGTATGGGACTGGAGCAGGCAGGCATAGAGTACTCGAAGCGTACGGGCATTGCCACCGACGAAAACTACCAGACAAACCAGCCTGGAATCTATGCCATAGGCGATGTCAACGCGAAGTGCATGCTTGCTCATGCTGCTGAGTTCCAGGGTTTCCATGTGGTGAATCATATTCTTGGAGTGGAGAGCCATATTCGCCACGACGTGATGCCGTCGGCCATTTTCACCCATCCCGAGGCAGCCAGCGTCGGCATGACCGAGGACCAGTGTAAGGAGCAAGGTATTGCTGCCGTTTGCAAGAAGGCATATTTCCGCGCCAACGGTAAGGCATTGGCTATGAACGAGACGGAGGGAATGCTTAAGCTCATTGCTCGTGAAGATGATGGCCGCATCCTCGGTTGCCACGTTTACGGCGCTCATGCTGCCGACTTGGCTCAGGAGGTTAGCGCGCTCATTTGCCGCGACACTACCGTTCAGCAGCTCAAGGATATGGTGCACATCCATCCGACTCTTTCGGAGATTGTGCACGACGCCGCAATGCAGTTTTGATGGGGTCACATACAAAGAGCCGGACTATCAGCAATGATGGTCCGGCACTTTTTTCTGCGAATGTGACGCGCGTCAGAAGTTCACGCCAACGGTAAGTTTCAGCGCACCATTGTGGCTTGTGTCGAAGTCGTCGTGCGAGATGTTGGCCAATCCGATGTCGTAGCCGATGTCGGCATAGAGCAGGTCGTAGCTGATGCCGCAGCCCAGACGCAGTCCGCCGTCGAAACGCTCAAAGCTGTAGGGCGACGAAGAGAAGCTACTGTAGGCCTCACGGATGCCGAAATCCTTAATCTTGCCGCTCACCCCGCATGCCAGATAGCCTCCCAGGAATGGTTCCACGCTCAACGAGCGGTCTACAAAATATTTGTACTTCAGCACCATCGGCAACTCGATGTAATTCAAGCTATAGGTGAACCGAGTGCCATCGGCTCGTCCGCGGCCGCCTTTTTCTGTGTAGTAGAGTCCTGTTTCCAAGTAGAGTGGGGCTTCGCGCATCAGATTGACACCCATCGCCAGACCCACGTTCAGTCCAGTTTTCATGTTGCTGCCGTCAAGATACTTGTCGTCGCTGTTCACCGTTGTGAAAGCCGGCCCTAAGCGGAAACCATAGTAGGTGGTGCCGTCGTGCCAATATCCAGGTCTGTAGGGCTGTCGATAGTCCAGTCGACCAGTCTGTGGGTTATAATACCTGCTTTGACGGTAGCTTTGTGCTTGTGTTGCCGTCAGGGCCAATGTGCCGAGAACGACCGTTAAGATTAAATGCTTCATAGTTGTTCGTTAATTGGTTTTCGCTGCAAAATAACGAACTTTTCAGCAACTCTCCAAAGGTATTCTCCTAAAAGCATGGGGAAAATCCCTATTTCAAGTTTCGCGATCTCTCACCTGATTGGGCTTAAAGTGTTCAAGGAGAAAATGAGTGTGGAAAGCATAAAAAGCCCCTCCTATCAGCTGGTAGGAAGGGCCGTTGTATGCTGCATGTATGATGTTTCAAAAGGGCTTAGCGCTTCTCGTTGATGATACCGTGTCGGTAGGCATAGAGCAAGTCCTTTAGGTCGTTGATCTGCCGTTGCAGTTCCACACCCTTGTCAGTGTCAGCCACTTTCATGCGGTGGCTTGACATTTCAACAATCATGATGGTCCCCTTGACATCGGCTCCGCTGCGCACCACATCGTCGGCGCTGGTGAAAGGCTCGTGCTGCACCAGTTCGAATCCGCGGCTGTGATAGACCAGCGTATAGCCGGCGATGCCCGTTTCCTTGTGGTAGGCTTTCGAGAATCCTCCGTCGATGACCATCATTTTGCCGTTGGCCTTGATAGGTTTCTCGCCCTTGGTCACATGCACGGGTACGTGGCCTGTGATGATGTGTCGGTTTTCGCCTACAATGCCGAAGGCGTCGAGTATTTGGTCGACGACCGCCTCGTTGTCGCGCATGTTGATGAACACGCCCTTGGCCTCTTTCTGCGGTTCTTTGTCGGTAAGGAAGTAGCGTTCGAAGGTAGCCATCTTAGCTTTGTCGAAGAGCAGTGAGTCGGGGCCGCACCACATGTAGAGGAAGTAGTCGATGGCATATTCTTTCTCTTTTGGGTCGCTGTCATTTTGGAAAGCTGAGCGCAAGAGCATGCCCGTGTTGTGCATCAGCTCCTTGCCGCTATATTTCTTCCCGTTGTAGAGTTCTATCTCCTTCAGAGAACCATCGGCGTTGAGAGGAACGGAAGCATGGAAGAGCAGGTTGTTGTTGTAGATGGAGTACATGCATCCGTGGGCGAGCATGGTGCGCATGTGTCGTTGTAGTTTCTCGCTATGCACGAACGAAGCGTGCAGACTCTTCATAACGGCTATCTCCCTGTCAGTGAGCTTGTTGGGATTCTTCGGGTCGATGGTGGGGAAACTGCAGCTGATCATCTTGTATTTCACTCCGTCCACTTTCACGGTGCCGTTCTTGTAGTCGATTTCCTTGAGCAGTTCGCGGTTCTGCATCTTCCAGTTGGGGTACTTCTCAAACAGGGCGGCCTCGATTTTGAACTGCATCACAGTGATTGCTTTGTGCATACGAGCTACACGTAGTTTCTCGCGTTCGTCGAGGTTCTCGCCCGACGAGCCTGCCTTAGGCAGAAATTCTGGACAAGGGTCGTCGCCGTATGTATCGAGGGCGAAGGTGAGCAATGGTAACAGGTTGATGCCATAGCCATCTTCGAGCGTCTCGAGGTTGGCGTAGCGCAGCGACATGCGTAGCACGTTGCAGATGCAGGCATCGTTGCCGGCAGCGGCTCCCATCCACACGATGTCGTGGTTGCCCCATTGGATATCCCAGCTTTGGTAGTTGCAAAGGGTGTCCATGATGATATGTGCGCCTGGTCCGCGGTCGTACACGTCGCCGAGTATATGGAGATAGTCGATGGTGAGGCGCTGAATGACGTTGCAGATGGCTATGATAAAGTCGTCAGCCGAGCCGGTGGAGATAATGGTATCGGTGATGGCCGAGATATAGGCCGTCTTGTTCACGTCGTCGGTACGCTCGTGCAGTAGTTCCTGTATGATGTAGGAAAACTCTTTGGGCAGCGCCTTGCGCACTTTGGAACGTGTGTATTTGCTTGACACGTCGCGACATACGCGAACAAGCTGCGTGATGGTGATGTGATACCAGTCGTCCATGTCTGTCTCTTTGGCCTTGACGAGTTCCAGTTTCTGTTCGGGATAGTAGATGAGTGTACACAGTTCGCGCTTGTCGCATTCGCGCATAGTGTTGCCGAAGAGTTCGTTCACTTTGCGTTTGATATTTCCCGACGCGTTTTTCAGGATGTGCTGAAAGGCTTCGTATTCGCCGTGAATGTCGGCCACGAAGTGTTCGGTTCCCTTGGGCAGGTTGAGGATGGCTTGCAAGTTGATGATTTCGGTGCTGGCCGTTGCCACCGTGGGGAACGATTGCGAGAGGAGTTGCAGGTAGCGTATGTCCTCTGTGTTTTTGAATGTGTTGCTGGTCATGATATTTACTATTGATGAATGGATTATTAGTTAGCTGAAAGAAAATGATGCTTATTGGATATGAAGCATGAAAAGTGAATGGCGCAGGTGAGCGGTGGTCTTGTCGTCGATGAGGGGTAGGGGAGAGAATCCCTCGCCCATGAGGAATGTCTCGTCGAGTATGGTGAGCAGCCGGCTTGTGAAGCGGTCGAGCTTGAGCCTGTGGAGCATACGCTGAAGTTTATCCTCGTCGTAGTCGTTGAAACGTAGCAGGGCGTAGGTTTGCACGAGGTGTCGGCGTGACAACACGGCTGGAGCTTTAGCTTTAGAGCTTGAAGCTGCAGGGTGTGCTGCCAAAGACTTCGATGCAGCCAGCGTGTGATAAAGATTATGGATGAGCATGCATATCTCCATCTCCAATGGCGAGGGTTTCTCGTCAACGCGGAGGTTGTCGATGATGCTCTTGGTGATGGGGTTTTTGGAAATCAGTTCTGTGGTGGCCAAGTCGCCTCGAGCTTTTCTCAACTTCTGCGGGAAGCGTTTCACCCCGTCAGTAGGTGTGTTTATGCCTGCGAGTTGCAGCTCTTCCGCCCCATGTCTGACGTAGGGCATGATGTCTTCGTCGGCTGCGTGGATGAGTATTTTCCGCCACGAGTCTTCATTGAGCGAGGCGAGCAGTTGCCGGTCTTCCGGGGTGAGCTGTCCGCTGAACTCGTCGCGTGCCAGTCCTTTCCTCAGTAGGAGTGTCTCTGCCAGTTTCTCGCGATCGGTCATCAGTCGGAAGGTATTGCTGTCTATAACTTTCTGGTAGAGGGCCACCATCTGCTCGGCCATCTGTTCTGGCGAGAAGTCGCCCGTGATGGTGCTATTGCGAACCAGCTGTATGCGCTCATCCCATTTCTGCTTTCGCATCTCCTGCATCTCCATCACGCTCCACACGTGGATAGCGTCTGCCAGGGCAATAGCTTTCTGTTGATAGGTCACGAGCGACGGGAATTTCTCCGTGAGGTAATGGTGATGGATGTTCCAGGGCATCAAGCCGCTCATGGGTGAGAGCACAACGGGCAGATTCTTGCGGTGGGCAGCTTGTTGCACCTTGAAAGCCGTCAGGTTCCAGCAACCGAAGATGTGTATGATGTCGGGCGTAACATCGTGAAGCGCCTGCCTGAAAGCCTTCATCGAGCGGACCGTCTGCACTTCTTCGTTCCGTTGCAGGCATGTTTGCAGCGTGATGGTGAACATCTCGTTCACCGTCTCGCGCATGACCTGTTGCGGAATGTAGTGCAGAATCTTCATGACGATAGATTTTCCTAATACTAAATCTTATGACAAATGAAACTGTTCTTGTCTGCCACCCTATACCTTATTATATTATAGAGGTAGTGCCACGCCCAGAACACCTCGTAGAAGGGTAGCTTCCAGACGGGAATCTTCGCGTCGAAGGCGACATTGGGCCAATTGGCGAAGTAGGCGCGCACCCCGTAAACGCCAATCAGGGCGACGGTGGCAAATCCTACTGCCAGCCAGTAGGAATGGATGATGCTCCACACGAGTAGGGCTAAGATTGCAATGTAGGGCAGATGGACGAGTGCCTGCCAGCACGCCACTTGCAGCCGATGCAAGAACGATCGCCTGAGGTGGCGGCGTGTCTCCAGATGAAACAGCTGGCGGTTTTTCCATTGTTTCGCAGTAGGATTTTCTTCCTCGAGCCATGCGTCGGGAGCCGTGGCAATGGCAGCGTTGCCGCGTTTGGCAAACTTATTGACAAGGAATTCGTATTCGCCACCGATGTATTTCAGGTTACCGTTGTAGCCTTTCCCTTCAAGAAACATCGACTTGCGGAACATGAGGTTACGGCATTCCTGGCTGTAGGCTGTCCAGCGACGGGAGCGCCCGAACAACGACTGTTGCCGCTGCAGGCAGAGGAAACGCTTGAAACTGCTGGTCTCCTCGTCGAAATTGGCATAGCCCAGCACCATGTCATATTGACTGTCGGCGGTTTCGGAAGTGTCGGCTGCTTCCCTGATTGGGGCGGTCATTGCCGAGATCCAATGGTTTGATAGAGGCCGGCAGGTGGCTTCCGTCAGGATGATCCACTCGTTCTTGGCCGCTTTCACACCTAAGGTCACGGCCAGTTTCTTCCGGCTGATGTAGCGCGAAGAAGTCGGCACGTATGTGCTGTAAAGTTGCGAATATTTCGATTTCAGGCGTTTCAGCGCATCGTCGGTGTCGTCCTCGCCTTTTTCCACCACCACGATTACCTCGTAGTCGTCGTCATAGTCTTGCTCGAAGAAGTGGGGCAGGTTGCGCTCCAGTTCTTCTCCGTTGTTGTGGGCGGTAACGATAATGGAAACTTTCATTGGTTTTCAGATGATACGTTGAACAGCTTTTCGCTCAGGCTTTGTAGCGCGCGTTTTTTGTCGTCGGCACGGATGAGCATAGAGATGTTGTGGTTTGATCCCCCGAATGAGATCATCCTCACGGGTATGTCGCGCAGTGCGTCGATAGCCCGGGTAGCAAATCCCACATTGCTCCAGTCGAAATCACCCACCACGCAGACGATGCACATATTCTTGTCTACGTAGACGCGGCCATACTTCTCCAGTTCCTGGACGATGTCTGTCAGATATTTGTCGTCGGAAACAGATACCGAAACACCGACTTCCGAGGTGGCCACGAGGTCGACCGGTGTGTGATAGCTCTCAAACACCTCGAACACCTTGCGCAGGAAACCTGTGGGTAGGAGCATGCGCGAGGAGCGAATCTTGATGACGGTGATATTGTCTTTTGCGGCTACGGCTTTCATCACGCCGCGTGTCAGCCGGCTGGTAATGAGCGTGCCGGGAGCGTCGGGTTCCATCGTAAACTTTAGGCGCACGGGAATGTCGGCTTTCTTGGCTGGCAGCACACAGGTGGGGTGAAGGATTTTCGCACCGAAGTAGGCCAGCTCAGCCGCCTCGCCGAAGTTCAGCTCACGCACCGGCTCGGTGTGTTCCACCACGCGGGGGTCGTTGTTGTGCAGGCCGTCGATGTCGGTCCATATCTGAATCTCCTCAGCTTGCAGGGCGGCTCCTACGAGCGATGCTGTGTAGTCGCTGCCGCCACGCAGCAGGTTGTCCACCTCGCCGAAGGCATTGCGGCAGATGAATCCCTGCGTGATGTACACCTGATGGCCGCTATTCTGTTCCATCACCTCCGTTAGCAGGTCGTGGATAGCCTCGCTGTTGGGTTCGCCGTCTTTGTCGGTACGCATAAAGTCAAGGGCATCGAGCAAGATGGCATCGACACCTATCTCCTGAAGATAGGCCACCACCATGTTGGTGCTGAGCACTTCGCCCTGCGCCACGATGGCTTTCTCTTCGAAGCTGGTGAACATGTCGTGCGAGAACGAGCGCAGATAGTCGAACTTTTCTTTCAGCAGAAGGCCCACTTGCGAGCGCTTTTCGTCTGTGGTATAAAGATTGGTCACGTGGCCAAGATATGTATTCTCCAGACAGTCTATCAGCTCCTCAGCCTGCTCAGCCCGTTTGTTGTAGAGGTGCTGCGTCAGTTCCACCAGTTGATTTGTGGTACCCGACATCGCGGAAAGCACCACGAATACGGGTTCCGCATCGCGTGTCACCAGTCGTGCCACTTCCTTCATTCTTTCCGGCGACCCTACAGATGTGCCGCCAAATTTCATTACCTTCATTATTTATTCGGTATTCGTTTTTTTATGATACATGGCAACTGCCAGCGTTAGTCTTCTTCAATGTTTACATTGTTGAAGTCTTTCGTAATGTCGTTGATGTGTCCATCCTTGCAGCGATAGACGATGCCGGGGAATTCCTCCAGCATGGGCATGTTGTGGGTCGACATCACCACGGCTGTGCCTCGCTGGCTGATGGTTTTGAGCAAGCCCACGATGTTGCGAGCCGTTTCTGGGTCAAGGTTGCCCGTCGGTTCATCGGCAATGATGATGCGCGGGTGGTTCAGAATGGCCCGTGCGATGGCTATGCGTTGCTGTTCGCCGCCCGAGAGTTCGTGGGGCATCTTGTCGCGTTTGTTGGCCATGCCCACGGCCTCCAGTACCTCCATGATGCGTTCTTCGCGGGCGCCTTTGTCTTTCCAGCCGGTGGCACGCAGCACAAACATGAGGTTCTTCCACACCGTGCGGTCGTGCAGAAGCTGGAAGTCCTGGAAAATGATGCCCATCTCCTTGCGCAGGGCGGGCACTTCGCGGCGACGTATCTTCAGCAGGTTGCGTCCCAGCACCATCGCTTCCTCGCCCTCCTCGATGTCGAGTTCCACATACATCGTCTTGAGCAGCGAGCTTTTGCCCGAGCCCACCTTACCGATGATATAGATGAATTCGCCGTCGTCGACGTGGAAGTTCACGTCCTTCAGCACACACACATCTTCCTGATACACATTGATGTTCCGATATTCTATCAGCATACTATGAATAGCTTCTTTTCGTTGATTTCCTATTGTTGTGCAAAGGTAAAATAATTCCTTGAACGGGCAAACAGTTGCGGGTTTTAATTATGTTAAACAATGCTAACTCTTGTCACGATAGCGCGCTTTTGCCTGTCTTATATTCAGAATCGCTGATTGTCTTGAATAAATACTCTCTCTTTTTCAAGGATGAATAGTCAGCGAAAAAAGGCGCAGGAGTCTGTGAAGACCTCTGCGCCTCGTTTTCATTCTTGTGTGAAGGCAGCTATCAGAGTGTAAGGCAATATCTCTCTTTCACTCCCCTTTATACCCTTAGCTCCCTTCAGTTTTGTTATTTCTCTATCAGGATGCGGGCATCCACAGCCACCACGTTTTTCTCGTCGGCGAGCAGCGGGTTGATGTCCATCTCCTTGATTTCCGTGGCAAAACGGAGCAGAGTAGAGAGTCTGACGATGATTTCGGCATACTTCTGCTGGTTAATACCTTTCTGTCCACGTGTGCCAGCCAGAATCTTGTAGCCGCGCAGCGACTGTATCATGCTGTCTACTTCAGGGTAGGTCAGTGGGGCAAGACCGCTCGACACGTCTTTGAGCACTTCTACGAAGATGCCGCCCAAGCCGCAGAGCACCACGTGGCCGAAGCGCTGTTCGTATTTTGCGCCGATGAACACCTCCGTGCCCTTGATCATCTTCTGCACCATAATGCTGGTGGCACCCTCGATCTTCATCATGCGGTCGAACTCCAGGGCCAGATGTTCCGGCGTGCGGATGTTCAAGGCCACACCGCCCACGTCGCTCTTGTGAACCGGACCTACCACCTTGGCCACTACGGGATAGCCCACCTTTGTGGCGAAGTCGATGAGCTCTTCCTTCTTGGCGCTCACAAACTCAGGTACCATCGGGATGCCTGCACACTCAAACAGCTGGCGTACGATGGCGGGTGCCACGTAGCCGTTCTCCTTCACGCCGGCGATAATCTCGCGGATGCGTGGAACATCTACGCCGAAGAGCTCTATCTCGTGCTTAGCGGGAGCCGGCGTCTTCATGATCTGAGTGATGGCATTGGCCAGTGTCACCTCGTCGCTGAAGTTCACGTGGCCCTTGCTCAGGAACTCGCTCACCTCAGGACCTGCTGTATAGATACTGGGCAGGATGGGGAAGATAGGCTTCTTGCATTCCAGTATCTTCTTGTGGAGTACATCGTAGGTTTCATAGAGCTGCACCAAACCCGGCGTGCCGAAGATGACGCAGATGGCGTCGATGTCGTCGAACTCCTTCTCGCAGTAATCAATGGCGATGCCCAGATGTTCGGGCGTACCCGTGGCAAGAATGTCGATGGGGTTGCCCACCGATGAGCCCGGGAAGAGTTTCGACTTTAGTTCGTCGGCCTTCGGACCCTTGATGGGAGGCACGTTCAGGCCACCCTTGCTCAGCGCGTCGGTCAGCATCACGCCAGGACCACCGGCGTGGGTGACGATGGCGAAGTTCTTGCCCGTCAAGCGGGGCAATGTGAAGATGCATCCCGTCGTGGTGAGCTCTTCGCGCGAGAAACAACGCACGATGCCGGCCTTGCGGAACAAAGCCTCAACGGCAGAGTCGCTCGAGGCGATGGCGCCTGTGTGCGACGAAGCAGCACGGCTACCTGCCGACGACGAACCGGCCTTGATGGCGGCGATGCGGCAGCCTTTGCGGATGAGCGAGCTGGCGTGGAACAGCAGTTTGTCGGGGTTGCCCACATTCTCGATGTAGAGCAGCTTTACGTGAGAGTCGCGCTCAGCGTCGAAGTTCTCGTCCATATACTGCAGCACGTCCTCAATACCTATCTGTTTGCCATTGCCGATGCTCCACACGCTGTTGAAGGGCAGACCCTTGGTCACGGCAGACTCCAGGATGAACACGGCTGTGGCACCCGAGCCGCTGATGAAGTCAACGCCCTTCGGGTCGAGGTTGGGAATGGGTTTTGTGAACACGCTGTGATGCCAGGCGTTCATCATGCCGATACAGTTCGGGCCGATCAGCGCAGCGCCATACTTTTCGCACGAGTCGAGAATCTTCTGCTCCAGCGCAGCACCAGCCTTGGTCTCCTCGCCGAAGCCGGCAGAGATGATGATGAAGGCGCGCACGCCCTTCTCGGCAGCGAGAAACTCCACATAGTCGGGACACCATTTCGCAGCCACCACCAGGATGGCCAAGTCGGTCGGTGGGATCTCTTTCGCGTCGTGGAAAGCCTTGATGCCTTGCACCTCGTCTTCCTTCGGATTTACTATACGCAGCGTGCCTTTGTAGCCGCCGTTGATAAGGTTACGCACGATAGCGCCTCCGGGCTTGTGCGTGTCGTTAGAGCCGCCGATCACGACGATGCTCTCAGGGTGTAACAATTGCTCGTTTATCATGGTTCAATGATGAATGTTAATTTGCATGCAAAGATACGAAGTTTCCCTGAAGTGTGCAAGCAATTAGCGAACATTAACGAATCGTATTTCCGCGCAGCCTCAACAATTAAGCTCGAAATAATTTGGAATAATCAGATAATTTTTGTACCTTTGCACCACACATCCTGTTTTCAGGGAAATACATCAAGTAAGCTTCCCCCTTCATTATCATTTCAATTTGTTTTCCGCGTCAGAAAATATCGTTTTCCGACGCGGAAAACAATATTCCCAGACTAAGAAGGCAAATCAAGATTTGATAGTTTCACTCTCCTTGACAAAAACTGCCATAGCTAAAGCCAGTAGGATTTCTCGCTCCTTCTTTCGTAAACATTCCTAATTGTTTGCCCAGAAACGACATTATTTCCAAGATTATTCGTATTTTTGCACACGGATTAAAGTGAATTTATAGAAATGGAACATTTTGAAGAAAGTCTTCACCGCGACTTGTACAGTTTCCTCGTATCTTTGAAAGAGGCTGACAGTCGTATTCCCGAGTGTCCTGATGTAGAAGGGAAGTGGGAGGAGATAGCCAAGGCCTATCTCCCAGACGGCATCAGGGAGTTCAGCGACTATCCTTCGGTGTCGTTGGGATGGATGATGTACATCGGTATGTCCGTTGCCAAGTTCTGGGACATGGAGTGGGGTATCTACTCGAAAGTAGAGAACCTCTATGCCTATATGCGTGACAAGCGCGGGTACGACGCTCTGGATGAATACATCCGTGAAGATGTCTTGCAATTGTCGGGAGCAGGCTATACCGATTTGGAGAAATTGGTTGGCGAGTGTGCTTCACGCGTCTACAATGCACTTCGTCACCAGAATATTGAGCCAGGGACGAAAGAGGCGTTCCATGCCTATGTCGCTTGTTTGCATCAGCTCTACCTGATGGGTGCTTTCATTCAACTCAACAGGATGGGCTACCACATGACAAAAATGAATTAATCAGAATTGGAATAGTCGGGATCTATGGAAATGAAATGGAAAGACGGATACACGATTAATGTGAGAGTTGATGAAAACAGCGTATTGATTTCTGCCAACAAAGAAGGCTTGCTCTCATTGGCAAGCCAGTTGAAAGCCCTGGCAAGTGAAGATGTCGGAAGCCATTGTCATTACGATGAGTTCAATTCTCTTGAAGATGGCTCCTCCGAATTGATTATAGAAAAAATTGGATAAATTCCAAGTTAAGCGGTTGGCCGTTGCTGTTGCATTCCTATAGGTACAAGATGAATTTCGTTCCTCTGTATCCTTCTCCGTCGTAGTCGGCTGGGAGGGGAAGCTGGCAGCACAGATGACTGGCAGCTTCCTCATCGAGATGGACGGTCAGTTCCATTTCTATAGCCTGACGGCTACTGACGTAGCTGATGTCCCAAATACTTTCACCCAACACGGCGTTGACTGCCGTGCGTACCTCATCTTGCTTGTGCCATATCGTATCCCAGTCGGTCATGTTATCCCAAGAGTTCTGTATAAACTCATTTGGCATTCTAATCGTTGATATAGTTCTTCGTCGTCATGTCGTAGTACAGCGCCTCCAGCTCGGGGAGGGTGAGCTTTTCCACGGCGCGTTCTATCATTCTGATGAGCTCGTCGCGGCGGTATTCGTCAGCGTGTGTGAAAGTTCCTGTATGTGTCATTGTGCTATTATTATTATCATACTACTCTACGATTGTCATCCTCATCTCGATGTCGTCGATGGGCCTGTCACCCCGTCCGGTGGCAGTTCCTTGTATCATCTCCACCACATCGAGACCTTCCTCTACTTCTCCGAACACGGTGTACTGACCGTCGAGGTGAGGTGTGCCGCCGATGGTGGAGTAGATGTTAATCTGCTCTCCAGTCAACCCGTCTTTGCTGACTTTCTGCTCTGCCTCGGCAGCCAGCGTGTCTTGCATCTCTTGGAGTCCTGCGCGGTTTCTCTCACGTCGCATTTGCATAATTTCGGGGCGGTGATCAGCCAACAGCTCGTTAAAGACTTCTTGTACGCGCTGACGTCTCAACTGTTTGGAGAATTGGTTCAGCTGCCCTGTGTTATACACCTGTCCCCATACGATGTAGAACTGCGACCCACTGCTCCTGCGCTCTGGATTGACCTCGTCGCCCAGTCTGGCAGCGGCAAGTGCACCACGCTTGTGGAACAAGCCGTCCTTGATTTCTGACTCGAGGGTGTAGCCAGGATCGCCGACACCCAGCATCTTTCCTGCTGGAGCCCCCTTAGAGTCAGGGTCGCCGCCCTGTATCATGAAGTCCTTGATCACACGGTGGAACAGTGTCCCATCATAATATCCTTCCTTCACCAGCTTGATGAAGTTGTCGCGGTGTAGGGGTGTCTCATCATAGAGCCTGACGACGATGTCGCCCAGCATGGTTTGAATCTTTACTCTCATGTTGTATTCCTATTGGGTGTTTTCTGATGTTTATACTGATTACGTATTTCGGTGCAAAGATACGAAAATTTGTGTATAATCACTATTTCTGATAGGAAAAATTTTGGATCAATATACCTGTTGGCAGTCGATTTAGTTGTTACGTGGCATGTTTTTTGTTCATTCACAACAAAATGGTAAATCATCGAATTGAAAGTGAGGTCATTACCTTATTAATAACGCATTCATACGCGTGCGTGAGGCATTGAATGTCGATGGAGGTCTATATGGAAGGGTTTTGACGAAATTTAACAGAAGATTTTCGCTTTGGCTGATGGTGGGATGGAAATAGTTTTATACCTTTGTGCCCGATTTAGGACAAGAAGTTTTTCACAGATGAAAAAAGGTTTCTACATGGTCTTGTTGGCCTGTGGGTGTATGTTGTTACTGGAGACTGCGTGCAAGAACAAAAAGCCCGCCGATGAAGATGGGGCGGAAGACAGTCTGACATGTGTTGTCGACACAGATACGGTGGCCGAGCTGGTTCCCGACCAGGAGGTGCCGAAAGCTGCCGACGAACTGTTCGACGACTTCTTCTTCACCTTCGCAGGCAATCGCAAACATCAGCTGAGCCGCATTCAGTTTCCGCTGACTGTGAAAAACGGCAACAAGCAGACCCTGATGCAACAGCACGAGTGGAAGATGGACCGCTTCTTCATGCCGCAGAGCTACTACACGCTGATTCTCGACAACCGCCGGCAACTGAACCTACCGAAGGACACGAGTGTGAATCACGTGGTGGTGGAGAAAATATTCCTGGACAAATCGTGGGTGAAAGACTATCACTTCGACCGCATCAGTGGCGAGTGGAAACTAACAAGCATTGACAATCAGTCGCTGGCAAACAATGCCAATGCCTCGTTCCTGAAGTTCTACCAGGCATTTGCCACCGACTCGCTCTATCAGGCCGAACACCTGAACGACGTGATCAGTTTCAAAGGTCCCGACCCCGACAACGACCTGAAGGACCTCGTGGGCGAGATTTCTGCCGACGAGTGGGAGGAGATGGGGCCTGGCGAACTGCCACGCGACATGATCTATAACATCATCTACGGTCAGACCTACGAACACAGCAACCAGAAAATTTTCTTGCTCCGAGGTATCTCCAACGGTCAGGAAATGGAGCTGACGTTCCGCAGGAAAGACGGCGAATGGAAACTTGTGAAAATCTCGGAATGATGAAAGACCTGCGCAATTATTCGCTGCTGCGACACAACACCTTTGGCATAGAAGGACGCTGCCGTCGGTTCCTCGCCTTTCAGAGTGTGGAGGAGCTGAGGCAGATTGTGGTCATGCTGACCCAAGAGGACCAGCCGCTGATGATTCTCGGCGGTGGGAGCAATCTGCTGCTGACCCGCGATTTCGAGGGAACGGTGCTGCATTCGGAGATACACGGGATGGACATCGTGGGGGAGAACGACGGCGAAGTGCTGCTGCGCTGCGGTTCGGGCGAATGCTGGGACGGCGTGGTCGGCTATTGCGTGAATCACGGACTCTATGGAGCCGAGAACCTCTCGCTGATTCCCGGCGATGTGGGAGCCAGTGCTGTGCAGAACATCGGTGCCTACGGTGTTGAGGCTAAGGACATCATCTCCAAGGTGGAAGCGATGCATCTGGAAACCGGCGAGACGCGGATGTTCGACGTGTCGGAGTGCTGCTACAGCTATCGTCATAGCATCTTCAAAGAGTCTGCTTTTCGCTTATGGATGATCACGCATGTGGTTTACAAGCTTTCCACTACGTTCGTGCCCCGTTTGGACTATGGCAACATTCGGGGAGAGTTGGAACGGAAGGGAATAGACCAGCCAACAGCCGAACAACTGCGCCAATGCATTGTTGACATTCGCAGGGCGAAATTGCCTGACCCAGAGGTGACAGGCAATGCCGGCAGCTTCTTCATGAACCCCGTAGTTAGCCGTGAGAAATATGAACAACTGGCTGCTGAATATCCCCAGATGCCGCACTATACGGTGAGTGAGACGCTGGAGAAGATTCCTGCCGGATGGATGATAGACCAATGCGGATGGAAAGGCCGCTCGCTGGGGCGTGCCGGTGTGCACGAGAAGCAAGCCCTGGTGCTGGTGAACCGAGGTGGGGCAGATGGCCGAGAGGTGCTCAGTCTGTGTCAGGCTATTGTCGGCGATGTGGAGACGCGCTTTGGCATTACCCTTCATCCTGAAGTGAATATTGTGTAACGATCATATCATGACCCTAAGATTTCTTGGCACAGGAACCTCGGTGGGTGTACCCACCATCGGTTGCCAATGCTGCGTGTGTACCAGTACCGACCCGAAGGACAAGCGCCTGCGCACTTCGGCACTCGTGGAGACGGAGCAGACACGGATTCTCCTTGACATCGGTCCTGACTTCCGCCAGCAGATGCTGCCCTTGGAGTTCCGCAAGATTGATGCCGTGCTGCTGACGCATATCCACTACGACCATGTGGGCGGCATTGACGACCTGCGCCCCTTCTGCCAGTTTGGTGAGGTGAATGTCTATGCCGACGATGCCACGTCGTGCGGATTGATGCACACCGTGCCCTATTGTTTTGCCGAAAACCGCTATCCGGGTGCACCCTCTATCCGTCTGCACACGCTGCGACATCATGAAGTGCTGAGGGTGAACGAGCTGGAGGTGGTGCCTTTTGTGGTGAATCACGGCAAACTGCCCATCACGGCTTACCGCATCGGACGGTTGGCCTACATCACCGACATGAAGACCATCGAAACTTCAGAACTGCCTTATTTGGAGGGGGTGGAGGTATTGGTGCTGAATGCGCTTCGATTCCATCCAGAGCACCATTCTCATCAGTCGGTCGACGATGCGATTGCCTTCGCACGGAGAGTGGGTGCAAAACAAACATTTCTAATACACGTGTGCCACGATGTAGGTCTTCATCAAGAGGTGAATGCCTCCCTTCCAGATGATATTAAATTGGCTTTTGATGGTCAAATAATAGCAATTTAGGGCTTTAAATTGTTAAATATCGTTACAGAGCAGCAGATTTTTTGCAAAATACTTGCAGGGTATTAGAAATAGTCGTATCTTTGCAGTGTGTTTTTCATAGTATTAGATTTAAGGTTAACATTAGTTTGGAGTACGGCGGTACTCCTTTTTTTGTGTCATTTCCTGAATTTCCGATAGAGTTTCCATGCGAACAAGATCCCGTCGAGCATACCTACGCTCGTGGTCATCAGTGTCTGCATGCGCTTACCTCCCTTAACTGGTGTCGGCTTTGCAAACAACTGATGGCGGAGCTTGTTCATCTTCTCATTATCCTTCCTGATTTCGCGCAACAACTGCTTCTTCCGTTCCTCGATGGAACGGAGGGTCGTGTAGGCAGGCTGGGTGCGATTGTCGTCGACCGTGCTCATACTCCAATTCTTTATATTAGACACGAATACTTTTCACTGCATCATCATTCCGGCAAGGAATCTGACGAGTGGCTTCTCAACCCAGTTTTTCCTGAACGCGAGGAACAGGAGGAACAGCAGAATGTAGAACCCGGCCACCAAACAGAAGGCCGCAGCGTGGCCCATGATGGGGGCCAAAGCATAGGCTGCAGCAAAAGAGAGGTAGATGAGGATGATCATGATGAGCAGAAGCACGACACCCGCAATGAGAAGGGCCGTGATGAGTCTCACCACCTTGTCGACAATATCAAGCCGCAGATATTCATTCTGCAGCCCGATGTAGTGTCTCAACACCTCAATGAGTTGTCCGACGGTCTCTATGTTCTTGTCGTTCGAAAACATACCAATGCTTATTCAGCGATGTCGGCAGCTGCATCCTTGATGTCTTCAGCCAGGTCGACAATCTCCTTGCGCGAAAGATTGATGTTGTGTTTCTTGCAGAAAGAGTCGATAGCGTCAGTGATTTTCTCACGAGTGTCAGTGCCCTTTTCCGGGGCTAACAGTAATCCGAGTGCCGAGCCGGCGATGGCTCCACCCAAAAATGCTCCAATGTAACCTAAAGTTTTCATTATACACTACAATTTAAATTAAACAACATTTGTGTTGCAAATTTATGAAATCTTTCGCAAAGTTTCTTCTTTTTTTTGCAATTTTTTGGTTAAAGAAAATGTAAATAAGTGATTTAACAAACTTTATGCAGTTTTTTTCTCTATAATTGCTCATTTTTGTGTAATTTCGCACAAGTTTTCAAAGAAATAAGTTTCATCCAATAAAAAAAAGAATTATGAAGAAGTACATGCTCGTTTGCGCTGGATTAAGTCTGGCCGTGGCCTTTACAAGTTGCAAATCTCAAGACAGTGCCTATCGCAAGGCCTATGAAAAGGCAAAAGCTCAGGAAGCCGTGATCAACCAAAACACCACTCCTACGGAGAATGTGGTGGTCGCTCCCGTTGAGACAAGACCTTACACCGAGACCCCTCAGGTGGACAACTACGACAACGTTTCTGTGCGCTCTGAAAGCATCACTGTAGTCGACGGAGCCGGCTTGAAGAACTTCAGCGTGGTGGTGGGTTCGTTCTCCGTGAAAGCCAATGCCGAAGGTCTCTGCCAGCAGCTGCGCAATGCAGGCTATGGCGCCCAGATTGCCTACAACAGTGCTCGTAACATGTATCGTGTGATTGCCTCTACCAGCGACGACAAAGCAAGTGCTGTTCGCAGTCGCAACGAGTTCCGTTCGAAGTATCCCGATGCTTGGTTGCTCTTCAACCAGCGTTAATATCCGATAGTGGCAAGGATTCTTTCCATCGACTACGGCAAGAAACGCACTGGCATAGCAGTTACCGACCCGTTGCAGATCATTGCAAACGGGTTGGTAACTGTTGCTACTCATGAGCTCATGTCGTGGTTGGAAGCATATGTCGGGAAAGAGTCTGTAGAGTTGTTGGTAGTAGGCGAACCCCGTCAGCCTAATGGTCAGCCCAGCGAGAACCTGCAGCGTGTCAGGCAATTCGTGGCAACATGGAAAAAGGCGCATCCCGAGATTCCCGTTGAGTATGTGGATGAGCGCTACACCTCGTTGTTGGCTCATCAGGCTATGCTTTCCGGAGGTTTAAGGAAAAAGGCGCGGCAAGACAAGGCGCTCGTCGACGAGATCAGTGCTACCATCATCCTGCAGAGCTACTTGGAGTCGAGAGCGCATCAGCAGCACACACCCTGTTAGGTGGGTTGGCTTTTCGCTCCTGTTTCCAACCCTCATCCCCCTCTTTCATTCCCTCATCCAGTAATAATGATTCTACCTATTTATATATATGGGCAACCGGTGCTGAGAAAAGTTGCCGAAGACATTCCGAAAGACTATCCTCAGTTAAGCGAACTGCTTAACAATATGTATGAGACCCTTGATGCCAGCGAGGGCATTGGTTTGGCAGCCCCACAGGTGGGACTTCCCATCCGTGTAGTCATCATCGACCTTGATGTGATTTCCGAGGATTTGCCAGAGTACAAAGGATTCCGCAAAGCATTCATTAATGCGCATATTATCGAGACCGACGACAGCAATACCGACTCGTCGGAAGAAGGGTGCTTGTCGTTGCCGGGCATTCATGAGAAGGTGACACGCCCCACACGCATTCATGTACGCTATGAGGATGCCGACCGCGTGGAGCACGATGAGTGGGTGGAAGGCTATTTGGCCCGTGTCATGCAGCATGAGTTCGACCATCTTGACGCCCACATGTTCATCGACCACATTAGCCCTCTTCGCCGTCAGCTCATCAAGAACAAGCTCAAGAATCTGACCCTTGGGCGCTATCATTGTTCTTATCGTACTAAGCCTGTGAGGAAATAAGGTCTCACCCCTCATCTATCCCCGTTATGCGAAAAGTCATTGTCTTCATCATCGCACTTGCTTCATCTGTATCGGCGCTTGCACAATACAACATCCAGCGTGTATTGCTTGCCGGACGAGGTGCACTCTATTATGAAGACTATGTCCTTTCCATCCAGTATTTCAACCAAGCCATCAATGCCAAGCCCTACCTCTACGAGCCTTGGTATTTGAGAGCTATTGCCAAGTATAACCTCGACGACTTCATCGGCGCAGAGAGCGATTGCAACGAGGCCATCGCACTAAACCCCTATATATCAGGACTCTACGACCTACGCGGTGTTTGTCGCATCCGACAGGAGAAGTTCACGGCGGCAGCTGCAGACTACGACCTGGCCATCCGCCACGATCCCAACAATCAAGGTTATTGGTATAATCGAGCATTGTGCCGCCTTCAGGACAAGGATTTCGACCGCGCGAACCAAGAGCTCGACTCGATGATGAACCGCTGGAAAGGCAACGCGAAGGCCTGTCAGTTGAAAGCTGAAGTCTGTTTGCAGCAAGGCGACACCACGAAAGCGGCCAAGTATCTTGATCGTTCGCTTGAGATTGACCGTTATGACGGTGAAGCATGGGCTGTGCGAGCCATGATCAGCATGTCGAAGAAGAAATGGAAAGATGCCGACCAGCAGCTTTCTGAGGCTATCCACTTGAAACCGACTACAGTAGGCTATTATGTAAACCGCGCAATGTCGCGGTTCAATCTGAACAACCTGCGCGGTGCTTTGTCTGACTATGATAAAGCCATCGAACTGGACCCGAACAATTTCCTTGCGCATTACAACCGCGGCCAGCTGCGCATACAGGTGGGCGACGACAATCGTGCCATCGAAGACTTCGACTTCATCGTGCGAATGGAGCCCGACAATTTCATGGCTATTTTCAATCGCGCTTTGCTGCTCGACCGTACTGGCGACCTCTATGGAGCCATTCGCGACTACACGGAAGTCATCAACCAATTCCCCAATTTCTGGGCAGGATTGCAGTATCGCGCCAATTGCTACCGACGACTGGGAATGACAGCGAAGGCCGAGATGGACGAGTTCCGTATTTTCAAGGCCCAGAACGACAAGCACTTTGGCATTCAGCCTCGTTGGACGAAAAAGCAGCGCAAGGAGGTGCGCAAGAAGAGCGATATCGACTTGGATAAGTATGCACAGCTGGTCGAGGAAGACGAACCGAATGTAGAGCACGAATATGCCAGCGTCTATCGTGGAAAAGTGCAAAACCGCAAGGTGGATGAAGATATGATGCCGATGTTCACGTTGTCGTACCGTCAGTATGACAATGGTCTGAAGGCTTACACCGCTTTCGATAATGAGGTGGAACAGTTCAACAACACGCATCGTCCACAGCATCGCATCCTCATTTCCTGCAAGCCAAAGTCGCTGAACAAAGCTGAGACTCGCGTCTACTTCACGCTCATTGACACCCTGTCGGTTCAGATAGGTTCTTCACGTGACCTGCAGAAAGACTGCCATCTGCTATTGCAGAGAGCTGTAGCCTATGCCGTGACGCAAGACTACGATGCGGCCATCAATGATCTGACGGCCTATTTGCAGATTGACAATCGTTCGTCGCTTGCCTATTGGCATCGTGCGGTGTGTCAGGCTATGATGTATGAGTTTACAGAAGAACATGGAATGGAATCGAAGTTGAAGTCGGTGAACACCATTGACGACTTCAATGAGGCTATTCGCCTTAATCCCCAGAACCCTTTCATACTCTATGATCGCGGCAACTATTATTTCGTTCGTAGTCAGTATGCTCAGGCTGTCGACGACTATACTCGCGCCATAGAGATTGACCCGAACATAGCAGAAGCCTACTACAATCGTGGCCTTGCCCGCATCCATCAAGAGCAACTCGACGAAGGAATTGCCGATTTGAGCAAAGCCGGGGAGTTGGGGCTCTATGATGCCTATAGTGTCATCAAGAAATACCAAAAGAAATAATCATCCGATGAGGAAGCTTGCTCCGTAGATGAGCAACCAATAGCGCAGGAACTTTCCGAGAGCGATACTCAGGAGAGTGACGGGGATGTTGGCGCGCATAAAGCCCAGAAGAATAGTGATGGCAGAGCCGATGATGGGGAGGAATGCGAAAAATCCCATCCATGCTCCCCTTCCAGCCATGAATCGCTGAGCTCGTTGAAGGTCGCGCGGTTTCACGTGCAAGTAGCGCTCCACCCATTCCAGTCGTCCTAACCGTCCGAAACCATAGTTTACCATAGAGCCGAGAATGTTGCCAATGGAACCATAGACGATGAGCAACCAACCATCGAGACCGGTTGCCAAGAGTCCAAGCATCACGGCCTCGCTGCTGAAAGGGAAGAAACTGCCGGCAATGAAAGCGGCAATAAGCATGCCCCAATAGCCATACTGTGTCAGGAAATCAATGAGGAAATCCATTCAGGTAGGTTGCTGATGACCCCATCTCTCAAAGTGTCCCATGAAGGCAGGCTGAAGAGGGTAGGGGGAAGGAGATGGAAGAGGGTAATGCCTACGACGGCTATGAGTAGGAGGCAAAACAAGACGTTGGTGGCGCGTGTTTTCGTCAATGCCACGAAATGACCAATAAGTGGACTCGTCGTCACGATCATCATGCAGAGCAGAAAATGGAAATGTTGAGGCTGGAGGAGGATGAACAGCAGGATGATCAGGTTGAAATAAATGAATATATTATAGAACATGCGCGTGCGTATCTTGTCGCGGAAACTGTTGCGCAGGAAATGCACGGTACCAATGATGGCACATATGGTGACGAAGATGAATGAGAAAAGAAGGACCACGTTTACTCTATCTCCGATGGCAGTAAGCAGTGACTCCTGTTGACTATGCATGAAGAGGAGAGGTCGGAAGTCGGTGAACTGGCAGTAGAGGTTGTCGAAGAAGTCCATGTGGTCTGTCAAAACACAGACGGGGAGTATGAACGAGTAGGGAGTGAGCAAGCCGATGAGCGAGGCTCCAAATGTCCGCACACTGAAAGTCATGAGCAGATAAGCCATGAAGAGCCAGATAAAGGGGATGAAGAACAAGACTTGTGGGAAGATGGTGCTGGCAATGGAGAGAGCAAGGAAGGCATAAAAAATCCATCCTACCGCTTGTTTGTCTTGATAAGAATTGAAGGCAGCAAGCAAGAAGGTGATGAAACAGAGCGTGACGAGCGCTGTGTCGAGCGACTGGAACAGAAGGAGTGCCGTGCAGGCAAGAATCATGAAAGAGCAACTCACCATCCGACTGTAGATGCGGATGAGGGCATTACTGTTGTTGAGCTCCATCATGAGATAAGTAGACACACCAAACAAAGCCAGTGGCAGATAAAGCTGTCTGGATACGAGACCACTCAAATACCACACAACGAGCGTGATGGCGGCGGTGGAAAGCAGTGCATAGTGGCTCTCTGCCACACGGTTTTGAAGTCGCTTTTTCAATTCATTCTCATTTCTTGGTCCTTACTCTTAACTCATCGCTCGGCTAACAGGGAGATTGCCAAAGCAAGACCTCCTGACTTACTACAAGTCTTTGCCAATGTCGGAACGGAAATACATGTCGGTGAAGTGTATATTCTGTGCCTCGGCGAAACTCTTTCGGAGAGCGTCTTCCTTATCCTTTCCATAGCTGCTCACAGCGATGACGCGACCGCCGGCAGTAACCACTTGTCCCTCTTTCAGAGCCGTTCCACTATGGAAAATGATGGTGTCAGAGGTGTTGTGTAGGGAGTCGGGGAGTCCGCTGATGGGGTAGCCTTTGGCATAGCTTTGCGGGTAGCCTCCACTGACGAGCATCACACAGACGGCAGCCCGTGGATCGAACTCAACGCAATGTGTTGCAAGGTTGCCTTCTGCCACACCTTCAAAGAGGTCGACGAGATCGCTTTTCAAACGAAGCATGACAGTTTCCGTTTCTGGATCGCCCATACGGCAGTTGTATTCAATGACGTAGGGATCGCCACTGGCGTTCATCAATCCGAAGAAAATGAAGCCTTTATAGTCGATACCTTCCTGACGCAGACCCTCGATGGTGGGACGGATGATGCGGTCTTCCACTTTCTTCATCCAAGCCTCGTCGGCAAATGGAACCGGCGAGACGCTGCCCATACCGCCTGTATTCAGACCCGTGTCGCCTTCGCCGATGCGTTTGTAGTCTTTGGCTTCCGGGAGAATCTTGTAGTCCTTGTCGTCGGTCAGTACGAAAACAGAGCACTCGATGCCGCTGAGGTATTCCTCGATGACAACCTTTGCCGAAGCGTTTCCGAACATACCGCTAAGCATTTCGCGAAGTTCTTTTTTCGCTTCTTCAAGGGTGGGTAAAATCAGAACGCCTTTGCCGGCACAGAGTCCGTCGGCCTTCAGCACGTAGGGAGGGTTCAGGGTTTCGAGAAAAGCAAACCCTTTCTCCATGTTGGTACCGTCGAAGGTCTGATAGCGCGCTGTTGGGATGTTGTGCCTTTGCATGAACTGTTTGGAAAAGTCCTTGCTGCCTTCAAGCTGAGCTCCCTGTTTGGACGGTCCGATGACGGGGATATGTTGGGTGCGAATGTCGGTGCGGAAGTCGTCGGCAATGCCGTTCACGAGTGGATCTTCTGGTCCAACGACCACCATATTGATGTCGTTCTCCACAGCGAAGTCTTTCAATTTGTTGAAATCGCCAACGCTGATGGGAACGTTAGTGCCCACGGAGCATGTGCCCGCATTACCGGGAGCAATGTATAGTTTGTTGCATTTTTTGCTTTGAGCTATCTTCCATGCAAGCGCATGTTCGCGGCCACCAGAGCCTAAAAGTAAGATGTTCATAGTGGTTATTTCTGAGAAAGGGTAATGTATTTCTTGTTGTTTGTAATGAAAACCTGCGTCTGAACGGAGTCAGCGTTCATGCGTCGACCTTGGAGGTCGTAGGTGGGTTGACGCTGCGGAACAGCGTCACACTGTGGGGTGGGGATGACAGTTTCGATCTGGGTTGGCTGGGTGTATTCACCGTTGGTGATCAGGTCAACCGAAAGTGTGCGGAATATCATGTCGTAAGCTTCCGTTTCCCTGTTGCCGTCTGACCCTGTGCCTTGTTTGCCGTTATCTTCCATATAGAGGGCAAGCCGGCCATCGGTCAATACGCAAAGGTCGGTATAAGCCGAGTTCTTATCGGTCACTTGATAGCCGCGTTTCCAACCGCTGGCAAGAGCTTCACCCGATTCGTAGTCGGAACGGGAGTCGATTTCCTTGTAATAGAACCCCACCTCTTTCCGTCCGTAGTTGTGCTCCAAGTCGCGCACCCACTTCGTGTGGAAGGGTAGCGGGACGAGCACTACGTTGGTCAGCTTTCCGTCGATTTTGCGTTGAGCCTGAACCATTCGGATAGCGCTGTTGCAAGCTCCGGCCATCCCCGTGATGCCAGAAACGGCGGTCGACCAATTGCCTTCACCCTTTTCAACATCTGTGAATGTGAATACGTTGAAGTTCTTTTTCCCCTTTGAGGTGTCCCGGGCACCGTTGTCGTCGCGCACCATCAGCATGATGCTTCCATCAGGCATTTCCTCCACTTTCCCCTCTTCGTAGACGGTATTTGTGGGGAAACCGTTGGCAGCGCCTAAAACCTGCCACGTTTGTCCGAAATCGTCGCTATAGATGACGCTTGTGGAATTGCCCTTCGTCTTTGTGCGGATGGGGTGGGCGGCATAGATGCGGTAGAAACCTTCTGGGCTTTTGTACATGTGACTTTGGCAGAGACCACCCGATGTAATGAAGATGGCAGTGCCTTCGCCTCCATACAATCCGTAGATCTGTTCGGTGATTTCTTGGCCATCGTCCCAGGTGGCGCCGTTATCATGGCTGCGGAACATCCCAATGCGAATTGGGTTTTCTGCTGTGGAAGCGCCATTACCCACAGAACCGCTGGCACACAAAACCAACACTTCGCCGCTTTCTCTGTCGGCCACGATGGCTGCGTCGCCCATCGCCCATTTCCAGTCGTTTTGGTCTGTTTCATTGCGTTGGGCAAGAATCTGCTCGTCGCTCCAGGTTATTCCTCCATCCATACTACGGCGGAAGCGCAATTCAATCTGACTCTTGTTACTGGCATTGCCCACACCCACATCGCTCAATTGGTAGCGGTAGTCAGCAATGGCGATGAGCGATCCGTCAGAGCATTGTGCGATGGCTGGTATGCGATACGAAGGTGCCGTGAACATAGCGGGATGCTCTGGCGACTCGAATAGGGTGATAGCTACTGGCGTCTCTGGCTGTTGCGCATAGCTGAAGGCCGCGCTAAGTGCCATCATACTACTGAGGAAAAAGGTCTTTGTATTCATATTTCTTTAAGTTTATCTATTTTAGGAAATCCTCAAAATACTGGGTGATTTTCTCATGAAGGTGCACGCTGGAGTGTCCCATCATGTTGTGTCCCTCACCAGGATAGACAAAGAAGTCAGGCTGAGTCCCAACCTTGATACATTCGGCGAGGAACGAGAGGCAGTGCTGCGGAACGACGGTCGGGTCGTTGTAACCGTTGATGATAAGCAGACGACCTTTCAGGTCTTTGGCTTTTGCGATGAGCGAGGTCTTTGCGTAGCCTTCGGGATTCGTCTGTGGCGTGTCCATATAGCGTTCGCCATACATCACCTCATACCATTTCCAGTCGATGACAGGTCCGCCAGCCACACCCACCTTGAACGTTTCGGGGAAGTTGGTGAGCAGCGAGATGGTCATAAATCCGCCGAAGCTCCATCCGTGAACGCCCATGCGGTCTTGGTCGACGTAGGGCAGCGTCTTGAGGAACTCCACGCCCTTCATCTGGTCTTGCATTTCAATCTGTCCCAGCTGGCGGAATGTTGCCTGCTCGAACTCTTTTCCGCGATTCTCAGACCCTCGGTTGTCGATGATAAATAGCAAGTAGCCTTTCTGAGCCATATAGGTTTCCCATGAGCGTGAACTATAGTGCCAGCGTGCATCAACATTATGAGCATGAGGACCACCGTAGACATAGACGACAGTGGGATATTTCTTTGTCGGGTCGAAGTCTACGGGTTTCACCATACGGTAGTACAAGTCAGTAACTCCGTCGGCAGCTTTCAGCGAGCCGCAGGAGTACTCGGGAACGCCGTAGCCCACCCAAGGATCGTCGGCGGTGAACAGGCGGAAGGCCTTGGAAGTCTTGGTGTTTACTACCTCGATGTTGCGCGGCACGTCGGGTTCCTGGTATTTGTCGAGCACCCAAAGACCCGATGCCGAGAGTGTCGGTCCGTGCCATCCGCGTCCGTTGTCAATACATTTCATCTTTCCGTTCATATTGACGGAATAGACGTTTTGCTGAATCGGGCTGTTGGCGTTGGCAGTCAGGATGATGGTCTTGTTCTGCTTGTCGAATCCCAACATTTCCATCACTACGAAGTTGCCCTTGGTCAACTGGCGGATTTCTTTACCGTCGGTACTGAACAAATATAGGTGATTGTAGCCGTCTTTTTGGCTTTGCATGATGAACTTCGTGTTGTCCCAGGGCAGGAATACGATGGGGTGCTGAGGCTCCACATAGCGTTCGTCGGTTTCATGGTAGAGCTCTGCAATGCGCTCACCCGTCGTTGCATCGTAGCTTACCAGGTGGCAGTCGTTCTGGTTGCGGTTCAACTCAAACATGTAGACCTTCTTCGAGTCAGGACTCCAAGCTACATTGGTGAAATATCGGTCGGTCGGGTCGCCAGTCTTCAGGTAGATGGAGCGTCCCGTCTGCAGGTCGTAGACGCCAACAGTCACCTTGTGCGAGGTCTCGCCGGCCATCGGATATTTGTCGGGTTCATAAGTGGCTTCGCGCTGAAAGATGTCCACCTGTGGGTAGTCTTTCACCATACTTTGGTCCATACGGTAGAAAGCCAGTCGCTGACCGTTGGGACTCCAGAACGTCCCTTTGTAGATGCCAAACTCGTCGCGGTGTACGCTTTTGCCGTAGACAATCTCGCGAGAGCCGTCAGTGGAAAGTTGGACGGTCTTGCCTTCACCATCGCGGACAAAGAGATTAAAGTCTTTCCTGAAGGCAAGTGCCCGTGACTCGGCACACCAACCCTCTTCCACTTCCTCGATGTCTTGACACGTCTGCCGCCACACGACCTGCTTCTGCCGGAAGTCTACGAGAATGCGCTCCCGCAAGTTTTGCAACAACACGAGCGGCTGGTCGGGGTAGGGGAACGTGGCATAATAGAAATGCCTGATTTTCAGCGAGTCGGCTGTTGCTGCCCATTCATTGAGTTCGTCGTTGGTGATCAGAACGGTCTCCTTACCGTTCTTTTTGTCGACGGTGTAGCATTTGTCTACATCAAGACGCACCAACTGGTCGCCCCACCAAGTGTAATACTGGTTCTTGGGCACCATATTATGGTAGTTGTTGCCTCCGAAGTTCAGGTCTTCGAGCGTGAATTGTTTTTGAGCAAACATATTAGATGAGGTATTCCAGTTGAAAAGCATCATGATGAGCAGCAGGATGATGGTAGCGCCGTTGCGGCGGTTAAACGTTTTCCCCCCCTTGAAACCACCGCCTTTTCCTTTGAAATCGCGCCCTTTTCCCTTGAAATCGCGGTCGAAACCGCCCCGTCGGTCATTATCGCGTCCCTTAAAATCACGCTTCCATCCTCCGCGTCGGTCATCGTCGTGGTCGTTGAAATCGCGTTTCCATCCTTTTCTGCGGTCATCACTTTCGTTGAAATCGCGTCTGAAATCTGCTCGGCGATCATCCCTTCTCGGCTCTCTTTCCTCCTTACGAGGCTTGAAAAGGTGCTCGTTGAAGGCAGGATGATGCTTGTGGAACGTGAACGAACGAATGTCGGCATCTTCGTTTTGCACTTCCTCGCCCATACGTTTCTTGAAGTCGCGGTTCTTCTTGAAGCGGTGTTTCTCAGCCATAGCCTTCCGGTCTTCTTCCGTCTTGATGGTGTTGCCCTCACTCCGGAAGTCGCGGAACTTGCCCTCAAACATCTGGTAGCGTCGGAACTCACACTCCAGCGAACCGTTGAAGAGCGGTATCTTGATGCTGGGTTTCAGGCCAATCTGCTCGAAGCACTCCTCGCGATAGCTCAGCACCCAAGCCTCGTTACCTGAGAATTCGTGCTTCAGCACCTCACCGATGCTCTTGTAGGTGTTCATCAGGTTGGGCGTGGAAATGCGCTCGCCGTAAGGCGGATTGGTGATGATGATGGCGGGATTCTCAGGCTTCTTGAAGTCCTTGAAGTCCTGCTGCTCGATGGTGATGTCGTTCGACAGACCGGCAGCTCGCACGTTGATTCGGGCGGTGTTGACAGCTTTGATGTCGATGTCGTAGCCATAGATGTGATGGTTGAACTCGCGTTCCTGCGAGTCGTCGTTGTAGATTTCGTCAAACAGTTCCTGGTCAAAGTCGGGCCATTTCTCGAAAGCATATTCTTTCCTGAAGATGCCGGGAGCCATATTGTGGGCAATGAGAGCAGCCTCGATGAGCAGCGTGCCGCTCCCGCACATAGGATCGATGAAGTCGGTGTCGCCTTTCCATCCAGACATCAGGATCATACCTGCAGCCAATACCTCGTTCAGAGGTGCAGCCACGCTCTCCTGACGGTAGCCTCGCTGGTGTAGGCTGGTGCCCGAGGAATCGAGGCAGAGTGTCGCGTCCTTGTCTGCGATGTGAATGTGCAGCCTGATGTCAGGGTTGGTGACCGACACATTCGGCCTTTCTCCTGTTTTCTCTCTGAACTGGTCGGCGATAGCGTCTTTCACCTTATAAGCCACGAACTTCGAGTGTGTGAACTCATCAGAGAAAACCACCGAGTCGACGGCAAATGTAGTCTTGAGCGTCAAGTAGTCTTCCCAGTTCACTTTCATCACCTCGTTGTATACGTCGTCGGCCGATGTCGCCTTGAAATGGTGGATGGGTTTCAGAATGCGGATGGCCGTGTGCAACTGGAAGTTGGCGCGATACATCATCTCTTTGTCGCCCCAAAAGGTCACCACGCGGCGGCCTTCCTCTACGCGCTCTGCACCCAACTGGCGCAGTTCTTCGGCCAGTACTGGTTCCAATCCCATGAAGGTTTTGGCAATCAGTTCAAATGTTTGTTCCATGATTGAATCTTGTATAATTGTTTTTCTTGTGAATACACCTTATTATAAAATATGGCGCAAAGGTACATTTTTTTTTTCATTCGTGCAACTTTTTGGCTAAACAATGCGTCTAACAGACAAATATTAATTTATAAAGCGTATGAAAAAGATAATTTTTGCCATCATGATGGCGTCAGTTCTCGTTTCGTGTCACGACGGGAACATTGGTGAAAAGAATGTGGTCGACGAGGTGAATAACGACCTGAACCTGAGCTACGGCAACGATGAGGACCTACAGAAACGCGTATCAGAAAACGTCCCCGTGAAGCCTTTCGAGCAGATTTCCATAGCCGGCAGCTATCACGTCTACTACACGCAGGGTGAGAAGGTGTCGGTTCGCGTGGAAGGCCGTCTTGGCGACTTGAAGCGGATGGTGGTGACCAGCGACGGTGAAACGCTGAGAATCAAGACAAAGAGCCTGCGTAAGGACCTGAAGAGCATTCTCGGCAGAGAAATGAAAGAAGTGAACGTGTACGTTACGTCGCCTGACCTCACCAACGTGTCGTTTGCGGGCAGCGGAGAGTTCGAGGCTAATACTACCGTCGATACCGACCATCTGAGCATAAAGCTTGCGGGTAGTGGCGACATTGACTTCAGCCAGGTAATCTGCGACGACATCGAAGTGGATGTGGCTGGCAGCGGCGATGTGGAAGTGAAGTCCATCGACGTGAACAACGCCAATATCTCGATTGCCGGCAGCGGTGATGTGGAAATGCACTTCGTGCGTGCTGACCACGTATCGGCTCACGTGGCTGGAAGCGGTGACATCAAGCTCAGCGGTAAGGCCAAGCAAGTGGAGCACAGGGTAGCCGGAAGCGGCGACATCGACATAGCAAACTTGCAGACGGGCAAGTGAGTGATTCTGAAAGATTAGTTGCTAAGATCAATATGCTCAACGTTGAGGGAAACTGAAGACAATGCTCTTCGGTTTCCTTCTTTTTTACGCTTGGAAACCCTTAATGCCTAAAAAGTTTTCATAAAAATATCAAAACCTGCTGATTCTTATTAAAATAATGTGTAACTTTGCACGAATTAATGTGGAAAAAATAGCATAAAAAGATATGAAATTTGCAATCATAGCCGCCGGTGAAGGTTCACGATTGGCCAATGAGGGCATCAGCGCGCCCAAGCCGCTCGTAGAGGTACACGGCGAGAAGCTCATCGACCGGTTGATACGTATTTTCTTGGATAACAAAGCCAGCGAAATCGTGGTAATCTGCAACGACCTGACGCCGCTTGTGGAGCAACATCTGAAGCACATTCAAGAGCATGGATTAAATGGGAAGAGCGTGCCCTTGCGATACATCGTGAAAAGTACGCCCAGCTCCATGCACAGTTTTCACGCCATCAGCCCTTGGTTGAAGGACGAAAGTTTTGTGCTGACAACGGTCGATACGATTTTTCGCGAGGAGGAATTTTGTGAGTATGTACATGAGTTCCAACGGCTTACGGGTGTCGACGGACTGATGGGCGTCACCGATTTCATCGACGACGAGAAACCCTTGCATGTGGGTGTCGATGCAGAGGGGAGCATCACGGGATTCTTCGACCGCTCAGACCATCCGCATTACATCTCTGGAGGCATCTACGGACTGACTCCTAAGTGCATCACGGTGCTCGACGAATGCATCGAAAGGGGCGAGTCGCGCATGAGGAATTTCCAGCGCGCCCTTGTGGGCAGCGGCCTTCATCTGAAGGCTTTCTCCTTCGGAAAGGTGCTCGACATCGACCATGCTGAAGATATTCGTACGGCAGAAGCGTTTCTTTCTTGACAAATTACGATCGACATTTTGACCGTTCTACTCATATATCGCGCCCCTCGGTTTTCGCCAAACTCTGTAGAGAAAGATCAGGCGATACTGGAAGCTGTAGGTCAAAGCCTATTGCTTGAAGGTGTTGATGTGCAATTCGTTGAAGAGGAAAAGCTAATGGATTGCTTTAACTTTGATGCGATTCTGAGTATGGGAAGGCTGACGCCTACTTTGGTGCGTCTTGCGGAAGCGGAGCAAAAGGGTATTCCCGTGATAAATAGCGCCCAGGCCATCTTGCGTAGTTCGCGGGGAGAAATCGATCGGCTCATGCGGGCAAATGCCATTCCAGTCCCTCGGCTTTGGGAAGATTCTGCGACATCAGGTTCCTTCTGCGGCTATTGGGCTAAGCGTGCCGACCTTGCTGCGCAAAGCAGAGAAGACGTGCAATATGCGGCTGACGAAAAAGAATTGAGGCTGGTGCTCGCGACGTTCAATGCACGTGGAGTGGGGCAGGTGCTTGTCACAGAACACGTGTCAGGCGACCTCGTGAAGTTCTACGGTGTGTTTGGAACAGGATTCTTCCGTGTGTTTTATCCCACCGACGATGGCGATACGAAGTTCGGCGACGAACGCCGCAACGGACAGGCTCATCACTACGCCTTCGACCTTCAGCGCCTTCAGCGCGATGCTGAGATGCTTTCCCGTCTGACGGGTATTTCCATCTACGGCGGCGACTGCATCGTCCGCCCCGACGGTTCGTATGCTTTCATCGACTTCAACGACTGGCCCAGTTTCTCGCGTTGTCGGGAAGACGCCGCCCGCGCTATCGTGCAATGCTGCCTTCGTCAAGCATCATCATCCCCCATCACCTAACACTCATCACACTTAAATATTGAAAATGAAAGAATTTAGAAAGATGCTGCAAGCATCTATGAAATCGAAAGATACGGAAGAATGGTTGGACGTTTACTTCACGCGTCCGATAGGTTTGATGTTTGCCCTGTTTTGGAACAAGTTGGGCGTTCACCCCAATGCCATCACCATCCTCTCCATCTTCCTCGGCGTGGCTTCCGCATTCATGTTCTACCACACCGATTTATGGCACAACATCGCAGGCATCTTGTTGCTGATGTTCGCCAATTTCTGCGATTCCACCGATGGCCAGATGGCTCGTCTGACGGGCAAGAAGACACTCATCGGACGCATGCTCGACGGCTTTGCGGGCGATCTGTGGTTCTTCGCCATCTATACCGCGTTGTGCCTGCGCATGCAGGGTCAGTTCATTCCCGGCACCAACATCCATTGGGGCATCGGCATTTGGGTGCTTGCTTTCGTGGCAGGCATCTTGTGCCACTCGCCTCAGAGTTCTTTGGCCGACTATTATCGCCAGATTCACCTCTTCTTTCTGAAAGGCAAGGAGGGAAGCGAGCTTGACAACTGGTGCCAGCAACGTGCCGTCTACGAGTCGCTTCCGAAGGAAAAGTGGCTCGACCGCCTGTTCTACTACAACTACAGCAACTATTGCAAAAGTCAGGAGAAGCGCACGCCGAAGTTCCAGCGTTTCTATGCGTTATATTTGGAAATATGTCGTGGGTGCGAGGATACGGAGGCATTGTCCCCCATTACCGAGGAATTCCTCTCCGGCAGCCGCCCGCTGATGAAGTTCACCAACATCCTGACGTTCAACGTGCGGGCCATCACCATCTACATCACCTGTCTGCTCAACATTCCCTGGGTGTATTTCCTTGTGGAAATCCTTGTGCTGAGCATTCTTTACATTCACATGCACCGTCGCCACGAAGCCCTCTGCTCGCGACTGACGTCTATAATCCAAACCGCCGAATGATGAGAAGAATCACCCTATTCCTTATCCTTACCCTGCTCGCCGTAGGCCAGCTGCAGGCGCAGAAGCTCAAGGGAGTGATCGTCGATGATAACACGGGCGACAGCATCCCCTTTGCAAGTGCCGTCTATAAAGGCCATCACGTGATGGTATCAGGCGATGCTTCCGGCAAATTCAGCATTGATCGTATGGAAGGCTGGTATTTGACCTTCTCTGCCGTAGGTTACAAACCGCTGAAGATGCTCATTTCGAAAGGCCTCGACAACTATCTGAAGGTGCGGCTGAAGCCCGAGAGCACTCAGTTGGAGAACGTTACGGTGAAAGCCAAGCGCAACAGATACTCTCGCAAGGACAACCCCGCCGTCGAGCTGATGCGCCGAGTCATTGCCGCCAAGAAGAAGACCGACCTGGCCAACCACGACTTCTACCAATACAACAAATACCAGAAGATGACGCTGGCCTTCAACGAGATCACCCCCTCGGCCTTGGAGAACGAGATGTTCAAGAAGCGTCAGTGGCTGAAAGACCAGGTGGAAGTGTGCGAGCTCAACCACAAGCTCATCCTGCCCATCAGCGTGGAAGAGACCGTCACCCGAAACATCTACCGCAAAGACCCGAAGAGCGAGAAGAACATCATCATGGGGCAGAACTCCACAGGCATCAACGACTTGTTTGAAACGGGCGACATCCTGAACACGTTGCTGAAAGACGTGTTCACCGATGTGGACATCTACGACGACGAGATCAGAATGTTCCAATACCCCTTCACATCGCCCATCGGAAAAGGGGCCATCAGTTTCTACCGCTATTATATTGAGGACACCGTGATGGTGGACCGCGACTCGTGCTTCCATATCCAGTTCATGCCCAACAACCAGCAGGACTTCGGTTTCCGCGGCGAACTCTACATCCTGAAAGACAGCACGCTCCACGTGAAGAAATGCAACCTCACCATACCCAAGAAGAGCGACGTGAACTTCGTGGAGAACATGCAGGTGATGCAGACCTACGAACAGCTTGAAAACGGCGAGTGGGTGCTTGCCGAAGACGATATGTTCGTGGAGCTGAAGATTGCCAGTTTCCTCAGCAAAGCCATCGTCATCAAGACCACCCGCATGAAAGACTACGCCTTCGAGGAAATCAACAAGAAGCTTTTCAAGGGCAAGAGCAAGGAGCGCCACGAAGCCAACGCTAAGATGCGCGACGACGACTTCTGGAACGAATATCGCACCGTGAGGCTCACCAAGAGCGAGGAGGGAATGGGCGACTTCCTGGCAAGCATCGAGAAGATGAAAGGCTTCAAATACGTGATGTTCGTATTGCGGGCGTTGGTGGAGAACTTCGTTGATACCGGCACGAAGAAGCACCCCTCGAAGCTCGATTTCGGACCTATCAACACCATGTTCACCAAGAACTTCATCGACGACATACGCCTCCGACTGAGTGCGCAGACCACAGCCAACCTCGACTCCAACCTCTTCTTGCGCGGCTACGTGGCTTACGGCACAGGTACGAAGAAATGGTACTACAAGGGCGATGTCATCTGGTCGTTCAACAAGAAAAACTACCTGCCCCGAGAATTCCCGCAACGCACGCTGACGTTCAGCTCGTCGTACGATATTGAGTCGCCCTCCGACAAGTTTGTCCACACCGACAAAGATAACGTCTTCACGGCCTTCAAATGGAGCACCGTAGACAAGATGCTCTTCTACAACCGCCAGTCGCTCACCTTCGAACGCGAGGAGGAGTTCGGATTCAAGACCACCCTCTCGTTGAAAACCGAAGAAAACGAGGCGGCAGGCGAACTCTATTTCATTCCCATGACGGAGACCCACGACCGCTCGCTCTGGACCAACTTCTCGCATCCCCGGCCTCTAAACGTCGGCCCTGCCGATGCCCCTTACGTCCATTCGCGGAAGATACGAACCACAGAGCTGCGTGCACAGATACGTTTCGCCCCAGGCGAGACCTTCGTCAACACCAAGCAACGCCGACTGCCCATCAATCTTGATGCACCCGTCTTCACCCTGGGCCACAGCATCGGACTGAAAGATGTCTTGGGCGGCGACTATGCCTACAACTTCACCGATGTCACCGTCTACAAGCGCTTCTGGATGCCCCACAACTGGGGAAAGATAGACCTCTACGTGAAGGGCGGCATTCAATGGAACAAGGTGCCTTACCCGCTGCTCATCATGCCGGCAGCCAACCTGTCGTACATCATCGAAGACGAGACGTTCAATCTCATCAACAACATGGAGTTCCTCAACGACCGCTATGTGTCGGGCGACCTTTCCTGGGACCTGAACGGCAAGATCTTCAATCGCATACCCCTGCTGAAGAAACTCAAGTGGCGCGAATACCTTGGTGTGAAGATGCTCTGGGGGACGCTCACCGACAAGAACAACCCCTTCCTCGAGGAGAACAGCCAGGACCCGACGCTCATGATGTTCCCCGAAGGCTCCTTCGTCATGGACAAGCATCGCCCCTATTTCGAACTGATAGCCGGTGTGCACAACATCTTCAAGATCCTGCACGTGGAGTATGTGCGCCGACTCAGCTACCTCGACCTCCCCTCCGCCCACAAGCACGGCATCAGGCTGATGATGCGCATGACCTTCTGATTATCTCACCTCTCACCCCTCACCTCTCACCTCTTATAAAAATGAAATACATATTCGACTACGGCGGAACCCTCGACACACGCGGCAACCATTGGGGACGCGTCATCTGGCACGCCTACGAGCACAACGCAATGCCCATCAGCTGGGAGCAGTTCCGCGAAGCCTATGTCTATGCAGAGCGCACTTTGGGCCGCAACCCCATCGTCGGCCCTACGTGGACGTTTAAGAAACTGCTCGACGTGAAGCTCCGCCTGCAGATGGAATACCTTTTCACCAAGGGCTACTGGCAGGCCGACAAGAAAGCGTTCACCAAGATGCAGCTCAACCTCCTGGACGAGCTCTACGACCACACCCGCCAAGTGACGGCTGAAAGCCGCGCCGTACTTCAGCAGCTCATTGCTCAGCAGAACGACAAATCAGTCCCCCACCTACAGGAGAACGACAAATCAGTCCCCCTCCTACAGCAAAACGACAAATCGGTCCCCCTCCTACAGGAGGGGTCAGGGGAGGTCGCTCATAAACCCTCTTTTGTCCTCGTGAGCAATTTCTACGGCAACATCTCCGTCGTGCTGAAAGAGTTCGGGCTCGACACATTTTTCCCGACCATCATCGAGTCGGCGGTCGTAGGCATTCGCAAACCCGACGCCCGCATCTTCTCCCTGGGCGTGGAGGCTCTCGGCGTGAAGCCCGAAGAAGTGACCGTCGTTGGCGATAGCGTGGGTAAGGACATCATCCCCGCGCGGTCCATCGGGTGCCATACCGTGTGGTTCAAGGGCGAGAGCTGGGATGACAAAGTCGAGGACGAAACGATCCCCGAACGCATCATCACCTCGCTATCAGAACTTCTCCGAGGGCAATAGAGCGTGTCTCCGAGGGCAGTAGAGAGAGTCTTTTTGGGCGGTAGAGAGAGTCTGCTTGGGCGGTAGAGAGTGTCTGTTTGGGGCAATACAGAGCGTCTCTGAGGAGGAAAGCGATAGTCTGCGAGGGGCGGCGAGACTTGCGGCGGCGCGGTGTTTTCCCATTGTATCAGTAGGTCAAAGATCACGATGCAAAGGTACGCATTTTTATCCCAACCTCCAAAAATGATGGTTCGTGGCGCGCAAAAATATGTTAAGGATTGCGAGGGTGCTTGTTAATAAAACAAAACGATAAACATTGCCAAATATTAAGGTAATTCTATACCTCGCCCCTGAAGCTCACCCACCCCTGCCCTTTTTAGGGGAGCTGGGGTGGGAGTTATATTGTTTATGGCATTTGGTTATATTGCAGACTTTGCCATACATGTGTTCGTTCGTTCGGTGTTCGGCTGACCAACATCAGCAGGTGCGTGTGAACAAAAGCTCTTGAAAGTGCATAAGAGCACGGACGGAAGGGCTGAGTGTGTTATTGTTTTTTAAAAAGAGAGGTATGGGGAGCGGAAATTATGAATTAATTTAAAATTGTTTTGCCAAGTGAGATTTTCTTACTAATTTTGGACTTTGAATTTCAACATAAGCAGAATAATCATGAAGACTACAATATTGGCATTGATGTTGGCATTGGCTCCCACATGCGGAGTCGTGGCACAGAAAATCACCCTCGGTTCATGCACGACAAGGGACGGGGGGCAGTATAAAGGCGAAATGGTGGCCGGAAAACCGCACGGAAAGGGCAATGTGCTTTACCCCAACGGCGACATCTATGAAGGTGAGTATGTGAAAGGCAAGCGCCAGGGGCACGGTGTCTACACCTTCTCCGACGGCGAGAAATACGACGGCGAATGGATGCTCGACCAGCAGCACGGGCGCGGCACGTTCTATTTCAACAACAACAACCGCTACGTGGGGCTTTGGTTCCGCGACTACCAGCAGGGGCACGGCATCATGTACTACTACAACGGCGACGTCTATGAGGGCAATTGGCACCAAGACCACCGTCAGGGCAGGGGCAAGTATACGTTTGCCAGTGGTGCCTACTACGAAGGCGAGTGGAAAGACGACAAGAAATGGGGTAAGGGATTCTTCGACTGGGGCGACGGAACCACCTACGACGGCCAGTGGGAGAACAACCAGCGCCACGGAAAGGGTACCAACAAATATGCCGACGGCGACATCTATACCGGCGATTGGAAAGACGACATACAGAACGGGCGCGGCACCTACAAGTTCCAGAACGGAGACCGCTATGAGGGCACATACTATCAAGGTGAGCGCACGGGCGAGGGCATCTTCTACTATGCCAACGGCGACAAATACGTGGGGCATTTCCACGAAGGCGACAAAGACGGACAGGGCACGTTCACTTGGAAAAACGGCGACGTCTACACGGGCATGTGGAAGAACGACCGCCAGAACGGCAAGGGCAAGCTGACGAAGAAAAGCGGCGACGTCTACGATGGTAACTTCAAGGACGGCGACATCGAGGGCGAAGTGATCATACACTACCACGACGGCTCGAAGTTCAAGGGCGTCTACAAGGATGGCAAGCGCAACGGCGTGGCCATCGAGGAAGACAAGGAAGGACATCGCTTTGAGGGCTCTTACAAGGACGATGTGCGCGACGGAAAGTTCGTGGAGAAGAACCGCGACGGCAGCATCACGGCTATCGGCACCTACGTGAACGGACGTCGACAAGTGCAATGACAAAACATTATACTTAGAATACTATGGCTACGAAAAAGATTGATGCCAAAGGCAAAAAGAAGAATAAGGAACCGATGCACATCGGTTTAGTGAAGAACGACCCATACCTGCAGCCTTATGAAGAGGCCATCCGCGGGCGTCACGACCACGCGTTGTGGAAACTCAACCAGCTGACCAAGAAAGGTCATCGCTCGCTGGAAGACTTCGCCAGCGGCTACGACTACTATGGCCTGCACCGCACCTCGCGCGGCGGGTGGGTGTTCCGTGAGTGGGCGCCCAATGCCACCGAGATTTTCCTCGTAGGCGACTTCAACGACTGGCAGGAGAGCGAGAAATATCAGGCCCGACGGTTGGCAGGCACCGACAACTGGGAGCTTCGCCTGCCCAAGAATGCGATGAAGCACGGGCAGCTCTATAAGATGCACGTGCGCTGGAACGGTGGCGAGGGTGAGCGCATCCCAGCCTGGGCCCAGCGTGTGGTGCAAGACGACGAGACGAAGATATTTTCCGCTCAGGTGTGGAGCCCGGAAGAGGAATATGTGTGGAAGAAGAGGGCGTTCCATCCGAAGAAGAACCCGCTGCTCATCTATGAGTGCCACATCGGTATGGGCCAGGATGCAGAGAAGGTGGGAACCTACACCGAGTTCCGCGAGAACGTGCTCCCGCGCATTGCTGCCGACGGCTACAACTGCATACAGATTATGGCCATTCAGGAGCATCCCTACTACGGATCGTTCGGCTACCACGTGAGCAGCTTCTTTGCCGCCAGTAGCCGTTTCGGCACGCCCGAAGAGCTGAAGGCTCTCATCGACAAAGCCCACCAGATGGGTATTGCCGTGATTATGGACATTGTGCATAGCCACGCCGTGAAGAACGAGATGGAGGGCTTGGGCAACCTCTGTGGTGACCCCAACCAGTATTTCTATCCCGGCGACCGCCACGAGCATCCCGCCTGGGACAGCCTCTGCTTCGACTACGGCAAGGACAACGTAATCCACTTCCTGCTCTCCAATTGCAAGTACTGGTTGCGCGAGTTCCGCTTCGACGGTTTCCGCTTCGACGGCGTGACCTCGATGCTCTACTACAGTCACGGACTGGGCGAGGCTTTCACCAACTATGCCGACTATTTCAACGGCCACCAAGACGACAATGCCATCTGCTACCTGACGCTGGCCAACCTGCTGATACACGAGGTGAACCCAGAGGCTATCACCATCGCCGAAGAGGTGAGCGGAATGCCCGGACTGGCCGCCAAGTTCGAGGACGGCGGCTTCGGGTTCGACTACCGCATGGCTATGAACATTCCCGACTACTGGATTAAGACCATCAAGGAGCTGAAAGACGAAGACTGGAAGCCCAGCTCGATATTCTGGGAGGTGAAAAACCGCCGCCCCGACGAGAAGACCATCTCTTATTGCGAGAGTCACGACCAGGCGCTGGTGGGCGATAAGACCATCATTTTCCGCCTGATTGATGCCGACATGTATTGGCATTTCAAGAAAGGTGACGAGAATGAAGTGGCCCGACGCGGCATCGCCCTTCACAAGATGATACGCCTGGTGACGGCGGCTGCCATCAACGGTGGCTACCTGAACTTCATGGGCAACGAGTTCGGACACCCGGAATGGATTGACTTCCCCCGCGAAGGCAACGGATGGAGCCACAAGTATGCGCGCCGTCAATGGAACCTTGTCGACAATCAGGAGCTTTGCTACCACTGGCTGGGCGACTTCGACCGCAAGATGCTAGAGGTGATCAAGTCGGTGCCTGCTTTCCAACGTTCCAGAGTGCAGGAAATCTGGCACAACGACGGCGATCAGGTGCTGGCCTTCATGCGTGGCGACTTGGTGTTTGTGTTCAACTTCTCGCCCACGCGGTCGTTCACCGACTACGGTTTCCTGGTACCTACCGGCAGCTACGATGTGGTGCTCAACACCGACGCAAAGGAGTTTGGCGGAAATGGTTTTGCCGACGATACCATTACTCATTTCACCAACTACGACCCGCTCTACGTGGGAGAACATAAGGAGTGGCTAAAGCTATATATTCCAGCCCGTTCGGCTGTAGTGTTGAAGAAAAACTAATTCTATAGTTGATTCAGCGCATGGCGCTGCAATGGAATTGTACGAGAAACTGCATGTATTGTACGTCAGTCAGTATAACTAGGAACCTTGGGTTGGCTGGTTTCCTCGTGGCATCGTATCAGCCGATATGACAGTTGGTGGCGTGATGATTGACTTGAACGAAGCCAAAAATCACGAGCTGCTGGAGCAAAGGATGGTCATGAAATATCCGGAACTGGAGGCAGGCTTCAAGAATGGCACTTCCTATATGGAAGCTCTGCCGTTTGGTGTTTCGGGCGTTGATCTGACCATTCGCAACGTGACGCTCAACTGTGGTGCTATAGGCGAGGAGGTGGCACCCATAAGAAGTAATGTTTTCTCGAGTATCCACCTTCTGGGCGACAACCACTTCATGGGAAGTGGCACTTCCGGCATGAGTTTAGCTGATATGACTACGATAGACATCTCCGGAACCACACGTATTGATACCTCAGGAGGCTGCTATTCTTTGGATGGCATCTATAGCGTAGGTGGGCTCACGCTGAAGGGTGGCGGCAATCTCATCATCGACGTTGATGGCGAAGGGTTGAGCTTGAGAAGTTTCTTGTGGGTCTATGATACGAAGCTTACCGTGCAATCCAGCGAGCGTACAGGCATTGACGGTTACGATAGCAACATACGGTTGCTTGGCTATGATACTGATGTGCGCGTCAAAAGCTACAAGGCTTGCGTCAGTGGTATCAATAGCTTGAGCATGAATTCCGGATTGGAAATCGTGTCGCCCGAGGGAGCGGCGTTGGTCGACAATGCCATTCGCTATCCCAATGGGGATGTGGTCAGCAATGAGTGGGTGGAAATCTATTCAACGAGCGAGATTTATCCTCTGTATGTTTGTGGCTTGAAGGTCACGGAGGTTAACTGCACCGACTTGCTCGCTGAGCTTCCGCCTGGAACTGGCTGAAGAGATGGACATCCTGAGTCCCAACCATGCTCATTTCGGATTGTCTGACAATGGCGTAAATTATGGAGTGGTGAACGGAGACAATGCCTTCATCACGAATGAGATTGTCATCGGCGAGCGAAACAGCTATTATGTGTTCATCGGCGGCGTAGAGCTGACCAAACAACTCTGTGAAGATCAGGATGCGCTCATAGAGTTGCTGATTGAGTCGGACGAACAACTGATGGAGGATTTCTTTGAAGGAATCTCCGAAATCTACTACATCCCCGAGGCCAAGACGCTCCACATGAAGAACTTCCGGATGAATTTTGCAGACAATGAGGGAATCAAGAACGGCGGCTTCATCCGTGGAGCCAATCGTCACGGCGTGCTGGACCTCAATATTGAAATTGAGGGCGATTGCTCGTTGACCTCCCATGGGACTGTACCTCTGTATGTCTTCAACGGTCCGACAACCCTTACTGGCAATGGCACGCTGACCATTCACTCCGATTATAATATGGGCGTGTGCTGCTACGATGATTTCACCCTCTATGGTCCCACATTGGTCACAGACGGCACGATGGGCTTCTATTCCTACGACAACGAGAAATCGCCAACAGCGAAGATTTTCATGGGTACCTTGCGAGCCAAAGGCAGCGAGAAGTCGTTCTATGCTCAGCACTTGAATCTGAGTAGTGCTGTTAAGATAACTGCCCCCGTAGGTGCATATTGGGACGAAACGTCATTCAATGTGGTGAATGCCGGTGGTAGTATCGTGAAAAATGAATGGGTGGTTTTCGAATCATCCACCGCGACGGGTATTTCGGATGAAGGTGTAAGGATGAAGAACGATGGCTGGAACGCCACAGATGTCTACGACCTGCAAGGCCGTCGCATTTCAACCTCCACCCAAGCCATCAAACATGGAATCTACGTTGTCAATGGGCAGAAAGTAGTTGTGCGCTAGAACCAACAATCATTTGTTTGGGAGAAGCATGACACCGGTATATATGCGGCCCGAATGGATGCCCAATCGGCGGGCGGAGAAGAAATCTTCGCACTGCTGATAAGTACAAATCCCCGACAGACGAATGTGTTTGTCGGGGATTCCACATTCTATGAGCTGGTGGCGGTTGCATTCCCAAAGGTCAATGTGCCACTTCTCTTTTGTCGTTTCGTTTGAAGCAGGGAAACGCTTTGCGATGTGTTGCATGTCAAAACCAGCCTGGCGGAAAGCATCGTAGACCTCGTCGCCCACCTCAAAGGCTTCGAGCGAGATGCCCGGACCTATCACAGCCCGGAGATCATCAGGGCGGCTCCCACACCATTTCTCCATACACCAGATGGTTTTCTCTGCAATGCGATTGACCGTACCTCTCCATCCTGCATGAATGGCAGCAGCTGCCTGCTTCTCACCATCATATATAAGAATAGGTATACAGTCGGCAGTGGAAACACCAATACAGATTCCTGGGGTGGTGGTAATGATTGCGTCCACACCTTCCAATCGTTCTTTCTGCAGAAAGTTTTCTTCCGTGATGAGATTCACCTCTGTCTGGTGGGTCTGTTTGGGCACGATGATTCGTTCTGGAGCGGTGCCCAACCATTCGGCCAAAATGCGTCGATTCTCCTGAACATGTTGCTCATCGTCGCCACAATAATGGGTGACGTTCATCGTGGCATAATTTCCTCTTCCCACACCACCGCGTCGTGTGGTGCTGAAAGCCTTGACGTGTTCAGAGAGCGGGTAGACAATGGGGCGGAAGAGATTCATTCGTCGATAATTTCGTAGTCGTCGATTTCCTCTATATCTTCCTCGTCCATCAACTCGATGTCGGCATCTTCGCCCTCTGCGAGTAGTTCGGCATTGAAGACCCTCATGTCCTTGTCGCGATGCACCAGCGTGTCTTCTGCCATAATGGTCTGCAGCTTGTTGCTCTCGCTGTTGAGTTCGCGCCACAACACGTCCTTCAACTCGTCCAACCCCATGTTGGCCACCGCCGAGATAAACACCATGGGGATGTCGTCGGGGCAGGTTTCGCGGAGCATCTCGATGAGTTCCTCGTCGAGCAGGTCGCATTTCGTGACGGCAAGCACGCGGTGCTTGTCGAGCAGTTCGGGGTTGAAGTTCTGCAGCTCGTTGAGCAGAATGTCGTATTCACGCTTGATGTCATCAGTATCGCCAGGCACCATAAAGAGCAGCAGCGAGTTGCGCTCAATGTGGCGCAGGAATCGAAGTCCAAGGCCTTTCCCCTCGCTGGCTCCCTCGATGATGCCGGGAATATCGGCCATCACGAACGACTGTTTGTCGTGATAGCCCACGATACCGAGCGAAGGTTCAAGGGTAGTAAAAGGGTAGTTGGCGATTTTCGGCTTTGCCGACGAGAGCGACGAGAGCAGTGTGCTCTTGCCGGCGTTGGGAAAACCTACTAATCCAACATCGGCCAATAGTTTCAGTTCCAGGATGATGGTCATCTCCTGCATGGGTTCACCCGGTTGTGCAAAACGTGGTGCCTGATTGGTAGCTGTGCGGAACTGGAAGTTGCCCAGTCCGCCGCGCCCGCCTTTCAGCAGTACCACCTCTTGCCCGTCATAGGTGACGTCGCAGACGTACTTACCCGTCTCGGCGTTGTAAACCACCGTTCCGCAGGGTACGTCGATGTATTGGTCTTTTCCGTCGGTTCCGTGACACTTGTCCTTACCGCCGTTGCCCCCGTGCTCAGCAAACACGTGACGCTGGTATTTCAAGTGGAGCAGTGTCCAGTAGTTGTGGTTTCCGCGCAGGATGATGTTGCCTCCGCGTCCACCGTCTCCGCCGTCGGGGCCACCATTGTAGTTATACTTCACATGCTTCAGGTGCATGCTACCCCGACCGCCCTTTCCTGAGCGGCAGTAGATTTTCACATAATCAACGAAATTCGATTCCATAATAGAGGTGAGTGTTTTCGAGGAGCGTGGAGTGACGAGCAATTAGAGGTTGTCGATGACGTTGCAGATGCGTCCGAAGATTTCCTCGATGGTGCCTACGCCTTCCACCTGATGGCGTATTCCTTCTCCAGCGTACCATTCGGCGAGTGGTGCCGTCTGGTTGTGATAGACCACCAGACGCTGACGGATGGTTTCCTCATTGTCGTCGGAGCGCCCGCTGATTTCCCCGCGCTTCACGAGACGTTCCACCAGCACTTCGTCAGGAACGTCGAGTTCCACCATCGCGGCAATGCAGTGTCCGCGTTCGGCAAGCATCTGCTTGAGGGCCTCAGCCTGTGGCAGCGTGCGGGGGAATCCATCGAAGATGATGCCTGGATGGTCTTTTCCGAATCCGTCGTAGACGCTGGCCAAGATACTGATCATCAGCTCGTCGGGAATAAGTTGACCTTTGTTGATAAACTCGGCAGCGGTCTTTCCGAGTTCCGTCTGCTGTTTGATTTCTTGTCGAAGCACGTCGCCTGTGGAGATGTGTCCCAAGCCGTACTGCTTCATGATAAGTTCGCTTTGTGTACCCTTGCCGGAGCCTGGGCCGCCAAAAATAACGATATTCTTCATTTGAGTTAGGAGTTAGTATTTTAAAGTTTTTATTTGTCGTTGTGTTACTGCGCTTAACGAACTAATCCTTGACGATGGTGTAGATTTCTGGCAGGTTGCGCCCCTGCTGGTCGTAGTCGAGGCCGTAGCCGAGGATGAAGTCGTTGGGTATTTCAAAAGCCACATATTCCACGTTAATGTCCTCCCTGACGTTCCCGGGTTTCACAAGCAGGGTGCAAACGTGGATGCTTTCTGGATTGCGCGTTCCCAAAGTCTCTACCATTCGCTTGATGGTGAGGCCGGTGTCCACGATGTCTTCCACGATGATGATGGTGCGTCCCTGCAGGTCTTCGTTGATGCCAAACACCTCCTTGACGGTGCCTGTGGTTGTGGTTCCTTGATAGGAAGCGAGCTTCACAAACGAGATTTCACACGGGATGGTGATATTGCGCATGAGGTCGGCGGCAAACATGAACGCGCCGTTCAGCACAGCAATCAGCAGCGGATTTTTGCCTTCCATGTCGCGATTGATTTGCTCAGCCACTGCCTTCACACGTTCTTGGATCTTCTCTGCGGGTATCGACACCCTGAATTCCTTGTCTTTGATTCTGACGGTTTCCATATATATAATAAGGTATGAATTGATGCTACAAAGGTACGAATTAATGAAGAATATAGAGCGAAGAATGAAGAATAATTGTTGTTCTTAACTTTTTTTATGCTCATTCAATAGGAATTGCGAAGTGATAGATGGCAAATGGCGACCGTACATTATTAACCTACGCTGCGTACATTATTAACCTACGCTGCGTACATTAATAGCCTACGCTGCGTACATTATTAATGTAGTGTTGGGATATGTATGGAATCATTTCACTTCAGACGTTCTTTTAGTTTCTGAAGTTGCGGCAGACACTTCTTCCCAGTGCGTTGTCCGATGTGAATCATCTCGCGGATGCTGTTGTTGTTGAAGCTTGTCACGTCGTAGCCGTCTAATGGAGGATTGATGTAAATGTCTACGTGCTTGCGGTTTTCATTGTATTTTGTAATGTCGGGGCGCGACACGATCCAGTCGGCGGCGCCTCCGATGCCAAGCCAGTCTTTTAAGGAGAAGCTTCGCGACTCGTGTTTATGCTGTGTCAGGTCGATGGCGATGACGATGTCGGCGCCCATCTGTCTCACTACGTCAACAGGCAGGTTGTTGAGCACACCACCGTCGACGAGTAGTTTACCTTTGCTTCTTAGTCCTTTAAATACACCCGGGATGGCCATCGAGGCTCGCATTGCTTTCGCCAGAGATCCTCCGGCGAGCACCACTTCTTTCCAATTGTTGATGTCGACGGCCACACAGCGGAAGGGGATTGGCAGGCTGTCGAAGGGTCGACGGTCATAATCGCCAGTCATGCTTTGCAGTAGCTGCAGCACTTTGTCGCCTTTTACCATTCCGAAGGTTTCCTCGGCATTTTGTTTCCCCTTGCGAATGACGGGGAATCCGAAAACATAGCCAACGCTGTCTTGCTCCTGATAGATTTTATATTGGTGTTTTTTTTGTCGGTCAGAGAGCAACGTCAGCCATTCCTGCGAGGTGAACATTGAGTCAAGTTGTTCGGCACGATACCCTATGGCGTAGAGTCCGCCCACGATGCTGCCGATGCTCGTTCCTGCGATGTAGTCGATGGGGATACCCGCTTCCTCGATGGCTTTCAACACACCTACCTCTGCAGCTCCTTTCGCACCACCACCACCCAGCACCAGGCCCACCTTCGGACGATGTTTCAGCTGCGCCGTAACAGCAGCAGGTAAAGACAGCATGATGAGTGTCATGAACACCACGCCATACGTCCTTAATGTGTTTGTGCGACTTCTTGTCATATGATATTGTTTCCTTTACGTTTTATTTGCTCTGTCGGTAGCGTCTGTTCACCACCTTTGTAGACAACTCATCCCTTCCCTATAAAAACGGGTGGTCAGACCACTATTTGTTCGTCGTGTTGGGATTTGGACGGTGATGATCGGTTTTGGGTTTCGACGAGACACCCTTTTTGCCTGTTTCATTTTTCGGCTCACCATTGTGTTTGTTGGTTTTCGAGGGATGGTCGTTTCTCTTCTGCCGTCTGCCACTTTGCGATGAGTGTCCTCCCCTTCGTCTTCCCCGCCGCTGATGGCGGCTGCCATCTTTTGGAGGACGTCCTTTGATGGGTTTGTATTCGGGGCCTTCCAAACCGTCGGGTAGGGGAGTCTTCTCTACTGCATAGCCCAGAAATTTTTCAATCTGCTGGAAGTATTGAATGTCGTAGCCGCGAACGAGGGTGATGGCTCGGCCGTCGCGTTCGGCGCGTGCCGTTCGTCCGATGCGGTGGACGTAGTCTTCGCTATCGTGGGGCACATCGTAGTTGATGACGATGGCGATGTCGTCGATGTCGATGCCTCGAGCCACGATGTCGGTGGCGACAAGCACGTCCACCATTCCACTCTTAAAGCGATACATCACGTCGTCGCGCTCGGCTTGCGAAAGGTCGGAGTGCATCTCGCCGCAGTTGATGCCCATCGTGCGCAGGGTGCGGTTTATCTCTTTCACTTTCGTCTTTTTGCTGACAAAGATGATGACGCGATGCAGTTCGTTGTTGCGGAAAAGGTGGTTGAGTATGCGCAGTTTCTGATCTTCGTGACAGACGTATGCCTCCTGCTTGATCTTGTCAGCGGGGCGGCTGACGGCAATTTTCACGATGGCAGGGTTCTTCAGCAGCCGTTTGGCCATTTGCTCGATTTTGTCGGGCATTGTGGCTGAGTACATGATGATTTGGCAATTCTCTGGCAGCAGTTTCGCAATGCTCAGTATGTCTTCGCTAAACCCCATGTCCAGCATGCGGTCGGCTTCGTCGAGTACGAAGAAACTGACCTTCGAGAGATCGACATTGCCCATCGTAATGTGGCTGATGAGTCTGCCTGGTGTGGCAATGAGCATGTCGGCGCCCATCTTCATGCTCTTGTATTCCTGATCGTAGCGCGACCCGTCGTTGCCACCATAGACGGCCACACTCCCCACCTGAGGCGTGTAATAGGAGAATCCCTGCATGGCTTGGTCAATCTGCTGTGCCAATTCGCGTGTGGGGCTCATGATGACGCAATTGATGGCATCGTGGGGTAACTCAACGAAACGTTCCCCGCCATTGGCCTCGGGTTCGTAGTAGCCACCGTCGTCGAGCATACTGAGGATGGGCAGCAGATAGGCGGCTGTCTTTCCGGTACCTGTCTGCGCAACGCCAAGCAGGTCGCGACGACTTAGTATTTCGGGTATGCACTTTTCTTGTATGGGCGTGCATGTGGTGAAATTCATGTCGTCGAGCGCATCAAGTACATTGTCGCTGAGGTCTAATTCGTAGAAATCCATTTTGTCTTTTTTGGTTTTGGGGGCGCTGTAAAACAGCGACTTGCTGAACAGTTTTTTGTGGCTGTATAGCGACTTACTGAACGGGGTTAATTGGGGGCTTGACGGTAGCAGAAATATGCAATTACCGCAAAAATGATGTTTGGAATCCATGCTGCTAACATGGGAGGAGTGTTAGCATTGATGGCAAACGTCGACGACACGGTTTGCAGCATGATGTAGCCGAAACTCAGAGCAAGACCAATGCCGAGGTAGAGTCCCATACCGCCTTTCCGTTTTCGGGATGAGAGTGAAACTCCAATGGTGGTGAGGATGAACGATGCAAACGACGATGCGATGCGCTTGTGGTATTCCACTTCGTATTGCACCACGTTGCCCGACCCACGGTCTATCTGCTTGCTGATGTACTCCTTTAGCTGCGGAGTGGTGAACGTTTCTTGTTGTCCTTTTGAGAAGACAAGGTCGGTGGGTTCCATCATGATGAGCGTGTCCATACGCATGCCGCTGGAGATGTTCTCGCGCAGTCCTTTCATCTCGCGAATGCGCCATTGAGTGACTTTCCAGTGGTATCGTGAGTCGCTGATGGTGTCGTATTGGATGTCCTGTGCGGTCATGTGGCTCACGAGTTTCTTATTCTCAAACTTGTATAGGTTGAAACCGTAACCACGTTTCACCGTGTTGTCGTAGTGCTGTACGGAGGCAATGATGCCTTTGCCCACTTGCAATTGGACGTTTTCTGCCGAGGTGTTCTTCTTTTTGTTCTTGTAGATGGTCTCGAAGTTCTGTTTCACAACGTTTCCTTTCGGAATGACATAACTGCCGAGATAGAATGTGAGCAGGGAGATGAGTGCTGCCGAAATCATGTAGGGACGCATCAGCCGCTTGAAACTGATGCCCGCGGCAAGCATCGAGATGATTTCCGAGTTGCCAGCCAGCTTCGACGTGAAGAAAATCACGGCAATGAAGACAAACAGTGGGCTGAACAGATTGGCGAAATAGGGAATGAAGTTCAGGTAATAGTCAAAGACGATGGCCCGTAGGGGGGCATGATACTGTGTGAACTTCGCCAGGTTCTCGTTGACATCGAAGACGATGGAGATGGAGATGATGAGGGCAATGGCGAAGAAGTAGGTGCCGATGAACTTCCGTATGATATACCAGTCGATGATTTTCAGAAAGCGGAAAATGTTGAGCCGTTTTACCCATTGTAGGTGTTGGCGCAGCCACGCAAAGGCTACGCCGAGCCAGCCAAGATGGTTTCGCAGCCAATGGTAGGCTGCGACCAGTCCATGCAGATGTCGGTTGGTCCATCGTCCAGCCTTCAAGAGCTTATGGTATTTTCTGATTTGGGAATATTTCATTTGTATTCGATAGTCGTTAGTCGCATTTTATGGTCATATCCTGCGGCCGAGGTCGCTGATGACCGATGCTTTCCATTGCGTGAAGTCGCCTTGCTCAATATGCTTGCGTGCGTCGCCCACCAAACGCAGATAGAATGCCAGATTGTGTATGCTGGCAATCTGCATGGCGAGCAGTTCCTGAGCCTTAAATAGATGGTGCAGATAGGCTTTGGTGTGTATGCGGTCGATGTCGCAGCCATCAGGGTCGATCGGTGAGAAGTCGTCCTCCCATTTCTTGTTTCTCATGTTCATCGTGCCCTGATAGGTGAAGAGCATGGCATTGCGTCCGTTGCGGGTGGGCATGACGCAGTCGAACATGTCGACGCCGCGCTCAATGGCTTCCAGAATGTTCTGTGGTGTGCCGACCCCCATGAGGTAGCGCGGTCGGTCTTTTGGCAGGATAGCGTTGACCACCTCAATCATGTCGTACATTACCTCTGTTGGCTCGCCTACAGCCAGTCCGCCTATGGCTACACCTGTGCAACCCAACTGTGGAAGCAGGTCGGTGATGTGCTTGGCAGCCTCTGTGCGCAGGTCCTTGAAGGTGCAACCCTGCACGATGGGGAACAGGCTTTGCTGATAGCCATAGAGCGGTTCGGTGGTATTGAACTGCTTGATGCAACGCTCCAGCCAATGTTGGGTGAGTTCGAGGCTCTTCTTCGCATATTGCCAGTCGCTCTGTCCGGGTGGACATTCATCGAAAGCCATCATGATGTCGGCGCCGATGATGCGCTGTGTGTCAATGACATTCTCTGGAGTGAAGAAATGCTTCGATCCGTCGATGTGGGAACGAAACTCACAACCTTCGCGTCTTAGTTTGCGAATGCCAGTCAATGAAAACACTTGAAACCCACCGGAATCGGTCAGGATGGGGCGGTCCCATGTGTTGAAACGGTGAAGGCCGCCTGCCTTTCGCAGTATCTCAAGGCCCGGACGCAGATACAGATGGTAGGTGTTGCCTAGGATAATCTGTGCCTGCACTTGCTGGCGGAGCTCACTGAAATGCACTCCTTTCACGCTGCCCACGGTACCTACGGGCATGAAGATGGGGGTCTTGATTTGCCCGTGGTCGGTCGTAATCAGACCAGAACGTGCATCGCTATAGGGGTCAGTATGTTGGAGTTCAAAGGTCATGGCTCTTTTTCTTGCAGCGCAGTACTGCTTTACGGTTGTCATTCAGAAACTTTCTTGTCGTCGATCTCGAACGTGACAGGGTTGCTCACAATCTCGTTGGTCAGTGCGAAGTCCCACACTTCTTTGATATTTTCCACATAGTGGAAGGTCAACCCCTTCACATATACTTCCGGAATCTCATCGATGTCTTTTCTGTTGTCGCGGCAAATGATGATGTCGGTGATGCCGGCACGCTTGGCTGCCAGTATCTTTTCCTTGATGCCACCCACGGGGAGCACCTTGCCGCGGAGCGTAATCTCGCCCGTCATCGCCGTGTTCATGCGCACTTTTCTCTGCGTTAGAGCTGAGGCGATGCTGGTGGCGATGGTGATTCCAGCCGACGGACCGTCTTTCGGCGTAGCTCCTTCCGGCACATGGATGTGTATGTTGTAGTTGTCGAAGATACGGTAGTCGATGTCGAGGAATTGCGCGTGTGCTTTGACATATTCCAATGCCAGCACGGCCGACTCTTTCATCACATCACCCAGATTGCCTGTCAACGTAAGCTTAGACCCTTTTCCCTTGCTCAGACTGGTCTCAATGAACAGAATTTCGCCTCCTACACTTGTCCATGCCAGGCCTGTGACGACGCCTGCATATCCGTTGCCCTGATACAGGTCGCGATAGAAGGGCGGTTTTCCCAACAGGCTCTCTATCTCGTCTTGTGTAATCTTCTCGTAGGGCAACTCACCGTTGCGAGCCTTTGCGAAGGCAAGTTTGCGGAAGGCCTTGCTGATTTGCTTTTCAAGTTGGCGCACGCCGCTCTCACGGGTATACTGCTCGACAATTTTCTCGATGGCGGCTTTGTTGAACTGCAGGTGCTTGTCTTCCTGCATGCCCGTGTTTTCCTTTTCCTTTGGTATCAAGTGGCGTTTCGCAATCTCTATTTTCTCCTCAGTGATATAGCCGCTCACCTCAATGATTTCCATACGGTCTAAAAGCGGCCGGGGAATGGTGTTCAGGTCGTTGGCGGTGGCGATGAACAGCACTTTCGACAAGTCATAGTCTACATCCAGATAGTTGTCGTGAAAAGTCCCATTCTGTTCGGGGTCTAACACCTCCAGCAAAGCCGACGACGGATCGCCATTGATGGTGTGCTGCGTCACTTTGTCGATTTCGTCTAAGATAAATACAGGATTCGACGAGCCAGCCTTCTGGATGGCCTTGATGATACGGCCAGGCATGGCTCCCACATACGTGCGTCGGTGACCGCGTATCTCGCTCTCGTCGTGCATACCACCCAGCGAAATACGCACATACTTCCGCCTCATGGCTTCAGCGATGCTCTTTCCCAGTGATGTCTTGCCCACACCCGGAGGACCATACAGGCACAGGATGGGCGATTTCAGGTCACCGCGTAGGCTCAACACAGCCATGTGTTCCAGGATGCGCTCTTTCACCTTCTCCATGCCGTAGTGGTCCTTGTCTAAGATTCGCTGCGCACGCTTCATGTTCAGGTCGTCCTTGGTGTACTCGTTCCACGGCAGTTCAACCATCGTCCGCAGATACTGAATCTGCGTACTGTAGTCGGGGCTCTGTGGGTTGAGCACCTCAAGTTTCTCCATCTCCTTGTTGAAGTAGTCTGCAGTCTCCTTGTTCCATTTCTTCTTCTTCGACTTTTCCAACAATTCCTTGCGCTCGGGCGAACCCTCGCCGCTGCCCAGTTCCTCCTTGATGTTTCTGATTTGTTGCTGGAGGAAATACTCTCGCTGCTGCTCGTCGATGTCCTTACGCGTGCGAGTACGTATATTCTGTTTGAGTTCCAACAGTTGGGTCTCGCGGTTCATGGCCTTCAAAGCCAGCATCACTCGCTCGTGCAGAGAAGTTTCCTTCAGCATGTTTATCTTCTCTTCGGCACTGAAGAAGAAACTCGAACAAATATAGTTCAGCAATATCACATTATTGTTGATATTCTGTATCGCAAACTGTGCCTCGTTGGGTATCTCCTCGTTCTGTTCAATGTAGTTCAATGTCAGCGTACGCAGGTCGTCAACGGCTGTCTTGAAGACGGAATCGTCTTCTTGTGGAATCTCATCGGGCGAGGGATGCACCATTCCCATCAGGAAAGGCCTTACTGCCGTCAGTCGCTCCAACTCACACCTGCCTAAGCCCTGTACAATCACGGTCATCTCGTTTCCTTCGCCAGGATAGTCCAACACGCGCACCAGCTTGGCAAAGACACCATAGCGATACAAGTCGCCATCGCTCGGCCATTCAGTTTCTGCTATCTTTTGCGACACGATTACAAAAATCGCATTCGGGTGGTTCTTTACTGCATTGATCAGATTCAAACTTGGCGTTCTGCCCAGCACGACGGGCGACACCACGCCTGGGAACAGCACCATGCTACGGGTGGCAAGTACAGGTATGTTCCCCTCAACACCCATCTTCAAGAGTTCCGACATGTCGCCATCGTAGTCTGCTATCATCGAGAACGCATTCTCTTTATTCATCATGCTTATTTTCAATCTTTTTTCTTTTAGTTTTATAGCTATTCAGGACGCAATCCTTTCTATTTGGCCTGCAAAGTTAATCATAAAAATGCAATTCTTACACCTATTTATATTTAATTATCAATTCTCAATTGTCAATTATCAATTATTATGACTACCTTTGCACACGCAATGGCTAACAATTTCTTCCATTTCAAACGATTTTCCGTTTTCCAAGACCGTTGTGCCATGAAAGTGGGAACCGACGGTACGTTGCTCGGGGCATGGGCCAATGGTGGAAAACAGATTCTCGACATTGGGACGGGCACAGGGCTTATAGCGCTCATGATGGCGCAGCGCTTCCCCAATTCCCATATCACAGCCATCGACTGCGATCTGGATGCCTGTCTTCAAGCAGCCGACAATGTATCAGCATCACCTTTTGCCAACCAGATTGATGTTGTAAACACTTCGCTACAGAGTTTCCATTCCCATTCAGATGAATCACAATCAACAGGTGGTATGCTTCAAGGTCCATTCGATGCGATTGTTTGCAACCCGCCTTTCTTCGAAAACGCTCTGCAAAGTCCTTGTGGACAGAGAACTACGGCTCGACACACCATATCGCTCAGCTACAGCGAATTGTTCAGAGGTGTGGATCGGTTGCTTGGCGAGGAGGGAGAGTTTTCCGCCATCATTCCTTTCGATTGTCGCCAGCGGTTTGAGGAAGAAGCTGCCTTGAAGGGGTTCTTTTCTTCGCGTGTTTGTGCCGTGAGCACAACACCCCAAAAAGCGCCTCGACGGTTCTTGCTTGCCTTCCGGCGCAGTCCTGTTGCTACGGTAGAAAACCTCCGTCTGGTAATCGGCGATGATCTTTATAGGACTCTGCTTCAAGATTTCCTTATCCACTTCTGATAACCCGGCAAATACTTTTTTGCCATCAATACGTTTCGTTTCTAACACAGAAACAATTCGTTTCTGATATGGAAAAGAGTTTTTTCTGATACAAAAACAGAATGCAGTCGATAGAAATGATTTCAGTATGTAACGAATAAACCGAAAAAAGAAGTCTTGACTAAAGGTTATTGAGCTTACGGATTAAGACCTTGTTGATGGCTTGAATATGTCGGCTCTGCCGTACAAGGTCTTCACGTACTACATTCAGGTCGTTGAAAAACTCACTGAAGGCGGTCTGAACCATATTGGGCTGCCGCTTCGACTTATCGGCATCGCCATTTACAACCATCTTGATACCTTGATGAACCAGCCGTATGTCAACATCGGCGGAGGTGAAAAGCGGGTCGCCGTCGTAGTGTATCCACCCGTCTTCTTTCCTGTGAATGTGGATGTGCTGCGTGCGGAAAGTCTTGATTTTCTGGTTCTTATCCAACGTTTTGTTCATCATTTCAATGGCCACTTGTGGCGCTTCCAACATGTCGAAAGGTTCCATGATGATGACGTCCAGCAGCCCGTCGCTCATCGAAGCCTGCGGAGCAATGTAGGCATTGTTGCCATACTGCGAGGCATTGGCACAAGAAATCAAGAAAGCCTTGTGCAGCGTTGTGCCGTTTTCGTCTTCAATGCGGTAGGTTTCCGGCTTGTATGTCAGACCCTCTTTCAATACATTTTCTATATAGGTTACCTTTCCTCGCTTACCGGCTTCAGCAAATTTCTGGCTGATAAAGGCATCGAATCCCATGCCGCAGGTACAGAAAAACGGATGGTCGTTAATGATTCCATAGTCCAAGCGGTGAATCTCGCAGCGGTTGATCACCTTCAAACTCTTCTCGATGTCCATGGGAAGCATCAGGTGACGGGCCAGTCCGTTGCCCGAACCGCAGGGCAGGATGGCCATTGCCGTTGGGGAATCGACAAGTGAGCGGCCAACTTCGTTCACGGTTCCATCGCCTCCCACAGCCACAACCACATCTGTGCCGCGTTCACGTTCTTCATGGGCGATGACCGATGCGTGGCCAGCATATTCGGTCCACACTATCCGATGCTCGAAACGGGATGCATCAAGCGTGGAGGAAATCAGGTCAGGAATGCCCGCTTTCTTCACCGTACCCGAGATGGGATTCAGAATGAACGTTATCGTCTTTCTTGTACTCATGGCGCTGCAAAAGTACGATTTTTTTGTAATATTTGATGCATCTTACAAGGAATATTCATCGAAAAGGTGATTTTTTTCGAAAAAAATGCACAGATTGATAATTTTTTTGTAACTTTGCAGCCTGTAAAAAAATAAAGTAAGCTGATACCTATATTAATATGGGACTTTTACAAGAAAGATTTAAGCAGTATCGTGAGCCTCAAAAGTTCATGGCAAAAGGTGTGTATCCTTACTTCCGTGCCATCACCTCAAAGCAAGGAACGGAAGTGGAAATGGAAGGACACAGAGTGCTGATGTTCGGGTCGAATGCCTATACGGGACTCACTGGCGACCAGCGCATCATCGACAAAGCAAAGGAAGCCCTCGACAAATACGGGTCAGGATGTGCGGGAAGCCGTTTCCTCAATGGAACGCTCGACTTGCATGTTCAGCTTGAGAAAGAGATTTCAGAGTATATCCACAAAGAGGATTGTCTCTGCTTTTCCACGGGATTCTCTGTCAATCAGGGTGTGCTAGCTCAAGTTGTTGGTAAAGGCGATTATATCATCTGCGATGACCGCGACCACGCAAGTATTGTTGATGGCAGACGTCTGTCATTTGCGCGTCCGTTGCACTATAAGCACAACGATATGGCAGACCTCGAGCGCGTGTTGCAGTCGCTGCCAGAAGAAGGCGTGAAACTTATCGTCGTCGACGGTGTGTTCTCAATGGAAGGAGATCTCGCTGACCTGCCCACCATCATCGAATTGAAGCATAAGTATGCCAACGTGGCCGTTATGGTAGACGAAGCACACGGCCTCGGTGTGTTCGGAGAACAGGGTAGGGGCGTGTGCGACCACTTCGGCGTGACAGATGAGGTAGACCTCATCATGGGCACCTTCTCCAAGAGTCTTGCCAGCATCGGCGGTTTCATCGCATCCGACAAAGACACCATCAATTGGTTGCGTCATTCCTGCCGTACCTATATCTTCAGCGCCTCCAATACTCCTGCCGCCACAGCAGCAGCGATGGAAGCCCTGCACATCATTCAGCAAGAACCTGAGCGTATCGAAAAACTGTGGAAGGTCACCAACTATGCGTTGCGTCGCTTCCGTGAAGAAGGCTTTGAGATAGGTGAGACGGCAAGTCCTATCATCCCGCTCTATGTGCATGATGTGGAGAAGACATTCACCGTCACGAAGCTCGCCTTCGATGCCGGCGTGTTCATTAACCCCGTCATTCCCCCAGCGTGTGCTCCACAAGACACACTCGTTAGGTTTGCACTCATGGCAACACATACTGAAGAACAGGTGGAACGTGGCGTTCAGGCACTCAAAAAAGTGTTCCGCGAGCTCGAAATCATAAAATAATTGGTTAAAAGCTTGCAGTTCTCGAAAAAAGTGAGTACCTTTGCACCCGCATTTTGAAAACGGCATTGTCCGACGAGAAATGCAGCGGGGTGTAGCGCAGCCCGGTAGCGCACCTGGTTTGGGACCAGGGTGTCGCAGGTTCGAATCCTGTCACCCCGACGCAAGAAGTGAGAGACAACCGCAAACAACATCGGTAGTCTCTCATTTTCATATCTAATCCTCTCGATCTTATCTCCTCAATTATCTTTCATTTTCATCCTTTATTAAAATAGTATTACATGGGAATCAGTAAATGGATTGGCGGCTTTCTCGGTTTCATGACAGGCGGTCCCTTAGGTGCCCTCTGGGGGTTTGTTATGGGTTGGCTCTATGAAAAAGGCATGGAGCAACGACAGTTGGGTGGCGATAGCGACAGTGGCACATACCGCAACGACAACTACGAAACTTACGAAAGCACTTACGGACAGCAGCATGGTTACGAAGGTGTGGACATGGGCAACCGAAACAGTTTCCTTTTCAGCATTCTTGTGCTGGCATCCTATATCATCCGCGCCGATGGAAAGGTCATGCATAGTGAAATGGAACATGTGAGGAATTTCCTCCGCATCAATTTCGGCCAGGACGCCCAGCAACAGGGCGAGACAATCCTTCGGCGGCTGTTTGACCGCCAGAAGCAGATGGATGCTGAACGGAGTGGCTCTTATGAGAATATCGTCATGCAGAGTTGTAGGCAGATTGCCACTAACTTGGCCTATGAACAGCGTCTCCAGCTATTGGCTTTCATGGCAGGCATCATTCGCGCTGACGGCATTGTCGACAACCGCGAAGTAGAAGCCCTAAGAAAAGTGGCACGGGCAATGCGGGTGAACGACAAGGATGTCGACTCCATGCTCAACCTTCACGACTCATCCACCAATCTTGAGTCAGCCTATAAGGTGCTGGGCATTTCGCCTAATGCTTCCGACGAGGAAGTGAAGAAGGCCTATCGACGCATGGCCTTGAAGCATCATCCTGACAAAGTATCGACCTTGGGAGAAGATGTCCGCAAGGCCGCCGAGAAGAAATTCCAAGAAATAAATGCCGCCAAAGATTTGATCTATAAGTCGCGCGGGTTGTAATTGTTTCTCAAGATGTTATAGATTGTTTAGGTACTTAAGATGATCAGGGTGTCTAAAAATAATGAAGCCCCGGAAAAGAATCCCCGAGGCTTCATTGTTTTTGCGGCTTAGCAAGTGCATGGCCAAGGCTTCAGTTGCTGGAAGAAATCGTTGCCTTTGTCGTCGACAAGGATGAAGGCGGGGAAGTCCTCTACCTCAATCTTCCAAATGGCTTCCATGCCCAACTCCGGATATTCTACACATTCAATGCTCTTGATGCTCGACTGCGATAGCACAGCTGCTACGCCGCCGATGCTTCCCAGATAGAATCCGCCGTGCTTCTTGCAGGCATCGGTGACTGCTTGTGAGCGGTTGCCCTTTGCTATCATCACGAGCGATGCACCATGATCCTGGAACTCGTCCACATAGGGATCCATGCGGTTGGCTGTTGTCGGCCCCATTGAACCACAAGGATATCCCTCTGGAGTCTTTGCCGGTCCAGCATAAAGCACAGGATGATCCTTGAAGTACTGCGGCATATCCTCACCAGCATCCAGACGAGCCTTCAGCTTGGCATGGGCAATGTCGCGGGCCACGATGATGGTGCCCTTCAGGTTGACGCGGGTGGAAACAGGATACTTCGTCAGTTCCTTGCGTACAGCATCGATACCTTGGTTCAGGTCGATGACAATCTGGTTCTGACCTTCTCCAGCTTTGGCATACTCTGCAGGAATCAACTCTCCGGGATTGCAGTCCATCTTCTCGAGCCACACACCGTCGCGGTTGATCTTTGCCTTGATATTGCGGTCGGCCGAACAGCTAACACCCATACCAATGGGACAGCTTGCACCGTGGCGAGGCAGGCGGATGACGCGGATGTCGTGGGCCATGTATTTACCACCAAACTGTGCGCCGAGTCCAATCTTATGTGCTTCGAGCAGCAGCTTCTTTTCCAAGTCAATGTCGCGGAAAGCACGTCCCGTCTCGTCGCCTGTGGTGGGCAAGTTATCGTAGTACTTGATAGAGGCGAGCTTCACCGTAAGCAGGTTCTTTTCTGCCGAAGTGCCGCCGATGACGAAAGCAATGTGGTAAGGTGGGCAGGCTGCCGTTCCCAGACTCTTCATTTTCTCCACGAGGAAGGGTATCAGTGTTCCTTCATTCTGGATGGTAGCTTTGGTCATCGGATAGAAATAGGTCTTGTTGGCCGAACCGCCACCCTTGGCGACCATCACGAAACGGTATTCTGCACCCTCACAAGCCTCGATGTCGATCTGAGCGGGCAGGTTGCAACGAGTGTTCACCTCGTCGTACATGTTGAGCGGTGCATTCTGCGAATAGCGCAGATTGTCTTGTGTGAAGGTGTTATAGACGCCACGTGAGAGAGCTTCCTCATCTTCAAAGCCAGTCCACACCTGCTGACCCTTCTCACCGTGAATGATGGCGGTGCCAGTGTCTTGACAGAAAGGCAGAATACCCTTGCAGGCTGTCTCTGCATTACGCAGGAATTGCAGTGCCACATACTTGTCGTTCTCCGAAGCCTCCGGATCAGACAGGATCTGTGCCACCTGCAAATTGTGCTCGCGGCGGAGCATGAACTCCACATCGTGGAAGGCTTCCTGAGCCAAAAGGGTCAGTGCCTCGGGCGCCACCTTTACTATTTCATGTCCCTCAAACGTTGAGGTGGTTACTCCCTCCTTGGTCAGGAGGCGGTACTCCGTCTTGTCCTCGCCGAGCTGGAACATCGGAGCATACTTGAAATCTACTATGTTTGCCATTGTTCGCTGATAAGATGAATGTTTATTTTGTTACGGTTACAAAAGTAGTGATTTATTTTGAAACGACCATCTGAATGACGGTGTTTTTAGGAATGATTAAACTTTTCGGGATATGCCTGATAGCTTTATTCTGAGGTTTGGCTAATTCTCTTCTCCCAATCGGAGAAGAGGATCCTTGGGGAGGTCAGTCCATTTTTCCACAGGCTTGATGCTGTCGTCGAAAGCGTTCGAGGTAATCGTCTGTCGTTTATGCGTCAGATAGTTTTCGCTCATTGTCGTATCTTCTCCCGTGTTGCGGTAAAGAGCGTGTTCGTCTTTGCCGATGAGGAAGAAATCGCCGTCTTGGTAGCGATACGATTTTGTGATGGACGGGTTGCTCCAACTGCCCATCGAGCATTCTGTCTCCTCCATCATGCGCAGCACCCCACGGTCGGTGATTACGAGCGTGTAGTAGGTCATGCAAACTTCGTCGCAAGGCTGCAACAGGTCGTTGTATTGCCGCCACAGGTGGTAGTTGTCTGTTGTCGTTCCGAAATAAATACCAAGGATGGGTACGTTGCCATTGATGGGTTCGCCATACTCTCTTTCAATAAAGTGCTCTGGGTCATCGGACGTGGTGATGACGACGAGATCTGCAATGCCGTCTTTGTTAAGGTCGCCTGTAGCGCAAGTCCGTCCCCAGTCTTCGGGTAGCATGGTGTCGATGTCATCAACATCTTGGGGCAGGCTCTGCGCATAGACCGACGATGCAACAAGCAGGGATAAGGCGAGGAAAAGGTGTTGTCGCTTTATCATGATTCAAATAGTTTGGAATGAAAAAAAAACGAAGTGCGGGAAGAGATCCCACACTTCGATGATGATTTAGTAACCGAAAATCTCTTCGGTCGTGACACGGCGGATGGGGCCTATCTTACCGAGCGACTCCATGTCGAGCTCTTTCTCGTCGCCAAGGATGATGTAGCGGTAGGGCTTGCGGGCCATGTTCTGCTGCTCGAAGTTGACGATGTCCTGCAGCTTCAGCGTCGGGATGGCATTGTAGATGTTGCGGTTGATGTCGTAGTCGATACCCAGCTGCTGACACTGAATCCACTTATTGATCAGACCGAACTTCGTGGTGCGCTGAGTGGCCAGACGCTTGGTCAGGGCATCCTTCGCAATCTTGAAGGCCGTCTCGCTCTGCGGGATGGTGTCGAGAATCACGTGGAACTGGCGCACACAGTCCATCATCTTGTCGTTCTGGGTGATGATGTGTGTGAAGAAAAACTCGGGATCGGCCTTGCGACTGGGCTCCACATAGGCAGCAAAAGCGTTGTAGGCCAGACCGCGAGCCTCGCGGAGTTCCTGGAATACGATGGTGTTCATGCCACCTCCATAGTACTCGTTGAAGAGAGCATTCACAGCAGCTTCCTCGGCGTGCCAGGGGCGCAGTTCGTTATGGTACATGCGCATGTAGATGTTCTTGGCCTCGTAAGGAGCGATGAGAATCTCGTTCTGCGGTGTCTCGGTCATCGTATAGTGGCGACCTTCGGGAGCCGGAAGGAACTTCTTGCCCGTCTTGTGGGCCTTCGTGACAGCGGCTGTCAGCTCGTTCATCGACATCGGGCCATAATATAATAAGGTATGCTCATACTTCGAGAGGTTCTTCAGCAGGTCGAGCAGCTCCTGCGGGTTGGTCTGCTTCATCTCGTCGATGGAGAGCATGTTGCGGTAGGGGTTATACTTTCCGTAGATGCCATACTGCACGAGGAACTGGAAGTTGGACTGCTGGTTGAGCTTCTGGTCGGCACGACTCTTCTCTTCCAGCTGTATATACTGGTTCCATGCCTCCTGGTCGACCTTGGCGTTCTGGAGCAGGTTCTCCAAGAGAGCCAGAGCCTGGGGCATGTTCTCGCTCAGTCCGTTGAGCGTAACGTTGATGTTGCGCGCACCGCAAGAGATGTTGTAGTTGCAAGCCAGCTTGTAGAACTGCTGCTTGATCTGTTCGTTCGAGAGCTTGTCGGTGCCGAGATAGTCGAGATACTGACCAGCGTAGGCATACTTGAGGTTGCTCTCCTCGCCGAAGTCGTAGCGGAAGGCAAGGGTGAAGCGTCCATTCTCCGTGTTCTGCACATAGATGACGGGGATGTTCTTCTTCGTCTTGCCGAAGGTAAGGTCTTCCGCGAAGTTGACAAAGCGCGGCTGGATGGGCTCCACGGGTGTGTTCTGGATGTCCTTGACATACTGCGAAACGAGGTCGCGGTTGGTGGGGATAGGCGTGATGGCGGGCTTGTCGATCTTCTTGAGCGACTTGTCCTCACCCTGACGCTTGTAGACAGCCACATAGTTGTCGGCGCGCAGATGACGGTGCACGAAGTCCATGATCTGCTGTTTCGTCATGCCCGAGATACGATCGAGGCGTGCCACCTGCTGCTCCCAGGGAATCTCGTTGATGAAGGTGTTGACGAACAGTCGGGCACGTGCCTGGTTGCTTTCGAGCGAGTTGTAGTACGACAGCTTGGCATTGTTGATGACCGAGGGGAGCAGGTCGTCAGAGAAGTTGCCATTGGCCAGGTTGTTCAGCTCGCCGAGGAGCAGCTGCTTCACCTCGTCGAGGGTCTGTCCGTCCTTCGGTGTTCCGCCCATGATAAAGGCCGAATAGTCGCGCAGGGCCTCGCTGCCAGCCCATGCTCCGAGCATCTTCATCTGCTGGTTGATGTTCAGGTCGATGAGTCCGGCTGTGCCGTTGCTGAGCATCTCGCCGATGACGTCGAGGGTGTCCACCTGGAGAGAGTTGCCGCGATCGAAGCGCCAACCCATCCAGAGCGTCTCGGCTTCGAGACCCATGATGGTGGTATCGCGCGGCTGGGTGATGGGCTTCAGGGCGGGGAACTCAGGCTGACGAACATCAGCACCGGGCTTCCACTGGCCAAACTCGCGGTCGATGATGGCGATGGTCTTGTCGAAGTCGAGGTCGCCAGCCATACAGATAGCCACGTTGTTGGGCTTGTACCAATGGTTGAAGTAGTTCTTGATATTCGTAATCGACGGATTCTTCAGGTGCTCCTGCGTACCAATCGTGGTCTGTGTGCCATAGGGGTGGGTGGGGAACAGCATGGCGCTGATGCCCTCCCAGAGTTTGCGAGAGTCCTGAGCGATGCCGATGTTGTACTCCTCATACACAGCTTCCAGCTCGGTGTGGAATCCACGGATCACCATATTTTGGAAGCGGTCGGCCTGAATCTTAGCCCAATTGGAGATTTCGTTAGAGGGAATGTCCTCCACATAGCACGTCACGTCGTTCGAGGTGTAAGCGTTCGTACCCTCTGCACCGATGGCCGACATGAGCTTGTCGTACTCGTTGGGGATGAAATACTTGGCGGCCAACTGGCTCACGGAGTCAATCTCGTGATACTTCTGGCGGCGCAGTTCGGAGTCGGTGATGAGGCGATACTCCTCGTAGCGAGCCTGAATGTCGTCCAGCAGAGGAGCCTCGGCGGCGGGATCGGTGACGCCAAATTTGTCGGTTCCCTTGAACATCAGGTGCTCCAGATAGTGAGCCAACCCCGTTGTCTCAGCCGGATCGTTCTTCGAACCCGTGCGGACAGCAATGAACGTCTGGATTCGGGGCTTCTCTTTGTTGACGGAGAGATACACCTTCAGACCATTGTCGAGGGTGTAGATGCGCGTCTGCGTCATATCACCCTGGAAGGTCTGATACTTGTAATCTTTGGCCTGGGCGCTCATTCCGAGTGCCAATAGGCCGGCAATCATTAGTTTAAACTTCATTTTGTTATTATTAGGGTTAATGATTTCTGGGGTGAGGGTCATGAGATAAAGCGACTTACGGAACCGTAAGGCTTAGTCTTCGTAGTCTATCTCGTGGTCGAGCTGTCCTACGAAGTTCTTGAACACCTCTTCTTCCACGTCGCCCATCTCATATTCCTTCACGGCGTCTTTTCTGATTTCTGCAATCCATGCCCTTCGGGCGGCTACGTAGTCCTGACGAATGCGCTCAGCATCTTCCTCAGTGATTTGCTTCAGTCCGTAGTAGTCGGTCATCATGCGATAGGTCCACGCCCATTGATACTCGCGATAGTGACTGTTGATTTCCTCGAATCGGTCTATCACCTCAAGGATGGTTCTCAGCTGTCCGCTCTTGATGTCCTCAATCAGGCGCTGCTCTTCGCTCTCAGGGAGGAGCAGACCCGACAGGTCGGTCCAGTTGCCGCGGCCCACTTTTGTTGTGGGTTCACCGAAGTAACCGCCCTTCATGGCACGTTTCAGAACAGCTCCCATGTAGATACGTAGGGCAATGTCATAGTATTTGATGCCCTTGCGGAGCGACGATACGTTGATGATATACTCATGATAGTTGTAGCGCGAAACATTGTCGCCCGAAGCCAGACGCAGGCGTTCCAGGATGCGCTTGCCGCGCACAATCTCGCCGACGGTGTAGGGCGAGAGCCAGTCGAAGTTGACGATGCTCTTCTGCGAGCCCTGTGTACGCTTGTCGCGTTTCGGCCATTTCTTGATGTCGCGATAAAGACCCACGGTCGTGATGTTGCGTCCCGGCACAAGGTACATGTCGTCGTTGTAAGAAATCAGGTAAGAGAAGGGCAGGTCGCGCGTGTCGGGATGGTGCATCAGTTTGCCGAAGCAGACCGAGAAGGCACCGATGTTGGCAGGCATCAGCACATAGGCTCCGCTGGCCGTCTTCGTTCCGCGCTCTAAGAATCCGTAGTGGATAGGTCCCATCTTGTAGGCGTGGTTAGAGAAGTTGGTGGCCGAACCGGCGTTGTAGAACGAAAACTGACAACCGATGAGCAGACTCGACTTATGGTGGCTGGCCGAGAAAGGTCCGCAGAAAGCAGCACAGGCCTCACCGTTCGACATGTAGGAGTTGGCGAAGAACACGCTCTGCGATGCCGTGAAACCATTAGCCAGCTGACAGGCTTCGCCCACGAAGCAGTCTTGAATCTTCACGCTATTGATGATGCTCGAACCATTAGAGATGATGGAGTTCTCGCAGATGACGCCCGTTCCGATGTACACGCTATCGTTGGGGCCACTCATGATAGAGCAGTCGCTGATGCGCGAAGCCCCGCTGATTTCGCAATTGTCCATTACCACGGTATTCGTAATCTCCTTCGTTCCCGTAATTTTCACGTTGTTTCCGATGATGCCCCGCTCGGGCATATTGCGCTCTATGTCCTCGTTGATGAGTCGGCGGATGCACTCCTTGATGGCCTTGTCGTGGAAATGCTTCACCATGAAGGCGGCGAATTGGCTGTTCAGATTGGAGAAAAGGATGGCATTGCCGTCGCCAGCCTCGTTCAGCACACTGATCAGGTTGCCTTGTCCATAGGTTGCCCCCTCTGTCGTCTCCATGATGGAGAGGTTCGAGATGAGGCAATCATCGCCGATAGTGTAGTTGTTGATGTAGCCGGCAACGTTTTCTATCAGGCAGTTATCGCCAATAATGACATTGCGTAGTGTAGAACGGAAAATGCCCGTGTGCTTAAAGAAACCTTTCGTCACTTCGATGTTTCTTTCGAACACACCGAGGTACACCTCCCCATAGAAACTGGTGTTGTGGATATGGTCAGGTCGGAAGTCCTCGGCCACGTTGATGGCTGTCCAATCTTCTGCCGTGCATCCGTGATTTTCAAGGATAGCAATTTCTTCGTCTTTCAGAAGTCTGTATTCCATATTGATTTGGTGTTCTATATGTTCAATTATCAATTTTCAATCTCATAGAGGAAGTCGTGGTACGGGTATTTCTGTACATGCAACTGCTTGACTCGCGTGTAGAATGTCTGTCGCAGCCCCTCGATATTTGCACGTTCACGAGCAGAGATAAACAGACAGTCATCGCCCATGCGAGCCATCCATGTCTTCTGGAGCTCGTCGAGTGTGATGTTCTCCTTGGTGGGCGGTGTCAGGTCGTCGGCTTCTTTCTCCACCCAATGGTATGCGTCAATCTTGTTGAATACCACCAGCTGCGGCTTTTCCGAACAGCCGAGGTCTTTCAGTGTAGCATTCACCACTTGTATCTGCTCCTCAAAATCGGGGTGAGAGATGTCCACGACGTGCACCAGGAGGTCAGCTTCGCGCACCTCGTCGAGTGTCGATTTAAACGAGTCGACGAGATCGGTGGGCAACTTGCGGATAAATCCCACCGTGTCGGCCAACAAGAAGGGTAGGTTGTCTATCACCACTTTGCGCACTGTCGTGTCGAGTGTGGCAAAGAGTTTATTCTCCGCAAAGACATCGCTCTTGGCCAAAAGGTTCATGATGGTCGATTTTCCAACGTTTGTATAGCCTACGAGTGCCACGCGTATGAGTCGTCCGCGGTTCTTACGCTGTGTGGTCTTCTGCTGGTCAATCTCTTTGAGACGCTGTTTCAACAAGGTGATACGTTGCAGGATGATACGGCGGTCCATTTCCAACTGGGTTTCACCCGGTCCGCGCAGTCCCACACTTCCCTTGCCGCCTCCTGAGCCGGAACCGCCACCTTGACGTTCCAAGTGAGTCCACAAACGTTGCAGTCGGGGCAGCATATAGCGGTATTGCGCCAGCTCCACCTGAGTCTTGGCATTGGCTGTTTGAGCGCGCATGGCGAAGATGTCGAGAATCAGCGTAGTGCGGTCCAGTATCTTCACCTTCAGTTCGGCTTCGATATTACGAATCTGCTTGGCCGAGAGTTCATCGTCGAAGATCACCATACCCACTGGCTGTGGAGGAGTGCTTTCCACGAAACTATTCTCGCTTTCTGCTTTGCGTTCCTCGCTCCTCGAGGCATCGCCTCCTTCCTTCACCCACTCGTCGTACTCCTTCTGGCACGCTTCTATGTATTCCTTGATTTCTTGCAACTTGCCTTTGCCCACGTATGACACCTGACTCGGTCCTCCTACGCGTTGTGTGAAGCGACGCACTACCACAGCACCCGCCGTGTCGGCCAGGAACTCCAGCTCGTCGAGATATTCTTTTGTCTTGGCTTCATCCTGTTCCTTGGTGATCAGTCCCACGAGGACGGCAGTTTCGGCTTTGACTTCGGAGATGACAAATTCTTTCATATAATAATAATGTACGTATTGAGGGTGCAAAGTTACGAAAAATCGAGAGCAAAACAAAAGAACTTCTCTTTTTTTTGCAGAGATGGAGTAAGTTCGCTATCTTTTGATGGCAAAGGTACGATTAAATGGATGAAATACTATTTATTTGCGTGTGTATTTGTAAGTGTGAGTCCTTTAGATATAGAGGAAATTGTTATCTTTGCAAACGATTACACAACAATTGTTTTGAATTTCTTGAACAAATAATTGCAATTGTTCAAGATTGTTCATAAATTTGCACACAAAATTTGATTTCAGAAAACTGTGAAGCTACATTAAACTAATCAAGCTTAACATTTCATAAAAGGGAGAGGTTTTGAACGATTCAAAATCCCTCCCTTGATTTAACTCTAATATAGAACCTGACTCACAGGCCAATTTCCACATGGTTGCCTATTGTTTCATGATCACAATCCAATATATTTTTCCATCTCAACCAATAAACTGCCAGAAACATCATGGCTCTTTTCAAGCCAATTGCTGATGCGCCAGATAGCTTCCTCAAATTCGAGGGTGATAATGACTTTCTGACTAAAGCCATGCTTTATTTCCACAAGCGTTAAAATGGCCTCTGCCGTATTGTCCGACAGAAACTCCACCTTGATATCCTTCACCTCAACAGGAGCTTCCATGCCTGCCGTCCAGTGGTTGTCGTCAACAAAGAAAAGCTGCTCTGCCGACGTAGCGTTGCTTTCTTTCTTGTTCACTTTATCATAGACTTCGTTCCAATATGCAGAATAGTATTTCTTGTCTAAGTCAAAAGGATTCATATCCGAACCTTCTGCGAAGGTCTTGTTGACTGCATCGAAGTACTCCCGAATGCATTCTGCCACACCCTCTTCAGTTTCCCAATAAGGTTCATCGCCCAAAACATCTTCTGTCCTTTCTGCCTCTTCACTCTTAATGAGCTGGATGTTAGTCTGTTCAATGATATTCAGTTTGATGGCAGTATTATCATTTCCAGGCTTGTACCAAGCTATTGTGCTGAAGTATTCCTGCAGATCTTCCGACTGGAAGCGGTAGCCGTGATATGCCAGAATCTTATTACGTAACAGGCGTAGCTGTTGTTTGGTCGATACACTGCCAGCCAAATAGGCACGGTTCAGAAGTATGCCGTTGACTGCGTTCCAAGGTTCCTCCTGTAACATCATCATCTGAAAATACTGACATTGTTCCTCATCATGGGTAGTCAGCTTCATTGTCCACATCGCATCGCCATTAGGCTTGCGGATGGCAAGGAAGTTCTCGCCGTCTTGATTGATATGCTGCACCCTCCAGCCGAACGCTGCACCAAAAGGGCATTCTTCTGCCTGACGGCTGGGAATGATGATATATTCACCCGACTTGCCATCAACCTTCTCTAAAGTCAGTTCATTGTCGTGTCTGGTGGTCATATAGAAATATTTTCCCATCCGTATCTCTTTAACCGTGTAAAGCTCATATCCGTCCCAGAACTTATGACCTACACGAATCGTCTGCGCCTGTGACGTCATACCAGCCCACAGCATCATCAGCGCTAACAACAGTTTTTTCATTGTAACCTCTTTTTTTAATACCGTATATATGTTATGATTGACTTGACTTGGATAATAGTCTTTCAATCAATGAAATTCATTGATAATAATCCGTTTTTACCTGAGACTTCTTAATTTCGTTTTTCCCTATCCAGTTCCATATCTCACAATCGTTGCCGTTGCGACCTAAGATGGTGGAATTTTCCTTATCGATTCTTGGATTGGGAATCTGTCGGAAGTTCTCTACAAAAGTGAAAAGACCGCCAAACTCCTCTTCATCCCATATATAGGCATCAAAATAGAGCGTCTTTTCGCTGCCATAGCGTCCGAGACAGACGAGGGCATCTGTAAAACCATCCTTGTTCAGGTCGATGAGAATGACACGATTTACCTCATTTTTGTCGATGGGTTCGCCAGGCAGACCCTTATACAGTTGCTGAAGTGGCATGTTATATCCCAGATTCAGGTCATAGTGCAGCACGCCTTCATCCTCATAGATATCCATCTCATCCCAGACGGGGAACAACTTTGCCGCCTCGTCTTTGCCATCGGAGAGGTCGAGAGGTTTGATGTTTGCGAGGTCAGGTACAAAGACGAGTTCCTGAGCGTCATCGTTTTTTGCCTCGCCGGACACCTTCGTTTCCATTTGCTGGATGAGTTCGATGTTCAGTTTCTCGACAAACGACAATCGGATATCATCGTTCGATGCTGCAGGCTTGTACCAAGGCTCAGTTCCAAAATAATCCTGCAGATCCTTCGAGTTGAACCGATAGCCGTGGCGAGCGAGAATCGTATTACGCATGATTCGGAGCATGGTATCGTCAAAGAATCTGAACTGAAAGTCGTTGAGCAGCGTTGTGCAGGCAAAGAAGAATCGCCCGATCTGAGGGTTAGACTCCACGAAGTCGAACTCAGCACCGTCGCGTTGCCACTCCCAGGGTGTGCTCCCCGTTTCGGTATTGACAGCGTAGAGATGGAACCCCCGCAGCGTCGGCACGACCTCCCATGTACCCTCCAGTTCGTTGATGGAACCCTCTACGGGATGAATGGTAATGTAGCCCGTCACACGTCCGTTGAATGTAATGACGTCGTAGGGATAGTGGATGTCATTGACACTCACGGCATCCCACGTCCAATGGATGGGCAATTCGACCTCATCCTCCGCTTCGGACACATATTCACCCATCATCATGTTTTTCCAACGGGCTTCGCTCAGTTTTTGAGCGTCCCACTCTTCTTCGCCCGACATGACTGCCGTCAGATGGTCATGATCATCGTAAAAGCAGAGAACATCCCAGCCCTCCGCCTTCTTATGGCGTACGGTCGTACCGATGCCATATATGTTCACACGGTCGTGCGTGCCGTTGTCTGTGCGATAGACATGGTGATTCTGATTCACCTCTTTGACATATCGCAGTACTAATTCATGCTCTTCGCCCTCATCCATAGCTTCCAGCAACACATTCTTATTCTCGATGTTACGTGCAGTGAAAGTGATTTGTCCATTATACCAATGAAGGCCTTCGTTAATCTGTGCCTGTGCCGTCATCCCAGCACAGAGCATCAGCGAAAAAACTAATCTTCTCATCTTATATGGTTTATAGTTTGTCGCTGCAAAATTAGGAAAAAAAAGCAAGAAAAACAAGAAGATTGTGAAATAATGCATCTTTTTTCTTTCAACATGCAAAGCAGAAGACTTAATAAAAAAATCGAAATCACTTTGTCGAATCAAATTTAATACGTACCTTTGCAAAGAGTTGTATGCAACTTTGCTCATTACTTAATCAACTACAGCATGCAGTATCTTTTGTTTTTGATAATACTTTTTACCTTGCCATCGACAATGATGGCCGATGATAAGACCACTCGCGGCATCGGCATCTATCCTGGAAGTCCCGATGAATGCTTCGCACCCACGATGGTGAACGATACCACCTATCGCAATCTTGCGCTCAATCGGCGTACTTGGCACACGTCGAGCTATGACTACAACCTGACGTCGCAACTCGTCACCGATGGCTATTCGATGACGAAGTTAGGTTATTGGCTTGTAGAGACTTCCGACGGCAATCTACCCAAGCGCGAACGCGAATGGAGCATCGACGGTAACGACTTTTCGAGAAACACGCTGATGGGATCTCATGCCTGGATTCATTATCAATGGAGTCACGCCCTTTTCTTCGACAGCATTGAGGTGGTGGCTCAGGTGGTTTTCGACGAAAAGAAGGCCAACCAGGGCTATTCCATCCTCCTCACTACTGATGACGATACGAGAACCCTTGGCACTTGGCAGGGCGATGATACGCCAGGTAAACGCTTGCACTACCGCATGCATTCAGATCCGAACAAGCAAACCGATGCCACATTTCTACCTGCAAACATCTGTCGATTGGGAGTTCAACTCGACCAAATGGTGGCAGGGACCCTCGACGACCTCATGCTCCATTTCGACATGGAAGGAGCTGCCTATTGGAACATCATCGAGGTCTTTGCTTTCTATCAGGGACAGCGCGTCGATATGCTTCCTTCGAAATCTTTTTCATCGGCATGGATGAGCGACGGAGATGGCGAGCAATGGCTGACTGTCGACCTGGGAAACTGTGCCGACATTCATCAACTCAGAGCCGATTGGCTGATGGCTCCCAACCAATGGCAAGTACAAGTATCAGACGATAATGTTTTATTCACCACTGTAGGGCAACGCTCTGAAAACAACGATGTTACGCATACAAACAAAAGAGATTGTTTATGTTTAGAGAAAACCTCAATCATCGATTTTGCAGAACCTATTCACGGTCGTTATGTACGACTTTTGATGACTGGTGGGAATTGTCTTGGGCGATATGCGCTGAGCGAGCTTCAGGTCATGGGACGTGGGGGTGTCGTGCCCCAGGCGCATCCCCGTGAGGGATGGCGCGCTGATGGTACCTATTCGCTCAACGGTGGCGACTGGCGACTGCGGCATGAACACGCCAACTACGGCGGATTGATGCGTCAGCTGTCAATGGCCGACAGTCGCGAGGCCCAAACGTTCGGCGGCATCGTAGCCACCGTGCCCGCCACCGTTCTTACAAGCTATGTAAATGTAGAGGCCATTCCCAATCCCAACTTCGACGACGACCTGATGATGATTTCCGAGTCGTTTTTCCGCCAGCCTTTCATCTATCGCACAGAGTTTGAGGTTCCCGAACAGTTGCTGGCGCATCGTTGCGTGATGCTTTGTCTCGACGGCATCAATTGGAAAGCCGAGATTTGGCTCAACGGCAACTACGTCGGACGGATGGACGGTGCTTTCATTCGTGGGCGTTTTGAAGTGTTGCAATGGCTGCGCAAAGGCACCAACGTACTTGCCATCCGTGTCGTCAACAATGCGAATTTTGGTGGGGTGAAGGAGAAAAACGAGGTGAACACCGACTTCAATGGTGGCATTCTCGGAGCCGATAATCCTACGTTTCATGCCTCTATCGGATGGGATTGGATTTCCACCGTTCGTGGTCGGAACATGGGTTTGTGGAACGATGTTTATCTTTCTGCCAATGATGGTGTAATACTCTCTGACCCCCTGCTTTTGTCAAAGGTCGAGAATGCTGGAGAAACCGATGGTATTGCCACGATGACAGCCTGTGTTGTGGCCACCAATCTCACTGCAGAAGCGCAGCAGGTGACCCTTAGCGGATGGGTGGGTGATATACATTTCGAACAGCCATTGACGCTTGAAGCCAACGAAGAGCGCACAGTCTCGTTCTCACCTGATGATTTTCCGCAGCTGAAAAAACAGCCTATGCATCTTTGGTGGCCGAACGGCTATGGCACACCTTATTTATATGATGCTGGCTATGAAGTATCGCTCTCTGTGAACAATGACTCGCTTCCCACTTCCCGCTCCACATTCCTCAAATACAAGGCAGGCATTCGTGAAATGACCTATCGTGACACGCTTTCGGCACTGAAAATCTACGTCAATGGTCGTCGCTTCATCCCTTTGGGTGGCAACTGGGGCTTTTCAGAACATAACCTGAACTATCGTAGTCGCGAATACAACGTGGCAGTCGACAACCACCGACAGATGAACTTCACTATGATACGCAACTGGGTGGGACAGACTGGCCACGATGCCTTCTATGAAGCCTGCGACCGACAGGGCATCATGGTATGGCAGGACTTTTGGCTTGCCAATCCTTCCGACGGACCGAACCCTTCTGATGAGGCGATGTTCATGCAGAATGCCAATGACTATGTGCGTCGCATCCGCCAGCACCCTTGTCTGGCACTCTATTGCGGACGAAACGAGGGCTATCCGCCTGCAACGCTGAATGCAGCGTTGGCCAATCTTGTGGGCGAGATGCACCCCGACATGCTCTACATCCCCAGCTCTGCCGACGATGGAGTAGGGGGGCATGGCCCTTACAACGCCCTTGCGCAAAAGGATTATTTCCAGCGTCTTATGCCGAAACTCCATACTGAGCGCGGCATGCCCAATGTGATGAACTACGAGAGTCTGTCACGTACGCTGCGCCCTGAGCATCTTTGGCCGCAAAACAATGTGTGGGGACAGCACGACTTCACACAGAAGGGAGCACAGCGCGGCGAAACGTTCAATGCGCTCGTTGGGCAGGCGTTCGGCAAGCCTACATCCGCCCAAACCTTTACCGAGTGGGCGCAATGGATCAACTACAACGGTTATCGGGCTATGTTCGAGTCAAACAACGTGACGCGTCAAGGCCTCATCATTTGGATGAGCCATCCTGCATTCCCCTCGATGGTTTGGCAGACCTACGACTATTACTTCGAACCCACTGCGGCTTTTTTCGCCTGTCAGAAAGCATGCGAGCCCCTCCATGTGCAATGGAACGCCCACAGCGACAGCATCGAAGTGGTGAACACCCGTGGCGGGAATCATAAGAAAGTGCGCGCCTGCATGCAGATTTTCAATATGAATGGCACACTGTTGAAACAGAAGACAAAGAAAATACGCACCAGTGAAGATACGACGGTTCGTTGGATGAAGGTGAAGACACCGAAAAAACTCAGCGATGTGTGGTTCCTTCGTCTCAGTTTGGAAGACGATCATGGTGCGGTGCTATCTGAAAACACTTACGTCAGAAGTCAAAAGGAGGACAACTTACAGGCTCTCCATACATTATCCAAGGCAAATGTGGCAACCACAATTCAATGGGAGCCAGAACATGCCTCGCTTACCTTGCGCAACGACTCTCCCTCTCCGGCAGTCATGTTGCGCCTTCAACTGAAAGGCTCAGACGGCGAACAGATACTCCCCGTCAGCTATTCCGACAACTATTTCCACCTGATGCCTAGCGAAGTGAAATCGATTGATATCCGTTGGAATGCCACCGACACGCGTGGCTCACAGCCGATGCTTGTCATCAATGGACTGAATGTGGAATTGCAATCGATGATGAATGAAAAGTGAATTTAAATGGCAAAGAGTATGATGATATGCAAGAATAATGATACCTTAACATCAGAGATCACGAAACGAATCTTTTTGTTTTTCATCCTGGCTTTGATCATGGTGACCAAGGCATGGTGTGTGGCTAACGATTCTTGCGCGTTGGTGCTGATCACGCCAGAGCGTTTGGCTGACTTGAACATGCCACGCAGCGGGCATGCCGCATTCTATTCAAATGGTGAGCTGACACTCTCGGGCGGACATACCACCAACTTCGTTCCTACACCTACCGCCGAATACTATGCCGACGGTCAATGGCATCTGCTGACGATGGCTTATGCCCACGACAACGGCTTTGCCGTGACACAGCCTTCTGGTGAGGTCATCATCGGCGGTGGCCATACAGAGCCATTGGGGGTCGGTCAATCCTTCTTGATAGAACGCTATATGCCGGCCAACCACACTTTTGAAGGCTTCGGGTGTTTAGACCACAGGCGTGTGCTCGCCAATGCCACGCTGTTGACCGATGGGCGCGTCATCATTGCCGGCAACCACTATGCTGATGATGCTATCGGTTGCTACGATGGTCAAGGTCAGGTGCTTCATGTCAAAGCCGTTCGTCAAGGACGTTCCAATCCATACATCCTGCCAATAGCCGACGACAATGCCATCATTGTCGGCAGTCATGATGTTCACGACAGCCAGCCTGACACCGTATGGGTAGATCAGGTGAAAGGCGATGCCTTCCGCGTTCCGTTGTTGGAAACATGGCGTCCCGTCTATACCGACCAGCCCTTTAGCTGTTTGGCCTGCTCCATAGGCAACCATTCTTATCTGCTGACGGCCTTCGACAAGGAAGGTCAATTGGGAATCATCGTGGTGAACGGTGGCAATGGGAAAAGCGACCTTGCTGGCGAATCCATTTTTTCCTTGTTGCCCACGTCTTGTCCCATCCCTATGCAAAGTCCGTTTGGCCCAATCTTGTATAAAGGTCCCATCGTCGTCGACCAGCAGCACAGTCGAGGCTATGTCATTGGTGTAGACAGTCTCTATCGGCGGCAGTATGTACTGTCCGTCGACTATGCCCGCCAACCGGCAGCATTGACGCTCTATTATACTGACACGTTGGAGTATTCGTCTATCACGATTCCCATTGTGACGCCCGAAGGCAACCTTATCCTGGCGGGAGGTATCAGCGGCAATAATTACAAACCGATGTCCAGTGTCTGGCTCTATCCCTTTGGCACACCGCCTCCAACATCCATATCTCTCGCTTCTCTAAAGTCCCATTGGCTGTGGGTAGGGGTGGCGTTTCTGTTTCTCTTCGCCTTCTTATACATTATTATATATAGGCGCCGGTCAACGCGTCAGCATGAGTCGCAGGACGAAACAAGTGTGAACAATGCTGAAGAGAATACTGAGTCAGATGATGAGCTGATGCAACGGATTTGTCAATGGATAGAGTGCGACCAGCGGTATCTTACACCGCGCCTCAAGCCAACCGACATAGCTGTCGATTTGGGGGTCAGCGTTGCCAATCTGACTGACTGTATCAGCAGTCAGCGTCATTGTACCTTTGCACAGTTGATTGCTGAATATCGCGTTGGTCATGCGCAGCGACTCCTCACCGATGACCCCGACATGAAACTGGTGGCAGTGATTGAACAGTCTGGCTTCGCCAGCGAGTCGACTTTCTTCCGTACCTTCAAGGCCGTCACAGGTTTGTCACCCAAAGAGTGGTTGGCACAAAAAGCCATCCCGACTTCTACAGACAACCTTGCATAAAACGCCTGAAAAAGCGACTCCCATTTCATATTATCGACTCCCATTTCGCGGAATGGGAGTCGTTTTTTCGTGTTCCCCCATGCGTTTCTGTGCATTTTTGCTACCTTTGCACATACAAGAATACACATTTAATAGTTTACAACATGACGAACAACTACAAACGCCTATTCTTTTCCGCTTTGTCCATTCTCGGATGCTATTCGGCCGTGTGGGCCGATGGCATCAGTGAGCAACAAGCTCAGCAAGTGGCTGCACAGTTCATGACCGACTTGCACAGTTCCTATTCTGGAGCAACGAAAAGAACTGTCAAGTCGAAACGACCGTTAACTCCCGTCCTTGCCTACACCCTACAAAAAGAGGGTCAGCTAGCCGACCTCTATGTGTATAACAGCAGTGCCGACGGCAACGACGGCTTTGTCGTTGTTGCTGGCGACGACCGTGTGACCAGTCCCATTGTCGGTTTTAGCGATCGGGGGCACTTCTGTTACGAGGATGCACCCGAAAACCTGAAAGCGCTGTTTGCCCATTATGCCAACCAATTGGCTTTCTTGCGCCAGCAGTCATCTGTTCCCACAATAACGAGGAATGTTCCCAAGCGGGCTTCCAACTATTATGGAAATGTCATCGTAGAACCCCTTGTCAATACGAAATGGGATCAAGGAACACCCTTCAACGATCTTTGTCCTGAAGTGCATGAAGGTGAGCACACCGTAACGGGTTGTGTGGCCACGGCCATTGCCCAGGTTTTGGCTTACTGGAAACATCCCCAGCAAGGGCGTGGAAGACATTACTATTGGTGGAATCCCACGCCAAGCTCGCGCTTCGACTGGGGCGGCGACTTGACGGGCCATGTCTACGATTGGGACAACATGCTCGTCGACTACAGCAATGGCTACACCGATGAGCAGGCGCAGGCCGTTGCCCGTTTGATGAGCGACATCGGCGTCAGTGTGAATATGCTCTACGGTTATGCCAACTCTTTGGATAATGGCAGTATGGCGACAGCGTCGGCTGCGCCGCTTGCCAAATACTTTGACTACGACTTCAACACAATGCATGAAATCGGTGTCGAGATCATTGCCGGCTACAACGAAGAGGAGATGCAACCCAAACTGGAAGAGTTTGAAAATACATTGAAGGTCGAGCTTGATGCCAGCCGTCCGGTACTTTTATCTGCTTACCCTTCACTTGAAACGATAGGGCATGAAATCGTTGTTGACGGTTATACCGACACAGACTATTTCCACATGAACTTCGGGTGGAATGGTCGGAGCGACGGATACTATAAGATGATGCTTATCGATGTATCATCTTTGACTGTCGAAGGCCGAGAACAACGTCCCATCACAGACCTCGGTGCCATTGTCGGCATTCAGCCAGCCAACAGTATTGTGCGCGACCAATTATCCTATACCTTGCATGGCGACGAAGCCGAACTCTCTTTCGTAGACCATGCAGGCGAGATAACCATCCCAGAAAACATTACAGACGACCAGGGAAAGAGTTATCCCGTGACGTCGATCTCCTGTTTTGCCATTCAGGATAACGACACGCTGACTCAGGTGAACCTGCCCAACACCATAGCCCACATCCCTGAGTATGCCTTTGCCAACAGCGGTCTGACAAGCATCGTCTTTCCATCGGCTATCCAAGAGGTTCCTGCGCATGTCTGCCAGGGATGCCAGGACCTGCGTAGTGTGGGAATATCCGAAGGCATCAACAAAATAGGCGACAGTGCCTTCGAGGATTGCCCCAGTCTCATCATGGTCAGCAGCCAGGCCTCGATGATTGGAAACAAAGCCTTCGTTGGAGCGGTTTTACAGACCTACAACATGTCGATGGTCAGAACGATTGGCGACAATGCTTTTGCCGGCTGCCCATTCAAGAAACTCTCGTTCGAGGTGCTTGAGTCGGTAGGCGATAATGCATTTAGCAGGGCAGACGAAGTATATCTTGGTGCGGGCGTGACGACGGACAACCTCAACTGGCTTCCCTATAGTATGGAGCGGCTGTCCGTGTCGCTCGACAATCCGCTCTATGTCAGCGTGAACAATACGGTGTACGATCGCGACTTTACCACTCTTTATTACAGTGGTAAGAATGCCACAGATGTATATGAGGACACCGACCACTTCTCAGGTTTCCACATGGTGCAGGTCACCAGCGATGCCCCCCGTTCAGCACTGATCATCCCAGAGACGGTGACACGCATCGCTCCCTGGAGTCTTAAAGAACATAGCAGCATCAAGTTGGTGATACCCGCCTCTGTGACGGAGATGAGTGGAAACAACATCTACTATCGTGAGGTCTATGACTATGCCACCGTTCCCCAGACTATTGAAGACAGAGACGGTGCTGAGGTGCAAGGAACCCTTCATGTCCCAGCGGGCTGTAAGGATGCCTACGCAGCGGCCGATGGATGGAGGAATTACACCTCCATTGTGGACGACCTGCCCGCACCCGGCCATGAGCAGACTTTCCATGCGTCTGCGACAGGAGTTTATGTCATCACCCGCCACTGGTGGAACCAGTTTGTCATCAAGAACTCACCAGTCTTGTATTTTGAGATGCCTTTTGCCGATCATCCTTCCATCAGTTATGAGGATGACGGTTCGTTCGTTGTCAGCAGCGACAATGGCGTGAGCTACTATGAGCGTAATGACAAAGTGAATAAAGACAGCTATGCGTTGTGGATGTGGGATGATCAGGACGGCTTGGTGAAACTCTCGTTCTTCAACGACGGGACAGGTGGTGGCGCCACGGCAGTTGACAATAGCAAGGTAGCCACGCGTGTAGTCGTCGATGGTCATGAAATAAGGATCGATGGGGCAGAACAAGGAGCCGCCGTCCGTCTCTATGCCGTCGACGGCAGGGTAGTGGCCTCAGGCAGCACATCAGCCAACGGTAGGATGGAGCCGCTCAACGTCTCTCGTCCTGGACTCTATATCCTGAAGGTGGGCGAAAGGACATATAAGTTAAGTGTCAAGTGAAACATTACAAAATTATAAAATTAAAAAATTAAACGTTATAAAATTAAAAAATTAAACGTTATAAAATTAAAAAAATCAACATTATAAGATTATAAGATTAAACATTATAGAATTAAAAAACAAGATATATGAAAGCAAAAAGATGGATTATTGCGATGAGCCTGCTCACCATGAGTACGGCACTATCAGCGCAGAGCGAATTGAAAGCAAATGCCAACGGAGGAGTGGCATATCAGATGAATATTGAGTTGAAGAATGGTGAGACCGTCGTCTACCCCATGTCCAACGTTCAGGAGGTGATCTATGACAACCGTCAGACCATTGTAAACCTGCATGGCCGTCAGACCTACACCTCCGTGGTGTATAAGAATGCCGACATCAAGGCCGTCACCTGGTGCGAACAGAATGCGTCCCAGCAGTCACCCTCAGTCGCGCGTGACGTGGTTTCGCCACGTCACCATCCAGTGTCTATAACACCAGAGGAAAACACTAAAGATTAAACATCAAAACAAAACAATATGAGAACAAAACGAACATTCCTGATGCTGATGCTCGCGATAGCCACAGTAGGCGCGTGGGCACAGTCTGCCCCCAGGCTCGTGGTGTGGCAGAAGTCGGGCGAGAAGGTCATCTTCGACCTGAACGAAATGCCCGAGACGACTTTTGAAGACGGCAAGCTGGTGATCACCACCACCAAGAGCACCGCCTACTACCAGTTGGAGAACATCGTGCGCTACACTTACGAGGGTGTGACGGCCACCGACATTGCCCTTCAGACGAACGAGCGCGCCGTGCAGGTGAGCCGCGATGGCAACACAGTGACGTTCCGCAACCTGAAGGAGGGCGCCACCATTGCCGTCTACACGGCCAACGGACTGCTCCTCGAACAGCGCAAGGCCGAGAGCGGCAAGCCCATCACACTCTCTGTTGAAGACCGCCCCAGTGGGGTCTATCTTATCAAGACTGAAGCAGAAACCATTAAACTGATGAAACCATGAAGAACATGAGACATTCAAGACCCCACATGAGGGTTTTCTGGGTATTCGTGCTGATGCTTGCATTCAACACCCAATGGTCATTCATTAACAATGCGCAGGCACAGAACGAGAACGAAGCCTTCTACATCTACCAGAACGACGGTCATTTCGATGGCTTCTTCTACGATGAGGTGCAGAAAATCAGCTACTCCAACATGGATACCCTCGGCATAGAACACGGTCAGATTGTCAGTCAGGAGATCGTCACCGCCGACTCTGTCTACCGCATCATGCTCTCAGCCATCGACTCAGTTGGCTTCGTGCAGCCCGAAGTGAAGTACAACCCCCGCCTTCGCAAGGTGGGCGAGGACAATCTGTTCAACCATCTGGTCAGTCACGATGCAGAATACGAACATCTCGTGTTCAGCAGCGCCACGCCTCAAGCCATCATGCCCAAGGTGGGAGATGTGTTCGCCTCGTTCGACATTGACGATGGTTGGAGCGGCAAGGTGACTGCCGTCAGCACTGGCTCAGGCGGAAACATCGAAGTGACCTGTGAGGCCATCGACGACATCACGGACATCTTTGAGCGCCTTGTCATGGTGGAGCAGTATGATGAGAACCGCCGTGGCCAACTGGTTCACCGCAGGGTGGCCGGGCATCCTGAGTTCAACATCGGACATCCCCGCCGGGCTGAGGGAACTTGGGAGGGCGACCTCTTCAACTTCTCCTTGAGCGCACATATCCCTCTCTATGCTAGCGACGACCTCAACATCACACTCGACCCGACCATCGACGGAAAACTCAACATCAAGACGGCATGGAACATCTCACTCTTTGGCGATAAGTATATTGGCATCACCACGATGCTCGACTTCGGGGTTGGCTTCGGCTTCACCATCGACGGGCAGATCAAGAGCTTCTTCCCCTCCGGCATAGGAGGCGCTTTGGGGGGTGTTCCCATCCCAGCTACGTGTCCGCTCCTCTATCTCGACATTGCTCCCGATGCTTTCCTCCGAGGCGATGCCCATGTGAAGTTCTCAGCACAGTCGCCCAAACTGCAGGGTGGTATGTGGAACAAGTTAGAGGTGAAGAACTGGTGGCCTTCTATGGATATCGGCTTCGGCCATCCTGGGGGAAATGAAGAATTCCAAGGCATTGACACGAGTGCTGCAGGCCTGTCGCTGGAGCTGAATGGCTTCGTTCAGGGTGGTATGCTCTTCCCCATGACGTTCAAGAGTCTACCCGTGCTGAAGAAACTCTTCGCTGCCGACATACGTGGACAATGGTTCGTGGGCCCGAAGCTTTCTGGCGCCATCGGTCTCGACCTGACCACGATGCCGTGGGAAGACGAAGCCACCTACACGCTGATGAAGAACACCAAGTTGTCGCTCCACATGTTTGATGCCGACTACGAGGTGAAGGGAACGGTGGAAACGGCGTTCTCTGGTAAGAAAGAGGTGACGCTCCTCGACGGTGGTTTCAACATCTTCCCGCCGTTAGATGCCGCCGTCGTTCCTGAGTTCGGCGATTGTGAGGAGGCAGTCGAAGAGCGGATTTTCCAAAAGAAAGACCAGGAGGCATGGGCTTCGGCTCCTGCCGAACTGGATGGCCAGCGCCTGCCGTGCCGCGTCTTCTCTTTCGAACCTTCTGGGGCAGTCATATTCCCTGTGGCCACAGGAGCCTGTCTCTATAAGAAGAACGAAGCGGGAGAGTATGTCCTTGTGGAAACTCAGCGAAACAACCTGCAATACTATCATATTCATCAGATGATGGGACAGGAAGTGCCGAAGAACTTGTATCCGCGGTTCGTACTATGGGACGACAAGACCATCTCGCCTTATCCTGACGGCGAATACAAGGTGTGCCCGATGGTCACCATCCTGGGCAAGGACTTCGTGGCCACACCAGCCCATGAGTTCCGGATTGGTGCAGATGAAGGTGGAAAGGTGTTGATGTCGCCAAACTTCGTGCATGTGGACTACAGGGAGGGAGGCATGTATACTCCTTTTGGAGAGGAGCCCTATTTGTACTGGTGCGTTGAGCCCTCACCAGAAGATGGTATTTATTATGCCGACTGGTATGATGACATCGACATAGCCATGACGTCTGCAGACAATACCTTGAAACCGAATGAGGCTGGCGCCATCAGTTCGAATGCCAATGGTCTGATCGTGACTGGCACCTTCGACAAAAACACGAATGAAGGAAGCGGTACGTTCACGCTGTCGGCTTCTTGCTTCAATGAAAGAGCAACAATGGAGCAGCTCTATGACGAAATCTTCTCGACGTCGGCAAATGCATGGGTAAACTTTATGTATGAAGGCGACAATCCTGGAATGAACCTGCTGGTGAGCGGTAGTATTTCGCATGACATCGAAGGAACGTTCACGGTTAGGAAGTCTGGCTCCAATTACTACTACACCTTCACCGGCAATGGCACGTATGACCTTGATGCCACCGCCCTCAGTGAGGTGCTCAATCCTCAATGGAATGAGCAATTTCGCAATTATTATCTTGATCCCATGGAAATTCATACGACCAACGTGCTCCAGCATGGTAACGCGAAGATGGACTATGTAGTGAAAGTGAAAGAGTAATCATTCAGAATGATTTGGCGGGCGAACCAATTGATGATTCGCCCGCCAAATCTTATTTGATCCTCACGGTGAGCATTTGCAGGTCGCAGTCGGCCGACGAGGTACCCACCATAACTTCGTATTTCCCCTTTCTGACACGCAGGGTGTTGGAGTTCTCATCCCAGAGTTCGAAACGCTCGCGGGGCAGGTCGATGGCCACCGTCTTCTGTTCCCCAGGCTGCAGGCTCACCCGTTGGTAGGCACGCAGCGTCTTCAGCGGTCCCTCCGTATCGCGCGGATCTTTTATATAGACCTGCACCACCTCCGTTCCCGCACAGTGTCCAGTGTTGGTGATGTCTACATGCACCTTCCCGTCTTTGTAGGATGGTTTCCCCAACTCGAAAGTGGTATAGCTCAGACCGAAACCGAAAGGATAGAGCGGCTCGCCCGAGAAATAGCGGTAGGTACGTCCTGCCATGCGATAGTCTTCAAAGTCGGGCAGCTGGTCCACACTCTTGTAGAAGGTTACGGGCAGTTTCCCCGACGGGTTGTAGTCGCCGAAGAGCACGTCGGCAACAGCCTGTCCTCCTTGTTCGCCTGGATACCACGCTTGCAGGATGGCATTGGCATTCGTCTGTTCTGGCACCATCCCCACAGCGCTGCCCGAGCAGTTGACGTAGACCACCTGTTTGCCCATTGCATGAAGCGTGGCGATGAAGTCGCGTTGTACTTTCGGCAGCTCAATGCTCAGCCGGTCGCCCCCCTTGAATCCTTCCACATCGACGTTCATCTCCTCTCCCTCGAGTTTTGGGGAGATGCCGCCCACGAACACCACCACGTCGGCATCCGCCAGTCGGCTGATGAAATGTTCGGGCAGCAGCTGTCGCTCGTCCATGAGCTTTCCTGCATGTTCAAAGCCATAGAGATAAGTGACGTGATGGCTTTTGCTCCGGATACCGTCGAGGATGGTGACCGTTTCTGTGGGGAAGCCGTTGTAGTTACCCCACTGCATAGAGGCGTTGTCGGCATTAGGACCGATGACAACGATGCGCTGGCTGCTGTTGAGCGGCAGGATGCCGTCGTTCTTGAGAAGGGTCATCGACTCGCGTGCCGCCTGAAGGGCCAACGTGCGATGCTCCTGACTGCACACCACACTCATGGGGATGTCGGTCCAACCGACCAGGCGGTCGTCGTCGAAGTCACCCAGCTCGAAGCGTGCCTGCAGGAGGCGTTTGAGACTGATGTCTATCTGTTCTTCAGAGAGCTTTCCCTGTGCCACAGCATCGGGTAGGGCAGGGTAGTCGCTGCCGCACTCCAGGTCGGTACCCGAAATGACGGCGCGCGCCACAGCATCCTCCTTGGTGGGGGAGAATTCGTGATGACCTTTCCGCCAGAAGTCCGAAACAGCCCAGCAGTCGCTGGTGACCAGTCCCTGGAATCCCCATTCGTCGCGCAAGATCTGCTGCAGGTAGCGTGTGTTGCCGCAGCAAGGCTCACCGTCGATGCGCTGATAGGCACACATCACCTCCTTGACGTGACCCTCCTGCACCAAAGCCTTGAAGGCTGGGAGATAGGTTTCCCAGAGGTCGCGTTCGGGCAACTGTTCCACATCGAACGAGTGGCGGTTCCATTCCGGTCCGCTGTGCACCGCATAGTGCTTGGCACATGCCAGTGTCTTCAGGTATTTCTGTCCCTCACCCTGCAGACCGCGTACCACGGCCAGTCCCATCTGCGAAGTCAGGAACGGGTCTTCGCCGTAGGTCTCCTGACCACGTCCCCATCGTGGGTCGCGGAAGATGTTGATGTTGGGCGTATAGAAAGACAATCCCTGATACTGGCGGACATTGTGCTTCCTGCGTGCCTCTGTGTTCTTCGCGCGTGCCTCATCGCTCACCGCTGAAAACACCCTGTGTACCAGGTCGTTGTTGAAGGTGGCGGCCATACCCATCGTGATGGGGAAGACCGTAGCATAACCACTGCGCCCCACGCCATGCAAGGCTTCGTTCCACCACTCGAAGGCAGGGATACCTAACCGTTCGATGGCGGGAGAGCGGTACATCATGAGCGATGCCTTCTCCTCGAGGGTGAGTCGGCTACAGAGATCCTCTGCCCGTTGTGCGGCATCGAGCGACGGATCTTGATAGGGCAATGTCTGTGCTGTCGCCGTCATTGTGGCGAGGCTGAGCAAAAAAGAAAATACTGTTTTCATTGTAAATACAAATAAAATGCCTTAGGCTTGATGATTATTCAGTAGACTATTTTCTTCGCAAAAGTACATTATTTTCTTGAAACCGCCAAATAATCCAATCAATTTCTATATCTTTGCCCTTCACTATTCTCGCCTTCTACAAAGCCATTCCCCTGGAGGCCGCGTGAATATCGTGTGAGGTACGATGTGAGGTGTATGTGAGGTTTCTTCCATACACCTCACATGCCTCCAGCCCTTTGTTTATCGGCCTTTCAGGCACATCATGTGAGGTTGTGAGGTTTTTTCCTTCGCTATCAGGAATACGGTAGGGGGGCTACGGGAGATATGGTAATGCGCACTTTTCACTCTCCCTGTAGAGGATATGCGACCCCCTCTATCTCCCCCTGTAGGGGGAGGAATAGTTAGTACTGAGCGCAGAGACTAACCTGCCCCCGCCAAATGCTTGATAGGTTGCCCCCGTGCCACTCCCCACCAAATATCTGATAGGTTGGACCCCGTAGGCACTCCCCTCCCTAAGCTACCCTCTCCCCTTGGAGAGGGGCTGGGGGTGAGGCTCGGAGGGGTGATGGGGAGGTCATGAAGGGAATCAGCCACCTGCAGGGATTGCGACCCCCTCTTATCTCCCCCTGTAGAGGATATGCGACCCCCTCTATCTCCCCCTGTAGGGGGAGGAATAGTTAGTACTGAGCGCAGACACTAATCATTCCCCCTCCTACAGGAGGGGCTAGGGGAGGTCATTAGAGGAGGTCAATCTGCGAGGTCCCTGAGTAGTTACGGAATAGAATAGAGATTGCGAAAATACGCGAAAAGGCGAAAATGTGCGAATAAGATATGACAATTATATACCATTCGACCCCATGGGGTGAACTTCAGAATCAAAAGGTATATAATTACTAATTGAATTTGGTGGGTACCAAAAACAACAGCAGCTACAAACAATCGTGTCTGTAGCTGCAGTTGCTGTAATATATAGGTATGTATACTAACCTTGTAGAGTGCCTATTGTCATTCAATGATATTCGCCTTGATATTCTCCACGATATACTTCACGTCATCATCGCTGACGTATGGTCCTGCGGGCAGGCACATGCCAATCTTGAAGATGGCCTCGCTCACCCCATTGACATACGACACGCTGGTCTCCGAGGTCACGACAGAATAATCCGCTTCTCTCTCCTCTTTCCTCTTTCCTCTAAGATACACGGGTTGCTTGTGCATCGGCTTCCACACCGGTCGAGCCTCGATGTTAGCCTTGTCCAAAGCCACGCGCATCGCCTCCACGTTATCGTTCGGCTGACAGTCCGTTGTGGCTGAGTCAGCAACATGTATGACCCCCGCAGCTCCGCCAACGGCACCCTTCACGATGGTCTTATAGGCATCCTCCTGACCCCTCACCTTCACATCCTCATCGATGGTGATGGTGCACAGCCAGTAGTTGGAGTCATACACGGGTACACTCCCCTCGCCCGTTGGAGAGGGGACGGGGGTGAGGTTCGGCTGAGAGTGTACATGCACTCCAGGAACATCAGCCAGCAGTTCCTCGTACATCTTCTGCACATGCTTGTGATGCGCCAAGTGGTCGTTCACCACCGTCATCTGTCCACGACCGATGCCTGCACAGACATTACTCATACGGTAGTTGTATCCTATCTTCTCATGCTGGTAGTACGGATAGCTCTCGCGATACTGCGTGGCATACATCATGATCTCGCGCCACTCGTCATCGTTGGCAGTTATCAACGCACCGCCACCAGAGGTCGTGATCATCTTGTTCCCGTTGAAGCTGAGCACGCCATACTTGCCAAACGTGCCTAACACCTGCCCCTTATACTTAGAACCGAAGCCCTCGGCAGCATCCTCCACCACGGGAATCCCGTATTTGTTCGCAATCTCCATGATGCGGTCGGCCTTGTACGGCATGCCATACAGCGCCACCGGAACGATGGCAGCAGGCTTCCGTCCCGTCTTCTCGATACGGTCTTTGATAGCCGCCTCTAACAGTTCCGGGTCGATATTCCAAGTGTCCGGCTCCGAGTCCACCAGCACCGGCGTAGCCCCGAGGTATGTCACCGGATGCGTCGATGCGCAGAACGTAAAGCTCTGCACAATCACCTCATCGCCCGGCTTCACGCCGCAGTTCAGCAGTCCAAGATGCACCGCCGCCGTACCGGATGATAATGCAACCACACGTTTCTTTTCAAGATGCGGCCTAACTATGGACTCTGAACTCTGAACTGTGAACTGTTCCAAGTCCTTTTCGAACCCATTCACGTTCGGTCCCAGCGGCACCACCCAGTTCGTATCGAATGCCTCCTTCACATACTTCTGTTCCATCCCGTCCTCACTCATGTGAGCCAGGCACAGGTAAATTCTCTTTCTTTCAGCCATAAATATGTTATGTAAAATGTTTACGTGTTTTTTTCAGTTTTCCGTGGCTTTTGTATAAGCCACCTTCTTTTCCTTATTTACCTTTCGTCAGTTTCCACCTGATGGCGTTCATCCTCTCCAGCAGTCGCGACGGGTTTCCAAAGCGGGCCACGATGCTGGCAGCAGACAAAACCATAAAGGTCTTCCAGCAATGATATTGTCTTGCCTTTGCCCTGTATCGTCTGATTGTTTCCTTGAACGTCGGCACAAGTTTAACGTAGGAAATATATCTCTTGACGAAATAGTACAAATAGCCGTCCAGCTCTTCCCGTTCCCTTCCTGCCGTAGCATGTTGAAGAATCTCGTCAAAGATAAGGGCATAGCACCTGAAGGTCTCGGCCTTTGCTGCTGTCATGATCGACCCGGGCCTGATGCACCAATAGTAGGTGACAGCCTCGCACAGGTACGTCCTTTTCAGATGTTTCATCAGGTAGAACACCCAAAGCAGATCCTCGAAGACCATCCCTTCGCGGCAGTATATCCGATGCTCTTCAATCAACGACTTCTTGATCAGCTTGTTCCATACGCTGATATAGATATAGCGATCTTGGAAGAACGCCCTCCTCGTTTCCTCATAGTTCCTCGTGAGGATCGGGTGGTCCGCCCTGTACAAGAAGCTCTCCGCGCCGTCACTCTTCATGACACCGTTGCCCTGTACCATCTCGATGCCGTCGTCCTCGTTGACCACCGCAGCCAGTCGGGCGATGCAGTCGGGCGACAGATAGTCGTCGCTGTCTAAGTAGTAGAGGTAGTCGCCTACGGCAGCCTCGGTCCCTGTATTCCTTGCGGCAGACAGTCCCCGGTTACGGTCATGATGAAGGATGCGGAACCGGATGGCGCCGTCGTATCGGCGGATGAGTCTCTCGCATTTCTCGATACTGTCGTCTTTCGTCGCATCGTCCACGATGATACACTCCATGTCAGGATAGGTCTGTGCCATCACAGAGCGGAGACACCGCTCCACGTATGCCGACACCTGATAGACAGGAACAATGACGGAAACCTTATTATGCGTCATCACACAATTCTCACACGAATGCCATCAACGACCAGCGGCGTGAAGGCATCCAGCTCTTCCATAGAGTCAAATTCCAGGTCGACACTGGCCACGATGCTGGTCCCGTCAATACATTTCTCCACAGCTTCACCCGCCGATACGAGTTGCCTGACGTCCTTTATCTTGTCCCGGATGAGCGGGTCGAAATCGAGACCTTGGTAGACACCCGCCTCCTGACTATAGACCGAACTCATCATCGCGAAACGATGCGGTCTCTCCGAGGTCGCTACCTCGTTGATGTAGGCCTCCTCTTTGACGCATGTCGTCACCAACAGTCGGTTGTAGTCTATTCCGGTAAACCTCCTCAGGAAACGAGGCAGGAAATTCCCCCCTTGCCTGGCATTGATCTCTATGATGAAGAATTCGCCGGTATGGGTGAAGTAGCCTTCGATGTTGAACTGTCCGAATCGGATACCGGCACCCTGTAAGACCCGTAGGATCGTTGACCTGAGCGAATCCATCCGCCTTTCGTCCATGCGCATCGGAGCCGTGTAGGTCATCGGTACCATCGGAGCCCATCCGGCTCTTGTCGTGTGGTAGAGCCCCTCCCAGATGATGGTGTCACCATACACGAAGATGTCACCCTCGATGGTTCGTAGCGAGGGCATCGGTACGTATTCCTCTATCACCACCTTCCCGTTTCTGGAATACCGGCTGCATTCCAGAAAAGTGCCAGCGATGATCTCCCGCTCAAACCGCTCGATTCTCTTACATCCGCGACTGCCCGACGACTCACAAGGCTTGACGATGATGGGGTAGCTCATCCTTTCGGCCACCCTCACCGCCTCTTCCTCCGTTGCCACCTCATGGCAGTCGGGCGCAAACACGCCGACCCTTCTTTGCAGACGGCGGAAGCTGCCCTTCGATGTCAGCTGCTTAATCCCGTCGGTTGGGTTTCCCACGAGCTGCAGCCTTTCGGCAATGCTGTTGACAATCAGCATGGAAGGTTCCGAATTCGAGATGATGCCATCGATACCTTCTTTCCTGGCCACCTCCATGATGGCGTCCTCATCCTGGGTGCTGACGTCGTAGAGTCTGTCAGCTACAGCGTATGCCGGGCATTTCTTTCCTGCATAGTCAACGACGACTACCACATATCCCTCCGCCTTCGCGGCACGGATCAGGGGCATCTGGTTGACACCGCCTCCCACGATCAGGATCTTCTTCATAAGCCTTTTCTGAGTTGGATGCGCTCCTTCTCAAACCCTTCGCTCTCGTACAGCCGTATGGCTCCCTCGTTGTTCCCTTCGGCATGAAGATAAATGGCGCCATACCCGAGCCTCCTTGCCATGTCCTCGACAGCGGTCAGGAGCCGTCTTCCGATACCCCTGTGCCTGTATCTTTTGTCCACGTGAATCTCGTTCACATAGACTCTTTTCTCCGTCCGGAAAAAGTGTTCGTAGGCCCAGACGAAGCCGATCAGCTCGTCCCCGTCAAACATGCCGAAGACCATCGCAGTGCCATTCGACACATGTTCGGTCATGCCCTCTATCTTCAGCTCGGCATCCCTGTGCGAGAAGCCGCCCATATACGAGCAGAGCTGCATGTTCGAATCATAAAACGCTGTCAGCCGTTCCTTGTTTCTCAGACACGCTTCACGACTGAGCAAGACAGGCTCATTCCATCTCTCCATGTTTTTGTGCTGCATCTGTTATTCTCTCTCCCGTCACGTCCTATAGAGCGGGAAGAACTTGCTTTCCTTGTCGAAGGCCTCATCCCTGCCGGCGCGTTCCGCCACCAGCTCGTCGTATTTCTTTTGGTCGAAGATTTCCTTGCCGATGGAGAACTGATAGTCCGAGTTTCGGTTGAAGGCCGCCTTGAACTTATACAGGTTGTCTTCATCCGAGCCTACGCCGCCACCAAGGTGGAAAGTCTTGAAGCCCTGTTCACATCCCCACAGCGCTGCCTTATACAGCAGGAGGTTCGACGGTGCCAGGTTGCGGTATTGGATATCCGACCCGCTGAGGTGATAGCTCATCCGTCCATTGGCGAAGATCATGATCGACATGGCGATGGGTCTTCCCTCATACACGGCATAGAACATCTCGTAGTTGTCGTGCAGGTCGCGCTCGATACTCTCGTAGAAAGGCCGCTTGAAGAAGTAATAAGCTTTGGCCTTGTTCTTCTTCATCGTGGCATTGTAGAGTTCCATGAACCGGTCCATCAGATCCATCCCTTTTCCGTGCCGGATCTCGATGCCGTTCTTCTGCGCCTTGCGAATCTTGTTGCGGTTCTTGCTGATGATGTTCTCCCAGTTGATATCAGGCGACTGCAGGTCCATCGCTATCGTCTTGCCAAGGTCTATGACGTTGCCGAGCGGACGCATCCCCTCCGCATTCCTCAACACGGGATGATATCTCACGAAGTTGTCCACGATACCCTCTTCCCGCATCTTTGCCGTATAGGCCTGCCAGAATGTCGCCAACGCCTCTTGAAGCTCAAGGGGATTGGCCACCCCATGGTCAAACAGCACCCCTCCATAACCGTAAGGTGTGATGCTGTCAAAGTACCCATCGATGGCCGTCCTGCGCTTCATATACACGTAGATGGCTTTCAGGCCTGCCGCCTCATAATATAGCAGATGCGGGTCGCCGTCGCCGTGTAGCTGGAATGCCTTGGCGTAACCACTCAGATAGTACACATCATAGTTGGCAAAACCTCTGACGATGCTGTCCCAAAGATCCGCTTGCTCAATACTATAGATATGTATCATCGCTTAGATTGCTTCGTTGATGATCGTCGCCAACCGCTTCATGTCGTCCTCGGTATATCGTCTGTCACAATGGATGGAGATCATCCTTCGGCTGACATCCTTTACCTCTTGGCAACAGTCGTCCGGCACATGCCATAATATGGCCGGATAGACAGCGTTCTTGATGAGTTGTTGTCTTATTCGCTCTCTCTCTTCTCCGTTCTTTGCCATCAAGATTAGCGAGAAAGGAGTCGCGTCATCGTTCTCTGGTTCCAGGAAGTCCGCATGCACACTATCCTTCAGCAGCAGCCAGTTGCGCCTTTTCGCCTGCTGCCATTGCGTCACATCAAAACGGGAAAGATACGCCATGCTTCTCTTGTCGATAGCGACAGGCTCCGCATCGTCGAACCATTCCTCTGTTTCTGTGAATTTCTTCCGAAACGCGTCCTTGTCGCCAAACCTCCCTTCCAGATAGTCAGCTTTCAGTTTCATCGCCTCCCATCGGATGGCGGCCATCCGCTCGTTCTCATCAGATAGGGCAGGCTGTTCCGGCAATCGCAATCCGACAGGCGACCACAGCATGCCACCTTCCGGGATGGGCAGCGACTTCCTCAGGGAGGCGATACACCAGTCGGCTGTACTCCTCAACGCCCAGTCGCCTATTAGGTCGTGCGTGTGGTCTTCCACCACGGGCACCATCATCTTCTCTGGGCTGCGATACGAGCGCGTGCCGAAGTAGTTCACCCGCAGTAGCGCATCACCTGCCCTAAAGTCAAGGTTAAGGTTTTCGTTATCGTTGTTTCCTGGGTAGTCTGTATAGAACTGTAGTTCCAGTCCTGCCTCCTGTAGCGACGCAACCACGTCATAGCAAAAATACTCCGGCACCCACAGCCGCTGCCAGCCCTGCGAGCGATACAGATGGATCAAGGCTTGCCTCCCGTCCGCGTAGTAGTTTGCCGGCGGGAAGAAGTCTTGCAGCGTATTCTTCCCACCGCCTCGTTCCTCTACGTAGTGGAAGTCAGAGCCAAATTCAATCATGACAAATGTTTATAAATTTGCCTACATTGCCTACATACGCGTGTAACAATATGATATATAGTGGTTTATCGTATGTAGGCAATTATGTATGCATGTAGGCAACGCCTATTTTAGCGATACCAAATACGTCACGCCCCGTGTCTGACGCTTCGTCTGTATGCCTGGGATATTCTTCAGATACCGTCCGAAGGCAGCTACGCCATTCGCTTTCAGACCGCTGCCGGCGATGCTGCGCAGGTGTTCGTAGATAGCGGTTGCCGTGAGCCATTCTCCGTCATTCTCATCTGTTGCTATCTCGTAGTGTTCGCGGAAATACTGCACGGCAGGAGGTACCACCTCAAACTGGCGGTTGTGCTTCATCACAGCCTTCACCTCTTCGGGTGTGAACCACCACGCCTCGCGGTGACGCATCACGAGCTGGTAGGCCTGACCGTAAAGGGCCTCGTAGTTAGGCTTGTAGTCGGTATCCACAGGTCCCCTCAGCTGCACACAGATGAAGCGGCGGTTGCCCGTGGGGTCGCTCAGCACGCTGCCCTCGTTCGTCGTGGCGATGAACGAGGCGAAGCGGCGGAACTCCTCGACATGCTTCCCGTAGGGACGCTTGATCTTCACTCGCGGCAGCTGGATGACGTTCTTCAGGAAACCCTCCTGCAGCTTCGGCGAGATCTGGTTGAACTCATCAAGGTTGATGAGCAGGAAGTTGTGCATCGCCTGCAGCGTCTGTCGCTTCTCGCTCACGTCGAGATTCTCCAGGAAGCCCCACCGCAGCTCGGGCGGCAGGATGTTGCGGCAGAACGTTGTCTTACCGTCGCCCTGAGGCGAGATAAGCAGGGGCACGATGCTGTTGCCGTACTCCTGTCGGGGCAGCAGCCACTGAGCCACCATCGAGAGGAACCACTTGCGGAACCACTGCTCCCACTGTGGGATGTCGCACGGGATGCAGCGGGCCAGCATCGCGATATGGTCGGTCTGTCCGTCCCATCGGTCGGCGACGCGCATCATGAAGTCGCCCACCGGGTCGAACGCTCTGATCATGTTCGACCGCACATAGCGGCGCACGTCGTTGTCGCGCACGTCCAATCCTGACAGACGGGCCTCGATGGTCAGTCCGTTGATGGCTTTCTCGTCGCAGGCCTGCCAGTCCACCACCCATGTGTTGTTCGGGCGATATTCCGTATAGCCCATCACCTGGTTGTGGCGGAACACATAGCGGGTGTTCAGGAAGTTGATCATCCTTCGGGTTTCCCGACTCACCCCGTCGGCGTAGTTCCTGCGGGGCTTCACCTCGGCATAGACAGCACCTTCTATCGAGCGGAAGACATCCTCGTCGTAGTCTTCGTGGTGCTGATGGTGGTTGCGGACATGCAGGAAGGCCTCCTCCTCAGGAACGCCCGCCATGCAAAGTCTGCGGAACAGTTCCGTGATGTAAGCCTCCGTCCACTGACTGCTGATGATGCCTTCGGTAGCCTCGTATGCCTCCTCCACCGCCCGATGGTAAATCTGTTCGTAGACGGCATAGAGCGACATGTCGGTTTCTTGCTGCCCCGCCGTCTCTTGTTCTTTGCCGACCGCCGTCATTCCGCCCACTTTCAGCGGAGTGTATGCCGGGTTATAGTACGGCTCCTCGTCGAGCGGCAGCAAGAACGCGCTGCGTGCACTCACCGGCTGGTGTGTAATCTTTCCCGGCAGGATGCCCCCATACACGGCGAAGGCCGTCTCGTAGCCCGAGCGGCACAGCTGGTCCATCTCGTCCTCCGTCTGTGGTTTCCTTCCGTCCTGAGCCTCCACAGCCACCAGTATCACGACCGTCCGACCGTCAGCACCGGTCATAGCGGCCATCGTCATCGGCAGTTTCGCAGCGGCTTCCTTCACCGCCGTGATGTCCTGACTGCGCATCAGGTCCTCAACGAGCAGCGTCACCACGGAGTTGAAGGCCGTCACCTCCAACCGTCCGTTCGCCGTCTTCTTCATCTCCACCGACGGAAAGACCATCGTCAAGGTCTTCGCCCAGTCGCCCATATCACCGAAGAGCGCTACATGCTGCCGCAGCTTTCCAATCACTCCGGCCTTCGTGTCACTCTTGATGCGATCGAAGAACCACTCTGCCGACTTCACCGACAGATGTTGTTCCTTCTCCTTATCAGTTCTTATCAACGTTATTTTCATAGTACTTTCCTCTCAAATCTCAGTCTCTTTCGTATTTCGTACATCGTCCCTCGTAATTCAACCCTCGTAATTCAACCTTCGTAATTCGTCCTTCCTAATTCAAACTTCTCTCATCCCACCCCCTGGGAACAAATGTCCCAGCCCGTGGGAACAAAGTCCCAACCCGTGGGAACAAAGTCCCAGCCCATGGGACCCCCTATGGAACCATTGTATAATTGTACGATTCAAAGTATTTGTCGAAGACAATCTCCCCTTTGAAGCCATGCCGACGGAACACCTGGCCCACCATTTCCTGCAGTTCCGGCGTCAGCAGCCGATCGCCGTCCTTATAGCGATAGTACGAACCCTTGCTGCCGAACCGTTCCGTCAGTTCCATGCGAATCAGGTGCCGAGCATCCCGTCCCTGAATCCTTCTGCACAGTTCGTGGAACCCACAAGCCATCCTCACCTTCTCCTTCGACTGGAAGTAGCTGCACTCCCCGTCCTTCATGGCTTCTGGCAGGACGCACATCCACCGTGTCGTCCCCTTCCGGATATCCCGGAACGCCATGTTCCGCAGACAGTCCTCCGCCTTCTCGCAGCCGTAGCCCGGGCAAAGCGCCCACCAATCCGGTATCTCTTGAATGTCCATCATTCTTTCTCCTTTTTCTTTCGTATTTCTTACATCGTCCTTTGTAATTCAACCCTCGTCCTTCGTCCCTCTACATTGCCTACATACCTGCCTACATAAACTAACACGTTGCAAATCAGTCGATTATCCTTTAATGTAGGCAATGTATGCAAATTCTAAAACTTTTTTATTCTGACAATCCCGACACCGCCTAAAAAAGAATGGGATGCTTATGTTTCTTCCGTGTCTTTCGATGTTAAAACTTAAGCTTTAAGCAGAAAGCCCACAATCAGTCCGCTGCAACACGTTATTTTACAGGTTCATAACTAAAACAATAAAATCAATAGAAATACAGCTTCTTGTGCCGTTCACTAATCACCTTGGAAGCCCGCACCATCTCGACAACATCGTTGATATGCTTATCCTTTAGGCGCCCGATCACCATCGTCGTCTGATTGCTTATCCCATCCGAAATATCCTTCAGGCTACGCTCTATCACATTCGATGCACACAAAAAAGAATCGTATTTAAGGAACGAATAATCGCGATGCAACAACGGATATTGCAAATTCAGCTGCTCCTGCTTGTTGAAAATCGCCGGATGAATATTTGAATTGATAAAAAAGAATCCGCAAACCTTCTCTTCACTCACGCCCATCACCACAAAAAACTTTCTGTGGTCAATCCCGTCAAACTCGGACAATAGAATGTCTCCTCGCCCAATGCTATTGGCAATCGCCAAAACCGGAATCTCCATCACACAACAGCCTCCTCAGTCTTCATCTGATCCTCGATATAATTGATATACTCGTCTGTGTCGCCCATCTCTGTCAAACGATCACGCACACTGATCACACCATTCTGCGCAGTATGCGACCAGGCATAGCCGTGCGAAGCCTCCGTCACAGAGTTGAAGTTCATATCTTTCAACTGGGCAATATACTTGTCAAGCACCTCAACATCGCTTTCAGATAAGTAACTCATATCCGGGTTGGCCGAAGCAACGATATCCTTGTTGTTCACGAAATGAAAACAATCGCGACGCACATCATCGACCTGTGCGGCAAAATAGCTGTCACCCCTCACCGCTTTGAAGAGATCATATATACAGGTCGGAACAGGGCCGAAGTCCATACGCACATACGCATCCCCCGTTATGGAGCGACCATACTTCGACAGGTGTTCATTGTCCGCAAAATACAGAATCTTGTGACAACGATGTATGTCGCAAATACCGCCCATCCTCTGGAGTATGTACAGAATTGCCTGTATGGCAATATCTTGCTTAAACAACTTCGCTTGCTTCATAAGCCTCAAAAACTATAATAACCGTTTGCAAAATTAAACTTTTGTGATGCAAAGATACGAATAAAAGTTTAATATTAAGCCATTATTAACTATTATTATTAATTCGAGCCCCTGTTTTCGGCATCTGTAGTTGTGAATTACGCTTCAGAACGAAACTTTTACTCTCCTTCACCCTGAAATCTTCACATGCTCTGCATGAAATAGTAATTAAGAAAAATTCCGACACCGCATAAAAGGGGGTTGCATGCTTACATCCTGCATCACCTTCTCAAAATATTCCTTTGTCTCCATATACATAAAAAAGTCGGAGGCAAAGGTATGAACTTATCTCAACATCGCCTTACGCTCTAATGGTGGGTTACATGAATATGTATCAAACATTTCCTTCGCTTTCGCGTTACTCTCATATAGGTCTTTTCCCATTCCAACGAACTGGGCTCTCTGACCGGGGAATACGTATGCTTTTGACATTATTCTAAGTTTATGATATTATCCTATGGCAGCACAAACATCTCTCCCATCTTCTCATTGAAACTCTTTGGGTAGTAAGGCGTAAAGCCGCCTCCTGGATTAAATGTCAGTTCTGCCATATACAGTTTCTCGTCTGTATCAAAGAAATCCACACGGACAAATGGAAAACCGCTCGACAGTTCTTTGGCCACCTCCATCATCTCTTCATAGTGCTTTGGCTTGGGCACTTCTGCATTGTTCGGGTGATGTCCGTATTTCACGTCCATCTTTTTCCAGTCTAAGTCATAGAACATGATAGGATATGCATCCGTATTCACACCATCCTCAAATTGATCTATGGCCGTGTACATACAGAACGGCTCGCCTCCAAAACAGAAGAACTTGTAGTCGTACAATTGTCCTTCGAAGTTTGACATATAAGCCTCAGCAAAGACTTTGGGGGTACTATCATAGAAATGTCGGTCAGCTGAATTGACGAGTGTGTTTTCAATCTCGAACCAACTTGCCACCTCCTGTTTTAATGCCTCAAAATCAACGGCATCCTTATCGTGTATGATTTTGATACATCGTCCGTTGCTTTGCAGGTTAGCTTTCAAACAAAACTCTTTCGGCAGCACCCCAGTAAGCCACTGTGTTTCAAGGTTTTGCAAATTATCCCACACGGCATATACAGGAATGGTATACCCAGGGCCTAGTTTTTCCTCAATATAATTCTTGAAGGTGACTTTGTCCACTATATAAGGGCAAAGTGGATTGTCATAGAAGAATTTATACCATTGTATCTTCTCAGTGAAGGTCCTGGGCTTCTTAATATCGAAACTATAGCCCATTCGATGCTTATAATGCCTCATATCGGCACGGATAAGCTTCGAGTCGGGCCATTTATACATTGGCTTAAAGGTGCCGTTCTGCATCGCGAACAACATTTTGTTGATATGCAGAGTCCTTGTCAGTTCTATCAGTTTCTCTCTTATCATATCTCAACAATTTCACTAATCCTGCAATCCACGAAGGGTACAATGGCAGTAGCCCATGCCATGCCGACGCCGAAAGCACTGAGCATGAGTTTCTTCTCACCTTGCATTTTGTCTTTCAACTCACTCGCAATCGTCAGAGGGACTGATACCGATGAAGTATTGCCATATTTCTGTATCGTCCAAGGGATTCGTTCCTTGTCGAGCTTCAGTTTCTTGGCGATATGATTATTGATAAAAGCATTGGCTTGGTGGAAGATATAATAGTCCATCTGGTGGATGTCCTCACCAGTAGCAGCAATCAGACGCTTGATGTCCTTAGGCACTTCAACGATGACGAAGTTGAACACGTCAGCACCTTTCATACTTCCCTGCTCGTCGCTGCGAATATTGCCATATTCATCGACCACCTTTTCTTGCAAGGTCTCGATGGAACTCATGTTGCGATAGCCACCGCCGGGGATCATGATCAGGTCGCCGCGCGATCCGTCGCTGTTCAGCGAGAAATGGCTCTCCCCAAACTTCTCGTCACGCTCTATCAGTGCAGCCACACCGGCATCACCAAAAATGAAAGCCTCGCGACGGTCTTTTCGGCTATAAACCTTCGATCGTGTCTCGCCATCCAGCAGCAAAGCCTTCCTGAAACCGTTGTTCTGCATCATCGCATAGACGATGCTCAGCGCATTGATAAAGCCAGAGCATCCAAGCTGAATGTCAAATGCCATCGTTGACATCGGCAGGCCCAGTCTGTTTTGAAGCAGAATGGACGTTGCAGGCATACGATAGTCAGGTGTCTGCGAGAGGAACACCAGCAGGTCTATCTCGCTCTTGTCTATCTGGTTGTCTGCTATCAGTTTCTCTGCGGCAGCAAAGCAGAGGTCGGAAGCGCACGTTTTGCTGTCTGCGAAACGTCGTTCCACGACCCCCACTTTATCGACCACCTTCTTCACTTCTTCTTCCGGCCAGATGTCCAAGTCGTAGTGATAATTGTCGATAACATTTTTAGGCACACAAGCCGAGAGGGCCGTGATGCCAACATTGTCAAATTTTAGTATAGCCATTTTTATTTTAAACTACGTCCGCCATCAATCACAAGCTCTGTACCTGTCATCCATACGCTGGCATCACTGAGAAGGAATACCATAGTTCGCGCTATATCTTCTGGCTTGCCATAGCGACCAAGTGGATATAGAGCAAGGTCATTCTTTTTATCCTCATCGGTATAAGTGCCACTATTTATCAGTTTGGTTTCCACCATACCAGGTAAGACAGCATTGCATCTGATGCCTTTTGAACCCAACTCGATTGCGCAAGTACGCATATATCCGCAAACAGCAGCTTTAGAAGATGCATAAATTGATAATCCAGCCGCAGTCATATATGAAGAGATGGATGAAGTAAACACAATAGAGGCACCCTTGACAAGTTTTTTCTTCTTCAAGAGTCCCTTGGTTAATAGTGCGATTGCAAAGACATTTGTTTGATAAACATCCTGTAAGTCCTCTAACTTTAAGAAATTTACAGGTTTGCTCTTGCCTCTACCTGCATTGTTAACCAACCCATTAAGTTCAGGGCAAGCGTCAACAAGCGAGTCAATTTCACTCTGCATATTGAGGTCTGCCACTATCTTTATATGGCCTTCTCCTTCTAACTGTGAAAAAGTTTCGCTCAGACGCTCTTCATTGCGCCCGGTAATAACGACCTTAGCCCCCATTTTGGAGCATTCAATAGCTGTAGCTTGTCCGATGCCCGAAGAGGCACCGGTTACAAGCACAGTCTTTCCTTCTAACGAAAATGGATTATACGACATATTTATTATCTTCTTCGTTATCACCAACCTCAACAAGATTAGAAACAACAATATTATTTGTCTCAAAGGCAACAGTTCCCCAAGAAAGGCCGACACCAAAACCGCAGCATAAGAATTTTGTCGGTTTGTTTTCAAATTTCCCTTTCAATTCTCCTACGATAGTCAATGGAATACTTGCGGATGATGTATTTCCGAAATGGTACATACAGGAAGGCACCTTTTCTACAGGGAGCTTTAATTTCTTCACTATCATATTATTCATCTTCATATTAGCCTGATGGAAGATATAATAATCATAGTCCAGATAATCAAATCCGAAATGCTCCGCTATTTTCTTAACAGTCTTTGGTGCTGTTGTAATTCCAAAAGAGAATACATCCATGCCCTTCATACGAGTCATAAGGCGCATAGATGGTTTACCTTCATATTCCTCCATTTTGAAACTGTCCAAGGTTACAGGATTACGGCTTCCCATATCAGGAGTGATGATTGCATCGAAACCACTACCATCAGTACCGAAATGGAACTGGATGTTTCCTGCACCTTCGAAATATTCTACTGCTGTAGCAGTACCAGCACTGCCAAAAAGTGGATCTCTTAACAAATTATCAATACGGAAACGTTTCTTTGCATCACCGCATAAAATCAAAGCTTTCTTAACTTTACCCTCACCGAGTAAGCCCAAAGCAGTACTAAGCCCATATACCCAACCAGAACAGCCAAGTGAGATATCTTCGGCAAAACACTCTTTGCTAAGACCAAGACGGTCCTGAAGAATACAAGCTGTAGCCGGTAGTATGTAGTCAGGAGTCTGAGATACGAATATTAGTGCTCCGATATCTTCTTTGTTCCATCCAAGATCTTTAATGAGCTGTTCAGCTGCTGCATAGCTTAAGTCGGACGTGGTCAACACACTTGACACTCGACGCTCTTCAACACCCGTTGTTTTCACATATTCCTCAGGAGTATATTCATGTGAAATATTATCTTGGTCACTAGGATGTAGGTTACTCGCCACATTCTTAGGAACGCCGGCACTAATACCGGCGATCCTAACGTTCTTAAATTCGAGAAATGCCATTAAAGTTTTGCTTTTACATTGTTATACAAATCTTCTACAGTCACGGCATTCTTCACGTCGTCACCCTTCAGGGCCACGTCAAACTCCTCGTCTACCATAGCGATGACGCTCAGGCCAATCAGTGAAGACCATTCATCAAGATCATGGAATGCTGTTGTTGCCTGGATTTCACTTGCGTCTGTGTCATCAAACTGCTCTGCAAAGAGCTGTACGAATTCTTCTAAACTTTTCATTGTGTTTAAACTTTAAAACGTTAATAAATATGATTAAAACTCTGTTTTCTTTGCTGGTACGCCAATATAAAGATTACCGTTCTTGGGTTTGGTCATCAGCACACTGCCTGCACCCAGTCGGACATTATCACCTATCTTTAACTGCTGGAGTACTATAGAACCCACTCCAAAAAAGTTCCCGTTGCCAATCTTCACCTCGCCCGATATTCTTACAGCTGGCATTAGTGTGTTGTAAGAGCCAATAACGACGTCATGTCCTATTACGACGCTCCCATTCAGTACATTGAAATCGCCTATTGACACGTCACAAGTCACAGCGCCTGGTCCCATGATAATGTTTCCATTTCCTATGCTGAATGTTTCCGGGTCAGCAAGATAGAATGAGATGTCTATCAGGTTCGGAAACCACACCTTCTCGTTCGTGATTTTCGGCACAATCTTCTGTACTGTATGTGAATTGCCCATTGCCATCACCACGGCTATTTCACCGGGGGAGGCATTCAGGTCATCTATCCCACCCAGGCAAGGGCCGAAATGCGACACCATCTCCCCCTTCTTCGCCGGGTCATCATCAAAGAACCCAACAAGTTTCCATGTGGGTTCCTTTTCGTTGATTCGGTTTATCAGGCAGGCCACTTCCTTTCCGAAACCGCCAGCCCCATAAATGGCAATATCTTTCATTTTATTAATGAGTAATTCGTGAGTAATTGATGATAATTCATGTTCAATCAGTTATGACCATTGAAAGCTTCCATCGTGGCCTGTCCGGCCTCGTTGATGTCAGCACGTTTAAGCACCTTCATGATGGTAATCCATATCACCTTGATGTCTGTCCACAAGGAAACATGGTCTACATACCATACATCCAGTTTGAACTTCTCCGTCCAGCTGATGGCGTTACGCCCATGACACTGAGCCCAGCCGCTGATACCCGGTCGCACCTCATGGCGTCGCGCCTGTTCCTTATTATATAAAGGTAAGTATTGTGGCAGTAAAGGGCGGGGGCCAATCAACGCCATGTCACCCTTCAGCACATTGATGAGCTGCGGCAGTTCGTCAATGGAAGTAGAACGAACGAACCTTCCGACTTTCGTCAACCGCTGTGCATCAGGCAAAAGATTCCCTTCTGCATCCCGCTCGTCCGTCATCGTCTTGAACTTGATGACCTTGAAGATCTTCCCGTGGAGGCCAGGCCGTTCCTGCGTGAATATCACAGGATTCAAGAATCGGCGTAGCCAACCTTTGTTACCGCCGGAGGCAGTCTCCTCGCCCTTTGGAGAGGGGGTCGGGGGTGAGGCTGCTCCAGCCCCTTTGTTGGCAAAGTGCAGCCAAATGGCGATGATAATTAGCAGCCACCCTATCAGCAGCAACGCCACCAGAGCGATGCAGAAATCAAATAGTCTTTTGAAGAAATGTTTGTACATAAAAAATACACGAAATACGAACAACGAATTACGAATAACTCAAAATCTATTTCTTACGGATGAAAGAAATGAGATTCGATAACTGCTGTTCAATGTTAATTAATGTTGTCTTTAAAAGAGTAAACCGGTCATCTTGAATATATCCAATGTTTTTGGCTGTCTGAAGTTGTGTTTCTACTTCGTAAGCGGAACCGAGTGACGTGTCAAGGAAATGAGCGAAGTCTGCATCCGACGGACGAGCCGAACCTTCGGCAATATTGCTTGATATGCTAACTACAGCTCTCTGCAACTGGTCACATAAACCTTTTCGTTCAAAATATGGCAGCGTGGCCGTCACCTTATAAATCTCCGAGGCGTATGATACAGCGTCTTGCCACACTTTATACTCCCTAAAATTCCGTGCCTTCCTTATCTCTCCCATAGTTTTTCGTTTTCGTCCTTCGTCTTCGTCCTACTACATGTCAGTGTTTAAATTCTGAAGCTCATCAAGAACCTTACCATAAGAAGTATTGGCAGACTTATTCAGTTTCCGCTTCATCTTCCACTTCCACCACTGGTGCCATACAAGATAGACAGGGTTGATGACCACCGATGAGGGAAAATAGCGAAAGAGGTGAGCGTTATCAGCGATGCGCCCGATGAGCACGTTCTTTTTCGTATGCTTCTTCTTGAGACCGTAGCTCAGAGTCTCTGTGAGGAGAACCCTTCCAATCTTCTCATCAGGTTCTACTATTAGAAATTGCGCTTCCAGTCCGAGCACCTCCTGTTGAATCCACATGATGCCCCTCGCATATTTCATGACACCAAGATCTTTGAATAACGCAACTATCTCTTTGCGCGCTTCCTCACCGATACCCCGCTTCAGCAGGTAGTAGTAGTCGATGAGCTGTTTCAGGTTGTTGCGTGTGCTGAAAAGGTGGTGCCACATGTGAAGCAGCTGGTAGAGAGTGTTGAAGTCGTCGGTCAGGCTGCCTACCAAAGCGTCATTCTCTCCCAAACAGATAGAATGAGCAAACTGTCTGTCAGCAATCCCGTCGAGATAACTCTTGAAACGCTTGTCCAATAACCAGTTGTCAAGGAAGATGGGGCGGTAGTGCACTTCCACCGACACATCCTTGAATACGGGCATCGTTACATGGTGCAGCGAGTAATGGCCTGAAGGAGCCTCCCGTTGCACCATCCTGATGATGTCCTCCGTCTTCCCCTCCACCCAGATGTCGATGTCGCCTGGAGAACGCAGTTCTGGCTTGGGGTACATCATCGCATTAGCCTGTCCTTTCAGGATGCAGCTACGATAGCCCCTGTCTCTGAAGAACTTGGTCACAAGAACAGCCTTTTTGTCGACAGACAGGTTCTTGTTCTTGATGGTGTTGACGATCCCTAACCACTTGAAGAGAACCTGTGGTGGCACCTTCGTTCCAGAACGTTCGAGTCCGCCAAACACCAGTCCTGCAATGCTCTGACGGCAACAGAAGTCGAAGAAGTCCAGCCAGTCGATATTCTCCATATCGTCCGGCAGTCTATCTTCCGTCCCTATGGCAAATCGGATGATGGCGAAATACTTTTGATGCTTTTGCATGATGACCGTTACATGACACTTAAGAAGGCAAATGAGCCTTCACCACCTGGAAAAATTTCTCTGAGAGAATCGACTTGTCGAACTTCTCCAAAGAGAGCCTTCTGGAATTTTCGCCCATCACTTTCAAGACATCTTTCTTGTCTCTGATGTCAATCAGTTTTTGTGCCAATTCCTCCGGATGTTCCGGGTCAACATAGATGCCGCAGTGTTCATCTTCGGCAATTCCCTTCGTCCAGCCAGCGGAGTTGACGATGATAGGAAGTCCTGCCGACAGCGAGTCGAACAGCTTGTTGGGCGAATTGGTATAGAGAATAGGCAAGTTCTTGAAGCTTACGATGCTCATGTCGCACAGATTCATTACGTCTGATATTCCCTGCGTGTTGAAATACCCCAAGAAGCGCACATTCTTCAATCCTCGTTCCGAAGCCATCTTCTCTAACATCGGTTGCGTGGCACCTCCGCCGGCAAATACGAAGTGAATGCTGTCGTCGTGCATCTTGTTCTGAAGAATGTCTGCCGCCTCGATGATATAGCCCAGTCCGTTGGCGACACCCATAGCCCCGGCGTGCACCACATTAAACCTCGTCTTGTCGATGCCATACTTCTCATAGTCTTCATCCTTTTTCTCTCGGGGGAAGAATAGATCAGGTTTCGACATGTTGGGAATCATCGTCACCTTCTCTTTCGGCGTGCCACACTTCAGTACGCCATCCTCCATACCAGGCGACAAGGCCACCACATGAACGGCGTTCTTGTAGATAGCTCTCTCCAGCTTCCTCAGCATCTTGATGGCCAGTCCGTTGCGGATAGCCCCTATCTGTATGGGGAACTCCGGCCACAGGTCGCGCACCTCAAAGATGTATGGCCATCCTTTCAACTTATGCAGGACCAAGGCAATGAACCCCACGGTGAGCGGTGTCGACGTGGCGTACATCAGGTCGACATCCTTCTGCTTCTTCCCGTTCCATATCGCCTGGACGACGAACTTCACGAACGAGTAAACCTTCCTCGCCTTGCTGAAATACTGGCTGTATGCGTTTTTTACATACAGCACGTCGATGCCCTCGATGTCAACATGTCCCGCTTCGGGGAAATGCTTGTTCGTCGATGTCAGCATCGTCACTTTGATACCATTGTCCACCAATTTCTTGGCAAACCAGTAAGAGCGAGTAGCCCCACTGTCCCTCGGTATCTGGAAATACTGGTGAATATAAAGAACTTTCATTTTTGCTTCATATTATTTCGTGATAGTATTTATAGTATTTCTCTGCTATAGTGTTCCAATTGAAATCATGGAAACAAATCTGTTTATTATTATATCTTTTCGGATTCTTGAGTATTTTTTTTATAGCCTCCGATATTTCTTCTACAGAAAATGCATTGACCCGAACTCCTACGGACTCATCGAACAGTCCATCAATGCCTTGTCCTTTTGTGAATATCACTGGTAAATTCTGGCTTAATGCTTCAATGTAAACAAGGCCGAATGTTTCGTGAATACTGGGCATAGCAAAGAGTGCACATGAATGCATTACTTCCCGAAGTCTGTCTTTCTCATAAATCTTTCCCAATGCTTTGATAGCCTCTGGATGTTCATTTATCATTTGTTGAGTTCTACCGTCGTTCTTTCTGCCACCTCCTTGTTTTTCTCCTCCAACAATAATCAGTCGTACATCCTCAAAGCCCTTTTCTTTCCTGAGTTGCAATACGGCCTCAGCCAGACGAACAACGTTCTTGTTAGCAGAAAAGTCACCAATATAAAGCACATCATGCCCGATGCGTTGTTCGTATGAGATATGCTGATGCCAATAGTCATCAATCCCGTTAGGCTGAAACACAATCTTATCTTTTATCTTGGCGTAAACAGGCTTAATGAAATCCGACTGGCAGAATTCCTCCATCTCGCCTTTTGAGATAAAGACAATCTTGCTTGCCTTGCTTGCTATTTCCCTGCCTAACGCATGTGTGTGCCTTAGCCTGTGAATATAGATGTTTATATCCGTATTACGGACCGCCACAATATAGGGAATGCCATATTTCTTATGAGCCTTCAATGCCAGTCCGCCATCAGAAAACAAAGTGGCTGCATGAATCACATCAAAAACTTTCAGGTCAATTTTTTTCTTCATGTTGCGGTAAAGCATCCACCGCTTAAAATGATAAACATACTTATACCACGGCTTTATGCAGAAACTATAGACAAACTTGATATGCTGACCCTCAAACTGGTTCTTACCCATCAGCCGTTCCTCACGCACTGGGCAATATACAGTCTGGTCAATACCTAAATCGTCTAAGGCTCGTGTCAGGTTGCTGTGAACCTTGCTGTCGGCAAAGCCGTTGGAGATATGGAGGATGTTCATGTAAAAAAACTGTGTGTTTCTGCAAAAAAAAGTACTGCTCAAAAGAATTATTCTTAATATTTTTCCAACAATAGTCTTCCGTATTCTTTTATTGCATCATCGGTATATGAATACATTATACCACCCCACGGAGAAAAAGTGAGCTCACCGAAATATACTTTATCATTATGCTCATACAAATCCACTCTAACAAAGTCAAAATCGGCTGAAAGTATCTTTGCTATCTCAATCATATCATTCAAATGTTTAGGTTTTGGGGGATCAGCATCAGGAAGGAAACTCGACTTGGTATTATCAAGTATACTCCAGTCTAGATTACGAGTACAGAACTTAACCCCGTGTTCACGTTCCGTTCCGATAAATATGTCAACTGGCTGACCATGAATACAAGTGAATTTATAATCGGTAGGCCAAGCATTGCTGCCAGTGTCTATCAGTTCCTCACAGATGATATAGGGCTTATATACATTATATTGTTTTTCATATTCATATTTTTTACGCAATGCAATAGATAGTTGCTGGCAGGCGTATTCAAAATCAAATGTTTTTTTGTCTCTACATAAGAATATGTTTTTGCCTCCTGCACCATTACTCGTTTTTAAAACAAACTGTTCTGGCAAAGCATCAAGATCTATTTTTGCTGCATCGTCCCAATAACCATAGTGATGAAGTAAATGGTTTTGCAACCCTTTTTCTTTTACGTACTCGCGAACCTTGATTTTGTCAGCATAAAGTGCATATTTTTCAAATTCGTTAGAAAGAATTCTTGATATTAAGATTTCACTCAAATCTTTAGGATGTTTGAGGTTTGGCCAATGCTTTCTGTTATGATAGTATCTTAGACAATAAGATAACTTTCGACCCAACAGTTTAGCAGAAGAACTTGAAAGAATACGTTTGAATTTTAAAATATCCATATTATTAGTCTTATAACATTCCCATTTTTTTTAAACAATCTTCAGACAACACATTTCTGTTATCATATTGATGGGCTATCTGCTGACATCGGATTTTCATTTCAGCTAAATTGTAACCCCCTTCTATGAAAATCTGCATCTCCTTAAGGAGTTCTTCTTGGTTTTTGGACGGTATAATGATTCCTGTCTCCGACGTTACGACATCCGCGTTAAAATTCCAGTCGCTTGCTACTATAGGCAATCCTGCAATATAGGCATCTATAACCACCCCTGGAAAACCTTCTCCATGCCAATAGGTCGGGAATAACATGACATCATATTTTGACAACTCATCATATCCAGCTTTGGTGGTCAAATCAAGATAACCTTTGTAATTAACATTTTCAATATTCTCGATAGATTCAAGAAATGCCTTTTCATAATCATGAAAAATTGTTCCGTAAAAAGCAACAGAAAACTTTGAAGTCAGCCCCTTCTTATTTAACAATTTTGAGCATTCTATGATTTGCTGGCATCCTTTGTCTGGATGAATTCTTGATAAAAAAACAAACTTCAAACACTCCTGACTATCTCTTAATTTTATTGGTGGGTAATGGTCTATTCGTTTTGAATTCGGCACGAACATAACATTTTTCAGGCCTTTTTCATTCATTACTTTTACCATTTTGGGACTCTGTGTATATATTGCCTTTAATTTTTTATAAGCGGAAATGGAATATCGAAAACCTAAATAATTATGAAACACTCCGCCTACAACAAAAAAATGAATCCGATTGGAAAGACCGAATAACTGCAATGTCCTGATAATTATGTTAGACTCCCAAGAATTTGAGGAAACTACAATAATCGCCCTATAGTGAATAAAAGCCATCGTTATGAGTTGTATAATTCTCATTGGCAACAGATAAAGATGCCAGGACTCCTTGTTTAAGCCCACAACCCATACTTTTCTATACACTTCTTGAAAGCGTTCTATAAACAACTTGTTTTTCATAGAAACCCCGCAGTTGGGAATCTTCTTGATAACGCCTGTAAAAATGATTGAATCAATCTTTTTCATTACCATATTTGTCTCATTAATTATCTATTGTCGATCCACAATAAATATATTCTTTATTATTCTTTTTTGTTCAGACGCAAATTACTCCTTAAGCAAAATTATAAAAGCCATAATAATCCGAGTTTACAACTGTTTTGTGTATTACAATATCATCTGTGGCTACAAATAATGGAATGTAGATATTATTATTTTATAACCTTACGCTAAAATGATGGCTTACTGATGATACAATATAATGAGAATGTTCATGTTTTGATTAGTGCCAAACGTGGTTGGAACGAGCCAAGCAATATCCTAAACACAGAGAAGCGCACGGCGAGTAGTCGTTTGCAGACATTGAGAAAAATGTTATTGTAAAATAAATAAGGATAAAAGTACCTAAGCAAAGAGAAATGTTGCCGATGGTTTTCTTCCATGTTTTATACAATAAAGACCAGTAAATTGCATATATAACAACACCGACCAACCCTTGATTTGTAAGAAACTCCAGCCAATCATTATGGGCATACGATCCATATAGTCGAATCGTGGCATCTGCTCCATTTCCAAACAATATACTAAAAATGTTACTTTGATTTAAGAACCCACTTATCATGCTTGAATATATGTTATCTCTTCCGCTCGACTCACCTTCAAGCGTTTGCTCATATCTATATTGGAAGTAATCACTGCTATTGTAAAAATCAATAACATAGTTATACATCAAAAATAAAAGAGTAATAGATAATACACATACAATGAATTTGTTTCTTCTTGAAGAATATCTAAAGTTATTGTATAGGAATAATACTAAACAGATACCGCCAACTAGCATGGCACCGCGTTTTAACGACATGATAATATAAAATGAAATAACACCAATAGCAATCGTTTTAAGTAGAAGTCGTTCTTTTATTAGATAAACGAGAGGAGCGATAGAAAGAAAATAGTACCCCACATTATTAGTGATTTCTTTTTCTTCATCGCCGTCGGTTACTTCATACAAATTTGTGTAGAAAGATAATGTGTATCCAACAAGGAAAACAAAAAGCAAAAAGATACAAGTTCTTTGGCTTATCTCTTTATTCCTTGTATTATAATAAAAGAAATAAATAGGTAATAAAGAAATAAGAAAGACTTTAAGGTAGCTGAACCTACTAATGTGATAGTACGCCCTACCGTATGCAGCAGAGTCTTGACCTTGAATTATTAAGTATAGGCCGTACACAAAAACTAAAAGTAAAAGAATATTTACTGCTTTTATTCCTTGACTTTTTACTTTTGAGACATTAACCTTATAACAGTAAAAAGCTGATACTGCAAGGAGAAAAATAAGGAGAATCTGAGAGAAGGCTCCCTGAAAACCAAAAGTTCCTTGAAGGAAATATAATTCCCACAACAAAACATACAATATGATATAACGATCTTTATACATAACGCCTCTACATTATTTTATGGTCAGGCAGGACCATCCAACTTCCAAATTTTAAATCCCATTCATCGGATGACATGTTGTCGTATCCTGACGAATCGAAGAAAGTCATTTCGCCAAAATAAACTTTCCCTTCGCAAGAATATAAGTCAACACGCACATGTGGGAATCCTTTGCTTAGCTTTGATGCTATGGCTTTCATTTCTTCAAAGGTGTCTGGTCTAATAAGTTCTTCACCAGACTGACTTCCTGCTACACTTGTTATTGGGAGTTTGTTAAAGTCCATGTCATAATAATTAAAATTATGAGCAGTATATCGATTGCTGGCTAATAACATGACCTTGGGAACACCGTTGAAACAAAAAAATTTATAGTCTCGTAATTCACCACTATCATCCTCTTTGTATTCCTCGCATATTATACGGTGGCTTACGTTTTTGTATGGCCACTCACGAAAATGTTTATAAATATCCTGTCGAAGACTTCTCTCAATAGTTCTCTTCGCCATATCTATATCCAAATGGTCTTTATCACGACAAATAACGACGCTTGTACCACCTCCGCCATTGGTCGTTTTGAGAACGAACTTGTTAGGCAGTTTATCAAATTCTATTTCCTTAAAAGAATTCCATACTCCTAATGTTCTTATTAAGTGTTCTTCACCGATGATTTTTGCAACATGTGGTTTCACCTGTTCTTTATCTACGAGTGTCGTTAATATAGGCAAACGATAAAATAGCTTTATCCATTGAAGTTTCTCCGTGAATCGAGTCGGTTGTTTCAGGTTCAGTAGCCGTCCCATCTTAAGATAATACAAAATCTGTAAATACAATTTGTCTGAAAGGGTTCCTCCAAACTTTATCAGTAAAGAAAGGAGTAGTAAAGAAGGCCTTCTAATATATTTGTAAACTGGTAACATTATTATACGTTAAAATAATTATCTGTGATTCAAAAACAAAAATAGCCGGTACGGTTAAAAAACACGTTAATGAGCGAGTTTCTTTCAAAGTAGATTCTTATTGAGAGCGTCTATCATTACTGGCTTGAAAAATAGTTAGTTTTTCCGTTCTATACTTTTGGCATAAAGCATTGTTGTTATTGCAATAAGTCCGCGTGTAGAGGTGATAGTGATTGCAGCCCCCCAATAGCTAAAGAAGTAGACAAACGGTATTCCCATCAATAAGCCGATAATAGACAGAACAAAAGTTATGTTCCGCAGCTGTCTCTCATATCCCCGAAGAATGAGGAAGTTTGTCCCATACACGTTTGATATGCTCAGGAACAATAATGATAATGCCATTAATCGGCTAAGCCCTATGGCAGCATCAAATTCTTTTGTGAATAAAATGTTGATAATTAGGGGGGAGAACAAGAAAATGATAAATGAAAATGTAGCTGCAAGTAAAATGCTCAACATAGCATAAACATGGTGTTTGTCAGAATGACGTGACAGATATGGAAAGAATGTGCGTGAGAGCACACCCATAAACTGATTACAGATGCTGATACATTTTTGACCAGCCGATAAAATTCCATTAGCTACATCGCCATGAAAGGCCCCCAAAAGAACAATGGAGAAACTGTTATACAGATTGGGCATAAAGTTGTTGATGAAAACATCTGCACCATTCTTAATTGTTTGGAATATGCGGTGAAAAGAGGGCTTCATTAATCGGATTTTCCATCTCCCGATAATGAAGTAAAAAGCAATGATGCCAGAGAGAAGAAAGCCAAACGATATGAAAAGCGGCTGCAAGATGTAATCAGAGGGTTTATGTATGAACACAAACACCGCAATGGTGAAAAAAAATTTTGACAACAGGCTCAGTATCGTAATGTATTTCATCCGTTCCATTGCCTGAAACAACCACTCGGGGAACAGTACGTGCCCAGGCACAATCAGGAAGGTTACAAGCAAAACGGCTGCGTTTTCGTTGAACTTGGGGATGAATGCGATAAGGATACCGAGTAAGGCCAGGCTCACCAAAGAAAGAAAAGCACGCGCCCAAATGATATTTGAGAATATCTCTGAGACTTTGTCTAAGTCCTCACGATTCCTTGCTGCGTCTCGCGTTGCAGTATAATCGAACCCCCACGTGGTTATAGAATTAAACCACATGACCGTAGCCGAAGCAAAAGCTATCTTTCCAAAGCCTGTAGCTCCTATGGTCCGAGCAAGATACGGCATCGTTATCAGAGGAAAAAGATAACCTGCAATCTGAAGAAGTGTCAAATAACCGAAATTAGATACAAGGGTTTTTGTATCCTTACTCTTACGGCCTTTATCAAAAGCTTCTTTTATCTGTGCAATTGGTTTCTTAGCCATAATAGTCCTGTGATTTTATATATAAAGAGTTTTATTTCCGACTTACGACGCTCTTTCCTAAGTTGGATTTCCAGTTTGACTGTAGTCGGGTGCGTACATGCAGCATGAAGACCCGCCTTCGCAAAAACAGATCTAAACTCCACATAATTACTTTTCTGGGGGAAAGGTTTATATAGCGCCAGATTGTGCTTGACGACTGTTTCTATATTTTTCTCTTTTCGCAACTTGAAATCAGCCGATATGGAATCCAGTAATTGTTTTCCTTTGTCGGTGTGTAAATAGCATACGGAACTACCCCAATGATTGTAAGATGGTGACGCTTCACTAACACCGTGATTATCGCCTATCGTTAGGTCGGCTTGCAGACCAAATGTATTGTTATATATCTTGAACTTACAAGAATAACAACTTGGACGCTTAAGGAAATGAAATACAATGCCATAGTCCGTAGGACGGAATGGCTTTACAACTTCGGTGCCGTTCTCGTATTTCTCGTAGATATAATAAGGTTTCCAACCAACTTTCTTATATCTAACAGAAAACTGTTTTATGCGCGAGTGCTGGTCTGCGATTTCATTCTCCACGAATTGGCGATGGGCACTTGGTGAAGTTACTCCATGACAAACAAGTTCAATCGTGTAAAGGTTTGCATCTTTGTTTTTTGCAATATTGTACAAGGCTGACACATCGCACGGCAGACCGATGAACAATACTTTTCGCCCAGCCCTTAAATCAGCCAGAACATTTTTGAAAACATCATATTTGCGCGACTGTGCGTACTTTGAACCTTGAAGTGTGTGAAGTTCATTCTTTTCTTCAACCCGTGCATATTCTATTGAAAGGCAATCGTCGGAATACTTTACTCCGTACACAATACCGCCGTCGGAAACAAAGGCTTTGGAGAGAGTGGTGGCTATGCCGCCTGACGCACTGCTTCTAACGATGTTAAGATCATTGGCAAATCCTGTATATGCACTTTTTGTTTCTCTGGGAGGTATCACACGATTTTTAAGAGGGCATACCTTTTCGCACCGCTTGCAGGATATACACTTTTCGCTATCAGTAATATGAGGATAGAAGAACCCCTGCTCGTCGGCCTTCATCTCGATGATGGAGACGGGACAGGATTGAGCACAAGCCTCGCATCCGCAACAATCTTTTTTTTCTTTGAATAATTCTTGCATTGTAAGTGTATTTAAGGAAGAGCCTTATGAAGATATTCAAAAGAGTGGCTTCTCATTTGTTCGATAAGAGTGTCGACCTTTGCGTAGTCGATTTCTTTGATGTCTGATGTCTGCCAATCAATGGTGTAATCAGTTATCAGCCGATGCTGAATATGCCACATCTCCATGATATTGTCTATTCGCGAGTTCCTGGAATATTTTGCCTGTGTCTCCCCTCGATTTCTGTAATAAGCAAAGAACTGTTTTTTGTTAATCACAGAGAAAGCAATACCATGGAAAGAGTCAGTAAATATAAATTCCGCACCTCTGACATAATTGACGAACTCGTCAGGTGCAGCCCCAACAATCACGCGGTCGGGATATGTTGTATCAATGTCTGTAGAGCTCTCGTTACTCAAGATGGACACTAATTCCAAACCTTTAGCTTGGGCGAATCGCTTTGCACACAACATCTGTTCCTTATTATTGCCCAAAATAAAACTCAGCACGTATTTTTTCTCATTCATTCGTTTTTCGGGAATCAGTTGCTTCCACTCTTCGTAAGAAATCAGATAAGTGGGGTCAATAACCAATTCAACAGGAAAATCCTCACCGCATATATCTTTAATGATTTTACGGCCTGCCTCTTCACGTACACTGACAAAGTCGAATCGTTTCCAGGCTTTTCTGGAACTGCTTCTCAAATACCACGGATAAGCAGAAACGCCTAAGCTCGTAGAATATGACAATCTGCGTACTTTATTTGGTACAAATGAGAGACTTGTCCGTCGACTAAATGAGAAGCCTGGGAGCCAGCATTGGTCGCTTCCAATAAGTACTGCATCATATTTCTCAGAATACTTGGCAAGCTTTTCAAAGCTCATCTTCGGACCGATATTGTGTAAAAAACGAGACCTAAAGTCCTTGGCTGCCTCAATACGCTTCTTATCATTATCTTCATGCAAGTCATCCCATACAGGGTATAGCACATTTGTCTTGTCTTTTTGAAAATAACGTTTTATCAATACTTTGGGCGCATATATGAACAATCCCCAATCAAAAGGAACGTTTTTCAAAGACGAAGTACTATCGAAAGCTGGAATTATCTCTGTAGAATATCCTAATTCCTCGATGACGTGTTGTGTGGCGAACGCTTGCAAGTTCATGCCGTAGCTTGTACCAGTATAAGCCATCACAAGTCCTATACATTTTTTGTTTTCCATTATTATCTGATATTTTTTCTATATTTGAATTAATCCCTCTTATAAATATCTCTTGTATATACCTTCTCTTTCACATCATCTAAACAGCTATCATATCGATTTGCAACGATTGCTTGGCTCCTTTGTTTAAACGCTGCAAGGTTGTTCACCACTTCTGAGCCAAAAAAGGTACTGCCATCTTCAAGCGTGGGCTCATAAATAATGACCTGTGCACCCTTTGCTTTGATGCGCTTCATAATACCTTGGATGGCACTCTGACGGAAGTTGTCGCTGTTGCTCTTCATTGTCAAACGGAACACTCCAATAACACATTTCTGCTCCTTATTGGCATCGAAACGGCTATTGGCATCATAGTAACCAGCTCGTTTGAGGATTGCATCAGCAATGTAGTCCTTACGGGTGCGGTTGCTCTCAACTATGGCACGGATGAGGTCTTCGGGAACATCATCATAGTTTGCCAACAGTTGTTTGGTGTCCTTCGGCAGGCAGTAACCGCCATAGCCGAAGCTGGGATTGTTGTAGTGTGTACCAATACGAGGATCAAGTCCGACTCCCTCGATGATGGCCTGCGTATCGAGGCCTTTCACTTCAGCGTATGTGTCCAACTCATTAAAGTAGCTCACACGAAGAGCCAGATAGGTATTGGCGAAAAGCTTCACGGCCTCTGCCTCCTTCATTCCCATAAAGAGAGTCGGGACGTCCTGCTTAATGGCTCCTTCTTTGAGAAGTTCAGCAAACTGGTGAGCCTTCTCAGTGAGCCAATTGAGGTCGGCGATCTTCTTAATAGCCTCGTTCTCCTCCTTAAACTCCTCACTCATCATCTTGGGAATACCAACGATGATACGGCTGGGGTAGAGGTTATCATAGAGCGCTTTGCTCTCACGTAGGAACTCAGGAGAGAAGAGCAGGTTGAACTTCTTTTCGCCCTTATTCGCATACTTCACATACAATCCTCGGGTATATCCTACAGGAATGGTACTCTTGATGACCATTACAGCATTTGGATTTACTTTAAGAACGGCATCTATCACTGCCTCAACAGCGGAGGTATCGAAAAAGTTCTTCTTGGGATCATAGTTGGTAGGCGCAGCTATCACCACGAAATCTGCATCACGATAACCAGCTTCCTGGTCAAGTGTTGCCTTAAGATTCAGCTGCTTATGGGCAAGATAATCTTCTATATAGTCATCCTGTATGGGTGACATTCTGTTATTGACCATGTCCACACGCTCAGGCACCACATCAACGCAGGTAACCTCGTTGTGTTGTGCCAACAGTGTGGCAATGCTCATTCCTACATAGCCTGTTCCGGCCACTGTTATTTTCATAACTGATATATTTTATTGTAAGCACTCAATTGCATAGGAGGTCTTTTAAACAACGGGCATCCTATCTTTGAAGTTTTTCTTATTAACTAAGTTTTTTGAAATCTTTTCCACTTACCTTCAACCACCTTTTGAATTCATTGTGCCCCTCTGCGACGACAAGGGAAGCTTGCCAGAGCAAGAGGGTAGAAATTGTATATTTGAACAGATAAGAAGGGGGTGGAGTGCTTACAGTGCAGAACATATTACTCATGTAATACCTTTAATCAGAAAGAAGTGATGAATAAAAGCCATAGTAAATCCATTATCAATGAATGATGCCTTCAAATTGTAGAGTCACTATGAAATCAGAGTATTTTATTCCTTTATTGTCTACCTCTATTCGCTTTCCCAAGGAAAGATTTATCGAAATATTGTTTGAATCACATATATAACGAGCAAGATAAAGGCCTAATCCTTGACCCACCTTGTCGCTATTTACATTTCTACTACGGACACCTCTTTCGAGCAGAGAATTCAGTTCATGTGCGACAGGACGAATACTGAAGCTTTTAACTGTCACCGTTAATTTGTTCCCCGTTTCTTGAAATGACAAATAAGTGTCATGCCCCCACATTGTGTATTTAATGGCATTATCCAATAGCAAAAAGGGCAACAATTCTACCATATCACTACACTCATATGTACAATATGAGTTCCCTGTTATTTTAATGGTAGTTCCACTTTCCTGTGCTTGATAATCCAATAGTCTGGCAACTTTGTCAAACTTCTTATAAATAGCTAAAGGGCTTTTGGCGTAATTAAGTGCAGAATTAGGGTTAAGAATTAGGTCGTAAGTTGAAAGGCGAATGGAAATCAGTTGAGATGCAGCAAAAATATCCTTTGATGCCTTAGAGAGCATCGCATCCTGTTGATATCCACTATTGTCTAATAGCATGGTGAGCCATTCTACACTAGCCTTCAATCGTCCATTCAGCTTGCGAAGTTCATGAAATGTATTGTCAAGTGTCTCTATCTTCGACTGATAGTCATCAGCTGCAAGAAGAGTTCCTTGTACTTGTGAATAAAAATCATTTAGGGAGACGGCCATTTTCTTCATCATGCTAAGACGCTTCTCATATTGTTCCTTGTTCAGTCGAGGAATATAGTCCTTTGCTGTCGTTCTTTTCTGCACTTGCTTCTTGTCAGAAATGCCAACCACATCCATTCCAACAAAAATAATAGGAATACCTGCTATCTCTTCCACGCAAACCGTGAAACCGTAAGGGCACTTATAACGTCCGAATTTCCCATTCAATCTTAAGTAAAAATCCCTGCATGTCTTACTGTTGCATTGATTAATACAATATTGAGGCAGTGTCTGCATGGCTCCATCAGACACAATGCCGGAAGAAGACATCTTATATGGGAACAGATACAGGCATTCTTTACTCATGGCATCAATAATCTTACTGCAGCACTTCCTGCGAATGATATTAGAACATCCTTTATATCCCCCCTGATCCCATTTAACAATTTTGTGGCAGGGAATTCATCCTTGCTACCCGTCTCAATATATTTTACCAAGTTATCTTCCAGCAACATAGCGTTATACAATGACACATTATTGTTAAGCAAGAAATCCCTCATTTTTGTCCATCGCTTCTCTAAATTGGATAACATTTCTATGGACATATCTAATTTTTCCACCCACTTTTCCGACTCTATATCTTTCTTTAAACTAAAATCGGCATACTTTAAATATTCATTGTATCGTGCATCGAAGCTGATACCTGTATAGGAAACAATTATTTTGAATGGATACCGATTGTAGATTTCCTTGACTAAATAGGCACCCTGATACTGTTCGCTGAAAGCTTTCCCTACGCCATTCAAATCACACAAAACAACATCATAAGCCTCCAGGGTAGTCAATGAGTTAATGTCATTCAGCGTATCTATATTAAACTTATGTAGTTTTAGAATATCCAAATACGGAAACTTCTCATCATCTAGAACAACCATTTTTACATCTTCCCTCTTCATTTTTGCTATCACCCTTCCAGGTGTATGAAGTTCTGTAATTTGCCTAGGTTTTCCGAAATGTATAAACATATTATCTGTCTATTTCGTTACTTTTAAATATGCTCCTCAACTCCTCTGAAATGGACGTTCAATTCATGGAGGTGTTCCAGAAGGGTTCCGAGCGGTGTGCCCTCTGTCATCTTGGCGAAGGCGTTGACGTCCTTGGGGAAGCACTTACCACCGTAGCCGAACTTACCATCGGGACCAGGGACGTAGGTGTGGGTGTCGTTGATGTAGCCTGAGAGGAGGATGCCGGTGTGCACCTTGCGCCAGTCGGCTCCCATCTGCTCGCAGTACTCACGGCAGGCATTGAAGTAGGTGACCTTATAGGCACCAAAGACATTGTGCATGTACTTGGTGAGCTCGGCCTCCAGCGGAGTCATCACGGTGAACTTCTTGCCGACGAAGATCTTGGTAAGCAGCTCGTGGGCTCCTGTGAAGACCATCGTCTGCTTGCGGAAGTCCTCGAGGAAGGTGCGCTCGGTGAGGAACTCAGGCATATAGCATACCTGATGGCCGGTCTCTTTGGAGAGTCTTTCACTGGTGCCGGGCAGGATGGTGGTGCGGACGAATACTGGGACATCGGGCAGGTTGGTGATGAGTTCTTTCATCAGCGTGAGGTCCTGTGTGCCGTCGTCCTCGGTAGGCACGTGAATCTGTAAGAACGCGATGTCAATATTACTCAGGTCATCGAAGTAACCCTTGGGAGGGTCGCTGATGAACAATTTGCACTCTGGGTTGTTGTGTTCCAACCAATCCTTTAGGGCTCCACCTACGAAGCCACATCCAATAATTCCAACGTTAATCATTTTGTATGTGAAATTTAAATTGTTATACTTATCTTTTTTGTTGTGTTTCTCAAATTAAGGTGTCACACAGAAAACACGGAAATACACAGAAAAGAGTACCTTCGGAGGCGGCACCCGTTGCGATGCTGATGATAGTCCTGCATCACCTTTTATGAAATAGTCTTTTTGTCCCCAGATCAAACAATTGTTGAATCTGGAGACAAAGGAAGATGTTAGATATTAAAAGACCTTACGGTAAAAAGTTTGATAATCTTGACGAAATGAAGAGTGAAAAATGAAAAATGGCTTCGGGAGCCTATGTGCTGTGTTCGAGGACGGATAGTAAGCACTCAATTCTCTCTAATGAGAGCGAGTGAGCTCGAATTGGAGAAGGTCCTATAAACAAAGGGCATTGTGTCTTTGGGATTGGGAACCCTGTTGCGTCAGTGACTTGTGCCTGGTGAGGGAGGGTAGGGGAGTCAGCGGCACTTGATGTTCTTGGCGATGGAGAGGAAACGGCGGATGGGAAGGGGCAGGGTGTCTTCGTGCGCCTTTTGGTAGTTTTTCAGGTTGTGGCGCAGCCGGACATCATGTGTTGCGATGAAGAGGGCTGTCAGTAGGTAGCACTCGAGATGGTTGGTGGGTGTGTCCTTTCCTTGAATGAGTTGCTGTAAGTCGTTGATCTGTAGGTCGGTAGCTTTCTTGTCTTTCATGAGGTAGGCGCAGACGAGCATCAGTGCGCGGAACTTGGCCTCTCCGTCTTTATCGTCGCCGAAGTTGAGGTCGGCATAGCGGTGAAGGAATAGAAGCTTCTCTTCATCGTCTTTGCTGAGTTCGTGAGAGCCGTTCTTGCCGTGTCGGTGGTGGAGGAGCTCGATGAGCTGGTCTTCCATCTTCGCGATGATATCGTCGGCCAACAGATTCTCGGCCTCTTTGTCTTTCAGTCGGACATCTTCGAAAGGAATGTTGGGAACCTCTATCGCCAGTGAGTCGTTGAACATGGAGAAGACGATGGAGAGTGTCGCCCTGCCTTCCCGCACACGTATCTTTGACACCTCTCCCTCGCTGCCTTGCATGGGACCGCTGACGACCATCACCCTGTCGTCATTCTGGAAATTCTCTACGGGTATGCCTTTGCACACTTTGAAGTCCTGGCATTTGATGGCATTGCGGAATGTCTGCATCTCGTGGTCGGACACAACGAGCAACTCGCCGTCCTTGCCGCGGAAGGGTCGCAACCAGTATTTCAGTGCGTGGTTCCATTCGGACTGGAGGATGGCTTCCATCTGCCGCGGTGTCACCTTGAGGAAGACGAAGCTATGAAGGTCGGCCCGTAAGGCCTCGCCGTCGAGGATGGGGTTGTAGGGCTTATAGTTGTCGGGATCGACCTCTGCTTTAGACGGTCGGTAGGCCATGTCGGCAAAGGGGATGTAATGCTCGAAGGGTGGGAGGGCAGCAGCGTCGTCGGCGGCGGAGAGGAATACTTTCTTCCTCCCGCTGAGGATGTCATTCAGCATCTCAGGCTTGGGATGTCTGAGGATGTACCATCTTCTGACGTTGTCGGCTGTATGAATTCTTTCGTCCATAGATAACAATAATTTTCCGTGCAGAAGGAATCTGCATGGTCATTGATTGAGTGTGTGCGGTGACACGCTTTACCCGTTGGTTGAAGTGTCCATTGCGTGTTCTCCTGTGGGTTCTGGTTCAGAACCTTCGGCACGGCGGAAGCAACGACCTGTCTCTGGAAGCATCCAGACGGAATCAGCGTAGCTCTCAGCGGCGACATCCGGAAACGTCGGCTCCTACGCTGGATGGAGTGATAGATATCACTAACAACCTGCAAAATTACTGCATTTTTGTTTATCGAGGTCACAGATGACAGAAAAAATAGATTCCTTTTTGTTTTTTTTAGTTTATTTTTTATTTGCGTTATTTTTGAGAAGTGTCGCAAGCTTTTGGGTTGGTGTCAGGTGTTTTAACGAATGTCTATCAGCACCACTACGTCCCTTTTTCCTTTTTGCTCCACTCTATACCCTTTTCCTAAATATTCCTAATAGTTTGGTCAAAAACAAGATTGTTTTCCGGATTATTCGTTTTTTGCTCACGATTTGATGTATAAGGAGCATTGAGAACTAATCTTTAAAAATACAAAATGATAACATGATATGGGAACGTACCAATCTCACCATTTGCCCAACACTCGGATTGATGTAGCCGATGCCTTACGGGGTATTGCTGTGGCAGGCATCAAATTGTATCATTCTGTTGAACATTTCGACATCTTTACGAAAAAGCCGATTGTAAATACGTTGCCATGTGATGACCTTGTGGGGCAAGTGATGGAATGGTTGCTGAGCGGTAAGATGTACGGCATTTTCGCTATGCTTTTTTGATGGCGACATTCTGATGCTTTATGCGGTCTATGGTTTGCTGCTCGTTCTGTGTGTTTTTGGCCGCATGAGTCTCACCAACTATCTGCTTCAGTCTGTTGTAGGTTGCTATATCTTCTATGGTTACGGCCTGTCCTGTTACCGACGGGTTGGCATCACCTATGCCGTTCTCATAGGTTTTGGCATGGTAGTCTGCCAGTATCTCTTCTGCCGCTGGTGGTTTAGAAGCCATACACGCGGTCCTCTGGAAAGCTTGCGGAAAAAACTGACATGGATAAAAACAACAAACAGATAAATCAGCGTTTGTACTAATTTTTAGGTGAAGAGCATTACAAGGACACTGATATGTGCTGGCCCCTGGTGGCCAGCTGCTGTGCGACTCCTCTGACATTGGCTATCTTTTCGAGGATACGCCTGAGCTGATAGAAGAGATGGACTACTATGGCGAGCAGACGTTCCAGATGCAATACGAGAACGTCATTGGCGAGGCTTTCCCGTGGCTCTATATCGACTCGAAAACCTTGAAACAGGTGGCAGAGGAAAACGGATATGTAGCTGAAATCGTTGCTGAAGGTAATCACTACGACTATCTGGCAAGAATTACGAAGAAGTGTCTGCGCTCCTGTGAGCACAAAAAAACTTCATAAACAAGGTATAAATAGTGGAAAAACAACAACGACTCTTATTTTTTTGCTCATGACAGAGCATTTATTGGAAGTTTTTTATTATTTTTGCACCCATGATGAAGAAATATCTGACGCTTTACGAGCTCAACAGCCTCGTGCGCGAGACCATCGAGCTGACCTTGAACCAACAATATTGGGTGGAGGCTGAACTCTCGGAGTTGCACGAAGTGAGAGGGCATTGCTACATGGAACTGGTGCAGAAAGACTCACGCCCCAAGGCCGAAAAGAACACGCCCATCGCCCGGGCGCAGGCCCGATGCTGGCACAATGTGTGGGCTGTGGTGCGACCTCATTTCGAGCGGGTGACGGGGCAACCGCTGCGGGCTGGACTGAAGGTGCTTCTGCAGGTTTTTCCTCAGTTTCATGAAACCTACGGATTCTCGTGGATCGTTACTGACATCGACCCTACATTCACGCTCGGCGACCTTGCAAGGCGTCGACAAGAGATTATTGCGCAGCTGAAATCAGAGGGCGTCTTTGAACTGAACAAGGAACTGCAGATGCCTATGTTCTGCCAAAACATTGCGGTTATATCTGCCGAAAATGCAGCGGGTTATGGCGATTTCGTCAAACAGTTGCTTGAGAATGAATATCACTTCCATTTTTCAATTACACTCTTCCCTGCTATCATGCAGGGCGAACAGGTGGAACAGTCGGTGGTGGCCGCCCTTGATGCCATTGCCGATCGTTTGGAGCAAGGCCTGTCGGCAGGGCAGGGTAGGGAGGTGTTCGACTGTGTGGTGATCATCCGTGGAGGCGGGGCTACTGCCGACTTGTCTGGTTTCGACACCCTTCTGCTGGCAGAAAATGTGGCTAATTTCCCCATACCCGTGATTACAGGTATCGGGCACGACCGTGACGAGAGTGTCATCGACCTTGTGGCACACACCCATGTGAAGACGCCAACGGCTGCCGCAGCCTTCCTTGTGGGTAACCTGAAAGCCGTTTATGACTTGATCCTACAATCGCAACATAGCATTTCGAAGTATGTCAACCGCAGAATGCAACATGAACACTTGCGACTCACATCGCTTACCTCACGTATTTCACCTCAAGCAATCTCGCTGATACGTCGTCATGAACAACGCCTGACGCGCCTTACCTCGCGGTTGTCGCCCTTGGCCAACGACTGCCTGAGACATAGCACAGAACGCTTGTCAAAGCTGGCTTTGCGCATTTCTACTCTCATTAGTCAAAAGCTTATGCGTGAGCAACATAGACTGGAAATGATGGAGCAACGGTTGAAATCGCTTGACCCTGCTGTTCTTTTAGAGAGAGGCTACTCCATTACTCTGTTCAACGGGCATGCTGTGAGGCGTGCCGACCAGCTCCGCGAAGGTGATGAGATTGAAACACGATTTGCCGATGGAAGGGTGCGCTCAAGAGTTGTGGAGTAGGTGGTTCATTTATATTGTAGCTAAAAATTTTGTGATTTCAAATATACTTTGTACCTTTGCACCATGATCAGAAAGAATAGTACATGCTTTTTGCCAGACAATCTGTCATCGGGCAAAGTAATAATAGGTGGCTTAGGCCATAAGTTGTTGGCTTGGGTGTTGGCTGCGATGTGCCTTGCTGGGTTTTCTTCTTGCGAAAGCAAGCATCAGAAGCTGCAGCAGCAGATCGAGCAGCGCAAGGCTGCACTGGAGCATAAGCAGGACTCCACGTTGACAGCGGCGCAAGAAGAGATTCAGCGTTTGGACTCGTTGTTGCAACAGGTGAAAAGCGAATACGAACAAAAGCGACGTGCGGCGGAGGCTGCCCACGAGGCAGGCACGGGCACAGAGGAGCAATTCGGCGAGGTGAACCGCCTGCGGCAACTGCGCGACTCGCTGCAGGTGAGGTTTGACACGGAGTGTGCTAAAATCCGTTATGTGAAAAGGAGAATTAACGAAGGATAAAGAATAAATGGAGTGAGATGCTGCGACGAAATAGCAACGAGCAGAGGGAGAGATGAAGGCTCTTTCGAAAGTTAATCTTCTGAAAAATCATACGAGTTTGGAAAAAGAATCGTAACTTTGCACCGAATATTGCTCATTTCACTGATAAACAAAAGGGGAATGGAAAAGGATTTGAAGAAAACCGAACGGGAATTCAGGGATGTGCTCAAAGAATGCCGAGCCATTTTTGAGAAGAAGCTTCATGACTATGGAGCTTCGTGGCGCATCCTGCGGCCTACGGCACTCACTGACCAACTTTTCATCAAGGCCAAGCGCATTCGCAGCCTTGAGATGAAACAGGTGTCGATGGTGGGCGAGGGCATACGCCCCGAATTTCTCGCACTCATCAACTATGGCATCGTAGGGCTCATTCAACTGGAGAAGGGGTTTGTCGACACCGTGGACATGATGCCTGCTGACGCTCTAAAATTTTACGACAACTGGGCTGAATCCACGCTGCAGCTGATGCTGAAGAAGAATCACGATTACGATGAGGCGTGGCGCTCGATGCGCGTGAGCAGCTATACCGACCTGATACTGACCAAGATACAGCGTATCAAAGAGATTGAAGACCTGCAGGGGCAGACACTCATCAGCGAAGGCATTGATGCCAACTACATGGATATTATCAACTATGCCGTTTTCGGCGCTATAAAGATGGGAGAAGCATGAATCACAGAATGCTGAAAATAGTAGTGAATATCTGCCGGATGGTGGTGGCGCTGACGTTCATCTTCTCAGGATTCGTCAAGGCGATTGACCCTCTGGGCACCCAATACAAGATTCAGGACTACTTGGCTGCCCTGGAGTTGGAGACACTGTTGCCCGGTTGGGCGTCGCTTGCCATCTCCGTAGGTCTCTCGGCCCTGGAGTTCTGCTTGGGCATATTCCTGCTATTCGCCATCAACAGACGTCGTGTGACACGCACCATCGTGGTGTTCATGGTGCTGATGACGCTGGTTTCGCTGTGGCTTTGGATAGCCAATCCTGTCAGCGATTGTGGATGCTTCGGTGATGCTGTGAAGCTGACCAATGGGCAGACGTTCCTCAAGAATATCGTCCTATTGGTTTGTGCGATTGTCACTGCCAAACATCCCTTGCAGATGATGCGTTTCATCAGCCGCAAGAATCAGTGGATCGTGATGAACTACTCTGCGGCTTTCATCATACTCTGTAGTGTGTGGTGCCTTTACGACTTGCCAATCTTCGACTTCCGTCCCTATCACGTGGGCGCTGACATCCGCAAAGGAATGGAGATTCCCGAAGGCGCTGAGCAGCCTCAGTTCGAAACAACGTTCATCATGGAGAAGAACGGACTGCAGAAGGAGTTCACTCTTGATAATTATCCCGATTCTACATGGACGTTTGTCGACAGCAAGACGGTGCAGACAAGTGAGGGCTATATTCCGCCAATTCACGACCTGAGCATGGTGGCCATCGATCCTTGGGACGTAGCCAAATCGGGCGAGGACATTGCCGAAGCCGTGGTGGGCGATGCAGGATATGTGTTCCTCCTGATTTCTCCTCATCTGGAGAATGCCAACGATGGCAGTTTTGGAGAGATAGACCATATTCATCAATATGCCGAAGCTCATGGCTATCCTTTCTACTGTCTGACGGCAAGCAATGCTGAGGGCATTCGCCATTGGCAGGAAATAACGGGCGCCGAGTATGAGTTCTGTCAGACCGACGAGATCACGTTGAAGACCATCGTCAGGAGCAATCCTGGTCTGCTGCTCATGAAAGACGGCGTAGTATATGGAAAATGGAGCCACAACCGACTGCCCTCAATCAGCGAAGAGCAGATGAGCCAGCCTTTGGAGAAACTTGCCATCGGGCAGATGGCGAAGCGGTCGGTAGGCAAGCGGATGCTCATCATCTTGCTCTGCTTTGTGTTCCCATTGCTGCTCCTGACTGTCATCGACCGCTTCAGGAATATCAGGAAGAGTTTCAGCTACAGAAAGAGAATGAACAATAAACATTAAACAATTTGAGTTGTACATCAATAATTAATTATAAAGGTAATATGAGAAAGAAAATTGTAGCAGGCAACTGGAAAATGAACATGAACCTGCAAGACGGTATTGCTCTTGCCAAAGAGCTGAACGAGACGTTAAACAACGAGAAGCCCAATTGCGGTGTGGTAATCTGCACACCGTTCATCCATTTGGCTTCCATTGCCCAGTTCTTGAACCAGGACATCATCGGCCTGGGTGCTGAGAACTGCGCCGACAAGGAGAAGGGTGCCTTCACAGGCGAAGTGTCGGCCGAGATGGTGAAGTCGACAGGAGCACAGTATGTCATCCTCGGACACTCTGAGCGTCGTGAGTATTACAAAGAGACTCCGGAAGTGCTGCGCGAGAAGGTGCTGCTGGCCTTGAAAAACGGTCTGAAAGTGATCTTCTGCATTGGCGAAAGTCTGGAAGAGCGCGAGGCCAACCGTCAGAACGAAGTGGTGAAAGCCGAACTTGAGGGCAGTGTGTTCAACCTCTCTGAAGAAGACTTCCGTAAGATCGTGATTGCCTACGAACCTATTTGGGCCATTGGCACGGGCAAGACGGCAACGGCCGAGCAGGCAGAGGAGATCCACGCCTATATCCGCAGCATCATCGCTGAAAAATATGGACAGGCAGTGGCCGATGACACCAGCATCCTCTACGGTGGAAGTTGCAAGGCAAGCAATGCTCCTGAGCTGTTTGCTAAGCCTGACATCGATGGCGGACTCATCGGAGGAGCATCGCTCAAGGCTGCTGACTTCAAGGGAATCATTGATGCCTGGAAATAAGACGACATGAGAAAGTTTGTAAGCATACTCTTCATCTTGCTGTGTGCTGGCTTCGATGCCAGCGCACAGAAGTTCCTTGACGACCTCACAAAGGACAATCAGGGAGAAGGGAAGGTGACCGTGAGCGAAAGCAGCGAAATAGACGAGCTGGTAAATGGGAAAGAGGCTCCAGAGCAGCCAACGTCCATCACCGCTACGGTCCCGGCAACAGAAGAAAAGAAACCCGAGACGACCACCAGGGTGGAGGCCAGCACGAGCACAGGCACTACAACCGAGACTACCATAGACACTCGGAAGAAAGTGATGAAAAACAGCCACAAGGCCAATGGTTATCGCGTGCAAGTGTTCAGCGGCGGAAACACCAGAGCCGACCGCGTGAAGGCCGAGCAAATACAAGGCGCGCTGAAAGTGGCCTTCCCTGGGCAGCCCGTGTACACACATTTCTACTCCCCAAGATGGATTTGCCGCATGGGCAATTATAAGACTTATGCCGAAGCCCAGAAATACCTGAAGCAGGTGAAAGATATGGGCTATAAGCAGGCCGTCATCGTCAAAGGGAAGATATCGGTGGCTTACTGACCCTTACCTCATTGAGTCGTTCATTCAATCGTAAATTTTTACTTATCATCAAGTAGTGAATCCGGAAATAGAATTCAGAGAGGGGTTGGAAGAACTGGCCTCTCACTATAAAAGCATTATCGAACTCTTGGGCGAGGACACCGATCGAGAAGGTCTGCTCAAGACGCCTATTCGTGTGGCCAAGGCCATGCAGATACTAACCCGCGGCTATACGCAAGACGCTCACAAGGTGCTCACCGATGCGCTGTTTGCAGAGAAATACAACCAGATGGTGATCGTGAAGGACATTGATTTCTTCTCGCTCTGCGAACACCACATGATACCTTTCTATGGGAAGGCACATGTGGCCTATATTCCCAACGGTTACATCACGGGACTGAGCAAGATTGCCCGCGTCGTTGACATCTACAGCCATCGGCTGCAAGTGCAGGAACGACTGACACAACAAATTCGTGAGTGCATAGAGCAGACACTCCACCCGCTGGGTGTGATGGTGGTCATCGAGGCCAAACACATGTGCATGCAGATGCGGGGTGTGGAGAAGCAGAATGCTATCACCACCACGAGCGACTTCTGTGGCGCCTTCAACCAGGCCAAGACGCGCGAGGAGTTCATGAACCTGCTACAGGGAGAGAGCAAACGCATATAAAACAATATTCAATATTCGAATCAATGAAAACATTTCGTAATTGGAAAACCTTGATGTTGGCAGGGATCGTGGCTATGGCGTTCAACTCATGCCTCGGAAGCGACGACGACGATGAGCAGAAAACGATGACGCCACAGGAATACCAGTCGTATCTGACGGAAATGAGTGGAACATATGATGGCAAGACCTATTATTATAATGCCGACCACAAGGTGGACTCCATCAACATCGTAGGCCGTATCGTCGGCGTGGGTGATTCCACCATTACGTTGTCGCCATTCCCCGCAAGGGCTTTGGCAAGATGCGTGAAAGACTCAGTCATCAGGAAAGCCATCGAGGCAGAACCAGACTTCGGACTGAAGATGAAGTTCTATATCAATGCTTTTAATAACGGACGACTTTACTATGGTGTCTATCCGCTTTCTGTGACCTTCGAGGATGTGGAGTATCGCGATGCCAAACACGACCTGACGTTTAACTTCGTCACTTACCTGAACAATGAAGGTGTCTACATGAACAAAATGACGGATTTGAACTTCTATCTGCTTGATATGTTTGAAGACGGCCGATCGTTAGAGCAATACTATTCCGTCTACAATAGTTATGGCTACGATAATGGTTACTATACCTTCGTCGCTTCACTGAAGAAACGCAATGAACTGGACAACTAAAGGCCCACTCGTTGCTCTCTACCTTAATAAATAGGTTGGGGCGCTTTAGAGGAAGGGGGCGAGCAGGTGAGAAAACCATCCCACAAACTTCTTCCATGGCGTTCGCCATTCGTTCCAAGACTCTTTCGTCAAACGGAAAGAGTCTTTTTTGTCGGCGTTGAACAAGTCGCAGAGTTGCTGCGTGACGCTTGGGTCGACGATGACGGCATTCTCCTCGTAGTCCCAGCGCAGGCTTCGGCTATTCAGGTTGGCACTGCCCACCGTACAAAAACGCCCGTCGACCATGATTACTTTGGTATGGTGAAAGCCCGGTTCATAGATCCATACATCGGCACCGTGTTTCATGAGCTTGTGTACATTGTAGAAAACGCAATCGGGCGTCAGTGGGATGTCGCTCTTTTTTGAAACCATCACCGACACTTTCACACCACGTTTGATGGCTTTCTTCAGCGCCTTTTTCAGTTTGTGGTTGAGCGTAAGGTAGGGGTTAATCAAATAGATGCTGTCTTGCGCGTCGTTGATGGCGTCGACATAAAATTGACGAATAATCTTGTTGCTCGTTCGGGGTTCACGGTTGATGATGCCCACCATCATATGGCCGGCATCCTGGGCGTTGAAGTATTTTGGGTCAGAAATCTCCTCCTTCGTGACTTTCTTCCACATGCGCAAGAAGATGTCCTGCAGCGTATTGACTTCATCGCCCTCGATGCGGCAATGCATATCACGCCACGACCCTACCATTTCCGTGCCGTTGATATAGTAGTCGGCCACGTTCATGCCGCCTGTATAGGCCACCTGTCCGTCGATGACTACTATTTTGCGGTGGTCGCGATTGAAAATGTCGTCAATCCAGGGGAAGCGTACAGGATTGTATTCATACAGTTGAATTCCCTCTTCGCGAATCTCACGCACATGACTTTTCTTCAAAGGGCGGTTGTTAGAAGAGTTGCCGAAACCATCGAAGAGGGCTCGCACCTCAACGCCCTCTTTCACTTTTTCGCCAAGCAAATCGAAAAGCAAATGGGCTATGGAGTCGTTGCGGAAGTTGAAATACTCCAAATGGATGCTGCTCTTGGCCTGCCGGATAGCTTCAAACATATCATCGAACTTCTCCTGTCCGCTGGTCAGCAAGGTCACGTTGTTGTTATGAGAAAAACTGACACCTTGTTCCCTCAACTGACTGACGATCAGTGAGTCGGATGTCTGTGCCCGGCTTGCAGTCAAGCAAGACAGGCAGACTGACGCCAGCAAGATCCACTTATTTCTCATTACTTATTGATTCCTTCTATCTCTCCTCTAAACCATACATCTATAGTGGTCAACAACGCCCAGTAAATGTCTGTCGTCGTCGACCACAAGCACGGTGTGTATCTTGTTGGCTTGCATAATCTTCTGAATCTCCGTGATTTTCGTTGAGGGCGACACACATTTGGGAGTACGCGTCATGATATCCTCAACGGTCTTGTTGAAAAACTCAGCCTGCCACTTTTCCATTGCGCGGCGAATGTCGCCGTCGGTGATCAAGCCGACCACACGGTCGTTTTCCAGCGAAACGCCTAAACCCAATTTTCCTTTGCTCACGAGGATGATGGCCTCGCCCAAATGCATCTCCTTCGGCACGATGGGCAGATCCTCGTGGTGCATCACGTCTTGAGCTGTCGTCAGCAGACGTTTGCCCAACGACCCGCCAGGATGGAACTGTGCAAAGTCTTTAGGCTTGAAACCACGCAATTGCATCAAGGCTACTGCCAACGCATCGCCCATCACCAGTTGTGCCGTCGTACTACTGGTGGGAGCCAAGTTCAGTGGGCAGGCTTCACGCTCCACCCACGTGCTGATGTGGTAGGTTGAGTATTTGGCCAACAGCGATTCGGCATTGCCCGTCATTGCGATAATGGGCACATTCATGTGGAGAACCATCGGGATAAACCTCAGCAGTTCGTCGGTCTGTCCGCTATTGCTGATAGCCAGCACTACATCACTGGGAGTCATCACGCCTAAATCGCCGTGAAACACATCCAAGGGGTTGATGAAAAACGAGGGTGTTCCTGTGCTTGCCAATGTAGCGGCAATCTTTGCGCCCACGTGGCCGCTCTTGCCAACACCCGTCACGATTACTTTTCCCTGACAATGATACATCAGCCGCACGGCTTGCTCGAAGTCTTCGGTCAGTTGGGGAATCAGGTTCAGCGCTGCCTGCGCCTCGTCCTTGATACATTGTATGGCGTATTCCTTAATCGAGTTCATAATTTCAGTTCATAGTTTACTTACTCATCAACTGTCCCACCAGTTTCTCGAGTTTATCCAATTCCAGCATATTGGCAGCATCGCTTAGTCCCTGATCGGGCTCTGGATGTACCTCAAAGAAGAAGCCTGTTGCACCGAATGCTTTGGCTGCCATTGCCATTGCCGGAACAAACCTACGGTCGCCCGAGGTCTTTCCTCCGCCTGCTCCTGGTCGCTGTACGCTATGTGTACAATCCATAATCACCGTCGGCACAATGTCAAGCATGTCGGGAATGTTGCGGAAGTCCACTACCAAATTGTTGTAGCCAAAGCAGTTGCCGCGTTCCGTCAGCCACACCTCCTTCGCACCTGCATCGAGTGCTTTCTCCACAGGGTAGCGCATGTCTTGGCCGCTCAAGAATTGAGCCTTTTTGATGTTTACCGTGCGCCCCGTCTGTGCGGCTGCCACCAACAAATCGGTTTGCCGGCATAGGAAAGCGGGGATTTGTAACACGTCGCATACCTCGCCCACTGGTTTGGCCTGCCAACTCTCGTGGATGTCGGTCAGAATCTTCAGACCGAAGCGGCTCTTCACGTCGGCCAGCATCTGCAGTCCACGTTCTAAGCCTGGCCCGCGAAAAGAGTGAATGCTGGTGCGGTTCGCTTTGTCGAACGACGCCTTGAAGATAATGTCAGTACTCTGTGCGCTATTGATACGCACTAGCTCAGCGGCTACCGTAGCCAGCAGTTCTTCTGACTCGATGACGCAAGGACCTGCAATGAAAACTGGTTTCTTTCCTATCATGATGAACCTGATATCTCTTTATTTGTCCGTGAAAATTGGTACAATCTTAAGATAATCGCATGCAAAAGTACATAAAATATCCGAATCACAGACTACTTGCTGCAAGAAATTATGTTTCTTTAGATGAAAAGGCACATGATAATTCAAGAAAAAACATTAACTTTGCACACAAAAACGATCCATGGCCATTATCAGAATCACCAGTCTGACCCATTCGGGTGTGGACATTTTCAGTACACTTACCGAAGCTCAGTTGCGCAACCGACTGGAGCCTGACAAAGGAATTTTCATTGCCGAAAGTCCCAAAGTCATCCGTGTGGCTCTTGATAGAGGGTACCATCCTTTGGCTTTGTTGTGTGAAGAACGCCATATCACGGGCGATGCAGCGGATATAATTGCCCGTTGTGGCGACTTACCTGTCTACACGGGTTCCCGTGAATTGCTGGCTATGCTAACAGGCTATACATTGACGCGCGGTGTGCTTTGCGCTATGCACCGGCCACAGCCACTCACTGTTGAGGAGGTTTGCAAAGGTGCGAGTAGGGTGGTGGTCATCGACGGTGTGGTTGATACGACGAATATTGGCGCCATCTTCCGTTCGGCTGCAGCTTTGGGCATCGACAGTGTCTTGCTCACTTCGAGCTCGTGCGACCCGCTGAACCGCCGAGCTGTCCGCGTGTCGATGGGGTCCGTTTTTCTGGTTCCTTGGACGTGGCTTCCCAACGATTACCAGCCATTGCTGCGCCAGTTGGGTTTCCGCACGGTGGCAATGGCGCTGACCGACCGCTCGGTATCCATCGACGATGCATCCTTGAAGGCTGAGCCACGACTGGCCATCATCATGGGGACTGAGGGCGACGGACTTCCTCGTGAGGTAATCCACAGTGCCGATTATGTGGCCCGCATCCCGATGTCGCACCAAGTGGATTCCTTGAATGTGGCAGCAGCCTCCGCCGTCGCTTTTTGGCAATTACGTCGTTAATAGTATGTTTCCTATAGCTCGTAGAACAGGAATTGCTGATTGGCATGTTTCATGCCAACAAGGCCGAAGCGGACGAGGCGTGCAAGGATGCTGACCACTACATGACGGGGTAGACGAGAGAGACGCACCAGGCGGTTGAGGGTGATGTCGGGGTGATCGCCCAAAGTGTTAAGGAGTGTGTGCTCTTGTTCACCGAAAGTCATGCTCTGCCCTTTCTCTGCAGCATCCATCTGCCAAAGCTTCAAGTGAATGGGTGAAGCGACGATGTTTTCGTCGGCAATCCGGATATAGGCGATGGACTTTCCTTCTTCGTTGAGTGCACAGACTGGGCGACGGATGGTTGGTGGAACGGTGGCGATGACAATGGTCTTTCCCTCAGCATGGAAGGTTTCGAATTTGATGGCGGCCTGTGGTCGGCAATATTTGAAGGCAGCAGCGTGCATCATGAAAATCTCTTCTTCAGAGCGCACGCCTGAGAGATGGCCGTCGTCGCGCACACCGATGAGCAACCGTCCGCCATCGGTATTGGCGAAGGCCGATACGGAGCGTGCCAGTTTCACGGCATCCATTACCTTATATTTAAAATCCTGCTGCTGGTGTTCGCCTTGTGCGATGAGCTTCACAAGGTAGCTACGGTCATCAGCGGGAAAGGGAATCCTACTTTTCATTAAAGACTTTATATCACGACGCACCCGGGAGTGCATTCCTTCATATGTATGGCAAAGGTAATGCATTTTTTTGAAAATAGTCATGATTTGAGTGGATTATTACCAATGAAATGTAAAAAACAACTTTTTTTTGCAAATTACTTCGATTTTATTTTGTCAGAAAAGAAATTATTCGTAATTTTGAAGAGGTTTTTTCGACTTTACCTATTTATTATTAACCATACAATTGAAGAATCTATGAGTTATCTGAGATTTGAAAAGGCTTTGATGACGAACTTGGAGGAGGCATTGCCACGCGAATTGTTACGCTCCAATCGTTCGGGAGCTTATTCTTGTTCCACGATTGTAGATTGCAACACGCGAAAGTATCACGGCCTGTTGGTTGTCCCCATCCCCGGGATGGACGACGACAACCACGTTCTGTTGTCGTCGTTAGACGTCACAGTGATACAGCATGGGGCAGAGTTCAATCTGGGACTTCATAAGTATCAAGGCAACAACTACAGCCCCAAGGGGCATAAGTACATTCGCGAGTTTGATTGCGACAAGGTGCCCACCACGATTTATCGGGTGGGTGGAGTCGTCCTCAAAAAGGAGGTGGTGTTCCAGCACTATGAAGACCGCATCTTGTTGCGTTACACACTCGTTGATGCACATTCAGCAACAACGTTGCGTTTCCGCCCGTTCCTGGCCTTCAGGAGTGTTCGGCAGTTCACACATGAGAATCCTACGGCGAGCCGCGACTATCAGCAGGTGGCCAATGGCATCAAGACATGCATGTATGCGGGTTATCCCGATTTGTATATGCAGTTCTCAAAAACCAATGAGTTTGTGTTCCAGCCCGACTGGTATCGGGGCATTGAGTACCCGAAAGAACAGGAGCGTGGCTACTCATCGAACGAAGACCTGTACGTGCCCGGCTATTTCGAAATGAACATCAAGAAGGGCGAGAGCATCGTCTTCGCTGCATCCACGAAAGAGATCAAGCCGCGTACAATGGCAAAACTGTTCCAGGACGAGGTTGACGAGCGTTCTCCGCGCGACAACTTCTTCCACTGTCTGGTCAACGCTGCCCATCAGTTCCACAACCGCACCAGCAAGGACGAGCGTTATATCTTGGCCGGTTACCCGTGGTTCAAGTGCCGCGCCCGCGATACGTTCATCGCTTTGCCGGGATTGACATTGGCCATCGAGGAGCAGGACTATTTCGAGTTGGTAATGAAGTCGGCCGAAAAAGAGTTGCGCAACTTCATGGCAGGCAAGCCAGCAGGCAAGATCTACGAGATGGAGCAGCCCGACGTACCACTCTGGTGTGTGTGGGCCATCCAGCAATATGCCAAGGAAGCTGGCATTGACAAATGTTTCAAGATGTACGGCAAGCTGGTGGAAGACATCGTGCGATACATCGAGAACGGCAAGCATCCAAATATGAAACTCGATGACAACGGATTGCTACGTATCGACGGAAAGGAAAGAGCTATGACGTGGATGAACTCCACGGCCAACGGTCGCCCCGTTGTTCCGCGCACTGGCTACGTGGTTGAGTTCAATGCCCTTTGGTACAACGTCTTGAAATTCTGCTCAAAATTGGCATCAATGAACAACGACGAGAAAGCAGTGAAGAAGTTGGAGGCGATGGCTGAGAAGACAAAAGCATCATTTGTGGAGACTTTCGTCAACGATTATGGCTATTTGTTCGATTATGTTGATGGCAACATGATGGACTGGAGCGTCCGACCAAACATGATCTTTGCTGTGGCGCTCGACTATTCACCACTCTCAGCCGATCAGCAGAAGAGCGTATTAGATATATGTACGCGCGAGTTGCTCACACCGAAGGGACTTCGCTCACTATCACCGAAGAGTGGTGGCTATAATCCCATGTATGTGGGTCCGCAGTCGCAGCGCGACTATGCCTACCATCAGGGCACCGCTTGGCCTTGGCTCGGCGGCTTCTATATGGAGGCTTGCTTGAAGCTTTACAAGCGTACGCGTCTGAGCTTCGTAGAGCGCCAGATGGTGGGCTACGAAGATGAAATGGCGCTGAACTGCTTAGGCACTATCCCAGAGATGAGCGACGGCAACCCGCCGTTCCGTGCACGCGGCGCCATGTCGTTTGCTATGAATGTGGCAGAGGTGCTTCGCACGCTGAACATGCTTGAACGGTATGCTTATAAGAAATGAGTCGACAAGTCAGCAAGTTGATGAGTTGACAAGTTATTAAGAGGAAACAAAAAACAGTATAATATGAAAGTATTAATGTTCGGATGGGAGTATCCTCCTCATGTATTCGGAGGACTCGCCACTGCCAACTTCGGAATATCGGAAGGTTTGAAGGCACAGGGCGACATCGACACCGTGCTTTGTCTGCCGCATCCTTTTGGCGACGAACCGCAGGAAGCCTGTCGCATTATCGCCATGAATGCTGTGCCCATAGCTTGGCGCGATGTGAACTACGACTACGTGAAGAGCCGTGTGGGCAACATCATGGATCCCGATTTGTATTTCAAGTTGCGCGATAACATCTATGCCGACTTCAACTACATGCATGTCAACGATTTGGGTTGCATGGAGTTTGCTGGCGGCTACCCAAAGAATCTCCATGAGGAGATTAACAACTACAGTATCATTGCCGGTGTCGTCGCACGTCAGCAGGAGTTCGACATCATCCATGCCCACGACTGGCTGACCTATCCCGCTGGTATTCATGCCAAGCATGTGAGTGGCAAACCGTTGTGCATCCATGTCCATGCTACCGACTTCGACCGCTCGCGTGGTAATGTGAACCCCACGGTCTACGGTATAGAGAAAGATGGTATGGACAATGCAGACTGCATCATGTGCGTTTCGGAACTGACTCGCCAGACGGTCATCAACCACTACTACCAAGACCCGAAAAAGTGCTTCACGGTACACAATGCCGTGTATCCGCTGCGTCAGGAGCTACAAGATATTCCTCGTCCCGACCACACCAATAAAGAGAAGGTGGTGACGTTCCTTGGACGTATCACGATGCAGAAAGGTCCTGAGTACTTTGTCGAGGCCGCCAACATGGTGCTTCAGCGCACGCGTAACATCCGCTTCTGTTTCGCTGGCAGTGGCGATATGATGGACGCCATGATCACGCTGGCTGCCGAACGTGGCATTGCCGACCGCTTCCACTTTCCAGGCTTTATGCGTGGAAAGCAGGTGTATGAGTGCCTGAAAGATTCGGATGTCTATGTCATGCCGTCAGTATCTGAACCTTTCGGCATCTCGCCCTTGGAGGCTATGCAATGCGGAACTCCCAGCATCATCTCTAAGCAGAGCGGCTGCGCCGAGATTCTGCACAACTGTATCAAAGTGGACTACTGGGATATCCACGCTATGGCTGATGCCATGTACAGCATCTGTCACAACGAGAGCCTCTTCCGCTATTTGCAGGAGGAAGGAAAGAATGAGGTAGACCAGATCACTTGGGTGAAGGTAGGCGCTTGGATTCGCGAACTTTATATGCGCACCCTCGGGTGGACTTAATCGAAAAAACGTGATAACGTAACAACGTGACAACGAATAATCGAAACAACGTATTAACGAATTAACGAAAAATAATATGAAAACAATATGCTTATATTTTGAGATCCATCAGATCGTGCATCTCAAGCGTTACCGTTTCTTCGACATCGGTACCGACCATTATTACTATGACGACTACGAGAACGACCGCAGCATCAGCGACATCGTAGAGCGTTCGTACATGCCGGCTTTGAATGCTTTCGGCGAAATGTTCCAGCGTTACGGCAAGAAGTTCAAAGTGGCCTTCTCGCTCTCGGGTGTAGGCATAGAGCAATTGGAGCTCCATTCACCTCAAGTGCTGGCCAAACTTCAGGAGCTCAACGAAACGGGTTGTGTGGAATTCCTTGCTGAGCCCTACTCACATGGTCTGGCTTCGCTCATCAACGCTGAGAGCTTTGCCGACGAGGTGAAGCGTCAGGCTGATAAGATAGAAGAGTATTTCGGCAAGCGTCCGACAGTCCTTCGCAACTCGTCACTCATCTATAGCGACGAGATTGGCCATCAGGTCTACAACATGGGCTTCAAGGGTATGCTCACCGAGGGTGCCAAGCACGTGCTGGGTTGGAAGTCACCGCACTACCTCTACCATTGCGTGATGGCTCCCAAACTGAAGCTGTTGCTCCGCGATGTGGCGCTCAGCGATGATATCTCGCTGCGCTTCAGTGATCCAACCTGGGATGAGTATCCGCTCTTTGCCGACAACTATATCCGTAAGATTGCTAAGGCTCCGCAAGAAGAGCAGGTGTTCAACATCTTCATGCGTCTGACCGCCATCGGTATGGCTCATCCTCTTTCATCAAACATTCTAGAGTTCTTCAAGGCGCTTCCCGCTGCTGCCGAGCAAGAAGGCATCACCTTCTCCACTCCGTCGGAGATTATCGGAAAACTCAAGAGCGTCGATGCCCTCCATGTGCCTGACACCCTCTCGTGGGCTGATGAAGAGCGCGACGTCAGCTGTTGGCTGGGCAATGCCATGCAACGTGAGGCTTTCCACAAACTCTACAGTGTGGCAGAGCGTCTGCGCATAGCCAACGACCCGCGCCTGAATCAGGACTGGGACTACCTGCAGGCTTCCAACAACTTCCGCTTCATGACAACTAAACCGTCGCATGTAGGCATCAGTAGAGGTATCTATGACAGCCCGTTCGATGCGTTTACCAACTACATGAACATCCTGGGCGACTTCATCAACCGCGTGAATGCCCTCTATCCTGAGGAAATCGACAACGATGAGTTGAACTCGCTGCTCACTACCATCAAGAACCAGGGCGAAGAGATTGAGCGCAAGGACAAGGAGATCATCCGTTTGCAGGCCAAGGTGGAGAAGATGCAGAAAGAAGAAGACAAGCTGAAGGCTAAGCTCGACAAGATTGCAGAGAAGCCCAAGAAGGCAACTCCTGCTCCGAAAGTTGAGAAGAAAGAAACCCCGAAGACAAAGTAGTCTTATTGACTATCAGCAGATGGTGTTTCCATCTTAGCAACGGATTTCACGGATTACAAGGATTTATGGGTTAATATCATTCCCACAATCTGTGTAATCCGTGAAATTTGTAGTTTCCCAAATCGTCTGTGCTGTTGTAGTCCGTAAAAACCGTTGTCAAAAACTCCATGTCAACCGTTGGCGGTGATGACTTTGCCCTCTCCATTATATAGGCGGATAGGACCATCGAGCTGTAGGGCAATGACTGTGATGTCTTGGTCGAGGATGGAGTCAGGCACCGTAATGTAAAAATTACCAGGGATGCTGCTCCATGAGGGCTGGTTCCACATTTTAGTCTGCAATTCCTCTCCCGAGCCTACTACGTATGCCCGCTTCACCTTGCTCACCAGTCCTTTCACTTCCACCATGCCGTTTGGACGGTATGGCAGGTATAAGTAGAGCACATCGCCACGCTCGTTGAGTGTTGTGTAGCCTTGGAAGAAGTTTGTGGGAATGCCCGCGCGTGTGCCGAAAACGGCCTCACGGTGTTTGTTCACCCATCGACCGACGCCCTTTAAGGCCATCACCTGCTCCTCGGGAATGGTGCCATCTTCGCGCGGGCCTATGTCCAAGAGCAGGTTGCCGCCCATTGACAGGCAATCGACAAAGAGGCGCAGCAGCTGATAGACAGACTTGTAATTGGTGTCCGTCGGGTAGTAACCCCACGAGTCATTGATGGTTTGGCAGAGTTCCCAGTAGGGAATGGCAGGCCGTTCTGTGGGGATCCCACGCTCTGGAGTGAGGTAGTCGCCATAGCCCTGAATGCGGGAGTTCACCACGCAACGTGGGTTGTATGACCGCAAGAGGCTGATAATCTCTGGCGCGTGCCAGGCTTCGGCTGTCTGTTCCCAGTCACCATCAAACCACCAGAGGTCAGGATTGAAGCCCTCGGCAAGTTCTTTCAGCTGTGCAAAGTTGAAATCTACAAAGCGTTGCCAACGCTTCGCATCATTCTCATAGCGGACGGTATTCTTCGTCCAGTTCGGATAGTCTGGATGCGACCAGTCGAGCAACGAGTAGTAAAAACCCAATTTCAATCCCTGCCTATGAACCTCTTCGGCAAATGGAGTGATGAGGTCACGTTTGGCAGGCGTGCATTTCTTCATGCTCAGTCGTCCAGCCTTCGTGTCCCAAAGGGCCATCCCGTCGTGGTGTTTCGTGGTTATCACTGTATAGGTGGCACCGCTTTCTTTTATCAAATTCACCCATTCCTTCGGATTCCATCGGCTGGCCGTGAAACCTTTCTGTTGCAGCATGTACACGTCGTAAGGCAGTTGTTCGTTGTAGAACGACCAGCTTTCCGACACTCCCCTTACGGCATAAATGCCCCAATGGATGAAGATGCCTAACTTGGCCTTTCCGAACCATTCCATCCGTTCGCGATAGGCAGCCGTGTCGGCCATCGCAATCTGTTGAGCCTGCGTCGAGAGTACGGCCAGCAACAGAAGCCCCATAACTATCTTTCTCATAGATGTATTCAATTGTCTTGTTGGACAATTATGATAATTATTCTATTTTTCCTGCCAATTGCATGCGTGCGGCAGCTGGTGTTTCTGGTGCAGTGATGTTGGCGGTACGCACTTCTTGCTGGTTGCCGTCGATGTCGAATTGGAGCGTAGCCCCATCGTTGCGCACATCGATAGTGACGGGTGCGCCCATCACAAGCGGCAAGTTCACGTCGCCATGACCGCCAGGGAAACCGCAAAGCACGGGAATGTTATATTTTTCCAACATCACATGGAGCATGGCTTCCACACTTTCAAAGGTGAACTCAGAGCCGCAGTCGGTAAACTCGCCGAGGATGATTCCCTTGCAGCGGTCGAGCACGCCATTCATCTGAAGGATGCGCATCTGGCGGTCGATGTTGTGCATCGACTCTTCCACTTCTTCTACAAAAAGAATGAGGTCTTGTCCTTTTGTCGCGTCTGCCTGTGATCCGAGATTTGGCGCAAAGGTGCAGATGTTGCCGCCGACAAGCACACCACTGGCTCTGCCCGTAATGTTCTCTTTATGTGCCGGCAACTCGTAGCGTGGCACATTGCCCAGCAGTAAGTCGCGCATCAGTGTGCTGGTGGCATCGGAGCCGCCCTTGGCCAAAAAAGAACTCATTGTTCCATGTATGCTCATCACGCCAGCACGGCTCAGAAGCCCATGCAGTGTGGAGATGTCGCTGAATCCCACCAGCCATTTTGGCGTAGCTTTCAATTCTTCTAACGTAAGCTTATCGATGAGTTGTATGGTGCCATAGCCGCCCCGATTGCAGATGATGGCTTTCACGGTAGGCTCGTTGAGCGCCCATCGGATGTCACTGATACGCTCATCAACGGTGCCGGCATATTTTCCGTCAACCACTTTGCCTACGTTTGGACCGATGATAGGTTCTAGGCCCCATTTGCGTAGCACATCGGCAGTCTTTTCCACATTCTCCATCGGAGTGTAGTACGACGGTGAAATGAGTGCCACCTTATCGCCAGCTTTCAGATAGTCTGGCTTGATGCAACGAATTACTATCGGTTTTTGTGAATTCGGTGTTACTGTGTCATCATCGTGGCCGCACGAAGACAGTGTTGTCAGGCCGCTCAATGTAAGGATGGCGACCAGCATCCATGTTTTCATTTGTTTCATATCAGTTTTTAAATTTGTTGCAAAGGTACACATAAAATATTGATTTCTTCCACCTTTCCTGCTTTTTTTGATAATATTTTGATACAAAGTGTCACTAAGTGCAGTGGTTGATGGTCTATAATTGCTAAAAACATCACTATGGCTTTGGAGAATCGAAAAAATAATCATACCTTTGCAACGGTATGAAACAACGATTGATAGCTATAATAGCAACGCTGGTGCTCACGAGCGATGCTTTTGGAGAGCGTGTGAGCGTCTGTTCGCCTGATAAGAACCTAAAGGCGACTGTCACTGATGCTGAGGGAAAACTCATGTGGGCAGTTAGTTACGAGGGTATTCAGGTGGTACTGCCTTCACAGTTAGGACTGGAAACCAGCATCATGAACCTGTCGGAAGGACTTCACATTGTGGATTCCACTAATGACGTGTACGAGAAACAATATCTTTTGAACCATGCGAAATGCTCGGAAGTACACTTCCTGACCTCACATCTCGTTGTGGATGTCGAGAACAGCGAGGGTTGCAGGTTCAGCGTGGAGTTTATGGTGGGCAACCACGATATAGCCTTCCGTTATCTCATTCCTCGTCAGAAGGAGGGGAAATATAAGCGGGTGATCATTGAGAAGGAGTTGACCGCTTTTCGTCTACCTAATGGTACAACGACATTCCTCTGTCCTCAGATAGGACCGGAAACGGGCTGGGAACGTACGAAGCCCAGCTACGAAGAGGAATACGAGGTGGATATGCCGATGGACAATCCGTCGAAATATGGCCAAGGCTATACCTTTCCATGCTTGTTCAAGGTGAGTGCTCAAACAAAAGGGCTAGGACCTACTGGTAACGCCTTCAATGGATCGTGGGTGCTTATTGGTGAGACCGGTGTGGGAAGCAATTATTGCGGTTCGCATCTCTCCGATTATCAGCCTGGCGTCGGCTATCGGATTGCCTTCCCACATGAGGGCGAGAATGGCGGTTTTGGCTCCGTTTCTCCAGCCATCTCCTTGCCAGGAGAAACCCCTTGGCGTACGATAACCATTGACACGACGCTGAAAGGGATTGTGGAAACCACGATTCCCTACGATGTGGTGGAGCCGCTATACGAACCATCACGCGACTACCGACCAGGCCGATATACCTGGAGTTGGCTCATTTGGCAGGACAATTCCATCAACTACGACGATCAAGTACGTTTCATCGACCTCGCATCGGCTATGGGCTACGAGTACTGTCTGGTTGACAACCTGTGGGATGAGCGTATTGGGCGCGACAGAATGGAGAACCTCTGTCGATATGCCAAGAGCAAAAACGTGGAGCTGATGCTCTGGTACAATTCCAACGGACATTGGAATGACGCACCTCAAAGTCCGCGAAACCTGATGAACACAGCTGTCGCCCGCGAACAGGAAATGGCTTGGCTGGAACGAATCGGCGTGAAAGGCATCAAAGTGGACTTCTTCGGTGGCGACAAACAGGAGACGATGCGCTTGTACGAAGACATCCTAAGCGATGCGAATCGTCACGGTCTTCAAGTGATATTCCATGGTTGTACTTTGCCGAGAGGGTGGGAGAGGATGTACCCTAATTTTATAGGCTCTGAGGCGGTGTTGGCTTCCGAGAATGTATTCTTCACCGACTATCATGCCAACCGTGAAGGGTTCGAACTGACACTCCATCCGTTTATCAGAAATGCTTATGCCTCAATGGATTGGGGTGGCGTCATCATGAATCGTTATCTCTCAAAAGACAATCGCAGTCGCCACGCACGGAAAACCAGCGATGTCTTCGAGATGGCAACTGGAGTCACCAATCAATGTGCCGTCAATTGCGTCGCCATACAACCCAATAACCTTGACGAACTACCTGTCTTTGAACTTGATTTCCTGCGCCGTTTGCCCACCAGATGGGATGAGACGCGTTTCCTTGAAGGCTATCCAGGAAAGTATATCCTGTTGGCACGTCGTCGCGGCAACCGCTGGATTGTGGTGGGGCTGAACGGAACAGACAAGCCCATGCGCCTCGAACTGAATCTCAGCGAACTGTTCACCTCAACCGACAACCTGCTAATCTACAACGATTACCCTCGAAAGAAAGGTGAGGTTGTACCTGTTTCCTATTGTAAGCCATTCCGCTTGAACGGCAAGGGCAAAGCATTCGTCACCCTACAACCAATGGGCGGTTTCATCGTGGAGCGAAAAGACTCCTGACTTACGTGGAATAGTTTGGAAATATTGTGTTGCTCATACAATATTTTGGGAAATATCGCGTTATATATATAGTAAGGAAAAGGAAGGACTGAAAAGTTCTGAAGAATATTTTTTGAAAAAACAATAAATAAAGGATTATGAAGACATATTTAGTGACTGGAGCGGCTGGCTTCATTGGAGCCAATTTTGTGAAGTATCTGCTTCACAAGAAGTATAAGAATGAGGACATCCGTATTGTTGTGCTCGATGCCCTCACGTATGCCGGAAACCTCGGCACCATCAAAGAAGACATCGACGGCGAACGCTGCATCTTTGTAAAGGGCGATGTACGCGACCGCGATTTGGCCAATCGCTTGTTCAGCGAATACGATATCGACTATGTGGTGAACTTCGCCGCGGAGAGTCATGTCGACCGTTCAATCGAAGACCCGCAGCTGTTCTTGTCGGTGAACATACTTGGCACTCAAAACCTGCTCGATGCCGCACGCAAGGCATGGGTTGTAGGCAAAGGCGACGACGGCTATCCTGTGTGGGCGGGCGACAAACGTTTCCATCAGGTGTCTACCGATGAAGTTTACGGCTCTTTGGGAACAGAGGGATTCTTTACGGAAGAGACTCCCTTGAGTCCGCACAGCCCTTATTCGGCATCAAAGACGTCGGCCGACCTCATCGTGATGGCCTATCGCGACACGTACCACATGCCGGTGAGCCTGACACGTTGTTCGAACAACTATGGTCCTTACCACTTCCCAGAGAAACTGATCCCGTTGATTATCAATAATATATTGAATGGAAAGCCATTGCCTGTCTATGGACGTGGAGAGAACGTACGCGATTGGCTCTATGTGGAAGACCATTGTAAGGCCATCGACCTCGTAGTGCGCGAAGGTCGCGACGGTGAGGTCTACAATGTGGGAGGCCATAATGAAATGACCAACATCGACATCGTGAAGCTTACCATCAAGACTATCCACGACATGATGGAACAAGAACCCGAACTCCGCAAGGTGCTTAAGAAGCAAGAACTGGACGAAGAAGGTGAAATCCGCATAGACTGGATTAACAACGACCTCATCACCTTCGTGGCCGACCGCCTGGGACATGACCTTCGCTATGCCATCGACCCGACAAAAATCTCAACTGAGCTAGGTTGGCTTCCTGAAACGAAATTCAAGGATGGTATTGTGAAGACCATCCGATGGAATCTGGAACACCAGGACTGGATACAGGAAGTGACGAGTGGCGACTACCAGAAATACTACGAACAGATGTATGGCGACAGGTAAGTGCAATGGGAACTGTGTGCCTGACGGTTTCGCCGTCAGATAAATAAATTCTATATGAACGAATTAGGAAGAATCATCCAACTACCTAAAATTGTTGACCCGAGGGGCAACCTGACCGTGGCGGAAGAGTTGAAGAATGTGCCTTTCGACATCAAACGCGCCTATTGGGTATACGATGTGCCTGGCGGAGAGAGTCGCGGCGGTCATGCCCACAAACGTCTGCGCCAACTGATTGTCGCATTGAGCGGCTCATTCCATGTGACACTCGACAATGGCCATGAGCGAAAGACTTACCTGCTGAACCATCCGTGGGAAGGACTGTATGTGGAGACTGGCATATGGCGAACACTCGATGACTTCTCGTCTGGAGCGGTATGTATGGTGCTTGCTTCTGAACCTTACGACGAGGATGATTACATCTATGAGTACGACGATTTCCAAAAATATATCCACAGTCAGCATGTTTGAAATCGTCCGATACACCAGCGACAGACAGAAGGAGTGGAATCACTTTGTGTCATCGTCGAAAAACGGAACGTTCCTTTTCGACCGCCGATACATGGATTATCATGCCGACCGTTTCCATGACCATTCCTTGCTGTTCTTCCTGAAAGGACGACTCTTTGCCATATTGCCCGCCAATAGAGTGGGCGATACGCTCCATTCCCACCAAGGACTGACCTATGGCGGTCTGGTGACTGATGCCTGTGCCACTACAGCTCGCGTAGTGACGTTATTCCAAGAGATGAACGAGCGCCTGAAGGCTGATGGCATTCGGCACGTGGTGTATCGGCCGACTCCTTGGATTTATCATAGAATGCCGGCCGAAGAAGACCTCTATGCCATCGTCGAGGTGTGTAAGGCTCGACTTGAAGCCCGAGAGGTGTCGACGGCTTTCGCTTTCGGCCATCATCAGAAATGGGCAACACTCCGCACAAGATGCATGAAAAAAGCTCTTCGAGAGGGCGTGGAGGTGAAGTGGACTGACGATTATCCGACATTCTGGCGTATATTGGCCAATAATCTCATGCGGCGATACGGATTGGAACCCGTACACACCATTCACGAAATTCAGCTTCTGCAAACCCGTTTCCCTGAGAATATCAAGCTCGTGGGAGCATATCATAAAGGCCACATGGTAGGTGGAATGGTGCTGTATCTGTCGATGCAAGTGGTGCACTCTCAGTATATCGCTGCATCAGAGGAAGGTAAGCAGCTTGGCGCTTTGGACATGATTGTAAACCGGCTTCAGCAGAATATAGCTTCAGTGGAAACTGCTGAAGAGGCCCATGAAGCATTCACACAGTCCTATTTCGACTTCGGCAAATCTACGGAGGAGCATGGTGATGTGCTGAACGAGAACCTTATCCACCAAAAAGAAGGTTTCGGCGGACGTGTTGTCTGCTACGACACCTATACCTGGGAGTTGTGAAAGAATTAGGAATTTGGAGTAAGGAGTAGCGATGATAGACTATTTGCCATTAAAGAAAATTACCGCGCAGCATGGCGAGGAGATACAACAAGCTGTGGGCGATGTGGTGAAGAGTGGTTGGTATCTGCGTGGCGAGGCCACCGCGAGGTTTGAAAAGAACTTTACCCGCTTCGTCGGCACACGCCATTGCATCGGTGTGGCCAATGGCCTTGATGCCCTGATGCTCATCACGCGCGCGTATATATATAAAGGTCTGTTGCATAAAGGTGATGAGGTGATAGTCCCGGCCAACACGTTCATTGCCAGTATTCTTGCCCTCACCCATGTAGGATTGAAGCCTGTGCTGGTGGAGCCAGACATCAATACCCTGCAGATTGACGACAGGCTCATAGAGCAAGCCATCACACCAAAGACGCGAGCCTTGTTGCTTGTGCACCTCTATGGTCAATGTGCCTATACCGAAAAGATTGAGGACATCTGTATTCGCCACAACCTGCTGCTCATTGAAGATTGTGCCCAGGCACATGGTTGTCAATGGCACCCAGGACCTTTCGTTGGTTCTTTGGGCCATGCCGCTGCCTTTAGTTTCTATCCTGGCAAGAATCTTGGCGCACTGGGCGATGGAGGTGCGGTGACGACCAACGACGACGAAGTCGCCGCCATTGTCCGTTCGCTGGGCAACTATGGATCGACGCGAAAATATGTCTTCGACTATCTGGGACAGAACAGTCGTTTAGACGACATACAGGCTGCCGTACTTGACGTGAAACTGAAATATCTTGATGCGGACAACCAGCGTCGAAGAGACATAGCCCGCCGCTATCGCAAAGAGATACATCATCCCGACATCGTGATACCTGGTGGACAGGAAGACCATGTGTATCACATCTTCCCTGTGCTTTGCTCGCGTCGCGACGAGTTGCAACAGCATCTTCATGAACAGGGTATCGGTACACTTATTCATTATCCAATACCTCCCCATAAGCAGATATGTTACCCTGAGTGGAACGATCTTTCACTGCCCATTACGGAGCGCATCAGTCGTGAAGAATTGAGCCTGCCTTGTAATCAGACGCTGACCGACAGTGAAGTGGAGCAGGTAATCAATGCCGTAAACAGCTTCTCGCTCAAGAATTCGTAATGTCTGATGTCTCGATAAAACAAAAAAAGTAAGGTTAGGAGGAAAAAGTGCTTAAAATATTTGGTTGTTCCAATATTTTGTAGTACCTTTGCACCGCAAAATAAGACATGGTGCGTTAACAAAGCGGTTATGTGGTGGTCTGCAAAACCATATAGAGCAGTTCGACTCTGCTACGCACCTCACAGAGAATTGGGAACCTTTTCATGTGAGGTTCTCAATTTTTTTTATTCACTAAATTAAAGCAATATCATGACAAGAGGCAGATTCTTTGTATTATGGCTTGCAGCCATGTTTTCCATGATGGTTAGCGCACAGACTGCGTTAAAGAAAGTATATAACGAGGAGATCAACCCGATGGAGCAGATCGACCAAGCATTGTCAGAAGCCAAGGCCGAAGGGAAATACGTAATCTGTCAGGTTGGGGGCAATTGGTGTCCGTGGTGTTTACGCTTTGCCGATTTCATCACCAACGACAATACCATCAGTGAGATTATCAATGATAACTTCGTGTATATACATGTGAATTACGACCCCAGGAAATCAGCTTCAGAGGAGAAACAACAGTTGGCTTCATCCATGATGAAACGTCTGGGTAACCCTGCTCGTTTCGGCTTTCCTGTGTTTGTGGTACTTGACGACGCCGGCAACGTGATACATATACAGGACTCCAGTTTCTTGGAAGAGGGCAATGGATATAATAAGGAGAAAGTATTGCGATTTTTCCGCAATTGGACTCCAGAGGCAGTGATAAAATAAAAAATGGCCAAGGGTGAATTGAAGAGTATTCTGCCTCATGTGGTGGCTTTCTTGATTGTGGCCATCTGGGGAAGTACGTTTGCGTTTACGAAACTGTTGCTGTTGAACGGTCTTTCGCCCGCGCAGATTTTCACGCTTCGTTTCATCATCGCCTACGTGTTGCTGCTGCTTTTCTCCCTTTGCCGCAAGAGTAGCCATCGTTGGTTTTCGCGTTCTTGGCGCGATGAACTGCTGATGTGTGGTCTTGGTGTGACCGGTGGGTCACTTTATTTCTTGACAGAAAATGCCTCGATGAACTATACCACGACGACTAATACATCGCTCATCGTCTGTACGACACCCCTGCTGACTTCCGCCTTGGTAGGGTTCTTCTACAAGTCAGAGCGACTGAGTCGCTGGCAAACTTTTGGCTCACTGATGGCAATGGCGGGTGTCGCCGTTGTCGTGTTGAACGGCCATTTCGTGTTGCATCTTTCTCCTTTGGGCGATGGCTTGGCGTTGGCAGCCAGTCTTTGCTGGGCACTCTATTCGTTGCTGATGATTAGAGCCAACAAGGGGTACGATGAGTTTTTCATTACGAGGAAGGTGTTCTTCTATGGTCTTTTGTCCATGATACCTTATTTCATGTGTGTACCCGGATGGCCTTCCTTGAGAAATCTTCTTCAACCGGCCATCCTCGGCAATTTGTTTTTCCTCGGTTTTGTGGCCTCGCTGCTCTGTTTCATTCTTTGGACATGGGTCATTGTCCGACTCGGGGCTGTCGTTGCCACAAATTATGTGTACGTCAGTCCTGTCACATCGGTATTTTTCGCTTGGTGGATTCTTTCCGAACCCATCACACCCTTCTTTTTGTTGGGTGGTGTGCTGATACTATTGGGAATGTACCTTGCCGACCGGAAGGGGCATCGGTCGTAGTCAAAGCGACTACTCGGTAGCGATGCCAGCCTTTATCCATTGCTTTGCAATCTCTTTGGCATCGCGCAAAGCAGTTTCTTCGTCCACTTCATATTCTTGAGTCAACAGATCGCGAAGGTCTTCAGCCGTGAAGTTCTCCATGTGCTGAATGCTCTTCCACAGATAGGCCGACGACTCGTTCATGCTGATGATATTGCTGAAGTCGATATTTTCCTTGCCTTCAGCCACAATGATCTGTTCGCCACAGACATTGCGCAAATTGAAACCTTTCTTTGCTTTCATTATTTATAGTTGAATAATTGACAAATCAATCAGATGGGTTTGAAAAATCGAAGCCAGATGCGGCGGTAGAATGCCAGCAAATAGCGGCGGATAGGGTAGAGGCGAGTCCAGAGAAACGAATAGAGACGCCATTTTCGGCCGTCTGTGCGGTCGAGAGTATTGCGCCCTTTCCTGTAGAAACCCTCCACAGCCCCCACAATGTCTTGTGTACGGCATGTTTCAGCGTTCAGGTTCCCGTCACCTCGAAGCACCACCTCATCTTGGCTCATGGCAATGATACGGTGTAAGACGAAATGGCCAGGTGAGATTTCTGCCAGCACAGGGTCACCCACCTTGGGGACATTCACCTTTTTCAGTAGCGCCTTATCGCGGTTGTCTTCCAAGAAAGGTCTCATGCTGAATCCTTTCAAACGCAGCGTCACCGTGTGACCCTCGTTCAGCATTTTCACCACCTCGGGTAGGAACTTGGCGTTTTCAAATTGTATCTCCTTCATTTGGTCACCTCCTTATGACATACGCGGGCTGCTTCTTCATCGGGCAGACAGTGCAGGGTATAGATGCCGACTCGCTCCAAAATGCTTGTGACGTTGTCGCAGATAGCATTGAAAATGTCACCATCCCATTTCATGGTCGAACAAGCGGGTAGGAGAGAGGCAAAAGCCTCGATACTGTTCAGGCGTTCTATGCTGTTCTGTTTAGCACGGTCAATGCGCACGATAGCCCCAAGAGGTGCCTTCACCTGTCGGTAGCAGGGTGTTTTTCCGCTCCATGGGCTTCCGTAGACATAAGCCTCACCGTCTACGATACGCACCACAGGGTTGTCGTCGTTCATCAAGTCACAGTGGGGAATATATCTGAGCCACGAACCTACTTGCGTGCTTTTTCCTGTTCCACTTTTGGCAATGAAGGCATATCCGCGCCCTTCGCACCTCACCAAAGAAGCGTGTATGAGCAGCGTCTGCCGGCGGCTCCCGGCAAAAGCGAAAATAAGCATCAACGCATTGTTCAACCCGAAGCATCGCATGTTGTAGTTGCCGTTGAGGGCACAGTGGCAGAGCGCGAATTTCTTATCTGTTTGCAAGAGACAGCAGTCGCCACCGTTGATGTCCTTGATGATGAACTGGTAGCCGCCGTCGGGCAATTGGTCCACCACGGTTATGCCGTTTCCTGTGTCGAAACGTCCAATACGCTCACGATGGGGCTTGCGTATGGGAGGTAAGGAGTCGTCGACAATGAGCTTGAAAAACAGATGATCGTCGGCAACAGCCTCGCTTTTAAATGGCTCAAACGATGGCAGCAGGTGCATCCCGTTGCGCACTGACTCCTTGAACTGAATGTTGACGTTCAGTTCGGCAATGGTGAAATGGTAGCTGCTTACCGTCTCTGTCATTTCTCTTTCTTCTGTTTTTTAGCTTTTGCTTTTAGTGCTTTACGTTCAGCTTTTGTCAATGCCTTCTCCTCGACGTTGAAGTCAGCGTAATCTACCGCCTGAAAGGCAAACTCATCTTTCGTGATGTATTTTACGTTGAACTGACCATACTTTCGTGTATACTTCTCTTTCGTATAACGGTTTTTCATCTTCACATACTTTTTCTCAATTTCTTTTCTGTCGAGGGCGTATGTGATGACACACGTGCGATCTGGCTCAAACCGTTTTGCCAGATAATCGCGCAGTTGGTAGGAATACTGGTCTCGTCCGGCAAGGAACTTTGTCTTTTCGCCCACCCATGCACTGTCTATCTCTTGGATATCCGTGAAATAGACTGTAGAATCGTTGAACGATGCGGCGAAACCGAACGCATAAACTCTCTGTACTTTGTTTTTTGCTGAAACAACATTTACTGCCGTGAGCAGCAAGATGCCCATCAGGGCTATGGTCTTTATTCTATTCATATTTCAATCTATACCGACTTTTCGATAATCGACATTCTTGCGAAGCTTCAAATGCTTGCTTATCAGTTTCCCAAATAGGTTTTGAGCAGTTTGTTCTTGGTGCTGCCCCTGAGTCGTCTGATGGCTTTCTCCTTGATTTGTCGTACCCGTTCTCTGGAGAGTCCATATTTCTCACCAATTTCATCGAGTGTCATTTCAGGCTGGTCGATGCCGAAAAATGCGGTGATGATATTTCGTTCACGCTCGTTGAGTGTGGTCAGAGCCCTATGTATTTCGTCATGAAGCGATTCTAACACCAGTCCTCTGTCGGCCATTGGCGAATCAGTGTTCTCTATGATATCAAGCAAGCTGCCTTCTTCGCCATCGTTGAAAGGTGCGTCTACGCTGACATGCTTGCCACGCACCTTCATGGCGCTTTCAATTTTATCTTCAGGCAGGTCAATCTTGTCAGCCAGTTCGTCGACACTGGGCCGGCGCTCATTCTCCTGCTCAAATTTGTTCAGTTCGCGGTTCACCTTGGTGGCACTTCCCACTTGGTTCATGGGCACCTTAACGATTCGGCTCTGCTCGGCCAAAGCTTGCAGAATGCTTTGTCTGATCCACCACACGGCGTAGCTGATGAACTTGAAACCGCGTGTCTCATCGAATTTTTCTGCAGCTTTGATGAGGCCAACGTTCCCCTCGTTGATGAGGTCCGAAAGCGACAATCCTTGGTTTTGGTACTGTTTGGCTACTGAGACGACAAACCTCAGGTTAGCCCTGGTGAGTCTCTCCAAAGCTTCGTGGTCACCTTCATGAATGCGCCCGGCCAGTTCCACTTCCTGCTCTACGGTGAGCAGTTCTTCCCGTCCTATATCCTGCAGGTATTTTTCCAGGGCAGCACTTTCCCTGTTGGTAATAGATTTCGTGATTTTCAGTTGTCTCATGGCTGTCATTCATTTTTAGCGGTGCAAAAGTACGAAAAAAAAGTAGAATGATGAATGAATTATCAAGAATTTTCAATGAAAAGGAAATATTTTATGGTTTGTTTTGAGATTTGCGTCAAATCTCATACCCATTTGTGGCTAAAACCCTTCAAATTCGTAGGTCTTATTCGAAAAATCCCGGAAACCGTGGTTGCCGATTTCCGGGATTCTCCGATGAGTCTTCATGTTCGTCGTTTATTCTTCCTGCAGATTGACAACCTTATAGGCCACCTTTCCTGATGGGAATATACCCTTGATCATGAGTACTGGATCTTTGCTCTTCGATGCAGTCTTCACTGCTTCCTGCAGGTCGTCGATGGTCTTCATGGGCTGGTCGTTGGCATTCAGAATGACGAATTTCTCCACGATGCCTGCCTCACGAATAGCACCTTTGTTCACCTTGGTGACAACCAGTCCGTAGTTGATCTTCAGGTCTTTCTTTTCCTGTTCGTTCACTTCACGGAAGTTAGCACCCAGCACGTCCATATCGGCTTGCTTCACAACCTTCGTGTTGCCTTGAGCATTTTTAAGTTCGATGGTAGCTGTCTTCTTGTTCTTGTTGCGCAAGAATGTGATGGTCACCTTGTCGCCCGGCTTCTTGTTGCCGAAGAGATACTCCTGCAGTTCAGCCATCTTGGTGACGGCCTTGCCGTCGATGGCGATGATGACATCTTCCTTCTTCAATACATCAGCACAGGAACCTTCCTCGTCCACCTTGTCTACGTAGATGCCTTCTACAGTGCCAAAGTCGGGCACTTCTTTATTCTGAGCTTTCAGGTTGTCGATATAGTTGTTCACGTCGGAACCTTGGATGCCGAGCAGCGCACGCTGTACGGTACCATACTGTTTCAAATCGTCGACCACCTTATTCATAATGGTAGTAGGAATTGCAAAGCCATAGCCGCTATACGAACCCGTCTCAGAGTAAAGCATGGCATTGATGCCCACCAGTTCGCCGTTGGTGTTCACAAGAGCGCCGCCTGAGTTACCGCGGTTGATGGCGGCGTCCGTCTGAATGAAGCTCTGTACGGAATTACCACCTCCCATCGAACGAGCCTTGGCCGATACGATGCCGGCAGTCACCGTGGTGCCGATGGAGAAAGGATTGCCGATGGCAATGACCCATTCGCCAATCTTCAGCTTTTGGCTGTCGGCAATGGTGATGGCCGGAAGATTCTTGCCACTCACCTTGATCAGGGCAAGATCGCTGGTAGCATCGGTGCCAACGATTGTTGCTGAGAACTCACGGTTGTCTGTCAGGATGACCGTTATCTCGTCGGCTTCGTCCACGACATGGTTATTGGTCACGATATATCCGTCGGCAGAAATGATGACACCCGACCCTGAACCTTGACGTTTAGGGGTCTGTACCTGGCGCTTTTGCTTCTCACCGCGAGGGTTTCCAAACCAGCCGAAGGGATCGAAGAAGTCGCCAAATGGGTCGTCCATCTCTACTACTTGTGTCTTTGAATTGGTCACTACGCGAACAGTGACTACAGAAGGTAAAGCCTTTTCTGCTGCGTACGTCAGGTCAACAGGTTGTCCTGGAGCCACACTACCACTTGAATTCAAGAGGGGAACTTGGTTGGCACTCACCTTCATGAAGGCGCCGGCCGAAAAAGCGATGGCCACAATGCATGCGGCATACACGAGATAATTAGATACTTTCTTCATATTACGTATAATGTTTAAAATTGTTATTCCAATGAATGGGTTGTCATGTCTGTCAGACTCCGACATTGCAAATATAGACGCATTTCTTGTAAATCTGACAAATTGTCGTGCACATTTGTTGTCTTTTAACACAAAAAATCATCACGTTAAATGTTGTTTGCGCCAGTCTTCTGCTTTTTTACATTCGTTGAACATTGCTATTTTTGTCAGTTTTTAGAAAAAAATAGGTAACTATTTATTATTTGCCCTTTTACGCCCCGCTTCTCTCTGCCGCTTCCAATGTCCTATGGGCCGTGAGAAAAAACATTAAATTATCATTGATTATTTTGCGATTATCCCACTTATTCGTACCTTTGCACCCACAGAAAGATAGTGTTCCGGCCTGCCGCTGGCGGCCCATAGTGGCGCGAGAGGAAAGTCCGGGCAGCACAGGGCACCCCACTTCCGAAAATAGAAGCTGCCGGCGACGGTAGGTTAGGGTAGAAGAAAACGACCGCCATTCCTTTTCCTGAAATATGGAGCTGTTCTTGGAATGGCAAGGGTGAGAAGGCGGTGTAAGAGACCACCAGGCGGCGGGCGATCGTCGTGCTGTACCCGCTGGGGGCTGCAAGTTCAAGTAAACCGTTCCGAGAGAGGATGGCCCGTCCGAGTCGACGAAGGCTTGAGCAGCAATGCAACAGAGCCGGGGCTCGTGCGGCGGAGGGTAGAACGCTTGAGCCGTGGGGTGACTCACGGCGTAGATAAATGGCAGGCGCTGCACCACATGAGGCAGCACAGAACCCGGCTTATAGGAACACTGTCTTTCTTTGTTATTCCCTCATCACAATCTCGTCACTTGCTTCACACCGCGAACCGTTCGGAGTTTGCGGATGAGTTGTTCCAGTCGCGACGTGTCGTCTACATTCACGGTGAGGTTTCCGCTGAACAGTCCGTCGTGACTGTCAATATTGATGCTGCGCATCATGATTTTCTCTTCTTTCGAAATGATGCTCGTGATGTTGTTCACTATGCCGATATCATCGTTTCCGATGATACGAAGCACGATGCTATATTGCGACGACCCCTTGCCACTCCATAAGGCGCGCACGATGCGATAGCCGAAACGCTTACGCATTTCTGGCGCATTGGGACAATCCTGACGGTGAATCTTGATACCACCATTGACAGTGACGAAACCGAACACTTTATCGCCATAGATGGGATGACAGCACTTGGCGAGCGAGAAATCCACACCGCGAAGGTTCTTGTCGATGATGATGACATCGTCGTTGCTATAAACCATCTCGGCATTTGGATTCTCGAACACAAATTCTTCAGCACTTTGTTGAGGGACATTTTGGGGCGTTTGGCCATTGAGGTGCTGCTGCATTTCCACATATTTGTCGAGAAAAGCATTCAGCTCAAGTTGTCCGTCGGCTATCTGCTTGTAGAAATCGCGTGTTTCCTTGAACCCAAGTTTCTTCACGAGATGATTGATGACGCTCTCTTCCAACTCTATCTTCCGGTTTTTCATGCGGCGTTCAAGCATCTCTTTTGCCATGAGCACCTCTTTGTCTTGCGTTACCTTCAGCGCTTGTCTGATTTTGGCCTTGGCACGACTCGTCTTCACGATGGACAGCCAGTCTTGTTTGGGCCGCTGATTGGCAGAGGTGACAATCTCCACCTGGTCGCCCGACTGCAGTTGGTAGCGGAAGGGTTCCACCTTATTATTTATACGCGCGCCCGTACATTGATTTCCTACACGCGAGTGGATATGATAGGCGAAATCGAGCACGGTGGCTCCTTTCGGGAACTTCAGCAGGTCGCCTTTTGGCGTGAACACATACACCTCGTCCTCGTAGAGATTCATCTTGAACTCGTCCATCACCTGGCGGTCATCGTTATTCTCCAAAGCCGTGCGTATGCTGTTGAGCCAGTCGTCCATGTTGCCTCCGCTTTTCACGCCCTTGTATCGCCAGTGGGCGGCCAGTCCGCGTTCGGCTATCTCGTCCATGCGCTCCGTACGTATCTGCACCTCCACCCATTTCTGATCAGGTCCCAATACGGTGATGTGGAGACTCTCGTAGCCGTTTGACTTCGGCACCGATAGCCAGTCGCGCAAGCGTTTGGGATTTCCCTGATACATATTGGTGATAATGGCGAATGTCTGCCAGCATAGTGCATGTTCCTGAGCACGGGTAGCATTGTCGCTCTCGATGATGACGCGGATGGCAAAGAGATCGTAGACTCCTTCGAATCCACATTTCTGCTTCTTCATCTTCTGCCAGATGCTGTGGATGCTCTTGGTGCGGCCCTTGATGTGGAAATGCAGTCCTGCTTCCTTCAGTCGTTGCTCAACGGGAGCAATAAACTTGTCGATATAGGCTTCGCGGCTTTGCTTGGTCTCGTTGAGCTTCTCCTTGATGAGGTAGTAGGCATCGTGTTCAAGATATTTCAGGCTGATATCTTCCAGCTCGCTTTTCAATTTGTACAGACCCAGCTTATGGGCGAGTGGGGCATAGAGGTAAGTGGCCTCTTCGCTCACCTGTCGCTTGGCCTCCAGGTTATGGGTGTCACGAATCTGCCGCATGAGGTTCACACGGTCAGCGATCATGATGAGAATGACACGCATATCCTCAGCAAACGAAAGCAGCAGGTTGCGGAAGTTCTCGCTCTCGATGACTGGGTTTTTCTTGTAGAGCTCTTGTATCCTTACCAATCCGTGAATGATGGTTGCTACTTGTTGACCATACGACCGACGGATCTCTTCAATGGAATGATGGCCTCCGAAGACACAAGTATAGAGAATGATGGCCAAGACGCCGTCGCGCTTCAGTCCTGCCTCTTCGATGGCGATGAGTGCCGTCTGGAAACTTAACACCACAGGATTCAGGCCGAATGCATCACGCTGGATCTCACCCTGGCGTAATGCTTCTTTGAGAAACAGACTGATGTTTTTCTCGTCGTCGGCACGAAGGAAGGCCTTCGTCGCTTCCCTTAGCTTCCGGAGGAGCAGCAACGCATCCCTTTTCTCTTCTGCCGTAAAGATCAATTTCGTGTCCATAATCCGCCGTTCTTTTGTGAATATCAAGTATGGTCAGCTTATTTTTTCTGCAAAGTTATCACTTTTTTATTAGAAATCGTTCGTATTTCAGAAAAACTTTGTATATTTGCACTAAGATTTTTGATTTATCTCATAGTCACAACCTAAAACCTATTTTATATTATCAAACTATGCTATCACAGAATGATCTGAAACAAATCGCTCAGAAGGGAATCTCTCCAGAGCAGATTGAAATGCAGCTGAACGAGTTCAAGACGGGCTTTCCGTTCCTCCGTCTCGACAATGCAGCCAGTGTGGGGAACGGCATCATTGCGCCCGATGTGAAAGAGCGCAAACTCTATGAAGATTGTTGGAATCAATACAAGGCCAGCGGTAAACGCATCGTGAAATTCGTGCCTGCCAGTGGTGCAGCCAGTCGTATGTTCAAGGATATGTTTGCTTTTGTCGATGCCGACTACGATGTGCCAACCACCGATTTCGAGAAGAAGTTCTTTGCACAAATCAAGGATTTCGCCTTCTATGATGAGCTGAATTCTGCTTGCTTAAAGAACGAGGGGAAGGGCATCGACGCTCTTCTGGCCGAGGGCAACTATAAGGCTGTGGCAGCCAATATGCTGAGAGCCACGGGGTTGAACTACGGTCAATTGCCAAAGGGCATGCTGCTGTTCCACCGCTATCCCGAAGGAGCACGCACCCCGATGGAGGAGCATCTCGTGGAAGGCGCACTGTATGCAGCCAGCGACGGTCAGGCAAACGTCCACTTCACGGTGAGCCATGAGCATCTCGAGTTCTTCCAGAACCGTGTTGCCCAGAAAAAGGATTATTATGCCAAGAAGTTCGGCATCGATTTCGACATTACTTTCTCAGAACAGAAGCCCAGCACAGACACTGTTGCAGCTAATCCCGACAACACTCCGTTCCGCAACGACGATGGCAGCCTGCTGTTCCGTCCGGGTGGTCATGGCGCTCTGATTCAGAATCTGAACGACATCGAAGCCGATGTGGTGTTTATCAAGAACATCGACAATGTGGTGCCCGACCGTCTGAAGCAAGACACCGTGGAGTATAAGCAGGTCATTGCTGGCGTGCTCGTCAGCCTGCAGCAGAAGGCATTCGCCTATCTCCGCCGCCTTGATGAAGGAAACTGCTCACGCGAGGAACTCGACGAGATGGCCGCTTTCCTCTACGACGAACTATGCTGTCGAAACGAGAACATGAACAAATTCGACGACCAACAACTGGCCGATTACCTGCGCATGAAACTCAACCGACCCATGCGCGTGTGTGGTGTCGTGAAGAATGTGGGTGAGCCTGGCGGCGGACCATTCCTTACTTACAACCAAGACGGCACCGTGAGCCTGCAGATTCTCGAGAGCAGTCAGATTGACAAGAACAATGCGGAATACATGCGTATGTTCACAGAAGGCACACACTTCAATCCCGTTGATCTGGTCTGTGCCATCAAGGACTATCAGGGAAAGGCATTCTTCCTGCCAGACTTCGTTGACAAGACCACAGGTTTCATTAGCAACAAGAGCAAAAATGGCAAGGAGTTGAAGGCTTTGGAACTGCCAGGCTTGTGGAATGGAGCCATGAGCAATTGGAATACCGTCTTCGTAGAGGTTCCCCTCTCAACGTTCAATCCCGTGAAGACCGTCAACGACCTTCTTCGCGAGCAGCATCAATAACATCTGCAATGTGAAACATTTGCACATACGCCTTTGTATGTATAGCATGATGAGCAGCCACTTAACGGCTGCTCATTTTTGTTGCATCGAGCAACTCAATGACACCGTGATGTGGCGAAAACAAGATAAGAAGTGTGAAAAATACAAGCTAAAATTAAGTTTTTGATGTAATATTTTTGCTATTTAATAAATAATATGTACTTTTGCGGGCTGAAAATAGTTTTAAATAAAATGAGAATCATCAAAATTCTGCCATTCATAGCAGCAATCGCTTTGTTGTCATCTTGCAAGGTACCTCAGAAAGTGTCTTATTTTCAAGACCTTTATGCTGGCAAGACGTTGACTGTCAGCGAATACCAAGGAGTGCGACTGCGCCCAGGGGATCATATTAATATTATTGTAAAGAGTAAGAATGAAACTATTGCAAAACAGTTGAACATTGGCGACTCTTTTGGGGCTACAGGCTATTTGCTTGATCAGAATGGTGATGTGGAGTTCCTGCAGATAGGAAAGATTCATTTGGCAGGTATGACACGTGAAGAAGTGCAGAATCGGATCAAGGATGAAATCGAAAAACGCAGTCTTGGAAAGGACGTCATCGTTTCTGTGGAATACGTCAACCTGCATTTTTCCGTTTTGGGAGAGGTGAAAGTTCCCCATGAGTATGAATTCAAACGCGACAAGGTGACCATCACCGAGGCCATCGCGATGGCTGGCGACCTAACTATCAATGGTACGCGCGATCGTGTTTTCGTGTTACGCGAAGAGGGTGGAAAACGAGTGACTTATCAGTTGAGTCTCCTCAATGCAGAGCAGTTGGTGCAATCACCCGCCTACTATCTGCAACAGAATGACATTGTCTATGTAGACATGAACGATACTCGCAAGCGCCAGTCAACTGCAAGCGGAAACCAATTTCAGTCGGCATCTATCTGGGTGAGTATGATTTCATTGCTTTCCACCATAACCATCCTTTTGCTCAGATAAGACGACCAGAGAAAGTAACCTATTTGTTGTAATCATGGAATCAAGTAGTAAAAATAAGCATAACAGCAGTAAAACACAGAATAAAGGCATCAATCTGATGGATTTCATCAGGCTATGTCTCAAACGTTGGAAATGGTTCGTACTTTGGGTTGCCATCATGACGGCGGTAACCGTATTGTATTTGGTTGTCAAGCAACCTTCCTGGAAACAGTCGGCCGAGGTGCTTGTGAAAGATCAGACAGGAGTAGGTGATTTACAGGCACAGTTCGGAGGCTTGGCGTCAACTTTTGGCCTGTTTGGCGCTCCTACCACGGTATACAACGAAATGATTGCCATGAAAACACCTTTCGTTATCGACAGGGTCGTGGAACGTTTGCATCTTGATGTCTTATATATCCAGACCGATTTTCCCAGACGGCAACTTTATGGAAGTACGTTGCCTGTAACCGTTGAACTACAGAACGTCAGCTCTAACGAACAAGCGTCATTTAGTATGTGTCTTAACACGGATGGCACTTTCTCCATGAAAAAGTTTAAAAAGGAGAAAGAAAAGTTCAGCGATGAAGTGAGTGGTACGGTTAACACAACTGTGAGTACGCCAATCGGAAAGGTAAAGATAACGGCAAATGCAACTGTGATGGCCAAGATGGAAGAGGCTATACATTTGAAAGTTGTCAAACGGAAGGTGATGAAGATTAGGGAGAATATCTTGAAAGTTCTCTCGCTTGATTTGGAGTCAAAGGAAGGTACGGTACTCCTCGTCGAGTTCACTGATGTTTCGCGAGAACGTGCCAACGATTTGATAAACAACATCATCAAGGTTTATCAGGAGGATTGGAAAAACGACAAGGAGGATGTTGCCAGGGCTTCGTATGACTTTGTAAGCGACAGGCTGATGGCCGTTCAACAAGAATTGGGCGACTATGACAGTTCTATAGCCGATTTCCAGTCGCGGAGTAAGTTGATTGACGGCGAAGAGACGGCCAAGGCATTTATAGATAAAGCAAGCAGCCTTGAAGCAGCAACAGCAGAATTGAGTAGTCAAGTATATGTCTTGGAATATGTGCAAAGATTCATGAAAGAGCATTCCGACAACAGCCAAATACTGCCTCAAGGTGTGCTTGGATCTGAGAATGGCATTGAGAACCAGATTCAGCAGTACAACAATCTGATTCTACATCGCAGAAACATCGTGCGCAATAGTAGCGAGGACAATCCAATTCTGAAGGACACAGAAGATCAGTTAAATAGTTTACGCAATGTCATCTTAGCGTCTATTGACAATTCTATTAAAAACACAAAGATACGTTTGAAGGAGACTCAAGCTCGCGAGAACAAAGTCAACGATATGATTTCTGGTACACCCCAAAAGATCAATAAGATGAAGAATGTGGGAAGGAATCAACAAGTGAAGGAGGCTCTCTATATGTTTCTGTTACAGAAACGTGAAGAGAACGAGATGAATATGCGATTCATCACGCCAAACTTACGTGTGCTCTCGCCACCCTCTGGAGTTGTAAAGCCCGCATCACCTCGAATACTTCGAATGCTAGCATTGGGCATTTTCTTAGGGTTGCTTTTCCCTGCTGTTTACTTTTATGTGAGAGAGTCGATCAAGCCCAGATTAAGAAACCGTAAGGATGCAGAGTCGCTCAATATACCATTACTCTCTGAAGTTCCTGTACTCACAGAAAGGAAGAAACAACAAGTCGCCCTTGCCTCACACATTCAGGTGACGGATGGAGTAGATGACGAGCTGAACAATGCCTTCCGAACGGTTCGCACAAAGATTGACCTGGAACTTACCAAGCACCCCGATGACAATGTCGTCATGTTCACTTCTCTCGAAAAAGGAAGCGGAAAGACGTTTGCCATTATGAATCTGGCGACCGCATTCTCCGTCGGCAATAAGCGGGTTCTTGTCATTGACACAGATCTTCGACATGCAGGAATTAATCGCTATCTCAATGCCAATACTGCCTCACGAGGACTTTCCGACTATCTTTCAGGCAGGGTAACTTCGTGGAAAGAATTGTTGCAGCACAACAACGAGTGTGCACGTGTTGATTTACTTCCTGTGGGCACAATTCCCGACAATCCAGCCGAACTGATCGGCTGTGAGCGTTTCCCGAACATTCTTCACGAGGTGAAGAAAGAATACGATATCGTCCTGTTGGATTCCACAGATATGAGCAGTTATTCTGAGGTGCCATACATTGAGCGAGAAGCTAACCTCGTCGTAGTCGTACTACGTGATGGCGAGACAGAACTGTCGGATCTCAAGACGCTCCGTAAGCACTTTGCTACCAAGGAGGAAGCAGGAATGGCGATACTTCTTAACGCTGTAGCAAAGCATATCATCTAACAGCCCGGCAATCAAATATCCTCATAAGATGGGGGTAGGGATGAAAGAATTATGTCATTACTTTCCACTTTCAAGACTCTCAGTAAGGTAAATCCTTGGAAAACAGTGTATTTCAACCTGCACTATTTCCCAATAATGACAGCCATACGTATGCCATTTTTTATCTATTGGCGCTCGGAACTGTACAAACTGAAAGGAAAAATCGTTATTGACGCACCTGTCAGGACAGGCATGATTAAATTCGGGGCACATGGATTAGGCACGCAAGATTTGTTGTATTCAAGGACCATGTTTCAACTATATGGCACACTGGTGGTCAAGGGAAATGCCTGTATAGGCAGAGGCAGTAAAATCAGTGTGGGAAGAGAGGCAAGGCTTACTCTTGGTGAAAATTTCATGATTACAGGTGATTCTCAAATTATATGCCACAAAGAGATCACCTTCGGCAATGATTGCCTCTTATCATGGGATATTCTCATGATGGATACCGATTTCCACCATGTGCTCGATACAAGCGGCTATAAAACCAACATGCCCAAGCCCATCAGCATTGGTAATCACGTGTGGATTGGTTGTAAAACAGTGATTCTTAAAGGAGTTTCGCTTGCCGACGATACCATCGTGTCAGCCAATTCCACCATTACCCGAAGTTTCGAAGAACCAAATTGCATTATTGGTGGACATGCGCAAACGGCAGCAGTTTTAAGACATAGCGTTTGTTGGGAAAAATAGCGTTTATCAGTCGTAAATTATTGATAAAGTATATTGACAATTTTTCTTTAACTTTTTTCCTCGTTTTAGAGAAAAAGAGGGTCTTATCTATGTGAAGAATCCATTGTTCATACCTCTGCCAACTTCAATAATTGTTCCAGACGGCGTCAATGGTGTTCTATGAGGCGGTCAGCGATAATGCGAGAGGGTGTGAGACAATAGCTCTGAGCGTGTATGATGACGCAAATCACACGTTAAGATGACGCAAATTGCACGCTAAAGTGACGCAAAGTAGAAATGCTTTTGAGTCGAAGCTGCACATGGTTTTTGTATACAGTTTGTAATCAATGGGTTACAAAGAACGCTCATTTTTGGCGTTTTTCCGATTGTAAGACAATTCTTTCGAAAAGAAGCGAGTATTGACCCACTTAAATTCGAAGTTTTCTTTACAAATTACCCCATACTGCCTGTATGGTCAGCAAAGCAAAAAAGGATAGTCTTGCTTTTTTTTAATATAATTCTTTGCCATATGAAAAATATTGTGTACTTTTGCAGCGGCAAATGGCCAAGCAAGATAGTGAAATATCATTTTCGCGAAAATATGTTAGGATTATCCTATATAAACACAATAAATTTGAGATTTTCACGTTATAATTATGTATTAGAATAATACATAAGATAGCTTGTTGCCATCTTGCCCCTTATTCGAAAGAACAAAGATAGAGCCTGCGGGTGAACAGCCCCGACGCGGAGGAGATCCTTGTTTGCAGACGCCAATACAGGCATGCACAGAACAATTGTGTGTGATGGCGTCTTCAACCTCTTTTCATGAATACCATGAAGGGAGGGAATACAAGAATTATCCTCTTCCGTGCGAATAACTTATCATCTCTTCTTGTTCGACTACGATTTAAATTTTCTCCCTAACTAAACCTCAGTAACCATGAAAGGAATTGTACTGGCCGGAGGAAGTGGCACACGCCTTTATCCCATTACAAAAGGCGTGAGCAAGCAACTGCTCCCCATTTTCGACAAACCCATGATCTACTATCCCATTTCCGTGCTTATGTTAGCCGGAATAAGGGAAATTCTCATCATCTCCACGCCGCAAGACCTTCCCGGCTTCCGCCGACTGTTAGGTGATGGCAGTGACTACGGCGTGCGTTTTGATTATGCAGAGCAGCCTTCGCCCGACGGATTGGCACAGGCTTTCATCATTGGTGAAGAGTTCATTGGCGATGATGCCGCATGCCTTGTTTTGGGCGACAACATCTTCCATGGTGCTGGACTCTCAGCTCTGTTGCGACAAGCCGTTATAGACGCTGAACAAAATCAAAAGGCAACGGTCTTCGGGTATTGGGTGAACGATCCAGAACGTTATGGTGTGGCTGAGTTCGACCGCGAGGGCAATTGTCTCAGCATAGAAGAGAAACCTAAGAATCCGCGTTCAAACTATGCTGTGGTAGGACTCTACTTCTATCCCAACAAGGTGGTGCGTGTAGCCAAGAACGTAAAGCCATCAGCCCGTGGGGAATTGGAAATCACCACTGTCAACCAGGAGTTCCTAAAAGATGGCGAGCTTAAGGTGCAGACTTTCGGCCGCGGTTTTGCTTGGCTCGACACCGGCACGCACGACAGCCTTTCGGAGGCTTCTACTTTTGTGGAGGTCATCGAGAAGCGTCAAGGGCTAAAGATTGCCTGTTTGGAGGGGATCGCCTTCCGAAAAGGGTGGATTACAGCCGACAAACTCCGCGAGATTGCCCAGCCGATGATCAAGAATCAATACGGACAGTATCTACTCAAGACTATTGATGAGGTGGAACGCACCGGACTGGAAAACCTTGAATTCTGATTGTTTTTAACAACCACGAATTATACGTATTAACCGAATTGGAAGATAAAAACGACAACGGATTTCTCGGATTAGACTGATTGTATATGGACTATGATTGCATGGGTTTGTGAAAAAATAATTCGTTAAATTCGTGGTCAAAAATAAATATACGTTGTAGAAAAAATGAATGTTATCAAGACTGATATAGAGGGATTGTATGTGATTGAGCCTCGTGTGTTTGCCGACGACAGAGGTTACTTCTTCGAATCGTACAATCAGCGGGAGTTCGACGAGAAGGTAGGTCCTGTGCGTTTCGTGCAAGACAATGAGTCGCGTTCACAATACGGAGTCGTGCGCGGTTTGCACTTCCAGAAAGGCGAACACGCCCAGGCAAAGCTCGTGCGTGTTGTAGAGGGGAGTGTTCTCGACGTGGCTGTTGACCTCCGTCCTGGATCCCCCACTTACGGGAAACATTATAGTGTAGAGCTCACAGCCGAGAACCATCGCCAATTCTTCATCCCCCGCGGTTTCGCGCATGGCTTCAGCGTTTTGAGTCAAGTGGCTGTGTTTCAATACAAATGCGACAATCTCTACTGCCCTGAGAGCGAAGGTGCCATCATTTGGAACGACCCTGACCTCGCCATCGATTGGCGCATCCCGTCTTCAGACATCATTCTCTCGGAAAAAGACACTCATCATCCGAGGCTAAAGGATGCAGACTGTGCGGTTTTATAATCCATCAAGCACTCTAAGTTATGAATATTTACTCTAAATTGAAGACCATGTACAAGGCATTGGCATGGGCGACAGTAGAGAGTGTCGATGCCAAGCAATTCAGAGCAGCTGGTCATCATGTTGACGTGATTCCCAATAGTACGTTAGTTCCAAAGAATATTATAGCTGAGGACTTCACGCGCATCCAGAACCTGAACAACATGATTTCTAGCAATGGCAAGCTTGTGCTGAAAAAGTATTCTTGTATAGGTTCACAATGCATTATTATTCCTGGAAACCATGTACCCACCGTCGGTGTGCCACAGTATTTGTCTAAATTGCATATTAACGATGTGAGCAATGACATTGTCGTTGAGGAAGACTGCTGGATAGGAGCCGGATGTGTGATCCTCTCTAAAGCGAGATTCGGCCGTGGTTGTGTAGTGGGTGCTGGAAGCCTGATTACGAAACCTGTTCCTCCTTATGCTGTAGCAGTCGGTTCCCCTTTGAAGATAGTCGGTGCGCGATTCACAAAAGATCAGATAATAGAGCACGAAAGGATTCTTTATGCGCCGGAAGAAAGGTATACAAAGCAAGAAATCGATGACCTCTTCGACAAGTATTTCAAGGGTTTAAGGACTATAGGTACTTCGGAAATGTCAGACGAAGACAGAGAACGTTTACTGGAGTACAAGCGTCAGATCGGCATGACCGACTTCTCGAATCTGAATGAATGAAAAATTGGAAAAGCGGCGCATTGTAAGGAACAGCATTCTGCTCTATGCAAGGATGTTGCTTACGACATTTATAGGTCTCTATGCCAGTAGGGCGCTGCTAAAAGGCCTGGGATTCGAAGACTATGGCTTGTATAATGTAGTAGGAGGCCTGGTGATGTTGATAAGCTTTGTCAAGCAATCATTGGGCAATGCGACATGGAGATATATCACGGTTTCGTTAGGCAAAGGAGATACGCATGAAGTCAATAGGGTCTTTAATGTGGCGTTGCAACTGCACGGATTGTTCTGCGTCCTACTTGTTGTTGTCGCTGAAAGCATAGGGCTTTGGTTCTTGTATCATAAGATGAATATTCCTCTTGGAAAGGAGCTTGATACGCTCATCGTTTATCAGTTGTCCACGGTCGTCATCGTCCTGACCATCCTAAGCTCGCCATACATCTCTTTAATTCTTGCCCATGAGCGGATGGATGCTTTTGCCTATATCACCATATTTGAGTCGGTGGGCAAGCTTATCAGTGCTATTGCTCTGTTTTGGCTGACGGCGCATCATCTGACACTCTATGCAGTCTTTATCCTTCTTGTTCAGGTCTGTGTCAATCTGCTATACTGGTTTTACTGTTTTCGGCATTTCAAAGAAAGCAGGCTGCGGATGGTAAAAGCCCCTGCTATGATGAAGGAGATGACTGGCTTTGCAGGCTTTACCCTGCTGCCGGGGCTCGGCTTTGCCTGTTGCGACCAAGGTTTGAACATTCTTCTGAATATGTTTTTCGGTCCAACGGTGAATGCTGCACGCGGTATCTCCATGCAGGTGAGACATCTGCTTTCCCGATTTACGGAGAGTTTCCTTCAGGCTGTAAGTCCTCAAATCACAAAGAGTTATGCGAGCGGTAACTATAACTATATGTATGAGCTAGTAAGCAAAACGGCAAAGTATTGCTACTTCATCATGCTCTTGATGGTAGTTCCTTTGGTTTTGGGAATGCCAGTCGTACTGTCTTTTTGGTTAGGAGAGTATCCCGAATACTCAGTCGAGTTCTGTTGCTTCGTCCTGGCAATAGGATTGATGGAGACCATTGCTCACCCTTTCTTGGTCGGTGCGGCAGCCAATGGCAGAATCCGTCGCTATTATTCTATCACAGGAGTCCTTTTGGTGGCCGTGGTTCCATCTGCCTATTTGTTCCTGAAGCTTCACTACCCGCCGATTACTATATATGTCGTGCATTTCTGCTTCTCTGTCGTTATATTGGCAGTAAGGGTTGTGATCGGTGCACAACTGTTTGGCTATAAAATGAGAATGCTCTATGACGATGTGTTGGTTCCCACGGTACGAGTAAGCATTCCAGTAGTAGGCATGGCATGTGCTTGCTATCTGCTTGTTGACCTCAGTCAGCCGCTTATTGCTGTCAGCTCAATGATAGTTTCAGCCTTGGCCATATCGTTGGTCGTTCTTGCGTTAGGCTTGAATGGTGTTGAACGCCATTTTCTGAAAGTCAAATTACATGACAGTTTCGATAAGCTGTCGCATAAAAACGGATAGTTTAATAGTATGGGTTTTCTTTTTCAAGCCATCTTAGCAGCTATTTTGGTAAGTCTCTTCATCGTTGATAGGCCGACCAAGCTTGCGCTTGCGATTGTTGTGCTTGTATGCCTTGAGAACGTACAGCTTCCTTTTGTTGGTTTTAATGGCGTTTTCCTTTTTATGGTATGCTTCTTCCTGTCGGAAACTCCCCATATTGTCAGCAACCTGAAACATATAAAGGGCTCACAATTCGCATGGATGGTCGGCTTGTTGCTTATAGCAACTGTCATTGCCTATTACCATAGTCCCCATTATTCTGGAAACTTGATGAAATTCATAAATTTGGTGACGAAAGAATGGCTGGCGAAATATCTGATTTTCTGTTATGGGTTCCTGTGCATCAGGGAAGAGAAAGATTTGAACAAAATGCTTCATTGGATGGTGCCAGCTGTCATTATCCTATTCCTGTTTGGTTTCATGAACTTGGTCACGAAATCAGCAACATTTTTAGACATTATTGGAAAGGACATGGTTTCCATTAAGGGAACTGTCGACAGTAAGATGTACTACACGGATTTCGGCCGTTTCAGAGTGCAGGCAATGTTCCTCTTTCCTTTCGACTATGGCTTTGTTTGCGTCATGACCTTTGCTCTTGGAGTTTGGGGCTATTTGAGAGGCATCCTTGAACGGAATTCATTCATTATTGTCGCCGTTGCGAGCCTTTTTGGCATCTATGCCTGCGGTTGCCGAACTGTCGTGTTCGTCTTTTTAGCGGGCGGCACCGTGTTTATGATGTCTTATCTGAAGGTAAAGCGTACTTTCGTTTATGCTGTAGGCTTGTTAATCGTCATCATCCTGGTTTACACCATTTCACCTGCTATGCAGGATTTCTTGGACAAGACCCTATCGGTGTTTGATCCTAACTCTTCCAAAGTTGAAGGAAGTTCTATGGTGATGCGCAGCCAGCAGTATGCCGCTGCCCTATGGCATATCAAGAAGGATCTTCTATTTGGAAAAGGCATAGACTTCTTCCTTATTGATATGCGCTGGGGAGAAGGCGGCATGGAAAAACTTGTGGATAAGGACCTGATGGGACTAGAAGGCATCCTGATGAATCTGCTCCTTGAACGCGGTTTCGTGGGAGTTTTTTTCTATTTGTTTGTCATGATAGGAATTGCGCGTTATTTCATAAAAAAACTGAAAGAGGATAAGCTGTCCGCAGCCCTAGGTTTGAGCATTTTGGTGAGCTATCTGACCTATGCAAATCTGACAGGAGAGCTACTCAGCTACTATTCGGCTTTCTTCCTGGTAGGGTGTTTCGCAGGACTCATCTATATACAAAAACATGGGGATAATTACGATGAAGGGCATTCTGATGAGGATGACATACCCGAGAGCAATACCGCAGAACTGAAGTTGGTTTCTACGACACAGCGATCATGAAGTTCACAGTAGCCATACCCGTTTACAAGTCACAATTCTTGCGCGAGTGCATTGACAGTGTGCTTGGCCAGACAATCGAAGATTACGAAGTCGTCATTCTAAACGATGCGTCACCGGAAAACATTGATGCCATTGTAGAGACCTTCACAGAATCGCGTATCCGCTATTTCAAGAATGAGGTGAACGTTGGAGCCGTGGACTTGGTACGCAATTGGAACAAGTGTCTTGAATATGCTCAAGGCGACTATTTCATCTGCATCGGAGATGATGACCGGCTTATGCCCGATTGCCTTGAGATGTATTCCAAAATGATAGAACGACATCCAGATGTCGACCTATTTCATGCCCGAACTCTCCAGATAGATGAGAACGGAGAATACGTGGGAATAACGCCAGAATACCCGGAAGCTGAGAACGTTTTTTCATTCATGCTTCACCGTTTTAACAACGGAAGCCAGTATGTAGGCGATTTCTGCTACCGAACGAGCCATTTACGCGTTCTGGGAGGTTTTCATTATCAGCCCCTGGCATGGGGAAGCGACCACATTACAGCATTAAAGGCAATGGCCGGTCATGGAGTCGTAAATCTCCCCAATCCGACATTCTGCTATCGCGTGAACAGGCTTTCAATTTCCTCTACTGGTCAGACAGCGATAAAACTGCTTGCCACAAATCAGGAAGAACACTGGTATGAAGTATTCATAGAACAAACACCGCCTGCTGATTTGTTCGAAAAGCTTTGTAAGGAAGATGCCATCAGGCGGTACCGTCAGTTTTTCAGAAAGTTGAAGGCTCTGCAGCTTCATTATGACTTAATGCAGAATAGATGGCGTATCATACACTGGTGGAGAAAGCGGAATACATATGCTCTTTCTCTCTCAACATTAGCAGCCGCCATTTATTACGCATGTCGGAAATCTTGACAACGATAACTTAGTCTACCTTTCCGATAATTGCATACTCAAACGAAAGAGAAAAAGCAATCATTCTTTATGAAAAAGCGTATTTCTTGGATAACTGGCGACTATTTCATCGATGTAGACCTACCCATCATTGTTGAGTTAAGCGCCAAATATGATATTTTCTGGCAGATTATTATTAGTCCAAATAACACCATCGACTATCAGCAGATGGTAGATAGACATATGGAAGGCGTTGGCGGCAGTGTAAATGTCAGTTACATTCAACTCTCTCACCGAGCACGATCTCCAAAGTCAATTGCTGAATATTGGCGCATCGTTTCAAGGGCTAAGAAGTACCAGCCCGACTTATTCTATATAGCCTTCAATGGTATGCCCTATGCACTGCCAATCTTCCGATGGCGTTTGCCGCTGAAGAAGTGTATCGTGGCATGCCATAATGTGACCACTCCGAAGGGAGCTGGCTCTGAGTATTATGCCAGAATCTACACAAAAGCTTGGCTCCACACGTTCAAGAATATTCAAGTGTTTTCCTCCGGCCAGGAAAAGGCTCTTCGAGAAAACTACTCTGGCAAGTGTGTCCTTTGTGCTCCATTAGCTATCAAGAATTACGGAGACAATCACAAGCCGCGAACAGCCAACCATTCGCAAGTGGTCTTCCTTTTCTTCGGAAATATTGTCAGTTATAAGAGACTCGACATCTTATTGGAGGCTGCCAATCAACTCTACGATGAGGGGATTCGCAACTTCCGCGTGAAGATTGCAGGCTCGTGCCACAATTGGAGCCAGTATGAACCCTTGTTAAGAAACCGTGAAATATTCGATACAGACATCCGTCGCATACCTAACGAAGAGATTACTACACTTTTTGAGAGTGGCGATTTCTTTGTCATGCCTTATCAAGACATCGCCCAAAGCGGAGCCATGATGGTCGCCGTGAACTACAGCATGCCCGTTATAGCTTCGGATTTGCCTTCATTCCGCGATGTGCTGCATCAGGATGAGACAGCCTTTTTCTTTGAATCAGGCAGTGTTGCCGATTTGGCAAATCAGATGAAGAAAGCTATCGGCAGTTACCATCAGGTGTACGACACAATGTGTTACCATGTAGGCGAATTGAAGAAATCGTACCTGCCGTCAAGCATTTCCTTGTCGTACGACCAATACTTTAGGCAATTGATGGGAAAAGTATAATGCCTGGCTCAAGACCTTTCGCTTTTAATGGATATTAGGTTGGCAAGAAGTTGTTTCCATGAATCTACCACACTTAGCCTCACATAGTGCTTGCACAGGTTGCATGGCATGCATCGACGCATGTTCAAAAGAAGCCTTGAACAGTTATGTTGGAGCTGATGGCCACTATTACATCCATCTGGACGAGAAAAGGTGCGTAGGCTGTCTACGATGTGAGTCTACTTGTCCGGTCGTGTCAGACTTTCAGTACAGCAATAGCGAGATATGCCATTGCTATGCTGCATGGAACAAGGACGATGACATTCGCCAGCAAAGTGCATCGGGTGGCGTCTTTGCTGCGATGGCCGCTTATGTCATTGATAGGCAAGGAGTGGTGGTCGGGGCAGCAAACATCGGTACAGATGTCAAACATGTGACAATAGAAAAGAAAAGCGACCTCCCGATGCTGCAAGGATCTAAATATACACAGAGCGATTGTCGTGGCATCTATTATCAAACTATAGAGCTCCTGAAGAACGGTCGTCTCGTCCTGTTCTCTGGAACAGGATGTCAGATTGCCGGCCTCTTGTCGTTTCTTCGTAAACACACTTTCACCGGACATCTGATCACCGTTGACCTAATTTGTGGTGGCGTCCCCTCAAAATTGCTTCAACAGGCATTTCTCAAGAACGAACCTCACCATCTAACTCGCATTGTGTCTTATCGTACGAAGGAAGCCGGATGGAAACCCAAAGGATTCAGTTACAATTTGAAGGCTGCGAATTCAGAAGGTTTCGTTTTCGACTATGCGGGGCTGCGTAATCTCATCACTGATGGCTACGGCTCAGAGTTGACCAATCGTTATTCCTGCTACAAATGCAGGTTTGCAGGCCTTCTTCGCCAGAGCGACTTTACAATAGGTGATTGCTGGGGTGTAACTCAGTTACCCGAGCAGCACACTCTTGGACTGTCCGTGATGATCGCCCACAGCGAGAGGGCTGAAAAGATTCTGACCGACCTCACTTCGTATATGGAAACAGTTCCTGCATCTTTGACGGAAGTCGTCAAGCACAATCCACGATTGGTAGATGGTAGAAAGCGCTACGAGCATTTTCCTGAACGCCGGTTCATATCATGGTTCTTCAGCCATTGTTCCTACAGCACGCTGAAGCGCATCTACGCTTCTGACTATTCCTCCCACAGTCCTTGGATGATCCTTAAGGTAGTCAGGTATATAGTCAAAAACATCCTCAGATAAATGAGAATAGGACTTCTTACATATCACCATTCCGTGAGTTATGGAGCCACACTGCAGACGTATGCTACTTGCAAGGCATTGCAGCAGTTGGGCCATGAGGTGGAGATCATTGATTTCCGGCTGGAAGATAAGCACTCCTTGCTTTATCGGCTGGTGTTCTACCTGAAAGACTACGATACACGACATTTGTGGCAACGGGTGTATCCGAAACTTTCTTCTTACTATCCAGAACAAACCTCTCTTCAACAAGCAAGTCTCGACTACGACTGCCTGATGGTAGGCAGCGACCAGACTTGGAATCCCAATATTAGCGGAGAACGTTTCTTAATGTATTTTCTCGACTTCGGCTCCGATCAGGTTAGAAGGGTTTCCTATGCATCGAGTTTTGGCGTATCAAAGTGGCCAGAAAGCTATCTGTATGCAATACCAGAAATTCGTCGACTGTTAGGCCGATTCCATGCCATTTCTACTCGCGAATCAGCAGGTCAGCGCATTCTGAAGCAAACTTTCGGCTTTGACGCTACATTGGTAGTAGATCCTACGATGCTGATTCGGGATTACTCTGATCTTTCCGGAGAAGTGCCCCCCACATCTATGTTGAATTCCTTTATTATGAATCGAACTGCCCAACAGCTTCAGCGTGTTCGAGAATTGGGTAAAGTCATCGGGAAACGTCCAGTCATGACATCTACAATCCGTCCATACTCAGGCTTCACATATTGCTACCCGCCGAGCATTGGGAAGTGGCTGCGCTACATTGGTGGGGCCGATTTCGTTGTCGTTGATTCGTTCCATGCTCTGGTGTTCTGTCTGAAATACCAGCGACAGTTTGTGGTCATCACGCCAGATAATGGGAAAAACAGCAGACTGACGAACTTGTTGCATCTTGTCGGTTTAGAAAATAGGTTTTTCTATGACAATGACCAGACCATTCCATACGAGCAGCTGTATTGCGATAAGATAGACTACACAGGCATAAACCGGATTCTTGAAGCAGAGAAAGAGAAGTCGCTCGACTACCTACGTCGAAGCCTTGCGTAACGAACAGATTACCTGGCCATGAATAAAGTAACCATTGTTGCCCCGTCCGTCGATGAGAAAAATAATGTAAGCGGAATATCGGCTATGACGAGGTTTATTATAGATAACAACGACCAGTGCACCTATGTGCATTTTCATCAAGGAAAAAGCGACAAGGAGAGTGCAAACCTTCCAAGCCGCGTGTATCGTATCGTTAAGACCTATCGACTATGGAAGAAACACCTGAAGACCACATCTACCGAATTGGTACATTACAATTTTCCGCTCGATGCTCGGTCTATCATTCGCGATTTTCCCTTTATGCGTTATACCCTTAAGCATCATATTCCACTGGTCGTTCACATTCACGGGGGACTTTATCTTTTCAAAAAGAATCGCCCTTTCCTCATCAATACCATACTAAGGAGAATATTTGCCTGGCCTTGTACATTTATCGTCTTGAGCAACAAGGAGAAAACGGCGGTTGAAGAACAATTCCATGCTGGAAACGTGGAGGTGCTTCCCAATTGTATCGACCTCAAAGGGGCGAGCCAGTTCTACCGACAGTCAATTGTTTCGAGCCCTCTCCACCTGTTGTACCTTGGACGCATCGAACCAAAAAAGGGTATGGACTTCCTGCTTGAAACCTGTGAAACGCTACAGAAGAAAGGTGTGGATTTCGTCGTTCACCTGGCTGGAAAAGATCAATGCGATGATTATTATCTGAACCAGTTTCGCAAAAGGCTGGGCGACAGATTCCGATATGAAGGCATCGTCGCTGGCGATCGCAAGACGATGTTACTCAAGCGATGCCAAGTCTTTGTGCTGCCATCTTTCTATGAGGGTGTGCCCATATCGCTTCTTGAGACCATGAGTTTCGGATGCGTTCCGGTAGTAACCAATGTCGGCAGTATTAGTGAATTTGTTGATGAGAATGTCAACGGATTGTTTGTCAAGCAAAAGGACAGCGACAGCATTGTCGATGCAATAGAGCTATTAAACAACGACCGTGACCGTCTTTTCGCCATGGGCTGCCAAGCCCGGCGAACAATCTTCGACAAACAAGATCCAAGGCAATACGTTTCTCAGCTTAACCAAATCTACCATTTATGCTTAGACTATCCGACCAAGATATAGTTTTTTCAAGAGCCGACTTGGCCAACATTCCCGATGGAAAGGTACTCATCAATACCATTAACGCCCATTCGTTCAATGTAGCACAGAATGATGCGCTATTTGCCGAAGCTCTTGACACTTCCAGCCGTTCTGCCAACGTTGTGAAGCAGTGCCGCAAGTTTTTGATACCCGATGGTGCTTCAGTAGTCATGGCCTGTAAGCTGCTTCATGCGCAGTCAAGGCCGAAAGAGCGCATTGCAGGGTGGGATTTGTTCGTTTTCGAGATGCAACAGCTGAACGACAAGGGTAAACACGCGGTTTCTGAGAAGAAGAAGGTCCTATTCGTTGGTTCTTCTGACACGGTGTTACAAAGCATTGTCCGTAAGGCTGCCGTTGAATACCCTTATCTGGATGTCATCACTTATTCTCCACCCTATAAGAAGGAGTTTTCGGCCGACGATACCCAGTCGATGGTTTCGTTCATCAACCAAGTCAACCCTGATCTGCTCTGGATTGGAATGACAGCTCCGAAACAAGAGAAGTGGGCATGGCAGCACTGGAACGAACTAAACATTCATTGCCATGTTGGTACAATTGGAGCCGTCTTTGACTTTTTTGCAGGAACTATGTCCCGAGCCCCGCTCTGGTGGCAGAACCATTCTCTGGAATGGCTCTACCGACTGCTGAAAGAGCCAAGGAGAATGTGGCGTCGCTATTTGCTGGGCAACATGTTGTTTGTTTGGAATATCCTTTCTGAGAAATTCAGTTGCTCTGCTCGTTAAACCATCTCAACTATTTATCTGATTCTTTTCAAATCATTTCTCTTTCCCCCGTACGAGTTATTTAATGAAAGCAACCAGTAAGAAAGCTCTGAAACTATATGTGGTCGTGTTGTTCTGCGACTGGGTGACGCTAAACTTGTCCCTCCTGTGTCTTCATCTGTTGGGATGGTTTCCCGTAGGCTATGAAACAATGGGCGAATTTTTTACGGAATGGGTGATGGCCAACGTGGCCTATGGATGTGCCGTAAGCTTGATGAAGCTATCACTCCACAAGCGGATGAATGCGCCTTATCAGGTCATTAAAAACACCACTTATACTGCTATCATCTATGCATTATTTTTAGCAGCATTCCTTGGATTCCTCCACTATTTCGTGCCAGGACCGTTCCGATCGATGGCCATAGCAGGTATCTTCTGGGGGCTTGCTTTGACCGAACGATTGTCTGCAAGAAAATTTCTGGCCAACTATCGTTCACGAGGAGGCAACACTTCGTATGTAGTGTTCGTGGGCTATGATCGCAACGTGAAGAAGATAGTGGAAAATATGCGTAACCCGTGGACGGGTTATAGCGTACGCGGACTGTTCAGCGACGGTACAGAGTATCGCGAAGAATTGAAAGACATACCTTTTCTTGGTACTAATGACAAAGCTTATGACTTTTTACAACAAACGACCATCGACGAGATTTATATCTGTTTGCCCGACAGCTACGATGAGTCATTGCAGCCTGTCATTCGCCATTGTGAACAGAACATGGTCAAGATTTATTATGTCCCACAAAGTCATTCTAACGGTGACGAACGAATGACTGTTCCTGTGCAATTTGGTGACACCTATGTGTTAGCTCTCTACAATGAACCTTTGCAGAGTCTGTCGAGCCGCATGGTGAAGCGTACTTTCGACATAATATTCTCAGGATTGTTCTTATGCACATTGTTCCCCATTATCTATATTGTTGTGGCTGCCATCACTAAATTCACGATGCCTGGTCCTATATTCTTCAAGCAAACGCGAACGGGCTATGATGGCAAGGACTTCCTAATGTACAAGTTCCGTAGTATGAAGGTGAATAGCGACGCTGACACGAAGCAGGCCACTAAGGATGACGACCGCGTGACACCCTGGGGACGCTTCCTTCGCCATTCGAGCATTGACGAGCTTCCGCAGTTCATCAATGTATTCCTCGGTGACATGAGTGTAGTGGGCCCCCGTCCACACATGTTGGCCCATACCGAATACTATTCGCAGCGCATCAGCGACTACATGATTCGGCATTATGTCAAGCCCGGTATAACCGGTTGGGCACAGACGCATGGTGAACGTGGCGAAACCAAAGAAGTAGAGGATATGGCACGACGAGTGGAGAAGGATATTTGGTATGTAGAGCATTGGAGCCTCTCGCTCGACCTCCACATCATCGTCAAGACCATCCGCGATGCCATCGTGGGCGACAGCAAAGCATATTAGAAGTAAAAAATAGAATTAGTAGTTAGAAGCGGGTGCACAAAACTCTCCAACAGCGGGGGTATTTTGATGCACCCGCTTTTTTATTGTTCGCTCTTGATATGAACGTCGCGCTGCGGGAACGGAATCTCAATGCCGTTAGCGTTCAGCGTGTCGTAGATACATTCCATCACATCACTTACCGCATAAATCTGTTTCACGGCATCCACCCAGCACAGCAGTTTGAAGTTGATGCTGCTGTCGCCAAACTCTGTGAATACCACGCGCACATCCTTACGATTGTCTATATAGCGGTGGCGCAGTGCCTTGACACTATCCTCCACGAGTTTTGTCACGTCTTTCAAGTTACTGCCATAGGCCACGCCGAAGGGAATGATGGACAGCACGTAACCGTGATTCTTCGTCAGGTTTTTGTAGTTCTTCGTGAATAACTGAGAGTTTGTGAAGGCGATGACTGAGCCATCGATTGCTTCCAACATGGTACTCGTATATGAAATGCTGGCCACCTTACCCTTCGTACCGTCACATTCTATCCAGTCGCCCACCTTCACACGACCTGTCATCAGCGAAATACCATAATAGATATTCTCCAGAATGTCTTTCGAAGCGAAACCTATACCCGTCGACAGACCACCTGCTATATAGCCCAGCCAAGTGCCTCCAATACGTAGGATGCTCAAGCTGAGCAGCAGCCAGGCTCCCCAGACAATCACCTGAATCACGTTTTTGCCCATCATCTTCCGCGAACCTGCATTCACCATGTTCTTTTGGTTGAAGTGCAGTTGCATCAGCTGAAGCAACAATTGGTTGATGTATCTGAAGATGAAATAAAGAGTTATCACCTGAATGATGGAGAAGATGCTCATCCGGAAATGGCTCACGTCGATGAAGGGTTGGTTGAATATCTTCCATGTCAGGTCGCTTAGGTTGAATACGTCGGCAGCCATGTAGATGCTCAGAGGGATAGACATCAGACCGAGCCAGGGCAGCACAACGCTATAGAGCAACTTGAAAAACCATGTCTTCGTGATAGGCTTTTCGTCGAGGTGCTTGCGCTCGTTGTATTTCTTCATCCATGTGATGATGCACGTGATGGTCAGGATGCAGGCCAGCTGCATGATCCACCAGATGAGCAGTTGCACACTAAGTAGCGTGTAGCCTACCCACGAGCAAACAGTGCTTGCTACGAAAATCACCAACGACATGTAGGTATACATCATGTCACTGCGTGGTATCCGATCATTGTGGCGCCTTACCGCCCACCATTGCCAGCACGTACATGCTAACAACATTGGTGGGAAACACAGGTTGACAAGGTCGTTTGGAATCAAAATGATGCGGAAGGCAATCACCACAAAGCCCATCACTATCAGGGGAGCATAAATGCTGAAAGCACTTTTTATCTGAGAACCATCGATACGTAGCAGGAGCGAAATCAAGATTACTCCCAACAACCACGCATACTCGATGAGTAGTTCGCTGGCCATGATGATGAAATGTTGCTGGGCAAGAGCGCGCACTACAGCCAGGATGACAGCGAATGTGATGGTGGTCGTGGCCATGATGATGCATGCCCGTTTCTGAAGAAATCCTTCGTTCTGCAGTCTGCGGCTACGGCGCAGCAAGCGGAACAACAACAGATTCAGCAGTCCTGCCACAACACCATATAATATAATGTATAAGAACAGTTGGAGGATGATTTTCACGTCCCATTGCGAATGCACTCTTGCAGCACGTACTCCGTACCGATATCCCCGTACTCCATATTTCTCATTTACGGTTTCTGCTGTTGACGAGAGGTAGTAGGGGAGCGACTTCAGAATGCTCAAATAGTTGGCGCCTCCATTGATGAAGATATTGTTCTGAATTTCGTTGTAACGCACATTGGCATAGTCGTTTAGATGCTTTAGATGGCGTTCCATCCAAGCATAGCTTTCTATGTATTCGTTCAGTGCATCTTTTCCGTCAGATAATGAGTGTCGTATGTTTGTTGCTAACGTCAGACAGACATTGCGGTCGGTCTGCGCTTGTGCGCTGAGGGTTGACATGCGCATGTGCTGAAGACTGACTATCAGGCTGTCATAACGCGCTATCTCGGAATCAATTCGTCCGATGTATTCCTTGAAAGGCGACGACTTCTGCTTGAAAGTTCTGAACTGCTCTGTTGCCTCATGGCAAGCATACGTCAGGTCAAACACATAGTCGGGCTTTTGAGAATACAGCATCAGAGCATTCTGGTTGCTGCGCGCTATCGTCTCCATGAAGTCACGTCGTGTCCGCTCTTGCTGACGTTGCGCACGCTCCACATGGCGTTCTTGTTCGTAGTGCACTTTTTCCAATTCCGAGCGTAGGATGCTCAGCGTCTGCGACAGGTCGCGCTCTTTCAGCACAGCATGGGCAATACCAACCATCGTTAAAAGCAGTAAGCCCAATAATATCATCCTTTTCTTAATCATGGCCGCAAAATTACATAAAATTTGCGAAATTGCTTGTTTGTTTCACCATATTTTTGTATTTTTGCATCGTTTTTGTGACTTCATCGTCCGAGACAATCTTACAACAAGCATATATTCAATAACTTAAATACCTATTTATTATGTTTGAAGGACAACCGAAAGGTCTATTTGCGCTCGCTCTGGCAAATACCGGTGAGCGTTTCGGCTATTACACGATGATAGCCGTGTTTGCATTGTTCTTGCGTGCCAACTTCGGCCTTACGCCCGGCACAGCAGGTGTTATCTACAGCTCGTTCTTGATGCTGGTCTACTTCTTGCCTCTCATCGGCGGTATGATGGCCGATAAGTTTGGCTTCGGAAAGATGGTCACCGCGGGTATCATCATCATGTTTTTTGGCTATCTGTTCTTGTCCATTCCTCTGGGTGGTGGCATCATGGCTCTTTGTTGCATGATAGCCGCTTTGTTCTTCATCAGTTTCGGAACAGGTCTCTTTAAAGGCAACCTCCAGGTAATGGTGGGTAACCTCTACGACGATCCGAAGTATGCAGACAAGCGCGATGCTGGTTTTTCTATCTTTTATATGGCTATCAACATCGGTGCCTTGTTTGCTCCGACGGCTGCCATCAAAATTTCCGAATGGGCCAAGACATCATTGGGATATACGCAGGACGGTGAGGCTTACCACTTTGCCTTTGCTGTAGCTTGTGCCTCTCTGATTCTTTCCATTGCTATCTACTATGCTTTCCGCAGCACCTTCCGTCACACAGAAGGCGGTAAGAAAGATGCCCAGAAGGCTAATGTGGCAGCAGCCAACGAGCCTGAGCTTTCGAAAGCCGAAACGAAAGAGCGCATCGTTGCCCTCTGTCTGGTTTTCGCCGTTGTGGTATTCTTCTGGATGGCATTCCACCAAAATGGTCTGTCGCTGACATATTTCGCCAACGAGTTCACCGAGAAGTCGGCCGAAGGCGTGCATACAATGCCTTTCGATGTCATCAACCTCGTGATGGTCATCTTCATCGTTTATGCCTTGTTCTCCTTGTTCCAAAGTAAGACATCTAAGGGAAAAGGCATCTCAGCACTCGTCATTCTGGCTGCTCTTGCCATCTTAGTCTATAAGTACTATCGCGCAACAGGTAGCGTTGACATCTCTGCTCCTATCTTCCAGCAGTTCAACCCATTCTACGTGGTGGCCTTGACTCCAGTCTCGATGGCAATCTTTGGCTCTTTGGCAGCTAAAGGTAAGGAACCTTCCGCTCCCCGCAAGATTGCTTATGGTATGATTGTAGCCGCTGCCGCCTTCTGTCTGATGATGTACGGTTCGCGTTCTCTGCCTTCTCCCGACGAGCAGAAAGCACTGGGCGAGGCAGGCATGTTTGTTTCTCCCTACTGGCTTATCGTCACCTATCTGGTGCTCACATTCGGCGAACTGCTGCTTTCCCCTATGGGAATCTCCTTCGTGTCGAAGGTGGCTCCTCCAAAGTATAAAGGAATGATGATGGGTGGTTGGTTCGTGGCCACAGCCATCGGCAACCAGCTCGTCATGGTTGGCGGTCTGCTCTGGGGCGGTCTGAAGCTCTGGATCGTCTGGGCTGTATTCGCCGTGCTCTGCATCCTCTCTGCACTCTTCATGTTCGCCATGATGAAGCGCCTCGAAAAAGTAGCATAATGTGCCTTCAACTCCCTCACCCCTCAAAGGATAAGAGGGAGCCTATCAATAATCTTGACCATCGGAAACACATTGCAGCTCACTCTGCAATTGTTTTCCGATGGTCGTTCCTTATCAACCAACAACTAAGCAAATGTATGAAAAAAGTAATTCTACTTATGGTCAGCCTTTTGGCTGGTGCATCGATGTATGCACAAGAAATCTCTATCACGCCTTCGCTCAATGATGCGAAGCAGCCCCAGTTTCAGTTCTCACCCGACGAGAGTTATTTCCTCATTCAATTAGGCGACGAACAGCAACAGGAGGTGAAAGACCTCTATGGCCTTGCCGACGACAATTTCGTATGGATGGGGGCCGACCCTGACAATGGTCGTAACATCTGGTCGTGGGAAGAAACCGTAGCCTGGGCCGATGCCTCTGGCGACAATTGTTTTGGTGGCAAGGGCGGCTATCAGTCGTGGCGCGTCGCTACCGCCAAAGGATGGTCAGGTCTTGGATATAATGTCAGCGCGAAGGTGCCTATGGACCTCCACTGGATCAACAGCGACTTTTCCCTCCACATGGCTCTGCGCAGCTTCACGACACAGTCGATAGACATCTACCTGACCGACAATAACAAAACCGTCGCCCATTTAGTCTTTGGACAGATGGCCTACGATGGTATCGACCCGGTGGCCGACTTCCCGCGCGACGGGAATTGGTACGACGTCGAGATACCCATGACGTATCTTGAAGACCAGTTTGAATTCACATACGATGGCGCAACGGCATATGCCGACAACAACTATCTTTGTGCCCTCATCGGCAAGTCGCCGGGACTCTCACTCGATTTCGATGCCTGCTTCTTCCACGGCCCAAAGGTGCCTGTCACTTCTGTCATCGACGTGACGCCGCCAGAAGCTCCGACCTCCATTGAATCGACGCAGTATACCGAGATTCCGTCTTGGCAACAGTCCTACGACCTCCAAGGACGCCCCGTAGCTAAGTCACGTGGCTCCAATCGTCAAGTCATTATCAACACAAAACGCAAAGCCATACAATGAAAAAACTAGTATTCTCAACACTCCTTCTCGCATTCGTAGCCCAAAGTACTATGGCCGACGACCTGACGAGAAGCAAAAAGCGCGGCTTCGGCGAGAGTTCGCTGAGCTACGCAGAGGATGTCGATGCCTTGGCAAAAGGTTGTTCGTGGTGGTACAACTGGGGCTCTACGCCCCCGCAGGGACTGGCCTCCATGATGGGTGCCGACAACACCATCGAGTATGTCCCGATGGCCTGGAACGGTGGCTACGACATCAACACCCTGCGCAGCTACTATCAGGCACACCCTCAGGACAAGTATCTCTTGGGCTTCAACGAACCGAACTTCCGTTCGCAAGCCAACATGACACCTGCACAGGCTGCCGAAAAGTGGCCTGCTTTGGAGCAGTTGGCCGAAGAGTTGGATCTTTATCTCGTGGCACCGGCCCTGAACTATCCCGACGGAGCCATCAACGACGGCAACACCTACCAGCCCGAAGCGTGGATGGACGGATTCATTGCGGCCTACAAGCAGCGCTACAACAAGGAACCGCGAATTGACTATCTGGCCCTCCATTGTTATATGGACTCACCGACGGCCATGCTCTCGTTCGTTGAAAACTTCGCCAGTAAATACGGCAAGCAGGTGTGGCTCACCGAGTTCTGCTCGTGGGAGAGCGAAGGCATCACCCCCGAGTCGCAACAACAGCAGATGATTCAGAAGGTGGTTTCGTTGGAAAAGAGCGAGCACGTGTTCCGCTATGCGTGGTTCAAAGCCCGTGGCAGCAACGCCTATCCCTTCTACAATCTCCTCGAATACGTCAACCGCGCCAAGGGCATCCCTGCCGGGACGCTTTCGCCATTGGGCTTTGCTTATGTAAACATGTCACCCTTCGACACCGAGAAATACTATCAGGTGGGCGACGTGATCCCTGTCAATGCCTTTGTCGATGTCAATGCCTTACCCTCTATTCAGAAGGGTATAGACCCCCTGACACGCGACAGCATTGAGCTCTACATGCAAGGCAACAGCGTAAGTATGACCTATCAAGTGGAAGTAGACGAGGCTGGCGACTATCAGATTGTTCTTCGCGGTGTCCGTCCAGAAGGTACCAACCTGGTGCCGCGTGTCAATATCATTGACGCTGAAGGTAACGTTTTGGCCTCGAAGATTGAACTGACACCTACTGAAGACGCCAATACCTATACAGGCTATGCCATCAACGTGACACTTCCCGCAGGTAAGCAGACGCTCACCATTAAGAAGGATAACGCCCGCGCTTTCTGTCTCTCACTCATCAAACTGGTGCGTAGTACCGACGGCGATGCTGATATGGCTACCGTCGAAGGCACTCCCATCAGCACTGGAGGTGGAACCGAACCCGATCCGGGAGACGTCGGCGAGAACTCCTCGACAGACGAGGGCATCACCATCACCGATGTCACGACACCGAAGGAGAACCCCTTCCAATTCAGCGACGACTACCGATACTACGGTATCTACGTCGATGGAGCAACCCGTGAGGCCAATATGCCCGACGACCGCTACCTCAACTGCGGCGACAACGGCGGTTCGCAGAATAGCTGGAACTGGGATGGTACGTTCATCTACGACGATGCTGATGGCGAAAATTCCTTTGGCGTGGTGGGCGGTTACATCGCGCTCACCGTGGGCACTCAGGGCTGGAGCGGACTGGGCTACAACGTGAACAGCACTCAGGGAGACCTCGACTTGTCGTGCTTGAATAAGGATTTCAAGCTGCATCTCGCTGTGAAAACCTACTCAAAGGCTTCGCTCGATTTTATCATCAACGATGGGGTGGGGCACGCTGCCCATATCGTCTTGGGCGATGCTCCCTTTGAGAGCGACGGCGCTTTCCATCAGCCTGTGGCCAACTTCAAGCGCGACGGCAAATGGCACAGCATCGACGTGACGATGGAATACCTGCAGCGCAACTTCGGACTGGACTTCCGCAACGACACCGACTATGAAGGCAACCTCTTCGTCATCCTTGCCGGAGGCGACCCGACGACATCGCTCGGCTACGACGCGGTGTTCTTCTACGGACCGAAGGATGCACAGCCCGACACCGAGGAAGGTTCGTTCGACATCAAGGTGACTAAGATTGACAATCCCAATGCCAACCCCTTCGAGTTTCAAGCCGACTATCGCTATTACAGTATTTATATGGACAGCCAGACGCTCAACCGTGCTCAGGTTGGGGATGTCCGCGAAGTGGGTCCCAACGGAACCAATCGCAACCTCTACGCTTGGGAGAATACGATCAGCTTCCCCGTCGTCGCTGGTCCCAATTCGTTTGGCGTCGAAGATGCTTACATCACCGCACAGGTGGGCAACATCGGCTGGAGTGGCATGGGCTACAATGTGGCGGCAAGCGGCGAACCGCTCAATCTCACGGGCATTGCCAACAACTACACGCTCCATTTGGCCGTGAAGTCTACCTATACTGGGCCGATTGAGTTCGTCCTCATCGACGGACGCGGCACGGAAGCTCAGATTGTCCTGGGGCAGACAGCCTACGACGGTCATGCGCCCCTTGCTGACTTCGACCGTGATGGCACTTGGAGCAGCATCGACATTCCGCTGGCGTTACTGCATGCCACCTTTGGACTAGACTTCTCGACTTCAAGCAACTTCACTGGCAACTTGCTCAACATCCTGCTTGGCGGCGTGGCTGGCACTCAGGTAAGCTACGATGCCGTGTTCATCTATGGACCGGCTTCAGCCTACGAACTGCCTCCAGAAGAGAACATCGACGAGCGTTCCATCGCAATCACATCAGCAAGTCAAGAGCCGTTCGCCTTCCCCAATGGCGACTACTACGTCATCTACCTCGACGACGAGACACAGGCTAAGTATCTGCAAGACTCTTTCGTGATGAACATCGGCCCGAACGGTTCTACGCAGAACCTATATCCCTGGGAGAACACCTTCTCGTTCCTCGACCCAACAGATGCCAACTCGTTTGGCGTCAACGGCAAATACATGCTTGCCGAAGTAGGCAACGCGGGGTGGAGCGGACTGGGCTACAACATCGGAGGTAGTGGCATCGACCTGTCTGCCATAGACAGCAAGTACACGCTGCACTTTGCTGTGAAGACCACCTATACGGGAAACATCGAGTTCTATGTGGTCGACGGTAACGGCAAGGTCGCCTATCTTCCCCTGGGGACGGGGTTGTATGAAAACCGTCCTTGCATCGGTGACATCGCTCGCGACGGCTCTTGGAGCAACATCGAAGTTCCGGTGTCTTGGCTCGTGCGTCAAGGTCTCGACTATCGTACGGCTCGTCGCTTCACGGGCAATATCTTCGTGCTTCTCGCTGGCGGCGTGGCTGGTACGCAGGTAGGCTACGATGCCGTCTTCTTCTATGGCGAGAAGACTACACCCGAAGTGCCTACAGGCATTGAGTGTATCAACTCTTTGCAGCACCCCACAACACTTCTCGGTATCTACGACCTGAAGGGTAACCGCGTAGACAACTGTCAAGATTCCATGCTGAATAGACAACTGCCTGCTGGAGTCTACATCGTGCGCACCGCTGATGGTGTCCGAAAGATAGTCGTGAGATAGAACTCTAAATAAAGTCCAAATGCTGGCACCGACAGTATCCATGTCGTATACAAACTGTTTTTATATCGGAAACAATCGTTTTCTATAATGGAAAAAAACGTTTTCTATATCAGAAAAGAGTTTTTTCTATATCGGAAAAGAACTGTATCTACATTGAAAACATGTTGTAGAGGCAACAACTCCAAGCAGCAGATGCTGTCGGCGCCATCACCAAACATCAAGAATTATATTATAAATCCTATATTATTAACTAATCAAAAACAACTGACAATGAAAAAAACAGTTTTCTTGTTGTTCGCCTTTATGGCGGCAATTACAGCCTTCGGCCAAAACTTGGCAGAAGGACAGCCTTCCATTGCCACTTCGGGTAATGCCGCTGGTGGCAATGATGGAAACACTGAATCACGATGGGAGTCGACCTCAAACGACCCTCAGACGTGGCAAGTTGACTTGGGTTCTGCTCAAGAGTTCAACCGTATTGTGATTGTTTGGGAAGGCGCTTACGGTAAGACGTTCGTCATCAAAGCCGGAAATACTGTCGGCGAAGACGGTTATCTGACCGATGGCTCTGACATCGTTGTTGTTGAAGGACAAGAATTGGCTGGATTCCCCTACACGCAAACCTTCAATCTCAACACGCCTGTCACAGCACGCTATGTGCAGTTCTATGGAACAGAACGTGGCACGCAGTGGGGCTACAGTTTCTGGGAGTTTGAGGTGTTTAATGTTACATCCCAGACCTTGACTTCTTTCTCTCTCTCGCCTGCAGATGCTGACAAGGCCAATGCTTCGAAGAGCGCATGCAAAGTAGGGGCTTCCATCAAGCTCACTCCTAAGGCGCTTGACCAAAACAATGTAGACTATCCTTTGGATGGAATTGCCTATTCCGCTACCAATGGAACGGTCGATGCTAACGGCAACTATACTCCGTCTGTGGCAGGCGAAGGTACCGTCACCGCCACTCTCGATGGAATGACGGCCACTGCCACCATCTTTGCCTACGAGGGTGACAACCTCCTGCTCGGCAAAACTGGTGTTGCCAACCCCGAGGCAAGCAATGTCGACCTCTTCTTCAATGGCAACTGGGGCGACCGAGGTGGTCTCGGACAGCCTGCCGACAACCACACTTGGGTATATGTCGACTTGGAAGCTTACTATACCATCAACCTCGTAGACCTGAAACAGGAACAAGCTGTAGGTAAAGACTACACCATCCAATTCTCCGCTGATGGCGAAACATGGAACACAGCTTACACTATTACCGATGAGGCTGGCATGCAAGGTGATGTGCGTCACTATTTCTATGGTGCATCCAACAATACCAACGTGAGATTTGTGAAGTTCGACTGCACAGCTCCAGCCACTCAATGGGGCGTTTCTATTTATGAGATGGCTGCCTATGGCGTGAAGACTGGAGACCTTGAAGATACCGTTGCTCCCGTGCTCAACACTGTTGAAGTGGCTGAGACTTCGCCTGCCAGCGTGGCACTTCGACTCAAAGCTACCGATGAAACGGCTTCCACCATCCACTATGTTATCACCAATGTGGCCAATAGTCAGGAGTATACCACCACAGGTAATTCTGGCGAGGAGATCACTTTCGAGATTACAGGACTTGAGCAGGGCACTACCTATACGTTCTCTGTTGTTGCTCAGGATAGTAAGAATTCTTCAGAACCGCAGACTGTTCAGGCAACGACAAAGACGATGGCCGACATTCCCGTGCCTACAGCTACGAATGTGAAGTCGATCTATGGTGCTGCCCTTGGCAATACTTCTGGATATGGCTTCTACGATTGGGGTGGTGGTAACGGCTCTACTGTGACCATCAATGGCAAGGAGGCTTATAGCATTAGCAACTTCCATTGGTTTGGTTCGCAGTTCGATGCGATTGATGCCTCTTCGATGACTACTTTGCATCTCGATGTCTATCCGTTCAAGAGCTCTACGTTGGCCATTGTTCCTATCAACGCAAATGTTGAAGGTGCGGGCAACCAGCCGGAAAAGGGCTACCAGTTCGACGTCACCGGCGGCGAATGGAACGCACTCGAGATACCTGTGGCAGATATCATTGCCGACGGTGTGACCATGTCGAAATTCTATCAGATTAAGTATGTCAGCAAGGTTGCCAACAAGGCTGCTGTCGGTGCTACCGATGGCTTTGAGAATGGCGATGGAACTTTGACGTTCTATGTGGGCAATGTATATCTTATCGGTGAGGACGGAGGTGAGCCGGAGTTCACGCTGACCGCTGCCCCCACACCCGACAAGGAGGCAGACAATGTGCTTTCGCTCTACAGCAACGCTTACTCACCAGCTACTACCTATAATATCGGTTCGTGGGGACAGTCGACTGCTATCAGCACTCTGAGTGTTGGAGGCGACGATCTCATGATGCTTTCAAACTACAATTATTTAGGTTTCGAGTTTAATACCACACTCGACCTCTCCGAAATGGAGTATATCCACATCGATGTCTTGCCTATGCAGGCAATGAACCTCGGTATAACGCCCATCCTTCCTGGACCGATTGAGAACTCCCAGAGCCTGGGCACTCTCAACGTGAGACAGTGGAATAGTATTGACATTCCGCTCAGTCAGTTTGAAATCGACTTCACTTCTGCCGAAGCTTTCCAACTAAAATTAGACAAAGGTACTGGCAGCGAGGTTGTTTATGTTGACAACATCTTCTTCTGGAAGTCTGGCAGTGCAGGTCCTGTTGATCCAACCGAAGGCACGGTGCTGACAAGCGGCGACCACTCTGTTACGCTCTATCCTTATCACTACACGGGAACTAACAACTATGAGCTGATTATCACTTCTGAGGAGACAATGACCGGACTTGGCGGCTCGTTCTGGCATATCAATGGCAATGAGGCAGCCGATATTCGCACCAATATGACTATCAGCGCCGATGGTAAGACCATTACGATAAATGCTACGTCGACCGAAGATCCCCAGCTCTACACACCGCTGTATGTGATGATACCGGGCGAAGTGAACTTCGGAATGGTTACGCTCGAATGGATTGAGAAGGGTGGCTCTACCGCTGAGATTACTGCCATCGCCGTCGTAGCCGACGAGAATGAGGTTCAGGTTGGCAAGACATTGCAACTCAGCGTGAAAGATCAGGACGACAATGTTGTGGCTGCCTCACAGGTGACCTTCGTCAGCAGCGACGATGCTATCGCTACCGTTGACGAGAATGGTGTCGTGACAGGTGTCGCCGAGGGAGATGTCATGATCACCGTTACGCTGAAGGACAATACGGAAATCAGCAGCACGCTGGCCATCGTCGTGACTGCTGCCGCAAGTGATGCACTCACCGCAGGCGAGGCTGATGAAAACGGACTGGTGAAACTGACCGGTACATGGAGCGACGACGAGTTTGCCGCCATCGATGCTGTGAAGCAGGCCAACTCTTACGACCTGACAGAGGTGGTGCACGAAGGAACACTCGATGTCATCGGCAAGACAGCCAATCCATATTGCCTCTTCGTAACGGCTGTTCCAGGAACAGTCAATCGCAACGAGGTGGTGAAAGACGGCGATGCTTATAATGGTTTCGCTTTCTTCCTTCAGGAAGAGCCCAATGCCAACAAGCCCTTCGACATCAACACTGCAATAGCTCCCATCACAGTGACCAATCCGTTCTTCCAGCGGCTCTTCGACCGCGCTGGTTACTATGTGACGATGACCGTTCCGTTCAGCTATACCCAGATACCTGATGGCATTAATGGCACGAAGTTCTACGAGCTTAATGCTTCGAGCAACAGCGACGGTGTGACGCTGACCTTCACCGAAGTCGCAAGCATCGAGGCCAACAAGCCCTATCTGGTTTATTCTGGCACTGGTGGCATCACTATTCCCGGTGCAGGTGTAGTAAGCATCGATTGGAATGCACAAGAAGAATCTTCGGATGTTGCTTCATTCATTGGAAACTACAAAGCTTTGCAACCCGCTGAGTCGGAGAACATTTATGTGGTTCCTGGTGGTGTGACTGAGCAGAGCGATGTGGCATTCGTGAAGTCGGCTGGTGCTTCCATCCGTCCTTTCCGTGCTTATTTGACCCTCCCGTCGGCCACGAAGATCAACGTGGTGTTCGGCGATGGAGAGGCTACAGGCATCAACGGAGTAAGTGATGAAATGCTGAATGCACTTTTCAATATTTACAGCATCGACGGCAAACTGGTGAAGTCAGCAGGTGAGAAGATGTTCAACATGAAGGAGGGCATTTATATCATCAATGGCAAGCGTGTGATTATTCGTTAATGAATCATTTATGATTACTTCATTGAGTATGAAAAGAGAATATCAAAGTCCGTTTGTACGGAGTATCCGCATGACGACAACCGACTATACGCTGGACGGTAGCTCCATCGTCGTTACCGTTAATGAGGATGAGACGTACGATGGTACCGCCGCTTCTAATTGGCACGGCTACAGCATTTGGAAAGATGAAGAGACTGATGAAGAGGAAAACAACCCTTAACGGTGGATTGCTTTTCATCGTGACTCCAAAAGAGGAAGGACAATAGTCTTTTCCTTGCTACTATAAAAGAAGGGGTGCATCAGAATAGAGATGCGCCCCTTCGTCGTGTTCATAAAGCACTGAGAAATCCCAAGATATCGTTGATACAGCTGCGAGCCGTTTCACACCCAATGTCATACACGCGCTGCATCTCCTCCGGATTGTGCGAGATGTGGCCAATAGGAAGTGGGGCAGGGGGGCGAACGACAAAAACACGGCCTTGCTGTTCCTGCTGTCTGACGTATTCCAACTGGGCATTGTACATCTCATGTCGCTCTTTCATTGCCCGGACGATAGCGGGATAGCGGAACAATGCCATGCGGATAAGTGGCATCAGGCGGTTAGGATGTTTTTCGTAGCTTTCCGGTTGAGTAAGGATAATGACATTTCGCTCGAAACCTTTCTGCTGGAAGAAAGCCAAAGGGATGCTGTCAGTCATTCCTCCATCGAGAAGTTTCATACCCTCCAGCTCCACAACACGCGAACAGACAGGCATCGAAGCAGATGCACGAATCCAGTCGTAGGTGGCGTCGCCTCCCTCTATGCAGCGCTTGTAAACAGGTTTTCCTGCCACCACATCGCTGCATACAACATAATACTCCGTTGGGTCTTGCTCAAAGGTCGCATTGTCAAATACATCGTATTGATTCGGTACGGTATGATAAGCGAACTCTGCACCAAACAAATCGCCTGTCAAAAGCAATGACCTCAAGCTGCAATAGCGCCATTCGCGCGCGAACCTTTTATTATATCTGAGGGCACGACCTGGTTGGTGCGACTTGTAGTTGCATCCAAAAGCTGCTCCTGCCGATACGCCGATAATGCCGTCAAACGAGATGCCGTACTCCATCAGCACGTCCATCACACCCGCTGAAAACAAACCGCGCAGGGCTCCGCCTTCCAAAACCAAACCAGTTTTCATAAAACCTCAATACGTAAGGTGTTTCAAAACCAATACCCTACACTTAGTTCCAAACTGCGGTTCTCGCCCTTGTCATAGTCCTTCTGCGTATGGGTAAGTCCATGATAATAGCGAACGTCTACATTGAAATGATCTCCTAAATCGGCACCTATACCACCCACAAAGCCAAAGTCTATCTTGTTGTACTCGGGTTTCAGCCCAGCTTCGTCGCCAAGGTCAACTCCCTTCACTTTGTTGCTGCTATCTATGAGATAGCCCAATTGCGGCCCAGCCTCTATATAGGCTATTTTGCCAAAGGGATGATACTTCGCCAGAACGGGCAGATTGAGGTAGTGGAAACTGAAATTCCAGTCATGGGCTTTGCTGTCGTTCATGTCAACATAGACGTCTGTCTTGAAACCGCGACGCGCATAGAGCAGCTCGCCTTGCAATTCGAAGCTACTGCTCAATGTGTATGACGTCATCACACCAACCTGAGGACCCCATCGATGACTGCCATCAAATACGCTGCTAACGGGCGAATGTTGAGTGCTGTAGTTGACGCCTGCCTTCACACCGAAATTCCATTGTGCCAGACCCTTTGTGCTGATGGCCAAGCACATCACAACAAATAATACGCTTTTCTTCATTTCTTTTTCATTAAACGTTACAATCAATTAACGCGTTTTCATGAGAAATATTGTGTTTCCAATGTTATTAGTTGTGAAAAGAAAAAGGCTGTGCCAATCATCATGACACAGCCTTTATGGGGAGATTGAAACTTATTTGTTCTTCACAATCTGTGCGGTGAAGGTAGCTTCTGACACTAGCGAGTCGCCCACGAACATGTAGCCCTTCATCGACGAGATTCCATGACGGACAGGGGCCAACAGCTCTACCTTGAAGATGAGAGTGTCGCCAGGCACCACCTTGCGGCGGAACTTCACGTCGGTAATCTTCATGAAATAGGTGCTCCAGCGCTCGGGCTCTTCTACCGTGTTGAGCACTAAGAGACCTCCACATTGCGCCATTGCCTCTATCTGAAGCACACCAGGCATCACGGGTTCTTGGGGGAAGTGCCCCATGAAGAATTCCTCATTGGCCGTGATGTTCTTCACACCCACGATGGTGGTGGGACCCAGAGAAATGACTTTGTCAACAAGCTGCATAGGATAGCGGTGGGGGAGAAGTTCGCGAATGCGGTTGACGTCCATCACAGGTTCTTCGTTAGGATCGTAGAAGGGTGCCTGCACTTCGTGCTTACGTATCTCCTTGCGCATCAGGCGTGCGAACTTGTTGTTCACGGTATGCCCCGGACGGGTGGCCACGATGCGACCCTTGATGGGCTTGCCGATGAGGGCCATATCGCCGATGATATCGAGCAGTTTGTGGCGCGTACATTCGTTCTCCCACATCAATGGCTTGTGCTGGATATAGCCTATCTTCGTGGCATCCATGTGAGGCACCTTCAGCAGGTCTGCCAACTGGTCGAGCTTGTCCTGAGTCACCTCACGCTCGTAGATAACGATGGCATTGTCCAAGTCGCCACCCTTGATGAGGTTGGCATCGAGCAGCGGCATGATGTCGCGCACGAATACAAAAGTGCGGGCAGGAGCAATGTCGGTAGCAAACTTGTCGATGCTATCGAGTGTGGCAAACTGGCTGTTGATGAACTTCGACTCAAACGAGCACATGGCCGTGATCGAGAATTCCTCATCGGGGAGGATGGTGATGCACGAACCGCTCTCCTCGTCCTTGATCTCCATCTTCCGACGGATGGCATAAAAGTCTTTCGGGGCATTCTGCTCTTCGATGCCTATCTCCTGAATCTTCTGCACATACATGGCGGCGGAACCATCAAGAATGGGGAACTCGGGACCGTTCACCTGTATCAGGCAGTTGTCGATGCCCAAAGCATAGAGAGCTGCAAGGCCGTGCTCAACGGTGGAAACGCGCATGTCGCCCTTTCCCAGCACCGTGCCACGACGGGTGTCTACCACATTCTCGGCAATAGCGTCGACCACGGGTTCTCCTTCCAGGTCAATACGCTGGATGCGGTAACCGGTATTCTCGTCAGCAGGATTGAATGTCACGGTCAGGCTCAAGCCTGTGTGAAGGCCTTTCCCAAACAGGGAGAAACTGCCTTTTAATGTCTTCTGTTTCAGCATTATCTTGATTATTTGTTGTTTCGTTTAGTCCTTTGTCGTTATCACGACTTCATCTTTTCCATTTCTTTCTTCAAAACTTCAATGTCGCGATACATGTCGGGCAGTTTCTTGAAGACTACCGATGAGCGGAAAAAGCCCTTCGGCTCCATGGCCGGACTGCCGATGACGCTCTCATGGCCTTTCAGGCTACTGTTCACACCACATTGCGCTCCCACAAAGGTACGGTCGCCAACGGTGATGTGGCCGGCAAAGCCTGCCTGACCGCCGAACATACACCACGAGCCCACCTTCGTGCTACCAGCAATGCCCACCTGGGCAGACATCACGGTGCTCTCACCGACTTCCACGTTGTGGGCTATCTGCACCAGATTGTCGAGCTTTGCTCCCTTGTGTACGATGGTACTACCCATCGTGGAACGGTCTACACAAGTGTTGGCTCCGATTTCCACATCGTCCTCAATCACCACGTTGCCAATCTGAGGAATCTTGTCGTAGCCCTGCTCATTGGGAGCAAAGCCGAATCCATCGGCACCGATAACGGCTCCTGAGTGGATGATCACACGGTTGCCGATGCGGCAATCGTGATAGATACTTACGTTGGGGTAGAGGATACAGCCCTCGCCGATAGACGCATTGTCTTCAACGACGGTATGAGGATAGATCTGCGTACCCTTACCCACAACGACATTCTCGCCAATATAGGCAAAAGCGCCTATGTAGCAATCGTCGGCCACTTGAGCCGATTCGGCAATGCATGCTTGTGGGTGGATGCCCTGCTTGCGAGGCTTCATGCTCTCGTACAACTGCAACAGGCGTGCCACACTTTCGTAGGCATTGTCCACACGGATGAGCGTGGCCTTGACTTCTTGCTCCAATTGGAGGTCTTTGTTCACCAAGACCACCGATGACTTTGTGTCGTAAAGATAATGGGTATATTTAGGGTTTGACAGAAAAGAGATGGCACCTGGTCGTCCTTCTTCAATCTTGGCAAATGAAGAAACACGCTCATCGGCGTTTCCCTCTACCGTACCATTCACGAAATCAGCAATTTGCTTGGCTGTAAACTCCATAAATTCTTTTGTACTTATATCATCAATAATTGGCAAAAGCAGGGCGTTATTATCCATAAAGAAGCTCTGCCTTCGCGATTTTTCGGTGCAAAGGTACTAAAAATCGAACGAATGTCCAAATAATTTCTTCTTTTTTAGCTTTGACACCTATAATTTGTAGGAGTTCAAAAACGATGATAGCAGAGATAATACTTCCTGACTTTCTTAGAGAGCATGCTGACGTTGAGAATTTCAGAGGCTTCGGCAATGTCGCGTACGCAACCATCGTTGTAAAGAATATCAATGTGGTCGTCGTTGACGTCGTACATGTCTTTTTGTATTTCATTCACGCTCATCAAGTAGCCAACATCAGCCGCATCGATGCCTGTCTTGGCGATAATTTCTGCTTTGAGTGCATCAATTCGTTCTTCAGGAATGGGCTCGTCAGACACTTCCACACGGAAAATGTTTCGGTTGATGAGGTCGGTGGCCAGCATGGAGAGGATGCGGTCGTCGCTATCCATCCACACTTTCATCGCACTCCAGATGTCGTTGTCGTCCAACCGACTATAGTGGCGCATAGCCTCAGGATCAGCATTGAAGCGTTTGGCATCCACATGATTGTAGAGGTAGTAGCGGAGAGCGGGCGAACAAAACAGCTCTTTACCATCATCGGCCAGATGTTTGGCGCGAAGGAGGGCATTGATGAGCACCCGTTCGCAAGCCACGGCGGTCTTGTGAAGATACACCTGCCAGTACATGAGTCGGCGCGAGGTAAGGTAATTCTCGATGGAATAGATACCCTTGGCGTTGACCACCAAGCGGTCGTCCACCACATCGAGCATCTTGATGATACGAGCCGAGCCGATGTTGCCCTCGTTGACTCCCGTGAAGAAAGCATCGCGACGAAGATAGTCAAGACGGTCCATATCCAACTGACTGGAGATGAGTTGGTGGAGGAACTTCTTGTTGTACTCGTTCTTGAAAATCATCAAGGCCAACGCCAATTCTCCGTTCATCTCACGGTTGATTTGCTCCATCATCATCAGGGAAATCTCCTCGTGGGTGATGCCACTGATGAGGGTGTTTTCAAGCACATGCGAGAAAGGACCGTGCCCGATGTCGTGCATCAGGATGGCTGCTTGAACGGCTTCTGCCTCCGAGTCGAAAATGAAGATGCCTTTCTGCTGAAGCGAGAGAATGGCCTCGCTCATCAGGTGGAAAGCCCCCAGGGAATGCTGGAAGCGCGTATGGCGCGCCCCAGGATAGACCACAGACGCAAGGCCTATCTGGTTGATACGATTGAGGCGTTGCATCAGCGGATGGCTGACTATCTGGTAGAGTATGCCCCGGGGTATCTTGATGAATCCGAATACCGGGTCGTTGATGATGGTGTTATGGTTCAACGCTAATGTTTTTATACGATTTCACGACTCGCGTATTCCGTCAAATCACGCCAGCTTTCTTCAGTTCTTCGGCCATCTGTTGCTGAAGCTCACGCGCTTTGTTGCCTGCCACTTCGGCGAAGTCCTCACCGTTGGAAGCATAGATGATGCCACGTGAGGAATTGACCAGCAGACCGCAATCCTTAATCATTCCATACTTGCACACCTCCTCGAGACTTCCACCTTGCGCCCCCACACCGGGAACGAGCAGGAAATGCTCAGGAGCCACGCGGCGGATGTCCTCGAACATGCGGCCTTGCGTAGCGCCCACAACATACATCATGTTCTCCGTCGTGCCCCAATTCTGAGAGGTCTTGATCACCTTTTCAAACAGGCGCTCGCCGCGGGCATCCTCTGTCAGCTGGAAGTCGAGCGAACCTTTGTTGCTGGTCAGCGCAAGCAAAACCACCCATTTGCCTTCATACTCGAGGAAGGGTGTCACGGAATCCTCACCCATATAGGGTGCTACAGTTAGTGCTTCCACGTTGTACTCTTCGAAGAACGTGCGAGCATACATCTTCGATGTGTTACCGATGTCACCGCGCTTGGCGTCGGCAATGATGAAGTGGTCGGGATAGTTCTCTTTCAGATAGCGCACCGTTTTCTTGAAGGCCGTCATGCCGTGTATGCCATAGGCCTCGTAGAAAGCGAGGTTGGGTTTGTAGGCCACACAATAGGGTGCTGTGGCATCGATGATAGCCTTGTTGAACTCCAATATGGGGTCGTGCAGGTCGAAGATGTGGCCAGGCATCTTCTTCGGGTCGGTATCAAGACCTACGCAGAGAAAGGATTGTTTCTCCTTGATTTGTTGTATCAGTTGTTGTCTGTTCATAATTATTTCTTATTGTATAAATACATGAGATATACGAAATAGACAATAAAACACCAGATTATGAAAAGTCCTGCACAAGCCCAAAAACTACCAATCTCTTTGGCAAATATGCAACATGGGAGAATACCACATGCAGAGAAATACTGTGGCCACGTGAAAGACCATTTTTGCTCTTTTTTCCTCTCTTGACGCATCAGTGCCCAAAACTTTTTCCAATCCATAGTCCTATTGTCTTTTAGTGTTAGAGTTCCGATTCTTTCATGCGTTCAGCATTCTCGGCCACAGTGAGGGCATCAATCATGTCTTGGATATTGCCGCCGAGGAAGCCCTGAAGGTCGTGAGTGGTATAGCCGATGCGGTGGTCGGTGACACGTCCTTGCGGGAAGTTGTAGGTACGAATCTTAGCCGAACGGTCGCCGGTGGAGACGAGAGTCTTTCGGCGCGAGGCAATGTCGTCCATGTACTTCTGGTGCTCTTTGTCGTAGATAAAGGTATACAGTCGAGATAGGGCACGCTCTTTATTCTTCGGCTGGTCGCGCGTCTCGGTACACTCGATGAGGATTTCTTCGGTCTCACCCGTATTCGGGTTCTTCCACATATAGCGTAAGCGTACTCCCGATTCCACCTTGTTCACGTTCTGACCTCCGGCACCGCTGGAGCGGAAGGTGTCCCACTTGATTTCACCTTCGTTGATATGTACCTCAAACTTGTCGGCTTCGGGCAATACGGCCACCGTGGCGGCACTCGTGTGCATGCGTCCTTGCGTCTCTGTGGCTGGCACGCGCTGTACGCGGTGAACGCCCGACTCATATTTCAGCGTGCCATAGACATCGACACCGCTTACGGCAAAGTCAATTTCCTTGAAACCGCCCACGGCTCCTTCCGAAACGCTGGTGATGCTGAGGTTCCAACCCTTCGAGTCGCAAAATTTCTTGTACATCTGGAAAAGGTCGCCGGCAAAGAGACAGGCTTCGTCGCCGCCCGTGCCAGCACGAATCTCCATCTGTACGTTTTTCGCGTCCTCAGGGTCTTTCGGCACGAGGGCCAGCTTGATTTCCTCTTCCAGACGGGGTTGAAGTTCTTCGTTCATTTGCAACTCCTCGCGCGCCATCTCCTTCATGTCGGGGTCGCTTTCGTTGGCCAGGATATCCTTCGCCTCTGCTATTCCGTTGAGGCAGGCAATGTAGCGTTTGCGGGCATCCATGATGTCGCTCAGGTCCTTGTACTCTTTGGTCAGTTTCACGAAGCGCTGCTGATCGCCTATCACATTCGGGTCGGTAATGAGGGTTGAGATTTCCTCAAAGCGGGCCTCCAGGCCTTCGAGTTTTTGTAATATACTATTGTTATCCATATCTATTATTTATTGATTGTTCATTCCCAAAGGCCACTACTTCTGCCATACACGTTCGTGATACCCAGACTCTTGAGAGGTGTATGCTTGTCCCATTTGGGATATTCATTTCTGATTCCATCATCGCATACGTAGGCAATGATACCAATATTCGACTCCAAGGCCCAACGGGTCCGACCGCCAGTATATGCAATACCGCTATAATTGCCTATTCTTGTACTTAGGATTCTTTTTACCAAATCTTCAAGCACGCTATCGTCAGGTAGTGATATTTCGAGCGTACGATTCACGTAGTCGTCGCCTTGACAAACGGAGTCTCGGTTGTATATGATCGTGTCAATCATCTTGTTTACATTATTCATACTCAAAAACACCGAATTCACTCTTGATAGTTAGGCTCTTCTTGCCCTCTTCGATGTGGCCTACCACTTGGGCGTCGATGTTGAACGACTTGGCGATGGCAATGACCTTCTCGGCCACTTCGGGACGTACATAGATTTCCAAGCGGTGACCCATGTTGAACACCTGATACATCTCGCGCCAATCGGTGTTCGAACTATCGTGGATGATTTGGAAGAGCGGGGGCACGGGGAACATGTTGTCTTTCACCACGCGGCAGTTGTCGCCCACGAAATGGAGCACCTTTGTCTGGGCACCGCCCGTACAATGCACCATGCCGTGAATCTCTGGCTTTAATTCGTCAAGGAGTCGCTTGATGACGGGAGCATAGGTGCGGGTGGGGGAGAGCACCAGCTGACCGACGGTCAGGGGTTCTGTAGGTTGCTGTTCTACAGCAACGTACTCAACCTTTTCCTTGAGCTGATGGCTTCCGCTATAGACCAGTTCCTCAGGCACGGCGTGGTCGTAGCTCTCGGGATAGCGTTCGGCCAGATATTTGGCGAACACATCGTGGCGGGCGGAAGTCAGTCCGTTGCTGCCCATACCTCCGTTGTAACGTTTCTCATAGGTGGCTTGTCCGGTGGAGGAAAGCCCCACGATGACGTCGCCCGGCCGGATGTTGGCATTGTCGATGACATCGCTTCGGCGCATGCGGCAAGTGACGGTGGAATCGACGATGATGGTCCTGACGAGGTCGCCCACATCGGCCGTCTCGCCTCCCGTGGGCCAGATGCCGATGCCCATGTCGCGTAGCTCAGCGAGGAGCTCGTCGGTGCCGTTGATGATGGCAGAGATGACTTCACCAGGAATGAGAATCTTGTTGCGCCCGATGGTCGATGAGACGAGGATGTTATCCGTAGCGCCCACACAAAGCAGGTCGTCGGTATTCATGACGATGGCATCTTGGGCAATGCCCTTCCACACACTCAGGTCGCCCGTCTCGCGCCAATACATATAGGCGAGGCTCGACTTAGTGCCTGCCCCGTCGGCATGCATGATGTTGCAATACTCAGGGTCGCCGCCGAGGATGTCTGGGATTATCTTACAGAATGCCTGGGGGAAGAGGCCTTTGTCTATGTTTTTGATGGCATTGTGTACATCTTCTTTTGCGGCCGAAACACCGCGCATCATATAACGATTGTCCATTCTTATTAGGTTTTATAGGGTTGCTGCCTACCAACTGGTGGTGGCACCGCCACCGTCGAATTTTCCGCCTCCATAGGTTCCTCCGCGTTTCTCTTCTTGCGGGGTTTCTTCCTTGCGTTCGCGTCGGTCGGTATGGCTATCGGTTGAAGCAGCTGCTAAAGCGGCGGTTTCTATAAATGGGTTCTCCATGAAAGCCTGCTTGCCCAGGTTACCCCATTTCATGCGTTTATTCATGAAAATAAGGCTTACGAACCACGCCACGAACAGGAGCAGATAGTGAACGAAGCTGGTGCCGATGGGCGGCGTCGCATTGTCGTCGGCGGTGAGGAAAGCAGCCTGCGGCATCTCTTTCTTGGCCAAGTAGCACTTGATGGCTTCGGTGATGGCAAGCATGGCTGAGTCGGGCATTTGCCGTTTCATGGCGGGCACAAAGTATTCTTTCTCCAATCGTCCGCACTCCACGTCGGTGAGGTCAGCCCCAAGGGCACGCCCGGTGTGTATGCGGAAAAGCCTGTCGCCATAGGCCAGTACGAGGAGCAATCCACGGTCGTTGCGCCCCACACCATACTGGTTGCCCACGGCTTGTGCGAAACCGTCGATATCGGCGTTGCGCACATGGTTGACGATGATCATGGCCGACTGGACATCTTGCCCTTGGTCAAGTTGGAAGAGCATCTCGTTGAGCTTGTTCTCGGTCTCGGGGCTTACCGTCTTGTCGGGGTTCGACACGTAGCGCATGCTATCTTCCAAGAAAGGCATGGGGATGGTTTCAGCCGCCCATTCGTCAGTGGCGGTCAAAGCGGCAAATTTCTCGGCTTCAATCTGTGCCTCACGACCCTGGCCGCCCCAATTGAAGAGCAGGGCACAAAGGGCAAGCAGGGGCACCATCAGGTATCGGCTACGCCACGAGCGGAGGGTCTTCACGGCATCGTTGTCGAGGACACTTCCCGTCTCCTGATCGAAAGCCGTGTGCAGACGCTCATATGCCTGTTCGAAGTCGGGAGTGTTACCTTTGTCGGCCAACTGCTTCACCTGGAGGTTGTATTTCTCCGAAATGGCGTCCAACTGCTGACGTTTCTCGGTCACTAGGGCAAGTTCGTTTTTCTTGCTTAGTGAACTGAGCGTCACGAAGAGCCACACGCCTCCCACACACAAAAACATGATTGTGGAGAGGTCGTCCGAACCAGCTATCCTGCCCACCACGAAGGAGGCGACGACGGCAATAAGCCCGATGAGGAATCTACTGCTTTTCATTCTTTGTTCCGATTAGATGAATACACTTTGAACACCTTCTTCTGCTACATCATGCGGCATCTTCGGAAACGTCAGATGCCGCATGACGTAACTATAGACGGCACTTAGAACGACACCTTGGGGGCATTCTGAGCACCAGCGTCGGCTTCGAACTTGTCCATCTTGGGGAAGCCGAAGATACCAGCGAGCAGCGACTTCGGGAACTTGCGTACATAGATGTTGTACACCTGAACCACTTCGTTGTACTTGTTGCGTGCCTCGTTGATGCGGTTTTCCGTGCCCTCGAGCTGCACTTGCAGATCCTTGAAGTTCTCGTTGGCCTTCAACTCGGGATAGTTCTCCTGGACGGCAAGAAGACGGCTCAATGCCGACGACAGCTCACCCTGGGCTGCCTGGAACTCCTTCAGCTGTTCGGGAGTCACGTTGCTGGGGTCGATGGTCACCTGCGTAGCTTTGGCGCGTGCTTCTACTACACCCTTGAAGGTTTCCTCCTCGTGCTTGGCATAGCCCTTTACCACCTCCACGAGGTTGGGGATGAGGTCAGCGCGGCGCTGATAGGCCGACTGCACGTTGGCAAAGGCCGTAGTGGCCTTCTCCTGTTCCTGTACCATTCCATTGTAGGCGCTGATGGCCCATAGTACGACGACTGCCACGACGGCAATCAGTCCGATTGTTCCTTTTCCTAAATTCTTCATTTCGTTGCTATTTTAATGGTTAATACTTTTCTGGTGCAAAGATAAAATAAATAAATGAAATGACCAAATTTTCAGCTTCATATCATGACTTTTTTTGAAAGCGAGGGGAGCTGATTACCATCCGCCACCGGCTCCTCCGCCTCCGAATGAGCCACCGCCATAGCCGCCTCCGAATCCACCTCCGAATCCACCGCCTCGGCCGAAACCGCCACCCCACGACGATCCCCATGTGGATCCCGATCGCGAACGGTCACGGCCATAGCCTGTATAGCCTGAGCCGCTATTGAGGTTGAGCCATTTGAAATGGTTGTTCAGCAGATAGAAAACAAAGAACCACCCACCCAGCAGGAACATCAGTGCCGTCATGACGCTATCGAGTGGATCAGAAGTAGTCGACCCGATATAGTCTGGTTCTTCAACAACGGGTGGAAGTTCTTTCCCCTCAAGCAGTTGGAGCGTTGCGTTCATGAGTTTCTTCATAGCGTTATCAGGATCGTTGGCACGCATGTAAGGCTTCAGGTAGTTCACGGCCAGACGGTTGCATTCAGCATCGGTAAGGTCGGCTTCCAGACCCCGTCCGGGTGCGATGAAGTAGCGATGGTCGTCGTAGGCAACGACCACGACAAGCCCTCGGTTGGTCTCTTTCTTGCCCACGCCATACTTGTTGCCAATGCCCTGCGCCACCCGGAACGCATCTTCGTTCTCCACATGGCGCACGATAATGATGGCCGACTCGATGCCCAAACGCTGGTCAAGCTGTTGGCAGATGAGATTGACGCTATCAACCGACTCCTGGGCGATGAGCGTGTCGGGGTTGGAGACGTAGAGCCGTCCGTCGGTGAGGTGGGGCAGGGGGATGTTCTCGGCATTCCACACGGTCTGATGGGTGCTTTCTTCGGTGTCATATTGGTCGAAACTATAGGAACAAGCACCATAAATGCACAGAAGTCCGAGCCAGAAGAGCACGCCGAGCCATTTTTTGTTGAACACGAACGAGGGTTTTTTCTCCTCTTCAGCCTTGTCAAGTTTCAAATCGTAATTTCCCGTTTTCCTCTTCGTGTTGGTCTTCGTTCCATTGCCTGTTGAGGTTTCTTCGGTGAAAGTGTCTGCATTGGGTTGGCTGGTTATTTCTTTTTTCAGGACCAAAGCCGCGGTGTATTCCTCGTCCTTTTGTTTCAACGAAGGGCGGTGGGCACCAAACCAGGCTATGGTAACAGCTGCCGTTACGCCTGCCATCGAGAGAAACACCGTCCAGAACGACTGGTCGGGGCCAAACACCAATGCGAGCAGGTCGCCTAAGAACACGGCTGCCACCATCATCAAGATGGCTACCAGAAAAACGATTGTCCCTTTCATAATTCCTTGACTATTAAATCATTGGTTTATTTGCCGTTCCATATCTCCCAGCTTACGAATGCTTGCAAGAGCAACATCTCAAGACCGTTTTTCACGGTTGCCTTCTGCTTCCTGCCCTTGAACATGAAGAGCGTTTCGTCGGGGTTGTAGAGCAGGTCGTAGAGCAGGTTGTGGCTATCGAGCGCCTCATAGGGCAATGGGGGGCATTCTGCCGTTTTGGGGAACATACCTACGGGGGTACAATTCACGATGACATTGTATTCGTGGACTACGTCGGGGGTGACTTGCTCATAAAGGATGGTGCCCGGCCGTTCGTAGCGACTGACGAAGAGCGTATCCAGACCGAGGGAGCGCAGGCCGTAGTCGATGGCTTTCGAAGAGCCTCCCGTGCCGAGGATGAGTGCTTTGTGGTGATAATTTGAAAGTAACGGTTCGATGCTTCGCGTAAAGCCAATCACATCGCTGTTATAGCCCTTGAGGAGCGTGTTTTTGCCTCGATGCATCACTTTTATGACGTTCACGGCACCGATTGCGCGAGCTTCTGGACTCACGGAATCGAGGTAGGGAATCACTTTCTGTTTGTAGGGGATGGTGACGTTGAGTCCGCGCAACTGAGGATTCGACGCCACGATCTCAGGCAACTGTTCGATGTTGGGTATTTCGAAGTTGATATACTCGGCATCGATGTTCTCGTTGCTGAACTTCTCATTGAAAAATCCTACCGAGAACGAATGCCCTAAGGGATAGCCGATGAGTCCGTATTTGTCCATATTCCTTTATTTTTGATTTGTCGTGAGAGATGCTACTTGGTGGCAATGTAGAGGGTGCAAATGCCGAAGGTGAGGCGCTGGAAACGGGCTTGCCTAAAGCCGCACCTCAGCAGGATGGCTTGCATTTCTTCGCCTTGCGGGAAGGCCTCGATGGTGGAGATGAGGTAGCGGTAGGCCTGTTTGTCTTTCGAAACGAGTCTTCCGTAGAGGGGCAGCGCGGTGTGGGAGTAAACCCAGAACAGCTGCCGCATGGGGAAGGCGACGGGCCGTGTGAGCTCCACGATGCACAGATGGCCTTCTGGGCGCAGGACACGGCACATCTCGCGCAACCCTCGCTCCAATTCCTGGAAGTTTCGGATGCCGAAAGCCGCCGTGACGGCATCGAAGGTGTTGTCGGCAAACGAGAGCGCCAGGCAATCTTCTTTGGCGAAGGAGATGACGTGCTGAAGATGCGCTTTTTTCACCTTCTCCTCGCCCACACGCATCATGCCCTCCGAGATGTCGGCACCGATGAGCCGGTCGGGCTTCAGCATATTGGCAGCCAGAATGGCGAAGTCGCCCGTGCCGGTGGCAATGTCGAGCATCTGTCGTGGCCGGAAGGGCTTGAGACAGCTGATGGCCTTGCGTCGCCAGCGGCGGTCGATGTCCCACGAGAGGCGGTGGTTCAGGCGGTCGTAGGTGGGCGCGATGTTGTCGAACATCTGCTCCACCTGACGGCCTTTCTCCTCGCCATTTCCGTATGGCGTTATCTTCTCCTGCTGATACATGCGTCTTGGCGTCGTCTTGTTTTTTGAGTCCCGAACTTATATGCTCTTTCTCGTCTTCAGGTAGGCTCTGACATTCTTCTCAATGCGCTCAGCCAGGTTGTCGCCTTCAGCCTTCTCGAAGCGCTCGCCTGTGATGTGCTCAAACAGCTCGATGTATCGGTCGCTGACACTCTGGGCATATTCATCGGTAATCTCAGGCATCACCTGTCCGGGCTCGTTCATGAAATCGTGGTCGATGAGCCATTGGCGCACAAACTCCTTGGAGAGTTGACGTTGGGGTTCACCTTTCGCGAGCTTTTCCTCGTAGCCTTCGGCATAGAAATAGCGCGAGGAGTCGGGGGTGTGAATCTCGTCGATGAGATATACCTTGCCATCGCGCTTGCCAAATTCATATTTTGTGTCAACAAGGATAAGTCCTTGTTTCTGAGCAATTTGTTGTCCGCGGGCGAATATTTTCTTCGCGTAGCTCTCCATCACCTCATAGTCTTCCTTGCTCACCAGTCCCTGGGCGATGATTTCCTCGCGCGAGATGTTCATGTCGTGCCCCTCGTCGGCTTTGGTGGTCGGAGTGATGATGGGTTCGGGGAACCGCTCGTTCTCCTTCATGCCTTCGGGCAGCTTTACGCCACAGAGCTCGCGGCATCCCTTCTTGTACTCACGCCAGGCTGAGCCTGTCAGGATGGCTCTGACTATCATTTCCACGCGGAATCCCTCGCAACGCAGGCCCACGGTCACCATAGGGTCGGGTGTGGCCAGTTTCCAGTTGGGGCAGATGTCAGTGGTGGTGTCGAGGAATTTGGCAGCCAGCTGGTTGAGTACCTGCCCTTTGTAGGGAATGCCTTTCGGAAGTACGACGTCGAAAGCCGATATGCGGTCGGTGGCCACCATCACCAAGAGGTCGTCATTGATGTTGTAGACATCGCGCACTTTACCGTGATACACGCTTTTTTGTCCTTCGAAGTGGAAATCTGTGTTTGTTAACGCTTTCATTGTTGCTTTTCTTTTCGTTATTTCGATATGTTTTGATGTTTTCGTCAATCCAAGTTGTCGTCAAGACGGCGCCTCGTCGTCGCGGCGCTCCTTGTCGCGTATCTTCTCGTAGTCCTCGTAGGCGTTGACGATGCGCGTCACAAGCTTGTGTCGCACGATGTCTTTCTTCGAGAGTTCCACGATGGAGATGCCCTCTATACCTTTTAATATATGCAGAGCCTCGCGCAGGCCGCTCTTCGTTTCGCGTGGCAGGTCTATCTGCGTCAGGTCGCCGGTGATGATCATCTTGGTGTTCCATCCCATGCGGGTGAGAAACATCTTGATCTGTGCCGATGTGGTGTTCTGTGCCTCGTCGAGTATCACCACCGCATCGTTGAGCGTACGTCCGCGCATGAAGGCCAGCGGGGCTATCTGGATGGTATGCTTTTCCATCATGTCCTGAAGCTTCGTGGCGGGGAGCATGTCCTCCAAGGCGTCGTAGAGTGGCTGCAGGTAGGGGTCGATCTTGTCTTTCATGTCACCGGGCAAGAAACCGAGCTTCTCGCCGGCTTCCACCGCCGGTCGGCTCAGGACGATGCGCTTGGCCTGCTTCTCTTTCAGGGCTTTCACGGCCAGCGCTATGCTGAGGTAGGTCTTGCCCGTGCCAGCGGGTCCTACGGCGAACACCATATCGCTCTCTTCAAACGCATCGATAAGCCGCTGCTGGTTCTCGCTACGGCTCTTGATGGGTCGACCGGAGAGGCTGTACACCACGACACCCTTCACCGCCTCGTCTTTGGTCTTCTGGCCGTTCACAATGTCCAGGATGTCCTCGTCGGTGATGCGGTTGAACTTCAGCACGTGGAGCCTCATTTGCTCTATCTGCCGCGCAAAGAGGTCCATCTGCTCGTGGTCGCCCATCACGCGCAGCACGTTGTCGCGTGCCACAATGCGGAGTTTCGGGTATAAAGCTTTGATCATTTGCAGATGCACATTGCCCACCCCGTAGAGCATCATAGGGTCGATATCCTCCAGAACGATATGTTTTTCTATCACGTTTCCTTTCAGTTTTATCTAAATTTGGTGCAAAATTACAGAATTATTTCGAGATTCCCGCATTTTTTCATACCTTTGTGCCAAAATTTTGAAAAAAAGAATGAAAATCACCAAGAATAGATACCTTGCGGCATTCGCTATCGTCGTGTTTCTGCTGGCTATGGTGCGCCTGATTTTCCCCAGTGTTGCGGAGAATCGTGGGGGCGAGAGTGGTCATCGTGGGGACGTAGGTACGGAGGCACGTTTGGGCGAGAATAGTAATCGTGGGGACGTAGGTATGGAGGTACGTTTGGACGAGAATAGTAATCGTGGGGACGAAAGTACGGATGTTCTTGGGGGCGAGAATAGTGATCGTGAGGACGAAGGTGCGGACTCAACCCGCTCCCGTTTCTTCGATGCCGACGGCAACCCCGTGAAGCACCGCATCCTGAGCGTGGCCAGCTATTCGGAGGCTTTCCCCGACAGCCAACAAGTGCAATATGCCAGCGCGATGGAGTGGGGCGTAGGGAGCGTGGCCAACCGCCAAGAAGCCGAAAACCGCAAGCGCGAGCTCGTCTTCGTGGGCGCCTCGCCCTACTACCACGTAGACAAGATGTATCGCAGCATCCCCTATCTCGTGCCCCGAGCAGCCGTGTTGCTCAACGACATTGGGCGTGCTTATTACGATAGCCTTCAGCTCAAGGGCGTGCCCCTCCATCAGTTCATTGTCACCAGCGTGCTTCGCACGAAGGAGGATGTTGCCAAGTTGCGCAATTACAATGGTAATGCCACCGAGAATAGCTGTCATCTCTATGGCACCACCTTCGACATCTGCTACAACCGCTACAAGACGGTTTGCCCTCCGGGCGAGAAACGCCGACAAGTTCAGAACGATACCTTGAAATGGGTGCTCTGCGAAGTGCTGCGCGACATGCGTCAGCAGAAGCGTTGCCACATCAAATACGAGGTGAAGCAGGGCTGCTTCCACATCACGGTACGCTGACTTTGTGCAAAATCCTGTAGGGGTGAAGACACACTATTTTTCAAGGGATACAGAGCGGTAAACGGGACTCGAACCCGCGACCCTCGGCTTGGGAAGCCAATGCTCTACCAACTGAGCTATTACCGCAAGAAAGGTGTTGATTTACTGATGAATAAGAGCCGATACTGGGACTCGAACCCAGGACCTACGCATTACGAATGCGTCGCTCTACCAACTGAGCCATATCGGCATCTCTTATTCGAGCTTTTTCAAATGCGGGTGCAAAGGTAATCAAAAAATCACTATTCGCAAATTTACTATTTAGTATTTGCAAGAAGTTTAAGCTAAATTAACATTCAAGGGAATGTACACTATGATTCTTTAGGTTCCACATGAACCACCACATGCGTTTCTTCCCCGTAGTGTTTCTTCAGAAGCTTTTCCACACAGGTGGCCTTGTCGTGAGCCTCACGGAGCGAGATGTCGCCGTTCACGCGGATGTGTAGCTCGACGGCATAGTGGTTGCCAATACGGCGGGTACGAAGGCTATGCGGGTCCACGACGCCTGGTACTTGGCTTGCCAGCCTCTGCATCTCGTCTTCCACAACTTCTGGCAGCGATTGCTCCATCAGGTCGCCGATGCCCCTCCGCAAGAGGTCGAACGCCACCTTGACAATGAAAATGCCTACTATGACCGAAGCAACGGGATCGAACACCGTCCACCGCTGTCCCAGGAAAATGGCGGCTCCGATACCAATGGCCGTTCCCGCCGAGGAGAAAGCGTCGCTACGATGGTGCCAGGCGTTGGCCTCTACGGCTTGCGAGTTCAGTTGTCGCGCTTTGACCATCGAATAGCGGTAGACGGCTTCCTTGACGACCACCGAAAGCAATGCTGCCCACAAAGCCAGCATGCCGGGAGCAGGCAGCTGCTCACCATGAAACCACCCGACGATCTTCATCAGACCGCCGTAAACGATGCCGATGGCGACGCCCAACAAGGCCAGTCCGATGATGGTCATAGCCAACGTCTCGAACTTACCGTGGCCGTAGTCGTGCGATTTATCGGTAGGCTTGTTGCTGATACGGACGAACACCAATACGATGATATCGGTCAGGAAATCGGAAAGCGAGTGGACGGCATCAGCCACCATCGCGGCACTATGACCCAAGATGCCAGCCACGAACTTAAACAGCACCAGCACCACGTTGGCCGCGCCTCCTACTAAGGTCACTTGATAGATTTCCTTGCTTCTTTCCATCTTTTTCCTTGTTTTTGGGGGCAAAATTACGAAAAGTCGAGTGCAAAACAAAGAAAAGCCACTCTTTTTATAAAAAAAAATCACATAAAACTTTGGATTGTGGAAGATATTTTATAACTTTGCTCCCCAATAGAATAAGCAATAACCTATTACTTTAAAACAGAATCAAAATGAGTACACAGACAGAAATGAAGCCGTACGTAATCGGCTTGGACTTGGGTGGAACGAACTCCGTGTTTGGAATCGTCGACTCACGTGGTGAAATCAAGGCTACGACCGCCATCAAGACACAGGGCTACGACCGTGTGGAAGACTATGTAGACGCTTGTGTGGAAGCCCTGAACGTCATTATCGAGCAGGTGGGCGGCCTTGAGAAGATCAAGGCAATGGGTATCGGCGCTCCCAACGGCAACTTCTACAATGGCACGATAGAATTCGCTCCCAACCTGGAGTGGGCACACAATGGTGTGGTTCCTTTGGCAAAACTTTTCAGCGAGCGTCTCAACGACCTGCCCGTGGGTCTCACCAACGACGCCAATGCCGCCGCCATCGGTGAGATGACCTATGGTGTGGCACGTGGCATGAAGAACTTCATCGTCATCACCCTGGGTACAGGTGTAGGTTCGGGTATTGTCATCAACGGGCAGCTGGTCTACGGTTGCGACGGTTTTGCCGGCGAGCTGGGCCACGTCATCATGCGCCACGAGAATGGCCGTTCGTGCGGATGCGGACGCAACGGGTGTCTGGAGGCCTATTGTTCGGCTACGGGTGTTGCACGCACGGCACGCGAGCTGCTCGCCACCACCACAGAGCCTTCGCTCCTTCGCGAGCTCGATCCGGAGAAGATCACCTCGCTCGATGTGTCCATCGCTGCTGGTAAGGGCGACGCTATGGCCAAGCGCATCTATGAGTTCACGGGCGAGATGCTGGGAGAGGCTTGTGCCAACTTCGCCGCATTCTCTTCGCCTGAGGCATTCATCTTCTTCGGCGGTATGACCAAGGCCGGCGACCTCATCATGGATCCCATCAAGCGCAGCTACGATGAGCATGTGCTGAAGATCTTCAAGGGTCACGCTCAATTCCTCGTCAGCGGTCTTGATGGTGCAAGTGCTGCGGTTCTCGGCGCATCGGCCATTGGCTGGGAAATGTAATCAGTGTAAGAAATAATGAATAGGAGTTAGGAGTTGATGTGAGGGCAAGTGAAACGCTCTCCATGCTCCTAACTCCTATTATTATGGGAGTGAGATAAAGTTTCCTATCCTTCCCTGAAAAACCAACTCAAATCGTGATTTCTCCTCTGAGGTTGCAATTCATCGAATGGCGCACCATCTTGTTGTCCTTATACAATCCCTGCAGGTACATCAGCTTGGCTAAGGCACACTCTACGGTACTATCGTAGCCGCTGGTCACACCGATGCTCTTCAGCTGATAGCCCGTGTCGTAGCGGGCCATTTCCACCATTCCTTCCGCACATTGACTAATGTTCACCACATTGACACCCTTCTCTTGCGCCTCCTTCAACAGGTTGATGAGCCAGGGGCGCTGGGGCGCATTGCCGCTACCGTAAGAACGCATCACGATGGAGCGCAACTTTTCGGGTTTCAGCATATCGGCCACGAGGTCGCCTTCCAAGCCTGGGAACAGCGTGAAGACAATCACGTGCGGGTCTACATCGTAGTGCGGAATCATCGGCTTCGAGTAGTCAGGCTTGCGGATGTAGGCTTCGTGATAGTTGATGGAGATGCCCGCATCGGCCAGATGGTGATAGTTGAACGAGTCGAAAGCATTGAAACCGTCGGCATCAATTTTTGTCGAACGATTTCCACGCAACAACCTGCCACTGAAATAGATACACACTTCAGGCACAATGGGCGTTCCGTCTGGGTGGTGGGCGGCAGCTATTTCAATGCTGGTCACGATGTTCTCCTTGCCATCGGTTCGCAACTGCCCAATGGGTAACTGGGAACCTGTGAGGATGACCGGCTTGGTGAGGTTCTCCAACAGAAATGAGAGTGCCGATGCCGTGAACGCCATCGTGTCGGTACCATGCAAGATCACGAACCCGTCGTATAGTTCGTAGCGGTCGGCTATGACGTGGACAATCTCCACCCACTTGTCGGGCGTCATGTCCGACGAGTCGATAGGCGGGTCAAACTGGTAGACATCGATGTCGGTCTGCACGGCGGCAAATTCGGGCATCTGAGCCGTCAGATGGTTGAAATCGAATGGCTCAAGTGCTCCCGTCTGCGGGTTGCGTCCCATTCCGATGGTGCCCCCCGTATAAATCAGCAATACTTTTTCTGTCCTGTTCATAGTTATTATTTCTTCGTCTTATAATCATTCCTCCTTCCGCCCTTCTCCTTCCGTTTTACGCTATCGTTTGCGTGAATTCCACGTGCAAAATTAACTTAAAAACTTCGCATCTCCAAATAATTAGACTATATTTGCACGCATACAACTCACAATTAACATCAATTAGGATTCAAATCACAATTACGACAAACACTATGAAAAAGTTTATGGACGAGAACTTCCTGTTGCAGACCGAGACAGCACAGGACCTGTATCACAACCATGCGGCCAAGATGCCAATCATCGACTACCACTGTCATCTGATTCCCGAGATGGTGGCCAACGACCACCGTTTCAAGAGCATCACCGAGCTTTGGTTGGGTGGCGACCACTACAAGTGGCGCGCTATGCGTACCAATGGGGTAGACGAGCGCTTTTGCACAGGCACCGACACCAGCGATTGGGAGAAGTTTGAGCAATGGGCAGCAACCGTGCCTTACACCTTCCGCAACCCTCTCTACCACTGGACGCACTTGGAGCTGAAGACCGCTTTTGGCATCGACAAACTGCTCTCACCGAAGACGGCACGCGAGATATTCGACGAGTGTAATGAAAAACTCCAATTGCCCGAATACTCCGCACGCGGACTCATGCGACGCTATCATGTGGAAACGGTTTGCACCACCGACGATCCCATCGACGACCTCCGCTATCACAAGCAGACGCGCGAGAGCGGTTTCGAGGTGCGCATGTTGCCCGCTTGGCGCCCCGATAAGGCGATGAACATCGAGAAGCCCGAATATGCTTCCTACATCAACCAGCTGGGCGAGGTGGCCGGTGTCAGCATCACCACTTTTGCCGACATGATGGACGCCCTTCAGCGCCGCCACGACTTCTTCCACGAGCAGGGCAGCCGCCTGAGCGATCACGGTATTGAGGAATTCTACGACGAACCCTACACCGACAAGGAGATAGAGCAGATATTCGCCAAAGCTATGAGCGGACAATCGCTCACTCAGCAAGAGATACGCCAATACAAGCATTGCTTCCTCCGCCTGTGCGCCGAAATGGACTATGCCAGCGGATGGGCTCAGCAGTATCACTATGGAGCCATTCGCGACAACAACTCGCTTATGTATCAGCGTCTGGGTGCCGACACGGGCTTCGACTCCATCGGTGAGTTCACCACTGCCAAAGCCATGAGCCACTTCCTTGACGAGCTGAATCGGGAGGGTCGTCTCGCGCGTACCATATTATATACATTGAACCCCTGTGCCAACGAGGTGATTGCCACCATGCTCGGCAATTTCCAGGATGGTTCCTGCCCGGGAAAGATTCAGTTCGGTAGCGGATGGTGGTTCAACGACCAGCTCGACGGAATGACGCGCCAGATGAACGCACTCTCCGTACTCGGACTTCTCAGCCGCTTCGTGGGAATGCTCACCGACAGTCGCTCGTTCCTCTCTTATCCGCGCCACGAGTATTTCCGTCGGCTGCTTTGCAATCTTTTGGGCAACGATGTGGAGCAGGGTCTCCTTCCCGACGACCACGAGACATTGGCTCGTATGGTGGAAGACATCAGCTACTACAATGCCAAGAACTATTTCCGTTTCTGATTGATCGTAGACGAATCATTGCCGATTGCACTTGTTCGTAGGCAATAGAATACAACAAAGAGACGCACTTCCTGATGATCAAGGGAGTGCGTCTCGCTTTTTGTGATGGTGCTATCAGAAGAATTTCACGATCTCCTCCAGCGGTCTGTGTCCGGGTTGCATAGGCTCGGAGTCACGATAGCCTGATGCCCTTGCTATGGGTTGGGAACGAGGTCGATGTAGAAGAGGTTCACGCTCTTGTTCTTGGTCAGTTCGTGTTCTCCGGCTTCGATGTCGATGGTGAGGAAGCTGTTGGTTTCCTCTTGATAGGCCGTACCATCCACCTTGATGCTCGCTTTCTCTGAAGATGCGAAATAGAGCGTCATCGTCATCGGTATAGAGGTCTCGAACTTCACGCTCGTGCTGGACTCCATCTTCAAACACTCGGTATAGGTCACCCCATTGACCGTAGCGGAACCTTTGCTGTCGGAATAGTTGCCAACGATGGTGAACGAGGGGTTGCTACATGCCTTGCCCGTGAAGTGGCAGTTGGCGGCCGCGCTGATCACGCCGCCCTGTTGTCCTTCGCCACCTTCGCCACCTTCACCACCTTCGCCACCTTCACCGCCACCGGGATTGAGGTCCTCGCCGCCGAAGATGCCTTTCAGGTTCGACGTATAGTTGTCCAAAGCAGAGGCCAAAGACGTATTGATAGCATAGCTCTCGTCGTCAACACTATTGTTGAAGGTCCATTGCAGGTCGCCGTGATTCAATCGTCCGGCACCTGTCCAACCAGACACGAGGGCAGGCACGTCGTAGGCGGGAGCTGGCTCATAGGCATACATGAGCGCTTCGTCAGTGTCGAAGTTGTTGTACGTGTTATTGCCCACGAGCGAAACGACCGACTGAGGCACTTGCTCGTCACGTGTGGCGGCTTCATAGAAGTCGAACGAGGTATTGTTGTCTTGATAGGTGATGGGCGTGTAATTGCTCGACGCGCCCTTTTCGGTATACACATTCCCGAAGGCTTTCACCATTCCGCCATCCTCGCCAGAGAAGGTGCCGTCGCCCTTTGCGTCAGTACCCTGGAGCGAAATCATGATGGGATCTTTGGTGTGGCGGAAATAGTTGTTCTCCACGAAGATGCTCGAGCCCGTTGTGGCACCCACGCCATACTTGGCACAACCGTCGTAGTAGTTGTTCCAGATGTGCACGCTCATGCTACGAACGCGCGCATGACGCGAGTCGCTATGGTCGAACCAGTTGTGGTGGTAGCTGATGTAATTGGGGCCTGACTCACCCTTCATGCCACACATGGTGCATTTGCCGCAATCCCAGAAGTGATTGTAGGCAATGGTGGCGAACTTCGTGTCGGCCTTCAAGTCAACAGCTCCGTCGCCTTTGTTCTTATCGCCACTACCTTGTTTGCCATAGAAGAAGTCGTTGTTGTGCACCCAGACATTCTTGTTGTCGGTGTCGAACGAAATGCCGTCTTCCAAATAGCGTATGAAGCCCAGGTTGCGCACCTCGACGCTCTTACTGTTGCGAATGAGGAATCCGAAACCGCGAATGGTGGCATCGTCGCCAATTCCCTCGAAGGTGATGTTCATCGGCCAATCAGCTTTGTTGCCCTTAATCTCAAGACCGATTTCCTTGCTTTGCAACTCGTCAACATCGGAAGCACTCACCGTACCGATGAAGCGCACGGCCAGCGGTGTAGTCACGGCCACCTTGTTCTCGTAGGCATCGATGATCGCCTGGAGTCCGGTGAAAGTGCCCGACGAGAGGTTTGCCTTCACGGTCTTGGCATTGTTGGCCGTGACGTAGATGACCTCGGCACCTTCTTTCAGCGTGCCGTCGTCGTTGTAGGCGCCCACACCGCTGAAGTCCTTATGGGCAAATCCTACGCGGTTGTAGTTCTCCACGAGTATGTCTTTGGCTTCGTTGGCAGCTTCCTCTATTTCTGTTTCTTCCTCAACAGGCACCACCTTGATGTCATAGGTGCCAGCCATCAGACCCACCACATCGGCGCGGCCATAATTGGCGTAGTCGCGCACCAATTGGGCATCAATCTTTGTATAGTCGGTGTATTGTCCCCCGCGCACGTATACATGATAGGTAGTGGCATTGGCGAAAGGCTCAAACTTCACATAGGCTGTTTCAAGCCATCCCTTAGCCTCTGTGATCACCACTTTTCCCTCGACATTTTCCACCGTACCTTCCGGGTTGACGGCTGACGCTTTGGCAAAACCCAACTCGGCAACGCTTTTTTCAAACACGTCGCTCCATAGCCCGTCTTTGTCAACGACGGTAAGCGTGCCCGTTTCCTTGTCGAAAGCAATCTCTTGCAGGGCGTCGGTATCGTAGTAGAGCGCATCGCCGCCATCGGTGATCAGCACAGCCTGGTTCTTGGCAAGATTCTTGGCCACAGCGTGCACGTTGACTTCCGGCTGAGGGTCTTCGGGGTCATTGCCGCCCTCGGGTGCTTCACTTACAGAGATGGAGAAGATATTCATCGAGCCCGTCGACGACGAGAAACTCACGTCACCGTCGGCACTCACCGTTGCCTTTCCTTCTTGTTGTGTGCTGCTGTTGGCTGCGGTGAATCCCTCTGCCGAAGAAAGGTTGTTCAGCTGATCGAAAGTGGTGGCGTTGTCGCCTGTCGAAGCACAGACAACCGTCAACTGCTGTCCCTTTTTCAAGTTGGGAATCACGACGCTGACATTCTTTCCAGCCAGCTGTAAGCGTTTGTTGACATCAATGCGTATTTTCTTCGCGGCCGCCCCGGAAACGGTAAGCCCCTTCGTCAGGTCAAGTTCTACGCCATCGGCCTTGATGGCTCCCTCAATAGCAACCTTGCTCTCGTATCGGTCTTTGGTCGCATCGTAGCTCCAATTCTGCGTGTCGGCCTTCAGATGGGCCACATCGCTTTCTGGAGTCACCGTAAAGTCCCAAGATGTTTGTGCCTGAAGGGTGATGCTCAAAACCAAGAACATCCACAATAATGCTATCTTTTTCATGTTGCGCTCCTCCTACTTATTTGACTATGATTTTCTTTCCGTTCCGAATGTAAATGCCCTTTTTCAGGGGTAAGGGGTGAGAGGTGAGAGGTGAGAGATTTCCATTCTTGCTCCTCAAAGACACCAGTCGGCCTTGCAGGTCGAAGACCGATGAAGAGTCGTCGGCGCTCCATCCTTCATCCGTGATGTTGGTAGGTGTCTCTTCCTTTTCATAGCTAAAAGCGATAGCCACCGAAGCCATATCGACCTCCCAGGTGTCTTGATCGTCGAAAACAAGGATGGCGTTGTCGCCATCGAAGGAAACGCTGACCCAGTTGCGGTCGACGCTTGTCCCGTCGACTGTCAATGTGGTTTTGTTGTCGGCCGTGGCCAGTAGACACACTATAGCCAGGCACATCGTAAGCATTGTTCTTTTCATATTTATTTAATTCAAGTGGTTGTCCGATGCAAAGTTACAAATTCTTGATAGATTATTGGCGAAATATTCAAAGAATCTTTGCGTAAACGTTTGAGAGAATAGTGGGGAAAAAGCAAAAAAAAACGAGCAGCGGCAGAGGGTTGATGCCCACTGCCGCTGCTTTCATTCAAACGAAGAGCGAATCAAAGGTCTTCTTCGTCGTCTTCGTCTTCCCAGACGTTATAGCCTCCTTTGCCCAATGCAGGACCGGTGGCGTTTTCGTCGTCGTGGGTTTCGTCAGAACCCGTGTAGTTCTCGTCGTCCCAGATGATTGAGCCAGCGAGAATACACTGGGGATTGATTGTCTGCAAAGCCGTTTCCGGCGTCAAATATGCTTTTTTCATAAATCTGAATTCTATTTATATGACATTTTACATTAGAGAGCCTTATTTCACACAATCTTGTGGAAAAGCACGAGCTTGTTCATGCTCTGCAAAGCATGAGCAAGCTCAGCTTTGTGCTCACTTAATCACAACCTTTCTACCATTCTGGATGAAGATGCCCTTCGTGGGATTCATCACCTTGCGGCCTTGCAGGTCGTAGATTTCATTGTCAACAGTCCATCCGTTGTCAATAGTCTCAATGCCTGTGGCAACACCATCAGCGAAGCCGATGAAGTCCTTCGACAAAGTGCCTTCCACCTGCAGGTAAGCCTTACCGGCGCCTACGGGCTGATTGTTGGCTTTGTAGAAGCCTACGCCCTTCGAAGGAAGATTGTTCAGGATGTAGTTGGTGCAGCCGTCACCGTCGGTGGGCAGCGATTCGATGGCCTCGAGCACAGCCACGAGGGCGTTGTCGGCAATCTCATCAGCAGACTCAATCACAGGAACCTCCACCGAAATGGCGTCGCCACTCAATGAGCGGAGCACAACACCGGTCTCAGCCGGAACCTGATAGACGCGGGTGTAGGAGATCTGCTTCTCGTTCACCGATACCTTGTAAGCATACACCTCTTCAATGCCTGTGAAGTCGAGAGCCCATTCAGAGCAGAAGGTGGCCAAACCGGCGGCAGACACCTCGGCAGTCACGGTCTCAGGAATGACTTCCTCGCTGGTCTCCATGTAGATGTATACATGATTCATATTTTCATTTGATTCAGCATAGCAAGAGAAGAGGGGAGGATTGTTGCTGGCATTGAAGCGAAGGTCATGACGCTCCCTATCGCCTTCGAATAGGATAGTAGCCAGGTTTTCATCATCAATTGAAATGGTTGCCTTTGCATACTCATCAATTTCAGCTTTTGACTTCAGCTGGTTGGAGCTATTTGAAGCAGCGTAGAGATAACCAACGGCAGTCAGGAACGACCAAGTTCCGTCTTCATTGGCAACAAGTGTGCTGGCTGCGACATTTTCTCCAGGAATGATTTTGCCATCGACAACATCAACTTCTGCAGCTGCGCGGTTGTTGTTGTTCTGAGCGCCCATTGCATAGTACGTGCCGCTCTTCTCACCAACAAAGAGAATCTTCTTGCCAGCCTCGAGCTTGCTTGCATCGCTGACGAGAGCATATTCCACAACGGGAACCGGCCAGCCTGCGACGGAGAGGAACATGCCGTTGTCGGTGATGTTCATCGTGAAGGTGTAGTTGCCTTCAGCCTCGATGATGAAGTTCTTGCCAGCATCGCCTGCGGTCAGCGCGATATCGTTGCACCATTCGCTGTGAATGCCGTAGACTTCGCCTTCGCCCTGAGTGTCGCCGCCGTACCATGTCTGTTCACCGTCAACATCCTTGACAATCTTGAACTCGGTGTTGGCGGGGAATTCCTGAGTGGCCACGAATGAGCCATCCTCCTGCTCCTCGAGTTCCACCATTTCACTCCATTCGTTCCAAGAGCCGGCGAGGTAGTACTTCACAACGGGCTCGGGGAATCCAGCGATGGAGAGGAACAGTCCGTTCGGGGTCTTCTCCAGCGTGAAGGTGTATTCGCCAGCGGCGGGAACGGTCATGTTGGCAATCTGGCTATCATCAGAGAGCGGCAGAGCTGAGCAGTTCTCAGCGCTGATGGTCTCGGTGGTACCGTACCACTTGCCTTCGCTGACCACCTTGAACTCTGCGCCAGCCTCAAGCTCCTGAGTCAGGGTATAGACACCCTCTGTCTCGCCAACTTCAAACTGAGTAGCCGTTGTAGACCATTCGTTGAACGAACCGGCCATGAAGAACTCCTGTGCGGGGAATCCGTCAACGCTCAGCGTGAGGGCAGTACCCGTGGTGTTGACGCTGAATGTGTATTCTCCAGCCTCGTTGATGATGAAGTTCTGTCCGTCGACAAGAACGATGTCGGTGCACCAGTCTCTGTGAATCTGATAGACATTTTCTCCTTCGCCACCGTAACAAGTCGTAGTGCCATCAACGTCCTTCTTCACGATCTTGAACTCTGTTTCAGCCTCGATTTCCTTCGTCACGGAGTAGATGCCGTTTTTGTTGGTCATCTTCAGCATACCTTCATCCCAACCGTCTTCAGCAAACGAGCCAGCGAGATAGTATTCCACTTCGGGCTCATTGGATACAAACTTATACAGCTGGATAGCCTGCTGACCGCTCTTGTAGTAACGGAAACGGAGCTGGTCTGATGCATAGTTGTATCTAAGAGTAGATCCACCAGAAGCAGTAATCACGGCCTCATCATTGGTGATAGCGAATGTATTTTCGTACTGTGTCTCAGCGCTGGCATTAAGACCATTTTCATAAGCAGTCTTTCCAATATACAAGCCAGAAGCACTCTTAATGGTACCGTCAGCCACGTTGATTGTGAATTCGGCAGCCTGCGTTGCTTCGGATGCTGCAATCTCATCATTTTCGATAGTAACGGCAATCATATTATTTGCTGCATCCAGCGTTTCCAGTCCACCGTTGAAAGCAACAGCATCGTGTGTTTCATTTCCTTCGTATACGATCAGATACTGACCATCGGTAATATCGTCTGTGCTGGTCACCTTCACGTAGCTTCCGTCAACAGCAACAGGTTGTATATTTTCATTAATACCTTGAGTCACCTTCACCACCTTGCGGGCTTCAACCGTTGTGCCGCCATAGTTGATGGTGATGTGGCCTTCGCGTGCCTCAGTTCCTTCGTTGACAGTAGTCGTGAATGTAATCACGTTGGCATCAGCGCTTACTGCGACATCCGAAATCCAGTCAACATCAGGAGTTGCTACTGTTACGTTATAGCCTTCAACAGGATTGTCAATGGTAAAGGCAATCTCGCCAGAAGTGGCATCGTAAGCCAGTTCCACATCCTCAGCATTGATAACGGGATCTTGCGAAGCCTGAGGACGAACCAATGAAACGAGCTGGTTGTTTTGTGCGAACTCGTAGGTGCTGCCGTACTTCGTCAGGTTACCATAGATAACAACTTCGTCACCTACCTGAATGTCGTCTTCTGAAGTGAACCAATCTCCATCATAGCTGAAACCACGGTATGCTTCTAATTGATCGGCTTCTTCAGTTCCATCCTCTGAGATGTTGTACGAGATATTTCCAAACTGTGAGTTGAAAGCAGTAACAATCTTTGATACAATACCTTTAGCATACACACCAGTTACACCAGTGTTTAAATCAATGGCAGCGCGTGCGTCAGCCACAGTATAAGGGTCTGCCTCTGTACCGGCATGGCCAATCGACAGAATGTTGTAAGTGGCAGAGGCCACATTGCTGCTTGCACCAGTTGCATCATAGGCGATTGCCTTGATGGTTGTTGTCTCGCTCACATTGATGGCACCAGTGTATTCTGTGCTTTGGTCTGTTGGCTCTTCTCCGTCCAATGTGTAGTAGATGGTTGCACCCGATGTGGCGCAGCTAATGGTCACGCTCTGTGCCTCGCTGTATGTGCCAGCTGCAGGGGAGAAAGTGGGTTTGGCCACACCAGCTTCAGAAATAAAGTATACTTCAATCTTGGTAATCTGGGCATTGTGGTCTGAAGTAACTTTTAGGGTGTACTGCGTGCCTGCTGCCTGATAGTCGGCATCAATCTCGTAAGTGTTGGTACCCTTACTACCTGTTGTAGCTGTACTAACAGCATTGTCACCAACAAAAATGTTCATAACAGTGCTGGCAGAAGCACTACTATTACCCGTAACAACAATCTTTTCAACGGCTTTTTCATAAGTGGGGAAATTGATGTACGCACCAGATTTTCCCATCATAAAATAACCCGTGTTCTTCTTGAAGTTGTCAGGACCTTCACCAACAAAACTAATTTCTCCGTTCGTGAGAGCACCATCAGATACTGTCCACGATGCATCGGCAATGTCGTAAGTGACATTTTGTGCCCACGTGGAGCCTGCCCCCGATAGCAGCATGGCTAATAGGAGCAACGATTTAAGATAGATTTTTTTGTACATACGTTTATAATTTAGTTAGAAAAATGTTTCTTCGTTTGTGGGCGTCAGGCGATAGACTGCCTTAGACGGAACGCAAAATACTGTCGCCCTTCAGGGCATATCGATTGCAAAGGTACGTACATTATTTAACATACGCAAGAAAGTGGGGGAAAAATAAAGAAAATTTAGCGTAAATGTTTGCATGAGGCAACCACTCCGCTCCGACACTGGGCAGAACGAGTGTGCCCTAATAATGGCGCAGATGAAAACTTCCGTGGGAGCCTGATGCATGCTTAGCCGAAGATGGTGCATATACGATACATGAAGAAAGGTATGTCTGCAATGCCATGCAAT